>CAWBRI010000006.1:0-222438 GCA_963791155.1 uncultured Pseudomonadota bacterium
GGCGCACTCCTCGGCGGTGAGCAAAGGCCCGGTCGTGGCGCAGCCATGCGCGTCGATCGCCGCCGCCATGCGGGCCCAGTCGAGGGCGGCGACCCGAGCCGGGAGGGCGGCTTGCGCCGGCGAGCGCGCGGCGCGGGCCGCGCTCAAGCCGCCGCCTCCTTGGCGAGCAGCGCGCGCTTGCGCGCGACGCCCCAACGATAGCCCGAGAGGCCGCCGTCGAGGCGCACCACGCGGTGGCACGGGATCGCGACCGCGATCGCATTGCCGGCGCAGGCCTGCGCCACCGCGCGCACCGCCTTCGGGCGGCCGATGCGCTTGGCGATTTCCGTATAGGTCGCGGTGGTGCCGGCCGGAATCTTGCGCAGCGCCTGCCACACTCGCTGCTGGAACGCGGTGCCGCGCAAATCGAGCGGCAGATCGAGTCCCTGCGCCGGCGCTTCGACGAAGCCGACCACGTCGGCGACCAGGCGCTCGAAAGCCTTGTCGCCCCCGATCAACCCCGCGTTCGGGAAACGATCCTGCAGATCGCGCACCAGCGCGTCCGGGTCGTCGCCCAGCGAGATCGCACAGATGCCCTTGCGGGTCGCCGCCACCAGGATCGAGCCGAGCGAGCATTCGCCGACCGCGAAGCGGATCTCGGCCCCGGCCCCGCCGGCGCGAAAGTCCGTCGGCGTCATGCCGAGCAGCCCGGCGGAAGCCGCATAAAAACGCCCGCTCGAATTGAAGCCCGCCCCGTAGATCGCCGCCGTGACGGTTCCGCGCCCGGTCAATTCGGCGCGCACGCGCTGCGCCCGGCAGGCGGCCCCATAGGTCTTCGGCGTCAGCCCGGTCACCGCCTTGAACACGCGGTGGAAGTGGAAGCGGCTCAGGCCCGCGCTCTTGGCCAGCGCATCGAGGCTCGGCATCTCGTCGGCCCGCTCGATCAGGCGGCAGGCCTTGGCCACGAGGCGGGCCTGCCGTTCGGCGCGCACGGGCTCGTTCGGATGGCAGCGCCGGCATGGCCGGAAACCCGCCTTCTCGGCGGCGGCCGGGCTGGCGTGGAAGCCGACATTCTCCCGGCGCGGCAGCCGCGCCGCGCAGGATGGCCGGCAATAGACGCCGGTCGTGCGCACCGAATAGAAGAACGCGCCGTCGGCGGCGCGGTCGCGGCGCTTGACCGCTTGCCAGCGTTCGTCGTCGGACGCAAAAGAAGGTCGGTCCGCTTTCATCGGTCCATCGGTTGCGGGCGCCATTGCGAACATGATCATGCTCCTTCGGGTCGGGACGGGAAACACGTCTTTCCGTCGTGTGACCCGGAATCTAGGCGATACGGACGCGCAAGCACTTCGGTCCTTGCTCTCGAATTGAGGAAACTTCGGCCCTCCGATCGCCGCAGGATCGGGCGGGTCGCGCCGGCGCCATGCGGGCCGGCACCCCGGGTCCGCGCCTGGCGCCCCCTTTCACGGCGCGCGCCGCGGGCCTATCACGGCACGTGACACCAACAGGCAGGCGGCGGATGAGCGAGCCATTCTGGCGGCGCAAGGGTTTGGCCGAGATGACCGACTCGGAATGGGAGAGCCTGTGCGACGGCTGCGGCCGCTGCTGCCTCAACAAGCTCGAGGAGGAGGACAGCGGCAAAATCTACTTCACCGATGTCGCCTGCCGCCTGCTCGACGTCGAGACCTGCCGTTGCGGCGACTACGCCCACCGCAAGGCACAGGTCCCCGACTGCGTCCGGCTCACCCCGCAGAATGTCGGCAGGCTGCCCTGGCTGCCGCCGACCTGCGGGTACCGCCTCGTTGCCGAAGGCCGCGATCTCTACTGGTGGCATCCGCTGGTGTCGGGCGATCCCGAGAGCGTGCACGCCGCCGGCGTGTCGGTGCGCGGGCGGGTCGGCGCCTCGGAGGACTACATGCCGCACGAGACGCTCGAGGACCGCATCGTGAGCTGGCCCCTGCGGGTGCCGAAACGCGCGCGGGCGAAGAAACCTTAAATCGGCCGTGCGGCGCGTCGCGGCGCCGAACCTCGGGCCCTCATACCAGCCCCGCATCGGTCCCCCATTGTCAGCGCGCCGCCGCGGGGCGATACGGAGCCGGCTGAAGGCGTTTCCCCCACCGCCGCGAGAACGTGATGAAGCAGACCGAAGCGCGGACGATGGCCGGCGCGACCGATGATGCCGGGCAAGCGGCGCCGCTCGATCACGCGCTGATCCGGCCGATCATCGGCGGCATCATGCTGGCGATGTTCTTGTCCGCGCTGGAGCAGACCATCATCGCGCCTGCCCTGCCGACCATCGGGCGGGTGCTGGCGGGTGTCGAGAATCTGTCCTTCGTCGTGACCGCCTATCTGCTGGCCGCGACCGCGGTGACGCCGCTGTTCGGAAAATTGTCCGACATCCATGGGCGCCGCGCCGCCCTGCTGGTCGCGGTCGGCATCTTCATCGTCGGGTCGATCGCCTGCGCGCTCGCCCCCACCATGGGGGCGCTGATCGCGGCGCGCGCCCTGCAGGGGATCGGCGGCGGTGGCATCCTCCCGATCGCGCAGACCATCATCGCCGACCTGCTGTCGCCGCGCGATCGGCCGCTCTATCAGAGCTATTCCGCGGTCATGTTCATGGCGGCGAGCGTTCTGGGACCCGTGCTCGGCGGCTTGCTCACCGATTACGTGCACTGGTCGCTCATCTTCTGGATCAATGTGCCGCTGGGCGCGGTCGCGCTGGTGATGACCGACCGTTCGCTGCGCAAGCTGCCGCGCAACGACCGGCCGCACCGGCTCGATTACCTCGGCGCCGGCCTCATGGTGGCGGCCGCGCTCGTGCTGATGCTGGCGCTCGCCTGGGGCGGGCGGCGCTATCCGTGGGGCTCCGTCGAGGTCGTCGCGATGATCGCGGGCTCCGCGCTGCTGTGGGGCCTGTTCGCCCTGCGCCTTGGGCGCGCGCCCGAGCCCTTCATCCCGCTCGCCATGCTGCGCGACCCGGTGGTGGGCGCGATCATCGTGACGGCGTTCTTTTCGATCGGTACGGTGATCGGGCTGTCGATCATGACGCCGCTTTATCTCGGGCTGGTGCTCGGCCTCACGGCGAGCCAATCGAGCGTCGCGCTCATCGCCTTCGTGGCCGGCACCACGGTCGGCTCCGTGATCGCCGGCCGGCTGATCGCCCGCATGGAGCGATACATGCGCGTGCCGCTCTCCGGCATGCTGGTCAGCATCGCGGCGCTCGCGGTGCTCGCCGTCGATCCGGCCGGTGTCTCGCTCGCCGGCGTCTGCGCGCTGCTGCTCGCGGCCGGCCTCGGGCTCGGCCCGATGTACCCGGTGACCACGGTGGTGATCCAGAACGCCGTCGTGCCGCACCAGTTCGGCACCGCGACCGGCACGCTCAATTTCTTCCGCCAGCTCGGCGGGGCCATCATCGTGTCGTCGTTCGGGGCGATCGTGCTGGGCGCGCTCGGCGGCGCCGGCGACACGGCCGCGCTCGACACGCTGGCCGGCGTCAACCGTTCGGGCGCCGATTTCGCCGCCGTGTTCCGCTGGGTGTTCATCGCCGCGGCGGTCTTTCTCGCGCTCGCGTCGTTTGCCATGATGCTGGTCGAGGAGCGCCCCTTGCGCGGGCGAGGCGAACGCTGATGAATGTCGTGCCGGAACGGCCGCCCGCGGGCTATCTGTCCTTCGCCGAGGCGCGCAGCGTCATTTCCGGCATCCTGCTCGCGATGTTTCTCGCCGCGCTCAACCAGACCATCGTGGCGACCGCGCTGCCGACCATCGGCCGCGACCTGCAGGATTTCGAGAACCTGTCCTGGACCGTCACCGCCTATCTGCTCACCTCGACCGTGGTGGCGTCGCTTTACGGCAAGCTCAGCGACATCCATGGGCGCCGCGCCATGATGCTGGCGGCGATCGGCATCTTCGTGGCGGGCTCGGCGGTGTGCGCGCTCGCGCCCAACATGATCACGCTCGTGCTGGGCCGCGGCCTGCAGGGGCTGGGCGGCGGCGGGATCATGCCGATCGCCCAGGTCATCGTCGCCGACGTGAGCCCGCCGCGCGAACGCGGCCGCTACCAGGCCTATATCGGGATCGTGTGGGTCGGCGCCGGCATCGGCGGTCCGGTGGTCGGCGGCTTCATCGCCGAGCACCTCGCGTGGCCGCTGATCTTCTGGATCAACGTGCCGCTGGGCGTCGCCGCCGCATGGCTGACCCATGCGGCGCTCAAGCGTTTGCCGCGCAACGACCGCCGGCACGACCTCGACATGATCGGGGCGGGGCTGATGATGCTGGGCGCGGTCACGCTTCTGCTCGCCCTCACCTGGGGCGGTACGCGCTATTCATGGGCGTCGCCGCAGATCGCCGGCCTGGTCGCGCTGGCGCTTGCCTTCGCGGCCGCTTTTCGCTGGCGCATCGGCTACGCGTCGGAGCCCTATCTGCCGCTGCCGATCCTGCGCAATTCGGTGGTGCGCATGGGGACGGCGACCAGCGCCTGCGCGGTCGGCGCCTCGATTGGTCTCACGGTGTTCGTGCCGTTCTACTACCAGCTCGTTCACAACATGTCGGTCACCAATTCGGGATTCGCCCTGATCCCGATCGCCGTGATGACGACGCCGGGCTCGATCATGGTCGGCCGAGCCATGATGTATCTGCGCCATTACAAGCGCGTGCCGCTGGTGTGCATGTCGTTCGCGATCGCCGCCACCGCCTACCTGGCGTGGCGGCCGGCCGCCTCGCCCTATGTGGTGATGGTGGCGCTCGGGGTGATCGGGCTCGGGGTCGGCTCGGTGTTTCCGCTGTCCACCGTCTGCATCCAGAACGCGGTGGTGCCGCACCAGATGGGCACCGCCACCGGCGTGATGAATTTCTTCCGTGCGCTGTGCGCCTCGCTGGTGGTCGCCATCATGGGGGCGATCGTGCTCGCCGGCTTCGGAGTGGTGCCCGACCGCGGCCGCGGCGCCGAAGCCCTGATCACGGCGGGCGCCGCGAGCGGCGATGCGGCGCACGTGTTCCGGTGGGTGTTCGTCGCGGCGGCGGCGTTTCTGGTGGTCGGCATGCTGGCGCTCATCCGGTTGCCGGAGCGGCCGCTGCGCGGCGGATCGGGCCGGCCCGTGAGGTAGGGACGGAGACGAATAGCGAGTAGCGAGCGAGTAGCGAAGACCATTCGCTACTCGGCATTCGCCCCCTCACAGCCCCAGCGTCTTCTCGGCCCAGCGCAACACCGTGGCGCTGTTGAGGAAGGCGAGCACGGCGGGCTCGACCCCGGCGGCCGCTCCGCTCGGCACCACGGCGGTCGCCACGATCACGTCGCAACGGTCATTGAACGCGATCGCAAGGGTCGCGCCGGCCGGCCGGCCCACCACGTCGTACGGCCGGCTGCGGCCCTTCATCCAGGCGACCGCGATCTCACGGCCCGGACTCGTTGCGGAGAACTTGGAGCCGAACAGCTCGACGTCGCCGACCCGCTCGAGCTCTTCGTCGTCGGATACCCCGGTGGCGCAATTGCAGAACCCGATCTTGGCACGCAGATAGACGTCGACCTGCGTGCCGCAATCCTCCGCGCCGCACCGGTAGGCATGGCCGAGGCCCCACTGATCCATCAGGAACGGCCACTTCACCTCGGTGAACACCGGCTTGATTTCGCGCGGCCCGGCGGATTTCGATGCCAGCACCATGGCGCCGCCCGCCGCCGCGACGGCGCACAGCATGATCGCGAGGGCGAGGCGCTTTTTCATGTGGAGCCTGACATCGATCGCAACGCCGCTGCTCTCAATTCTTCGCCAGGAACAGCTTCGCCGCCGCGAGGGCCGGCCGGTCGGAATCGGAGTCTTTCGCGAGCCCGACCAGCTTCTCGTAATAGGCCGTGGCCTTGGCCTTGTCGCCCAGCCGGTCGGCCGCCTGCGCGGCGCCCGCCGTGGCGTTGAAGCGGTTGGGCTCCTTCTTGAGGGTCGCCTCGAAGGCGGCGAGCGCTTCGCTGGGCGATCCGCGCTCGAGCAGCATGGCGCCCAAGAGCTCGCGCGCGGGCGCGGGGGGCCCCGGCGTGACCGGATGCTTCTCGGTCTTGTCCTCCTGATCGGCGGCGGCCCTCATCGCGGCGAGCGCCTCGTCGTATTTGCGCTCGGCGGAGAGCACCCAGGCGGTCGCGATCTGGCCCTGGATGTCGACGATGCCGGACCAATAGGCGTCCTTGGCGTCTTTCAGCTTGTCGCGAAGCTCCGCAAGCTTGCCGATGTCGGCGCGGGCGGCCTCGAGCTGGCCTGAATGCGCCGCGCCGACCGCGCGCGCGAAATACGTCATGGCATCCGCATAGGCGACCGGGCTCGGCTTGACCTGGAGCGCCGCCGCGCCCTTCCAATCGCCGCGTTCCACCATGTAGCGCGCGTGACTGGCGGCATTCGCATAAAAGCCGGCGAAGCGCTTGTAGCCCTCCGTCGTCTCCATCTGGTCGACCACGGCGCGGGCGTTCTTGTCCTGTCCGAGCTGGAGATAGGCATAGACGAGATAGTCCATGCCGTGCATCCCGTCGTCCCATTCCTTGTCGGCCTTCGCCGCCTTCACCGAGGCGAGGTTGGAGGCGATCGATTCCTTCCAGTAGCCGACGCGGGTGAAGATGTGCGACGGCATGTGCTGGGCGTGCGGGGCCGCCGGCGCAATCCCGGCATAGCGGGTGGCGGCGTTGAGGCCTTTGTCGGCGATCGCCGGGTAGTCGTAGAGGTGGATCAGGTAGTGGGCGACGCCGGGATGCTGCGGCTGGCGGGCGAAGATCGGCTCGAGGATGGCCGCGCCTTTGAGCTGGTTGGCATAGGTCTTGTCGGTCGGCGACGCGGCGACGTTGAGCGTGATGGCGTAAAAGATCTGGGCTTCGTCGTCATCGGGATAACGCTGCGCCACCGCCTCGATCGCCTTGAGATAGGATTGGACGCGCGTGCGATGGTCGATCTTGTCGTAGCCGGTGTAGAAAGCGACGAGCGAGTTGATGAAGTCGCGCTCGCGCGGCGTCTTGGCGCCGATCTCTTTGGCCTTTTGAAGCGCCGCGAGCCCGAGCGGAAGATTATCCGTTGGCGGCGGTGCGTGCGGGTTGTTGAGCATCGAGAGCGCGACGCCCCACAGCGCGATGCCGCATTGCGGATCGGCCTTCAGCGTTTCCTCGAAGATGGCTTGCGACTTGCGGTACCAGAACGAATGCTGGTAGCGCATGGCGCGGTCGAACCGGCGCTGCGCCACCTCGTTGCAGGAAGTCGCGAAATGAACGTTGCCGAGCTGCTGCTCGGCCGCGTCTTGGGCGGCCACTGGGGCGGCGGCAGGCGCCGCGAGCGCAATGACGGCGGTGGCCGCAAGGGCGAGGGGGGTTGTGCGCATGGTATTCTCCGGTCGGGGCTTGACCTAGGGGACGGCGAGGGTCGGCTATTCCGGCATGGGCCGCAAGCGCAATCCGGCGGTGCGCTCGACCCCCGGGGCGCTCAGGCGTCAACGCGCGGATGAGACGGTCAGGGAGTTGTGTCGTGCGGCTGTTGCGGCGCGGCCGGCCTGCATTCATCAATGGCGTTCAGTTATCTCAGTAAGCTATTAAATCAATGAGTTTATCAGCCAGTAATTCACATGTTATCCACAGCCGGGGCCAAGCCTCACACGTTGAACCACACGAACCACAGGATCGCCGCCACGATCGTGTTGCCGATCCACGCCTGCCAATGTTGCGCCGTCACGTCTCTGGCCGAAGCCCCTAACAATCCGAACCGCGCGGCCGACTGGAAGGCGGCGACCCCCGTCGTGGTGATGGCGGCCAGCAGGATGAGGATTCTGAACATCGGGTCTCGGGCCAGCGGGAAAATGCGTGCCCGCACCCTACCACGGCACGGCGTCACGGCGGCAGGGGCGAGCCCATCCGGCGTGCCGTCTCGATCACCCAGTCGCGATAGCGCACCAGCGGCGTGACCCCGGTGAGGCCGCCGCAGCCGTCGGCGAGCTTCGGTCCGGTCGACCAGCTCACCACGCCGGCCACCGCGAGACGATCCCCCAGCGCGACGAACACCGGCGCACCGGAATCGCCCGTGCAGGCCCCGAGGCCCGCCCGTTCGCCCCGGGCCTGCGGGTCGACCAGCCGGATCTGCAGCGTGCCGGGCTGGCCGGTGGCGACCAGGTTCGCGGTCCGCAGCGTCCCGCTGCTGCGCCCGTCGCCGCGCACCGCGACGCCGTAGCCCGCGACCGTGAACGCATCGCCGACCGCGACCGCCTGCGCCGGCGCGGCGAGCCCAGCGGGCGCGAACGCGGCCGCCGAGCGGAGCCGCGAGCCGGAGCAGCGCCACGTCCGCGGTCGCGCGATGGCCGAGCAGGGTGTTGAGATCGAACTGCGGGTGGCGCGCGATGCCGGCGACGTCCTTGAGCACCGGCTGATGGGCGGCATCGAATTCCATCAGCTTGTAGTCGGCGCCCGGCAGCGTGCAGTGCGCCGCGGTGAGCACGAGGTCGCGCGCGAGCGCGACGCCGGTGCAGAACGTCCCGCGCGAGCCGACGATCAGCACCACGTGCCGCGCGATCGCCGAATCGGCGGGCGGCGCGCCGCCCACCATGGCGGCGGCCGGAACGGACCAATACAGTGCGACCCCGAGGGCGGCGAGACGGCGCATGGACCGCGTTGAGCCGCAGCGCGTGGGGTTTGTCAACGCGGAATGCGCAGGACTGGCGAAAGCTAGAGCATGATCCCGAAAAGTGGGCACCGGTTTTCGGAAAAGATCATGCTCCAAGAATAAGCTAGAGCGGGATGACGATTCGAAGAAAAGTCATCCCGCTCTAGAGCTGCCGCCACTCGCCGGTGCGCTGGGCCGGCCGCGGCTCCCGGATCCAGCCGTCGGCGATCTTCCACACATGCATGCTGCCGCACAGCGGACACAGCACGCGCAGCGTGATCGGCTGGACGTTCTGCAGGCTGCCGCGATGAATCTGGATATCGAGACCGACGTCGAGCGCGCGGCCGGTCTTCGGGCACTGGAAGACGAGCGGGTTCATGGGCGCGCCTCGCCGCGCATCGATGCCGAATGACCCGGATTAGACACCTCCGCGGTTCGCCCGGCGTAAAGGCGAACGCGAGCCTTCGCGGCAAATTTTAGCCAAGCCGGCGGAAAAGCGGCGTCTGGCGGTGCCGGGCGGCGCCGTGCCGGGCCGGCTGCTTCCGTCTTTCCCTGGCTTTCCTCCGCGCGTCGCCGCCTGCACACTCCGGCTCAATTCCTTCGGAGAAAGCCCATGGACGTGCGTGACGCCGTCGCGACCCGGTTCAGCTGCCGGGCCTTTCTGTCCACCCCGGTCCCGCTCGCCGTGGTGCGCGACATTCTCGAGCGGGCGGCGCGTGCGCCCTCGGGCGGCAATCTCCAGCCCTGGCGCGTCGACGCGCTCAGCGGCTCGGCGCTCGAAGCATTGAAGGCGCTGATCCGCCCGCGCCACGGCGAGTTGCCGCGCGGGGAGGACACCGAATACCCGATCTATCCCTCGCCCCTGAGGGAGCCCTACGCGGCGCGCCGCTTCGAGGTCGGCGCGCTGCTCTACGGCGCGCTCGGTATTCCGCACGAGGACCGGCCGGCGCGGGTTGCCCAATATGCGCGCAATTTCGAGTTCTTCGACGCCCCGGTCGGGCTGTTCGTCTCGATCGACCGCTCCATGGGGCCGCCGCAGTGGTCGGATCTGGGCGGCTTCATCCAGACGGTGCTGCTGCTCGCGCGCGCCCACGGACTGCACTCCTGCGCGCAGGAAGCCTGGACCCACTGGCACAAGACCGTGCCGCCCTTCCTGAATCTGCCGGCCGACCACATATTGTTCTGCGGCATCGCGCTGGGTTTCGGCGACGAGGGCGCCGCCGTCAACCGCTGGCGCACTCCGCGCCAGGGGGTCGATCAATTCGCGACCTTTCGCGGGTTTGCCGAGTCGGATATGCCGCAGTCTTGACCGGCCGAGGCGGCGGCGCATGGTCCGGCGAAAGCCAGCCGCGGACTTGATCCGGGGCGGATACCGGGTGGCCGTAGAAAACGCGGCCGAACATGGACTTAGAGCGTGAACTCGCAACCGGGGGACGGATGATCGTGAGGCGGACCGTGTTGGCGGGCCTCGTCGTGCTCGGCGCGACCGCGACGGCCGTATGCGGCCGATCGCTGCCTCGCGCCCAACGAGCAGAAGGCGAAGACGGCCGCCCACGCGGTCGTCCCGCTCTCGCGGGCGATGCGGGCCGTCAAGCCGCACGGCGAGACCATCCGCGCCCGCCTGTGCGAGCGCGGCGGACGGTTCGTCTATGTGCTGACAGTGCTCGGGCGCGATGGCAAGGTGGGGCAGGCCAGCGTCGACGCGGGCAACGGCTCGGTCATAAGTCTGCGCGGGGAAGCCGAATAGCGGCGACGCGTACGGAATATAGTGAGGAACAGACATGCGCCTGCTCGTCGTCGAGGACGATCCCGACCTCAACCGGCAGCTCGCGACCGCGCTGACCGACGCCGGCTACGTGGTCGACCGCGCCTTCGACGGCGAGGAGGGCCACTATCTCGGCGAGACCGAGCCCTATGACGCGGTGATCCTCGACATCGGGCTGCCCAAGATGGACGGCATCTCGGTGCTGGAATCCTGGCGGCGCGCCGGCCGCGCCATGCCGGTGCTGATGCTCACCGCGCGCGACCGCTGGAGCGACAAGGTGCAGGGCTTCGACGCCGGCGCCGACGACTACGTGGCCAAGCCGTTCCATCTCGAGGAGGTGCTGGCGCGCATCCGCGCGCTGCTGCGCCGCTCGGTCGGCCACGCCAAGAGCGAGTTCCTGTGCGGCCCGGTGCGGCTCGACTCGCGCACCGGCCGCGTCACCGTCGACGGCACGCCGGTCAAGCTCACCTCGCACGAATACCGGCTGCTCGCCTATCTGATGCACCACACCGGCCGCGTGGTGTCGCGCACCGAGCTGGTCGAGCATCTCTACGACCAGGACTTCGACCGCGACTCCAACACCATCGAGGTGTTCGTCGGCCGCATCCGCAAGAAGCTCGGCGTCGACGTGATCCAGACGGTGCGCGGGCTCGGCTATCTGCTCACGCCGCCGAGCGATGCGCGCTAACTCGCTCGCGCTTCGTCTGTTCCTGTCGGCGACCGGCTGGACGGTCGTCATCCTGCTGATCACCGGCTTCGTGCTGTCGTCGCTCTATCGCGACGCGGTCGAGCGCTCGTTCGACCGCCGGCTCGACGTCTATCTGCGCACCCTGGTCGCCGACGTGGCGGCGCCCGACGAGTCGAGCGAACGTACGCCGCAGTCGCTCGGCGAGCCGCTGTTCGACCTGCCGCTGTCGGGCTGGTACTGGCAGGTCACCCGCCTCAACGCGGCGCAAGCCCGAGGTGCGCTCGTCGCGCTCGCTGTGGGATGGCGGCCTGCCGCATCTCGTCGACACGGGGCGTGCGCGCCGAGCGACGACGGCACGCGCCGCGGCTACGTGCCGGGTCCGGAGGACCAGCGCCTGCGCCTGGTCGAGCGCACCGTCGACCTCGGCGAGGACGGCCGCTATCTGGTGGCGGTCGCGGGCGACTCGCAGGAGATCGACGACGAGACCCATTCGTTCGACCGCGCGATCGCCGTCACCTTCGCGATCGCTGGCGGCCGTGCTGCTGCTCACCACCATGTTCCAGGTGCGCTTCGGCCTCGCGCCGCTCAAGCGCATCTCCGAAAGCCTCGCGGCGATCCGGGCCGGCACCGCCGAGCGGCTCGCCGGCCGCTTTCCCGGTGGAGATCGAGCCGCTCGCGCGCGAGACCAACGCGCTGATCGACGCCAATCGCGAGATCGTCGAGCGCGCCCGCACCCATGTCGGCAATCTGGCGCATGCGCTGAAGACGCCGCTGTCGGTCATGGTGAACGAGGCGGCGTCGCGCGCCGACGATCCGTTCGCCGCCAAGGTGCGCGAGCAGATCGGCATCATGCGCGACCAGGTCACCCGCCATCTCGAGCGCGCCCGCATCGCGGCCCGCGCCACCGTGGTCGGCACGGTGACCGAGGTCGGCCGGTGGTGACCGCGCTCACGCGCACGATGGAGAAGATCTACCACCCGCGCGGCATCGCGATCGATCGTCGACGCCCCGGACGACGTGCGGTTTCGCGGCGAGCGCCAGGACCTCGAGGAGATGCTCGGCAATCTCGTCGACAATGCCTGCAAATGGGCGCAGTCGCGGGTGAGCATCGAGGTGACGTCGGAACGCCAGGAGGGCGATCCGCGCAAGCCCGTCGTCCGCGTCGTCGTCGACGACGACGGTCCGGGTCTCTCGCCGGCCGAGCGCGAGCAGGTGTCGCGCCGCGGCCAGCGGCTCGACGAGACCAAGCCGGGCTCGGGGCTCGGCCTCTCGATCGTGGTCGAGCTCGCGTCGCTCTACGGCGGCAGCGCTCACGCTCGTCGACCGCGCCGATCGGCGGCCTGCGCGCCGAGCTGGTGCTGCCGGCGGCGTGACGCGGGAGGACGGGCGGGGAGCCGCGAGCAGCTCGCGATGTGCCGCTTCGGCGTTGCCAAATTGTCGCGTCAGCGCTACGCTGATCAAAGGCACCATGTCCTCATACTGGACACGGGCCGGTAGCTTCTTACCGACGAGAAAATTCGGGAGATGGCGCCATGGCGGTCGATGCTTTTCTCAAGTTCGAGGGAATTCGAGGGCGAGGCCGAGCGGGCCGGGCACGGATTGGAGCGGCTCGGCGCAAGCTTTGCCGACCTCGGCGGCGGCTTCATCAAGCTCGCCCAGGATGCAAGTTCCGAGCTGGTTCCCGCGGTCCAGCACAAGATCGAGCGCGACCTGCTGAAGATCGATCAGGATTTCTTCAAGATCGGCTTTGAGTTCATCAAGCTCGACCCGGTGCTGCACAAGATCGACAACTCGATCGTGTCGCTCACCGATCAGTTCATCAAGTTCACGCCGTCGGACAATGAATCCCCGTTCCCGCTGGGGGCCGACTTCCTGAAATACGAGGCCGATATCAAGATCACCGGCCTCGACTTCCTCGCGGCCGCATCGGATATCAAGTTCGGTCCCACGGAGAAGTTCGAGCTTGAACTTCGCCAAGATCAGCTTGGATTACAAAGAGCAGAGCGCCGACCAGCTCAAGATCGCCGCCGATCTCGAAAGCTTCGTCAAGATCAGCGGGATTTCCGAAAATTCCGCGCTCGGCATGGCATTCGTCAAGCTCTCTGGCGATTCGGTGAAGCTCGCCGACGACTATAAGTTCCTGAGCGCGGACTTCCTCAAGATCGCGCAGGATCTCGCTCCGTCGGACGACGACACGATCACGACGGATCACAAGATCGATTTCAAGTTCGATATCGCCATTAAGTTCGACCAGGCGGTCCTCCAGCACCCCGACGACTTCATCAAGCTGGGTGCCGACCTGGCCAAGCTGAACACGGATCTGCGCAGCTTCGGCGGGGATTTCATCAAGCTTGCGGATGCGTTCGAAAACCCGGGGCATGTGATCATCCCGACCGCCAAGGGATAATCCGGGCGTCTCGCGAAGCGCTTCAGCGAATTCCGAGCTGCTCCAGCAGCGGGATCGTCTTCTGCTCGATCCGCGCGACTTGCGCCTTGAGCGCCGCCAGCGCCTCCTCGGGCCCGAGCTTCTTGTCGTCCTTGTCGACGATCCCGCCGCGCCGCTCGGCCAGCGCGGCAAGCGCCGCGACCGGATCTGCGCCGCCGTCCTTCTTCGCCTGCAGATAGAGCTGCGCGAGCTGATCGACACGCACGCCGCCGCCGGTCACCGGCGATGCGAGATAGCCGAGGTCGGCGGACTCTTTCGCCAGCGCCATCACCGCCGCGTTGAAGGCGCGCGCCGACGCCGCGCGCTCCGCCTCGTTCTCGGCCGGCAGCGCCGGCTGCAGCTCGCCGCGGCCGACCAGCACCTTGATGGCGTCGAGGAGCCCGGCCCACTCGAGCTTTGCGCCCGCCGGGCTCGCGACGAGCTCGCGCAGCGTCATCGGCCCGCCGCCGAAGGTCTCGATCACCGGCGTGTAGGTCTCGGGGCGAAGCTGGAGCGTGCCGAGCGCCGTCTCGAACGTCAGCTCGACCTCGTCGGCGGCCGTCGAGAGCGCGAAGCGCGTGTCGAGCCAGCGCTCGCGCGCCGGCAGCGGCCGCACCGACGCGACGCCCTTGACGAAGAGATCGCGGCGAAACTGCCGGCCGATGATCATGTCGCGCGTCGTCTCGGCCAGCAGCGGATCGCCGATCTGCGCCAGGAAATTTTGCTGCTCCTCGGTGAAATTCACCCGGTCGACGTGATCGGTGAGGTGCGCCGAGCCCACAAACGTGAGCTTCGCCTCCGACAGTTCGGCCGCCACGTCGCTGAACGAGAACGCCTCCCAGTCGCGCGTGAGCAGCTCGTGCGCCAGGTAGGACGCGGGCAGCTTCTTCAGGCGGTCCCACTGCACCGATACGTAGGGATACATGAGGTAGAACCGCGCGCTCAGCTCCTTGAGCTTGTCCGCGAAGGCGAGCGCCTGCGCGAGGCCAGCTTGCGACGACGCGCTGCCCGACGCGGCGTGCTGCTGAACCAGGAGACGGCGCAACGGCGCGATCCCGGCCCAACCGGGCATCGCGTCATAGGAAATGTAGAGCAGGCCGCCCGACTTGAGCCGGCGGCGGATCAGGGCGACGAGCGTGCGGCGGTTCTCCGGGCTGATCCAGCTGTAGACGCCGTGCATGCAGATGATGTCGAAGTCCGGCAGGCTCGCGTCCTGCAGCAATTCGTCGAAGCCCGCCTCGCGGAACACGACGTTCTTGAGGCCGGCTGCGATCGCGAGCGCGCGCGCGCCGGCGATGTGGGTCGGGTTGAAGTCTGCGCCGAAGACCTGCGCCCGGGGGTTCGCAGCCGCGACGAGATTTGCCGTAAATCCCTGGCCGCAGCCGAGATCGCAATAGGCGAGGGGCTCGCCGAGCCCTCCGGCGGCGGCCACGTTTCGCGAGAGTGCCGCAAGGCTCAGGATTGCCGGCGTTTGCACTCGGCAAAAGTCATGGACGTAGGCCGTGTCGGTGACGTATCCGGAGCCCCAATCCGCCATACAATTCCTCGGAGGACATTGATCTCGCTGCACGGAACAGATCAGCAGGACTTACACAAATACAGGGGTACGCGGAAGGCCGTGATCGCAGCGAAGGTCGGGGCATTGCTGCACTTCCGCCTGATGTCGGGAGTTGCATGGAGAGCCAACAACGTCGCTACGCACGCGATGTTGCGGACGTGCCAGGGGCTATATCTATGCGCGTGGCGCCAATGATAGCCTCACGATCCGCCGGGAGGGCGCCATGACAGCCATCGTCCGTGTTTGCGTCGCGCTCGCGACGCTGATCTGTGCCGACGCCGCACTGGCGCAGACCTATCCCAATCGTCCCGTCAGGATGATCGTGCCGTTCGCGCCGGGCGGGCCGGCCGATATCGTGGCTCGCTTGCTGACGCAGAAGCTCAGCGAGCGTCTGGGCCGGCAGTTCTACGTCGAGAACCAGGGCGGCGCCGGCGGCAACCTCGGCATGGGGGCGGCCGCGCGTGCGGCGCCCGACGGCTACACCATCGTGCTGGTTTCCTCGAGCTTCATGGTCAATCCGAGTTTTTACCCCAAGGTCCCGTACGACCAGACCAAGGATTTCCTGCCGGTGACCATGCCGGCCTATGCGCCCAACGTGCTGGTGGCCAATCCGTCATTGCCGGTCGCCAGCGTCAAGGAACTGGCGGCATACATCAGGGCCAATCCCGGCAAGCTCAGCTTCGCGTCCGCCGGAATGGGGACCACGCCGTATCTGTCCGGCGAGTTGTTCAAGCTGTCGCTCGGGGCAGATCTGGTGGACGTGCCATTCAACGGCTCGGCGCCGGCGATCCAATCGACGCTGGGCGGGCACACACCCTTCGCGTTCGTGGTGCTCGCCCCCGCGGTCCCGCACATCAAGGAGGGCAAGCTGCGCGGGCTCGCGGTGCTCAGTGCGCAGCGCTCGTCCGCCTTGCCCGACGTGCCGACCATCGCGGAAGCGGGATTTCCCGGCCAGGAGGCCGACACCTTGCTCGGTGTGCTGGTCCCCGCCGGAACCCCGAAGGCGGTCGTCGACCTGCTGCACGACGAGATCGTCCGGATCGTCTCGCTTCCGGAGGTCAAGCAGCAATTCGACGCGGCCGGCTTTGTGCCGATCGGGAATACGCCGGACGAGTTCGCCCGGATCATCGGCGAGGAGTCCGCCCGCTGGCACAAGGTCATTCGCGACGCCAAGCTCAAGGCCGAGTAGAGCAAAATCGCTTCAGATTGAAGGGATCTTGCTTCCGATCTTTTTGGTTTTGCGCATGTTCTTGTCCGAAAAGTCGGTCAACTCCGGGTCAAGTCCGGGGCAGGCCTTTTTCGGGATCATGCGCGAGCGGCATCGAGGGGATCACACGCAGGCGCGGCAGCAAACATGCCAAATTATGCCGTCAAGAACATCGAGACAGTGGTGGCCGGGACGGACGTTCAGGCGCGCATCTTTACGCTGGCGCCCGGCGAGCTCATTCCCTGGCATCGCCACAGCGAGAGCACGGACCACTATTTCGTCTTGCGCGGGACGCTGACCATCAACACGCGATCTCCCGATGAGGAACACACGGTCGAGATCGGAGACCGTCATCACATCAAGCCGGGAACCCCACATCTCATATCGAATTGAGGGACGACCGACTGCCTGTTCCTTCTTCTCCAGGGCGTCGGAAAGTACGATTGGCTCAAAAGTGAAAGTTGATTCGAGCGCCGTGTTAAGAGCTGAGTTCGTATCGCTGCGTGCTCAGCGCCGCTTCGCAACCTTGCGCGCCGCGCGGGACGGGGCCTTGCGCCGCCTGGAGGGTTTTTTGGCCGGCGCTTTCGCGCGCTTCACGGCCGCTTTCGCGGGCTTCGCCCGGCGATTGGCCCACAGCCCCCGCGACGCGATCCGCGCGCCCTTGCCGAGCGCATCGAATTTCGCCCACACGATGCTCTCGTGCACCTCGTCCGAGCCCGCGAATGTGGCGAAGCCGCAATCCGAACCGGCGATGACGTTCTGGCGGCCGACGATTCTTGCATAGCGGGCGATACGTTGCGCGATCAGCTCGGGATGCTCGACCAGGACGGTCGAATGCGAGATGACGCCGGGAATGAGCACGGCGCCGTCGGGGATCTTCGCCTCTTCCCACACCGTCCATTCGTGCTCGTGGCGCGGATTGGCGGCCTCGAACGAGAACGCGCCGGCGTTGATCTTGAGCACGATGTCGACGATGTCCTTGACCTCCATGTCGTGGACGCGCGGACCCATGTTGATGCCGTAGCAGGTGTGGTAGCGGATTTTCTCGCGCGGAATTCCCCGTATGGCGTGGTTGAGCGCCTCGACGTGCATCTGCGCCCACTTGCGGCACTGCTCGATGGTCGCGGTCGGATTCACCACGTAGTGGGTCACGAGCTGCGGGATCGTCGATCTGGACCAGGAAGCCGGCGGCGACGATCGCCTTGTACTCCTCGCGCATCGCCTCGCCGATGGCGATAGAGATACTCCTCCGCGCGTCTTGTAATAGTGGTTGCTGTTCCAGTCCTCGATGTTGGACGGCGAGATCGACGGCACGAACACGTCGGCGACGTCGACGCCCGCCAGCGCGGCCTTGAGATTGTCGAGGTCGGTCTGCAGCTCCTTGTGGCCCCGGTAGGTGATCGGCCCGGTGCAGGCCATGAGCGGCCTGGCGCGCGTTCACGGCGCCGGCCTGGGCCTTGTAGAACTCGGGAAACGAGATCGCCTCGCGCGAGCGGATCCACGGGACTCTGCCGCTCGCCCTCCTGGCGGGTGAGGCCGCCGAGGCGCTCGCGCACATAGGTCACGAAGCTCGGCTTGCCGAACTCGCCGTCGTCGACGATGTCGATGCCGAGCTCGGCCTGCTGGCGCACGATCTCGCCGACCGCCAGGCGCAGCCGGGTCTGGAACGCCTCCTCGTCGATGCGCTCGCCGCGCGCGCGCGCGCGCACCAGGTCGAGCAGGTCGCGCGGCCGCGGCAGGCTGCCCGCATGGGTGGTGAGAATCCGGTCGGTGCTGCGTTTCATGACGTTTCCTCCGCGCTCGCCGGGCGCTTCCCGGCCGGAAGCGTGCCCGGCCGAGCAGGAGTAGCGGCAGGACGCCCGACAGCCTCGCGATGATCGGCATTCCGTCCTCCCGATCGGTGGAACCGCCGCAGAGATTGCGCGATAGCGAGCCGTTCTCGCAACCCGGCGGATTCAGTGGGGATCAGGCGGCGGGAATCCGTGCCGGGCGGCGTCCGTGATTTAGGCCCGGCTTTACGTCCAAGCTGGTCTCGATTGTCAGAAGTATGTAAATACCGTTTGTGTGCCGGAAAACCGCAAGCCCCCGGGCGCCGGCCGCCGCGGCGCGGATGACGCGTTCCCGGATCCTCGGCGCGCCCGATAACTGTCGCCGGACGTTGCGGCAACCCGCTTATTCACGGGTTTTCAACGAGTTCTTAAGGCGGCGACAGCTATGACAGGAACCAAACGTCAACCCTCGTTCGGTGCCCTGCATGGCGATCGACGGCCAAAAGGCCGACAAACTGCGCGGCTTTCTGCGGGAATTGAGCCCACGGGTGCGCGCGATGCTGCTGGCCGAGCTCGAGCGCGGCGAGCGCGGCGCGGGGGTCTGCCCGGCAGCGACCTGATCATCCGCGAGCTGCGCAACGCCGAGCGTTTCCGACGTTGGGCCTGCTGCCGCCCGTCGCCGAGCGCCCCGCGCCGTCCGCGGCGGACCGCGACGACAACTGCCGGCCCGGCTGTTCTTCGTCTTCCTCGAGCCGTTCTTCGTCGACGATGAACCCGATCGTGTCCACGAGGGACGCCTTCCGCGCGCCGCGGCCGCGGCGATATGGGAGTGGATCTACCGCGACCTCCTGCCGGACGAGGCGAACGCCTTTGCGGACAATGCGACACGGCTGCTGCTCGCCGGTGAGCAGGGCAAGACCGCGCAAGCCGCGCATGCTTTCCAGGACCGCGTCGTCCAGGCGATCGAAAAGTCGTTGGCGGCTGCGCAAAGCGACGAAAAGGCCCGGCGCAAGCTCGCCCATCAGATCGGGACGCCGCGCGCGCTCGACGACGTGCGCCAGCTCGCCGCAATTTTGAAGACGCGCGACGTGCTCGCCGCGCTCGGCGGCAAGATTGCCGTCCAAGATCCGCAATCTTTCCGATGACCAGATCAGCGTCGGTCATCGCCTTCGTCGATTCCACCGCGGGAAGAACCGCGCAAGTCTACACGCTGGCCCTGGTGCTGGTGATGGCCCGGCTCTCCGCGCCGTGGCAGCTGATCCGTGTCGCCATCAAGGCGGCGGACAGCGATCAGCCGACGCGTATCGGCGAGACGCCGTATGCGCCGGCGGTGTCGATCGTGCTGGCCGACGTCGAGCGGCTGGTGCGCGAATTGGAGACCGATCTCCAGCGCGGCCAGGCCATGGCGCAGCCTTCGCTGCTCAAGGACATCCATGACGCAGCGCGCGGGCTGAGGACCGAGCTGGATCTGTCGGGCGATACGCCCTGGGCGCGCCGGCTCGCGGCCATCCGCAGCCAACTCGCCGTCGCGCTGCGGCCGGATATCGAATCCGCGCCCGGCCGGGTGCGGCGGATGCTGCGCGTACGACCGAACAAAGAGATCGTCCCGGGCTCGGTCCTGGACGCCGGCGACGTAGCCGAAACCGAGGCGCTGCTCGGGTTCGTCGGCCAGTGCCGCAACTACGCCAACGAGCTCGCCATCAACGAAATGACGATGCGCGCGTATTCCGAGGTGCAGAACTACCTCGAAACGCATGTCGAGCAACTGCTCGAAGGCTTGCGCACGTCGGTCAAGACCGATCGCAGCTATCGGCAGTCGCAATTCGATGCGGCGGCGCGCTTCTGCGGCAGGATTTTTGGCCAGGAATACGCCGAGACGCTCGCCAAGGCGGGGGAAGTCGCGGTGGCGAACGAGCGCAAGGTGGCGGCGAAAGCCTGACGCCACGACCGGCGATTTGCCCGCACCCGTGTGCGACTCCGCCGCAGGGGTCCTATGCGTCGCACGGGGGCCGCGTCGCCCGTGGGTATTCCTGCAAACGTTGTGTTACATTAAAAGCTCTCCCTTTCTTCCATTTTGGCGGACCAAACCCGATCCGGCAGACCCAACCCAATTGGAAAATTGCCAGTGATCTCAAGGGCGACGGCGCGTTGCCTCACGGAACTCGTGACGCCGGCGAGGAGCGCAGTCTCGGCCTTGGCAAGTTCATTTCGTCGGGGTTCGACGCAGATACAATCGTCGGAGCGACGCTCGAACCGCCATTATGGCGACCCACCCGAGGGTGGCTCCGGCGCGTGCATGCCTGTATGGTGCCGGCCGAGCGCCTCCCCAAGCGCCGAGCACGCGGCTGAATCGCCGCGCGCGCTTGCCGGCGAGCCCGAAAAGCCGCCTCGACGGATGAACGCCAACAAATGAAAAACAACGCATGACCCGCAAACAACGTCGCCTGGCCTTGATCGCCACCGGCGTCGGCGTCCTCGGACTCGCCGTCGCGCTGGTGCTTTCGGCGCTCAAGGACTCGATCGTATTCTTCAACTCGCCCAGCGACCTGGTGGAGAAGCACGTGGCGCCCGGAACCCGCATCCGCCTCGGCGGCCTGGTGGTCCCCGGCAGCATCGTGCGCGGCGCCGATCTCAACGTCGGCTTCGAGGTCAGCGACGGCAACCGGGCGATCCAGGTCACCTACCAGGGCATCCTGCCGGACCTGTTTCGCGAAGGGCAGGGCGTGGTGACCGAAGGCGCGCTCGAGGCGTCCGGCACCTTCAAGGCCGACTCGGTGCTCGCCAAGCACGACGAGACCTACATGCCGAAGGAAGTCGCCGACGCCTTGAAGAAGCAGGGGCACTGGAAAGACGAATACGAGAACAAGAAACCGGGTGCCGGCACGAGGACCACGCCATGATCGCGGAACTTGGAAACTACGCGTTGGTTCTGGCACTTGCGATCGCGCTGGTGCAGTCGGTCGTTCCGCTCTATGGCGCGCGCACGCGCGACGCGGTCCTGATGGGCGTCGCCGAACCGACCGCGCTCGCGCAATTCGGGTTCGTCGCGTTCTCGTTTGCGGCGCTGATGGCCTGCTACGTCGCGTCCGATTTTTCGGTCGCGACCGTATTCGAGAACTCGCACTCCACGATGCCGCTGATCTACAAGCTCACGAGCGTGTGGGGGAACCACGAAGGCTCGATGCTGCTCTGGGTCCTCATCCTGTCGCTGTTCGGCGCGCTGGTCGCGGCGTTCGGCCGCAACATTCCGGCCACCCTGAAGGCGACGGTGCTGAGCGTGCAGTCGTGGGTGGCGGCCGCCTTCTATCTGTTCATCCTGATCACGTCGAACCCGTTCCTGCGTCTTGCCGATGCGCCGTTCGAGGGGCGCGATCTCAATCCGATCCTGCAGGACCTCGGCCTCGCGATCCATCCGCCGATGCTCTACCTCGGCTATGTGGGGTTCTCGATCTCGTTCTCGTTCGCGATCGCCGCACTGATCGAGGGCCGGATCGACGCCGCCTGGGCGCGCTGGGTGCGGCCGTGGACGCTGGTGGCGTGGATGTGCCTGACGCTCGGCATCGCGATGGGGTCGTACTGGGCCTACTATACGCTTGGATGGGGCGGCTGGTGGTACTGGGACCCGGTCGAGAACGCCTCGTTCATGCCGTGGCTTGCCGGCACGGCGCTGCTCCATTCCGCGGTCGTCATGGAGAAGCGCGAAGCGCTGAAGGTGTGGACCATCCTGCTCGCCATTCTTACCTTCTCGCTGTCGCTGATCGGCACCTTCCTGGTTCGCTCCGGCGTGCTCACCTCGGTGCATGCCTTCGCGTCCGATCCGATGCGCGGCATCTTCATCCTGGCGATCCTGGTCCTTTTCATCGGGGGCGGCCTGGCCCTCTATGCCTGGCGCGCCCCGCTGTTGAAGCAGGGCGGACTGTTCGCGCCGGTCTCGCGCGAAGGCGCGCTCGTCTTCAACAACCTGTTTCTCACCACCGCCTGCGCGACCGTGTTCGTCGGCACGCTTTATCCATTGGCGCTGGAGGCGGTTACGGGCGAAAAGATTTCGGTCGGCGCGCCGTTCTTCAATGCGACCTTCGGTCCGCTGTTCATTCCGCTGTTGATCGCGGTGCCATTCGGCCCGCTGATGGCGTGGAAGCGCGGCGATCTCAGGGGCGTCACGCAGCGGCTGACCGCGGCGTTCATCATCGCGCTGATCGGCATCGCGGCGGTATGCGTGATCGAGGGCCGGCCGGTCCTCGCCGCCTTCGGGGTCGGCCTCGCGATATTCGTGATCGCCGGCGCCATCACCGACATGGTCGAACGCACCGGGCTGTGGCGCGCTCCGTTCGGCACCGCCTTGCGGCGGGCCGCCGGGCTGCCGCGTTCGGCGTGGGGCTCCACTTGCGCGCATATCGGGCTTGGCATCACGCTGCTCGGCGTCATCGGCGTGACGCAATGGGGCAGCGAGCAGATCGTCTCGCTGCGCCCGGGCGACAAGGTATCGCTGCGGCACTACGAGTTCACGTTCGACGGGACGACGCCGCGGGCCGGACCGAACTACAGTGAACTGGCCGTGAAATTCACCGTGCGGCGCAATGGCGAGCGGATCGGCGTCATGGAGCCGGCCAAGAAGACGTTTGCGGCGCGCGAGATGACGACGACCGAGGCCGCCCTCATGTCGCGCGGGTTCAGCCAGATCTATGTGTCGCTCGGCGACACCAATGCGGACGGTTCGATCGCGGTGCGCATCTATCACAAGCCGCTGGTGCTCCTGATCTGGCTCGGTTGCATCGTGATGGTGATCGGCGGCGGCCTCTCGCTGTCGGACCGGCGCCTGCGCGTCGGCGCGCCGAAGCCCGCCAAAGCCAGGACCGCCTTGCAGCCGGCGGAGTAGCGCGCATGACCTTCCTCAGGTTTCCGATGTTCCTGCGGCTGCTCGTCGTCGTGGTGGCGACTGTGAGCGCGGCGCCGAGCTTTGCGGTGCAGCCCGACGAAATCCTGCCCGATCCCAAGCTGGAAGGGCGCGCGCGCGAGCTCTCGCACGGATTGCGCTGCATGGTGTGCCAGAACCAGTCGATCGACGATTCCGACGCTCCGCTCGCACGCGACCTGCGCATCCTGGTGCGCGAGCGCCTGAAAGCGGGCGACAGCGACTCCCAAGTGCTCGATTACCTGGTCGCCCGCTATGGCGAGTTTGTGCTGCTCAAGCCGCGCTTCGAGTGGCACACCGCCCTGTTGTGGCTCGCGCCGATCGGTCTTCTGGGTGTCGGCGCGATCACGCTGGTGGTGGCCGTGCGGCGGCGCCGGCGCGACGCCGGGGCGCGGCCGGGACCGGTCGCCCCCCTCAGCCCGAGCGAGCAGGCGCGGCTTGCCGAACTGACCAGGCCGGGCGCGCCCTGATGGCTCTCAGGTTTAGGCGTTTCGGCTAAGCCTTTATTGCGTCTGAAGTTTATTCAATCGCCAAACCTTACGAAGTGTTAATTTTCCGGTCATGATGCGGAAAGGCGCGGCCCTCCATCCTGCGCGGCGAAACGGTGCGATCTCGCACCCCCCGTCGCAGAACGGAATTGGAGCCACGCCCGATGTCGATTGTTTCTCCCTCCAGGCGCCTGTTGTCCGCGCGCCGTCTCGCGCTGCTCGCGAGCGTGGCCGGCCTCGGCGCCGTCATGGCGTTTTCGGGCCAGGATTTCGGCTTGAGTCACTTCGGCGTCAATTCGCACCTCAACTCGTTCACCGCTTCGGCCTATGCCCAGACTTCGCAGCGGCCGGCCGGATTTGCCGACATCGTGGAGAAGGTGAAGCCGTCGGTGATGTCGGTGCGCGTCAAGATGGGCGCCGAGGCCCGGCCCTCGAGCATGAGCAGCGAGGAGGACCCGTTCGGTCCGAACTCCCCGTTCCAGTATTTCTTCCGTCGCTTCGGCCGGCCGGATGGCAACATGCCGGGCCTGCGCGGCCAGTCGCCGCGCCGGCAGCCTGTCACAGGCCAGGGTTCGGGCTTTTTCATCTCGGCTGACGGCTATGCGGTGACGAACAATCACGTCGTCGACAAGGCCGAAAGCGTCGAGGTGACGACCGACGACGGCAAGATCCACACCGCCAAGGTGATCGGCACCGATCCCCGCACCGACTTGGCGCTGATCAAGGTCGAAGGGCGGCGGCGACTTCCCGTTCGTCCGGCTGGCCGAGCAGTCGCCGCGCGTCGGCGACTGGGTGCTTGCGGTCGGCAACCCGTTCGGTCTCGGCGGCACCGTGACCGCCGGCATCGTGTCGGCGCGCGGCCGCGATATCGGCGCCGGTCCCTATGACGACTTCATCCAGATCGACGCGCCCGTGAACAAAGGCAATTCCGGCGGTCCGACCTTCGACGTCGACGGCAACGTCATCGGCGTCAATACGGCGATCTTCTCGCCCTCCGGCGGTTCGGTCGGCATCGCGTTCGCGATCCCGTCGGAAACGGTGAAGACGGTCGTCGCCCAGCTCAAGGACAAGGGGCAGGTGACGCGCGGATGGATCGGCGTGCAGATCCAGCCGGTGACCGCCGACATCGCCGACAGCCTCGGCCTGAAACAGGCGGAAGGGCGCGCTGGTCGCCGAGCCGCAGGAAGGCAGTCCGGCCGCGAAAGCCGGCATCAAGTCGGGCGACGTGATCGTGTCGCTCAATGGCGAGCCGGTGCGGGACGCGCGCACGCTCGCGCGTCGGATCAGCAGCATGGCGCCCGGCACCTCGATCAAGCTCGGCGTCTACCGCGGAGCCAAGGAGGAACAGCTTTCGCTCGTCCTCGGCGAATTGCCGAAGGACCGGCAGGCGCGCGCCTCCACGCAGGAGAACCGCGACAGTCCGAGTACCGACCTGCCGCGGCTCGGCCTTTCGCTCGCGCCGGCTGCGGGTGTGAGTGGCGCCGGCACCCAGGGCGTGGTGGTCACGCAGGTCGAACAGGACGGCGCGGCCGCGGCGCATGGCTTCAAGACCGGCGACGTGATTCTCGACGTCGGCGGCAAGGCCGTGAATGCGCCCGCGGATGTGAGCCGCGCGATGAACGACGCCAAGACAGGCGGCAAACGCACAGTGTTGATGCGGGTGAAGTCGGAGCAGGGGACGCGCTACGTCGCGATTCCGGTCGGCGACGCCTGAACGAGATGGGACGTACCGCTGGCAACCGTCGCCCCCGCCAGCGGCACGAACCTGGGGGACGGGCCGCAAGGCCCGTCCCCATCCCCGATCGAACTGGGTCGTGTTGCCGGCATTCGTCGCCCCCGCCGGCAGCGCGTACTCGAGGGGGGACGGGCCTGCGGCCCGTCCCCCGTTTCCTCCAACGGTTACTGGGACGTTTTTCGGAACCTCGTGGCCCTCGGCATCCGTCGCCCCCGCCGAGGCCGGGCGGTCGAAGGGGCGGCGGGACCTCCCGCCGCCCCTTTCGCTTCGGGTGTTTTCCCCGAGCCCCGGGGCCGGTTCCCACTTTTCGAGATCATGCTCTAATATCCCGTGCGCGCCGGAGCGGCGCGCCGCCGGATGGCTGATGATATGCGACTCCTGATCATCGAGGACGACCGCGACGCGGCCGACTATCTCGTCAAGGCGTTTCGCGAGGTCGGTCATGTGGCCGAGCATGCGGCCGACGGCGAAGACGGCTATGCGCTCGCGCTCGACGGGGCCTATGACGTGCTCATCGTCGACCGCATGTTGCCCAAGCGCGACGGCCTTTCCGTTATCGGGGCGCTGCGCGACAAGAACGTCACCACCCCCGCGCTGATCCTGTCCGCACTCGGGCAGGTGGACGACCGCGTCAAGGGCCTGCGCGCCGGCGGCGACGATTATCTGGTCAAGCCCTACTCGTTTGCCGAGTTGCTGGCGCGCGTCGAGGTGCTGGCGCGCCGCCGCGGCGGGCGCGAGGAGACCGTCTACCGGGTCGCCGACCTCGAGCTCGACCGGCTGTCGCACCGGGTCACGCGCGGCAAGGAGGAGATCTCGCTGCAGCCGCGCGAGTTCCGCCTGCTCGAATATCTGATGAAGCACGCCGGCCAGGTGGTCACTCGCACCATGCTGCTGGAGAACGTCTGGGACTACCACTTCGATCCGCAGACCAACGTCATCGACGTGCATATCTCGCGCTTGCGCTCCAAGATCGACAAGGGCTTCACGCAGCCGCTTCTCCATACCATCCGCGGCGCCGGGTACATGATCCGTGACGGCGCTCGGTAAGCTCCTCCGCACGACGGCGTTCCGTCTCACGCTCGTCTATCTCGTGCTGTTCGCCCTCTATGCGGTGCTCCTGCTCGGCTTTTTCGCGCTCAATGCGCGCCGGCTGATCACCGAGCAGATCACCACCACGGTCGATGCCGAGGTCAGCGGGCTCGCCCAGCAATATGAGCAAGGCGGCATCCGCCGCCTGGTCCAGGTCGTCGACATCCGTTCGCGCCGCCCCGGTTCGAGCCTCTATCTGGTGGCGACACCGACCGGGCAGGGGCTCGCCGGAAATGTCGCCTCGCTCGAGGCCGGGACGCTGGGCCAGACCGGATGGGTCGAGACCGCCTACCGCCGGCTCGACGCGCCGGAAGGGACCGAGCACCACGCCCTCGTGCGCGTATCGGAATTGCCCGGGGGCTTCCACCTCCTGGTCGGGCGCGACATCGAGGAGCGCGAGCGCATCTATGACATCATCACGACGGCCGGACGCTGGTCGATGGCGGTCGTGGTGGTGCTCGGGCTCGGCGGCGGGTTCTTCGTCAGCCGGCGAATCCTGCGACGCGTCGACGCCATCACCGAAAAGGCCCACACCATCATGGCGGGCAATCTTTCGGGGCGCCTCCCGGTGGCGGGCACCGGCGACGAAATCGACCGGCTCGCGCTCAACGTCAACGCGATGCTCGATCGCATCGAGTCGCTCATGCGCGGCTTCAAGGAGGTATCCGACAATGTGGCGCACGATCTCAAGACGCCGCTGACACGGCTGCGCAACCGCTGCGAGGCGGCCCTGCGCAACGCCCGCACGGATGACGATTATCGCGCCGCGCTGGATAGTACGATCGAGGAATCCGACGGGCTGATCCGTACCTTCGACGCGCTGCTGATGATCGCGCGCGCCGAGGCGGGCGAGGCCGGGCGCCACATGACCGAATTCGACGCGGCCGAGACGGCCCGCGGAATCGGCGACCTGTACGAGCCGGTCGCCGAAGAGAAGGGGTTCCGGCTCGCGGTCGCGGCGCCCGGTCCCGCCATGGTGCGCGGCAACCGCGAATTGATCAGCCAGGCGCTGGCCAATCTGGTCGATAATGCGATCAAATACGCGGCCCCGGCGCCGCTCGCCGCGGATGGCGCACCCGCGGCCGGCACGGGCGCGCCGCCCACCATAGAAGTGACGGCCGACGCCGATGGAGAGCAGGTACGTGCTCACCGTCTCCGACACGGGCCCCGGGATTCCCGAACGCGACCGCGCGCACGCGGTCGAGCGCTTCGTGCGGCTGGAGCAGAGCCGCTCGCTGCCGGGCTCGGGCCTCGGGCTGAGCCTGGCTTCGGCCGTGGCGCACCTCCATCACGGCGAGCTCAAGCTCGCGGACAACGCCCCCGGCCTCAAAGCCACGCTCCTGTTGCCGCGTGCGGGGCCGCAAGGATCGAGCCAGGGACCGGATTGACCATCATGGCGAGGGGGCAAGGATTGCAGCCGGGCGCCTTGGTGGGCCGGCTGGTGCGTGCGCCCGTTCTCTGCGATCCCGCAACGGCGCGCGCCCGGGTGGCGGCCTGGCTCGCCGCGCAAGCCGATTCCGCGCTCGCCCGCCTGCTCGACGACCATCCGCTCGCCCGCGCCCTGGTCGAGGGCATCGCCGACGGCTCGCCATATCTGTGGGACCTCATCGAGCGTGCGGGCGACCGATTGCTGGATTTGCTGCAATCCGATCCGGACCCGCATCTCGTGGCGCTGCTCGCCAGGACGACCCGCGCCATGGCGGCGGCTGCGCAAGACGACGACGCCATGCGGCTGCTGCGGCGCATGAAGGCGGAAGCGGCCCTTCTCATCGCGCTCGCCGATATCGGCGGTGCCTGGGAGGTGATGAGAGTCACCCGCGCGCTGACCGATGTGGCGGACACGGCCGTCGGCACGGCCGTGCGCTACCTGCTGGCGGGCGCGGCGCGCGCCGGCAGGTTCGCGCCCCCGGACCCGGCGCGACCCGACGCAGGATCGGGTTATGTCGTGCTCGCCATGGGCAAGATGGGCGCCCATGAGCTGAACTATTCGAGCGATATCGATCTGATCGTGTTCTACGATCCGGACGTGCCGGCCCTGGCGGACGGCGTCGAGCCCGGTGCGCTCTACGTTCGCCTCACCCGCGATCTCATACGTCTGCTGCAGGAGCGCACTGCCGACGGCTACGTGTTCCGGGTCGACGTGCGGCTGCGGCCGGATCCGGCTTCGACCCAGATCGCCATCTCGCTGCCGGCCGCGCTCGACTATTACGAGCGCTCCGGCCAGAACTGGGAGCGTGCCGCCCTCATCAAGGCGCGCCCCTGCGCGGGCGATGCGGCGGCCGGCGAAGCCACCCTGCGGGCGCTCGCGCCCTTCATCTGGCGCAAGCACCTCGATTACGCGGCGGTCGCCGACGTGCACGCGATGAAGGGCCAGATCCAAGCCTATCGGGGTCACGGCGCCATCGCGGTCGAAGGCCACAACATCAAGCTCGGCCGTGGCGGCATCCGCGAGATCGAATTCTTCGTGCAGACCCAGCAGCTGATTGCGGGCGGGCGCCATCCGGGTCTGCGCGGGCGCGAGACGCTGGCGAGTCTCGGCGTGCTGGCCGAACGCGGCTTCATCGACGAGGAGGCGCGCGTCTCGCTCGATGCCGCCTATCGGTTCCTGCGCGAGGTCGAGCATCGGCTGCAAATGGTCGCCGACGAGCAGACCCACACCTTGCCGGCCGACCGCGGCGGCGTGGAGCGCTTCGCCCGTTTCCTCGGCTATGAGGGGCGCGACGCTTTTGCAGCCGCCCTGGTGGCGCAGCTCGCTGCGGTGCAGCACCACTATGCCAAGCTGTTCGAGCATGCGCCGGCGCGCGAGGCGGAACGACGCGGCCTCGTCTTCCCCAAGGATGGCGACGATCGCGAGACCCTGACCAAGCTCGCCGCCATGGGGTTCCGCCGGCCGGTCGAGGTTTCCGCAACGGTGCGCCGCTGGCTGACGGGCGCGCCGCGCGCGCTGCGCGGCGACGTCGCGCGCAGCCTGCTGGCCGAGCTGGTGCCGTTGCTGATCGATCAATTCTCGCGTTCCGACGATCGGGAGGCGGCCTTCGTCGCGTTCGATCGCTTCCTCGACAGTTTGCAGGGCGGCGCGCGACTGTTGTCGCTGCTGCGCGAGAATCCCGGCCTCCTGTCCCTGGTGGCGCTGCTGCTCGGGACCGCGCCGCGGCTCGCCGACACGCTCGCGCTGCACCCGCAGGTGATCGACGCGCTGCTCGATCCCGATTTTTTCGGGGAGCTGCCCGACGCCGAGCAGCTTGCGGCCCGGCTCGCCGAGTCGCTCGCGCAAGCGGGAACGTACGAGGACTTCCTCGATCGCGTGCGCCTGTTCGGCCAGGAGCACATGTTCCTGATCGGCACGCGCGTTCTTTCCGGCACGGTGTCCGCCCGGCAGGCCGGGGAGGCCTTCGCGGGCCTCGCCGACGTGATCGTGCGCGCCATGCACGACGCGGTGACCGGCGCAGTTCGCGGCGACCTATGGGCGCCTGCGCGGACAGGCGAGCGCGGTGGTCGCGCTGGGCAAGCTCGGCGGGTGCGAGATGACGGCGTCGTCCGACCTCGATCTGATCCTGGTCTACGAATTCGATCCGACGCAGCCGGAATCGGACGGCGAGCGGCGGCTGCACGGCACCCAGTATTTCGCCCGCCTGACGCAACGTCTGGTCAGCGCGATGACGGCGCAGACCAATTACGGGCGGCTCTATGACGTGGACATGCGGCTGCGCCCCTCCGGGCGCTCCGGCCCGGTCGCGACCTCGTTCGAGGCGTTCGAGACCTACCAGCGGACCGAGGCCTGGACCTGGGAGCACATGGCGCTGACGCGTGCGCGCGTGGTCTCGGCGCCGACCGAACTGGCGCGACGGATCGGCGAGGCGGTGCGCGCGGTACTTTGCGGCGAGCGCGACGCCAGGGCGATCGCCGCCGACGTGGCCGAGATGCGGCGCGCGATCGCGACCGAGAAGGGCGAGGACGACCGTTGGGACCTCAAATATGCGGCGGGCGGGCTGGTCGACCTCGAATTCATCGCGCAGTATCTGCAACTCGTGCATGCGGCCGCGGTGCCGGAAATCCTCGATACCGCGACGGCACGCGTCTTCGACAACGCCGCACGGCTGGGCGTGCTCGACGTCGAGGACGGCGAGGTGCTGCGGCCGGCGATTCGGCTCTATCAGGATCTCACGCAAATTCTCCGCCTCTGCCTCTCGGGCCCGTTCGATCCCAAAACCGCGGGTGCGGACCTGCTCGGCCTGCTCGTGCGCGCCGCCGACGTGCCGGATTTCGCGACCCTCGAGGCGCATCTGGCCGACACGCAGGCGAGGGTGAGGCGTAGTTTCGTGCGGATCGTGGGGACGTGAACGGCCGCTCGCGCGCCGGGCCGCAAGGGCCGGGGCGGAGCTGCGAGTAGCCCCCGGCCTCACATTCAAACCCTCAATGGTTGTAGGGTCCTGCCGAGGCCTGTTAGCATGGCGCCTGATGACGGGAGGAACCAGGACATGTCGTTGATCGGAGCGGCGTTGACGGCAATCATGGTGCGGTTGATGATTTTCGGCGCGGCGTTCGCCGCACTCGGCCGGCTCATCGCCATCGCGATCAAAAGCCTGTTCGGCCACGACGGGACCCTCAAGCAGCGCCTGGTCGCCGGGCTGACGGCCCCGGCCGGGCAGCGGCTGGTGTTCGATGTGCTGCGGGCGTTTCTGCCCAATGTGGTGATCAAGCGGAAGCTCATCACCGCCTATGACAATGGCGGCACGGCGTTCGTGACGCGTTTTGAGGACGTCAAGGACGTGCTCGGGCGCGACGGGGAATTCGACGTCGTTTACGCGCCTCGGATGATCCAGATCACCGGCGGGCAGAACTTCTTCCTCGGCATGCAGGATTCGGCCGACTATACCCGCGACGTCTCGAACATGAGGATCGCGGTGCGCCGCACCGATCTCGCGAGCATCGTCCAGCCCTTTGCGGCGCGGCGGGCCGCCGAACTGGTCGGCGCCACGCGCGGGCGGATCGACGTTCCACAGGATCTGAGCCTGCGCGTGCCCACGCAACTGCTCGACGTCTATTTCGGCACGCCCGGGCCGTCCGAGGCCGACATGATCGCGTGGACGACGGACATGTTCTGGTACTTGTTCATCGACCTGGCGGCGGATCCCGCCCTGGATGCGCGCGCGCTGGAATCCGCGGCCAAGTGCAGGGCCTATCTCGATGGCGTCATCCGGGATCGCAAAGCCCGTCCATCGGGTGCCGACGACGTGCTCAATCGCTGCCTCGCCATGCAGGCGGCCGGCCTCCCCGGCATGGACGACCTCGGCATCCGCAACAACCTGATCGGCCTGGTCATCGGCGCCGTCCCGACGACGTCGAAGGCTTCCGTCCTGGCGCTCGATCAACTGCTCGATCGTCCAGACGCGCTGGCGGGGGCGCAGCGCGCTGCCCGTGCGGGCGACGACGCGTTGCTGGCGCGCCATGTTTTCGAGGCGCTCCAATTCAATCCGGTCAATCCGGTGATCTACCGGCGCGCCAATCGCGATACGGTGGTGGCGCCGGGGACGCTACGGGCGCGCAAAATTCCGCAATCCACCATGGTGCTGGCGGCGAATTACTCGGCGATGTTCGATCGGCTGAAGCTCGACGACCCGGAGTCGTTCCGCACCGACCGGCCATGGGACAGCTACATCCTGTGGGGCGACGGACTTCACACCTGCTTCGGGGCCCATATCAATCAGATCCTCATTCCGGCGATCCTCAAGCCGCTGCTGCAGCAGCAGGGCCTGCGGCGCGCCGCGAATGCGTCGGGACAAATCGATACGCGCGGGACACCGTTTCCGGTGCACCTGTGCCTGGAGTTCGACGCGGGCTGAGGGCGCGCGCGGCCAATGCGGCCGTCATTTCCGGCTTGTCCGCATAGGCCCACGACATGAAGAACACCGGCTTGGCGCCGTGCCGGCGCACCGTATCGCCGTGCTTCTTGCTGTACTCGGTGAAGACCGATTTGAATTGCGGCTTCCGTTTTTTCATAACATACGGCGAGGAAAAACGCCCGGGCTTCGTTGCCGTCGCGGGCTATCGTGCGGCGACGATATTGCTACTCTGCCAACTCGTTTCGTTCTCACCAAGAGGCTCTCCAATGCCCCCGATGCTTCGGCTCTACGAGGACATATTGCCGGCGGCCGGCGCGTTTGACCCCGCATTGCCCGCCATGCCGCGCATGACCTTCGTCGTGCACGGCACGGCGACGATCGCGGGGCGCGAGCTCGGCGACGGCGACGCCTGGTTCGGCGCAGACGCGCTCGCGCTCTTGCCCGGCAAGGCCGGGGTGACCTGCTGGCGGTTCGAGCTCGCACCGGCATCGGCCGGAGGCGGCGCGGCGCACGGTCGCGGGGTGAAGTCGCACGAGAAGCTGTCGGTGCGGCTCGATGCCCTGCCGGCGGGCGATCTGCTGATGCGGGGCGACAGCGTCGGATTTCCGCCTGGCGGGTGCGCCTATCTGCACACCCATCAGGGCCCCGGCATCCGCTGCCTCATCGAGGGCGGCATCCGTATCGACACCCATGGCGGCTCGACATCCTACGGACCGGGCGGCGCATGGTTCGAATCCGGCCCAGAGCCGGTGTTCGCGCAAGGCGCCGATCGCCCGACGCGCTTCATCCGGGTGATGATCCTGCCGCGCGTGCTGCTCGGCAAGAGCTCGATCTCCTACGTCAACGAGGACGACAAGGCGCGGCCGAAGTCCCAGCAGTACAAGATCTTCGTCGATGAGCCGATTACGCCGGCGTGACGCCGGCGAGGCACGCCACGACGAAACCAGGAAATCCCGGAGCATTCACCGGCGCGGGACTGCCCCCGACTTGATCGGGATTGGAAGCCGGTTCGCGGCCGAAAATGCGACCGGATCTGGACCCTCATGACGGAGCGGACAGGGCCTTACGCCGCATTGCGCGCGCCGGCCGACATGCTGCGCCGGAACCGGCAGGCGCACCACCACGATGGTTCCGATGCCGAGCCTGGAGCGGATGCGCATGATGCCGCCGTGCAGCTCCACCAGGGACTTGGCGATGGCGAGGCCGAGCCCCGAGCCCTGATGGCTCTTGGTGAGCTGGCTCTCGACCTGCTCGAACGGTCGGCCGAGCTTCGCGAGCGCATCGCGTGGAATGCCGATGCCGCTGTCGTCGATCGCGACCACGAGCGAACGGCCACGCATGCGGCCGCGCACGTTGACGCGGCCGCCGTCCGGCGTGAATTTCACCGCGTTGGACAGGAGATTCAGGACGATCTGCTTGCACGCGCGGCTGTCGGCTTCGAAGGCGATATCGGGCGTCACGTCGAGCGCCAGAGCGAGCTTCTTTTCGGTGGCCCTGCCCGAGACGACGCGCAACGCATCGGCGAGAAGCTGGTCGAGTATGAGCGTCTCGCGGACGAGACGCATGCGGCCGGCCTCGATCTTGGACATGTCGAGCACGTCGTTGATCACTTCGAGCAGGTATTGGCCGCTTGAATGGATGTCGCGGCAATACTCGTCGTATTTTTTGGTGCCGAGCGGGCCGAACATGCCGGACCCCATGATCTCGGAGAATCCGAGAATGGCATTGAGAGGCGTGCGGAGCTCGTGGCTCATATTGGCGAGGAACTTCGATTTCACCTTGTTGGCTTCCTCGGCGCGGGTCTTCTCCTCGGAGTACTTTTCGGCGAGTTCGGAGAGCTGCTGCGCCTGCGATTCGAGCACCTGCTGGGAGGTCCGCAGGTCGGCGACCGTCGCCATCAGCCGGCGCTCGCTGTGGATCAGCTTCTCCTCGTGCAGCTTGATATTGGTGATGTCGGTGCCGACCGACACGTAACCGCCGTCCTTGGTGCGCCGCTCGCTGATGTGCAGCCAGCGGCCGTCCTCGAGCTGCGCCTCGAAGGTGCGCGCGCCCGGCGTGGGACAGTCGTCATTGGCGCTGGTGGTGCGTACCACCGGCCGGCGTCCGGCCGCGACCACTGCCTCGTAGGCGGTGCCGGCCGTGATCGTGTGGTCGGGAAGATCGTGCAGCGCCTGAAAATTGGAGTTGCACAGCACCAGCCGGTTGTCGGCGTCCCACAGGACGAAGGCTTCGGGGATCGTCTCGATCGCGTCACGCAGGCGGAGATCCGCCGCGATGGTCTTTTCCATCAGGTGCTTCTGCTCGGTGATGTCGACCGCGATGCCGATCAGATGCGGATCGCCGCCGTCGCTCTGGCGAATGATCTCGCAGCGCGCGCGCAGCCACACCCAGTCGCCGCAGGCGTGGCGCATACGGAAACCGCGGTCGATCGAGTTGGTCTCGCCCTCGACGAGCTGGGTCGCCAGCTCGTAGAGCCGAATGTCGTCGGGATGGACCAGCGCCCCGACCTCACCGAAGGTCAGCAGGTCATCGCGCGGATCGAGCCCGAGAATGGCGAACATGGAGTGGGACCAGAAGATCCGCCCGCGCGCAAGGTCCCAGTCCCATAGCCCGCAGCGCCCGCGATTGAGCGCGGTGTCGATCCGCGCGCGTACGGTGTCGTAGATCGCGTCCGCCTCGCGCGCACGCGTCGCCTGCCAATGGAAGGCGAAGCCCAGGATAAGAACCACGAAGCCGGTGGTGGCCGACAGCGTGATGGTGAGCATGGTGTCGGAGCGCCAAGGTGCGAGCGCATTCGCGCGCGACTGGATGACGGCGACCTGGCCGAGGGGTGCCTTGAGCAGGCGCACGGTCGCAAACGCCTCGGTGCCGTCGGCGAGCGGCGTTTCCAGCACGCCGGCGGTGGCGCCGAATGTCGTGAGGGGCTGGTCCGGCCCGAGAATATCGAGCAGCGGCTGCCCCAGCATGCGATAGGGCGCCGCCGCGATGACGTTGCCGTCGAGGTCGCTGACGAAGATCGCGCGCCCTCCGTTGCGGGCGTGCGGCGGAAGCGAGCGAATGAGCAGGTCCTGGGCGCCGCGCAAGACGTCGTTCTTGGACGTCGTCGCGGCCTGATCGAGACGCGTGTTGAGCAGATCGGCAATGGCGTCGAGTTCGGTGACGACCGTGGCGATCGCCTGGTGCCGATGATCGTTCACCTGCACGCCGGCGCCGACCGCCATGGTGAGCAGGAAGGCGATGATGAGAACTGGGACCGCGCGTCGCAGCGCGGGCTCGGCGACGAGGAGGCGTCGATACGCGGGCTTGGCGATCGATTGAGCCAGGCCCTTGATCGAATCCGTACTCGCTGACGCGCTCGCGAGAGCGGGCGCCATGCCAAGCCTCCCCGTTTTGGACTTTCCCCGTCCCGTGTTCGGTCGGGATTTGCCGCATCCACTACCCGAATCACCGCCATTGGAATCGATCGGCGAATCTTTGTCGAGAGTTCCGCGAATCAATTTTTAAAAAAATCTTACCATCCGGTCGGGAGGCGAGAAATACCTGCCGGTGCAAGGGTTTCGGTCGGGTGGGCGGCGAGTTGTCTGCACGCTGTCCACAGCCGCGATTTCGAGGGCTTGACAGAAAATCCGCGACGTCTCGTCCCGGCCGGCTCTCGGGCGGTTCTCACGTTTCGGCGAGCGAACGCTCGACGATATCGCGCACATCGGTCGAGAGCGACGGCGCCGCCGCGACCCGCCGGAGCTCGGCCTCGGCCTTGGCGCGCCGGACCGCGGCTCGAGCGCGCGCCAGCTCTCGGAACGCCGTCATCATGCGCGAGGCGACCTGCGGATTGCGTCCGTCGAGCGCCAGCACGGTGTCGGCGAGGAACGCGTAGCCGGCGCCGTCGGCGCGGTTGAACTGGGTCTGGTTCATCTGCGCGAACGCGCCGATCAGGGAGCGCACGCGGTTCGGATTGCCGAGCGAGAACGCCGGATGGCGCGTGAGCTCGCGCACCCGGTCGAGCGTCGCCGCCTCCGGGATCGCGGCCTGCAGCGCGAACCATTTGTCGATCACCAGCGGATCGGACTGGTAGCGGCGGTAGAAATCGTCGATCGCCGCCTGGCGCTCGCGCACCGGGTGGAGCGACAGCGTCGCCAGCGCCGCCATGCGGTCGGTCATGTTGTCGGCGGCCTGGTATTGCCGGGCGGCTAGCGCGATCGCGGCCGAGCCGCCCGAGGCGGCGAGCAGGTCGAGCGCGACGTTCTTCAGGCTGCGGCGGCCGGCGCTCGCCGCGTCCGGGCTGTAGGGCCGCCGTCCGACAGGCGGCGATAGGTGTCGCGCAGAGGCGGGCCGAGCGGCATCCCGATCGCCGCGCGCAAGCGCGCGCGCGCCGTGAAGATCGCGTCCGGGTCGACGTCGCGGCCGAGCTCGCGGGCGATGTCGGCTTCCGACGGCACCGCGAGCGCCTGCGCGACGAAGGCCGGCTCGAGCTGCGGCATCGGCCAGGATCGCGCCGAGCGCCTCGACGAGGCCCCGATCCTGGCGCATCGGCTTGCCGGCGCGCAGCGCCTTGACGTTGTCGATGAGCAGCGTCGAGGCGAGCGTCTGCAGCGCCTGCCAGCGGTTGAACGGATCGCCGTCGTGGGCGGCGAGGAAGCGCAGGTCGTCGGCGGTGAGATTGGCGGTGAGCTTGACCGGCGCCGAGAAGCCGCGGTTGAGCGAGGCCACGGGTCGCGCCGCCACGTCGGCGAACACGAAGGTCTCGGCCGGGTCGCGTGAGCACCAGCACGCCGCGCTCGACCGCGCGGCCGTCGGCGAGCATGAGCGGCAGGTCGTGGCCGTCCGGCCCGACGAGCCCGATGCGCGAGCGGGATCACCATCGGCTCCTTGACCGGCTGGCCCGGCGTCGGCGGCAGCATCTGGGCGATCTCGAGCGTGTAGGTCTTGGCCTTGGCGTCGTGGCTCAGCGTCACGGCGACCTCCGGCGTGCCGGCCTGGCGGTACCAGCGCATGAACTGGGCCGAGATCGGCCCCGGTCGCGTCGGCGAAGCAGCGGACGAACTCCTCGACCGTCGCGGCCTGGCCGTCGTGGCGCGCGAAATAGAGGTCCATGCCCTTGCGAAAGCCCTCCGCGCCGAGCAGGGTCTTGAGCATGCGCACGATCTCGGCGCCCTTCTCGTAGACGGTCGGCGTGTAGAAATTGTTGATCTCGCGATAGACCTCGGGCCGCACCGGATGGGCGAGCGGGCCGGCATCCTCGACGAACTGGTGCGCGCGCAGCACGCGCACGTCGGCGATGCGCTTGACCGCGCGCGAGCGCTTGTCGGCGGAGAATTCCTGGTCGCGGAAGACGGTCAGGCCTTCCTTCAGGCAGAGCTGGAACCAGTCGCGGCAGGTGATGCGGTTGCCGGTCCAGTTGTGGAAATATTCGTGCGCGATGATCGCCTTCGATGCTGGCGTAGTCGGCGTCGGTCGCGGTCTCGGGCGTCGCCAGCACGTATTTGTCGTTGAAGATGTTGAGGCCCTTGTTCTCCATCGCCCCCATGTTGAAGGCCGGACACCGCGACGATCATGAAGATGTCGAGGTCGTATTCGCGGCCGAACGCCTCCTCGTCCCAGCGCATGGCGCGCTTCAGCGCATCCATCGCGTAAGCCGGCGCGGCTCTCCTTGCCGGGCTCGACATAGATGCGCAGCGCGACCTTGCGGCCCGACATGGTGACGAACGCGTCCTCGACATGGCCGAGCTCGCCGCCGACCAGCGCGAACAGATAGGACGGCTTGGGAAACGGATCGTGCCACACCGCGAAGTGGCGCGTCGTCCCGGCGACGTCGCCGGCCGCGACGAGATTGCCGTTGGCGAGCAGCACCGGCACTTCGGCCTTGTCCGCCTCGATGCGCGTGGTGTAGACCGCCATCACGTCGGGCCGGTCGGGGAAATAGGTGATGCGGCGAAAGCCTTCCGCCTCGCACTGGGTGCAGTAGGTGCCGCCCGCGCGATAGAGGCCCATCAGCTGGGTGTTGGCGGACGGATCGACCACGGTCTCGATCTCGAGCACGAACGGGCGCGTGCGGCGGCTGCGGGATGGTCAGGCGCGTCGGGCGTCGCGGCGAAGCTGTCCGTCGACAGCGGCGCTGCCGTCGAGCTTGATCGACTGAGCGTCAGCCCGTCGCCGTCGAGCGACGAGCGGCGCCGGCGCCGGCGCGGCCGGGTTCGGCTTGAGCTTGAGCGTCGCGCGCACGCGGGTCGCGGTCGGGTGCAGCGCCACGTCGAGATCGACGGTCTCGACCAGCCAGTCCGGCGGCTGATAGTCGGCGAGGCGGACGGGCTGGGCCTGTTCGGTGCGCATGGGGTCTCACGGTTAGGGGCAAACTGAGCGTTCCGATCAAGTGCCGTCGGAACGCGCTCTGGATTGGATATCTCGCCGCATTTCCCGAAACGAACAGTATCCGTCCCGGGTCCGGGACAGGCTTTCGCCCGAGATGCTCCCCTCCATCTAAGCGGTTCGCGCCAAAACGCCAAGCTGCGTATTTGCGGCCCTGCCGGCGGTCTGCGGTGCACCCCCATGTGCGACGTTGCGGCAGAGCGGCACGTCGCCGCCCACGCTTGCAAGGCCGCTGGAAAGCAAGCAAAACAGCACCAAGGGCGGGTACATCGACCGCCGGCAAACAACTGTTCAAGAGGGCAGCCCTCATGATCCGCTTTCGCACGCTATGGCTCGGCTTCGCGGCTTTGCTGGCCGCTCCGCTCGCGCTCTCGGGGCCGGTTTCGGCCCAGACCTATCCGACCCAGCTGGTCAGGATCGTCGTACCGTTCTCGGCCGGCAGCGTGACCGACATCATGGCGCGCATCATCGCCGACAAGCTCGCCGGCAGTGGGACCAGCAGGTCATCGTCGAGAACCGGCCCGGCCTGCCGGGCACCGTCGCGGTCGCCAAGGCACACCCGACGGCTACACCCTGATGCTGACCTCGAACGGCCACACGGTGCGGGCGTCATCAACAAGAATCTGACGTTCGATCCGGTGAAGGATTTCGCCGGCATCACGCCGGTCTGCTCGGCTCCCTATGTGCTGATCGTCAATCCGGAGCTTCCCGCCAAGTCGGTCAAGGAGCTGATCGCCCTCGCCAAGTCCAAGCCCGGCAAGCTCAACTTCTCCTCGCCGGGACTCGGCAGCACGACCTTCATCGCGGGCGCGCTGTTCCGCAAGGCCGCCGGGATCGACGTCGTCCATGTGCCCTACAAGGGCGCGCCCGAGTCGGTGACCGCGGTCGTGCGCGGCGACGCCCAGATGTATTTCGCGCCGATCAACCTGGCGAAAGAGCTGGCGGAGGCCGGCAAAGTACGTGCGATCGCGCTCGCCACCCCAAGCGCGATCCCCAACATGCCGGATACGCCGACGTTCACCGAGGCCGGCCTGCCGTTCGTCTATGACGCCTGGTTCGGCCTGATGGCGCCTGCCGGCGTGCCGCGCGACATCATCGCCAAGATCAACAAGGACGTGGTGCAAATGCTGCAGACGCCGCAGGCCAAGGCGAAGCTCGCGGCGCAGGTCGTCCTCCCGGTCACCGACACGCCGGAGGCGTTCGACAAGATCATCCGCGAGGAGACCGCCAACCTGACCCAGGTCTTCAAGGAGGCGGGCATCGGCGCAACTGACGTCGCGCCCGCGCGCAGGCACCATGCCGGTCATGCGTGCCATGGTGCTGGAGAAGCCGGGCTCCGCGCTCGTCATGCGTGAGCGGCCGGTGCCGGCGCCGGGGCGCGGCGAGAGTGCTGATCGAGATCGCGGCGTGCGGCGTGTGCCGCACCGACCTGCACGTGGTCGACGGCGAGCTGCCCGGCTCCGCGGCTTCCGATCGTGCCCGGCCACGAGATCGTCGGCGCGGTCGGCGGCATCGGGCGAGGGCGTGACCGGCTTCGCGCTGGGCACGCGCGTCGGCGTGCCGTGGCTCGGCGCGACCTGCGGGCGTGTGCGCCTATTGCGGCGACGGGCGCGAGAATCTGTGCGACGATCCGCTGTTCACCGGCTACACGCGCGACGGCGGCTATGCGACCCATGCGGTCGCCGACGCGCGCTTCTGCTTTCCGCTGCCGGAAGCGGGTCGACGACGCCGCGCTCGCGCCGCTGCTGTGCGCCGGGCTGATCGGCTGGCGCAGCTATCGCATGGCCGGCGACGGCGCGGCGCTCGGCATCTACGGCTTCGGCGCCGCCGCGCATATTCTGGCGCAGGTCGCGGCGTGGCAGGGCCGGCGGGTCTACGCCTTCACCCGCGCCGGCGACGACGGCGGCGCAGGATTTCGCGCGCTCGCTCGGCGCGGTGTGGGCGGGCGGCGTCGGAGGAGACGCCGCCCGAGCCGCTCGACGCGGCCATCATCTTCGCGCCGGTCGGCGCGCTGGTGCCGGCGGCGCTGCGCGCGGTGAAGAAGGGCGGGCGCGTGGTGTGCGGCGGCATCCACATGTCCGACATTCCGAGCTTCCCCTATCGGATCCTGTGGGAGGAGCGGCAGGTGTCTCGGTCGCCAATCTGACGCGCGCCGACGCGCATGAGTTCCTGGCGATCGCACCCAAGGCCGGCGTGCAGCACCGAGGTGGTGCGCTATCCGCTCGACCGGGCGAACGCGGCGCTCGACGATCTGCGCGGCGGCCGCCTGCAGGGCGCGGCGGTGCTCGTTCCGATGTAATTTTTCGTCGGTCGCGATGCCGCACCAATCTCGGGTTTACGCGAAATCGGCATTTTTTGATGCGCAGGTCGGCTCCAGCCGACCCTTGTGCGCGACTTCGGGCATCCATGAACGCGTGCCATGGGTGCGTATTTGATGCTTCAGCGCGGCTCGGCGTGGCCGATCACGCGCTTGATCTCCGGGAAGCGCCTGCGCAGGCCGCGCTCGACCTCGTCGACCATCTCGTGCACGTCGCCGACCGGCATCGTCGCATCGACGTCGCAGTGAAAATTGACGATCTCGCCGTCCTTGGTGTCGCGCACCCGCACGTCGTGGATGTTGCGTAGGCCCGGACGTTCGCCAGCGAGTGCGGCGAGCGTCATATGCACGGCCTCGACCCGCGCAGGCGCGGCGTCCTGGCCCGACAGGCGGTCCATTTGCAGCGGCTCGATGTGGCTCTCCACCTCGACGTCGGGGCCGAGTTCGTCGCGCACCGCCGCTTCGAGCCCGGAGGCGATCGCATGCGCTGCCGCGAGCGTGAGCCTGCCGTCGACCTCGAGATCGAGCGAGACGGAGAGCCGCCCCAAGATGGTTTGCACCGTCACGTGATGCACCGCGAGAGCGCGATTGCGGGCGATCACCATGACGCGTTCGAGCACGGTTTCGTCGTCGAGCGCGCGCGGGATCACGGTCGCGTTGAGCTCGGCTTCGGGCATGACGGCCGTGACCGCGCGCGCGATCTCGCGTTTGAGCGCCTCGACGCGATCGAGCGGCACGGTACGGCTCGCGATCACATCGAGGTCGACGAACAACGTCGCGCCGACCCGTCGCACCCGCACGCGTGCGACCTCGACCACGCCGTTGACCTCGGCGGCGATCGCGGCGATGCGCTCCGCCGCGCCCGCGGGCGCCGTGTCGGTGAGCGTATCGATCGTACGCCGTGCCAGTCGCCAGCCGGCCAGGCAGACGAACAGCGCCACCACCAGCGCGGCGGCGGAGTCCGCCCAGCCGTAGCCGAGCTTGAGGCCGCCGAGACCGACCAGCACGGCGGCCGACGACCACATGTCGGAACCGAAATGCAGCGCGTCGGCCTCGAGCGCCTCGCTCGCATGCTCGGCGGCGACGCGATAGAGCACGCGCGAGCGCAGGAAATCGACGACGATCGAGACCGCCATCACCGCAAAGGCGGCGAGTGTCGCCTCGACGGCGTGTCCTTCGGCGGCGATGAGGCGCTTGCCGGCCTCCCAGATGACGACGCCCGAGAGCACGAACAACAGCGCGGTCTCGGCGAGTGCCGAGAGACTCTCGACCTTGCCGTGGCCGTAGTGATGCTCCTTGTCGGCCGGCAGGTCGGCGATGCGCACCGCGAAATAGGTCATCACGGTCGCGGCGAGATCGATCAGCGAGTGGGCGGCTTCCGACAGGATCGCGAGCGAGCCGGTGGCGAAACCGACCGCCGCCTTGGCGGCGGTGAGGCCCGCCGAAGCGGCGATCGACGTGAGGGCTACGCGTTGCTTGTCGTTGGTCATGAGGATTCCGTCGTGGCGACCGGTTAGCGGGGACCGTGGGGCACGTCAATGCATAATAGGGTCAATGTCGTCTCTCCGCCGTCATTGCCCGCGTCAGCGGGCAATCCAGTACGCGCACGCCTTTCAATTCAAGTGTCGAGCACCCGCCGCACTGTCGGTGAGTACTGGATGCCCCGCTTTCGCGGGGCATGACGAGGCGGAATTTCTGGCTGTCGATCTCAATGAAAATCCCGGCTTCTGACGAGCGCGAGCTCGCCCTGCGCCGGGAGCATGCCGGGTGCGTCCGGCGGGTCGCCGCCGCTCAGCCGGCGCAGCTCCACGCTGAGATCGACGAAGCGCTGCGCCACCACGTGGACCACGAGGCCGGCGCGCTGCAGGCGGCCGCGCACCGCGAGGAAGCGCGCCGTCATGACGGTGCGACGGTTCTTCGCGAACACCTTCGGCCACACGATGATGTTGGCGATGTCGGTCTCGTCCTCGAGGGTCATGAATACGACGCCCTTGGCGGTGCCCGGCTGCTGGCGGATGAGCACGAGGCCCGCGACGGTGACCATCTGATCCTGCCGCATGGTCTCGCCGCGATGCTCCACATTGCGCAAGGCGCCGAGCCGCCTGAGATCTTCGCGGAAGAAGCTCACCGGGTGCGCTTTCAGCGACAGCCCGGTCGCCACGTAGTCTTCGGCAACGTGCTCGGCGAGCGCCATCTCGGGGAGCGCGACCGCCGGTTCGGGGAAAAGCTCGTCTCCCCGGTCGGCACCCAGCAGCGGGAGCGGCCGGTCGATGTCGAGCGTGGTCTTGCGCTTGCCGCGCTCGATCCCGATCGTGTCGAGCCGGCGCGCGGCCCACAGCGCGGCGCGGCGGTCGAGCCCGAGCGAGCGGAAGGCGTCCGCCTCGGCAAGGCGCTCGATCGTGTGGCGCGCGACGCCGGGGACGGCGCCGAGCCGCTCGAGCGCCGCATAACCGTTGTGGCGCGCCGCGACCAGATGCCCGATCTCGCGCTCCTGCAAGCCCTGGATCTGCCGGAAGCCGAGGCGCACGGCGCAGACTGATCAGCGCGAGCGGCAGACTCTGTCTGCTCCCTCTCCCCCTTGCGGGGAGAGGGTGTGGGGTGAGGGGTCGCGGAGTGTCGGCGATGCGGTCGCCGGATCGCGACCGCCCCCCACCCCGACCCTCTCCCCACAAGGGGGAGAGGGAGCGCCGCCGAGTTCGCGCCAAGCTCCAGCGTGCAGTCCCAGGCGCTGAAATTCACGTCCGCCTCGCGCACCTCGACGCCATGCTGACGCGCGTCGCGCACGAGCTGGGCCGGCTGGTAGAAGCCCATCGGCTGGCTGTTGAGAATCGCGGCGCAGAAGACGTCCGGGTAGTGGCATTTGATCCAGGCCGACACATAGACGAGGAGCGCGAAGCTCGCCGCGTGGCTTTCGGGAAAACCGTACTCGCCGAAGCCCTCGATCTGCCCGAAGCAGTCTTCGGCGAATTCGCGATCGTAGCCCCGCCGCGTCATGCCGTCGATGAACTTGTCGCGAAACAGATGGACGTTGCCGTTGTGGCGGAAGGTCGCCATGGCGCGGCGCAGCCCGTCGGCCTCGTCGGGCGTGAAGCGGGCGGCCGTGATCGCGATCTGCATCGCCTGCTCCTGGAACAGCGGCACGCCGAGGGTGCGCCGGAGCACCTCCTCCAGCTCGTTGGCCGGCCCATGCGCCGGATCGGGCGAGGGATAATCCGGCTTTTCGGCGCCGTCGCGCCGGCGCAGATAGGGATGCACCATGTCGCCCTGGATCGGCCCCGGGCGCACGATCGCGACCTCGATGACGAGGTCGTAGAATTCCCGCGGCTTGAGGCGCGGCAGCATCGACATCTGCGCGCGGCTCTCGACCTGGAACACGCCGACCGAGTTGGCGCGCGACAGCATGTCGTAGACCGCCGTGTCGTCCTGCGGCACGGTGGCGAGCGAGATACTCCTTGCCGTGATGGGTCTTGAGGAGATCGAGGCCGCGGCGCAGGCAGCTCAGCATGCCGAGCGCCAGCACGTCGACCTTCATCAGCCCGAGCGTGTCGATGTCGTCCTTGTCCCATTCGATGAAGGTGCGCTCGTCCATGGCGGCATTGCCGATCGGCACGGTCTCGTCGAGCCGTGCGCGGGTGAGCACGAAGCCGCCGACATGCTGGGAGAGATGACGCGGAAAGCCGATGATCTCGTTGGCGAAGGTGATCGCCTGCCGGATCGCCGGATTGGCCGGGTCGAGCCCGGCCTGGCGGATGTGCTCGTCCTCGACGCTGCGGTCGCTGAAGCCCCACACGGTCTTGGCGAGCGCCGCGGTCACGTCGGGGGTGAGCCCCAGCGCCTTGCCGACCTCGCCGATGGCGCGGCGCGAGCGGTAATGGATGACGGTCGCGCAGATCGCGGCGCGCTCGCGGCCGTAGCGCTCGTAGATGTACTGGATGACCTCCTCGCGCCGCTCGTGCTCGAAATCGACGTCGATGTCGGGCGGCTCGTTGCGGTTTTCCGAGATGAAGCGGGCGAACAGCAGCTTGCTCTTGTCGGGATCGACCGCGGTGATGCCGAGGCAATAGCAGACCGCGCTGTTGGCGGCCGAGCCGCGGCCCTGGCAGAGAATCTCCTTCGGGCGGCTGCGCGCGAAGACGACGACGTCGTGGACGGTGAGGAAGTAGCGCGCGTAATCGAGCTTGGCGATGAGGGCGAGCTCCTCCTCGATCCGGCCGCGGACGTGCATCGGGAATGCCGTCCGGATATCTGTCCTGCGGGTAGCGCTCGCGCGCGCCCGCCCAGGTCAGATCCGCGAGATGCTGCTGCGGCGTCTTGCCCGGCGGCACCGGCTCGTCGGGATATTCGTATCTGAGCTCGGCGAGCGAGAACCCGCAGGCGTCGGCGATCTTCAGGCTGCGCGCGATCGCGTCCGGGAAGCCGGCGAACAGCCGCGCCATCTCGCTCGGGGATTTGAGATGGCGCTCGGCATTGACCGCGAGCCGCAGGCCGGCTTCGTGAATGGTGCATTTCTCGCGGATGCAGGTCGATCACGTCGGCGAGCGGCCGGCGCTCGGGCGCGTGGTAGAGCACGTCGTTGACGGCGACGAGCGGCGCGCCCACGCTCGTGCCGAGCTCGTCGAGCCGGCCCGAGGCGGCGCGGCTCGTCGCCGCGATGGCGATGGATGCCGGCGAGAAAAGCGCGTCCCGGCGCCGCGCGCGCGAGCGCGGCGAGCCGTTCGGTGAAGCGCGGCGCAAGCTCTTCTGGCGGCAGAGCGATCGAGCATCTGGCCCTCGGTCGCCGCCAGGATGTCGTCGAAGGCGAGATGGCATTCGCCCTTCTTGGCCTTGCGGTTGCCCTCGCGTGAGCAGCCGGCAGAGCCGCCCATAGGCCGCGCGGTCGGTCGGATAGGCGATGACCTCGAAGCCGTCGGTGGTGACGAGGCGCGTGCCGACCAGGAGCTTGATCTTTGCGCTTCTTCGCCTCGTCATGCGCGCGCACCACGCCGGCGAAGGTGTTGCGGTCGGCGATGCCGATGGCGGCGAGGCCGAGCTCGTCGGCGCGCGCCACCATCTCCCTGGGGATGCGAGGCCCCGCGCAGGAAGGAGAAATTGGTGGTGACGGCGAGCTCGGCGTAGGGGGTCATGGGCGCGTCTCAAGCACTGCGCGCGGATCAGGGCACCGAGACGCAACAGCATCTACCCTCCCGCCCACGCAAGTCGGGCTTGCCCGACTTGCGCACTTTTTGATGCGAAACCCGGGCAGGCCCGGGTTTCGTGGCGGGGAGGGTCGGCCGGCGCAGCGAAGCTGCGACGGACGGGGTGGGGGGACTACGCTTGCTCCGTGCTTGCGGCCGCCCCCCACCCCTGACCCCTCCCCGCCACTCGCTTCGCTCGCGGGGGGAGGGGAACAGAGACGCATGCGTGCTCTCGCTAACTTCATCATGCCGTCCCTCTCACGCGAACAGGCCGTGCACGAACCAGCGCGGAGAGGCGGTCTCGCGCGCGTAGAGACCCTCGCGGTAGAGCCAGAAGCGGTGGCCGGCCTCGTCCTCGACCAGGTAGTAGTCGCGCGTCGGCGGGCTCGCGCGGTCGCGCCACCATTCGCCGGCGATGCGTTCCGGCCCCTGCGCCTTGGCGACTCCGTGCATCACGCCGCGCCAGCGGAAGCGCCGCGGTGGGCCTTCGGGGACAAGGGCCGTGACCTCGGCGGGCTCGGCATGCGCGAACAGAAGCAGCGGGCGCGGCAGCGCCTCGTTCGGGGCGGGCCAGGACGCGCGGTCAGCGGTTGCCGCGAATGCCGCCTCGGCGCGCTCGGGCAGATGGCTTGCGACCGGCGCGAGCCGTTGCACGCTGTGCGGACCGAGGCGCTGGGTGAGGCCGTCGATGAGCTCGCCGCAGCGCTCGTCCAGTTGTTCGGCCGTGCCGCCCTCGTCGCACCCGGCCACGAGCTCGGTCTGCCCCGGCTCCATGCGCTCGGCCGTCGTGACGGCGAGGCCGAGCGTCTCGAAGCCGAAGCCGGCATCGATCGTCCCGCCCATCCGTTCGAGCTTGAGCTCGATGAGGCGCGTCACATGGGGAACGCTGCGCGTCGGTCGCGTGAGGCCGATGTCGACGCTCTTGACCCCGCCGTCGACACGGTAGAGCGCGAGCCGCAGCGTGCGCGCGCCGACGCCGTCGCGTACCAGCGCATGGACGATATCCTGCATGAGGCGGCTGGCGATCGCGACGACGGCCTCCTGGGCGGCGATCGGCTCCAGGAGATAGCGCAGGCTGTGATAGACCGGCGGCGGCACGATGAAGGCGAGCGGCTCAGCCGCGCGGCCAAGCGCCTGGTCGAGGCGCGGCGAGCAGCTCGCGCTCGAAGCGCGCCGCGAAGGGCGCGCGCGGCTTGTCGATGAGCGCGCCGACGCGCCGAAAGCCGAGCCGCCGCAGCGTGCGACGGGTCTCGGGCGAGAGTCGCAGCGCCTCGATCGGCAGCGGCGCCAGCGCCTCGCTCTCCTGTCCGGCTGCAAGGATCACGATCGGCGAGGCGTGGAAGCGCGCGAGCGCCCAGGCGGCTCCCGCGGTCCCGGCGGTCGCGGCTCGCGCCGGCAGGCCGAAGCGCGCGAGCCGGTCGCCGAGATCGGCGAGCAGCTTCTCCTCGCCGCCGAACAGATGCGAGGCGCCGGTGACGTCGAGAAAGAATCCGTCGGCGCCGTTCTTCTCGTCCCAGGGCGATGCCGCGGGCGTGTAGCGCGTCGCCCACAACGCGAGCCGCCGCAGCGCCGCATCGTCGGCGGCCGGATCGGCGGCGCGCACCTGCAGGTTCCCGGCCTTGGCGCGCGCATCGGCGAGCGTCTCGCCGATTTTGATTCCTTCCGTCTCGGCGGCCGCGTTCAGGGCGGTGATGCACGGCGTGCCGGACACGTCGGCCGCAAGGACGAATGGCCGCGCCGGATCAACTGGCTCGCCAGAGGCGCGCGCGCGCGCCTGGGTGACGAGAAAGCGCAGGATCGGCCAGCGGGGCAGCCAGACTGAAACGATACGCGGCATGATCGAACTCCACCAACCATTCCCCCGGCCGTCCGTTGCGGCAGCGCTCGAGCCTCACTTTCCAGCGTGTGTGCCGGATGCAGCCCGAAGCGGTCGCGCGCGGCCTCGGCCGCGCCGATGCGCCAGCGCGTCGCGGCCGCGCTCGCTTCCTGCGCTTGCGCCGGGCGCAGCAGCACAAGCGGCAGGTCGGCGGCGCCCGCCGCGAGATGCAGCCGCTGGCTGGTCTTGAGATCGAGCTTTGCGATCGTGCCCGCGACCGCGGCGGGGACGGCCGAGCGCAGCGCCTCCTCCATGGCCCACAGCGCCTGCTTTTCGGCTTTCGTCTCGACCAGGATCAGCCGGGCCGGATCGAGGCCGAGGCGGTTGAGGCCATGGCCATGCGGGCGGCCGTGATCGGCGAACGCGCGCGAGGCGACGAGCAGCAGCGGTCGCCACGCCGGCATGAAGCGCGCGAGCAGCGCCGCGAGGAAACCGAAGGCGGCCGGCGTGTCGCCCTGCGGTTTCGGGCGCGACCTCGTGCAACGCGCCGACCGTGAGGCCGCCATGCGGCAGATGCGCATCGAGGGGGGCGAGGCCGAAGGGCAGGGCGCGCGCCGCGGCGGCGCTTTCCATCCGGGGCAGCAGGCGACGCAACTCGTCCACCATCGCGGCGCGGTGGGCGCGGCTCTGGCCAAGGACGGTGACAGGAGGGGAGGGGCGCGGCATGAGGCGATACGCGATCTGGACTTTTTCAAAAGGGATTATAGAACAAAACAGGAACAACGCAAGGGCGGCGAGATGGCGCACACCCAGCGGAAAGCCAAGTATATATAAAATATTATAGTGAAATCAAATGTTTATATGTGATCGCGCAGCCCGTCGCGCCCCGTTACATTGCTGACTGTCGCAAAGCCCATCCCGGCGTGGTCCGTGCGCTGGCGCATGACATGGATGGAGCCGCATATCGCGGGGTCAGCTTTCACCGGCTCAATCGTGCGTGGACAAAGGCGTGCCGCGCGCGTCCTGCCACAACCGGCCTCATATTCTTAATCATTCTTAATCGGCGGTTAAGTATTTCCTTCAAGGATGCATCCATAACATGCAGGCATGGAATGCATGTGTACAGTCGTGACCGGAGATAGGCCCGCAACGAGTCGGTCCGCGAACGAGCGATGGCCCCAACACAGACCGCAGCCGACAGCATCCGGGGGTATCTGCAGCAGCTGACGCCGCAGACGCGCACCCGGCTGCTCGCCGAGATCGAGCGAATGCACCAGAACGGGGATGAAATTCCCGGCGCAGACCTCATCGTCGCGGCGTTGCGCTCTGAGCCTTCCAAGGACGTGAAGTCCAACGCTCCCCTCGATCCTGCGGCCCGCTACTTCTTCCGGCCGCTGGAACCGTTCCTCGTCGATCATCCGTCCGAGCGGGCGCATAGCGGCGAAATCTCGCGCGCCGCGCTCCCGGCGATCTGGCAGTGGCTCGGCCGGGACCTGATGGCATCGATGACCAGGGACTTCACGGCCGAAATCAAGCAACAGGTCTCGGCCGGCAAGGAGCGCGTAGCCGAGACGGCGACGCTGGCGTTTCAGAACAAGGCAGTCAAATACCTCGAAGGGACGCTTGCCGGCGGCCGCGGCGCGGAGCAGGCGCGCGCGAAACTCACGGGCTACTCCGGCTCGCCCGCCACGATCGACGATCTCTCCAAGATCCTATGCGTCCTCAAGGCGCACGCCGCGCTCGCGCAATTCGCTGAAGCACTGCCGAAGCGGATCAACAAGCTCGACGGCGAGCCGCTCAACAAGACGCTCAAGGCACTCGACGCGTTCGCAAAGAATCACGGCAAGGCGGTGCCTTTCGCGCTGGCCCATGTGGCCAAGCGTCTCGCCACACCTTGGCATCTCATGCGGCTCGCCACCAAGGAGACGGAATCCAAGGACGCCGCCGACATTGCGGCGACGCCTTATTCCGAGGCGGTCACGATGGTGTTGCACATGATCGACGACAAAGTGGACGCGTTGCGCACCGAACTGAGAAACGAGCGTGTCGTGAATGCCAAGAAGATTCTGATCGATATCTACGACATGGAATATGCCATGCAGGTCCGCATCGATATGCTGGAGGAAGTCGCCCTGGGGGCGGCGGCTCGCCGCCACCATGGCCAATGCAGCCGAAGTGCTGGCAACCGAAGTGTGCAATCTGCCGCCCGGCCTGAAGCATGTCCTCGGCTCGCGCGCGCTCCGGCGCCACGACTCGATGCTCGGCCAATTGACATATATGGGTTGGAAATGCCGCGACATGTTGAGCGACACCATCATGTATGGCTGGCACATGGTCGTGGGCCAGCCCAAATTGGGGTCCAAATAGCCGGCGCGGGGCATTTTCCAGCGAGGCCTGAAGGGATCGTCGATGCGGCGACCGGCCGCGAAGAGGCGAAGCTGCCGTCGCAATAGACCGGGACCGGTGTAAGATCGCGCTGACCGACTTCGTCCTCGACCTGGCAAGACCATGCGCACCGAAACGATGCCTATTCCGGCGCGGCGCCGGTGGCCTGGAAGATCACGCTGCGCCGCCCTGGCGCTGGCGGCCTGGGCCGCTTCCGGCATTCAAGCGTCGGCCGCCGATCCGGATGCCTTGTGGAAGATCGTCAGCGGGAAATGCGTTCCCGATCAGCAGCAACATCACGATTCTGCTCCTTGCGAGAAGGTTGATCTGACGGGCGGCGTCGAACGCGGCTACGTGGTTCTCAAGGATATTTCCGGTGCGACGCAGTTTCTCGTGATCCCGACCGCGCGCGTGACCGGGATCGAGAGCCCGGCGCTGCTGGTGCCGGACGCGCCGAACTACTGGGCGTCCGCATGGGAGGCGCGCCGCTTCGTCTTCGCTCGGGCGCACAAGCAATTGCCGCGCGATGCGATCGGCCTGGCTGTCAATTCCGCCAAAGGACGTTCGCAGAATCAGCTCCACATCCACGTCGATTGCATTCGTCCCGATCTGCGGCGCTATCTCGGGCGGCATGCCACCCGATTGCCGCGCCGATGGTCTGCGCTGGGCATCGCATTCGATGGGCATCGCTATTTGGCGCGCCGTCTCGATAGCCGTGACCTGGCTGGCGTCGATCCGTTCCGCGTGCTCGCCCGCAGCATCGCGGCCGCCCGGACCGACATGGGGAATTGGACGCTTGTCGCGATCGGCGCGCAGCCGCGCGGCTTCGTGCTTCTGGCCGGCCACGTCGATCCGGCGGCCCATGACGACGGTTCGGGCGAAGAGTTGCTCGACCACAGTTGCTCGCTCGCCCGGTCGCATGCCGACGGCCGCTAGATCAGGCCGCCGAACGCCGCCTTGTTCGCCACCGCAATCAAAAGTCGGCGACCACCAGATCGTAGGAGCCTTTGCGCCGACGTGCGTAAACTTTGGCTGCGACCGAGCAGATCAGGTCGCGATGGGAATCAAACGCGTCGAGAAGACCGGCCTCGTCGAGCGGCGTGTCGGGTTGAATGCGCCTCAGCGCTTCTTCGGTCACGAAGAACGACCGCTCCATCGCGCTTTCGTGTCCCCAAAAGCGCACCGCGCGGCGGGTGGCGTCGAATGAGCGACTCTGATTTGGAAAGCTGAGCGCCGAGGTGGCGCCGTTGTGGTTCGCAGTCGCCATGTGGTGCGTACTCCCTCGAACGCTCAATTGCGGTCTCGCATGCGGCTTCTGTCGCGTGCGTATCAGTGTGGCGGCGAACCCGCTTCACTGCGCGTCAACGGATAGGAATCGCATTCGTACAGACGGAGGATTCCATGCCGATCGAACCGCTCCTCGTCGACTTGAAGGTACGATCCCAGAAGAAGATCCGCCGGCAGGATCTCGATGGCGAAACGTATGTGCGGGCCCTCCAACGCGCGCTCGGGCTGAGAGGTTTGTGGTTCCGTGCGTGTACTTTCCGAGCTTTGCGAAGTTAGCCAATGAGATTCCTTACGATCAGCCAGCCGGCATGCAGGCTCATTGCCAGGATGACCAGGAAACCGATGGTGTAAGCATTTCGGCGGAGCATTGGCCGGCGGCCGAGATAGGCGATGGTGTGCAATGTTCGAGCGACCAGAAAACCACCGCAATAGAGCAACCCCGCCAGAGCCGAACCGTCGGCAAGCAGGTATATAAGTCCACAGGCAACGAAGAGCAGCAGATTCTCAAGATCGTTTCGGTGAGCCCGCCCGATGCGTGCCACGACCGCAGGATCTGGATCGACGTGCGAGCCACTCAGCCAAGCAGCATCTTCAACATTGAGGAACGATTTGAGCTTGCCGCGCGTCGCTGCGGTCGCGGCGCCGAGGAACAGCGCCTTCAGCGACAGGATGATTACGGTCAGGGCGAAAGCGGCGAACAGCGCAGGGTGGATCGATGAGACGGGCATTGCTTTAGTTCCTCAGGAGTTTGATGGACACGACTGTTCCGCGGCGATGCGCCGGCTTGGCCTTCTTCGGTGGAAGGTGCTCGACGTAGGCCAGCGCGAGACTGAGCCAGTCTTCAAGGTCGCCGGCGGAAGCGACCCCCCGCGGCTCCACCAGTATGAACCCCGTCATGCGTCGTCCGGAGCCGAGGCAGGGGGTGGCATGAGGTTTCGCAAGCGCCGCAGGCTCAGCCGCTGCGCCAACCCGCGCCATCAGGCCTTTCTGCGAGACGGAGCAGAGCATATTGCCGTTTAGGAGGATGGTCAGCCCGCCGAACATGCGCCTTACAGTGACGGGCCGATCCCCGAGAGCACGTCGTACGCGATCGGACAATCTCTCGGTCTCCACGACAGGCTTCACAGATGCTTCCTTTCACTTGCATTTCACAAGCATTATCCTTATGAATTGCTTTTTGCAAGTGACTTTCCTACGTTGGCTGCATGACCAGAATTGATCGCCAACGACGTTCCGATTGTCCGATCAGCATCTCTCTGGAGATATTCGGCGACCGCTGGACGCTGTTGATCGTGCGCGACCTCATGCTTAAGGGCCGCACGACCTTCGGCGAGTTCCTAGACGGCGGTGAAGGCATTGCCTCCAACGTGCTCGCGGACCGCCTCAGCAAACTCGAAGCACATGGGGTCGTTGAACGCCGGCCCCACGACCAGGACGGGCGGCGCCATACCTACCGCCTCACGGAAAAGGGGATCGAGCTTGCCCCCGTGTTGCTGGAGATTATCCTTTGGGCAGCACGCCACGAAGCGACGGCGGCGCCGGCGAGCGAGCTGGCGGCGATGATCGAGCAGCGTGCATTGTATCTAGCCGATATCCGTGCCCGTTGGGAAAGTGGTCGAGACTAGAGCCTTCGACCACCCCACTCGAAATTCAGCATGAGACGAAGGCGCTTGCGGTTAGGCGTGCCACACACGTCCGGCACTCAGCTCAAGCCTGCAATTCCGCTAGCAGCTTTGCGAGCAGCTCCATGCCAGCGCCCCAGCCCTTGTCCATGCCGGCCAGCATTGCGGCAAAGCAGGCAATCTCAGCCTCGCTAGCCTCGTGTGGCACCCAAGTCAGGCGCAACCTGGTTTGACCGCCGTCTTCCTCAAACGTCACCGTCGTCAGCAGCACCCGCGGCCAGTCTGCCATCATGGGAGAAGGAATGATGTTCCAGGCCGCATCCGAAGTCGAGTGCAACCAGACCAGCCGCTCCGGCGGGGTCACTTCAGTGAACTCAACCCGGTCATATTTGGATTTGCCGCCCCATTGCATTTCGCCGAGCCACAGCCCGCCGGGTTTCAGCTCATGACGATGGACAATCGTCTTCGCCCCTGGCCCATACCAGCGCGGCAACAGCTCCGGATCGGTCCAGGTCCTCCACACCAGCTCACGCGGCGCATCAAACGTCCGCTCCAGGACGTAAGTCGGCAAGTCAGCCATCTTAGGACTCCCATTGTCTTTTTGTTTTTAGATGATCCAGCCTTTGCTTGCGGCCAGCTTTGCGTACCAGATGAGGAATGCCGCAACGGCTATGGGCATCACAACAATAAGAATGATATCCGAGGGACCGAAACTGACGGCCGAATTGGTTATGCCGAAGTAAGAGAACATGTGCACAATCATGCCGACGAACGAGGCGATCAAAACAGAGGACGCCGCTCTTTTCCGGAGCAGGAGCAGAAGACAGCCCACCGCGCCGCCGAAAACGGCAAGCGCAAAAGCAGCAGTGGCCCATGACGGTCGGCTTTCAGCTATGGCCCGGTGCAATTCGGGCATTGCAGCAAGATTTTCTGAATTCATCTGCCAGAGCAGATTCACGATGCCCATTACATTCCAGAGCAACGTAATGGCGCCGATGGCCCAGAAACTCCAATGCATCCTACCAACTACCTTGTCGTTCATTAAATCACCTTTTGCTTTTTCTGCGGGTTGCCGGTTTCACAACACCTTCGGCCTTTTTCAGTTCTTCGAGCAGGCCGTCGAGTTGATCGAAACTCGACGTCCAGAACTTTTTGAACTCTTCGAGCCAACCCACCGCCGCCGCCATCGGCTCTGCCTTCAGCCGCGCTGGCCTGCGCTGTTTGTCGACATCCCGCTCGATCAACCCCGCCCGTTCCAGCACTTTCAGATGTTTCGACACCGCCGGCTGGCTGATCTCAAACGGCTCGGCAATTTCATTCACCGATGCCTCGCCAGCCGCCAGCCGCGTCAGGATCGCCCGCCGCGTCGGATCGGCGAGCGCGGCAAAGACCGCGTCGAGGTTCTGAGGTCGAGATGTATAACCAATCCGTTCCATAACTGTATGGTTATATATAGGGCCGGGCGCCGTCAACCCCATATCCGCCTGTCGGTATCTGCGCGGCATGCTCCAGTCCGGACCTAGGCGCCGGTAGAGCACAGCGCTATTTTGCTCCCGAGCTTGATCGTTCCTATCGCCTTATTGGACGGCTGGTGAGGATCGAAGCGGTTGTAATCAAGAAGGGTGTCGCGCCCGATCTCGCAGCAGCGCGGTACTGCACGACTCGATTGGTACTTTCATGCCGTTTCGCGCAGGCAACGGGGAATCACAGCCCTAGGTAGAAGTTAGGTCAACTACGTGAAAAGAAGGGCAAATATTTTAGCTCTATCGCTTGGATCATTTGTCGATCCAAAGCCATCTGGCCGGGCTAATGTTAAAAAAGTCGATGAAAGCAAGATGTCAGAGCGACGCTTTTGCATTGCCCCGATGATGGACTGGACCGACCGCCATTGCCGGTTCTTCCATCGCCTGCTCACGCGCCGCGCGCTGATCTATACCGAGATGATCACAACCGGCGCGGTGCTGCACGGGGATCGGGCGCGCCTGCTCGGGTTCGATCCGGTCGAACATCCGGTCGCGGTGCAACTCGGTGGCTCCGACCCGGCGGCGCTGGGGCGCTCGGCCCGTATCTGCGCCGACCTCGGCTATGACGAGATCAATCTCAATGTCGGCTGCCCGTCCGACCGCGTGCAGAACGGCCGCTTCGGCGCCTGCCTGATGGCCGAGCCGGCGCTGGTCGGCGAGGGCGTCGCCGCCATGAAGGCGGCGGTGGCCATCCCGGTGACCGTGAAATGCCGCATCGGAATCGACGCGCAGGACCCTGAGGCCTCGCTCGACGAATTCACCCGCATCGTCGTCGCGGCCGGTGCCGATGCCCTGATCGTGCATGCGCGCAAGGCCTGGCTCGACGGGTTGTCGCCAAAGGAGAACCGCCATATTCCGCCGCTCGACTATGATCGGGTCTATCGGCTCAAGCGCGCCAATCCGGCAGTCGAGATCGTCATCAATGGCGGCGTCGCGGGCCTCGACGCGGCGGCCGCGCATCTGCGGCATGTCGACGGCGTGATGGTGGGCCGCGCCGCCTATCAGGATCCATGGCGTCTGCTTGCGGTCGACGCCGAGCTGTTCGGCATGCCGGCGACGCATGTTTCGCCCAAGCAGGCGGCGCTCGCGCTGGTTCCCTATATCGAGCGGGAGGTCGCGCGCGGGGCGCGGCTCCACGCCATCGCCCGTCACGTGCTCGGCCTGTTCCATGCCGTTCCGGGCGCGCGCGCGTTCCGCCGTCACCTCGCGACCGAAGGCGTCAAGCCGGGCGCCGGCGCAAAGACCTTCCTCGACGCGCTGGCGCTCGTGCGGGATGCTGACGTTGGAGTATCCGAGACCGCCGCGGCCTGACCCAAGGAATAAATCATGATACTCGGCGTGCCGATCGGGGAGATCGCGCTGCTCGTTGCCGGCGTCGTCGGCGGCGGCGTGGTGACGGGGCTGCTGGCCGGCCTGTTCGGCATCGGGGGCGGCGCGGTCATCGTGCCGGTGCTCTACGAGGTCTTCCGCGTGCTCGGCGTCGACGATCAGGTGCGCATGCAACTCTGTGTCGGCACCTCGCTGGCGATCATCGTGCCGACCAATATCCGCTCCTATCTGACGCACCGCGCCAAGGGCGCGGTGGACCACCGGGTGGTGAAGATGTGGGTCGCCCCGGCGATCGGCGGCATCGTGATCGGGTCGCTCCTCGCCGCCGTCGCGCCTCCCGCCGTGTTTCGCCTGGCCTTCGTGCTGATGGCGGGGATCATCGCGTTCAAGCTGCTGTTCGGGCGCGAGAGCTGGCGCATCGCCGACGACTTTCCGGGACAGCCCGCGATGTCGGGCTTCGGGATGCTGGTCGGCCTGTCGTCGTCATTGATGGGCGTGAGCGGCGGCTCGGTCGCGAACATGATCCAGACGCTCTATGGCCGATCGATCCATCAGGCGGTCGCCACCTCGGCGGCGCTCGGCGTCCCGATTTCGGTGGTCGGGACCATCGGTTACGCGCTCGCCGGCCTGCCGCACCAGGGTCTGATGCCGCCGCTTTCGATCGGGTTCATCTCGCTGCTGGGCGTCGTCGTGATGGCGCCGGTGTCGAGCCTGGCCGCGCCCTACGGCGCGCGCCTCGCCCATGCGCTGCCGCGCCGGCGGCTCGAGATCGGCTTTGCGATTTTTCTGCTCGTCGTGTGCGCGCGCTTCGTGGCGAGCCTTGTGGGGTGACGGAGCGCATGGGTCGACCCGATCGGGATACGCTCCGTCGCCGGGCCCAATCATTATTCTTGACAGCCATTTTTTTGACGACCGCGCCCACATGCTATAGGAGAAAATCCACTGTTGGAATTGCGCCCGGCGACACGAAGCGCCGGTGCGAAACTCGGGCAGGCCCGCGTTTCGATGGCAAACACGTCTTGATGCATCGGCAACAAGAAAATCGCGGATGGCCGGGACCATAGGCGAGCGAAGCGACACCGTTCTTCGAACAGCTATGGGACGAGCGAAGGGCGGCGCCACCATTCCCTGCAGATTCCCTGCAGACTCCTGTTATTAGCAGGGACACACCGGGACAAACGAAGCCAAAAAGCCCAATCGTTTCAATATGTGAGGTTGGCAACCGAAAGCAGGGCCCGATTTAACAGGGGCTCGGGACCTGTTCTCGCTCTGTATTGTTGGTGAAGTGGTGTGCACCCCTTCGCTGAGACACGAAAACCACGGTGACAATAGGCGAGCGAAGCGACGCCGTTCTTCGAACGCCTATGCGCGGGCAGGACGAAGCGCGTGGCTCGACGTGACCGGATTTTGCTCTCATCGCTACGCGCGTTACGGAAAACCCCGCATCAACACCTTGGCGCCGCGCACTTCCCAGCTCTGCAGCCGGTTGAGGAAGCTCATGCCGAGCAGGCTCACTTTCATTTGGCCGGGTTGGGCGATGAGGGCCGGCACCGAGCGCTCCGTGATGCCGCCGACCGCGACGCGATCGAGCGTGACCGGCGCGGCCAGCGTGCGGCCGTTCGCGGTCTCGACGTTGACCGAGTATTTCACGAACTCGAGCGGCAGGCCTGCGGCCTTGGCGGCCTCGTAGGTGAGCACGACCGAGCTTGCGCCGGTATCCAGGATCATCGGAACGCGCGCGCCGTTCACTTCCGTGCCGATTTGGAAATCGCCCGAATTGGCGCGCGCGACCTCGACCGTGCGTCCGCGCGTCGCGGTGTGGCCGGGGACGAGCTCGACCATAACGCGGTCGGCGACGTCGTAGAGCTCGAAGCGGAACGTGTAGCCGAGGACCAGCACGAAGGCGATCACCACCCACAACAGCGCGGAGGCGAGCGCCTGGGTGAACTTCTGGCGGAAGATCGCCAGCACCGCGCCGCCGATCAGAACGATCAGCCCGACCTTGTAGACGAGCGAAGCCATGTCGCCGGTCGAGAGCGCCGCAGTCATGCCCGCGCTGTGGCGCGCGAGCAGCACGATCACCGCCAGGGCGAGCGCGAGGATTACCCAGGGAAACAGGCGGCTCAAGGGGCTCTCATTCGACTTATACGGCGGCCGGCCGCGGGGATCGCAGGCGCCGGGCGAGGTCGGTCATCAGGCGTTCGCGCTCGGTGTCCGACATCTGTGTCCAACCGGTGATCTCGGCGAGACTGCGCCCGCACCCCAGGCAAAGGCCTGATGCGGGGTCGAGCGTGCAGGCTCGGGTGCAGGGGCTTTAAATCACCGCAGGGCGCCGATTGGCCTTAGTTGTTCGCGAACATAGGGGCTGCGGCCAAGAACGCAACCGTGAACGCAACCGTGAACGCAAACGTCATGTGCCGATCCGGAACATTGGGCGTCGGCGCAGCTGCGCCCTGTCTTCCGCCGACAAGTTCATGTCGTCGCTATCGGACGGCTTTTTCGACGCTGTCTCCGGCATCGGTTCGAGCGCCGACATCACCCGCTCGGGCGGCAGCGTGACGATGACCTCGGTGCCCTCGCGCAGCTTCGATCGGAGCACGAAAGTGCCGCCATGCAGGTCGACCAGATGCTTGACGATCGGCAATCCGAGGCCGGCGCCCTGTTCGGCTGATTTGATCGCGTTGGTGCCCTGGCCGAAGGTATCGAGCACGATCGGGATTTCTTCCTCCGCGATGCCGGACCCGGTGTCGCGGACGCTGAGATACTGCCCGCCCGCGGCGGTCCAACCGACCTTCAGCCAGATCTCGCCGCCTTGCGGCGTGAACTTGATCGCATTCGACAGGAGATTGAGGCAGACCTGCCGCACCGCGCGCTCGTCCGCCCACAGCCGCGGCATATCGGGCTCGAACAGCTCGTGGATCGTAATGCCGCGGTTCTTCGCGCGCAGCTTGAGGAGATGATGGCACTCCTCAACGGTGGCCGTCAGCGTCACCGGCTCCTCGTTGAGCTCGTAGCGGCCCGCCTCGATGCGCGAGAGGTCGAGAATCTCGTTGATCAGCCCGAGCAGGTGGACGCCGGAACTGTGGATGTCGCCGGAATAGTCCTTGTAGACTGGCACCGCATGGGCGCCGAAGATCTCGTTCTTCATCACCTCGGAAAAGCCGAGGATGGCGTTGAGCGGCGTGCGCAACTCGTGACTTATTTGCGCGAGGAAGCGCGACTTCGCGATATTGGCGGCCTCGGCTCGCCGGCGCGCCTCGTCGGATTTCATGCGCGCCTGCTCGAGCTCTCCGATCAGCGCGTCCTTCTCGGCGCGGGCCTCGAGGGTGGCGAGCGTCGACGTGTAGATCCGGTTGGCGAGGAGGGCGAAATAGCACTGCGCGGTCAATGCCATGCCGCCCAATATGTAACCATGGACGCTACCCATGAACATGAAGTTGAGCGCGACCGCGATCGAGACCGGCGAGGTCAGTGCCAGCACGGCGATCGGAAGGCTCGAGGCCAGCATGCTCGACACCGAGACCAGCAGCAGCAGCACGAAAAGGTTGAAGGTGCCCGAGCTCTCGTTCACGCTGATCGGCTGGATCAGATTGAACATCCAAGCGAGGCCGAAGAACAGGTCGAGCAGGATGAAACGCAGCCGCCATGCGTGGATCTGTCCGGCGTCCGGGGCCTCGGCGAGGAAGCGCCGACAGGTGAGAAGAATTATGAGATGAATTGTAAGCACGGCCGCGGTCCAGACGCCGGCCGTGAGCGTGCCCGTCCAGAAGCTCGACAGAATGCCGATCGATCCGACCAGCATCAGGATGACGAGCGAGCCCGACAGCCGGTTCTGCGCGAACAGGCGCAGCAGTTCGGCGTCGAAGGCCGGCCGCGTGCCGCTGGTCGAGGTCAGCCGGTCGCGCGCCTCGCGCACCTGCTGCACGGATTTGCGACGGCGATTGACGGCTTCCTTCTCGAAAGCCGCCTCACGCTCTTCTCTCGGCAACACGGTCGTACTGATGGACAACACCACACCCGCAATTCGCACGCGCTTTCAGGTTGAGCAGGACCCCGCCGGAAGCAAAACGCGTCCCCTGGACGACACTCGGCCGCGTTCAGACCGCAAGGCCGGCGCCCGACCTGATCAAATCGAGGAAGGCCATGCTTGCTGAACGCAGCTTTGGAACGAGTTTCGCCTGAATTCCTTAAGGGCGGGCTTAACGGAGTGGAAAAGGTCGGTTAATGAAAGCTTGCGGGCCCGCAGTCGGCGCCAGGTTGCGTTTTGCGGGCGTGGGAGCCTATTTGATCGTATTCTTGGACCATGAGCGGGTGGCCACCCTGGATCAAATCCGGAGCGCCTTTCGCCGGACAATGCCCCAAAGGCCCGGCACAAGCGGCGTTTCAAAGCCTGGGCAACGAGCCGGGGGCCCGTCATGAAGCTCTATGTCGATGCCGGCCGGGCGCCCAACCCGCGCCGGGTCCGCATTTTTCTGGCCGAGAAGGGCGTCGCGCTGCCGACCGAGGCCATCGACCTCGGCGCGCAGGCGCACAAATCGCCGGTTTTCGGCGCCATCAATCCGATGCAGCGCCTGCCCGCCCTGGTGCTCGACGACGGCACCGTGATCGCCGAGTTGATGGCGATTTGCCGCTATATCGAGGCGCTCCATCCGGTTCCGCCGCTGCTGGGCGAGGGCGCGCTCGAGCAGGCGCTGGTCGAGATGTGGCAGCGCCGGGTCGAATTCCATCTGTTGACCGTGGTCTCGCACGCGTTCCGCCATCTGCATCCCGCGATGGCGGCCCTCGAAGTCCCGCAGGTGGCCGAATGGGGCGAAGCCAACAAGCCGCGCGCGCTGGAGTTTCTGACATTCCTCGACCGCGAGCTGGGGCAGCGTGCCTATGTGGCGGGAGCGCGCTTCTCGGTCGCCGATATCACGGCGGTCGTGGCTGTCGATTTCATGAAACCCGCCAAGATCGCGGTGCCGGAGGGGCTTGCCCACCTTTCGCGCTGGCACCACGAGGTGTCGGCCCGGCCGGGCGTCGCGGCGCAACGCTAGCGCCGACGTGGCGCCGTCGCGGCGTGGCCGGTTGTTGCGGCGCCGAACTGGTCTTTCCCCATGATTCGTTTCGGTGTGAATTAGGCCGCAAAACCGCTCGAAAATGTGCCAGTATTTGACTCATGGGGTCGGCCGAATCTTCGGCCGAATTTTGGGTGGAACACACATGCTCCGTCACATCGTCGCAATTCTTGCGTCCGCCGTGCTGTCGCTCGCGCTGGCGGCCGGGCCCGCGGGCGCGCAAGCGCCCGCGCCGCGCATCGCCTTGGTGATCGGCAACGGCGCCTATGCGAAAGGGCCGTTGCCGACCTCCCTCAACGACGCCGGTCTCGTCGCCGAGGCGTTGCGCTCGATCGGCTTCGACATCGTCGACGGCGCCGACCTCAGTCAGGCCGATCTCGTGCACGCGGTGCGCGATTTCGTCGGCAGGGTCGAGGCGGCGGGACCCGGCGCCATCGCGTTCGTGTACTTCTCGGGCTACGGCTTTTCGTACGAGGGCGACAACTATTTGGCTGCGGCCGATGCGCGGCTCGATCGCGAAAACGAGATTCCGCTCGACACGGTGCGGCTGTCCGATCTCCTGCGCTCGCTCGATGGCGTGCCCGCGCAGGCCAAGATCGTCGCGATCGACGCGGCGCGCCGGCTGCCCTTTGGGATCGCCAATGCGCGGCTGGCGCCCGGCCTTTCCGCCCTCGAGGCGCCGCCCGGCATGGTGATCGCCTATGCGACCGAGCCCGGGCTGGTGTTCGAGGACGGGGCAGGCCCCTACGGCCCCTACGCGACCGCGATCGCCGAAATGGTGCGCACGCCGGGCTCCGACATCGTCGATGATTTCATTCGCATCCGCGCACGGGTCGCGCAGTTGACCGACGGCCGCCAATTACCCTGGAACGTGTCGGCGCTCGGCGGCCCGGTGGTGCTGGTGCCGGGTGACGTGGCGCCGGCGGCGGCCGCGGCGGTTCCCGCTCCGGTGCCCTTGCGCCGGGCGCGCCCGATCCGCGAATACGGGCCGGACGAGGGCTACGCGTTCGTCATCGAGCGCGATGAACTGCCGGCCTACGCCGACTACGTCGAGGCTTACCCCAATTCGCCCTATGTGCCGCAGATCTGGGCGATCATCCGCGCGCGGCGCGAGGCGCTCGCCTGGATGCGGGCGGTCGACATCAACACGCCGCAGTCCTACTGGACCTACCTGCAGCGCTATCCGAACGGCATCTATGCGGGCGACGCCGAGCGTCGGCTCCGCCGGCTGTCCTCGCCGTTCGCACCGCCGCCCGGTTTCGTGCCGGTGGAATTTCTGGGCGTGCCGCCCCCCTTGGCTTACGAGCCGGCCGAGTATGTCGACTTCTATCGCTCGCCGCGCAGGTTCGCGCGGCCGCCGGTGGCCCTGATCGCGCCGCAGCCGGTCTACTTTTCGCGCCTGGCGCCACCGCCCCCGTCTGCTGCCGGCGGGGCGCGCATCCTTCCGGCGCCGGCGCCGCTCCCGGCGGTGCCGAGCGTGACGCCGGGCCAGCGGTTTACCGTGGCGCCGCCGGCCGGGCCGGTGCGGCCCGGCACTGCCCCCGGGATTGCTCCGCCAGGTCCGGTCCGCCCGGGCGGTCCGCCAGCCGCCGCAATTGCGCCGGGCGTTGCACCCGGAGTCGCGCCTGGCGTTCCGCCTCGGCCCGTTGGTCCGCCGGCCGCTGCTGTCGCGCCAGGCGTTGCACCCGGAGTCGCACCTGGCGTCGCGCCCGGAGGTCCGCCGCGGCCGGGCGTGCCACCCCGCCCGATTGGTCCGCCGGCCGCCGCTGTCGCACCCGGCGTTGCGCCGGGCGTTGCACCTGGTGTTGCACCTGGCGTCGCGCCCGGCGGTCCGCCGCGGCCGGGTGTCCCGCCCCGCCCCGTTGGCCCGCCGGCCGCCGCTGTCGCACCCGGGGTTGCACCTGGCGTCGCGCCCGCAGGCCCGCCGCAACCTGTTGGTCCGCCCGCCATCACGCGCCCGCAGCCGCCGGCTCCGGCCGTTGTCAACCGTCCGCCGCCGGCCGCGCCGGCCATCGTCAATCGGCCGCCGCCGCCGCCCCCGGTCGTGAACCGTCCGCCGCCACCACCACCGCCCGCCGTGGTCAATCGGCCGCCGCCGTCTCCGCCGCCGGTGGTGAACCGTCCGCCGCCGCCCCCGCCGCCCGCCGTGGTGAACCGGCCGCCGCCGCCACCGCCGGCCGTGGTGAATTGGCCCCCGCCGCCACCGCCTCCGCCGCCTGTCGTCAATCGGCCCCCGCCGCCTCCACCGCCGCCCGCCGCAGCGGCGCGGCCCGCTGGTCCGGCGAAGAAGTGCGTGGTCGAGAACGGCAAAGAGGTTTGCCGATAGAGCATGATCCCGAAAAACGGGGACTGGTTTTCGGGAAGATGATGCTCCGAAAAATAACCATCGCGATCGCGCGCGATGGCCATTACCGACGTAGGGAGCGTCATGATCGGTATTTGGCGAAAAGCAGCGTTGCGTGCCATTGACCTGCGTTTGCTCGGCGCGTGCGTGCTGGCTGCGTGCCTGTCGGGCGCGCCCGCGCAGGCCGAGAGCCGCCTTGCGCTCGTCATCGGCAATTCGAGCTACCGCTCGGTGACGGCGCTTCCCAATCCGGTGAACGACGCCAAGGCGGTCGCCGATGAGCTCACGGCGGCGGGTTTCGACGTCACTCCGGCGCTCGATCTAAGCCAGTTCGACATGCGGCGCGCGATCCGCGACTTCACCGCCAAGGTCACCGACAAGGGACCCGACACCGTCGCGCTCGTGTTCTATGCGGGCCACGGCGTGCAGGTCGACGGCGAGAACTTCCTCGTTCCGGTCGATGCCCGCATCCAGCGCGAGGCCGATATCGCAATCGAGACGGTGCGGCTCGCCGACCTGATGAGCGCGCTTGCCGCGGTGCCGAGCAAGATGCGCATCGTCATCCTCGACGCCTGCCGCAACAATCCGTTCGCGCCGACCAAGCAGACGCGCGGGCTCGCGATTGTCGACGCGCCGACCGGCTCGATCGTCGCCTATTCGACCGCACCCGGGACCGAGGCGACCGACGGCGCCGGCGCCAACAGCCCCTACACGGCAGCTTTTCTGGAAGTTGCCAAGCAGCCGAAGCTGCAGATCGAGCAACTGTTCAAGCAGGTGCGGCTGAAGGTGCACCAGGCGACCAAAGGGCAGCAGACGCCGTGGGAAAGCTCTTCCCTCACCAGCGATTTCTGGTTCCTGCCGATCGAGGACGGGTCACCTGCGGCGGTGGTTGCCGCCGCACCCGCGCCTGACGCAGCGGCGGTGTCGCGACTCCCGCAGCAGCGGCCCGCGTCGACACCGTCGGCACCTGCAACCGCGCCTGTGCGGCCGACGCCCGCCGGCCCCACGACGTTTGCGGCCACGCCGCCGGCCGCCGCATACGCACCGCCGCCGCGCGTATCGCAGGTCGCCGATATCCGGACGCTGCCGCCCGATCAGGCCTATGACCTCGTGATCGCGGAGGATTCCGTGGAGGCCTACGAGGAATTCCTGCTGGTCTATCCGTCCGATCCGCGAGCCGAATGGGTGCGCACGTCGCTCGCGTTGCGCGTCGACGCGATCGCGTGGCGCTATGCGTCGGTGCTCAACACGCCGGCCGCCTATGAGGCCTATGTGGCGCGCTATCCGGGCGGCGCCTATGCGGACGAGGCGGTGCGGCTCAAGGTGCGTCCACGCATGCGCATCATCGATTCGATCATCGCGCCGCGCGTTGTCGTTGCGCCGCCCGCGCCGCGCATCGCCCTGCCGCTGCTCCAGACCAGACGGCCGCCGGGCGTTCCGATCGCGCTGCCGGTGGTGCTGTCGCGGCCGGCTTCGGTTCCCGCCGCGGGGCTAGCGCCCGCGCAACGATTGCCGGCGGTCAATCCGGCGGGCGCGGCGCGCATCAATGCGGTCCCGGCGGCGCCCGGACAGTTGCCACGGCCGGCGCTTCCCCCGCTGCCCGGTCCGCCGCGCCAAAATGTGGTCAATACGGCGCCGGCACAGAACGTCGTGCCGCCGAACAAACTGCCGAACGCCAACGCGCCGTTGGCCGTGCCGCCGCGTCCCAGCGCGATCAACGCGCCGCCCGGGCCGAATGCCAGCCCGCAATACCGGGCGCCGGGCCCCAATGCGGTGGCGCCGGGGCCATCCGGCCCGCTCCGCCAGAATAATGCGATCAACGTCCCGCCCGGACCGAACCCGGCGCCGCAATATCGGCCGCCCGGCCCGCCTGTTGCGAACGTCGCGCCGCAAATCAAGCCGGCTCAGCCGATCACTCGCCCCGTCAATACGCAGATCCGCCCGCCGCCGCAGCGCGCGCAGGTCGCGCCGAAGCCACCAGCACCGGCGAAATGCACGGGCAAGGAATGCAAGAGGTGAGGGCGGCGTTGCGGCCGGAAGATCCGGCGATCACGGGGAACGCTTGATGCAAGCGCTCGCGATCATCGACATGCAGCGCTGGATGTTCCGATCGCCCGAACGCGCGGTGCAGCTTTCCGCTCTGGTGCCCACGCTCAACCGGCTTGCCGCCCACTTCGGCGCGAGCGGATGGCCGGTGTTCGACGTCGGGGTATTTCACAAGGCGGATCGCAGCACCTGGTCGCGCCTCATGCTGAAGCACGACTACGCTTGCATGATCGAGGGAACGGCCGACGCCGAACCGGTCGACGGCCTCGAGCTGCCGGCGACGCGGCGGCGCATTCGCAAGACCGCGAACAGCGCATTTCTGGGAACGGATTTCGAGGCCCAGTTGCGGGCATTGAAGGTCTCCGAGCTGGTTCTCGCCGGCGCCTTCATCGACGGCTGCGTCGGATTGACGGCAGCTGACGCCGCCCAGCGCGGGTTCGAGGTCATCCTGGTGGAGGATGCCATTGCGCACGGCAACGAGCGCCGTCGCACCACGATTTTCGAATGGCTCGTCGATATGTACGAGCTGACGACGATCACGACGCGTTCGCTTCGCGTCGCACCATGAATTTCACTTCTGTCTCGCCGGCTTTGTCCGCGCTTATCGCTCCAGGCGCGCGATCAGGCTCGACGTGTCCCAGCGCTTGCCGCCCATCTTCTGCACTTCGGAATAGAACTGGTCGACCAGCGCGGTGACGGGCAGGTTGGCGCCATTGCGGCGCGCCTCCGACAGGCAGATGTCGAGGTCCTTGCGCATCCAGTCGACCGCGAAGCCGAAATCGAACTTGCCGGCCGCCATGGTCTTGTACCGGTTCTCCATCTGCCAGGACTGCGCGGCGCCTTTTGAGATCGTTGCGATCAGCTTCTCGACGTCGAGACCGGCCTTCATCGCGAAATGCAGGCCCTCGGCGAGCCCCTGCACGAGGCCGGCGATGCAGATCTGGTTGACCATCTTGGCGAGCTGGCCCGAGCCGGGCGAGCCCATGAGATTGCAGGCGCGCGCATAAGCGGCGATCACCTTCTCGGCGCGCCCGAACGGCTCGCTGTCGCCGCCGCACATCACCGTCAGGGCGCCGTTCTCGGCGCCCGCCTGGCCGCCCGATACCGGAGCGTCGATGAAATCGAAACCGCGCTTCTTGGCCTCGGCATGCAGCTCGCGCGCAATCGCGGCGGAGGCGGTGGTGTGATCGACCAGCAGGGCGCCCTTTTTCATGCCGTGGAAGGCGCCGTTCTCGCCCAGCATCACCTCGCGCAGGTCGTTGTCGTTTCCGACGCAGGCCATCACGAAATCCTGGCCCTCGGCCGCTTGCTTCGGGGTCATGGCGCTCTTGGCTCCCCCCTTGCCGCCGTGCTGGGCGACCCATTTGTCGGCTTTGGCGGCCGTGCGGTTGTAGACCGTGAGTTCATGGCTGCCCTTGGCCTTGAGATGTCCGGCCATCGGATAGCCCATGACACCGAGCCCGAGAAACGCGACCTTCGCCATCCTGTCCTCCTGCACGCGGGCCTTGCGCCGCCTGCGCGCCCGCCATTGTCCCACCCGCTCATTGCGACGGGAAGCGGGGCGGCGTCAACCCGCAATACGCGGCACCGCCGACAGGCGGCATCGCCAATAGGCCACGTTGACCCACCCGCCAGCCTGCCTATGTTGGGTTCTGCGGGTCGTGCGGAGCGCGGCCCACCACGGGAGCGGTAGACATGGCGATTAGCAAGGAAGACGTCCTGGCGGGCCTCGCAGCCGTGCCGGGTCCCGATGGAACGCCGCTGCCCAAGACCGGCAAGCTGTCCGACATCGTGGTCACCGACGGCAAGGTGTTCTTCTCGATCACCGTCGACGCCAATGTGGTGCAGAGCTGGGAGCCTGTCCGCAAGGCCGCTGAGACGGCCGTGCGCGCCATTCCAGGCGTGACCTCGGCCCTGGTCGCCTTGACGGGCGAGCGCGCGGCGGGCGGTGCGCGCGCGCAAGTTCCGCCGTCGCCCCATGCCGGCCATGGACGGCCGGCCGCCCATGCGGGCGAGCGCCTGCCGGCCGTGCCCGGCGTCGCTGCCATCATTGCGGTTGCGTCCGGCAAGGGCGGCGTGGGGAAATCCACCACCGCCGTCAACCTCGCGCTCGGCTTGCGCGATCTCGGCCTCAAGGTCGGCATGCTCGACGCCGACATCTACGGACCCTCGGTCCCGAAGCTGCTCGCCATCAAGGGCAAGCCGGAAATGCTTGGCGGCACCAAGCTCAAGCCGATGGACGGCTACGGGTTGAAAGTGATGTCGATCGGCTTCCTGGTCGAGGAGGAGACGCCGATGATCTGGCGCGGCCCGATGGTGATATCGGCCCTGACCCAGATGCTGCGCGAGGTCGAGTGGGGGACGCTCGACGTGATGGTGGTCGACATGCCGCCCGGCACCGGCGACGCCCAGCTCACCATGGCGCAGCAGGTGCCGCTCCGGGGCGCCGTGATCGTCTCGACCCCGCAGGATCTCGCCTTGATCGACGCGCGGCGCGGCATCGCGATGTTCAATCGGGTCAATGTGCCGGTGCTCGGCATCGTCGAGAACATGAGCTATTTCGTGTGTCCGAAATGCGGGGAGCGCGCGGACATCTTCGGCCATGGCGGCGCCCGCCACGAGGCCGAGCGCCAAGGCGTGCCTTTCCTCGGCGAGGTTCCGCTGCATATCGAGATCCGCGAGAAGTCGGATGCCGGGCTGCCTGTGATGGCGACCGCGCCCGACGGTCCGCATGCGAAAATCTACCGCGAGATTGCGACCAAGGTGCGCGACGGGTTGAGCGCAGGCGCGGCCGGCCGGGCGGCGCCCAAGATCGTGATCGAGGCGTGACGCCCGCAATGAGTGCGTAGGCTGCGGCGACTTTGCGCAGGATTCGTTCGGAGGGCCGGGCGGCGACTCGCATTGTCCGCCGATTATGCGCGTTATTTCCCGACCTACGTAAAAATACGCATAGCGTGGCTCATGTTCACATTACAGTATCACCCGAAAAGTGGTGTGCTTGATCCACGTCAATGTTGCGCTCGCGCCCGCATGGTTGGTTCGACACGCTCCTGGCCTTTGGTCCAAGTCGGCCGGCCACGGGGTGGGGCCCCAGCGTCTCGGGGGTTTCGCTGGGGCTCCCTTCTCCCTGTCTCTCGCACCCATCTTCGTCGGCATGATGTGAGTATTTCCGGTTTCGGCGCCGCGCTCGCAGCCGTCATCATGCGATCTTGAGAATTCGCCGCGCGTTTTCCGACAGGATCGTGCTTCGGACCTGCGGCGCAATCTGCATGGCCTCGATCGAACGCAACGCGCCGGCCGTGAAGCTCTGGCCGTCGCCGGCGCCGAACGGCGTATCGGAGGCGAACAGCATACGGTCGGGACCGAAGAAATCGAGCGCGAGCTCGAGCACCTTCGGTACGAAATCCTTGCACGCCGTATCGCAATAGAACTTCTTGAAGTGCTCGATATAGGGCCGCGAAATCTTGTCCGACAGCTGCGTGCCTTCTTCCTCGCTTGCGGCCCAGCTGCCCATCATGCCGCCCGCATAATACGGAACGAAGCCGCCATGATGGTGTGTAATGATGCGGATGCCGGGGTAGCGCTCGAACACGCCGGAAAAGACGATGCGGTACATCGCCGACGTGGTGTCATAGGGCCAGCCCATCTGCTGCCATACCTGATAGCGCGAGACCTTTTCGTCGACATAGTCGGGCAGCGGAGGCCGCGAGGGATGCAGCCACAGCATCACGTCGAGCTCGACGATCGTCCGGTAGAGCGCCTCGTAGTCGGGATGGTCCATGCGCTTGGCGGTCGGGCCCACCGGCACATAGGCCCCGACGCATCCCAGCTCTTTGACGGCGCGATGGAGCTCGGCCACCATTGCGTCGGGATCCACACAAGGCAGCAATGCGACGCCCTTGAAGCGCTTTGGCTGCGCCGCCACCACCGCCGCAATCTCGTCGTTGATGATCCGCGCGAATTGCGGCGCCAGCGCGCGATCATTGGCGATGCGCGGGAAAGCCTCGAGCCAGGGTACCGGCACGAGCACGTGAATGTCGACCTCGTTGCGATCCAGGATCGCCAGCCGCGCCTTCGCGTCGGTGAGCGCGGGCTTCGACCGATACATGTGGCTCAGCACGAAAGGCTTGCCGTCCTGCTTTTCGAGCGCGTCGAGAAATTTGAGCGACGAAAAATGCGTGTGCGCATCGATGCGCCGCAACGACGGGGAGGGCGCGGCGTGCGTTGGGCCCGCCGTCTGGGTGCCGAGCCCGGCCACCACCGCGCTCCCGGCGGCCGCCAGGAGCGCGCGCCGGTCGAGGCTGCATCCGCCGTCGGATTGGGATGGCGGCGAGCCGGCTATGCGATGCGGCCTGGGATCGGTCCGGTCGCGGGTCATGGTTTCCTCCGTGTCGTGCGAGACGTCATTTTGCTGCCGCCCATGCCGCCGCATGACGCTTAAGCGCTCCGGGGGAATTGCGCGCCTGCGCGGCATCGACGGCAATACGGGGCGTACGAGTCTCGGACGTACGAGGCCTGGGCGGATTCCCGATCCGAGAATATACCGGTGCGCGCCGCATGGGGAGCGCTGTGTAGAGCCCCCGAACCGGGTGCGAAGTTCAGGCGATAAACGCGAAACCGCGCCGGCCTGCGGTTACGAAAACCTCATGGCCATCGCCAATGAGGCTGCCGGTTCGTTGCCGCCAGGATGGCGGTGAAAGTCAAGAGCGACGTCCCTTTGTTCCCGTCACGGAAGCGAGCATCTTCGCGGTGATCTTCATCGGTTTCGTCTTTGCTTTCTTGCGAGCTTTCATGATTTCGATGAACATCTCATGGACCTGAAGATATTCCTCAGGATCGGCGGTTTTTTTGGTGCCGCACATGGTGGCAGCGAAAATAGCTGCAACGAGACGGTCGGTCTCTGTCCCGGACATAGCGTGATTTATCCATTGAGGCCGACGACGCATTGACCCCGGACCCGGAGTCAAAGATTTCGGGGATTCGATCCCGGTCGCCTGTCATCGGCGGTTTCTGCAAACCCCGGCGGTGGAAGGGCCGGAGCGTTGCATTGTGACCGATTCGGCGCTGTCTGGCACGATGTCTCGCCGCCAAGTTTCGTCAGGCCGATAGGTCGAACGCTTCAGGCCCCGCTTGAGATTGTGGCGCCAATTACCCCTTCAGCCGGGATTTTTCGTCGCATCCCGCCGCACGCCGCCCCTCTGGCTTTTGCGGCCGGCTGGAGTCATTGTGGAGACAACGCTGCGGGGCGAAGAACTGCGGGTCGCGGAAGCGATCCAGCGAAAGACCCCGAACCGGTCAGAGAGGGAGAACGTCCAAATGAAACGGCGTCAATTCATTCAGGCGGCCACCGTCGGCGTCACGGCCGCGGCCATCGCCAAACCGGCCATCGCCCAGTCGATGCCCGTCGATCAAATGGCGGCTCACCTCGAGCTTTCCGAAATCGCTCGACACGCTCTACGGCGCCGCCGAGACCTTCGCGAAATATTGCGCGGAAGCGACCGACAACAAGTTCCAGGTCCAGGTCTTCGCCGCCGGCGAGATCGTGCCCGGCCTGCAGGCCATGGACGCGGTGAGCAGCGGCACGGTCGAGGCGTGCCATACGGCGACCTATTACTACATCGGCAAGGATCCGACCTTCGCCTTGTTCTGCGCCGTCCCGTTCGGCCTGAACTCCCGCCAGCAGAACGCCTGGTTCTACGACGGCAACGGCACCAAGCTGATGAACGAGTTCACCAAGAAATACGACGTCGTTTCGCTGCTGGCCGGCAATACCGGCTGCCAGATGGGGGGCTGGTTCCGCAACGAAATCAAGGAGGTTTCCGACCTCAACGGCCTCAAGTTCCGCATCGGCGGTTTCGCCGGCCAGGTCCTGGCGAAGCTCGGGGTGGTGGCGCAGCAGATCGCGGGCGGCGACATCTATCCGGCCCTGGAAAAAGGCACGATCGATGCCGCCGAATGGGTCGGCCCCTATGACGACGAGAAGCTCGGCTTCTACAAGATCGCGAAGTACTACTATTACCCGGGCTGGTGGGAGGGCGGCACCGCAAACCACGTGATGATCAACGTGAAGAAGTGGGCCGAGCTGCCGAAGGCGTATCAGGCGATCGCCGAGGCGGCAGCCGCCTACGCAAACTCGGAAGAGCAGGCGCAAGTACGATGTCGCGCAACCCCGCCGCGCTCAAGCGCCTGGTGGCGAGCGGCACGCAATTGCGGCCATTCAGCCCGGCCATCATGGAGGCCTGCTTCAAGGCGGCGAACGAGGTCTATGCCGAGACCACCGCAAAAAACCCGGATTTCAAGAAGGTCTGGGACGACATCGCGGCGTTCCGTAACGAGGAATACCTGTGGTGGCAGGTCGCCGAGTACACCTATGACAGCTTCATGATCCGGATGCGCACCCGCGCATGATCTGAGATCGTGCCGGGGAGGGGCCGGCCCGGGCCCGGCCCCTTGGTCGGTCTGCCGGCAGGCGTTGAGTTCGGTCAGCCGGCGTCGTGCACGCGCCTTTTCGGCTGGATTTCCGCAAATCCCTCCGTATGGTGCGCGCAACCCCCGCTACGGGGTCGGAGGACCGGCGCCACCGGGTTGGCGCCCCTAAGGGAGGGTACCCAATGAAGCGTCGTGAATTCCTGCAGTGCCGCCGGCGTCGGCCTGGCGGCCGCCGCGGTCGCCAAGCCGGCGATCGCGCAGTCGATGCCCGAGCTCAAATGGCGCTGCACGTCGAGCTTCCCGAAATCGCTCGACACGATCTTCGGCGCCGCCGAGGTGTTCGCCAAGGCGGTGGCGGAAGCGACCGACAACAAGTTCCAGATCCAGGTGTTCGCCGGCGGCGAGATCGTGCCCGGCCTGCAGGCCGCCGATGCGGTGACCAACGGCACCGTCGAGATGGCCCATACGGCATCGTACTATTACGTCGGCAAGGATCCGACCTTCGCGTTCGGCGACCGCGGTGCCGTTCGGCCTCAACAGCCGCATGCAGAACGCCTGGCAATTTTTCGGCGGCGGCATGGAGCTGATGAACGACTTCTACAAGAAGTACAACATCTACGCCATTCCGTGCGGCAACACCGGTTGCCAGATGGGCGGCTGGTTCCGCAAGGAAATCAACGAGCCGGGCGACTTCAACGGCTTGAAGTTCCGCATCGGCGGCTATGCGGGCCGCGTGCTGCAGAAGCTCGGTTGCGTGCCGCAGCAGATCGCGGGTGGCGACATCTATCCGGCGCTGGAGAAGGGCACGATCGACGCCGCCGAGTGGGTCGGGCCCTATGACGACGAGAAGCTCGGCTTCCAGAAGGTCGCGCAGTACTACTACTACCCGGGTTGGTGGGAAGGCGGCGCGATGCTCCACAACTTCATCAACATCGACAGGTGGAACTCGCTCAGCCCGACCTACAAGTCGATCGTGCGCACCTGCTCCGAAATGGCGAACACCTGGATGCAGTCGAAATACGACGCCGCCAATCCGGCCGCGCTCAAGCGCCTGGTCGCCGCCGGCGCCAAGCTGCAGCCGTTCAAGCCGGTCGTGATGGACGCCTGCCTCAAGGCGGCGCTCGAGCTCTACAACGAGGTCTCGGCGACCAATGCGGATTTCAAGAAGGTGTGGGAATCGACGCTCGCGTTCCGCAACGACCAGTATCTGTGGTGGCAGGTCGCGGAATACAGCTACGACAGCTTCCTGATCCGCAATCGCACCCGTACCTGATTATCTTGCGGGATCCGACGACGAGCTCCCGGCGCCGACGGTCCCGGGGCTTTATTCGTCGGGCATGCGCCGCGTGCGAGCCGCGAGACCGGTGGCCGTTCCTACGCTATGCTGGAGGCATGGCGACCCATAGTGGAGCGGGAATCCCGTGCTGTCCTCCGGTCGAATCCGCGCGCTCGGCGCGGCGCTGATTTGTTTGGGCGCGGTCGCGGCCGCGCGTGCGGACGATCCGCTGCCGCCCGACGCGCAGATCTTTCGGCAGATCTTTCAAGAACTGGTCGAGATCAACACCACGGAGTTGGCCGGCGATACGGTGCGGGCAGCCGAGGCCATGGCGGCGCGGCTGCGCGCGGGCGGCATTCCGGCCGCCGATATCCGGGTGCTGTCGTCGGGCCCGCGCAAGGGGAATCTGGTCGCGCGCCTGCGCGGCACCGGGGCGCTACGTCCGTTGCTGCTGATCGCCCATATCGACGTTGTCGAGGCCAAGGCGGAAGACTGGGAATTCGATCCCTTCCGGTTGCGGGAGGTCGGCGGCTATTTCCGCGGCCGCGGCACGATCGACGACAAGGCCATGGCGTCGATCTTCGTCGCCAACTTCATCCGCTACGTCGCGGAGGGTTTTCGGCCCGACCGCGACATTGTCCTGGCGCTCACCACCGACGAGGAGCTGTCGGACTCGCCCCACGACGGCGCGCACTGGCTGCTGGAGCATCATCGCGAGTTGATCGATGCTGAACTCGCCATCAACGAGGGCGGCGGCGCCGCGCTCAAGGACGGCCGCCCCGCGCGCCTGTCGGTCCAGCTCGCCGAGAAGGTCTACCAAAGTTTTCGGCTCGAGGTGAAGGATCCGGGCGGGCACAGTTCGCTGCCGCGCCCGGACAATCCGATCTATCGGCTTGCCCAGGGGTTGGGGCGGCTTGCCAAGCATGAATTTCCGGTGCGCCTCAATGCGGTGACCCGTGCCTATTTCGAGAAGGCCGCGGCGACCGAGGACCACGATGTCGCGGCCGCGATCGCCAGCCTGCTCGCCGGGCGCCGCGACCCGCAGGCGCTTTCGCCGCTGTCCGGGCGCGCGACCTACAATGCGCAGATCCACACGACGTGCGTCGCTACCCTGCTGGAGGCGGGCCACGCCGAAAACGCACTGCCGCAGACCGCACGCGCAACGGTGAACTGCCGGATCATGCCGGACGAACCGGTCGCCGACGTCGAGCGCACGTTGGTACGCGTGATCGACGATCCGAAGATCGCGGTCATCCCGATCGGCCAGGCGGTGCTCAGCCCGCCGTCGGGGCTTAACCGCGACCTGATGGCGGCGGTCGAGCGTCTGACCGCCCAGATGTGGCCCGGCGTTCCGGTCATTCCCACCATGTCGGCCGGCTACACCGACAGCCGCTGGCTGCGCAATGCCGGAATCCCGGCCTATGGGGTCTCGGGCCTGTTCAGCGATCCGGGCCGCAATGGCGTGCACGGCCTCAACGAGCAGGTCGGCGTCAAGGAGCTCTACGCCGGCAAGGAGTTTCTGTATCGGCTGGTGAAGATCCTGGCGGTCAAGAGCCTGCCAACAGGGAAGTGACGCGGCTCGGAACTCGAACGAAACTCGCACGAGCGAGAGCGAAGCCTGAAGACAGCATGGACCGCGCGCGTTGCGCCGGTTGTCGGCGGCGGATTATGCTGTCGCGACACGCCGCCGTGCTCAACACAGAGGGGTCGCTCCGATGGAACCTCACTTTGCTGAAGTGTTCGGCGTCGCGGCAGCGGCCGCGAGCCTCTATGCGGCTCAATCGAAAACGATGGTCCCGCTTCGCATTGCGGCCATCGCGGCGAATATATTCGCCCTGATTTACAGCTCGATGCACGGAACCTATCCGACGTTCGTGCTCAACGCGATTCTGCTGCCGCTGAATGCATGGCGGCTGTACGCCATGGTGAAGCTCACTCGCGCCATCGATGCCGCCACCAAGGGCGATATGAACGTCGATTGGTTGTTGCCGTATACCCGTCCCAAGGATTTCCAGGCGGGTCATCTTCTCATGAAGCGCGGGGACTATGCGACTGCGGCGTTCTATATCCTCTCCGGCGAGGTCGAAATCATCGAGATCAACCAATCCTTCGGGAAAGGCACGCTGCTCGGCGAAATCGGCCTGTTCACGCGCGACGGCAGGCGCACCATGACGGTGCGCTGCAAGACCGATGTCCGAACAGCAGCGATCGATTATGATCGGTTCAAGGAGCTTTACTTTCAGAATCCTCAGTTCGGATTTCGACTGCTCCACCTGGTCGTGGCGCGCATGCAAATCAGCCGCGAGCTCGCTCAGCCTGGCGCGCCGTCCTAGAGCTCGTCGTAACCTACGGCCCGCGATCGGCGCGGGTCGCGATCCAGATGACGTGGCGGGCGCCGCCACGCGCCCCGTTGGCGCGCACCCGGACCTCATCCACGCCGAAACCGCTCTTGCGAAGTCGCCGGGTAAAATTCGGATCCGGTCCCGATGACCACACCCCCAGCACGCCGCCCGGGCGCAGCGCCGCGTGGGCGGCGTTCAGCCCTTCCGTGTCGTAGAGAGCATCATTTTCGGTTCGGGTGAGCGCGGCGGGGCCGTTATCGACGTCGAGAAGGATTGCATCCAACGCCGGCGTCCCACGGCGGATCAGGCGAACGACATCCGTTTCGTCGATGTTGACGCGCGGATCGGTCAGGCTGGTGCCGAAAATCTCGGCCATCGGACCGCGCGCCCACGCCACGACGGCCGGCACCAGCTCGGCAACGGTGATTCGCGCTCCGCTTCCGAGCACAGCAAGCGCTGCGCGCAGCGTGAAGCCCATGCCCAGTCCGCCGATCAATATCCGGGGCTGCTCGCGCGCGCGAATTCTTTGGCAGGCGATCGTGGCGAGCGCCTCCTCGGATCCGCCGCGACGGCTGTTCATCAGCTCATTGTGCCCCAACCTGATCGAGAATTCGGCACCCCGCCGCATGAGCCGGAGCTCGCCTCCGCCCGGCACCTGCGCGGTAGCGAGCAGCGACCAGGCAATCACGGATGGTTCTTCGGGCGGCCGGCAGCCCGTTTGCGCGACGCCGTGCGCCCACCCCGGCGCGTACGCTCGCGATGCGGGACCGCCTTCAAGATGTCAGCCCGCAATGAACGGGGTCTTCGGGCCGGGGCGGCCATGAGGGCTCGGATTTTCATGGGCGTTTGTACCATATCGCGGCCCGACGTTGCGCTTTTCGCCTTTGGCCGCGCGGCGCATGGAGATACAGTCGAGCGGGATCACCCCGCAAAAATCCCATTCGGCGGGCCATTGACCTGGATCAATGCCTCGGGTTGCTGACTCTGTGAACTGTTCGGGACAGGAAAGAGCGCCCATGGTCGATGCCATCTTGTTTCCGCGCGCCAGGTCGGGCGACCCGTCCGTATTGCCTCAACGCGTCCGCCCCGGCGGGCCTCCGCATTACCTCACCGAGCATTACTGGTGGGCCTATATTCACCCCCGCGCCGTGAAGCTGTTCGAGCGGCAATGGCTGGTCAACCTCATCCTGTGGGGCAATTACAAACGATTGCGGGACGCCGCCCTGGCGGAATTCGGTCATGCGCTTGGCGGGACCACGTTGCAGGTTGCCTGCGTTTACGGCGACCTGACCGGCCACCTATGCGCGGCGGCCGCGGCAGGCGGCGGCGTGATCGACGTGGTGGATGTGTTGCCGATCCAGCTCGAGAACCTGGAAAGGAAGCTGCCGGCGGATGCGCCGGTGCGATTGCTGGCCATGGATTCGAGCGGACTGCGGCTTGCGGACGCCAGTTACGACCGCGCACTGGCTTTCTTTCTGCTGCACGAGCAACCGGACCGTTTCCGAGAGCAAACGCTCAGCGAGATCTTCCGGGTCGTCAAACCCGGCGGCAAGATCGTCATTGTCGACTACGCGCCGCCGCGATGGTGGCACCCGCTGCGCTACCTGTTGGCCCCGCTGCTTGCCCGGCTCGAACCGTTCGCCCTCGACCTGTGGCGCAAGGAGATTGCCCACTGGTTACCACCGGGGTGCGCGTCGCCCAGTCGCAAGGAATCGTTCTTCGGCGGCCTCTACCAGAAAGTCGTGATCGCGCGGTGAATTGCGCCGCATGAGCGCTCTTGGAGGAGCACAGCCGCGGGCATTGACGAAGATCAATGTTTCGGCCGTTGGACCATCTCATAAACCCGTTTCTTGAACAGCGACGCACTTCGTCCCACTTGTAGGCCGCAAGGAGAAGGTCATGAGCTCATCCCTCAATCGGCGAAAACTCACGACGCTTGCAATTGCGGTCTTGGCTGCGACCTGGGTGGGGATCGGGTCCGGCCGGTCGGAGGAAAAGACCGAGGTGGGTATCCGGTTGGAATTTTGGAAAGGTCACTTCGACCGCAACGCGCAGGCCTTTCACGACTGGGACAAGGCGAAGGAAATCCCGGCGGTCTGTGCGCGCTGCCACGGCGCGAATGGCGTTCCGGAATACCTGAAGGAAGGCAGGAATGCGCCGGCACCTCAGGTCAAGAATGGGTTTGCCTGCACCAACTGCCACGCCGACCTGCTGACCTATGCGCGGCATACCGTCGCCAAGGTCACGTTTCCGAGTGGCCAGACGGTCGAGAGCGGCAACAACGACACTAATCTGTGCATGACCTGTCATCAGGGCCGCGAGTCGACGGCGAGCGTGAGCAAGGCGATCGCCGGGATGAGCCCGGACACGCCGAATCCCAAGCTGAATTTCATCCATGTGCATTATTTCCCGGCCGGCGCGACGCGGTACGGCACGCAGGCGAAAGTGGGCTACGAATATGAGGGCAAGCAATATGTCGGCTACTTCGCCCATATGCCGAATGTGAGCAATTGCACCAATTGTCACCAGCCGCACACCGGCGAGGTCAAGATCGATCGCTGCGGCGGATGCCACGACGGCATCAAGACGGTCGCCGACCTCGCGACGATCCGCATGTCGACCCGCGGCGACTTCGACGGCAACGGCAGGGAAGAAGGTCTCGGGCGCGAGATCGCCAATCTGGAGGCGGAGCTCTATGCCGCCATCCAGACATATGCGAAATCGGTCGGGGGCCAGCCGATCGCGTTCACCAAGGCAGCCTATCCGTATTGGTATGCCGACACGAACGGCAACGGCCGCATCGACCAGGAAGAGGTCCGTCCGGACAACGCCTATACGGCCTACACCCCGCGCCTCGTGCAGGCGACCTATAATTACTCTTTTGCGCTGCGCGATCCGGGCGGCGCGTACCATAACGGCCGCTACGTTCTGCAGCTGCTCTATGATTCGCTTGAGAACCTCGCGATCAGCGGAAAGGCCGACGTCAATATGGGCGGCAAAGTGCGACCGTAAATTTTTGTCCCCGCATCGGGAGGCCACCAGGTGCTGCTCACGGCGCGTGTTCGGGGCCGGGCTTCGCTCTCGATATGCCATGCGCGAGCAGCCAATGGGCGCAGCCAAGCCAGTCGTGGCCCTCGACCAGTTGGTTGCGCGACGCCTATTCCCACGTACTGCTGACATTGTCGCCGTGGCCGTGCTTTTCCGTCCAACTGGCGTCGTATCTCGGAAGAAATCGCGTCGATCCGGTGTTGCGGCGAAAGACCGCGAGATTGAGCGCGGATGCGTTCCAGTCGCCGCCACGCACCGCAATCGGCCAGCCGAGCCGGACCATGAGCCCCGGTTACGCCGCCTTTACGGCTGCGATTTTCGTGTAAAATGCCCAAAAGCGCCAACAAGCCCAGCGTGTCGTACGGGAGGATTCCATGCGTCAGCAAGCCAAACTTGCCATCATTTGCGTGGGCGCTTTCCTCGGGATGGCAAGTTCGCCGCTGTGGGCCCAGGGAGTCGGGAAATATTTCGCGCCGAAGGATCAGGTCGTCGCCATTCGGGCCGGGCACCTGTTCGAACTCTCGATCGGGGAGCATGCTGAACAACCAGGTGGTGCTGCTCAAGGGCGATCGCATCACGGACGTCGGCGCGACCGTTGCGATTCCGGCCGGCGCGCGCGTGATCGACCTGAGCGCGGCGACCGTGCTTCCCGGCATGATCGACGCGCATGTCCATGTGAACACCGGCGGCGTCACGCTCGCGCAACGCGCGCTGCGCGCTCTGGCGAATGCGCAAATCGATCTCGCGGCCGGCTTCACCACCGTGCTCGACATGGATTCGCGCGGCGGGTTCAACACCGTCGATCTGCGCGACGCGATCGACGCCGGCATCGTGCAGGGGCCGCGCATGCAGGTCGTCGGCCAATCGATCAATCCGCGAGCCACCAACTACTACCCGGACTCCCAGTCGCTGCGCTTCCACGAAGGATTTACCGAAAACAAGAACGTCAATTCGCCGTGGCTCGCACGCGCCGCCGTGCGCGAGGCCAAGCTGCATGGCGTCGACTGGATCAAGATCTACACGACCCAGGATTTCGCCGGCACGGTTCACATGTGGCGGCCGGACGCCACCCTGGTCAACAGTCCGTCGTTGACGCTCGAAGAGGTCGAGGCGATCGTGGACGAGGCGCACCGGCTCGGCCTGAGGGTGGCCTGCCACACCTATGGCGGCGAAGGCATGAGGAGCTGCCTCACCGCGGGCGTCGATGCGCCCAATCATCTGCTCGAGCTCGACGACGCGGGGGTAAGGGTCCTGTTGCAGAAGAAGCTTCCCTTCGTCCCCACCATCGACGATTTGATCGCGCTTGAAAAAGCCGATCTTGCAGGCCACCGGCGGCAGGAACTCGCGCCTGCGCCTGCTGGAGCAGGCGGTCAGGCGGGCGGTCGCCGCCGGCGTCCCGATCGTGTTCGGAAGCGGCGCGACGTCCGAGCATATCCCGCACGGCCGCCAGGCCGACCAGTTCGTCTATTACGCCAAATGGGGTCTCGGCCCGGTGAAGGCCTTGCAGACGGCCTATCTTCCGGCCGCCCACATGCTGAACTACGACTGGGACAACCAGGTAGGGTCGATCGAGAAGGGCAAATTCGCCGACATCATCGCGGTGTCGGGAGATCCGATCGCGGACGTCACCGAGATGGAACGAGTCAGGTTCGTGATGAAGGGCGGCGTGGTGGTGCGAAACGATCTGCCCTCGGCCTCGGGCACGCCTTAATCTTGCAAGCGCGATACTGTATGGGTGCCGTCATCCGACGGCGCTACGACGCCGAATGATGATCAAATGATGCCGCGCCGCGGCTGACAACCAGGGAGGACAACCATGAAACGGATGGCTTTGGCGCTCGCAGGAGCGGCCGTACTAATTGCGGGATCCGCAAATGCCCAGCAAAGCATCGATTTCTCCAAGGTCGAGGTCAAGATCACCGACCTCGGCCACAAGACTTATCGGCTGGAAGGCGCCGGCGGCAATGTCACGGTCGCGGTTGGCAGCGACGGCATCATCATGGTGGACGGCCAGTTCGCGCCGATGCACGACAAGCTCAAGGCCGCCATCGCGACGCTGTCGGACCAGCCCATCAAGTATCTGGTCAACACCCATTTCCACGGCGATCACGTCGGCGGCAATGGACCGTTCCAGGCGGAGGGCGTCACCGTCGTGGCACAGGACAATATCAGGGTCCGCCTCACGGCCGGCACCAAGAACGGGATCACCGGAAACGCGACGCCTCCGGTGGCGCCGGGCGCCGTGCCGAAGCAGACCTACACCGGCGGCTCGATGACGCTGACAGTCGGGGGTCGCACCGCCCAGCTCACGCATGTCAACAATGCGCACACCGACGGCGACACCTGGGTCTATTTCGCGGACGCCAACGTGTTGTGTACGGGCGATACCATGAACAACACCAAGCGCTACCAGACCATCGACTTCGCCAATGGCGGCGACATCAGGGGCATGATCAGCGCGACCGAAGCCTATCTCAAGGTGGCGAACGACGACACCAAGGTGGTGACCGGCCATGGCGCGCTCGCGAAAAAGGCGGATATCGCCGAGTTCCACGACATGCTGGTGACGGCGCGTGACCGCATCGAAAAGCTGGTCAACGAGGGCAAGAGCGAACAAGACGTGATCGCCGCAAAACCGCTGGCGGATCTCGACGCGAAATGGGCCGCGAACGAGGAGGCCGCCAGGAATTTCACCAAGATGGTCTATAATTCTTTCAAGCGCTCCTGACGACGGCGCACGGCCGAACTTGCGCCGGGCACCGGGAGGGCTTTTCCCCCGATGCCCGGCGGCACTGTCGCCTGCGCGCCGGTCGCTGCTGACGAGCATTCGCCTCAGTTGGAGCGGAACAGGTCCTGCGGGATGCCCGCCGCGGCGAAGATGTAGTCGCGCGACGCCTCGAGCTGCCGGCGCAGCCGCGGCAGATCGACGTCGAGCAGCTGCCCCTTCCACTTGCGCACCTTGCCGGCGACGATCACGGTCTCGACGTTGGTGCGGTCCATCAGCGAGACGACCGCGCCCGGCACGTGGTTGAGCGGCGCCACGTTGATCCGGGTGGCGTCGAGGATGATGATGTCGGCCTCCTTGCCCGGCGTGAGCGAGCCGACCTTGCCGTCGAGCCGCAGCGCCTTGGCGCCGTTCATGGTGGCGTAGCGCAGCACGTCGCGCGTCGTCAGCGGGGCCGGCATGCCGGCCGGCGGCGTCGGCCACGGATCGGTCGGTCCGCGGATCGAGGAAGCCCCAGTCGCGCGGGTTCGGCAGATTCCCCTCGGTTCGAGGATCATCTGGTTCACGACCATGCGCTGCAGGTTCATCGCGGAGCGCATCTGGGTGAAGAAGTCCGCCGTCAGCGTGCACTCGACGTCGACGCGTCAGCGACGGCTCCATGCCGCAGGCTCTGCATCTTGAGGATCGGCGGCATGCCGTGCCGCATGTTCATCTCGATCGGGAAGGCGATCGAGACCTGCGCGCCGACGTCCTTGACCCTCTGCCAGCCGATGTCGCGACATGCCGGTCATGTGGATGAACAGGTTGTCGGGTCCGATCCCGAGCGTACGGTGTTGATCGCTGCCGCCGTGCCCAGGGCGAGCGCGTCCAGGATCGGACGGATGCCGAACGGCGAGAGGATGTGCGCCGCGATCTGCAGGTCGAGCTGGCGCCCGATCGTCCAGGACTGCTCGGTAGACGTCGGGACCGAGGTAGACCTCGCCGCCCATGATCATGGTGACGAGCTGGTCGCTCGAGGAGAACCACTGCTTCTTGATGCGGACCGCGTCCTGCGGATAGCATAGTTGGGCCGGATTGGCGCCCGCGCTCTCGAAATAGCCGAAGGCGGCGCGGCGTCCCGGTGTCGAACAGCGCCTGGATCGCGGCGTCGGAGTGCTGCGGCGAGTGATGGATCTGCGAGACGTCGTGCACCGTCGTGACGCCGTCGTCGAGCTGGGACAGTCCGCCGAACAGCTCGTTGATGTAGACGTCCTGCGGCCGGTACACCGGCGCGAACTTCTGCAGAATGATACTCGAAGTAGGTGAGGCTCCCGCTCGCTGAGCCCGAACCGTCGTTGATCAGCACGCCGTCGGCGAGGAAGCTGCGCAGCGCCGTCTCGAACTGGTGATGGTGCGTGTCGATGAAGCCCGGCATGACGATGCGGCCGCGCGCGTCGATCTCGGCGGCGCCGCCGGCGTGCAGGTTCGGGCCGACGGCGAGGATCTTCTTGCCGTCGACCAGCACGTCGGCCTGGGCGAAGTCGCCGACCTGCGGGTCCATCGACATCACCGCGCCGCCGCGGATGACGTAGCGCCGGCCCGGTCCTGCCGCTGTCCTGCGGGCGCGTCCCCGTCGTTCGGCCGCGGCCGCGGCGCGGCGCGAACAGATTGAGACCCGCGACCGCGGCGCCGGTCGCCGCCGCGCCTTTGAGAAATCGGCGGCGCGAGCCGAAATGGTTCTGTGGCCTTCCTTGATTGCACAATATGCACATGCGTGGCGTCTCCCCGCTCGTGAGTCGTTCGGAATGACGACTTGCAAATGAAATTCTGTCGATGATGCGCGCGGGTGTCTACTTTAATCGGTTGGCCTTATGGCGTCAGCGGCATCTGCCCACCACTCGAGTGGGCACCGCCCACTGCGGGCTTTGTTTTCCGGGTTTGTCGGTCAGACACGCGACCGGCTTCCACAGCGCCCGCTGGCCGCCCGGCGAGCGGGTCCGGCACGCTCAGGCAGGGAAAGAATGCCGCGCCGTTTTCATCGTGCGTCGTGAGCTTCCTGCGCCTCCACTCCACCGCGGAGGCGGCGTCATCGACTCCGGGTGGTGCATCGATCAGCAGCATGGTTCGCTGGTTCTTGCAGTAGGCGATGGCCGCGCCGTAGATGCGGTTCGGATCAATCGCCGTATCGAGCGCGTGCGGGTCCCCGCTCGCCGCCCGGGTGGCGTCGGGAATGCTCAGGAGACTGAACAACTCTACGGCGTCGAGCGCATAGATGCCGCTCGAGGTCAGTGGATCGCCAGGTCGGCGGTTCCGGGCAGGCCGCCGTCGCCCCCAGCCTTCACGACCCGAACCACCCGCGCCCGTGTTCGCCATTGGCAAAAAACTGCCGGACGCCGTAGCTCAACGCGCGCTCTGCCGCGAGCCCGCCGAACAGCCGCTCGAAGTCCGCGACGCTGGAGATCAGCGCGGCGCGATTGGCGACGCCACCGGAGGTATGACCGACGGACGCCGTAATCGACATCGCCACGCCGTCGATATGGTGGGGGGTGGTCAAGAATGCCTCGTGCCCGTGAACTCACCACGATAGCACGGGCGAGAAACGCTCGCAGCCGGGAGCAACGGGTGCCGACGCGTCGTCGATGCCGGCTACATCAGGGCTTCGGCATGGCGCGGCCGTGTGCGGGCGGCCGATGTCTCTGGACGGAGACACATTCTGATTTGCCGCACCATGCACACTGATATGTGCGCAAATCTTCCACTTCGCCCGGCGGGCCGGGCTTGATCTGCGAGAGGTTGGTGGGGCCGCCACATGTGGGACAAACGGGCAATAAGAATGGATCAATCGGCTGGGTATGCAAGAGACCCTCCTTGGTCATCAGGCCGGACCTGGAACTGACGTTTCGCCTCATCGGCGACCCCTTGATGGTGCGACTGACCGCCGTCGAATCGGCGGCGTCCGCAAGTCTAGCGCCTTGTACAGCGGCAAGCGGGCAATGGCCTGATTCTCGCTCATCAGCGCGCGGCGCGTACCGGGATCAGCCTGTTGTCGATCGTATTCGGCCCGGGCCATTTGCGGTTCCCGAGATGGCTCTACACTCAACTCTCGCGGGCGGTGCGCGTTCCCCAACTGAATCTCATTAAGGTGTCAATTTACCTTCAACGCGAGGCAACCCGTCAGAATCGTTGTACAACACGCGGTAGATCAGACAGGGCTTGGTCCCGGGACAGAGCCCGCGCCGATAGCACCTTGAGGTTTCCGCAAGTATCCGGGCGTGCCGCCGCTGCGGACGGCCACCAACGGGAGGAAGAAATTGGAAGCGTCGGCTTCGGTCGAAATTGCGAAACACACGTTGGTTTCGGGCGGGCTCATTCTCGCCATCGGCACGCTCTCCGGCTTATTGGCTCAGAAGATCAGAATTCCCGACGTTGCGGTATTTCTGATCGTTGGCATGTTGATCGGGCCGGAAGCGCTGGGGATTCATCAACATCAAGGCGGATTCGGCGCTGAACCAGATCATTCTTCTGTTCGGCGCCAGCTACATTCTTTTCGATGGCGGCGCGTCGCTGCGATTCGACGTCTTGAAGCAGGTCTGGATCACGATCGTCGTGATCGCGACGGTCGGTGTCGTGATCACCGCGGTGGTCACCGGCATTGCGGCCTATTATGTTCTCGGCGTTCCGTTGATCGTGGCGCTGCTGCTCGGTGCGACGCTCGCCTCGACCGACCCGGCGACCTTGGTTCCGATATTCCGGCAGGTCCACATTCGCGACCGCGTGGCTCAAACCGTGATGAGCGAGTCGGCGTTCAACGACGCCATGGGGGCGATCGTCACCTTCGGCGTGCTGGCCGTGGCCATGGGGAGCGGCCGAATTCTCGTTCGCGTCGTCCTTGTTCGATTTGCTCAAGCAATCGATCATCGGCATCGTCGCCGGCGGCGTGCTCGGATACCTGGCCGCCTTGCTGATCGCGCACGAACGATGGGCCTTCCTCAAGGAATATGCGCCGGTCGTGACGCTGGTGGCCGTCATCGGCGCCTATTTGGCCGCCGACGGCCTGCAGGCCAGCGGGTTCATGGCGGTGTTCGTCTTCGGCATCGTGCTCGGAAACAAGGACTCCTTCGGCTTCAGGATGGAAGCGGACGAGGCGCAAAAGCTCGATGAATATGTGTTGACCACGGCGTTCATCATGCGTTTGTTCATTTTCATTCTGCTCGGCGCCCAGGTCGATTTCGGCCTGATGGATCAATACCTGCTGGGCGGCATCGTCGTGATCGCCATCTTCATGCTGGTTGCCCGGCCGGTGACCGTTTTTGCTGCGCGCTGCCGGACCGGCGTGCGCGGTGGAGCTTCAACGAGATGCTGTTCATGTGCTGGACCCGCGAGACCGGCGTCATTCCGGCCGCGCTCGCCGGCCTGTTGCTCGGCATGAAGGCGCCCGGAGCTCAAATGATCGCGTCGGTCACCTTCATCGCAATTCTGATGACGATCTTGATACAGGCGCCGACAACAAAATGGCTCGGCCGCAAGCTCGGACTTTTGGAAGAAGGAAAATAGCGCGGCTACTTCCTCGCCGGAGGCTCGCTGAAGTCGAGCGGCGGCGGCGCGTCCGGCTGCTGGATGTCGGATTTCGATATTGCCTGGATCGACGTTCGGCGGTTCCCTTGTAGTGCATGACCATTGCGGGAAAGAGATGACCAGCGCGACCGCGATGCACTGGATGATGACGAACGGCACCGCGCCCCAATAGATCTGGCCGGTGGTGACCGGCTCCATGCGTTTGCCCGTCACGCGATCGACGTAGGCGTCGCGGGGCGCCACCGAGCGCAGGTAGAACAGCGCAAAGCCGAACGGCGGATGCATGAACGACGTCTGCATGTTGACGCCGAGCATGACGCCGAACCAGATGAGATCGATGCCGAGCTTCTCGGCCGCCGGGCCGAGCAGCGGGATGACGATGAAGGCGAGCTCGAAGAAGTCGAGGAAGAACGCCAGCAGGAAGACGAAGATGTTGACGAAGATCAGGAAGCCGATCTGGCCGCCCGGCAGCGAGACCAGCAGGTTCTCGACCCAGCGATGGCCGTCGACGCCGTAGAAGGTCAGCGAGAACACGCGGGCGCCGATCAGGATGAACACCACGAAGGCGGACAGCTTGGCGGTCGACTCGGCGGCCTGGCGGATCAGGTCCAGCGTCAGGCGGCCCTTGATGATGGCCAGGATGATCGCGCCGGCCGCGCCCATGGCGCCGCCTTCGGTCGGCGTTGCGACGCCGATGAAGATCGTGCCGAGCACGAGGAAGATCAGGAACAGCGGCGGCACCATCACGAAGGTGACTTCCTGGGCCAGCCGCGACAGGAAGCGGAAGCCGAACAGTCGGTCGCAGATCCAGTTCACCACCGCGATGCCGAACGCGAAGATGATGCCGAAGAACATGGTGAGGACGACGTAGTCGGCGCCGTGCGTGGTCGAATTGCGCATGATCAGGGTTCCGGCAAAACCGCTGCCCAACGCCAGGACGGCCGAGCGATGGTAGGCCGCGTTTTCCGCTGTCCTCGCGAAACCCGACCGCCTCGAGCGGCAGCCCCGGTGCGGCCTTCGGGTAGAAGATCGTCACCAGGAAGACGTAGACCGCGTAGAGCGACGGCAAGCATGAGGCCGGGAATGAATGCGCCTTCGTACATGTCGCCGACCGAGCGGCCGAGCTGGTCGGCCATGACGATGAGCACCAGCGACGGCGGGATGATCTGCGCGAGCGTTCCGGACGCCGCGATGACGCCGGTGGCGACGCGGCGGTCATAGCCGTAGCGCAGCATGATCGGCAGCGAGATCAGTCCCATCGAGATGACCGACGCCGCGACCACGCCGGTGGTCGCGGCGAGCAGGGCGCCGACGAAGATCACCGCATAGGCGAGGCCGCCGCGGATCGTGCCGAACAGCTGCCCGATGGTGTCGAGCAGGTCCTCGGCCATGCCCGGACCGTTCGAGAATCAGACCCATGAAGGTGAAGAACGGGATCGCGAGCAGCGTGTCGTTGTTCATCACGCCGTAGACGCGCTCGGGCAGCGCCTGGAGGAAGTCGGGCTGGAACAGGCCGAGCTCGATGCCGATCAGCGCGAAGATCAGGCCGTTGGCGGCGAGCGAGAACGCGACCGGGTAGCCGAGCAGCAGGAACATCACCAGCGCCGCGAACATGATCGGCGCCATGTACTGGATGAGCAGCGCTGCCATCGCTGGTCTCCGACGGTCCGCGCGTCAGTGCGGAGCGGCTTCCGATTTGACGGCGGCAAGGACGCGCTCGGCCTCGGCCTCGACGGCGGCGAGCGTTCCGCCGCCCCGTTCATGCGGATCGGGGATGAGGCCGCGCATCACCGCGATGCGCTTGATCAGTTCGGAGATGCCCTGCACGAACAGGAAGCAGAAGCCGATGAAGACCAGCGATTTGGCCGGCCATTGCGGCAGACCGCCGGCATTGGCCGACTGCTCGTTGATCGCGACGGAGGCGAGGAAGAACGGCAGCGACGTGATCAGTCATGACGATGGTGAGCGGCAGCAGGAAGAGGACGTGCCCGATCACGTCGATGGTGTCGCGGACGCGCTTGGGCAGGAGACTGTTGACGATGTCGATGCGGATGTGCTCGTTGGCCAGCAGCGTCCAGGAGGCGCAAAGCAGGAACACGATGCTGAACAGCACCCACTGCAGCTCGAGCCAGGAGTTCGACGAGATGTCGAACACCTTGCGGACGATCGCATTCGACGCCGAGACCAGCGACGGCGACGAGCATCAGCCAGCTCAACGCCTTGCCGAGCGAGCGAATTGACCGCGTCGATGCTGCGGCTGAGCTTGAGGAGTGCGTCCACGAGTTCCCCTCCGGGTCGGCGATCCCACCGACGCGATCGAACCGTCGCCCTTGATGGGTTTCCGTATGCCGGCGCGGCCCCTCAGCCGCCGTGCCTCCAAACGGCACAAACCCAGTTCGACAAGTTAAATCCGAAGGTTACCGCGGGCGTCAATTGAAACTTTGGCGCATCCCCGGGTGAAAGGCCGGTGTGGATGGGAACCGGCCGCCTGCCGGCGTCAGCCGCCGGTCACGCTCATGTGGCGGGCGAGCGCCGGGCGCTTGTGGCGGCGGTCGATGACGAAGTCGTGCCCCTTGGGCTTGCGGGTGATCGCCTCGTCGATCGCCGCATAGAGCAGGTCGTTGCCCTCGGAGGCGCGCAGCGCCGCGCGCAGGTCGGCGGCGTCCTCCTGGCCGAGGCACATGAACAGCGTGCCGGTGCAGGTGATGCGCACGCGGTTGCAGGATTCGCAGAAATTATGGGTGAGCGGCGTGATGAAGCCGAGCCGGCCGCCGGTCTCGGCGACCCGCACGTAACGGGCCGGGCCGCCGGTCTGGTAGTCGATTTCGTCGAGCGTGAAGCGCTCGGCGAGCCGCGCCCGCACCATCGACAGCGGCAGGTACTGGTCGAGCCGGCCCTTCGCCGACGTCGCCGAGCGGCATCACCTCGATGATGGTCAGGTCCATGCCCTCGCCATGCGCCCATTCGACCAGCCGCGCGAGCTCGTCCTCGTTGACGCCCTTGAGGGCGACCGCGTTGATCTTGACGGCGAGCCCGGCGGCTTGCGCGGCCGCGATGCCGTCGAGCACCTGGTCGAGATCGCCCCAGCGCGTGATGGCGCGGAACTGGTCGGGGTCGAGCGTGTCGAGCGACACGTTGATGCGCTTGACGCCGTGGGCGGCGAGCTCGGCGGCGTATTTGGTGAGCTGGGAGCCATTGGTGGTGAGGGTGAGCTCGTCGAGCGCGCCGGTCTCGAGATGGCGCGACAGCGAGCCGACCAGCGTCATGATCCCGCGCCGCACCAGCGGCTCGCCGCCGGTGAGCCGCAGCTTGCGCACGCCCCTGGCGACGAAGGCCGAGCACAGCCGGTCGAGCTCCTCGAGCGACAGGATGTCGGCCTTGGGCAGGAACGACATGTTTTCCGACATGCAATAGACGCAGCGGAAATCGCAGCGGTCGGTGACCGAGACGCGCAGATACGTGATGGCGCGGCCGAACGGATCGACCAGCGGGGCCGGGTGCTGCGGCGCGATCGAACTCCACCTCTGTGGTCGGCTTCATGCCGCTCATTGTGCGACTCATCAGGTTGCGTCGCGTGGCTCGCGGCGCGGCCGAACCCGCAATATAGTGAACCCGGCCTGGAAGGCGAGTCTGCGGCTTCGGCAAGCGTATGACAAGCCTCATATTTTCCGCCGTGCGGCGGCGCGACGCAGCCCGCCGCGGCAGCGAGGGAGCCCGCGCATGACCGCAAATCTGCCCCAACGGGTCCGACCCCAACGGGTCCGGCCCGATTGGCCGACCGAGATCAAGCTGCGCAACGACCGCGCCGCCCTGATCGTCAGCTTTCGACAACGGCGAGCGCTACGAGCTGCCGGCCGAATACCTGCGGGTGAACAGCCCGAGCGCCGAGGTGCAGGGGCATTCGCCCGACGAGCGCAAGACGGTGCGGCGGCAAGAAGAACGTGATGGTGCTCGAGGTGCATCCGATCGGCAATTACGCGGTGCGGCTGGTGTTCGACGACATGCATTCGACCGGCATCTTCAGCTGGGACTATTTCCTCGATCTCGGCCGCAACTACAAGGCCAACTGGCAATCCTACCTGGACGAACTCGCCGTCAAGGGACTGTCGCGCGATGCCACGGCGCCTTGAACCATCCGGGCGTCGGAGATCCGCGGATCGACAGTCGCGGAGCGCCGTTGCAAACTGAACGCCCGTTAATTTTTGTCGCGCGATCGCAAGAGCGGTTCATCAATACTTGTCCACCGCGCCGAAAACCGGCGATCTATTTACGGCACGGCGAAAATGCTGTACGCACATGACAGGCAGGGGGCGATGGAGACTGCGCGTCTCGCGGTGCTCACATTTTCTCGACCTGCCGGTCACACGTTCGGAGGACGCATCATGGCGAAGAAGAAGAAGAAAAAGAAAGAAAAGAAGTAATCGACCCGATAGGGTCATCCCCGCTGCGACAGATGCGCGGGACCCGATGGGGAAACATCGCACGGCCAATGTTGCGGCGTTCCGCCATCAGCCAAGCAGAAAAGGGCCGGTGCTTGCACCGGCCCTTTTTTCTGGGTGGATGAATTATTCCGAGCGCATCACCTCAGTGCAGCACGATCACCTTGGCGCCGACATTGACGCGGTTGTAGAGGTCGACCACGTCGTCGTTGGTCATGCGGAAGCAGCCCGACGACACCGCCTGTCCGATCGTCTCCGGCTCGTTCGAGCCGTGGATGCGATAGAGCGAGGAGCCGAGATACATCGCGCGCGCGCCGAGCGGATTGTCGATGCCGCCCTTCATGTGGCGCGGCAGGTCGGGGCGGCGGGCCAGCATCTGGCCGGGCGGCGTCCAATCCGGCCATTCCTTCTTGGCCGACACCGCGGTGGTGCCGGCCCAGGTGAAGCCGATGCGGCCGACCCCGATGCCGTAGCGGATCGCCTCGCCGGCGCCGGTCACGTAATAGAGCCGCCGCTCGGTCGTGTTGATGATGATGGTGCCGGGGTTATAGGCGCCGGCAAAACTGACTGTGGTCTTGGGGATCGGCGATCCGTACGTGCCGAAGAGCCTGTTGCGCGGCGCGCCGCCGGTGAAGCGGTCGTCATAGGATTGGGCGCGCGGCGGCGTGGTTGCGGCGAGCAGGGCGCCGGCCGCGACCGTGCAGGTGATCAGGCGCAACCACATCGAACGGGAGCGCATCAAACAAGACCTCATGGGCTTCGACCTCGGGGGTATTGCAGTCGCAACCAAGCGGTTGCGTGGCTTGAGCATTTTCAGACGGAGTAGACGCCGCAACACGTGACCGGACATCGACCCTAATGGCCATAATTCGCGCCATCCGGCAACGGCGAAGTCCGGCGCCGGACGGGAATAGGGGGTTCTTTCGCGCTTGCTGTTGCGGCGCGGTCACGGTTGGGCCAGGCACAGCATCGACTGCGAGCGTCGTCGGTCTGCGGGCGCAGCGGCCGCGCGTGCCCGCCCGCATGAGGCCGCGCAGGTCCGCTGTCGCGCGATCGTCATGGCCTCACGAGCGCCATCGCAAAGCCGCGCGCGAAGCGCAAGCCCTCCGCGGGGGGCAGTCCGATCCGCGAAATGGGATGTGGCTCGGCCGTGCTTTTATTTCTTCTTGCCGGGCAAGTTGTGGCCGTTGGCTTGGAACTTGTTGCCAAAGGCATTGCGCGCGCCGCCGCCCGCCGGATTGACGTGGCATCTGCCGCACGCCAAGCCGGTCTGCTGCGCATAGGCTGGTAGTGCCGAGGCGCGTTGCGGTACGAGCAGGGTGGTGGCTGCGACGCCGGCCGTCGCGGCCAGCAGCGTCATTACCGCGATCTTCGTTCCGCCCAAAACCTTGAGGTTTTCCATCGCTTCGCTCCCGTGTTGCTTGAGTGAAATACGCGTTCGTCCCGCCGCCAACCGGACGCCGGGACGATTGCTCTTGAGACCAATGCGTGAGCCCGCAGGGACACAACGCGCCGATGGGTATTTTGTGCCGCGTGCGGCATGCTTCGCAAGACGCGACAATCAGGTCGCCCCGCGGATCACGCCGACCACGTTGGATCGGGCCAGCAGCCTAGCATAATACCTATTCCATGCGGCAGTCCGGCCTTCCGGTGTCAGCAGCCCGCGTTTCTCGGCCAGGATCATCCACGCAAAGCCCCACCACTCGGGCACCAGATCGCCGGTGGCGTGATCGATCAGGTCGTAGCCATTCTCGATCGCAAGCCGGCAGGCCTGCTTCCAGGTCATGCGGTCGAGAACCGCGTGATCCTTGGCCGACAGGCTGTCGTCGTCGAAGTCCTCCAGGGTATAACCCCAGATGCGCTTGCAGACGGCGTTGAACGCCCGGTCGATCCGGTCGTCTTCGCCGCACCAGCGTACCTTCTGGAGTTCCGCGGTAAAATCGGCGATTCGCGTCAGTTCGGGGTAAACTCTTGCATTCTCACGCATTATTCTCACTCCATACCGTCGGCGGGGGAGTGAGCCTACATGATTCGCATTAAGATGTTCTTGATTTGTTCTAAAGAGTTCCGCGACCTGCCGCGAAGGCAATCCGGGTCCCGCCGGAAATCGCTGCCGACGGGTGTCGACGAGTTTCCATCCCGTGCTGGACTTCTGCCGGGATCTGTTCCTATGCCCTGGTTGTCACTCGCGGGTTCATGGCGCGGCCTGGCGGAGAGCGGTTCAATCCGCCGGATCGGGACAGGGTCGCGGCAGCGGTTGGCGCAGCGGTAAACGAGCGATCATTGAAAGGCGGCCATGTCGAAACCAGCGATGTCGAAACGAGAGATGCGTGCCGAGACCGAACGTCTCGTGAAGGAAGCGCTCGAGCGGAAGTCCGTGTCGGTGACGCAGGTCGACGGCCGCATCGAGGAAAAATGCGGAAAGTGCGGTACCTCAAATCGCGTCTCGAAACCTCCAGGCCAGGCTCGGGTGGAATACACGTGCAAGGAGTGCGGGCAGAAGCAGAAGACGATGTGAAAGAAGGGGGAGCCGATAAAGTGGCCCCAAGCCTCTCACCAAGCACGATTGCGGACTGGTCGGACCGCGCTAGGCGACGGCTATATTCATGGGGATTTCACTTTCGGTGACGGTGCGATTGCGGCCGCCATTTTTGGCCGCATACAGGGCGCGGTCGCAGCGTTCGAACAGGCTGGCGAGAGTCTCACCCGGCGCGAATTGCGCGACGCCGACCGACACCGTGACGCTCGACAATATCTCGCCGGTCGTGCGGCGCGTGACCTGGCGGGTGGCGATTGCCCGCCGGATGCGCTCGGCGACCGCCGAGCAAACGCGAAGGTCCGCACCCGGCAAAACGCCCGCAAGCTCCTCGCCGCCGTACCGGGCCGCGAGGTCGTGGCTGCGCAGACCGTCCCGCAGAATCCGGGAAATGAGCCGGAGCACCTGGTCTCCGAATTGATGGCCGAACTTGTCGTTGAACATTTTGAAGTGATCGATATCGAGCAGGAAAAGGCTCAGCGGTTGTCCGCTTTCCATCGCCACGATCTGCGCGTTGCGGAGGAATTCGTCGAGCGCATGACGATTGGCCAGTCCGGTCAAGGCGTCGGTCTTGGAGCGCTGTTCCGCCGCCGCGAGGTGACTGCGGATGTTGTCGAGTTCCTGCAAGGACGCGTTGAAATGCGCCTGTAACGTCGTGGCGCGCGCCATTGCCTTCGACAGTTCGCCAGTGAGACCCTGGATGATGGTGCGCGGGTCGGAATCTTCCTGGATTTGCGCGACGACGCCGTCGAGGGCCTGAACGTGCTTGTTGTTGTCGGTGATCGAGGCCGCCAAGAAGCCTTGCGCGCTCGACAATACCTTGTGGAGTTGGCCGGAAATCTCGCCGTGTTTCGCGTCCCAATCCGTCTGTGCTCCGATATAGGTCAGAAACAGGCCGCGATTGGTCGCGTCGTCGAACCCACGCTTGTTGGCGATCAGGACGTCGATCGTCTTGTTGAGCTCCGGGAGTGTCCCAAGCGAGAATGTGAACCAGATTTCAAAATTTTGTGGGGTCGCCGGGATCCCGTGCTGCGCCATCAACTGCAGCGCGCGGCCTGCCATCGACGTCGCACGCACGAAGGCGCTTTCATCGGTCGACGCTGGGGTCATGTCGTCGAACTCATCACGCAGTTTCGCCACCAGTCCGAAAGCCGTTGCCGCGCAACGGCCGCCAATGTGACGTCATCTGCTCGTCGTCGGAAGGTTAACGTCGAATGGTAAACAATTTGGCGCTCCGGTAATTCACACTGACCACGCCGCTCTGCAAGTGTTTCCGGCACCAGCAGAATCAGCGCCCATGTCGGCCCAAAATGCAGTCAAGATTTCACAATGGTGAAAATTGAGCGTGCGGAGCTGGTGCCGGCGGTTTACGGGCTCCATCTCGCACTGGGGCTTGCCGGTGAAAACGGCGGGAGGCTGACGATCGTCGCGTTCGCGACGGACGACGCCATGCGCCGATCGCGGATCCATTGCGAGCACGCGAAGGCCCGGCGGCGCGGCATCGAGTTCTCTGATTGCCGCCCGCAATGTCAGATTCCGCACAATTGGGTGGCTTTTTGTTCCATCGGGCTCCATAGTACCTCATCATCGACCAAGCCGATTCAGGCGTCGGTGGCTGAGAGACCCAGCGTGCTCCCGCCTGTCGGATGAAGGGGGTTGCCATGGTCGCGCCTCAACAAGCCAGCCTCGAGATCACTTCCACACCGGGGAGCGGTCACGTCATGAGCACGCCGTCCGTCCCGGCGGCACGCGAGCCCATGACGATTACACCAGCGGGAATTGCGAGGCCGTCCTGATGCACGCGGACCAGAACCAGGTCCACCATCTCATGATCCATTGCACCAGACGTGGATCGCACAATTCCACCGATGCCTAGGTTGCCTCGGTCGGGCCATTCGGAGCACTGGGGAGCGTCGTGATCCGGCCACGCGTGTTCAGCATCCGCGACCGCCTGGCGGCCCTTGTGATTGTCGTCGCGGTTCCATTCCTGCTGTTCGCCGCGGGCATCGTCTGGCACCTCGCCGACCGTGAGCAGGAGGCGCGCCGTGGCGCCCTCATGTACGCGTCGCGCGCGTTGCTGAGCGCCGTGGACGCGCAACTCGGCAGATATGTGGCGATTGGCCAGTCACTCGCGGCGTCCCTCTCGGTCACGACATACGAGCCCGCCAAGTTCTGCGAGGACGCCGTTTATGCGCTGGCGGGCCTGCCAGGCGCCTGGGCGATGCTCGGAAATCAGCAGGGCCAACAAGTGGCTAACACGCGGGCGCCGACCTGCCTGCAGGACACGCCGAAGACGGCGGCAAGTCCCGAGATGCTCGCGGTGCTGAGCCGCATGGCCGAAGCGAAGCAGGTCGAGATCTCGGGCGTGCATGTCAGTCCGATGGGAGGAATTCCCGTCATCGCGGTCGGCGTTCCGATCCCGGCCGCCGGCGAGCCGCGCTATTTCGTGGTCATCCTCGTCGATACGACCGTGTTCTTCGATCTCCTGAACAGCCAGCGGATGCCCGAAGGCTGGGCCGCCGGGATCATCGACCGTTCCGGAAATTTCGTCACGCGATCGCGCGATCACGAGCAATGGGTGAGCCGGCCCGCTCCGGAAAGCTGGCGCGCCGCGACCAGCAAGGAGGGGTTTTTCAAGCTCCCGACGGTCGACGGCGATCTGGTCGAAGGAGCCAATGTCATATCTTTGCTGAGCGGGTGGGCGCTCGGCGTCTCGGTGCAAGAAAAACTGTTCGAAGCACCGATGCGACGAACCATGCTGGCCGCGGCCGTCGCGAGCGGCGCCGTGACGCTGCTCAGCATCCTGCTCGCGATCTGGGCGGCGCGGAAGATCACGAAGCCGATCGAGGCGCTTGAGCGAGGGGCCGAGATGTTGAAACGGGGCGAAGCGGTCCGCTTTCCGCCGACCGGGGTGCCCGAGGTGGATCACGCGATGAACGCCTTCGTGGCCGCGTCGGAAGTGCTCCTGAGCCACGAGTCGGCGCTGTCGGAGAGCGAGGCCCGCCTGAAGACGATCGTGGATGGCGCTCTCGATGGCATCATCTCAAGCGACCAGAACGGCATCATTCAATCCGTCAATCCCGCCGCCTGCCGCCTCTATGGCTACGAACCGCACGAAATGGTCGGCCAATCCATTGCGATGCTGATGCCCGAATCCCACCGCGGGCAACACGAGCGTTACCTCGAGAATTACTCTGCCGCGGGCGATGGCGAGGCCGTCCGCCAGACCCGCGAGACCGATGCCGTGCGCAAAGACGGCAGTCTCTTTCCGATCGAGCTGGCGGTGACCGAGGCGGCGCACCATGGAAGCCGCGTCTTTATCGCGACCATCCGCGATATCAGCGAACGCCGCCAAGCCGAGCAGCACCAGCAATTGCTTTTGCGTGAACTCTCGCATCGGGTGAAGAACACGCTTGGGGTCGTCAAGGCGATCGCGCGTCTCACCGCCAGCACCACGAAAGACCAAAACGCCTTCAACGAGGCATTTTCTGATCGCATCATGGCGTTGGCGATCTCACACGAAGAATTGCTCACCGCGAACTGGACCGGAGCGGATTTTGGGTCGCTCATTTGGAGTCATCTTGCGCCGTTCGTGGGTGAGAACAGCACGCGTCTCGAGGTAAACGGACCGGCAGTCGTGGTGCCGCCGGAAAAAGTGACGGACCTTGGCATGGTCATGCACGAGCTCGGGACCAATGCGGTGAAGTATGGGGCATGGTCCAACAACACCGGCGTCGTGAAAGTGAACTGGCGCGTTTTCAACAAGGGCCCGGGGCGGGTACTGACGGTCACCTGGACCGAACAGGGTGGCCCGCCTGCGACGGTTTCGACCCACAAAGGGTTCGGCACCAAGATGATCAACGTTGCGGTGGAGGTGATCGACCGGCGATTCGAGCCGACCGGCCTCGTCTTCGAATTCGCCCTCGCTATGCCGCCCCCTGCGGGCGAGCGGCCGCTGCCCATGGTGGCGAGCGCGTAACATTTCCGAGCGTCATCTCGGTGCCGGACGGCTGCGGACGTTTTGTTCGCGCGGAAACGTGAAAGTCATCAGCCCGCTACCTCATCGATCACGTCGACCAGTTAAAAACCACGAATTATTCAGTCGCTTACAAAGAAATCGCCCCACTTTACTGCGCTGTCGGGAACCTTTCGGCGCTTCGCCCGTCCAATGAATGTCATCGATTTACAAATTACCTAGCCCGGAGGGCCTCATGAAACGAAAAATACTGATCGTCGCGGCATTGGGCGGATCTGGCATGTTGGGCGCCGCAATGGCTTCCGCCGCGCCCGCGCCGAAAGGCGTCGATGCCGAGAACGCGCGCTCGGCGCAGTCGATGCTCGAGGAAGGCAGAAAAACCTTCCGCTACGAGACGTTCGGAAGCGAGGCCTTCTGGGGTGACGCGCTCCAGCTGCACAAAGCCATCGCGGGCGAGAAAAACGGCGGTGTCGGCCCGGGCGTCTCCCCCAAGACTGCATTGTCGGTCGGCCTCAAAGTCGACGCAGGCGCGCTGCCGGAAGCTTTGAAGCAGCAACTCAAGGCTGGAAAGGTCAACCTCGACGATCCGGCGACCACGATCGCCCTGCTGAAGTTGAACGCCGTCGTCGGCGTTACGGCTTTCACCACGCCGGACGGCGGCGTCAAATCGATGGGCATCCAATGCGCATTTTGTCACTCGACCGTTGACAACTCGCTCGCCCCCGGCATCGGCCGGCGGCTGGACGGCTGGTCCAACCGCGATCTGAACGTCGGCGCGATCGTGTCGCTCGCCCCCAATCTCAAGCCGTTCACCGACCTTCTCGGCGTCGATGTCGCCACCGTGAAAAAGGTTCTCGCCAGCTGGGGCCCCGGTCGCTACGACGCGGAGCTGGACAAGGACGGCAAGGCTTTTCGTCCGGACGGAGGCCAGGCCGGCACGCTCATCCCGCCCGCGTTCGGATTGGCCGGCGTGAACCTTGCCACCTGGACGGGCTTTGGATCGGTGACCTACTGGAACGCCTATGTGGCCGGCACGCAGATGCACGGCGCCGCGACTTTCTACGATGCGCGGTTCAACAACAAGGACCAGTATCCGGTTTCCGCCAAGAGCGGCGCGGGCAATACGCGGAATGTGCCCGACAAGGTGACGGCCAAGCTCGCGGCGCTGCATTTCTACCAGCTCTCGATCCCGGCCCCGAAGGCGCCGGCGGGGTCGTACGACAAGGCCGCATTTGAACGGGGCAAGGCTGTCTTCAACGGACCGGCGAAATGCGCGACCTGCCACGTTCCGCCTCTCTTCAGCGAGCCGGGACAGAATCTGCATGCGCCCAGCGAAATCGGCATCGACTCGTTTCAGGCCGATCGCTCGCCCACCCACATGTACCGCACCGCGCCCCTGGCAGGACTGTGGACGCACCAAAAGGGCGGCTTCTTCCACGACGGCCGCTTCGCCACGCTGCCCGACGTGGTGACCCACTACAACACGCAGTTCAACCTCAACCTTGGCGACGGGCAGAAAAAAGACCTCGTCGAATACCTGAAGGGGATTTGAATTGGTTCGCCCGTTGCTCGAGCAGGATCGCTTCACATCGGAGCAGTCTTTGCGTTACGAGGCCTCGCGTGCGCGGCTCTCTCGGCTCGACGGCTGGAGGATTGCATTCGCTTGACCGATCCTCATCCACGGCCATCCCCATTCAACTGGTGATGGAAAGCTCGGCCATTCGAGATTGTCGACCAGCGGTCGTTCTTTCTTTTTGGTGCGCGCCGACCATGTGACAACGCAAGCTCGATATGTGTGAGCGCCATTTTCAGATGTGGCTGCACAGCGTTTCCGAGGTCCGACAGGTGCGGCTTCGGTTTTCGGCGCAAGAGCGGCGCGCCAAATTCCTTTTCCAGTGCATGGATCGCATTGGTCAAAGAGGGCTGCGCCACGCCGCATCGTCTGGCGGCACGCGTGAAGTGCAGCTCTTCGCACAACGCGAGGAAGTAAATGATCTGATTGATTTTCATGCGAAGAGAGACTGCTCGCGTTGCCTGTCGAAGAGTCGGTAAGTTGCTTTACCGTTTCACGTTCACCGGGTGCACAAACCCCGTCGACCTCATTGGCGCCTCGACCGTTGCGCCGTCCTTAACCGAATGGAACGTCGCGAGCAGGATCACGATGAATGCGAGAGACGAGTAGATGCTCATGACGACGAGCCGCCAACGGTCAACGAATTTCCGGTCCTCCGGGCTCAGATAGATGCGGTGGTGCATTGGTCATCTCCCGAGGGTTTCGAGAGGGCTCGCGATCACGCAACTCAGTGGAGAAAGACGAACAGGTCCATGTCGTTCAAGGGCTGAGGAGCCCACGCGCCGGCGTGGGGCAGAACCACGGCCGCCGCCATGGTCATCAGAAGGGCCGTCGCAATCCTGAGCACCGGCCCGCCGTTGCTGGCGGCGGGCGCTTTGGACCAAACGAACTCAATGCGAGAGGATGGCATGATGGATGTTCCTGTCTTCGAGTCGGTTGTTCAAGGCAAGGGATATACCCACTCATAGCTTTCGATCTTGGTTTCGCGCATGACACCCGCGGCGCGCATGAGTTCGGCCGGTGAAATTTGCGCGCGCGGCATCGATGCTCCGTCGCCGATTTCTTGTGTGCTGCGCGATGCGACGTGCCTCGCACCGATCGTGATCACCGCAATGACAAGGATCAGTGTGAGCTTCGCTAACCTGGACATTTTTCCCTCCGCTCCGCACCGACGATGACCTGCCATGCCGTCCCTGATCTCCCTACACCTCGAGACCGGCGATAAGTGTGAACGAATTCACACCAGCAGGAGAATTAGGGCCGAACGGACCGGCCGTGGTATGGATATGATGTCGAAGAGCGGTTCGGTCTGCGTCCCCCAAATGGGGGATGCCGATCAGGCGCTGGTTTTTTCCCGGCAGTTATCGGAAATCCGAGTTTCCTGACCCAACACTGCATCATCAAAAATAACCCCGCTGCAGGGCGAGGGGATGGTGCCGGAGCCAGGGATCCAGCGGGCAATTCCAGCATGGCGCATCAGCCTTGGCAAATAGCCGTCGGCTATCGGCCGCGCGGTGTTGCGCACGAGTAGGAGCGAGCTTTCGCCCAAGCGTTTTCATACGACTATCCGCGGGGCGTTTATGAGTTCACGCCCTCATTCAAAAACGATAAGATCATTGGCGGCGAAAGGCCGAGAGTTGCCGATTGCCGCGATCGGCATATCTGGCGCGGGGTAGGCGGAAGCCAGATGCCTCGTACCTTGCGTCGGCCCCGGGCGCCCAGGGATCCGGAGTGACGCCACCATGCGGCTCCCCTTCTTCACCATCGGGCACTCGACGCGCTCAATCAGCGAATTCGCGGAGCTGTTGCAAAGCGCCGAGATCCGGCTCGTCGTCGATGTGCGTACCATTCCGCGCTCACGCACGAACCCCCAATTCAACGGCGACGCGCTCCCCGCCACATTGGCTGAATTTGATATCGACTACGCGCATATCGCGGCTCTGGGCGGCCTGCGTGGAAAAAAGCGCGACGTGCCGCCGGGCGTGAACGCATTCTGGCAGAACACGAGCTTTCACAACTACGCCGACTACGCCATGGGCGAGGCTTTCCGCGCCGGCCTCGTCGAGCTGCGCGGCTTGGGGCATGCCAAACGGTGCGCCATCATGTGTGCGGAGGCCGTGTGGTGGCGCTGCCATCGACGGATCATAACGGACTATCTGATTGCGGCAGGCGAAACGGTATTCCACATTCTTGGCAAGGATCAGATCAAGCCAGCCCTGATGACGAGCGCAGGCACGCCCGGCCCGGCCGGAACCCTGACCTACCCGGCCTGACGATGCGGCGTAGCGAACTGTTCTTTGCGGTAGGTCCGTGAGGCGCTTGCCTGGGGAAAATGAGCCCGCGACATTTCAGCGAACCGACATCCTGGGTTCCTCATTGCGAATTGCAGGTCGGGAACTCGCCGCGTGCCGCTTGACGCGGGAGCCCGATCCGGCCCCAATCAGCCCCATGATCGACGCACCCCTTGTGACGAACGTTTTCGTCTGGCTCGGCATTGCGGTTTGCATCACGCAATCGGCCATTTTTTCCGGTCTCAACCTCGCGATCTTCAGCGTGAGCAAATTGCGATTGGATGTCGAGGCAGCCGGGGGGAGCCGTAATGCCGCCCTCGTGCTCGACTTGCGCAGAGACTCCAATCTCACCTTGTCCACGATCCTTTGGGGCAACGTTACGATCAATGTGCTTCTGACCTTGCTCTCGGACTCCGTTCTGGCCGGCATAGGGGCATTCATTTTCTCGACATTCGTCATCACTTTCTTTGGCGAGCTCATCCCGCAAGCATATTTTTCGCGAAATGCGCTGCGGATGGGAGCGGCGCTGGTGCCGGTATTCAAATTTTATCGGGTCGTGCTCTTTCCGGTTGCCAAGCCTGCGGCCACTGTTCTCAACTGGTGGCTCGGCCCCGAAGGAATTGATTTTCTTCGAGAGCGAGACTTTCGCGCGCTGATCACGAAGCACGTGGGAGCGGCTGGCGCCGACGTGGGACAATTGGAGGCGATCGGAGCGCTGAACTTTCTCGATCTCGACGACATCTCGGTGCTGGACGAGGGAGAATCCGTCGATCCCCTCAGTATCATCACGCTTCCCATGGCAAACGAACGGCCAGTGTTGCCCAAGTTCGAGCGTTCACCGAGTGATCCGTTTTTGCGGCGGCTGGATGCGTCCGGCAAGAAGTGGGTCATTTTTGTCGACGGCTCGGGCCACCCGTCTCTGGTATTGGACGCCCATCATTTTCTGCGCGATGCACTCTTCGATGAAATTTCCGTCGATCCGGAGGCCTATTGGCACCGTCCGATCATTGTCACCGACGCGCAGGCGCGGCTGGGCGATGTGATCGGACGCATGAAGGTGAAGCCGGAGCATTCCGAGGACGACGTCATCGACAACGATTTGATCCTGGTCTGGGGAAAGCAAAAGCGCATCATCACCGGGGCCGATCTGCTCGGGCGGCTCCTGCGTGGAATCGCGACGAGAGAAACGAAATCAACTTGAGCCCGGAACGACGGGTTTGATCAAAGCTCCGCTCATCCTGGTTCGATTTCTCTCGGGCGGCCCATGAGCAGGGGCTGAAACAGGACCGCCGCCACCATCGTGCAGGCGAGCGTCAGCGCCAGCAGCTTGCCCATGCTCGACGTCCCCGGATGGCTCGACAGCCACAAGCTCGCGAAGGCGGTGGCGGTCGTCAACGCGCTGAAGAGCACGGCACGCGTGAGGCTCGATTGCAGCAGGCCGGTCTGCCCGGCGCGCCAGGCCATGATGTAGTAGATCTTGAAGGCGACGCCGACACCGAGCAGCAGCGGCAAGGCGATGATGTTGGCGAAGTTGAGCTTGAGCCCGATCAGGACGCAGATTTCCAAGGTCACGACCCCGGCGAGCAGGAGCGGAATGAGGGTGAGCAGCACGTCGCCGAACCGCCGCAGCGCAAACCACAGGATGATTGCGATCGAAACCAGCGCCGTGAAGCCGGCCTGCATGAAGGCGGTCACCACGGTGCGTCCGGATTCCAGGATTGCGATCGGGCCGCCGCTTGCGGCGGGCTCGACCGCCAGAACGGCGCGCGCGAACTGCCGCAGCACCTCGTTGTCGTTGGGATCTCCGCGCGGATAGACCTGGAGTCGCGCCAAGCCGTCCGCCGTGACCCAGTCGCCGGCAAACTCGGCCGGAATGTTCTGCTCGGTGATCGGCTGCGCCTGCAATAGGTTGCGAAACATGTCGAGCGAGGTCGTAAGCGGCGACACGAAGACGGCCTCGGCCCGAGCGTGCAGCGCCGGATCGCCCTTCGCAAGTTGCGCCATCGCGGCGGCGAGGCGTCTGGCGGCGTCGGCGCCCGGCCCGGTTTGCGTGCCCGCCGTCCGCGTCAGGGCTTCGGCGCCACGATTGAGCGCGGTCACGTTGTCATGGTCGGAAGGCGGCGAACGGGCGGCCTGCCGAGGGTCGGATCGAGCGTCTTGGCGGCCTGCCGGATCGACGCCAGCTTGGCGTCCTGATCGCCAGGCACGAAGGTTTCGAGTGTCATCACGCGCAGGACTTCCGGCAGCTGCGCGACCCGATCGGCGATGTCGCGCGCCTTCGCCAGCGACGGGGCCAGGATGTCGATGGCGCTGGCCCCCGTGGCGGGATCGCGGCGCAGATCGAGATAGGTGGCGATCGATTCCGCCTCGGGGCTGCGCAGGTTCATCGGGTTGAAGTCGAATTGCATGGAATACAGCAGCGGCAGCCCGGCGATCACGATCACGGCCGTGGCGGCGATGATCGGAACGCGATAGCGCTCGCTGAAACGGTCGATCGGGGCGAGCGCCCGATAGCCGAGCGGTTCTTTTTCGCCGGGAGGGTTCAGCACTTTCAGCAAGGCGGGCAGCAACGTGATGCTGGTCAGGTAGGCAACGATCATGCCGATGCCGGCGATCTCGCCGAGCTCGGAAAATCCGCCATAGGCGGTCGGCAGGAACGACAGAAATCCCGCCGCCGTGGTGGCGGCGGCGAGCGTGAGCGGCGCACCCACTTTCCTGGCGGTGTTCGCCAGCGCGACCGGGAGATCGTCGATCTTGTGGCGCTCGGAACGGTAGCGAACGCTGAACTGGATGCCGAAGTCGACGCCGATGCCGATGAAAAGAACCGCGAACGCGATAGAGATCGGATTGAGCGCGCCGACCAGCCACAGCCCAAGCGCCGCCGTAATGACGAGACCTGCGGAAATGCTGGCGAACACCGCAAAGATGATCTTGATCGATCTCAGCGCCAGCCACAGGATGATCAGGACCACCACGACGGTTCCGATCACGTTGCGCAGCGCGCCTTCCTTGAGGGTGGCGAATTCCTCGTCCTGGATGGGGACCGGCCCGGTCAGCCGCACCCGGGCCTGATACGTCGAGCCGAGCTGCAGGTCGGCCGCGCTCTGCCGGATGGCGTCGGTCGCCCGGCGGCCGGGCTCGAGGGACCCAAAATCGAGAAACGGCCGGATCTGGATGAAACGGCGCAGGTCGCCGGGCTGCGGAGCCTCGCCGCGCATCAATCCCTGCCAGGAAAAGCTCGCGGCCCGTCCGGCCAGGGTGTCTTCCAGGGCGATCGCAGCCATGGTCAGGGGGCGCGTCATGTCGTCGAGCGCAAGACGCTCGACCTCGACGCCGGTCAGCCCGAGCGAAAGGACCTGAACCAGGCCACGCAGGCTGGGATCGGTCGACCAGGACCTGGACCAGCGGTCGCGCCTGCGCCAAGGCGCCCATGCTGCGTTCCAGCTCGTCGGCCGGCAGGAACAAAAGCCCGTTATGCGTGAACAGCGGGCTGCCGGCAGGCTCGTCCACTGTCCGAAAAAGATCCCGCATCGGCGACAGCTTTTGTGTGAGCGCCGTGGCGGCCTGGGCGGCGAGCTCGGCGGTCGGCGCATCGACCACCGCGAAAATCGTCCCGACACCCTGCGGAAAAGCCTGCGCGAATGCGAGTTCCTGCTTGCGCCAGGCCAGATCGGGCGAGAGCAGCTTGTTGATATCGGTATCAATGGCGAAGTGATGCGCCACATAGACGCCGGAGACGGCCGACAGAAAAACTGAAAACGCGATCACCGACCATGCATGGCGCGTGCATATACGAGCAATGAGCGTAAGCGTCGACTTCAGCATCGTTGATCCGGCACCAGTCGCCGTATGTTGAGCCAAAAAATGGCAGAAAATCCGCACACCGGCGGCTGCGGTGAGCGCCCGCCACAGACACTCATGTGGCGCATTTATCGCCCGTCCGAGTTGATTTGAATCAAGCGTGAGGCGCTTCGCAAATCGCCTGCGAATACCGCGGCTTGGGCGAGTTCCATTGAGGCGCCTCGCTGGGGCAAATCAATACTGCGGCGTTGATGCCGGGTAGAAATGGCGCAGACGATGCGATAAAAGAGCTGATGAAAACGATCATCCTTGCGCTCGTCGTGACGGTGCTGCCAACGTGGGTTGCGGCTGAGCAGCCTGGTCAACGCCCCACAAAACCCCCGACCTTGGGTCCGCTGCGGCCGGTCAGTGGCAACCCGTGCGCCGCGTATGGCGCGGGCTACGTCAAAGTCGAGGGCTCGTCGACCTGCGTCAAAATCGGCGGAAGCGTCAGCGTTCAAGGCAGCGTGCCGCGCTAGGCGGAGTCGTCATTCCCTCGTTTCGGTACTGCGTTGTTGGCTTGGCGATCAACTGGCAGCCTGGTCCGTCGGGTTCGCGAGGTACGATGTCGCCCGTCACGAATCGGAACGCGATTTCGTTTCGATATTTGGCCTCGATGGCCTGACGTACCGGCCCGCTGCGTATCTTCCCGCGGCGGTTCCTGTGACCCGAGCTCCGCCGCCAGGGCCGCGCTCGAACGATAGCCGCTCTCCGAGGGCGCGCGCACGCACGGGATGTAGCGCGCACCGGGCTTGGCCCGGACGATGCACGGGACGGAGTTCTCGGCGCCGGACGCGATCGCCCTGAGCATCGCGCGCTTGAAGGCCAGGTCGCCCTTGCGCGCCCGATAAGCGTCCAGTGTGTCGGTCTCCGAGGTCGGGCCGGTGGCATCCGGGTTGCCCGGGTGGAGGCCGAGCGCATTGAGCTTCCAGCGTACCGACCCGGGCGTCTTGCGCAGCGCGTCGGCCATGCGCTCGGGCACGATGCCGGCGTGAAAGGCGGTAACCAGCAGGGACTCTTCGGCCGGCGTCCAGATGGTGTGGCGTTCGTTCGTGGTCATGCGAGCGCCTCACGCCGCGGCCGGGATCGCCGTCCCGACGCCCAGTTGCTCCTCGAGAAAGTCGCGCAGATCGCGCCGGCCGACCGGCTCGGCGAGCAGGCCGGCGACCTCGCGCGCGATGTCCTCGCTGGCGTCGCGCGCCGTGCCTTCGACCGGATTGAATTCCAGCACCCGCCACACGTCCTCGACCTGGCCGGTGAGAATGTCCCGGACGGTCTCGGCGCGCGACGTCGCGTCGGCGAGGCTGCGCTCGGCGAGAAAGTCCGTCCTGGCGTGCCGGCACAGGACGGCGAAGAAGGATCGATCGAGGTTCATGGGTGCGCTCCTCTGAGGCCCGGGAGCGAAAATACACCTATCAGTGTTAGATGCAACACTTAAAAGTGTTACAATCAATTATTTTTGTGGTGTTAATTCGAGGTGTAGGCGGGGCCGGTGGAATCCGGGCGCCCGCGAGCCGGTCCGCGATGGCGGCTTTCGGCAGCCAGCACTTCAAGCCCGGGCGGCGTATCTTGCGTGGTGGCGCCGGCCCCGCGGCCGCACGAGGAGCTCCGGCGAAGGAACCGGGCGCGCGTCCGATCTCAGGGTGTGCAGCGTCGAGCGGCGCCCACGGCATTGGGGAAGGTACAACTGTAGGTCGGCTAAGGGCTGGGGCCGGGGCGCCCGGATTACCTCACATACCTGCCGACGACCCGATGGATCTTCGACCATTCCTTGCGCGGCAACGTAAACTCGGATTTCTGCCCCTTGGGCGGGTTCCATTGGGCCACGTACCATGCCGTATCGGTCCAGCGCAGCAGATGCTTGATGGTCGACTTGGTCTCCCCGTCGGCCTCGCAGTAGAAAATATAGGTCTCCTGCCGCATTGCGGGCAAATGCGGATTGATAAGGGCGATATCGCCCGGTCGGAACTCGGGGATCATCGAATCGCCGATGATGATGACCCCATAGCCGGCGGAGACATTGCGGAGCGGGTCGGGCCGCAACACCCAATCAACCGGGTCGGTCGAAATGATCATCTGTCCCGGCCCCCCCTGCGCTGCGGCATGGACAGGCAGGTCTTTTTTCTCGCCCACCAGCCCGGAGGAGGGGATCGGCTGCTGCAAGCCTTGTGCGCCCGCCTCGGGAATAAGCTTGTCCAACGGGAGCGCAAGTTCTACTGCTAGTTTAGGAAAAAGCCGACTGTGCTTAATGGTTCCCTTTTCTATTTTGTCGATTGTTTGCTGGGGGGCGCCGATGCGCCGACCAAGTTCGGCCTGCGACCACCCCCGGGTTTCCCGGGCCGTGCGGATCAAGACGGCGGCCGAATCTGCTGGGTTCTGCATGCGGGCCAGTATGACACCGACAGGTGTTAAAATCTAACATCCAACGAACACCAAAATGGGTTGACGATAACACGTAAAAGTGTTATCCATATCGTCATGCAGGCCGCCATGGAAGTCCGCTGTCAGATTCGACGAATGGCGACCGGCGGCAAGCCGGCGCCGTTCGCGACCGATGCGGCCGAAATCAAACCCGATCGTCCGAACCTTTCGATCGGTGGCTTGGCGCCGCCTGTCCGCCTTGGCCCCGAGGGGTGGTGGCCCGCCCCGGGGCTGTCGAGCCGGGGAGGGGCCGCCGCATGGGCGAGCGAGCGTGAACCGTTCGCCGTCCCTCGATCCCGCTCATCCTCAGGAGTTCGGCCATGAGCCTTTCCGCGCAATCGCTTCTGCACATGCGACCAGGTCGGCCGCGCGCCGCGAACGTCAAGCGCGGCCTCGACGGCAACAGCGACGGCGAGAGGGCGGCCGACATCGTGACGGTCGCCAAGGCCTACCGCGTGCGAGCCGGCGCGGCAGAGGACGACGCCTTGAACCAACTGCACGCTACCACGATCGGAATCCTTCACAGTCGTTGGCAGGCCGATCACGGCGAACCCTCGGGCGTCTCGGAAACCCAGTATCACGCGGCGCAGCGTTACCTCGGCTATGTCGTGGCGAACGCGCGCCTGCTTGGCATCCCGTCGCCGCATCCGCGTTCGGCCGCGCTCGGGTTGGCGGGCGCGGGACAATCCTGCGACGATGACCCCGATCCCGCATGGGTCGCAAAAATCCGCAGCCGTTTCCGCGACTGCCGGCGCGTCCTGATCGACTGCGGCGCCGCGCTCGGTCTGGGCTCGCGCATCAACGCGATCGTCTATGCGGTCGTGGTCGAGGATCGCAAGCTCGGCGACCTCGCCCGCCAGGATATCCAGAACCTTCGCTGCGGGCTCAATGCGCTGGCGCGGTATTTCGGGTGATGGCTAATCCGGGTTCGCCTCGCGGGCAGCCGCCGTCGCTCCATCGTCGCCGGCCACGGTATTGCGGCTCGGAACAGAGATCATTGTGGCAAAGCTCGATCACCCTATGGCCGGCGCAGCCGCCTGCTTGAAATCGGAAGATCATCGGCCCTATTGTGCGGCCCCGACAGTGACGTCCAGGACAGGCCAAACCCCATGCCGATCAGCCAGAAAATCAGAGATTTGATCAAATCCGCATGGGACGATGGGGCGCCCTGCCTGGTCGCGACGCAGGGGCCGGACGGTCCCAATATCTCGCCCAAAGGCAGCATGGTCGTGTTCGATGACCAGCATCTCGCCTATTGGGAGCGCTCCAAGAAGCAGGCGCTGGCCAATCTCGGCCACGACAAGCGTGTCTGCGTGATCTACGCCAATTTCAAAGCGCAGCGCGACGGCATCCTCGAATCCGGTTTCCTGAGGTTTTACGGGACTGCCGCTCTGCATGATGCCGGCCCGATCCGCGAGGCGATTTTCAACTTGTTGCTGCCGCGCGAGCAGACCCATGTGGGAGCGGATACGGGCATCGGCGTGCTGGTCAAGATCGAGCGTGCTGCCGACGTCAGGGGCAAGCCGCTGCAATAGGCATGACGGGCGTCAGCCAGCGATAGCGCTCGCGCGGCATCGGTGCAGAAGCTCGGCTTGGCCACGCGGAGCGACGATCTCCGCCATTGCGATGGCGTCGACCTGTCGCCGGCCCTGGTCTCAGGCGGCATTTCCCAGCGCGCGCTTGCCCATGCCGGGGCGAAAGTCGAGTTCCGCGACGGGGCACGGCCGGCTGAAGAAATAGCCTTGGGCCTGGGTGCATCCGGCCGCGCGCAGAAGGTCGAACTGCTCCTGCGTTTCGATCCCTTCGCCGGTCGTCTCCATATCGAGGCTGCGGCCGAGTCCGGTGATCGCGCATACGATCGCGGCGCAATCGGCCCGGGTCGGCAACTCGGCCACGAACGACCTGTCGATCTTGATCTTGTCGAAGGGAAACATGCGCAGGTAGCTCAATGACGAAAAGCCGGTGCCGAAATCGTCGAGGACGATGCCGACGCCGACGCTCTTGAGCTGGTGCAAGACGGCGAGGTTGCTGGCGTCCTTCTGCAAGAGAACCGACTCTGTTATTTCCAGCTCCAGACGCCCCGGCGACAGGCCGGAATCGAACAGCGCATTGGTGACGATCTCGACCAGATGGCCGTTGCGGAATTGCACCGGCGAAAGATTGACCGAGAGCTTGATGTGTTCCGGCCAGCTCGCCGCATCCATGCAGGCCCTTTGCAGGAACCATTTCCCCAGCGGAATGATGAGCCCGATTTCTTCCGCCAGCGGAATGAAGCGGTCGGGAGGGATGGCGCCGCGTACCGGATGATGCCAGCGGGCGAGCGCTTCGACGCCGCAGATTTCCTGGGTGACGACATCCATGATCGCCTGATAATGCAGCGTGAACTCGTTGCGCGCCAGCGCATTGCGCAGATCGAGCTCGAGAGACCGGCGAAGGACCGCTTCGGTATCCATCTCGCTCTCGTAGAACCGGTGTCCGTTCCGCCCCTCCGTCTTCGTCCGATAGAGCGCCAGGTCGGCATTTTTCAGCAATTGGCTGGGGTCGGCCCCGTCCTTGGGCGCGAGCGCAATGCCAACACTGATGCCGATCACGATCTCATGACCCTCTATGCCGTAGGGCGCCGTGAGCGTTCTCGACAGCGCGTTGACAAACATGATCGCGTTTTCGCGCTGGTCGCCGGGTTCGATCTGCAGAATCGCGAATTCGTCGCCGCCCAGCCGGCCGACCGTGTAGGCGGGCGGAACGCATTCGCGCAGCCGCTGCGCTATCGCCTTGAGCAGAGCATCGCCAACCGGGTGACCGAGCGAGTCATTCACCGTCTTGAACAGGTCGAGATCGAAGATGAATACCGCAAAGCCTTCTCCCGATCGCTGCAGGCGCGCAACCGCTTCGTTCATGCGTTCCCGGAACAGCGTGCGGTTTGCCAGATCGGTCAAAGGATCGTGACGCGCCATATGGATGACGCGGGCCTCGGAACGTTGGCGCTCGGTGATATCCTCGTGCGTCGCCACCCACGCACCGCCGGCGGCGGGCTGGTTGTGAACCTGAACCACGCGGCCGTCAGCCAGGCGGGTAATCACATGGGGGCATTCCCCGCTCGCGAACTGCGCGCGCAACTCGGCGATATACTGATCCGGGTCGGGGTCGAAGCTGCCGTTTGCTTTTCGCAATTGGAGGATTTCGCGCAGCGTGCGGCCGGGCGCGACGTCTTGCGCCGACAGCCCGTACATGCGCGCGTAGCGCTCGTTGCATATGATCAGGCGCTCGGACGCGTCGAACATGCAAAGCCCGTGCGACATGTTATTCAGCGCGGCGTCGAGGCGCTGGTTCGCGCTCTCCAGCTCCTGGGATTTCTCGGCCAGTCTCGTCTCGGAATTGGTCAGCCGGCGGATTTGCCAAACCAGGGCTCTCAGCAGGAAAATGGAGCAAAAGACCGCAAGCAGTGTGCCGAGCCCGATCGCGATCGTTCGGCGCTCCCAGGTGCCCAGCGCCGCGGGTTCGGAAACGGCCACGTTGACGACGAGGGGAGCGTCGCGGAGCGGGCGAACCGCAACGAGGCGTGGCTTGCCTTCAAGATAGCCCGTTGTACGGTAGTGTCCGCCGCCCTGTGCGACCAGGCTGTGCCAGAGCGAGGCAGGCGGTATTTTATCGCCCGTGTGCAATACGCCCTCGGGGTAGCGCACGACCACCGTTCCGTCCTTGCGCAGCAATGCGAATGACTGCCCGCGCAGCGACGGGATTGATTCTGTAGATTTCGCGGAAATATTGAATTTCGACGCCGACCGAAATCACGCCGATGAATTCCCGGCTCGCGCTGTTGAGCCTTTTGTTGAAAAACATCGTTGTGGTTCCGGCGAACCGGCTGGTCACCGGCATGCTGATATAGACATTGGGGTCGTCGACGGCCTGAAAGTGCTGGAAGTATTCCCGATCGGAGAAGTTGGCGTCGAGCCGCGGCCATGCCCGGGTCGAGTTGACGAGCTGGCCGTCGTTGGACTGCAGCGTGATGACGGTGGCCAGCGGCAGCCGGCTCAATCGATCCTTGAGGAACCGGTACATCTCTTGCGTATAGACGAGGCGGGAAAAATCTTCCGGCTTTTCGACTTGGAGGGAGGCGACGCGCTCCTGAACGTCCATCAACAGCGAACGAATTTCGGCCGCGGAACGTTCGGTCTCGTCGGCGAGGATCGTCGCGATGAGTTCGGACTCCCGCACTGCCTCCTCGGTGGCGTCCTGGCGCAGGCTCCAGATCGTGGCTCCGAGCGCGAGCACGGCGAGCCCGATCAGCCCTATCATCACGCCGATAAGGCCGCGGATCGAGATGCGACTGGAAAAGTTAAGCATGCGGAAGCACGGATCCCGGGATTTTCCAGACCCTACCGCAGGTCCGTTTAAGAAGCCTGAAACTGCCTCGGTCTCCGCTCCGGTCGCGAAACGTTAAGATATCGTTTACCGGATCATGCGCCGCGGTGCGGCTTCCACTTGCGCCAGGCAGCGAAGCCACGAAGGCCGATGGCGACCGCGCAAAACGATACAATTTTAGCTGTTTGCCGAAAATAATCTTATCGATTTTGAGTTAGATTGACGGGGTTCCGTGAAGGAGACGAGGCCATGTCTATCTTGATCCGCTGCTTTCAGCGCCTGCTGGCCGATCCCGCGGTGTTCGTATCGGCGGTGGAGTATAGTGCGTTCGGGCTTTAGGTTGGCGACGCTCCGAAGCGTATTGCGCGCTATGACAGACTGCGGACTTCTGGAATTGCCACGATTCGGATTCGATCGTTCGTCGGCGTGAGGCCCCAAAGCAAAGCCGCCCCGGCCAAACGGCCGACGACCATTCCCGATTGATAAATCTGGCCTGCTGCGCCCATGCCATTGCGCCCGCCGGGAAACCGCGCGGGCGGCTTTCGTTTCAGCCGGGGGCCCGCAGCTTGACGCAAGTTTGTCCTGCGTCTGCTTGTCCTTTGCATGATCTTGTCCAAGAGTCCGCCGACGCCGAAAAGGCATGTTTCAAGATGATGCGCCAAAGAATTCGGGTGGCGAGCTTGCGCGCGCCACCCGCGATGACCCCGGCCGGATGATGAGATTATGCCATGGAATCAGAACCCGGCCCCAATCTGAATCAGAAATTCTTGACGACTGCGCCGCGGATCGCGTAGGAGAAATTCCACAGTTCGAATTGCGCCCGCCGGGAAGCCGCGCGGGCGCTTTGCGTTTCAGCCGACGACCAAGCAAGCACCAATGGCCCGCGCCCCACCGGTGTCGCGGCCGGCGATCCCGTTCGGCTGACACCCTGAACCCATCCATTCTCGACGACGTGAACGCCGATGAATTTTGCCGACTTTTCCAGGCGGCTTGCGCCCTCCGCGCTGCCGCGGCTGCGGGCCAGGATCGCAGCGGAGCTGGCCAGGCGTGAGCGCCAGGCGCGGCTCGCGACCGACTACGAGGCTTTCGCCCGCGAATGCCTCAAGATCCGGGCTAAGGCCGGGTCGATAGTCCCGTTCTGCCTCAACCGCGCGCAGCAGTTCATCCACACGAGGCTGGAGCGGCAGCGCACCGACATCGGCCGCGTGCGCGCGCTCATCCTCAAGGGCCGCCAGCAGGGCTGCACCACCTATGTGGGCGGGCGCTTCTACCACCGCGCCATCCACGACCGCGGCCTGCGCGTGTTCATCCTCACCCACGAGGATGCGGCGACGCAAAACCTGTTCGAGATGGTGGAGCGCTTCCACGCGCATTGCCCCGACGACGTGCGGCCGCGACCGGCGCCGCCAACGCCAAGGAGCTGAGCTTCGACGCGCTCGACACCGGCTACAGGGTCGGCACCGCCGGCACCAAGGGCGTCGGGCCGCTCGTCGCACCATCCAGCTCTTCCACGGCTCCGAGGTCGCGTTCTGGCCGCACGCCGAGACGCCACGCGGCCGGCGTGCTGCAGGCCGTGCCCGACATGCCCGGCACCGAGGTCATCCTGGAGAGCACCGCCAACGGCATGGGCAACTGTTTCAGCAGACCTGGCGCGACGCCGAGAGCGGCGAAATCGATTACGTCGCGATCTTCGTGCCGTGGTACTGGCAGGACGAATACCGCAAGCCGCCGCCGGCCGGCTTTGCGCTCGACCCGGAGGAGACGCGAGTATCGGCGGCTCTACGGTCTCGACCTCGCGCAGATGGCCTGGCGGCGCGACAAGATCGGCGAGTTGCAAGGACCCGGCGCTGTTCAAGCAGGAATATCCCGCGACCGCCGCCGAGGCGTTCCAGATGTCCGGGCACGACAGCTTCATCCCGCCGGCGCTGGTCGCGAGGGCGCGCAAGGCGACCTGCGCAGCCGAGCGGACCGCTGGTCATCGGCTTCGATCCGGCCTGGATGGGCGGCGATCGCCACGCGCATGGCGTGGCGGCGCGGCCGGCGTGGTCGTCGAAGGTGGAGAGCCGCGTCGAGGCTCGACACCATGCAGTCGGCCGGCTGGCTGAAGCAGGTGATCGAGCCGACAAGCCCAGGCGGGTGTTCGTCGACGTCGGCGGCGTCGGCGCCGGCGTCTACGACCGGCTGTGCGAGATGGGTTTCGGCGAGATCGTGCGGCCGGTGAATTTCGGCTCGGCGCCGATGCGAGCCGCCGCCGCTCGACGAGCACGGCCAGCCCTCGGGCGGCCCGCTCAACCGGCGCGCCGAGATGTGGATGAAGTCGAAGGAGTGGCTGGAGGACCCGGCGGGCGCGCAGATTCCCGACCGCGACTCGCTGCAGGCCGACGCCTGCGGGCCGACCTACGGCTACGACAGCCACACGCGGCTCATGCTGGAGAGCAAGGACCAGATGCGCCAGCGCGGCGTGCCGAGCCCGGACGAATGGGACGCGGTGGCGCTCACCTTCGCCGAGCCGGTGGCGAGCGACGCGGGATTTGCGCGGAAGCTCAGTTATCCGAACGCGGGGGTCGCGTGATGGGGTGAGGCTTGCGGCCGTCCTTCGAGACGACGCTACGCGCCTTTCAGCACGAGACCGTTCATAAGCCGATCAGCCTCATTCGCGGTGTGCTGCAGCTCTCAGCTTGGCGCGTGCGCGGCCGCATCTGCACCGTGATGCAGTCGGAGCACATTTTCCAGTCGGCCGACATAGGCCGGCGCTTCCGTTCCTTTTTCCACCAAACCAACAGGTGAGACCATGCCGTCACTCGCGGAGCTATTTGGATTCGCGCCGGCCCTGGGGCCGTGGAATTCCTATCCGACGCAGCCGGAAGCGCCGGAAGCGCCCCAACTCCCTCCCGCGCCCCCTTGGTGGTTGCAGAGCCTAATCGCTCCATCGCCGCAGTCGGGGCTTACGAGCCCGATTCCCAGGCCGCTCGACGCCGCCTCATTTGACTTAGACGCGCCGAGCGGCAGCATTCTGGGGAATTTTCCAGCGGTGCAGGGCGCGACGAATGCCTCGCCGTCGGGCGGCATTCTACAAGCACTTTTCCCGAATACGCCGCCAACCGGCGGCGGAATATTGGGAAATCTCACCCCTGCACGCCGCGAATCAAATGCCGCTGCATCGGGCGGCGTTTTAGCAAGTGCTTTTCCGGAAACGACGCCTGACGCGAACGTGAATGCCGCCGATCGGCTTGGCCCGGCGTCATTCTTTCTGCGGGGCACCGACCCACCGGGAATTTTCAATTCGCCGATCGGCAGCCCGTTCGCGCCGCAGTCCTTGCCATCGTGGGGCGAGGCGCCGCGGAACAATCGAAATCCGCCCGGCGAAGGGTCGTCGTGGCTCGCTCGAAGCCTGTTGAGCATCGCGAGTCCGGCGCCGAAGGATGATTCGCTGAACAGCGCGGACGTGGCGTTCCGTCCCGTCGCGGACTTCCGTCCCGGCCAGTTCTCTCCGCCTGGCCAATTTTCAGCGCAGGCGCTGAACAATGCGACCGTGGCGCCGACGAGTGCGCCCGACGCGCCAGTCGATACAGCGCCAAAACGCGAGTCCGGCGACTCCGACGCTTCATTTGCGCGCAGTTACGACCGCGCCCAGATGGCAATCGCGGCCGACCAGGAATTGCGCACCACCGTGCGCATGGCCGAGAAGGTGGGCGACAAGACCTTCAACGATCGCCTCGCCACCATCATGGCCAATCTGGAGCAGGACCCGCGGGCCGCCCTTGATGCCATCCGCGGCGAGATCTTCTCCAGCCAGATTCACAATCGGAGCACTGCGTCCGCGGCGAATGCGGTGTCCGCCTTGGCAACCTGGAAAGCCATCAATCGCCTCGACGCGCTCCAGCCAAAGCTCGGCATCTGGACGGCGCGCGAAGAGGGCTTCCAGCCGGCGGTCAAACTGTTGCTTGCGCAGCAACAGACGTTCTACCGCATCGCGTCCGATCCAACCCTCTCTCGCAGCGAAAAACTGGATCAGCTGGCCGAGACGGGCCTGTTCGACACGGCGCTCGCCTCCAGTCTCATGGCCATCGGCGGATTTGCCTATCGAGGCGGCTTGCTTGCCCCCGCCGATCGGCCGGGCGGTGGGCCGAGCCGCGCAAGCCCTTCTGATCTTGCATCCCGTTCAAAGGTCGAGTTGGAGCAAGCCGCGGTACCGGACTCCGGTCAAGTATTCGTCCGGTCTCAGAAATCTGACAGTCCAAGGTACAAACCAGGCATCGTAACCGGGTCGGGAACAAAGATCGAGGGAACTTGGCTCTCGGGCATCACAGAAGCGCCAGTTCCGGCGCAGGTTGCGGATCTCTTGCGCGGACGGCGGTTTAGGACATTTGATGACCTTCGAGAGGAATTTTGGAAGACGGTGGCGAACATACCTGAATTGGCAGTTCAGTTCACTGCGCAGAATGTCGCTCTCATGAAAGGCGGACAGGCTCCGAAGGCGCCCCGCACCCACTGGGCCCGCGACTCCCGGGTGTTTCACCTGCATCACGTCGACCGTGTCGCTGATGACGGTCCAGTATATAGTGTCGACAACATATGGGTGGTTTCACCGGCCCGACATGCCGAACTGCACCCAAAGGGTTCACCGTGACGACAGAGGGACAGACGATGGCTAGACTTTCCAAGCAGGAGCTTGTCAAAATAGCGGAAAGATTGATGAACAACAACAGCTTGAGTCAAAAGGAATTGAATCATCTTATCGATGAATTCGAGGAAAACGTCGGTTATCCGCAGGCCGCGGATCTCATCTTCCTCGAGCGGCATGAGTTTAAGGATGCGGCAGAGATAGTCGATTTCGCGCTCGGGGAAGAGAAGGTAAAAAAACTGTCGCGCGAGGAACTGATAGCCGTCACGAGAAAACTCATGACCGCAGATATCTCAAGCGAGTTGGAAAGCGAACGTCTCAGTCGACTATTCGACGCAAACGTGCCACATCCGGACAAGGGAGATCTGATCTTCTATCCCAAGATCGAGTTCAAGACCCCAGAAGAGCTCGTGGATTATGCACTTGCGTACAAACCGGAGAAGGGGTGAAGCGAAACTCGCCGCACTGCTGCTATCGGGTCGGGACCACGGCGACCAAATGTGCGGGGCGGCAGCGCGTCCTCGTAAGTCGTGGATGCGCCCCGCAGACACCCGGAGTTGGACATCGACCGGTGGTCAAACTGTCGCTTGACCAGCAACAGAAATTTTTCCACCGATACATCGGCCGGAGCGATCAATGACCAAACAATTCAAAGGGACAAGTCAATTCGCCCACATTGCCGACAGCCTTCCCGTGCGGGGGCGTATTCGGCCTCACGCTCGTGGCGGCCGATTTGGCGCTCGATCGCCTCAAATCTTCGCCCCACCTTCCGATCGCGTGTGCTGCGTTCGATTTGGCACAAAGTTGGCATGACGGCCAACGAATTGAGCCCACTCGATTTGAAGATGCGATTCTCCCGGAATCAGGTTGGGGCTTGGCTCGCTGTGTGTTAGAGGCCCAGTCAGAGGACGAGGAAGAGGCTTTGGTGGTTGTCGAATGCGCCGCGCTTTACACCGCTTTTCATGCCTTCCGGGCGCTGGGCAAATGCCCGACCCCTTTAGTTTCTGAAGTAGACGAGGACGTGCTGGACGAGCTAGACAAGTCGTTGCATTTGGTATCGCCTGACTCGACCAACACGGTGCTGAGGGCGGCCGAATATCTCAAGCATGATCCTGGCGCATCCTTCTCCCAATTGAAATCGTCGATTTCGACTGTGCCACCAAGGCGGAACGTCCGCGACCATAGCTCACGCGAAAAATTCTGACTTCAGTCCGCGGGGCCTAATGTCCTTCTGCCTTATGGCCGTGCTCGCGGCCAACGCTTGGCCGCTGCGCTTTGACAGGGGCAACCAATGACCAAACAATTGAAAGCAACGAGCTAGATCGCCCTACAGGCCAATGAGCAACGTCGTGATAAAGGCGTCGGATGTCATCAGGCAGATCCCAATATGTCGTTTGCTCAATTAAAATCGAGCCTGCCCGGAACGTGAATAACGCACCGAGTTGGCGCGCCGAGATGTGGCTCAAGTCGAAGAAGTGGCTGGAGGACCCGGCGGGCGTGCAGATCCCCGACCGCGATTTGCTGCAGGCCGACGCCTGCGGGCCGACCTACGGCTACGACAGCCACACGCGCCTCATTCTGGAGAGCAAGGACAGCGCCAGCGCAGCGTTCCGAGCCCGGACGAATGGGACGTGGTCGCGCTTACCTTCGCCGAACCGGTGGCGAGCGACGCGGGATTTGCTCGACAGCTCAGCTATTCGAACGCCGGGGTGACGTGATGATTCCCATCAAGAAAAGATGAGTTTATGCACACGAAGCTGTCCGCGCCTCGGAAGCCCGGATCTTCCACTTTCGAGACCAGAGCAGATATGCCGCGGATCCGCTCCAATGTCTCAGTCTGAACCATAACCGATGTCGCGGACGATATCGGAAGATCAGAATGACGCGTTCTTCAGCAAGATTTTTGCGAAACGTAGAGCCGTGTCGCTTCCGCGGATCGGGCCAGCCACGATCATGGCGCCTTGCTCCAAACCGAACCCCGTGAGTGCCTTGATATTGCTTTGGTGAGTTACGACAAGAAGCACGCCGGGACCGTGCCAAGACGCGATCAGCTTACGCTCACCATCGAGCAGTGCCGCCGCGCGCTGCTTGTTGAACTCGAGATTGTCGAACGCCGGTTCTTGTTCCACAATTCCTAATTTCATCAACTCGATCGTTTCGCGTGTCCGGCACCACCGGGATGTCAGCACCTTCGTGACGTTGATGTTGCGCGCCCGTATGAGGTCGCCGAGTTCACGCGCCTCGTTGCGTCCTTTGTCGCTTAAATTTCGCTGCGTACGGCAATCGTTCAGGTCGAATCCGGGAGGTTCCGACCGGCCTGGTGCATCGCCATGACGCAAAAGGATGACATACGAATTCTCGTCCGCTGCCACTCGCGCCATCGAAGGATCGGAGATCCATTGGAGCGCGATAAGCAACAACGAGGCCAAAGCGCCCACGGTCGGCGTCAATAGGACCAGCTTCGTCGTTGCATGACGTGTAGATGCGACACTCATACGATGCTCAAATGGCATTTCTTTGCGTCTCCCCGCCAATAAGAGCTATCAAATCCTCTGGAAAAAATATGTAAACCTGTCGTCCATGTTCGAGTTAATTATTTCTTACCAAATCACGTGGTCGACGAATTCTACCCCGGAGCGCGCGCGTCGTCCGGGCCGCCTCGCGTCGTCTTTTCCGGCGCATCGGCCCGAAAGCTGCTTTTGCGTCGGCGCCCATTCAGGGCGCGTCAAAATCCACCGCCACTGGTCCCGCGAAACGAGCTTTTGTCCCTTGTCGCAGGCATCATGAGATCGTCTGCGTCCGCCGTTGCCTCAAACCACACCTGAAACGCTGTCCGCTCTTGTGCCGCCGTATGAGGAACAGGGGATATTGCGCAGCTTCGATCAGCCTGGGTCGACGTTGAGTGTACCGCCTAGCCAGCCGCCTGCGGCGAGGCAAAGACGCCAGGCGCGTCTTCGGACTTCCTGAGCGCGAACTGCGCCGCCAATGTGAGACCCAGCACCACGCAGAACGTGGCCCCGCTCGAAACGAAGCGCAGCTTGTACACCGTCCACTCCGCGACTTCCGACGTGGGCTGTATCGCGAGCAGCGGGGGGAGCAGCAGGAAGACGGTGAGCGACGCGAAGCCAAAGCAGTTCAGCAGACGCCAGCCGATCGTCTCGGTCGAATGAACGATATTGGGCAGGTCGGCGCAGATCTGCCGGTCGAGATAATAGGAGATGTAGACCGACACCAGCGCGGGCCCGAGACCCCATTTCAGAAGATCCCAGTAGAGCGTGACGAATGTCTTGTCGGCGAGGAATTGCGCGGGCGCCCAGAAATAGGCCGCGACGGTGAGGCCGGCCGGCCCCACCACGAATGCAACCGCGAAGGTCCAGCAATAGGTGACGAGATGCGACTGGCTGCCTGCGTCGACCCCCAGCGAGCTCGCCAGCAGCCGCAGCAGCAGGACCACAATGATCGCCAGGCCGAAGTTGGAGGCGGAATACATGACCCACTTCATCGCAAGGTTGGGATCCTGCGCGGTGTTGAAGCCGGCGCCCGTCGCCAGGTCGTAACCGATCGCCGACGCATGCACGCCGACATAGACCGAGCCCATCAGCGCGATCATGTAGACGATCCAATAGCGCAGGGGATTTTCGGTCGCTTTCTCGGAAAGCCGGATGCCGAACTTGCAGGCTTCGGCGCCCAGCTCCTTGCGCGAACCGTAGCGGTAGATCAGATAGCAGGCGATCAGCCGGGCAAACCGGTTGTAAAGCTGGTTGACGGTCTTGGTGAGATCGGAAGCCGCAAGGTTCGTCGTGGCGCCGGACTTCCAATTGCCCATTGCCCACGACGCCTGCCCGAAGTCCGCGATCAGCGTGTCGAACGCGAAGCTTTCCTCGGAGAAGAAGGTCGCGTCTCCGCCGCTGTCCAGTGCGCGCGTCAGCCACCACTTCATGTAGCAGGTCTCCGCCCATTTCCGGTCGGGCGTATTGATGTCCTTGCAGAAATCCTGCTTGGTCACCACGCCGTTCGAGGCGGCGATCACGTCGGCGACCGCGTCCTGCGGCACGCGCAGGGAGAACTGGATCTGCGCCACGATCTGCTTGGCAAGCTGCGGAACGCTGATCCAGCTGTGGATCACGTCGCGCATCATCAGCAGAACATTCCAGGGCTTCTCGTAGGTGAGGCAGTACACATAGACGGCGGCCATTCCGACAACGACCAACAGATAGGGCGCGGACTGGTCGCTGATCGCCGTCATGATGGACTTGGGTATGATGTCGAGCGGCTTCGCCAACAGGACCACCTGCCGGTGTTCGTGCACGAGCAGCAGGAAGAAACCGCACGCGAAGGCGACGAAGGCCCAGCCGCCGAGCCGGTATTGCTGCCGGCTCGTCATGTAGATCGGGAACGTCGGAACGTCGGCGACCGGCACGGCCCGGCCGAAGGCCAGCAGGGCCCATCGCGCCGCCGCCACCATCCCGATGGCCGTGATGGCCCAATGGGCGACCTGCATGTCGTAGCCGCCATTGCCGTCCTGGGCGAGAGCCGGACCGCAGATGGCCGGGAAGGTGGCGAGGAACAGACCGGCGCGGGCAAGGATTCGCTTCATCGTCGTGGCTCCCATTGGCAAAGGGCCGGAAAAGCGCGCCTTGGTCGCGCAATTCCCGAGCGACCTCGGACCGAATACTAATCAAAAGGCGAACAGCGGTGTGTGAAGCGCTTCACGGACCATCGCCGAAATTGCGACGGCCGACGCCGTTGTGTCGGATTCGCCGGGCCGGCCGGGAGCGACGCCGGCTTCGCGCAAGGTCGCCGATCCGAGGGCCGGGCTGGCGTGACGGCCGTTTCAAGGTATCGCCCGCAACCCAGAATGGATAATGTCGAGGCGATGAGCGACCCTCGCGAGCCATCGGCGCAAGCCGGCACGCCGACAGGATGCTTGAGCTTGCTGCTCATGGGTCTTGGCGTGATCCTGCTTTTTCCCGGCGTCTGCGCGGCTCTTTTCATGGTCGGCGCCGCGTTCGGTCGGGAACGGTATTTCAGGTTGAATGATCCCGCGCTGATCACTTTGTGGCTTGCTTGCTTCGCAGTCTCGTTGGGCGGGGCTGCGCTCATTCGGCATGTCGGGCGGCGTCGGAGCCGGTGAGAGAATGGTGCGCGCTCGCGCGAGAAAGACGAGTTTGTTTTATCTGACCGGGGGAAGCGCGTAATGCAATCATCCGTCAGCCAAGTGGATCGGGTCCTGTCGCGGTTTCCCGGCCCGGTGACGCTTTACCCGTCGCGCAAGAAGTGGCTCCTGGTCCTGCTCATCGGTGCTCTGTTCACCGCCGGCGGATTTTGGATGGTGGCGGACGCAGCTCCGTCGGGATGGTTCGTTCTTGCTTTCTTTGCCCTCGTGTCGATCGTTGCTGCGCTGATGCTGTTGCCCGGCGCTGGTGCGCTCATGCTGAATGGCGATGGCTTCCGAGTCACGAGCCTGTTCCGCAATTTCGGCTCGCGATGGCACGAGGTGACGAGGTTCGAGTTCGTGTCGATCCCACCATCGTTCCAAAAGATGGTAGCCTATGACGACATCAACGTGGCGGGCGGCAAGATGGCGAAGCTGAACGTCGCAATCTCCGGCCATCACGCCGCATTGCCTGACACATATGGGCTCTCGGCCGACGACCTCGCTCGGCTCATGGCGCAATGGCGGGATCGGGCGGTGGCGTGTTAAATGACTTCGAATTTGAGCGCCTCAGGGTCGCGCGGGTGGATCTGGCGTCGCCCGGATGGGGCGTGGCGCAATCCGGGGGATCACTGGAGGGAAACGCATGGGTGAAAAAATGAGGCTGACGCGCGTCGTGGCGGCGCTGCTCGTGCTCGGCGCAACGACCGGCGCATTCGCCCAGGCTCCCGACGCCCGCGCCGCTCTCGAGGCGAAGGCGGCGGCCGCGTACACCGCCAAAAGCTGGGCGGACGCCGAGAGTGCGTTCAAGCAGCTCGCCGCGATGGATCCCGCGCGTCTGGATTACCGGCAGGATCTCGCCAACGCCCAGCTCAATCAGGGGCACTATCCGGACGCACTCGCGTCCGTCGACGCCGCCATCGCGCTCGCCGAGTTGAGCGCGCGCGGACCCGAGGCCGCCAAGGCGAAGGCCGCGCTCGCCGGCATGCTGGTCACCAAGGGCAATATCTTCCTGAAGCAGAAGAAAGTGCCCGACGCGATCGCGGCCTACGAAAAAGCGGCGCCGCTCGCGCCCAATCCGGCCACCGCCTATTTCAATCTTTGCGCCGTGCAATACAACGAAGGCAACATGAAAGGCGCTGTTGCGGCGTGCGACAAGGCGATCGCCGCCGACCCAAAAAAGGCCGATGCCTATTTCATCAAGGGATCGGTGCTCTTCGCCGACGCCACGATGCAAAACGGAAAGATCGTTCCGAGCAGGGAGTCCCTGGCGGCGCTGCGGCAATATCTCGTGCTCGCGCCCAAGGGACCGCATGCCGACGACGTCAAGGCCATGCTCGATGCGACGAAATGAGGGGTGTGTGATCCGCTGACCTGCGCGCCGATCCGCCTCATTCTGACCGGTCTCCGGCGTCTGGTGTTCGGCGGTTCCGCGCATGAGACGAGAGCCGACATGCGGCCGGTCCGCTCTGATGCCTCAGCCTGAGGCGGAGGCGAAACTATGCCTTGACCAGTGGCACGTCCGCACATGGCTCGAACCTGCGGTTCCGCGACATAATAATTTGCAATAATTTGCAAGATTTCACGTTGGTGTCATCGAAGTTATCGAACAAATTAAAAGTGTAGCGACCTTGGGTCACCCATGCGGTACTTTTTCATGCTGTATTTAATTGATTGTTCAGACCTATTTCTTAGAAAGATTATGTCTCAATTGCCGGAACAAGCCATGACGGAAAAACGCACAAAGGGGCGAAGCCGGACGCTCAAGGCCGCCAGGATTCTCCTCGGAAAGGCGCACGTGCCTTGCACGGTGCGGAACATATCCGAAACGGGCGCTTGCCTCCAGGTGCAGTGCACCTATGGCATTCCATCGAGCTTCGACTTCCAGTTCGAAAACCAGGCGCCACGTGCCTGCAAGGTGACGTGGATCGACAGCGCCAAGCTCGGCGTTCAGTTCGTCTGAGGTAGCGAGCACCTGGAGCCGCGGGTCTCGGCGGCGCCAATCACCTTGGTTCTGATTTCGAGACGTTTCCCCCATCTTGCCGCTTGCCGAGAAGGTAGCTGATCGGCCTGAAGCTGCCTTGGCGTCGGCCGCTCTCCGCGCGTCATAAAATTTCAGGCTGCCCTGAGAATTGGCGCTATCTTAATTCTTGACATCCATTTTTTTGACGTTCGGCCTCCGGTAGTGTAGGAGAAAATCCACAGTCGGAATTGCGCTCGCCGGGATACCGCGCGGGCGCTTTGCGTTTGCGGCGACGGACGAACAAAAGCTGGGGCCGGGTTTGTCGCGAGCGATCTGGTTTAGCCATCGAACCGCGCGCGTAGCCCTCACCTCACAAGCAGAATTTGCGAGCGATCCGATGCCAAGCATTTGGGATTTGCTGCCGGCCGACCTTTGGCCGACGCAGCCGTTCCTTCCGCCCGTCAACCCGGGGCAGGGTTTGGACTGGTCGGAAAACCCTTTCCCCCAAACCCACAACTGAATTGCGAGCGACCGATGCCATCCATTTGGGATTTGCTGCCGGCCAGCTTATGGTCGACCCAGCCATTCATTCCGCCTGTCGATCCGGGACAGGGTTCGGGGCGGTCGGAAGGCACAGCCGATCCGTTCGGATCAGCCGCCTACACGCCGAGTTAACTCGCGTCCGACGCGATAGGGTCGTGGGGCTCATCGGGAGCCCCGGACATTTCCTTTGCCGGGGCCACAACGTCCGACGCGTATCGGAACCCCGATCCCGCCGATGGCGATCTCTCCCGGCAGATGCTGGCAGGCGCGAAGCGCGCCTCCGATTTCGTCAACTGGATGTTTGGGCCGCCCAGCGACACACCGCGGGCGTCGACGGCAAGAACGACGCGGGGCAGCCCGACCTCAACGGATTTCCCGAAAACGCCGCATTCGCGGGATTCATTTAATGAGCGTTGGCCGGGACCCAATGACTTCGGCACCTCAGCCGCGCCGACCATGATACGCCATCGGCTTTTCCCGGTTTCGCAGGAGGATCCGCAATACCCCCTCAGCAATCCGCCGGTCGCTCAATTCCATGCTATTCAAGGTTCACAATCCGCGCGGCCAGAAGTGACGGGACGGGCCCCCGCGGCTGTGCCTTTTGGCGGCGGATACGCACCCTCTTCCGGTGAATTTCTGGCATCTCGCGTGAGCACTCACGATTTGCTCAAGCGGGGAGGTGCCAGATACGATCTGGACAATTACCAGATTGTGGCAGAGGGAACTGCCGCGGATCATCGCGATGTCGACGGAAATCCCGATGGCTTCATCTTCACCGGACCTGCTTATATCTTCGATCCGGCCACGGGCGCCTTTGCGAACGTGAGCGGCACGCCCGAGCGTCCCACGAGCGCCACATTGGACATCAAGACTGGAGCGCTCAGGATCCGGCGCTAAGCGGCCCGACGGGTTGGTCCCGTGCGGCCGTTGTGCCGACAGTTCGCGGGGAGGCGTGCATGCTGTATCGCTGTTTGTCTAGCGCTATCTTATTCTCACAGGTTCTCATGGCGGATGCGCAGTTTGCTTGGAGCCAGGCGACCGGCGACAAGAAACAGGGGCTGAGCGGCGCCATCATTATCGAAAAAGGCGAGGATCAGCCGGTTGAGCCGATGATGCGTGACTGGCAATTGCGCGTATCCAAACAACTTTATAAGCGATCGGCGGATTGCGTCGCAGCCAAGCTGGATATCTGGATCCAGGACGGTCGAATTGAATACATTGTCTTTGCGCCGGAAAAGCCGCGGAAAAACGTCAGTTTCACCGACCCGGGTCATCTGACCTTCGGGGATCCGAAGTGCCAGATACATGTCATGATTAGCGCGGATGAAAATGCCAAGCCGGCCCCTCACGATTAGCAACAGCATCGACCGATCCTCTTCGTTGATCGGCGCACACGGCGAAGTCCGGCGGTCGTTCTCCGACGACGAAACAGGCTCCGCGCCATTTTTACTCTTGACACCCTGTTTGTTGACGGCCACGACCCGAAGGTATAGGAGAAAATCCACAGTCGGAATTGCGCCCGCCGGGATACCGAGCGGGCATTTTGCGTTTGAGCCGACGGCAGGCGTCGTACCCGCCGGGCCTTTTTCGCGAGCCGCGCCTCCGACCATTCGATGCGTGCGTCGCAGCCCACACCCCACACCCAACCACAGAGTTCCCTCCGCCCATGCCGAAAATGTCGCTGTCCGATCTCAAGGCCATGCTGGCTTCCGAGCGCGCCGATGCGTTGGCGGCGGTCTCGGCCTCGAAGCTCTCGCACGAGCGCGCCGACGCCATGGACTATTACCTCGGCGACATGGCGCACGACATGCCGGCGCCCGAGGGGCGCTCGCGCGCGGTCTCGACCGACGTCGCCGACACGATCGAAGGCCTGATGCCGTCGCTGATGGAGATTTTCGGCGCCGGCGACGAGGTGGTGCGGTTCGAGCCGGTCGGTCCCGAGGACGTTGCGGCCGCCGAGCAGGAGACCGACTACGTCAACCACGTCTTCATGCAGGCCAATCCCGGTTTCCTGATCCTCTATTCGTTCATCAAGGACGCGCTGCTGTCCAAGGTCGGCGTCGTCAAGGTGTGGTGGGAGGAGCGCACGCTCGAGGAGCGCGAGACCTATTACGACCTGCCCGACGACGGTTACGCGATTCTGGCGGCCGACCCGGCGATCGAGATCGTGGCGCACAGCGAGCGCCCGGCGATCGCTGTTCCGGAAAGCGGAGGAGGTGCCCTGAAGGCAGGCCGATGCTGCACGACGTCGAATGCGTGCGCTCCAGGAACGCGGCGGGCGTCAAGATCGAGCCGGTGCCGCCCGAGGAGTTCGGCATCAGCCGCAACGCGCGCTCATTGCGCGATTGCGACTATGCGTTCCACAAGGTTCTGCTCACGCCCGCAAAACTGATCGCGCAGGGCTACGACAAGGCCCAGGTCGACGCGCTGCCGACCTATTCGACCATCACCAATACGGAGGAGATGCAGCGCGACACGGTCAACGAGTACCAATACACGGGGGATGAGAACAACAAGGCGGCGCGGCGCATCGAGGTCACCGAGCACTATGTGCGCATGGACTACGAGGGCAATGGAAAGGCCTGCCTCTATCAGGTGACGACGGGCGGCAGCCAGGGCGACATCCTCACCAAGGACGGCAAGCCCGACATCCAGCCGATCGACGAGATCCCGTTCGCCGCGATGACGCCGGTGATCGTGACGCACCGGTTCTTCGGCCGCTCGATCGCCGACCTGGTGATGGATATCCAGCGCATCAAGACGGCCTTGCTGCGCAGCATGCTGGACAACGCCTATCTGGCGAACAATCCGCGCGTGGAAGTGGCCGAGCAGTTCGCCTCGCCCGAAACGCTCGACGATCTCCTGGTGTCGCGGCCGGGCGGAATCGTGCGCACCAGGCAGCCCGGCGGCCTCAACTGGCAGCAGGTCCCGAACATCGCCGGCCAGGTTTTTCCCGTGATGGAATACATGGACGCCACGCGCGAGTTCCGCACCGGCGTTACCCGCCAGGGGCAGGGCATCGACGCCAACAGCCTGCTGAACCAGAGCGCGACCGCGGTCAACCAGGTGTTCACCGCCGCGCAGGCCCGCATGCGCCTGATCGCGCGCATTTTTGCCGAGACCGGCATCCGCGACCTTTTTCGGCTCGTTCACGCCACCATCCGCAAGCACGGCGAGCAGGCGCAGACGTTCCGGCTCCGCAATCAGTGGTCGACGGTCGATCCGCGCGAGTGGAAGAGCCGCAACGACATGACGGTGCATGTCGGGCTCGGCACCGGCGGCAAGAGCGAGCAGCTCGCGCACATTATGTCCATCATCGGCTTGCAGCGGGAAGCGCTCATGGCCGGCAAGACCAACCTGGTCACCGACCAGAATCTCTACAACGCCGCAAAGCAGGCGACGCGGCTCGTCGGCCTGCCCAACGTCGATCAGTTCTTCACCGATCCGACCACGCAACCCGCCCCGCAGGCGCGACCCGACCCCGAGATGGTGCGGGCGCAGGCCCATGCGGCGAAGTCGCAGCAGGAGATTCAGCTCACGGCCGCCAAGGCTCAGGCCGATACCGCGCATGAGGCTGCCAAGATGCAGGCCGATGCCGCGCTCGCACAGCAGAAATTCGAGCACGAGCAGCGCATGGCGCTACTGGAGCACGATCTCAAGCTGCGCGAGCACACGATGAAGATGGCGGCCAAGGCGGCCGAGCTCGCCGCGCAGCCGGGTCCGGATGGGCAGCCGCGTGCGGTCGACCTGGAGAAGATCCTGGGGGCGCTCGCCCAAGTCAGCGGCAACGCGCAAGTCCATGCGCCGCCGCCCAAGGGCATGCGGGTCGTACGGGATACGGCCGGTCGCGTGTCGCACGTCGAGCCGATTCACTGAGACCGCCGGTCACGACACCGACTCGTCATGCCGCGAAATCGGGCATCCGGTACTCCGTTTCGACGCCGTATGGGCAGATGTCGCAGACGTCGGCGTCCAACGTATCTCCCGTATTCGAGCGCAATGATGACAGAGCGACGCGCTGAATGGGTCGAGCGCACGGAACGAAGAATCAAGCGGCAAGGGATAAAGGAATAAACCATGGCCACGTTCAACAAATTCAACGCATTCGTGAATGACCTCGCCACCAAGGTACACAACCTCCATTCCGATGCGCTCAAGATCATGCTGAGCAACGTCGCGCCGGTTGCCACCAATGCGGTCAAGGCCGATATCACGGATATTGCGGCCGGGAATGGCTACAGCGCCGGGGGTGCGGCAGCCACGCTTGTGTCTGACGGGCAATCGAGCGGGACATACAAGCTCGTGCTGTCGCAACCGACCTTCACGGCATCGGGTGGGGCGATCGCGACGTTTCGTTACGCGGTGCTTTATAATAGCACCCCCGCGAGCGGGAACCTGATCGGCTGGTGGGATTACGGTGCGGCCGTCAACGTCACGTCCGGTAATTCGTTCCAGGTCCAGACCGACCAGACCAACGGCGTATTGCAGTTGGCATAACCCATGAGCGTTTGCAGGCTTTACGACCGCGCAGGGGTGACGACCGCGACGGCGGGTACCGGCACAGTTACGCTCGGTTCAGCGATCAGCAATGCCTATTTTACGTTTGCCAATGCGGGCGTGCAGGATCAGGACACAGTTCGCTACGTCATCGACGACGGCAATGACTTCGAGATCGGGGAAGGGGTCTATACCGCAGCCGGAACGACGCTGACGCGGGCGACGGTGATCCGGTCGAATATCGCGGGGGTGCAAGGCAACTCGAAGCTGACCCTGTCGGGCTCGGCTACGGTGAGGATCGACTGCTCCAGGGCGGACCTGATTCCCAACACGCTTTTGGGCCAACAATTCGCTGGCATGGTCAATGGCAAGATCACGGCGAGCGTTGCCTCTAATGCCCTGACGTTGAACGTCAAGACGTTGGCAGGTGCCGACCCAACGGTGACCGATCCGGTAATCTTCGTGTTCCGGAATTCGACGCTGGCGACCGGCGACTATCTCGTCTACCGCGTGACGGCGGCACTCAATATCGTTGTTTCGTCAAGCGCCACGCTGGGTCATGTCAGCGCGCGGGATCAGCAGCTTATCCTCTACGTGATCGACAACGCCGGCACAGTTGAGCTCGCGGTCGCCACAAAGTTTTTCGATCAATCAGCACGGCGCATCTCGACCACGGTCATGAGCGGGTCGGCGACCGATCCGGCAACAATGTACTCGACTGCGGCGCGGACCAACGTGGCTTGGTATCCGATCGCGCGGTGCGTCTCGAACCAGACGACGTCAGGGACGTGGACGGCGGTTCCTACGCAGATCGACCTTGCGCCGTTCACGCTGCCGACGAATGCCGTATATATCGACCTTGGTGGTACCGATCAGACCGGTATTGTGACGAGTACTTTTACAAAGGTCCAACTCAACCATGTCAACTCGGACCCGGACTCGTGCTTCGATGCGGTGACGAATTTTCGCTACCAGCCCAAGGTGCCCGGCAAGTTCGCAGTCACGGTCTGCGGGTTGATGCAGAGTGTGCCAGATCAAGCACAATTCTTTCATGCCGTCTTCAAGAACGGTTCGGAGCTTTTCAGAACCAACAATCAATACGCAAGCGGCACTTCCGGCCTGGGAAACCCTGGAGCCGTGCAGGTCGACATGAATGGAACGTCGGACTTTTTGGAGTTTTTTGTTCAACATACCGTGGGCAGCAATAAGAACCTGCTTGGTCTTGCGCTGGCAACGTACTTTACCGCACAGAGGATCGGTCCATGAACCCGAACTTCTTTGAGGCGATCCGTCGTCTACATCCAGGGGTCGATTTTTCACGCGATGTCATGGTGCAGGACAACAGCGACGGTAATGGCCCATTTCTCGCCGCCTGGAACCTTCCAGGCTCGCCGCCGACCGACGCTGAGATTGCGGCCGCGATGGCGACTCCGGTCGTTCCGCAGGCTGTGACAATGCTGAGTGCGCGGCGAGCACTCCGCGGTGCCGGGCTCTTGGATCAAGGTGAATGCCGCGATAGCGACCCAACCGGCGGATATCCAAGATGCATGGGAATACGCGCCGACCATCGATCGTCAGTCGCCGACCGTCAACATGCTCGCCGTCGCTCTTGGCCTGACCGACGCCCAAATCGACGGCCTATTCGTGACGGCGGCGGGACTGCCCGCGCTATGAGGCGATAAATGCTCGGTTTCGGACCGCTCGCATTCAGGGCGATTACCCAGCCGTCCAGCGTCACGACCGCCCTAAGCGCGGCGCGGGGCTCGTTCGCGCTGACCGGCGAGGGCTCCGCGTTCCAGACGCGGCTTGCCAATGCCGGCGGCGCGTCATTCGCGCTGACTGGCGAGGCCGCTATCCTTTCGCAGCAGTTATCCGCCGCACAGAGCGGCTATGCGCTGACCGGGGAGGCGGCGGCGTTCTTCGGCGGCTTTGTGGCGGGGCAGGGCGCGTTCTCCCTCACTGGTGAAGCCCTCGCCTTCTTAACCCGCGAGATAGCGACGCAAGGCGCATATGCGTTCAGCGGGGAGACGGTCGCCTTCCTCGGGCAACTTGTTACGGCGTTTGGCAACTACACGCTCACAGGCTTTTCGGTCGTCGAAGCGGAAGACTTCGTTGCCCGATGTGGGCTGTTCGCCTTCACGGGCGAGGGCGCGTTTCTCAGCTACGACATTCTCGGCGATGGCGGCGACATCATCACGGGCGGGACATTCAGCCGCAAGCGCTGGCACGACCTGCTCGACACACAAGCGCGCGAACGCGCGGCCGAGCGGCGCCGGGCAGCGGACGAGCGGCTGCGCCAGCTGACGGCGGAACGCCGTCGGCGGATCGCCGAGGCGGAAACCCGGCGCGCGGCGCACGAAGCCGAGAAGGCGAGAGTCGATGCGCTCTCTGACGCCATGGCGGTGGCTCATCTGGCGGCGGCGGCGCGCGGGCTCGCCCGGTTGCGGGACATCGCCCAGGCGGCCGGTGCGCAGGCGCGGCATGGCGCTGCAGCCGCCACACAGCAAAGCGCGCTCGACCAGGACGACGAAGACGTGATCGCGCTTCTGATGGGGATGGTCCAATGACCGACGAGATCGCGCTCACCAAGGCAGTCGGCCGTGCCGCGCAGGCGCAGCGACTTTTGGATGACGAACTGCTCCGGGAAGCCTTCGCAACGCTTGACCGCGACTACACCAAAGCCTGGCGCGAGACCGCGGCGCGCGACACCGACGCGCGCGAACGGTTGTGGCAGGCCTGCCAGGTGGTCGCGAAGGTGCGCGATCATCTGACCAACGTGGTCAACGGCGGCAAGCTGGCGCAGCGCGAGTTGAATGACCTAGCCGAGCGGCAGAAGCGGTTCGGGATCATCTAGAGCGGCCGCCACGCGACAGCAGCTTCGGGATTAGGGTCAAGGCGGCCGAACGAGGACAGGTGACGTCGACCACCTCATTCGTGAATAAGCCGGGGCGAAATCACATTACCTATTAGCCGGTCAACCGCAATCAACATCATTTTCGGAGAGAAACCCGGCGGGAATCTCTGCGTTGGCGTACTTAACCCTAACGCGGACCGTCGAGGTTCAGGTTAATTCACTGTTTAAAATCGCTCGGCGTCTTCGGCGTGCTAGCACCCATCTTCTTTCAACGCGATGGGAGATCCCAATGCGACATCAAACTTCATTGGCGGCGATTGCCATTGTTCTCGTGACGACCTCGATCCGCCCTGCGGATGCGCGTCAGGAAGGATCATATGTTCAGTCGGCCGGCTGCGGTGCCGCGGTGATGGGCTCGGAGGCGGGAGATGCGCGCGGCATCTGCATACGTCCGGCCGCGGCTCGCAAGCGCGTGCGGCTGGGCCGCTCGAGCGATAGTCGCCGGCCGCATGTTTCGCGAGGCGGCGCGAGCTGCGGCGGAACGCTGTCGGCAGTGCGCGCGCGCTCCGGCGCGACCGCGTGCGTCGCGTCCAAGGCGGCGGGCAATTTCCAAGCCTTCGTGAGCGACCTCGAGTTCGACCGGATATCGCATCGACTTCATGGGCGGCTGGCGGCGGCACGGAAGTTGTCGTCAGTGCGACATGCATCCGCGCGGGCTCGCAATCGACATCAACCAGACCGGCCGCAATCGCGTGACTCGCCGGTTGCCGGCCGGCGTGACCGCGCTGGCGGAGCGGCACGGCCTTCTCCACGGCGCTGTCTGGGCAAACGCGGACGCCGGGCATTTCGAGCTTCTGAGCGCATCTCCGACGCGATATGCGCGATATGCTCGACGCCCGATGGACGCTTACGCATCGGCGCTGCCTGGCGCGGTCGTTCTCGCCAGAAGCCTCTCCGAGCAGGGAAGCGGCCACGACTGACCACGATGGCACAGCGAATGCCAGTGCCCACGCCGCGGAAGCTGCGTAGCCCGGATTGAGCCCTCGGGTCTTGCTTTCGGCAAGCCCGAGGACATGTCCGCGCAGTATAGGGTCGGTGCTTAAATCGGCCGACCTGTCCCGCATTCCGCTTTGGTCCATGCGGGCGACACGTCTTGCGCACGCTGCGAGCCCCCTCGACACCGCAGGAGGCCTTCGCGACGCTCGACCGCGATGACACCAAAGCCTGGCGCGAGACCGCCGCGCGCGCCACCGATGCGCGCGAACGGCTGTGGCAGGCCTGCCGGGTGGCCGTGCGCGATCATTTGACCAACGGCGGCACGCTGGCGCAGGGCGAGCTGACCGACTTGGCCGAGCGGCCGAAGCGGTTCGGGATCATTTAGGAGGTCGAGTCCACTGAACCGATCAGAGCGAACCGAGATCATGGCCATTCTACGGGCGGGCTTGAAAACGCTTGCAGTCGCCTGCAAACTCTGAGTCTCGTCCGCAGGTCCAGCCGGCATATGTCGCACCCTTTGAAGAAACTAGAACATCGCTATCTCAAGCCATTTCTTCGACGTCTCAAGCCGTACAGCCGTGTGCGTTACGGCGGCATCGACGTGTTTTACAAGACGTTTCTCGACGGTGGCGGAAGCGCGTTCGGTCAGGATTTCATTCGATTGTTTCATGCCCGAGAGATGCCCAAGCAAAGCCGAATCTTTGAATGGTGCGCAGGGCCGGCCTTTATCGGCTTCTCGATCCTCTCGCACGGTTTTTGCGACACGCTATGTCTCGCCGACGTCAATGTTGCGGCGGTGCGGGCAGCGCGGACGACAGTACGGCGAAACCGGCTTTTCGACCGCGTGTCGGTCTATCGTTCCGACAACCTTGCGGATATTCCTCCGACCGAGCGATGGAATGTGATCGTCAGTAACCCGCCACATTTCAATGACGATGCGTTTAGTGGAGAAATCCGGGCCTATGACAAGGACTGGCACCTGCATCGCGAATTCTTCAAAGACGTGCCGCGCTTTCTGGCGCCGAACGGGGTCATCGTGCTTCAAGAAAACAACCAGGGCTCAACGTCGGAGACGTTTCGCGCCATGATCGAGGCGGCTGGTTTAAAGATCGTGTTTGTGCAGGACTGCCGGCCGGACCTCACGCCGGACCCGCACTATTATTACGTCGGCATCATGAGACTCGCCGATACTGCGCCAGCCTGGGCACACGGTTAGAGTTTGATGTAGACGGCCTTGGCGGTCACCACGAAATCGACACGGCCGTCGAGCAGCGCCTTGCGGCATTCTTCGGGCCGATTGACAATCGGCTCCTCGTGCACATTGAAGCTGGTATTGATCAACACGGGCAGCCCGGTCTTGGCACGAAACCGTCGCAAAATGCCGGCGAAAAGCGGGTTGTCCGCGTCGCGTACGATCTGTGGCCGCGCGGTTCCATCGACATGGACGACGGCCGAGATTTTATCGCGCCATTCCGGTCGCACCGCGCAAGTGATGGTCATGAAGCGAGCCGCATAGCGGTTAACAGGCGTGATCTCAAAAACGCGCTCGGCGTCCTCCTCCAGGACATAGGGCGCGAACGGCATGAATTCGGAGCGGCTAAGTCGCCTGTTGAGCTCGTCGTTGATGGCGGTGTCCGACGGACTAGCGACGATCGAGCGGGCGCCGAGCGCGCGCGGCCCGAACTCCATACGGCCCATATAGATGGCTCCGGCCTGGCCAGCCTCGATGAGCCCGGCCGCAATTTCGACCGGATCGCCGGGCAACCGTCCCAGCCCGGCAGTCTCGCTCAGGCAATCATCGATGTGTGTTGCAAAATCACGGCCGAGATATACGGTGTCAAGGCGCCGGCGTCGACCAAGCCAGGTGGTGAGCCCGTCGCGCCCCAGCAGGAATGACAGACCTGTCCCGATCGACAGACCTTCGTCGCCCATGGCAGGAAAAATAAAGACTTCGTCGAGCGGCAGCGTCTCGGCGATCAGCCGGTTGAGGCGAACATTGGCGAACAGGCCGCCCGCCAATGCAACGCGCCGGGCTTTGGTGCGTTCAAGCCAGAATGTCAGCGAACGAATTGTGTAATCCTCGACCACCTTCTGGATCGAAGCAGCGATAGTTTCGCGGCTATGGCCCTTGCAGATGCCGATGACAGTGTCGCGCAATTCCGGCCAGCTCTTAAACTCCGTTACAATCTGGCCGCTGTCGTCAAAATGAAACAGTCCCGCGAGCCGGTCGGCAATATCGGGCTGGCCATAGGCGGCGAGGCCCGTCAGCTTGCCTTCGTGCCGAAGATTGCGGAAACCGCAGGCTATGGTCGAGGCCCCATAGGCATTGGCGATTTCACTCTCCGGAACAAATGTGAGGAACTGGCGATCATCGCCCCAAAAGCAGTCGAGCCGCCCATTCCTCAGGCCGCGCATGCTGTAGCTGACATTATCGCCGATTCCGTCGGACGTATAGATCAGCGCTTCGTTCCAGTCGGTGAAAAACAACGCAGCGAGTGCATGGGCTTCGTGGTGGTTGGCGAAATGAACTTTCGTATCGGCGCGAAACGAATTCTCCTTGAGAAAGCGGTCGGCGCGGAAGATCGACATGGTATTCGCGGTCCCGAGCCGACGCGCAACGGTGCCGATGTCTCGATAAGTCCGCTCGCGGCCTCGCCAGCGATTGAACGTGTACTGAAGGTCCTTGATCAAGGGAAAGCGATAGTAATGGGTCGGAAAATAGCCACGCGTCATCGCGATCGCGTCGACGTCGTGGCGCGACCAGCCGGCGATGGACAGCACTTCGTCCACGGCAAGCCACGGAATGGCGTCGCCCCAACCCTTCACGCGGTTTAGCCGCTCTTCGGACACGGCGGCGACCAGTCGATAGTCGTCGAAAGCCGCTGCGGATGCCTCGTGAACGCCAGACTGGAATGCGAGTATTTTCATGAGCGGGCATGTCTGCCATGTTGTGGGAATACCGGCAATAACATTCGCCTCGGACGGCAGCGTGCCGCAATGGTCTTGCGGGGCGGCGTTCGCGCCGGCGCTTCCGGCGCCATGCAACGGCGCGGGCTGTCGGAAAGTCCGGCGGACGGACGGATTTGGTCGCGCGCGTAGCCGGATGGAGCCCTCGGGCCTTGCCTTCGGCGCGTCCGAGGACAGGCGGCGGGCAATTCCGGGGTCATTGCCCGATCTGTTGGGTCTGGCGCCGCAGATGACCCGGCGACGGACCCTAATGGGTTCTCGGTTTCCTGGTTTTTTTTGGTCCGGTGCCCGATTGAGATCCTCCCATGAGGCTTCTCAAATCGGCGGCGAGCTGTTGGTCTTGAACCACAAAAAACAAGCCGCCTCGCGCATTCTGTCTGAGGTTACAATCCGGCCCCGACAGGAAGCCCTCCTGGTTCATGTCGCCGAATATGGCGAAGTTGCCTGACGCAGATACGCCGATCTTGGCATGATTGCCAATCGGGCTGTTTCCTCCCGCAAGGCCGATCGGCGTCCCGGCCCATTGTCCCGTCGTCATATTCTTGACCGCCCCGGGTCGGCCCAGAGAGGGGTCCCAACACGCGATCGGCGTCTTGGCGGTTGTGTCGGGAATCTTGTCCGTCTCCCACCACGTCGCAACATGCAGGGGAATTCCGCCCAGAACCGCCGACACCATCTGCCAGGGTGGAACGTGCAAGCCGGAAGATTTTGAAATGAGCTGAACCCCGGACGACAGCGTGTCCTTCGTGAATTTCTTGCTGTTGGAAACGACGCCCAGTTCCTGCGCCAATTGGCGGATATCCGCCGGTCCCCCGTTGTTGACGATCTGGTGGCTGGCCGCGTCGTGCGCCGTGACGACGCTGGCGTTTTGCATGGCCTTCAGGACTTTGACGACATCATCCTTGGTCAGCTTCAAGGAAAAGAAGTGCTGGCTGACCTTGACGTTGTCGTCCTTCGCGATACAGCCCAGCGTGTTTCCGTCGGTATGTCGCGAAGAGTTCTTGCTTCCGGCCGCCGGCCAATCCGGCGTCGTGACTTGCAGGACGAAGCCCTCTCCGGCGTCGTCCCACGCCAGCATGCCCTTCGAATGCGCCCACGGTTTGTCGCAGAATGTCAGGCCCAGGCAACCGGGAAGATTGGGATCGTTGTAGAATTGATCGTTCCAGATCACGTAGTTGTACGTGCCGTTATAGACTTGGTCGAAGGTTGCCCCGAGAGGGTCGCTTGTCGTATCCCCGATACAGACGTTTCCTTGTTGCAAGGAATGATTGGCGCTGCTTGCGAAGACGAATTGCTGGCTGAATCCATTTTTGTAGTTCACGACCGAGCCGTCGAAAATGCACGCTCGTCCAGGACCGGGCCCGCAGCCGGGGAAGGATCCCACGTTGAATTTGAAGGCGAACCACCAATCAACGTTCTGGCCGCTGTTCAGCAATGGGGTGGGCGGAGCGGCGTGACCGGTCGTGGCATGACCGCACGAGACCGCCAGACAGATGGAAAAAATCGCCGACTGGAAATACCGAATTTTGGACCTTTCGCGCATGGGCGGCTCCCCTTCGTCGTTCAATCGCAGGTTAGCAGCTCTACCAGACACGCGCCATCTGATCCGTTCGATCCGATCGGCTTTGAAGAATCGATCTGCCGGAGTGCGTCGTCCGGACGGAGCGGCGCGCAATTCGGGTCATTGGCGCATCAGATGAACCTTCCCGCCGTCCGTACCGCTCCATGGAAAACCGCGCGATCGAGACTCTTGACACGCGTTCTTTTGACGAAAGACCACCGGGTGGTGTAGGAGAAAATCCACAGTCGGAAATGCGCCCGCCGGAATGCCGAGCGGGCGCTTTGCATTTCCGGCGACTCTCCGCCCGCGCCGGTAAGTGCTGGATCATCCTGGCGCAACAGTCGTCGGGCAATGCGCGATTGCCGTACGCAAGTTCCTCCGACACGGCTGCGGGCACGGCAGCAGGAGGCTCGCCATGAGCCTCCTGCGCGAGCTTCACCGTTACAGGGTTTGCAGGAACGCGGCCATGTCGCTCATCTGCGCCGGAGTGAGGCCGATGTTGAATCGTTGATTGTAGAAATTGACCACGTCAAGCAGTGTTGCGGCCGAGCCGTTGTGGAAATACGGCGCCCGCGCCGCCAGACCCCGCAAGATCGGTCCCTTCACCTTGCCGATATCGGCGCATTTTCCGGAAATCAACGCCCGGCCCGGATCAGTGACGGTGTAGCTCTTGTGAGCATTCGGTCCCGACACGCATGACAAAGTGAAGACTGGCAGATCGGCGATGTCGAGACCCGGATTGTCATTATTGGGGCCCGCATTGGCGATGCCGATATTTATGGGAAGCGGGAGCGAATGGTTGCCCACATTGGGCGTGTCGTGACAGGTTCCGCAGAAGCCGGAAAGATTCGTCAGACCAGGCAGGTCATTGATGCCAGCCACGTGCGTGATGTTGATAGGCTTGGTGTTGAACAGGGCCTCGCCGCGCGCCACCGATCGGCGCGACGCATCCACGTCGCCGTCGCCGTTGATATTATTCCAGGCTTGGTACAGATCGAAGATTTGCGGTGTGAATGGCAAGCCATGGGGATTTCCTCCGAGAGGATCGTTGATGCCGCGAAAGAATCCAGGAAAAAGATTCGCCAGCGCATCGGGGCCGCCCTTCGCACCGGCGGCATCCAGGCGTTTCGCCTTGTTGTCGTAGATCTGCGCGGTGAAGATACCGGACTCGAATCCGACGATCTGTTGCTGTTGTGGAGTGCCGGGATCGGCGGTGGCCTGCGCATGGCCCCTGGTGGCGTCGATCGATTGTTGCGTAAGGCTCGGCTCCCGGCCATCCCACATGATGGTGGTCAGGAATCCCAAATTCGTCGACGGCAGCGGCCGACGATAGACCGAGACGATACCGGTCGTCGGACCAACATAGCCGAAGTGAGTCAGGCCGGTTGTCGGGTTGGTGTTGCAGCCATAGGGGTCGCTGACGGCAACGATCTGATACTCCGCGGAAGCCGGAACCGGCAGTCCGATTCGAATCAGCCCCTTGTCCAGCAGGAGGCTATATGCGTCGCGCTTGGCAGAGATGCTCGAGACATCGGCGTTCGGGCAAGTCGCGCCGTCGACGAGACGAAATATCGGGTCGTTTCCATAGCTCGCATGGAAGCGAGCTTGCACGCTCGCCGCACTCACGGTCCAGCCGGTTTGCGGCTGATGGCAGGTGAAGCACGTGCGGTCGTTGGTGCCGAGATTTGCAAAAAACGCGTTCTGCGAGGTCTGAGTCGGACCGCCGCGCTGAGCGGTCGCGATCGACCCCGAGGGATCGAAATCGGACTCGAATTCCGGAATGACGGGCGGCGTTGATTGCTGGCCGCGATCGGAATCACGAAACGCACGCATCCGGTCGGTATGACGGAATGCCTCGGCCTGCCACGCGTAATTGGCGGGGTCGTAGGCGCCGTCTTGCGCGACCGCCACCGGAAAAGCGCCACCGGCGACGCAGAAAAGTGTGGCGCCCGCGACACTATACCGGAGCGAAGCGCGCGAAGAACGTCTCTGGTTTTGGCGGGACATGAACATGCCTGTTACTCCTCTCGGGTCTCGGGGTTCCCTGGGAACGGCCGGCAATTTATATCACACAACGCGGCGGGCGTTGGTGAACCGCTTCACAGTTCGGGCGGGTTATAATTCAGACTACGGGAAAACCCGAGATCAGCGGGTCTGCGGGTCGACACGCGGCCAACTGGCGGCCGGCTGGCGTACATAATGGTATTCCTTGGTGGTATCCGTCAGACCCGGCGGAACTTTCTGCTGGTGGCGGAAAACGAACGCCGTTCATGTGAAGTCGCTCTAGGCCTACGCCGGCGAATATCCGTTCACTCCATTTTTGTCGGATACGCTGCCCTGCAATGCAAGATCCCCTCAATGCATCATTAAGGTCGATGATCAGCCGCCCGCGACCATACATTGCAACGATCTAGTTGAAGGTGCATGCTTCCGTCGAAAAGGAACCGTCGCTTGATCAGCGAGTTGCGGCCGGAGGGCGTCACCGTGACAGAAAAGCTCAAGTCCAAAATCTTAGGTGCGATCAGTGCGCTATCACTGTGCATCGCATTTAGTACTGGTGCCTCGTCACAGACCATGCAAGTGCATGTCATTGATATTGGACAAGGTGCCGCAACATTGGTCGAATTTCCCTGCGCCGCCATCCTGGTTGACACGGGAGGTGAGGAGAATCCGGGTTTCGATAGCAATCCCGAACTCGTGGCGTACCTGGACGGCTTCTTCAATCGGCGGTCGGATCTGAACAAAACGTTGCACTCACTTATTTTGACGCACCCGCACATCGATCGCACACGCGGCGTCGACGATGTGCTTGCTCGCTACAAAATTCTGAACGCGGTAACGAATGGACAGGAGCAACGGGTCAGGCCGGGCAAATAGCTCTGCATCGCAAGGCTGCCGCTTCGGAAGGGACTGCTAACCCGATTGGGTTCGTGGCTGCCCAAGTGAAGGACATCCCGGCAGATCAGGGATTGACGAATGATGTGATCGACCCGGTGAAGTGTCCGACGGTCGATCCAAAAATTACATTGCTGTGGGGGACCGTGGAAGACAACCTGGGTTGGAAACGAGCCGACTTCAATAATCTCAACAACCACTCAGCGATCGTTCGAGTCGATTTCGGGAAGTCGTCCATCTTGATTCAAGGGGACCTCGAGGATGCGGCCATCCCTGATTTCATGGCACACTATGCAAATTCAGTGCTGCTCGCTGCTGACGTTTATCCAGTAGGACATCACGGTTCGGCGAACGGAACGACCGACGCGCTGCTCCAAGCCATTGCTCCGAAAATCGCAGTCATGGAGATGGGCCCCAATACGCGACATGACACATTCTCGGCTTGGGGATATGGACATCCGCGAAAGACCACGGTTGATCTTTTGGCGAACTTCGTGTCGAACTCACGGACCAAAGTGACTGTGGATGTCGCAACCGGTCAACGCCAATTCCAGCCACAGGTCGTCAATAAAGCGATATACGGCACCGGATGGGACGGCAATGTCGTCCTTGAGAGCGATACGGCAGGCACGTGGCGCGCCATCAATCCGGCGATGCCATCGGCTGATCGGCTCGACATCAACACGGCCACTGCGGCAGAATTAGCGGGCCTGCCAATGATCGGAGTTGTCCGTGCAAAAGCGATCATCGATTTCCGCCAACTGCACGGCCCCTTTGCTTCGGTCGATAAACTTCTCGACGTGAAGGGGATCGGGCCCGCAACCCTGACCGGCATTCGCAACCGGGTGACGGCGCGCAACTAACGACGTCGTTTGGCTTCGTGATGACCGCGCCATCCTGGCTGTTCGATCTGATCGGTCTTGTCGCACCTTGCGGTCTACGCGGTGTTGTGCGCCGCGACGTTCAACCTTTTTTATGATATTCGTTGGCTTCCTGTAAATTACCTGTATTTCTCCTGCTTTAACAGGCTTCCGAAAATTACTTAGTCGAGACTCTTGACACGCGATTTTTTGACGACCGCCTCCAAGTGGTGTAGGAGAAAATCCACAGTTGGAATTGCGCCCGCCGGGATGCCGAGCGGGCGCTTTGCATTTCCGGCGACTCTGGCACGCGCACCCTTCGATTTCGCCCTGAGGGCGCGCAGGGCGCGGAATCGACAAACCAATGAGGACCCCATGGAAAACGAAGCAACTGCCGATCTCGGCGGGCAGACCGATATTGTTGCGCGCGCGGCGGGCGGGGAGGGCGCGTTGTCGTTGCGCGCGGCCGCCAACTCGCTGGTCGACACGCGACGCAAGGACGCTACGCCCAGGGATAATGAGGACAATCCACAACAGCAGCCGGGCGAGGCGCGCGATCGCGCGACCGCCGGCAAACAGGAATCGGCCTCGCAAGAGGCTGGCACCGGCCCGGAAGCGGTCCCCGGTGAGACGCAGGAAGCAGATCCGGAGCCCCAAGCTCCGCCCATCGAGCCTCCGAGGTCTTGGACGAAGGAAGACAAGGAGCTTTTTCGGGGCCTCCCCCGCGAGACGCAAGAACGCCTTGTGGAACGCGAGCGGTCACGCGAAAGCGATTTTCTCCGCCGTCAGAACGAAGCGGCCGAAAAGCTCAAGGGCCTCACCGCCAAGGAGCAACACGCCGAACAGGTACGGACCCAATACGAGCAGGCCCTTCCGATGTTGCTGCGAGCGATGCAGCAGCAGCAGGCGGGCGAGTTCGCGGACGTCAAGTCGATCACCGATGTCGAGCGCCTGGCGCGCGAGGATTGGCCCCGCTACGTCCTGTGGGACGCGCAGCAGAAGAACATCGCTGCCGTCGCGCAGGAGGTGCAGGCCACCCAGCAGCGTCAGGAGCACGCGAAATCCACGCGGTGGAGCGCCTTCGCGCAACAGCAGGACTCCCTTTTTCTCGAAAAGGCGCCTGAATTTGCGGCCGACAAGGAGGCTTTCGCCAAGGCCTCGCATGGGGCGGCCGGGTTGCTCAGGGATCTGGGCTTCACGGACGCCGAGCTGGGCGAGATGTGGCATGGCCAGCGTACGGTTTCGCTGCGTGACCACCGCATCCAGCTCCTGCTCCGTGACGGCGTGAAATACCGCGACGCTCACGCTGCGGCCAAGAAAGCCGCCACAAAGCCCGTGCCCAACGTCCAACGGCCCGGCCCGGCCGCGCCCCGCCATGCGGACGCGGACGAGCGACTCAAAGCCCTCGATCAACGTCTCACCCACACAGGCAGTCTCCGGGACGCCGCGGCGGCGCTTGCCGCCCGGCGCGCCGCGAGCCGCCGCTGACCAAGGACCCAAACACAATGGCACTTCCAACCAATACCTTCACGACCTACACCGCGATCGGCAATCGCGAGGATCTCAGCGACATGATCTATCGCATCGATCCGACCGATACACCGTTCATGACCGCCATCGACAAGGCCAAGGCCGCGGCGGTGAATCATGAATGGCAGACCCAGGCGCTCGCCGCCGCCAATACGGCGAACGCCCAGCTCGAAGGCGACGACGCCGCGGCGGACGCCACGACGCCGACGGTGCGGCTCGGCAACATCTGCCAGATCTCGCGCAAGGTGCCGCAGGTTTCCGGCACCCAGCTGGCGGTGGAGCACGCAGGCCGCGACAACGAGATGGCGTACCAGGAAATGCTCAAAGGCCTCGAGCTCAAGCGCGACATGGAGGCGATCCTGGTCGGCACCAACCAGGCCAAGAACACCGGCACTTCCTCGGTCGCGCGCGTCACGGCGTCGGTGCTCTCCTGGGTCAAGTCGAACACGTCGAAAGGCGCCGGCGGTGCCGATCCGTCGGCGGCCGACGGCACCGGGACGCGCACCGACGGCACGCAGCGCGTGTTCACCGAGGCGAACCTCAAAACCGTTCTCCAGTCGGTGTGGAACAACGGCGGCAAGCCCGACACCATCATGACGGGCGGCTTCAACAAGCAGGTGTTCTCGACCTTCACGGGCCGCGCCTCTCCGATCGAGGAGACCAAGTCCAAGAAGATCACCGCCTCGGTGGACGCCTACGAGTCCGACTTCGGCACTCTCAAGGTCGTGGCCAACCGCTTCTCGCGCCCGCGCGACGTGCTGATCCTGCAGACCGACATGTGGGCGATCGCCTACCTGAACGGTCGCAAGATGGTCTCGGTTCCGCTCGCCAAGACCGGCGACTCCGAGCGCCGCGAGGTCCTGTCCGAATACGCGCTGGAAGCCCGCAACGAAAAAGCCTCCGGCGGCGTGTTCGACAATACGACGGCGTAAGCGCCGGCCTGACCGCGTCTTACGAGTCCGACCGTGCACTGAGCCTGCACTCCCTCTCCCCGTTTACGGGGAGAGGGTCGGGGTGAGGGGGCGTTTCAGCAAAGCTCAGACCCGCGCAAGCACCCCCTCACCCGGAATCCGCGTGTGAGACGCGCAGATTCCGACCTCTCCCCGCATCCGCCTACGCACTGCGCGCTTCGGCGGACAAGCGCGGGAAGAGGTACGCCCGCGACGCGATGATGCCGAAGGGCGCCCACGGGCGCCTTTTTCGTTTCCGGTGTGAGAGCCGCGACCGCGGCCCCTTCCGATCCAACCAGACCACAAGGAGACACCCATGGCCTATCCGACTAACCGCACGATAAAGACCGTCGATCTCACCGCCTATTCGCCGAGCGTCGGCGCAACGCCGGTCGCGGCCTATGTCCGCATTCCGTTCCGCTGCCAGATCCTGCAGGCGAGCTCGGTGCTGGGCGGCGCCATCACGACGGCCAACTCCCTGGTGGCGTGCGCCGTCAACGGCGGCGCGGCGTTTGCGACCATCGACATCGTGCAGCCGGGCTCGGCCGCCGGACAGGTCAATACGGCGCTTCCGACTGCCGCGACCTACGCCAACGAGAACGATTCCGTCGCCTTCACGCCGAGCGGCGCGAGCGGGGCGAACATCCCGGCGGCGTTCTCCCTCACCATCCGGCAGTACTAAAGGACGACCGCCATGCAAGTCTGGAACCCATCGGCCAGCTTCACGCGGCCGAACGACACCACGGCCTACGCGGTCGGCGATCTGGTGGCGAACGCCACCACGGCCGGTGCGGTGGTGCCGCTGCAGATCGGGCTCGGCAATCAGTTCCCGAACGGCATGACGCGTCTCACTCGCGCGCGGCTGGTCAAGAGCGGCACCAGCGTGGCCAACGCAAGCTTTCGGGTCCACCTTTACGAAACGCCGCCCACCGCGGCGAACGGCGACAACGCCGCGTGGTCGACCGACCAGGCGGCGCATTGGCTGGGCAATATCGACATCGCGTCGATGCTCGCCTTCACCGACGGGGCGGCCGGCACAGGGTCGGCTCCGGCGGGCTCGGAAATGTTCCTGCGGCTCGCCGGCAAGACCGTCTATGCGTTGCTCGCCGCGCTCGGCGCCTACACGCCGGCCGCCACCGAGACCTTCACGCTCACGCTCGAAGACGTGTCGGATTACTGATGAGCACGGTCCTGTGGCGCGCGCATCTCGACACGGACGGGCGGGCCCTGACGATCGAGCACGTCCAGGACGTCGAGGCGATATTGGAGCGCAACAAGGCGCTCCAGGGCAAGCCGCAGAAGAGCGACTGGGGCCGCCACATCGCGACCATCCCCAACGTCATCCTGGTGCAGTGGATGAACCAGGAAGGCGCCGACGTGCTCAAAATGTCGGGCGATGAGTTCGGCGTCTTCATCCGCAAGAAGCTCGCCGATCCTGATTGGCGCCATCTGAGGACCGACAAGTGACCATACAGACCTATGCGGACCTGCAGGCCGCGATCGCGAACTGGATCGCGCGCGCCGACCTGGGCGCGACCATCCCGGACTTCATCATGTTGTTCGAGACCGTCGCCAACCGCCGCCTGCGCCTGCGTCAGCAGGAATTGACGGTGACGCTCACACCGGCATCGGGGGTTGCGGCGCTGCCGGCGGATTATCTCGCCTGGCGCCGCTTGACCTGGAGCGGCGCATGCCCGCGCGAGCTCGACTACGCGCATCCGTCCTACCTGCGGGCGCTGTTTCCGACTGGCCAGCAGGGCGACCCGCGGCTGTTCACCATCGAAGGCGCGACCCTCACGGTGCGGCCGAGCGACGATACGACGCTCACCTTCGACTACTATCAGAAGATCCCGGCGTTGTCGGGCGCCACCATGACCAATTGGCTGCTGGGCTGCGCGCCCGACGTCTATCTGTTCGGCGCGCTCGCCGAGGCGCACGGCTTCGTGAAGGACGTCGACAGCCTCGCGTTGTGGGCCGGGCGGCGCGATGCGATCTTCGACGAGATCGAACGGCTCGACGCCAAGACGCGCGCGCCCGCCGCGATCCGTGTCATGGGGGCGACGCCGTGACGCTGGTTCCCTTCACGGAATGGCGTCCCGACGTCTCCGACTTTCAGGCCCAAGGGTTCCAGGCCGAAGCCACCAGCGAGATATCGAACGTGCTGCCGCGCGGCGACGGCTATGGGCCGTTTCCGGATTTCTCCGCCTATACGTCGGGCCTGCCGGGCGCGTGCCGCGGCTTCTTCAAAGCGATCAACACCGACGGCTCGGTGGCGATCTTCGCCGCGACCGCGAGCCGGCTCTACCGCCTCAACAACACCAACCAGACCTGGGCCGATGTCAGCAAGGGCGGGGCGGCTTACGCGTCCGTCTCCTCGACCGACAACTGGCAGTTCGTCCAGTTCATCAACCGCGTGATCGCGGTCCAGGCCAACACGGTCCCGCAAACTTTCGACCTCACGTCCTCGACCGCCTTCGCGGATCTCGCCGGCTCGCCGCCGCAGGCGCGCTACGTCTCGATCGTGGGCTATTTCGTGGTGCTGAGCGGGCTCCTGAACAATCCGTACCGGGTGCAATGGTCGGCGCTCGGCGATCCAACCGGATGGACTCCGGCGCTGAACTCGTCCGACTTCCAGGACTTGCCGGACGGCGGCGTCGTGCGCGGCGTCGCGGGCGGCGAGTACGGCAACATCTTCCAGGACACCGCCATCCGCCGCCTCATCTACGCGCCGGGCTCGCCCGCCATCTTCCAGATCGAGCGCATCTCGGACGACCGCGGGCTCTACGCGCCGTATTCGCTGATCCGCTCCGGGGACCAGATTTTCTTTCTCGGCCCGCAGGGTTTTCAGCAGATGGACCCTTCCGGCTATCCGGTGCCGATCGGCAAGGAGAAAGTGGACCGCACGTTCTTCGCCGATCTCGACGCCGGCAATCTACAGCTCGTGCTGGGCGCGTCCGACCCGCGGCATAACCGGGTGTTCTGGGTCTACAAATCGAACAGCGGCGCGGCCGGGCTGTTCGATAAGCTGCTGTGCTACGACTACGTGTTGCGACGCTGGGCCCCGATCGCGATGCGGGGCGAGTATCTGGGCTCGCTCTCGCAGCCCGGCCTGACGCTGGAGAATATCGACAGCATCTCATCGTCGATCGACGCGCTGATTCCCTCGCTCGACAGCTTCTCGACCTCGGTCACGCCCGAAGCCGCGATGTTCGATCCGTCGCATCGTCTCGGGTTCTTTCGCGGCGGCAATCTGGAGGCCGCGATGGCGACCGGATCGCAGGCGATCGGGCAGGGCCGGCGGGTGTTCGTGCGTGGACTGCGGCCGATTACCGACGCGGCCGCCGTGTTCGGCTCGACCGGCATGCGCGAGCGCCTCGACGCGGCCGAATCCTTCCTGGCCGAGCAGCCGATGGACGCCACCGGAAGCGTTCCGCAGCGCGCCTCGACGCGGTTCGCGCGGGGAAGATTGCGCATCCCGGCCGGGACGGCGTGGAATTTCGCGACCGGAATCGAGCCCGAGGTCGTGCAGGAAGGCGCTCGATGACCGCCTATGTGCTGTCGCCCGACGAACCGGACCATCGCAAGGTCAATACCGCGATCAACCAGCTCGCACAGGGGCGCTCGAACGCGGCGGGGACGGTGACGCTCGCGGCGAGCCAGCCCGGCACCACCGTCACGGCGCCGAACTGCGCGGCGGGCAGCGTCGTGCTACTCTCACCGCTCACCGCGCATGCGGCGGCGGAAATCGGCAACGGCACGCTGTGGGTCGGCGCGGTCGCCAAGGGTTCCTTCACGCTCGCCCACGCCAACAACGCGCAGAACGACCGCACGTTCGGGTGGGTGGCGCTTGGTTGAAGGCGCCTGCGTCGACCCGGGCCAGGTCCATATCCTGTGGCCGCATGTCGCGCATTTGGTGCGGCGCGCCATGGAGCGCGGCCGAATGGGCCGCTTCGAGGACGTGCAACGCGATGTTCTGGCCGGCAACGCGTATCTGTGGGCGGCCACGGAGGACGAACATATCCTCGCCGTCGCGGTGACGCAGATCGGCCGCGACGCGAAAGGGCGGCTGTGCACCGTCGTGGCATGCGGTGGCCGCGACTGGGCGCGCTTCGGCCATCTGATCGGAATGCTGGAACAATACGCCCGCGACGAGGGGTGCCGGGCCATCGAAGTGTGCGGGCGCCCGGGTTGGGCGCGACTTTTGAACTATCGCACGACCAGGATCGTGCTGCGAAAGGAGATCGACTGATGGGCGGAACGAGCAGCAGCCAACAGAGCACCAACCAGGAATCCCAGGTCACGCCCTATCAGCCGGCCGCGGCCGGTATTGAAGGCATCCTGGGGAATTTGATGCCGAGCGTCGATACGATCAACGGCACGCCCCGGACCAACCAGGCGTTCGACCAGCTCGCACAGGTCGCGTCGGCCGGAAATCCTTTTGCGGACGCGATCGGGCGCGTCGCCAATTCCCAGATGGCGGGCGGCGCGAACGACGCGACCGCGACCGGCTTGCTGGGAAGCGCCTATGGCGATCTGCGATCGCAACTCACTCCCTATGCGAGCGGCAATGCCATGGACCCGGGCAGCAACCCGGCGCTCGCGCAGGCGCTCGCCACCGTCAATCAGCAGGTCAGCGACACGGTCAATCCGATGTTCGCCGGGCTTGGCCGCCTCGGCTCGCCCGACAACGCCAAGGTGATCGCCATGGGGATCGCGCAGGGCGCTACGCCGCTGCTGCAGAACGCCGCCGCCAATCAGCTCAATGCGGCGAACAGCCTCTACGGCGCCGGCAACACGACCGCGCAGGGTTACGGCAACCTCGACGCCAACACTGCCGCCATCCGGTCCCAAGGGGTCAACAACGCCAACACGGCGTTCGGCGCCCTGACGGCGGCGCCGCAATTGATGCTGCAGACGGCGCTCGCGCAGCAGGCCAACCCGATCCAGATGGCAGGACTGCTGAGCCCGATCTACGGCGGCCTCGGCGCGCAGTTCGGGCAGACCAAGGGCAGCAGCGCGACGACGGGGACGAATACGATGTCGGGGGCGCAGCAGTTCGCGACGATTGCACAAGGGATCGGCGCCATGCTGCCGAAATTCAAAGCGTGACAAAGGTTTGTAAGAACAGGCCGGCGCGATGACACGCCCGGCCATCGGACCGTTGTGGCTATTCACTCCTTTCTTTCTCATCCGATCTCACATGGGCATCGCACATGGGCATTCTGGACGGTTACCAGTTCGATTCGAATGGTTACGGCGGAACGCCGCCGGGCTGGCTCGGCGCGTTGCTGCAACCGCTGACCGGCCCGGCGCCGGGTTTTGCGTCGGATCCGTCGCAAATGCCGCCGAATGTCGCGCCGATTCCGGGCGGCGCCATGGTCCCGCAGACGGCGGCGGCCCGCATGGCCAAGGGCGCATCGCTCCCGCCGAGCGATGCCGACGGCTTTGGCAAGGACCCGGGCGCGTCGAACCCGTTCACGGATTTTCTCGCCAGCCTCGCGCGCCCGATGGGCAACGCGCTTTCGGCGAGCCCGGCCGCAATTCCGGCGGGGCCACCGGCGGCAGGCCCCAGCCTGTTCGATCGTCTGAGCGCGGGCGCGTCCAATTTCACCACCGGCGGCAATCCGGTCGCCGGCGTCCTGAACTCCGTGCGCGGCCTCGCGACCGGCCAGCGCACCGACGCGGCCGGCGTCCAGCAAGTCAACCAGATGGCGACATTCAAGGCTCTGGTGGGCGCCGGGATCTCGCCGCAAGTCGCCCAGGTGGCGGCGCTCAATCCCGAGATCCTCAGGACGGTCGTCGCCGCGCACTTCAACACGCCGTCGGCGCCCCGGAGAGCCGGCGCCTCCGGCGCGCCCGCGCCGCAGCCGTCAACCGCCGGCCGTGCCGAGCTCGAGGCCGAGGCGCGTCGGCGCGGCCTGATCCCATGAACGGCCTTTCGGTTCTTTCCGACGCGCAACTGATGGGCCTGTTGCGGCGTCTCGGGCCGCCCGCCCCAACCGAGTTCAACCGAGCCGACCGTGCCGCCGCTCGCGTCGATGACCGACGCGCAGCTCATGCAGGCTTTGGGCGCGATGAGCGCTGGCGAACAGACAGACAGCCGCGCGCCGACCGATACGGATGCGGCAGCGCATGGGAGTGTTTCGTCGGATGCGTTTCGCACCCCCGACGGCAGCGATGCGCGGGCGCAGGGAGACTTGGCCCGATCGGCGCGCGTCGGCGGAGCGATCGTGAAACAGCGTGAGAAATCCACGGCGGCTCCGCGGATGCCGATGGGGCGACCCGCGCGGGCCCATGTCGCCAACCCGGTCATTCCACCTTCCGATTGGCGCTTGGCGAACCTGCGTCGGCTGTTTCTCTCCGGACCGGCCGTACTGCCGCTGGTGCATGTGCCGAAGCCGGCGCGCTAGGTCGATGGCTTCGACATCGATGAAGCCCGACATCCGTTTTGCGTCATCACATCTTAGAGCCCGACACGCAGACCCTCGCGATAAAGCCGGGCGAGCTCCAGGGGCGACTCGCCCGCATAGTCGGAATTGATCGCCCGAAATTCGATCGGGCCGTCCCAGATGAACGCGAGCTCGTTGCCAGGGCCCGAAAGTTCGCGTCGCCACCATGGCAAGGGGCCGCCAGCGGATAGGCCGGGCTTGCGACCGCGCAGGCGTCTATAGATGTGCCAGACCCTGCTCGCCTTTAGTCGCAAAAAAAGATTGCGGCGGGGAGAAAAATACGACGCCATGGGCCATTTCGCGATGAGCCGTAGTTCGTTGGGGGCCAATGTGAAAATCCACCGATGGTGGGCATAGCCGACATATTGATCCGAACTCGATGTGGCTGAATTCGACATGCTTGTTCGGAACCGCGATATAGCCACGCGAGAATGTTTCCCTGATCCTTGCAAGCACGAAAAGAGGATCTCGCAGGTCCTCCAACGTGTGGCTGCAGATGCAAAAGTCGAAATTGCGGCTTTTGATCTCACGCCATAGATCCGTGCTGTGGAGATCACCGACGATCGTTGGCAGGCCCTTCACCGGATGAAGATCGACGAACGCGTCCGCCACTTCCGCAGTCCATGGGTGAGCGGTGCCTCCCAGATCGACGACACTGAAGCGCGGGTTCTCGGCTTTGGCTTTCCGCAAATGGGATAGCAGTTGCGCTCGCGACATCCCGGAGTTCGATGAGAAAGAAACCCGCATTTTTCCCGATTTCCTGAATAGACGTTCTCTCTACAAAAATTGGCGATATGGCGAGCAGCTGTCGGCAGGAGTTCATCGATAGTGCCAGAGACCCGCTACCAGGCAGGCGACGATAAGAACAAAAATCGTCCACCTGACCATGGCTTTCGTGTTTCTCATCGGCTCCACTTTCTGCAATTCGAACCGGATGAGAACAAGGGGGCCATACATCGACGCGATCATGATCTTTCGTTTGAAGGATTGGATGAGCCGCCGCAGTCCGCGCTCCTTTTGTGGAACGTAGGAAGGGTTGGGGAACTTCCGCATCTGGCTTTCCGTTTCGCCGTCCTGCCACGCACAAAACGGATCCAATTCGAGCACACGCAGGCGAAGGCGCGGATCGCCGAATATCAAGTCGTTGACCTGATCGATGACGGGCAGCCCGCAAATCCGCCGCGCCGCTTCTCGACGAACCAGGTAGGCCGCGGCGCCCGAGGAAGGAAATACAGTGATGATTACGTCATGCCGGCCAATGCGGCCAACCGTGATTCGACGGCGCGCGACGTTGACGCCCTCGAGCTTGAATATGTCGAACTTGAAAGACAGGGCCTTTTTGGCGACCTCGGCGAAATCGTCGTCGAGCATGGCGTCGTCCTCGAGGATCAATGCCGTGGCGGCGTCGCCATCCGCAATCATTCGATGAACCAGCCGGTGCGAAGCCGCACACGCAATGGCCAATTCGGCGCCGAACGGCTCGCGTATGATCTTGGCACCGTCGATATAGTCGGGAACGCGTCGCGTTCGCCCGTCGACGGCGTTCACGAACCGGAAAGGGATTCCCGCGGCGGACAGGCGGGACGCCATGTTTGCGCGCCGTACGCCGGCATCGGACAAGGATATGACGTAGACCGAAAAGGCGGCATCGCTCGCCTCTGCGAATTTCGCGGAGCTGGGCGAAGGCGATGTTCGGGCTGGCTGCACCGGTATCCCCCAAGCCATCAGCCGACGCTTTGCGCGTCGTCGCCGATGGACAGTAGACGCGCCGGCCGCGAGACGATCACGCCACCGAGCCCGACGAGTTAATGAGTGAGTGGGCGTGTGCCGCCGTCATGGCGCGGCATCGTACCAAATCCCAGATGGACGCGCCAGCCGCCGTGGATCTCGAGGAAGACGGCGAGGCGTCACGTAGTTTGCCGGGCCAGACCTGACGCCCGTCTGCGGCCCGCAGGGGTCCCTCAAGATACTGTCGTACACGGGATCGATCGTGACGCCGGCGAAGGCTGCCGGTGTCCGCCCCGTCCGACGCGCCGGCGCGTGCCGCGGCCGGCCGATATCCGTTTCAGCCGTACAGGAGACAAGCATGCCTTTCTGGGGATGGTCGAAGACCGCCGCCGCCAACGCCAATTCGGACCCGACCATCAACTGGGCCGAGGGCATGGCGCCGTCGGCGGTCAACGATTCGGCGCGCGCCATGGCGGCCCGTCTCGCCGAATGGCGCGACGACATCGGCGGCACGATCACGACCGGCGGGACGGGGACGGCCTACACCGTCGCGAGCAACCAGGTGTTCGACACCCTGGCGCACATGAACGGCGCGATGATCGGGTTCGTGCCGCACACGACCTGCGGGGCGACGGTGACGCTCAACGTGGACGGGCTGGGCGCAAAGCCGCTGCGCACCTCGCCCGGCGTCGAGGTCGGGGCCGCATCGCTGATCCAGGGCACGCCTTATGTGGCGACCTACAACAATTCGGACGGGGCCTGGTATCTGCAGAATTTCTTCGGCTCCTCGTTCGTGGTGCCGATCGGCGGCATGATCCCGTATCTCGGATCGAGCGCGCCGAATTCCAGTTTCGTGCTGCCGTTCGGGCAGGCGATCTCGCGCACGACCTTTGCGACGCTGTTCGCGCTGGTCGGAACGACTTTCGGGACGGGCGACGGATCGACGACGTTCAATGTGCCGGACATGCGCGGGCGCGTTCCAGTTGGCCTCGACAACATGGGCGGCAGCACGGCCGGACGGATCACGGTCGCGGGCGGAAACTTCAACGGGACGACGTTGGGAGCGACGGGCGGCGCAGAAAATCACACGCTGACCGCAGCGGAAAGTGCGATATTGGCTTATACGACTACTTTGACCAATGGGACTAACGTCATCCACGCTCCTGGAACTGTTGGGCTAAATGCCATCGGAGGGACCGGCTCAGAGGGATTCAACTTTGGCGCACCCAGCACTTCCACGCTCACCGCAGCGACTTCATCCAATGCCGGGGGCGCAGCACACCCGATTCTACAGCCATCAATGACGATCCCCTACATTCTCAGGGTGATCTAGCGCAGAGGCACAAGATGCTTCCACTTCCGCGGTGACCGAATATACTGCTTCACCATCATGCCGCGGGGGAGATCGAGCGGCGTAATGAACGATTGATCGCGGACCTTGCGCAGTGCGGCATTTATCGTGATGTCCCTTATCCCGTCGAACTCGATTGAGTGCCCGGCGCCCCATTTGCGGTTCATGGCGCGCACGTAGCGGGGAATTTCCGTTTCTGTCCAAGCGTGGACGCGGATGAAAATCGGCTCGTAGTCGTTTTGTCGAAACAGTTGAAGAAAAAACTTTGGGCTATAGTTGATCATACCGTGCCCAAACATACAGACCGGAACGTCATGGTACATGATGCCGCCGACTTTCGTGAGATCATGGATGACGGCAAAGGCATTGCTTTGATTGGCCACATGTTCTGTTGTTCCGCAATTAACGAGTAAATCGAAATGTCCGCAAAAACTGCGTGGCGCGGTCTCGCAATTCAAATCGAGAGGCAGGCTGCCTCTGTGGCCGTCAAAGTCAATGGGCGTGCAGGACAATCCGAGGGAGTCCCAAAATATGCGCGATGAAGGCGCGCTAGAAGCCATCCCTCCATTGCCGGTCGGCTTCCCAAGCTGCGGGCGCGATCGGCCGAACAGTTTATAAATTTTGTCGAGTAGATCACCGGCCTCCAGAAAATTGTCGGCTAGCTGCTGAGCGCCGATCTCCGCAATCCGTTGGCCAGGGCGGACAAGCCCTGCGGACGCGAAGTCGTGCAGGCTTTCTAAAAACTTACGATCAAGTCCCATGCTTAAGAACTAGCACAACTCCCCCGAGAATTCACAGCCCTCTTTCGGGCCCATCGCGAACAGTCCGCCGCAAGCCGCCTTCGGGCGGCTTTTTTCATAGAGAACCTATGTTCACCGATCAAGTCACGCGCGCGCTCATCGGTGCTGCAAAGGTCAAAGGAGGATTTCCGGAACGTCCACCGGAGAATCGCGCGCCTCATGATCGAGGCCGCGCTCAATAGCCCAGAAAACCCAACAGGAGACTGACATGATCGGATATGCGCTCGGCTGCCTGACCGTCGGCGTCGTGTGGTTCTTTTGGCCGAAACTCAAGGCGTGGGTTTCCGGCGAACGGGCCAAGGTCGTTCTCGACGTGAAGGCCGAGGAGGCCAAGCTCAAGGGCAAGCTGTGATGGCCGGCATCGATCGGGCGCTGCTCGGCCGGTTGTGGCCGCACGCGCCGGCGGCGCTGCTCGACGCGGTGGCGGCGCATTCCGCCCAGGTTCTCGCCCGCCACAAGATCAACACGCCGCTGCGCGTCGTCCACTTCCTCGCCCAGATCAGCCACGAGAGCGGCGGGGGCACCATCACGGCCGAGAACCTGAGCTATTCCACGCCGCAGCGCATCGCGGCGGTGTGGCCGACGCGGTTTTCGGTCGAGACCGCGCAGGCTTACGTGCGCAATCCCAGGAAGCTCGCGTCGAAAGTCTACAACGGCCGCATGGGCAACCGTCCCGGCACCGACGACGGCTATACGTTTCGCGGCCGCGGGCTGTTGCAGATCACCGGGCGCAGCTCCTACGCGGCGATCGGCGATCTGACCGGGCTCGACCTGGAGAACGAGCCGGACCTTGCGTTCGCGCCCGGCACCGCGCTCGAGGTGGCGGCCTGCGAGTTCGCGCGGCTGGGCTGCCTGCCCGGGTGCGACGGGGATGACCTGCACGCCGTCACGCGCCGGGTGAACGGCGGCACCATCGGGCTCGACAGCCGCAAGGCATGGCTCGCGCGCTGGAAGCAGGCGCTGCCCGATCTGCCGGGCGATCCCGCCGACATCGAGGACAACGAGGCCGTGCCGCGCGCCGCCGAGCCGCCGCCGAAGGACATGTCGACGTCGAAGATCGGCAATGCGGCGGCGGGCGTCGGCGCCGTCACGGCGCTCTCGCATATCAACGAGATCGCGGCGGCCGCCAAAGAGGTCAAGGGCAACGCCCAGGATCTCGGGCTGTTCGACGCCGTGGGCGCGTTCATGCACAGCCCGGGTTTCCGCGCCGCGATCACGATCGTCATCGTGATCGCGTGCGGCGCCATCTGGTACTGGCGGCGCGAGCACGCGCGGGCGGGCGTGTGATGGTCCCCTTCATCCTCGCCTATCTGTGGCACGGACTTCTGGGCTGGGTCGGCATCACCGGCGTGGTGCTGATCGGCGCCGTCGCGGTCTTCGTCTACGTGCCGATCAATGCGGTGCGCCATGCCTGCGTCGGCGTGGCGACGGTGTGCGTGGTCGTCCTGTTCCTTTATCCCAAGGCCTTTTTCGATGGAGAACGACATGTCCAAGCCCAATGGCAAGCCGCCGAGCAGGCGGCGCGCAAGCTCGGCGATGATGCTCGGGCCGATGCTCTCGGCGATGCTGCTCGCGGGGTGCGCGACCCGTTCGACAGTGACGACCCCTGAGACGATCTGCAAGCCGTGGCGTCCGTTGTCCTACGCCTCCAAGACGCACACGAGTGCGCGGTTCGCGGGGGCGGCGCTGGTCGGTGATTTGCGGGTGCACAACCTCACCGGCCGGCGGCTGAGGTGTTGGAAGTGAGCGACATCACCCTCGATATCGCCCTCAAGGTTGCGGAGATCGTCAGCATTCTCGGGGGCGGGACGGTCGTCGCCTTTCGGCTGGGGCGCACGACCCAGCGCGTGGAGGCCGCGATGACGCAGCAGGGCTACGAGATCAACTCGTTGCGCGACGAGATCAAGACCCTGGGCAAGCTGATCACCGAGGTCGCGCTGCAAGGCCAGCGCCTGGACATGCAGGACAAGCGCCTCGATACGCTCGATCGTCGCTATGAGGAATTGCGCCACGGCGAAAGTCTTGCATTTCCGCCGGACGGCAAGGCGGCTCGAACACTGAAATAGCCCCGTCATGTGTCCATGACGGGCCTCAGCACGCGCGTTCCGGTCACAGGGGTTTGGGAGGGCGACGCCATGACGTGCCAGACGCGAAAGCGGCGCGCGACCACAAAGCAAAAAAGAAACCGCCGCCACGCGCGCGACGATGACGATGACGATGTCGCGTTGCCGGAGTGCGCATTCAACCCGGGCATTGTCGGGGCGTGACAGAATAAACCGCGCGCGTTGTTGAGATAGCCCGACCGGCGCAAGTCGCGCTCGCCCAGTTGCCGGAATCCGTGGACCGCGCCTGCGGCGAACGAAAAGAGCCGGTTTCTCCGCAACAACTCAGAGGCCTCCGAATGATCCGCATTCTCGTCGCGGCAGCGCTTTCGCTCGCCTTCATGCCGTCGGCCCACGCCAACGCCAAACAGACGCACCGCCGGCCGACCGCGTGCGCGATCATTATCGGGGCGGGCGGCGGCGGGACCGGATGGCATATCGCCCAAGGGCCGTGCCGCGATGCAATCGACAGGGCACGCCAGATCAACGCAAGCCGGCCTGCGCGCGAGCGCGACGGCGCGAGGGAGCTCCCGGCCGCGCCTCGCAGGCATCCCGGGGTGCGGCTCTTGCGACATTCTATTCGGCCGGCGCGGCATCGGGCGTCGGGCAAGCCCTTTCGCGTGGTCGCGATGGGTCCGGCACCCTATGACACGGATGGGCGCATGGCGCCGCAGATCGTGGCATCGCTGCGCCCGGGATCGACTGGGGCGCCCTCCGCTCGCCGCACGACGCGGCCACCGGCTCGGGAGGCGATCGTCGCGCACCCGGCCGGCTGCCCGCGGGTGGCGTTTTGCGGATGCGGGGCCGCGGTCCATCTGTTCGGGGCGCCGATCCGCTCGCTCTGGCTGGCCGCCAACTGGTTGCGCTTCCCGCCGGCGGCGCCCGGACCCGACATGGCGGCGGTGCGCCCGCATCATGTGATGGTGATCCTGTCCTATCACGGCAACGGGATGGCGACGGTCTATGACGCCAATTCGGGCGGCCATCGGACCCGCATCCATCTCCGCTCGCTGGCTGGATATCGGGTGGTGAACCCGCGCGCGGGGCGCATCGCGTCATTATGACTTAAGCGCCGGCCGGGTAGGGGCGCCGGACCGGGCCGTTTGCCGGGTACGCCTTCGCGTAACCGCTCCACATCCGCCGCCGGCTGCGCGTGGGCGGCGGATTTTTTGCGTCTGTATGCTTGGCCGGATTTGCCGTGAGCCGCGAGACGCATATAGCAAGCTTCAGGGCTCCTCCCAGCCAGGGTTGACAGAGATAATAACATATGTGATTATAAAATATGTTAATGTCGCACATGAAATACTAGCAAGTGGGTGCAATCTCATGAGCAGGACCCCAAAAGCCTTCGGTCGCGCAACGCAGCGAGTGGCCGGCGATACGGCGGACACCAAACCCAGCCGATCGCCCTTCCGGCATGTTCCCGCGTACCTGGTCCGGCGCCTTCATCAGATTTGTACCGCGGTCGTCGCTGAGGTCGTCGAAGGTGAGGGGCTGAGCATGCTGCAGTGGGCGGTGCTGATACACATCGCTGCCCAGGCGGACATCGACCAAAGCCGCCTCGCCGAGATGGTCAGCATCGACAAGACCAACACCGGCCGTCTCGTCGATCAGTTGGAATCGATGGGGTTGGTCGAGCGCCGGCCGAATGGAGCGGACCGACGCGCCTGGATGCTTCGATTGACGCGCATTGGACAGGAAGTTGAGCGCCGGTTGCGCCCGAGAGCGCGCGCATCGCAGGATCGCCTGCTGTCCTGCCTTGCGGCAAGAGATCGCGAGATCTTTGTGGACCTTCTCGGTCGGGTCGTTGCGGCGAATGAAGCCTACATCCGACCAGGCGCCGGTCGCCGCAAGCCCGGCGGCCCCCGGCTGGTTTCCAGGAACGTATAAAAGAACGCATAGGAGAGCAGAGTGCGGATCATCACGGCCGCCGCGATTATTCTTGTACTGACCCTTTCATCCATCCCTGCCACGCTGGTTGCGCAGACTTTGTCGCAGAACTGGCCGGTAAGGCCCGTTCGATTGATCGTTCCTCTCGGTGCCGGCAGCGCGACCGATATCGTGGGCCGGGTATATGCGGCCTGGTTGTCGAAGCGCTGGGGCAAACCGGTCATCGTTGAGAATTGTCCGGGCGGAGACCTCATGGTTGGGGTGGCCAGCTTCACCGGAGCGCAGGACGACCACACGCTGCTTCTCTCCCTTATCGCGCCGATCGTGGTCAGCCCCCTGACCCATGCCAGGCTGCCATACGATCCGGCCGATCTGCTTCCGATATCGGAGGCTTCCGACGTATCCGTCGGCATTGCGGTGCCGACGTCCCTCAATGTCGACACGCTCGATCAGTTGGTGGCGCTGGCGCGTTCGCAACCCGGCAAGCTCAATTGGGCGGCCACTCCCGGCGGCACTTATTTGACTTTCGCGGGATTTCAAAGGAACGCAAACCTGCCGATCTCGAACGTGTCCTATCGCGACATCGTGCAAGCTCAAAGCGATCTCGGCGAGGCGCGAATTCACATCATGATGTGCGCCATCGCGATCGTCTTACCGCAAGTCCAGGCCGGCAAGGTGAAGTTGCTTGCGGTCGTCAATCGTCAGCGCGCAACGTCCGCCCCGGACGTGCCGACGGTCGTCGAGGCCGGATATCCCGAGCTCGCATTGGAAGGAGCCGTCGGATTTTTCGGAGGGCGTGGAATGCCGAACGACCTTCGCGAGCGGATATCGACCGATATCCGGGCGGTGGCTGCCGATCCGGACATGGCAAGCCACTTGATTGGTACCGGCCAAATCGCGCGCGGCAGCACGCCTGCCGAGTTTTCTGAGTTGATCGAGGCGCAGCGCGCCAGAATGGCAGAACTGGCGCATGTGCTCGATCTGAAACCGATGCCGTGAGCGCCGCTTCCAATCAGAACTGGGCAGAACTTGATCTGCTTTTGCGGGGCTTCGAGGTCTCGCGCATGCTGCGTTTGGTGGCCGATCTCGGTGTTGCGGACCGGATCGCCCCCGATGGCAGCGTCGCGGTGGGCCGGCTTGCCGCCGATTGCGGCGTGCTGGCGCAGCCGCTGCTGCGTGTCCTGCGCGCATTGGCTGCGTTCGAGGTTTTTTCCGTGGCGTCGGACGACACGATTGCGCATACGCCGCGTTCGCGCTTGTTGCGCACCGACGCGCCAGACAGCCTGCACCAGGCCGCGCGCTTCTGGACCTCGCCTGGCTCGTGGCAGGCGTGGGAGAAACTGGACGTGGCAATGACCGGCGGCGTGCCGCACGAGGCCGCTTGGAACATGGCGCGGTTTTCCTATCTCGATCAGAATCCGGAGGAAGCGCGCATCTACGATTCGATGATGGCGAGCTTTATCGACAACTGCCACGCTGCCGTAGCTGCGTCCTACGATTTTTCCAGCGCACGGCTGATCATGGATATCGGCGGCGGCAATGGGGCGGCCCTGCGCCAAATCCTCCAGCGCTTCGTCGGCGCGCGCGGGCTGATCTTCGATCGCGCGGACGTCGTCAATGCGATCCCGGACGCGCTTTTGATGCAGAGCCGGATCGCGGTCGAAGGCGGCAGCTTCTTTGATCGCGTCCCGCCCGGCGGGGACCATTATCTCATCCTTCGCGTGCTACATGATTGGGACGATGAGGAATGCCTGCGCGTCTTGCGCGCCTGCCGGGCGGCCATGGACAAAAACGCGGTCCTGTTGATCGGCGACCAGGTTCTCGAGCCGGATCCTACCCGGGGCAGGCCCGCGGGTTATCTGATCGATGTCCACATGATGGCCATGTTCGGAGCGGCACGTGAACGCACCGAAGCGGAGTTCGGCGATCTGCTCGCCGCTTCCGGGTTCGCGTTGCGCCGGACCATCCCCACGCCATCCCCCGTTTGGATCATCGTGGCCACGCCGGTCTAGCGCCGCCGGCAGATTGTGCGCTCACAGCAAACAACGATGCGACGGGTTGTGAGAGGCGAACGAGGTCTTGACTAGAAGCAAAGGTTGCTCACGACGTTTCCGCGCTTATCCTTGAGCACATAGGGACATTCCAAGCGCTTGAGCGCGGCTTTGGCGTCTTCGTTGCCGAGCGCGGCGGCTTTTTCGTAATACGCTTTGGCGGCGCCGGAATCCTGCGGCCCGCCACGCCCGCTCTGCGCAAAGGCGCCCATCCGCTCCAATGCGCCGGGATGACCTTGCGCGGCCGCCTTTTCAAACAACGCCCGTGCCGCGACATCGTCCTTCGGCCCGCCGATGCCATCCGCCGTGACCAACCCGAGCTGATACTGCGCTTCTGCCGAAGTCTCCGCCGCTCGCGCAAGCAGGACTTTGGCCTTGGCGGGATCCGACGGTGCGCCGGCGCGCTCGGAGAGGGCCGCCAGATTGGAGACGCCGCGCGGGTTGCCGGCCTCGGCGGCGCGCTCGAACAATTTGCGCGCCTGGGCTTCGTCCTTGGGAACGCCGGACCCTGTGGCGAGCAGCACGCCGAGCTCGACCATGGCCGCCGTGCTCCCCCGGTCGGCCGCTTTGCGATAGGCGCTGATGGCTTCCGGTAATTGCTGATTGGCCGCGTAGGCGCGGCCCAGCTCGTAAAGCGCCCGGCGCGATGCGGCCGACGCGATCTTGCAAAATTTAATCGCGGTCGCGATGTCCGACTTGGCGATATCGGGCGTGCCTTTGAGGTCCGCCGGCTTGTCCGGATCCGCGGGGTCGGCGGCCAGCCGGTCGCACAGCACGAGATCGGCTGTCTGCGCGTGGGCTGTGGAATAAAGAGACGCGATGGTCAGCGCCGTCAGACCGATGCTGAAGCTGCAAGCGATCGAGATTGCGCTGGATCGATTTAGCATGAGTGGCCCGACATCAAGCATTACGACGAGTAGCGGTGCGAGGGCAGGGAGCGGCTGGAGGCCGTGATTGTGTCGGCACAGAAACCGACGGCTGGCAGAATTTGTTGCCTTATTTGATGCGCCTGACGACGAACGCCTCGGCAATCTCGGCCTCGATCGCCTTGGCGGCCGCGATATCGGCATTGCCGGCGGTGGAATTACCTTGCTTCACCTTTGCGTAACCGCGTCCATAGAGTGACCAGGCGTCTTTTGGATTTTGTCGGAGCGCGGATTCATAATCGGCCACAGCCTTGTCTAGCTGCCCAGCCGCCAGAAAGGCGTTTCCGCGGTGCATGAGCGTATTGGCGTGGCTGGGGCGCTGCCTCAGGGACTCGTTGCAGTCCGCGAGTGCTGCCAGAGCCTGGCCGATAATGAGCAACTCGTCACATCGGTTGTTGAACGCCGTGGGGTTGCTGGGGTCCAGCCGAATCGACTTATTGTAGTCAGCGACCGCGCGGTCGTGATCGCCCTTATCAGAATAGGCATTGGCGCGACCAGAATACGCCTTGGCGAAACTGCGGTCGAGTTGGATCGCCTCGTTGAAATCCGCGATCGCGTGGCCGTAATCGTCCTTGCGGTAGTACGCCAGGGCGCGGTTATTGAAGGCGATGGCCCGATTTCTCTGGGTTTCCCCTCCTGACTTGATGATGGCGGTGCATCCCTTGATCTGCTGCTCGGGTGGCCAGGCCTTCGTCTCATTCACGCACCAGGTCCAATTCTGGGAAAGCTGAGCGACCGCAGACACGCTGGAAGACGCGATCCCCATCACCACACACATTCCGCCCAACCAAGGCCGCAGCGCGAAACTCAATTTTTCCTCCGTCGCTGAACCGCAAAAGAATACCAGCGTGCGTGAGCGCGGCAAGAGACTTGCCGCGACGCCGGCCATGATCTCAACAGCAGTTGGGCCATCGCGCGACGATCGGTTCGAGTTCTCCAGTCAGATCAGGCAGAGCCGACGCATGGCGGTCTCGCCATAAAACCCGGAGTCCCCACATACCGCCCGAGGTGACGCATATTTTTGCATTTTATCTCGCGTTCCAGCGAGATAGGCGGGCGGAGCGGACGAGCGTGTGATCGAAGCGTGCCATGAATGCACGCGGGTCGGGTTTCCGAAGCAGTGAAATCTGTGCGGCCACTAAGTCATCAATTCATTGATATAGTGGTGGGCGCTGTAGGGATTGAACCTACGACCTCTCCCGTGTGAAGGGAACGCTCTCCCGCTGAGCTAAGCGCCCGTCTGCGACGGCCGGGATTAAAGGCGTCAGGCCCGAAGTGTCAAGCCAAGCCGCCTGACGTCGTCCCCTTGGGCCGGCTTGCGTGCCTTCATCGCGGCATCGGCCACGCGGCCCCACCGGAACCGGCGGCCGGCGGGGCGTTGCTGGGGGCGACGGCCGTGGTCGGAGATTGCGCCGCCGGGGCCTGGCTGACGGCGTTCGCCGGCGCGCGCAGGGCGGCGGTCGGGGCGTGTTTCGGCTTCTTCTTGGCGGGTGCCGGCAGCGTCGGCGGCGCGCGTTCGAGCTCGACATAGACCGGATTGGGATCGAGCCGCGCCAGACCCGATGCGCTGTCCTCCGAGCCGAGCCGCGGATCGTCCGGACGAAGGACTTGGACCGGCACGCTCTGCGGCACATAGCCGTTGAGCGTGATGTTGACCGTGAGGGCGTCAGTGGCGGTGACGTTGAGCCGGCATGGGGTGCGGCAGGTCGCGCCGCTCGACGCGCGCGCCTCGGCGCCCGGCGGGTCCGACTCGACCGCGAGCGACGCCGACTGCGCCGCCGACGAGCCCCCGAAACCCGGCATTTCGATGCTCGGCATCCACGAAGACGAGCATCCCGTAAGAAAGAAGCCACATGCCAAGACGGCGATGACTCGGCTCATATTGGTACCCCCAATCACGCGGTTCCCTCGAATGCTCCACCGCGGGCGGACCATATTGATGACGCCCGATGGGTGCAACCGTACCCCGCCCTTTGGCCGCAACGTGCCGATACCGGACCCTGATGCGACGCGCCTCATTTCCCCACCCACTTTGGCCTAAGCGTGGCGGAGGTCATTGATTTGACCCCACCCGGCGTCATTTCCCCGCTGATCGGCCACTCGCGACCGCAAGACCCAGCCCAATGTCGCCCGGCAGGGTAAAAGTCGCCTTAATGGGCGCCCACGCCGCCTGCGCTCGTAAAAATCATTACCAGCTGGAGGGTTGGGTGCAAGTCTTGATGTAAGTCTTGTGTCAGGTCCTGATGCCGAGCCGGTATCACGCCGGGCTCCGCATCAGCTCGGAGACCGCCGCCGGCAGGGCGTCGAAATGGCTGATGATCCGGTCGGGCTTGAGCGCGGCCACCGGTACCTCGGTATAGCCGAAGTCGACCGCCACAACCGGGATGCCCGCTGCGCGCGCCGCCATGATGTCCGTCGCCGAGTTGCCGACCATGAGGGCGGCGTCGATTTCGCCGCCGGCCGCCTGGATGGTGCGGCGCAGGATCTCGGGATCGGGCTTTTGCATCCCGAACGTGTCCTGGCCGCAGATCGCGGCGAACCGCGCCGAAAGCCCGAGCGCATCGAGCAGACGCACCGACAGCCATGCGAGCTTGTTGGTGCACACCGCGAAGCAGTCGCCGCGGCGCGCCAGCGCATCGAGCGCGGCCTCGACACCGGGAAACGGACGCGAGCGGTCGGCGATGTGCTCGGCATAATGGGCGACGTAGTCGCGAAACAGATCGTCGATGTCGGCGGGCTTGTAGCTGCGGCCCTGCAGCGACAGGCCGCGCTCGATCAGCCGCTTGACCCCGCCGCCGATCATGCCCCGTCCCTGGTCCATGGCGATCGGCGTCAGGCCCTCGCGCGCGAACAGCACGTTGAGGGAATCGATCAGATCGGGTGCGGTGTCGACGAGCGTGCCGTCGAGGTCGAAAACGATGATGCGTGTCGCCATGCCAGGCTGTGGCTATAGGGCGAGCGGCCGTCTGGCAAGCTCGGCCAGGTCGGAAAGGGGACGCAAGTCGACCGGAAAATGCGCTAGGAACTGCGCCGGAACAAAGCTACACAGGCGCCATCCCCTGACCCGAAACCCTGAGCTGTCAGCCCCTTGACTGTCACCGATGCCGAGAGATTGAAGCACGCCGCCGCCGCCCGTGCGGTCGAGTTCGTGCGTTCTGGCATGCGGCTCGGGCTCGGTACCGGCTCGACCGCGAAGCATTTCGTGGCGCTGCTCGGCGAGCGTGTGCGCGGTGGGCTCGACGTCGTCGGGGTGCCGACCTCCGAGGCGACGCGGGCCGATGCCGAGCGCGCGGGCGTGCGGCTCACCACGCTCGACGAGACGCCCGAGCTCGATCTCACGGTCGACGGCGCCGACGAGATCGCCCCCGACCTCACCCTCATCAAGGGCGGTGGCGGCGCGCTGCTGCGCGAGAAGATCGTGGCGGCGGCCTCCGCCCGCATGATCGTCATCGCCGACGCGAGCAAATACGTCGCGACGCTCGGACGGTTTCCGCTGCCGATCGAGGTGGTGCCGTTCGGGCTGGCGGCGACCCGGCGCGCCGTCGAGGCGGCCGCGGCAGCATGCGGGTGCCCGGGACCGGTGCTGCCGCGCCGGACCCGCGAGGGCCATGTTTTCGTCACGGATGGCGGGCACCTCATCCTCGATGCCGCGCTCGCGCGCATTCCGGATCCGCAAATCGCTGGCGCACCGGCTCGCCGCGATCCCGGGCGTGGTCGAGCACGGCTTGTTCATCGGGCTTGCCCACATCGCCATCATCGCGGGATCCGACGGCGTCAGGATCGTCGAAGGGTCCTAGAACTTCTCATATCAAAGGGAGACACCACCATGAAACGCCACCCGATCCACCGCCTGTCCGTGGCCGCCGCGCTGGCGCTCGGATGCCTGGCGCTCAGCGGCGCTGCGAACGCGCAGGCGCCGGCGGCGCCTACGGCGGCCGCGATCGCGGCGGCCAAGGAACTGGTCTCGCTCAAGGGCGGCGCCAGCATGTTCGATCCGCTGGTCCCTGGCGTGATCGAAAGCGCGAAGAACAGCCTGGTGCCGACCAATCCGCAGCTTCAGCAGCCGCTCAACGAGGTGGCGATGCAGCTGCGCAAGGAATACGACCCCAAGCGCGCCGAGATCCTCAACGAGGTCGCGAAAGTCTATGCCCAGCGCTTCACCGAGGACGAGCTCAAGGAGATCGTCGCCTTCTACAAGACTCCGCTCGGCAAGAAGATGATCACCGAGGAGCCGCTCGCGCTCGACGAGAGCCTGAAGATGGCACAGGCCTGGGCGACCCGGTTTTCCGACGAGGTGCTGGAGCGCTTCCGCGCCGAGATGAAGAAGAAGGGTCACAATCTGTGACCGCTTCCGCCGCTCTGCCTGCCGAGGTCGATCTCTTCGTCATCGGCGCGGGTTCGGGCGGCGTGCGCGCGGCGCGTATCGCCGCCGGCTACGGCGCCAGGGTGGCGATCGCGGAGGAGTACCGCGTCGGCGGCACCTGCGTGATCCGCGGCTGCGTGCCGAAGAAGCTGCTGGTCTACGCGTCGCGCTTCGCGCACGAGTTCGAGGATGCGGCGGGGTTCGGCTGGACCGTGCCGGCGCCGTCGTTCGACTGGCCGACGCTGATCGCCAACAAGGACCGCGAGATCGACCGGCTCGAGCGCGCCTATGTGGCCAACCTGCAAAAGCCCGGCGTCGTCATCGTCCGCAGCCGCGCCGTCATCGCCGATCGCGCACACGGTCCGGCTGGCGAACGGCGAGACCATGCCGCGCCAAGCACATCCTGGTCGCGACCGGCGGTGCGCCGAGCCTGGGCGAGCCGATCCCCGGGATCGAGCATGTCATCTCGTCCAACGAGGCGTTTCATCTGCCGGCGCTGCCGCCGCGCATGCTGGTCCAGGGCGGCGGCTATATCGCGGTCGAATTCGCCGCGATCTTCGCCGGCCTCGGCGCCGAGGTGACGCTGGTCTATCGCGGCCCCAATATCCTGCGCGGCTTCGACGACGACGTGCGGGCGCATCTGCGCGCCGAGATGGAGCGGCGCGGCATCACGATCGTGACCGGCGAGACCGTCGCTGGCGGTGGAGCAGACTGGATCCGACTTCGCGGTGCGGCTGTCGCACGGGCGAGACATCGAGGTCGACCGCGTGATGTTCGCGACCGGGCGGCGGCCGAATGTCGCCGGGATCGGTCTCGAGGCCGTGGGCGTGAAGCTCGCCGAGAACGGCGGCATCGCGGTCGATGCCTATTCGCGCACCTCGGTGCCGCATATCTACGCGGTCGGCGACGTCACCAACCGGGTCAATCTCACGCCGGTCGCGATCCGCGAGGGCCACGCCTTCGCCGACACGGTGTTCGGCGGCCGGCCGACCGTGGTCGATCACGCCAACGTGCCGACCGCGGTGTTCTCCGAGCCGGAGGTCGGCGTCGTCGGGCTGACCGAGACGCAGGCGCGCGAGCGGCATGGGCGCATCGACATCTACAAGGCCGCGTTCCGTCCCATGAAGGCGACCTTGTCGGGCCGCGACACGCGCATGCTGATGAAGCTGGTCGTCGACGGCGCGAGCGACCGCGTGCTCGGCTGCCACATCGTCGGCGAGGGCGCCGCCGAGATGATCCAGCTGGTCGGCGTCGCGGTGAAGATGGGCGCCACCAAGGCCGACTTCGACGCCACCATGGCGGTGCATCCGACCGCCGCCGAGGAGCTGGTCACGATGCGCACCCCGACCGCCCGCTACGGCGTGAAGGCGGCGGAGTAGGGCGCAGCCTGAAGCGTCCCGTGCTGGCATTTTGTCCGTCCGGTCGTGTATTATATGGCCAGACATATCGCAACGATGCCCTGACTCTCCCGGCCTCATGATGAGGAGCGTCGCGCGGCGACGCATCTCGAACCATGGGGCCGCCGCCTGGGCCGCCCCCATCCTTCGAGACGCCGCGCTTCGCGTTGCTCCTCAGGATGAAGGCGGGTCACACGAGGACCGTAGGGCGGACTACATGAGGACTGCCATGGCCGAGCGTTGGACGCCCGACAGCTGGCGCAAGAGGCCGATCACGCAGGTGCCGGACTATCCGGACCGCGCGGCGCTTGCCGAGACCGAGAAGCAGCTTGCGACGTTTCCGCCGCTGGTCTTCGCGGGCGAGGCGCGCAATCTGAAGAAGGCGCTCGCGCGCGTCGCCGCCGGCGAGGCTTTCCTGCTGCAGGGCGGCGACTGCGCCGAGAGCTTCGCCGAGCACGGCGCCAACAATATCCGCGACTTCTTCCGCGTCTTTCTGCAGATGGCGGTGGTGCTCACCTTCGCGGGCTCCTCGCCGGTGGTGAAGGTCGGCCGCATCGCCGGCCAGTTCGCCAAGCCGCGCTCCTCGCCGACCGAAAAACGCGACGGCAAGGAGCTGCCGAGCTATCGCGGCGACATCATCAACGGCAACGAGTTCACCGAGGAGGCGCGCCGCCCCGATCCGCGCCGGCAGATCGAGGCCTACCGGCAATCGGCCGCGACGCTCAATCTGCTGCGCGCCTTCGCCCAGGGCGGCTACGCCAATCTGGGCAGCGTCCATCAGTGGATGCTCGGCTTCCTGAAGGATTCGCCGCAGTCGCGGCGCTACAACGAGCTCGCCGACCGCATCTCCGAGACGCTCGGCTTCATGCGCGCCTGCGGGCTCGATCTCGAGAGCCATCCGGAATTGCGCACGACCGACATCTACACCAGCCACGAGGCCCTGCTGCTCGGCTTCGAGGAGGCGATGACGCGCATCAATTCCACCACCGGCGACTCGTACTGCACGTCCGGCCACATGGTTTGGATCGGCGACCGTACGCGCCAGCCCGACCACGCCCATGTCGAGTACTGCCGCGGCATCAAGAATCCGCTCGGGCTCAAATGCGGGCCGACGCTGAAGGCCGACGAACTGCTCCGCCTGATCGACATCCTCAACCCGGACAACGAGCCCGGCCGGCTCACGCTGATCTGCCGCGACGGTGCCGACAAGGTCGGCGATCTGCTGCCGGCGCTGGTGCGCGCGGTCAAGCGCGAGGGCCGGACGGTGGTGTGGTCGTGCGATCCGATGCACGGCAACACCATCACGTCGGCGTCCGGCTACAAGACGCGTCCGTTCGACCGCATCCTGCAGGAGGTGAAGAACTTCTTCGCCGTGCACGCCGCCGAAGGCACCTATCCGGGCGGCGTTCATCTCGAGCTGACCGGCCAGAACGTGACCGAATGCACCGGCGGCGCGCGCGCGGTCAGCGACGAGGACCTGAACGACCGCTACCACACGTTCTGCGATCCGCGCCTCAATGCGGAGCAGTCGATCGATCTCGCATTCCTGCTCGCCGAGCTCCTGAAGACGCAGCGCCAGGCCAAGGCCAAGCCGCTTCCGGCGGCGGCGGGGCTGTAGGACCACGCATCACGGCCGCTGACTTGCCTGAATGCACGCGCCAGTGGGGCTCCATGCTCGACCATGTGTCACTGGGGGTCAGCGACTTGGAACGAAGCCGTCGCTTCTACGATGCGGTGTTGCGGCCGCTCGGTCTTGTCCGAAATCCTCGATTTCGAAGGGCGGGGGTCGGATTACGGCGCCATGGCGGGTCAGCTCGGCGTCGAATTCACGATCACGCTGGAGGCGGGCGCGACACCTTCGCGCGGGTTCCATCTGTGCTTTCGCGCCCCTGACCGGGCGGCGGTGCGGGCGTTCCACGCGGCGGCGCTTGCCGCCGGCGGCCGCGATGACGGCGCGCCCGGCTTGCGTCCGAAATACCATCCGGATTATTACGGCGCGTTCGCGCTCGATCCTGACCTCCACCGCGTCGAAGCCGTATGCCACGCGCCTGCGGCACCCGCGGTCGTGTGAGTCCCGTGTCCGCGATAAAGTCGTTCACGGATCAGGCGCAATTGGCGCGATTTTCCACACAGCAATTTGACTACCCGGCGTTACGGCCTCCTGCTGCAGGCCGAGGCCACGTTCCGACGGCGCTTCCCGCGCGCTTTCCACCGCGCCGGTACTTGCGCTACACCATCCAGCATGAGCCAACGCCCCCCCGACCGCCTGGCGCTCGCCATCGCGCAACTCAATCCGACCGTCGGCGACATCGCCGGCAACGCCGACAAGGCGCGGCGCGCGCGCGCGACGGCGGCGGCCGACGGCGCCGAGCTTGTGGTCTTCCCCGAGCTGTTCATCGCCGGCTATCCGCCCGAGGACCTGGTCCTCAAGCCCGCGTTTCAGGCCGCCTGCCGCGCCGCGGTCGAGGCGCTCGCGCGCGACACCGCCGACGGCGGCCCCGCCATCCTGATCGGCACGCCCTGGCTCGAGGCGGGCTTGCTCTATAACGCCGTGGTGCTGGCCGAGGGCGGGCGCATCACGGCCCTGCGCTTCAAGGTCGACCTGCCCAATTATGGGGTGTTCGACGAGAAGCGGGTGTTCGTGCCCGGACCGATGCCGGGGCCGGTCAACTTCCGCGGCGTGCGCCTGGGGGTTCCGATCTGCGAGGACATCTGGGGGCCGGAACCGGTCGAATGCATCGCCGAGACCGGCGGCGAGATCCTGCTGGTGCCGAACGGCTCGCCCTACCGGCGCGGCGTCATCGACCAGCGGCTCAGCGTGGCGGTCGCCCGGGTGACCGAGGCGGGCCTGCCGCTCATCTATATCAACCAGGTCGGCGGCCAGGACGAGCTGGTGTTCGAGGGCGCATCCTTCGTGCTCAATGCCGACTGCTCGATGCCGGTGCAGCTGCCGGCGTTCCGCGAGGCGGTGACGACCACCCGGTGGGAGCGCGCCGGCGCGGGCTGGCGCTGCGTGGGCGGGCCGATCGCGCGCCTCGACGAAGGCGAGAAGGTCGACTATGCGGCTTGCGTGCTGGGCTTGCGCGACTATGTCGACAAGATCGGGTTTCCGGGCGTCGTGCTCGGGCTGTCGGGCGGCATCGACTCGGCGCTGTGCGCCGCGATGGCGGTCGACGCGCTCGGGGCCAAGCGGGTGCGCTGCATCATGCTGCCCTATCGTTTCACCGCGCAGGAATCGCTCGACGACGCCGCGCTCGTCGCCAAGGCGCTGGGCGTGCAATACGACATCGTGCCGATCGCGAGCGCGGTCGAGGGCCTGGAGAAATCGCTTGCGCCGCTGCTCGCCGGCCGGCCGCGCGACGTGACCGAGGAGAATCTGCAGTCGCGCGCGCGCGGCACCATCCTAATGGCGGTGTCCAACAAGCTCGGCCTGATGGTGGTGACGACCGGCAACAAGTCGGAGATGTCGGCCGGGTATGCCACGCTCTATGGCGACATGAACGGCGGCTTCAATCCGATCAAGGACCTCTACAAGACCGAGGTCTATCGGATCGCGCGGCTGCGCAACACGTGGAAGCCGGACGGCGCGCTCGGGCCCGACGGGATCGTCATCCCGGAGAACATCCTGGTGCGGCCGCCGACCGCGGAGCTACGCGAAAATCAGACCGACCAGGACTCGCTCCCGCCCTATGACGTGCTCGACGCGGTGCTCGAACGCCTGGTCGAGCGCGAAGAACCGATCGCCGAGATCGTCGCCGCCGGTTTCGACCGCGACGTCGTGGTGAGGATCGAGCGCATGCTCAATCTCGCCGAATACAAGCGCCGGCAGTCAGCGCCTGGCGTGAAGGTGACGCTGCGGAATTTCGGCCGCGACCGGCGCTACCCGATCGTCAACCGTTTCCGCGACCCTGGCACGCCGCCGCCGCAACCCGACGCGACTCTGATAGCGCCTTCCGCCGCGCCCCAGCGCGATACGTTCGATTTTTAGCCGAGAGTACCGGTGGCGCTGCAGGCGGTTCGGACGCCAAGCATTTGAATTTTCCCAATCAGCGTCATCCACACAGCGCCTGCCTGCCTGGGCTGTAGGCCGTCCTTCACCGCGCCGGCGGCACGAAGGTCGGGCCGACCGTCCGCACGGTGCGCTTGGGAGTCCCGGGGGCGGCGTTGTCCGTGCTGTCGACGCTCTCCCCGGGAGCGGCGGCGGAGGCGGCGGCCGCCGCAGCGGCGGCGGCTCTTGGGTCGAGGTTGCGGGTATCGGACTTGATCGGCCGGCCTTTTGCGTCACGCGGTTGCGCCAGGTTCTTGGCGCGCTCCTCGGTGACCACGATGTCGCCGCTCTGGATCGTCGTGTCCTTGACCTGGCTGAGCGCGTCGCTCCAGCTTTGCCCAGCGCGCCGGCAACTGCATGCCGGATTGAACTCGGTGCGGTATTTGAAAGCGTTCGGCAGCGCCGTATATCCGGCGCCGCTGACGGACATCGCCTGGTTGATGTCCTCGCCCGGATTGCGGTGCGACATCAGCACGACCTCGGCGGCCGGGCAGGTCTGCTGGCAGGTCTGCGCGTCCTGCTGGAAACTGGCCGGCGTGGTCGCAAACGATATCGGGTAATAATAGCCGTCGCAGGTGCGCACGCATACTGTACGGAAGGTCGAGGACTGGCTGTCCGACGAAAACAGTCCGCCACCGCTCTGGTAGCCACCCTGGTTGCTGCCTTGGTTTCCGCCGAACAAGCTGTCGAAGAAGCCGCGCTGCTGGTTGGCGGCCGCGCGATATTGCGGCCCGCAATTGTTCTGCGCGAGCGCGGCGATCACGGTCTGCCGTTGCGCTTCGCGGTCACCGGCCGCGCCGCCCTGCATGCGGTCGAGGTCGGCGAGCATCTTTTCAAGATTGGCCCGCGCCTGCTGGATCTGCTGGTTCAAGGGCGTGCATTGCGGATTTTGTCCGCTGAAGATCGAGAAGAAGCCGCCGCCCGTGCAGCCCAGCCGCCTCGCCTGCGCCGACATGCGGTCGAGCTCGGCTTGCTGCTTGGCGGAGAAGTCCTCGTAGCGCTTGATCTGATCGGCGCGCGCGGGGTCGACCGTGCCGCGGTCGATCGATCCCAACTGTGCTTCCAGGCGCACGCAGGCCGGGTTCTGCGCAGGGGGGCCCGCAGGCGGGCCCGGCATCTGCGCGACCGCCGCGGTCGCGCCTGCGAAAATCGCGAGCCCCGCAACGGCCGTTGCTCTGGCCGTGTCTCGGGCCGATTTGCGCCAGCTAGAGGTCATTCCCCGTCCATTTCCAAGCGGTTTGGTGTTGTTCGCGCGCCAGCGCCGATGTGAGGGCGCAAAAACGTCGGAATAGTGGCTTAACCGACCCACGGTTTTCATGCCGTGCCGGGGCCCAAGGGCGCCCGCCGCGCCGTCTCGGCGCGCAGATTCCACAATACACCCGAGATGATAAGTCCGGCGCCCGCGAACACGTAGATATCGAGCAATTCGCCGTAAAACCACCATCCCACTAGCGCGATGAGCGGTATTCTCACAAAATCGAGCGGCACGACCAAGGTCGCTTCGCCGGCCCGGAACGCGTTGGACAGGCAATAGTGCGAGGTGAGCCCGGCGACGCCGAGCCCGATTATCGGGGCGATCTGGCCGGGCCCGATCGCCAGGAACGCCGGTGGGTGGCTGCCGGCGAGATTCATCGGCAGCTGCATCACGTTCATCCAGAGCACGATACAGAAAGTCGTGTCCGTCGCGGTCAGCCGCTTGGTGACGGTCAAAGTGATGGCGTAGCCGAAGGCCGCGAGCAGCACGAGGAACGAGGCGGGGCGGAAACTCTCAAGCCCCGGCCGGATGATCACCAGCACGCCGATGAATCCGAGGATGACCGCGCCGATTCGGCTCGGCGTCAGGCGTTCGTGCAGGAACATGGCGGCGAGCAGCGCGGTCCAGGCCGGCATGGTGAATTCGAGCGCGAACACGGTCGCGAGCGGCAGCAGCGTGAGGCTCGTCGCCCAGGCGATCTGCGACGCGAAATGCACGCCGTTGCGCATCAAGTGCAGCCCGAAGTACCGGGTACTGACCGCGCGCATGAGGTCGCGGCGCATAAGACCGATCGCCAGCAGGATGACCACGCCGATGACGCTGCGCAGCGCGAGGATCTCGAAGATGCCGAGCACACGCGACAGCTCGCGGATCGAAACCGCCATCGCCGAAAAGGACAGCAGGGTGCCGGTCATCCACAGCACGACCGGAACCAGTTGGGCGGGAGTCACGCGCGGCATTGGGGAGCTGTTCTGGCAGGGTGCGGGGCGAGTAGCGAGTGGTGAGATAGCAAATAGTTAATAGCGAATAGCTAAGCCCTATTCGCTACTCACTACTTACTGCTCGCTCTTTACTCTGCGTCGGGCTGATTTTCCGGCCGCGCCTTGTCGAAGGCGGCGAGACGGAGACAAGCCGCGTCGACCGCGAGGATTTTTGGGAACCGATCGAGCGGAACATTGAAGCGGCGGGCATTGTAGACTTGCGGCACGAGGCAGATGTCGGCGAGGCCGACATGCGCGCCGAAACAGTAAGGCCCGGAGCGCAGCAGCGCTTCGGCCGCCTCGAAACCGACCGTCACCCAATGTGCGTACCAGGCATTGATGGCATCCTGGTCCTGCTTGAGCGTGTTCTTCAGATAGAACAGCGGGCTGGTATTGTTGAGCGGGTGGATGTCGCAGGCGATCACCTGGGCGAGCGCGCGCACATGGGCGCGCTCGACCGCGTCGGCCGGCAGCAGCGGCGGATCGGGATGGACCTCGTCGAGATATTCGATGATGGCGAGCGATTGGATCAGCACCTCGCCGCCCGAAAGCGTCAGCGCCGGCACGCGGCGCTGGGGATTGATGGCGCGGAACTCGGGCGTGTGTTGCCGGCCGCCGCCCTTGGTGAGATGGATCGACTCCATCTCATAGGGGAGGCCCTTGAGGTTGAGCGCGATCCTCGTCCGGAAGGCGGCCGACGAGCGAAAATAAGAGTAGAGCTTCACGAGACCTCCAGTGTCTGACAGCAGCGAACGGCGTGTGGCGAGTAGTGTCGGTTGCTCGACTCCGTCGCCAATCCTGTTCGCTACTTCCTATTCACGATTTGCTCCTCTTGCGGCCACTTCCGCGGCGAGCGCCCGCGATCGCTCGGTAAGGCGCTGCATGGCGCGCTCGAAGGCCGCCCGGTCGGCGGGATCGACTACCTCGGCCAGCCGGCGGGTGAACTCCAGCGCGCCCGGCGCGAGTTCCTCGTAGATCCCGCGGCCGGCGGCCGTGAGCGAGAGGAAGGACTCGCGCAGGTCGGCGCGGTTTGCGCGCCGCCCGATCAGCTTGCGCTTCTCCAGTTCGGCGACCGCGCGCGAAACTTTGGTCTTGTGCATATGGCTGTGGGCGCCGATCGCCTTGCCGGTCATGACGCCGAATTGGCCGAGCGTGACCAGGACGCGCCATTCGGGGACTCCGAGGCCGTAACGCTCGACATAGATGCGCGAGAGCGCCTGCGACACTAAGTTGGCCAGCACATTGAGGCGGTACGGGAGAAATTCCTCAAGCTTGAGCGGCGCGGTTTCGTGCCCGCTCGCTCGCGCCTGCTCGCTCTCGGCCTCGTCCACCCGTTACCCTCCGATAGCGCGGGATTGGTCGAACAACCCCGGCAAAAGCCTGCTGGAACATGACGGAACTTGCCACCCCGCGCAACGGCGGTAAAGCGGCCACGGGCGACCCTCGGCCCCCCGTCGTGCTAATGGTAGCGATCTCTCGCGCCAGGAATGTGCAGACCGATGACCACCGTGAAAGTCCTCAGTGCGCGCGCGCCGCAGATGGCGCTGGAACAATTGTTTACGGCGTTTGCGCGCGCGACCGGCCATGTGCCGACCGCAAGCTACGGCACCGTCGGCGCGATCGGCGATCGCTTCAAGGCCGGGGAGGCGGCAGACCTGCTGATCCTCTCGGCGCCCGCCCTGGCGGTGCTCGAACCTGCGCTTGTACCCGGCAGCCGGACCGACATTGCCCGCGCCGGGCTCGCGGTCGCCGTCCGGCACGGCGCGCCCGCGCCCGATCTTTCCACGCCGCAGGCCTTCCGGGCGGCACTGCTCGCGGCGCGCTCGGTGTCCTATAGCGATCCGAAGGCCGGCGGCTCGGCGGCCGCCTATTTCGTCAGTTTGCTTGGGCGGCTGGGAATCGCGCAGGCCGTGAACGCCAAGGCGGCGCTCGGACGGAACGGACATCACGTGGCCGAGCTGGTGGCGGACGGCGCGGCCGATCTCGGGATCAGCTTTCTGAGCGAGCTCGTGGCCATCAAGGGGGTGACCATCGCCGGACCGCTGCCGGCCGAGCTGCAGAATTACACCGTCTATGCGGCCGCAGTTCCGATCGAGAGCCGGGCGGGCGAGGTCGCACGGGCGCTGATCGCGTCGATGAGGGATCCGGACGCGGACGCGATCTGGCGTGCCGCCGGGCTCGAAGTTGCGGGCAGGTGAAGCGGTGCGTTCTAGCGATTGCACTCGATGGCGACGAACTCGTCGCAAAGGGCGCCACGGCAGGTGCTGCCGTCCGCGCGCGGAACGGCGCCCGTGATGTCGTCGCGGTCGACCTTGCGGAACGAGACCGCCTGATCGAAGGCATGCGAGCGGCAATAGGCGCCAGCGGCGGCGGTGCCGCAACTCGCGCCGTCGGCAAGGCAGCGGTCGATTCCGTAGCCGTCCGCATTGTTGGCAATGATGAAGATGTGTCTTTCGGCCTGCGCCGGCGTCATCCCGGCTAGCATGGCCGCAACTGAACAGACGGCGAGAATGGCGCGCATGAATCGCTCGCTCGGCATAATTCCTCGGATGAACGCCAAGAATGCGAGCAAAACCGTTAAGGATTCGTTAACCGCTGGGGCGAAACCTCGCGATATGGCAGCGGGGTATTCCCATGATTCGAGTTCTGCACCGAGTTCGGGAACCGGAACCGCACGCCCCCGAACCGCGAAAGGGCCGCTATCGGCGAGCGCGGGCAGGGCGGCACCGGCCCTTGACGGAAGCGCCCGGCTTGACCATTGTGCGCCACCATGAACGGCCGTTTCCCCATCGTCGGCATTTGCCGCGGGATTATTCGCTAGCGCTCAACGCTGGCTGCGGCCGTCTTTTCTCAATCCGAGACAAACAGACGCCCGGTCAGCGGACCGAGGGGTGTCTATGGAACTGAGGCTCTACGATACGCTGGCGCGCGAGAAGCGCGAGTTCGTGCCGCTCGATCCCGGGCGCGTGCGCATGTATGTGTGCGGGCCGACGGTCTACGACTTCGCCCATATCGGCAATGCGCGACCGGTGATCGTGTTCGACGTGCTTTTTCGCCTCCTCCGTCACCTCTATGGGGCCGAGCAGGTCACGTATGTGCGCAACATCACCGACGTGGACGACAAGATCAATGCGCGGGCGGCCGAGCGCGGCGTCCCAATCCGCGAACTGACCGAGCAGACCTACAAGAACTTCAAGGAGGACGTGGCGGCGCTCGGCTGCCTGCCGCCGACGGTCGAGCCGCGCGCGACCGAGCATATCGCCGAGATGAGGACCCTGATCGAGCGCCTGGTTGCGTCCGGCAATGCCTACGTGGCCGAGGAACACGTGCTGTTCAGCGTGCCGTCGATGCCCGATTACGGCACGCTCGCGCGCCGCTCGCTCGACGAGATGATGGCGGGCGCGCGCGTCGACGTCGCGCCCTACAAGCGCGACCCGATGGATTTCGTGCTGTGGAAGCCTTCCAAACCAGGCGACCCGGCCTGGGAATCGCCGTGCGGGATCAAGACGCCCGGCCGACCGGGTTGGCACATCGAGTGCTCGGCCATGGCCTGGAAGCATCTGGGCGAGGCCTTTGACATCCACGGCGGCGGCATCGACCTGGTGTTCCCGCACCACGAAAACGAGATCGCGCAGTCGCGCTGCGCCTTCCATTCGGGCATGATGGCGAACTACTGGATGCACAACGGCTTCCTGCAGGTCGAAGGCGAGAAGATGTCGAAGAGCCTCGGCAACTTCTTCACCATTCGCGAGGTCCTGGCCGAGTGGCCGGGCGAAGCGATCAGGCTCGCCATGCTGCAGACTCAATATCGCCAGCCGATCAATTGGACCGTCGCCGGCCTCACCGAGGCGAAGCGCACGCTGGATCACTGGTATCAACTCACCGCAAACGCGCCCTCGGGCATGTTGTGTGCCGACGTTGTCGACGCGCTCGCCGATGACCTCAACACCCCGAAGGCGCTCGCGGCTTTTCACGAGCTGCGCGGCGAAGCCACCAAGGGCGCGGCGGGCGCGATCGCATGCCTGAAGGCGAGCGCGCAGCTGATGGGTCTGCTGCGGCACGATGCCGGCGAGTGGGCCGCATGGCGGCCGGCCTCGGTCGCAATCGATCCGGCCCGCGTCGAAAGCCTGATTTCCGCCCGCAAAGCGGCGCGCGCGGAGAAGAACTTCAAGGAAGCCGATCGCATCCGCGACGAGCTCGCAGCGCAGGGCATTGAGCTCGAGGACCGCCGGGATGGACCGACGACATGGAGGGTGAAGCGATGAAACGTCCCGACACGCCGTTCCCCCGTCATTGGCTCTATTACATCGCTCTCAAGTTCGTCGTCATCGTCGCCGGCGTCATGTTGGCGTTATGGTATTACGGCTACTGGTCAGGCCAAGGGGCGTAAATTGGCGCGCGAACGTCTCTATTTGTTCGACACCACGCTGCGCGACGGCGCGCAGACGAACGGCGTCGACTTCACGCTGGCCGACAAGCTGGCGATCGCGAAAATGCTGGACGAGCTGGGCATCGACTATATCGAAGGCGGCTATCCGGGCGCGAACCCGACCGACACCGAACTGTTCACGCAGGACCGCAAGCTCAAGACCGCGACCTTCACGGCGTTCGGCATGACGCGGCGGCCGGGTCGCTCTGTTTCGAACGATCCGGGGCTGGTCGCGCTGCTGGCGGCCGAGGCACGCGCCATCTGTTTCGTCGCCAAATCCTGGGATTATCACGTGCGCGTCGCGCTCGAGACCACGCCGGAGGAGAACCTCGCGTCGATCCGCGACAGTGTCGCGGCCGCCAGACAGAAAGGCCGCGAGGTGCTGCTTGATTGCGAGCATTTCTTCGACGGCTACAAGGCCAATCCGGGCTACGCCCTGGCCTGCGCGAGCGCCGCCCATGAGGCCGGTGCGCGCTGGGTCGTGCTGTGCGACACCAACGGGGGCGCGCTGCCGCACGAGGTCGAGCGCATCGTCGGCGACGTGGTGAAGCGCATCCCGGGAAGCCATGTCGGAATCCACGCCCACAACGATACCGAACAGGCGGTCGCGAACTCGCTCGCCGCGGTGCGCGCCGGGGCCCGCCAGATCCAAGGCACCCTCAACGGTCTCGGCGAACGCTGCGGCAATGCCAATCTGGTGTCGCTGATCCCCACCTTGCGGCTCAAGCCCGATTTCGCCGATGCTTTCGACATCGGGGTTTCGGACGACCGGCTCAAGACGCTGCTGCACGTCTCGCGCACGCTCGACGAGATGCTCAATCGCGCGCCCAACCGCCACGCGCCCTATGTGGGCGAGAGCGCGTTCGCCACCAAGGCCGGCATCCATGCTTCGGCGATCCTCAAGGACCCGGCGACCTACGAGCACATCCGGCCCGAACAGGTCGGCAACAGGCGGCGCGTGCTGGTGTCGGACCAGGCCGGAAAGTCGAACGTGCTGGCCGAGCTCGACCGCAGCGGCCTGATCGCGGAGCTCGACGCGCTCGGGATTTCGATCGCAAAGGACGATCCGCGCATCGCGCGGCTGCTCGACGAGGTCAAGACGCGCGAGGCGAGAGGATACTCCTACGAGAACGCGCAAGCGTCTTTCGCCCTGCTGGCGCGCCGCATCCTCGGCACGGTGCCGTCCTATTTCGACGTGACGCAATTCGACGTCAACGTCGAGCAGCGCATCAACGCCAAGGGCGAGCGGGTGACGGTCACCATGGCGGTGGTCAAGGTGACGATCGACGGCAACCGCGTGATCTCGGCCGCGGAGGGCAACGGCCCGGTCAACGCCATCGATCTCGCGCTGCGCAAGGATCTCGGCAAGTATCAGAAATATATCGATGCCCTCGAGCTCACCGACTATCGGGTGCGCATCCTCGACGGCGGCACTGAGGCCGTCACCCGGGTGCTGATCGAGAGCCAGGACGAGACCGGCGAGCGCTGGACCACGGTCGGCGTCTCGCCCAACATCATCGACGCATCATTCCAGGCGCTGATGGATTCTATCGTCTACAAACTGGTCAAGTCGGGCGCGCCGGGAGGGTAGAACAAAGGGGCGGAACACACTCCCATGATCGACCATGTCTCCATCGCGGTGCGCGATCTCGATGCCGCGGTGCGCTTCTACGAGGCCGTGCTGGCGCGGATCGGCTACGCCAAGCTCGAGGTCCGGCCGAAAACGGCGGCCTTCGGCAAGCGTTATTCGGAGCTTTGGCTCAATCATCGCCCCGAGATGTTCGCTGTTCAGCCCGACAGCGGCACGCATCTCTGCCTGCGTGCACCGACGCCGGCAGCGGTCGACGCATTTCATGCGATGGCGCTGGCTGCGGGCGGGGCGTCCGACGGCGCGCCTGGCCTGCGGCCGCATCATGGGCAGGGCTACTACGCGGCCTTCATCCGCGACCCGGACGGCAACCGGATCGAGGCGGTGACGTTTGTCGGGCATTCTGCGTAAGTCGCGGTCTGGCGGCGTTGGCACATAATGGTGTCGAATTTCATCCGCGACTATCTCTATATCCCGCTCGGCGGCAGCCGGGCCGGCGTGCGCCACGCTGACTCTAGATGCGCGGGCTGCTACAGCCGCTCGACGGTCTCGGGCTCGCCGGCCTTTTCCTCGTCCGAGACCCGGGCGGCGGCCGCACGCAGCGCCGGCAGAATCTCCTCGACGTCGTCGGTGACAAGATAGTTCAGCCTGGCGGCCGAATGAACGAAGCCGAGCCGGTCCATGTGGCCGAACACGTCGATCAGCGAATTCCAAAATCCCTTGAGATTGGCGATCAGGATCGGCTTGCGGTGACGGCCGAGCTGCGCCCAGGTCAACTGCTCGACCACTTCTTCCAGCGTACCGATGCCGCCGGGAAGCGCCACGAAGGCGTCGGAGCGCTCGAACATGAGGCGCTTGCGCTCGTGCATGTCGCGCGTGATCACGAGCTCGTGGGCGCCCTTGAACATGTTCTCGCGCTCGGTAAGGAATTCCGGGATGATGCCCGTGATGTCGCCGCCGCGCGCCAGCACGGCGGCGGCGATCGCCCCCATCAGCCCGCCCGCGCCGCCGCCGTAGACGAGGCCCACGCCGTTGTCCGCGAGAATCTCGCCGAATCGCGTTGCCGCCCGGGTGAGGTCCGGGTCGCTTCCCGGGCTCGAGCCGCAATAGACGCAGACCTTGGCGATCCGACCCATATTCTGGTTCATGTGCGCTTGTTGCATCGCGTTTCCGCGAGCGTCAAGGCGCGCCAAATCGGGGCGTCGCCGGCCGCGCCCGATCGCCGGCAAAAACTTGAGAAATACGTCCGGACGTGATGATTACGCGGATGTTTAGGCCTATATGATGGCCGAGGCGCGGCCCCCCGGTTCGCGCAGGGGCAATATCGACCGCAATATCGACCGCATGAACGTTCACCACACAGCGCCGGTTCCGTCTCCAAGACCCCAGATTTCCGGCGAGCGCGGCACGCTGCTCGCGACCCTGGTCCATCTGTGGCCCTATATCTGGCCGGCGGACCGGGCCGACCTCAAGCTGCGGGTGGGGGGTGCGCTGGTGCTGCTGCTGCTCGCCAAGTTTGCGACGCTGGCGGTGCCGTTCACCTTCAAGTGGGCGACCGATGCGCTGGCGGGGACGCCGAACGCGCCGTCCGGTGCGTTGCAGGCCTCTTGGCTCACCTGGGCCCTGGCGGCGCCCATCGTGATGACGGTCGCCTACGGGGGCACGCGCATCCTGATGGCGGTGCTGACCCAGATGCGTGACGGGTTGTTCGCCAAGGTCGCCATGAATGCGGTGCGCCGCCTCGCAATCCTTACTTTCGAGCACATGCATTTGCTGTCGCTGCGCTTCCATCTCGAGCGCAAGACCGGCGGCCTCACGCGCGTGCTGGAGCGCGGTCGCAACGGCATCGAGACGATCGTCCGCATGGTGATCGTGCAGGCGGTTCCCACCGTCGTCGAGCTCGGGCTCATCGTCGCGGTGCTGCTCTATCAGTTCGATTGGCGCTACGTCGCGACCGTGCTGGCCACGGTCGGCCTCTATATGTGGTACACCTACGTGGCGACCGAATGGCGGATCAGCATTCGCCGCAAGATGAACGAGAGCGACTCCGACGCCAACACCAAGGCGATCGACTCTCTGCTCAACTACGAGACCGTCAAGTATTTCAGCGCCGAGCCGCACGAGACGCGGCGCTACGACCGCTCCATGGCGCGCTACGAGGACGCGAGCGTAAAAGCGTATACGTCGCTCGCGGTGCTCAATGCCGGGCAGGCGGCGATCTTTACGGTCGGCCTCACCGTCGCGATGGGCATGTGCGCCTTCGCGATCGCCGACGGAACCAAGACCGTCGGCGACTTCGTCATGATCAACGCCATGATGATCCAGCTCTATCAGCCGCTGAACTTCATGGGCATGGTGTACCGCGAGATCAAGCAGGCAGTGATCGACATCGAGACGATGTTCTCTATTCTCGGCCGCGAGCCCGAGATCAAGGACAAGCCGGGCGCCCCGGCGCTGAACGTTCATTCGGGCGCGATTCGCTTCGATGACGTGCGTTTCGCCTATGAGCCGGCGCGTCCGATCCTCAAGGGGCTGAGCTTCGAGGTCGCGGCCGGCCGCACGGTCGCGATCGTCGGCCCGTCCGGCGCCGGCAAGTCGACCATCTCCCGCCTTATCTTCCGGTTCTATGAAGTGAGCGGAGGACGCATCCTGATCGACGGCCAGGATATCCGCGAGGTAACACAAGGCTCGCTGCGCGACGCCATCGGGATGGTGCCGCAGGACACCGTGCTGTTCAACGACACGGTGCGCTACAATGTCCGCTACGGGCGCTGGGATGCGAGCGACCAGGAAGTCGAGGAGGCGGCGCGGCTCGCCCAGATCGACGGGTTCATCCGCTTGATGCCAAAGGGCTACGAGACCGAAGTGGGCGAGCGCGGGCTGAAGCTGTCGGGCGGCGAGAAGCAGCGCGTCGCGATCGCCCGCACCATCCTCAAGAGCCCCCCCATCCTGCTGCTCGACGAGGCGACCTCTGCGCTCGACAGCCACACCGAGAAGGAAATCCAGGACGCGCTCGAGCGAGTGTCGCGCAACCGCACCACGCTGGTCATCGCCCACCGGTTGTCGACGATCATCGGCGCCGACGAGATCATCGTGCTCGACCAGGGCATCATCGTCGAGCGCGGGACCCACCAGCAGCTGCTGGCGCAGGGCGGGCTTTACGCCAGCATGTGGAATCGCCAGCGCGAAGCCGAGCAGGCGCGCGAGACGCTCGCCCGGGTCGAGGAGGATACGGTCGTCGCACCCAATCGCAATCCGCCCCCGGCAGCGGAGATCATTCCGATCCCGGCGGACGTAGTCGAATAGCCATGTCGGTCATCAACTCCATCCGCTCCCAGCTCGCGCCGATTCATAGCGAAGGCTATCCGTTCATCGGCGGGTTCGCGCTGCTGAGCCTGGTGCTGTTCGTGGTGTGGTCGCCGCTCGGCTGGGTCGGCACCGTGATGACACTGTGGTGCGCCTATTTCTTCCGCGACCCCGTGCGCGTGACGCCGGTGCGCGACGGCATCGTGGTGTCGCCCGCCGACGGGCGGGTGAGCCGGATCGTCAATGCGAGCCCGCCGCCCGAGCTCGGGCTGGGCAACAAGACGCTCACGCGGGTTTCGATCTTCATGAGCGTGTTCGACTGCCACGTGAATCGCAGTCCGGTGAGCGGGCGGATCGAGCGTGTCGCCTATCATGCGGGTGCCTTCCTCAATGCCGACCTCGACAAGGCGAGCGAAAACAACGAGCGCAACAGCCTTATCATCGCCACGGCGGGCGGCGCCCGCATCGTGGTGGTGCAGATCGCCGGCCTGATCGCCCGCCGAATCGTGTCCTTTGTGCGTGAAGGCGTCGCCATCGGGGCGGGCGAACGCTTCGGCCTGATCCGCTTCGGCTCGCGGCTCGATGTCTATCTCCCCGACGGAGTCCGACCGATGGTGGCCGAAGGCCAGACCGCGATTGCGGGCGAGACCGTCCTGGCGGACCTGCGGGCGCCGGACAGCGGGCGGACATTTCGAGTCGGCTGAAGTTGGGACACGGGCGCCACGCTCCCAGCCCAACTCTCTCGCAAGCGGGGAGAAGGAGCTCGACGAATTTACGGCGGCGCCCGCTTCAAAATACCATACCCGCCGGCGGAAAAGCCCGGCCATGACGGTGCTGATAGCCCATGACCAAAGGGTACCGGCATTAACCATTGGCCAACGTCCCGTGCGGCGCGAATCCGGGCCTGCCCGCCGCCGTGGCGCCCGGTCGACCGAATGGCTATACTAGGTTCCATGCCCAACACCTTCTTCCCACCGTTCGAGCCCGACCGCCCGACCCGGCGCCGCCGTTTCCGGCCGATCCCGGTGCGCACGCTGGTGCCCAACCTGATCACGCTGCTCGCCCTGTGCGCCGGCTTGACTGCCATCCGGCTCGCCGTCGAAGGCCGGCTCGAGATCGCGCTCGGCGCCATCGTGTTCGCGGCCGTGCTCGACGGCATCGACGGGCGTGTCGCGCGGATGCTCAAGGGCACGTCGCGGTTCGGTGCCGAGCTCGACAGCCTCGCCGATTTCGTCAATTTCGGCGTTGCGCCCGGTCTGATCCTCTATTTCTGGGATCTGCACGAACTGCAATCGGCGGGCTGGATCGCCGCCATGGTGTTCGCGATCTGCGCCGGACTTCGGCTGGCGCGCTTCAACGTGATGATCGACGATCCCCATCGCCCGGCCTGGGCGGGGAATTTTTTCACTGGAATGCCGGCGCCCGCCGGCGCCATCACGGTGCTGCTACCGATCTATATCGAGTTTCTCGGAGTTCCCAAGCTCGCCGTCATTGCGCCGGTGACGCTGATCTATACGCTCGCCATCGCGTTTCTGATGGTCTCCAAACTGCCGGTCTATTCCGGCAAGAAGTTCGGCACCCGCGTGCCCCCCGACATGGTGCTGCCGGTCTTCGTGATGGTCGTGCTGTTCTTCGCGCTCCTGGCCAGCTATCCGTGGGCGGTCCTCACGATCGGAACGCTGTGTTACCTCGCGGGCCTGCCGTTCGGCTGGCTGTCCTATCGCGATTATGAGCGCAGGGACGCCGAAGCGACGGCCGCCGCGACGGCGACGCCCGAGCAGTCGCCCTCGGTCGCGGCGCCCGATGATCACCCGCCGGCGCCGGCGCCGGACGATGAGCGGCCGGCGCGCCTGAACTGACGCAAGATTCGATACTTCGTCGTATTCTCACCGGCGGACCGCTATCTATCCCGGATGAAGTCCGGGACCGACTTTCGCCGGAAATGATTCCAGGAACCCTCATGCCACGTGCCATCAAGGTCTTGCGAGCCGGCGATGCCCGTCCGGGTCGCGCCGTCGACACCCTCATTCTCGATTTCGACCGGCGCCAGAGCCGGCAGGGATTCTTCTTCACCGGCAAAGGGACCTGCATCGAGTTCGATTTCGCAGAGCCGCCGGGTCTTGCGACCGACGACGCGCTGGTGCTTGATGACGGAGGCCTGATCGAAATCGTGGCCAATTCGGAATCGCTGATCGAGGCGCGCATTCCCGATCCGGCCGTACTGGCGCGCACAGCCTGGCTACTCGGCGACCGCCACGTGCCGGTACAGGTCTTCGCCAACCGGCTGCGCCTGCGCCGCAACGCCGACATCGAGGTCTTGCTGGCCGGTATCGGCGCCAAGCTGACAAAGCTGGTTGCCCCGTTCGAGCCTGATGGCACGACCGGCCACCGAGACGCTCATGGGCATCATCACCATGGGCACGAGCATCACCATGGGCACGAGCATCATCACGCGCGCAAGCATGAGCATCATGATGATCATTCGCATGATCATGGTCACGATCACGGTGACGACAAGCGGTGAGGGGAATAGCCAGCCGCTCTCATCGTGAGCGAGGCGAAGCAATCTCTCTTTTAATGGCGCGCGATTGCTTGGGCGCGAAACGCAGGCGTCGCATTGACGGCAAACCCGACGGTGAGTGTTACTGCTTGAGCAGCGCGTCGAACGCCTGGCCAAAACCCTTGAACGACAGCGGGATCGCGACCTCGTGCTCGGTCGAATCCTTGAATTGGATTTTCCCGGCTTCGGCCGTGGCGCGAAATTTCTTCTGCAGGTCGTCCTTGACGTCGATCTCGGCGAAGCAGCCGGCCGGAATGCAGCGCCGGAACGGAGTGGAGATGCCGGGGTCCTTGTTGTCGTAAATGATGGTGACGGGAGCGGACAGCGACACGTTGACCGGCAACTGGACGATCAGCTTGGGTGGCTCGCCCTTGGCCGGCAACGCGACCGCGGCGCGCGAGATCGGATTGGTCTGGCCCTGCACCTGCGCCAACTGCTCGATGGCACACGTTTTCTGCAATGGCGGGCCGGCCTGAATTTCGCAGCGCAGAACCCAGTCGCCATAGGACGCGGTCGTGCGCTGCGGCTCGGGAAGCGCGCCCTGGGCGGCCGGAGCAGGCGGGGCCGCTTGAGCGTGGGGGGGCCGCTGCGCTACCGGCGGACGCTGCGGCGCCTGCTGGGCGGCGGCGCCGCCGGCGAGCACGACCAGCAAGGCGCTGGCCAGGAGCCGAACGGCGTTTTTTTCCACGGTGGACATGTAAAATTCTTACGCTCGTGCTGTGGGATCGGTGGATCGACCGCATAATGACCGCAGCCCGGCGGCCTGTGAAGGGCCCTCTTTGGTGCATGGCGTGGTGTTGGAGCGAATGGTGAATAGCGAGAGGCGGATAGTTAAAATCTCTGTTGGCTGATCGCCGCATCGTTTTGCAACATCTTCCGCACCGTTCCGGTGCCACCATAGATGCTCATGGTGGACCGGGGAATTCCTGTCGCCGCTGCCGAACAAGTTGCGATAGGCTGCGACGCAGTCGACGAATCACGATAACGCCGCCGCGGCGGAAAGACGGCCCGATGCTCAAGGCGTCACAGATCACCGACACCCGCGCGGCGGCCAATCCGAGATTGTCGGTCCGTCAGTGCCGCCACGGCACCATGCTGTATCTGCGCCAGGACGCCTATGTGGGCCGTTCGTTCGATGAGTATGGCGAATATTCCGAAGGCGAGGTGGAGCTGTTTCGCCAATGTCTTGCGCCGGGCGACGTGGCGCTCGACATCGGCGCCAATTTAGGTTCGCACACGCTGCCGATGGCGCAATTCGTCGGCGCGACCGGCTTCGTCCACGCCTTCGAGCCGCAGCGCGTACTTTTCCAGATCCTGTGCGGCAACCTGGCGCTCAACGAGGTCGACAATGTCCGCGCGCTGCCGCACGCGGTCGGGCGCAGCCCGGGCCGCACGAAGATCCCGCCGCTCGATTACGGCGGCCGCAACAATTTTGGCGGCATCGCGATCGGCGGAGAGCGCGGCGAGGATGTCGAGGTCGTGACGCTCGACCAGCTCAAGCTGCCCAAGATCAAGTTCATCAAGATCGATGTCGAAGGCATGGAGCTCGACGTGGTGCTCGGCGCCAAGGCGACGCTCGCGCGCTGCCGTCCGATCCTCTACGTGGAGAACGACCGGGTCGAGAAGGCGGATGCGCTCGCTGCCCGCTTGCTGGAAACCGGATACCGGCTGTGGTGGCACACGCCGCCGCTCTACAATGTGGAGAATTTTCTCGGCAATCCGCTCAACGTCTTCGGCCGGATCCTGTCGTTCAATATGCTGTGCGTGCCGCGGGAAACCGCGCAGGCGCCCGCAGGCCTGCAGGAGATCGAGTCGCCGCAGGAGGCGTCGGGTTTTCTGCGCAACGTCGGCGTGGCGAGCGCGCCGCCGTGAGCCTTACGAGCTGAGCGGATAACCCGGCATCAGCTCATAGGGATGCTTCCAGCCCGGCAGCGCCTTCATGCGATCGAGCCATTTGGCGATCGACGGGTGAGTGCCGGCAATATCAAATCCGAACTCCTCGGGCGGATAATAAAGATATGCGACCAGCGAAATGTCGGCGATGGTTGGCCGCTCGCCCAGCATGAACGGGCGCGTCACCAGACGCTTCTCGACGATCGCCAGGTTGCCGTCGATCCGGCCTTTGAGGAACGCGAGCACGGCCGGGTCGCCCGCCGGCTTGGCGAAGTTCTTGAGGAAGCGATAGGGCCCGAGGAATCCGTTGACCTTTTGATTGTCGAAAATGATCCAGCGCAGCGCTTCGAGCCGGTCGGTTTCGCCCTCCGGCGCGAACTTGCCGGTCCGTTCCGCCAAGTGGGTGAGACACACGCCCGACTGGCTGAGCTTCCTGGTTCCGTGCACCAGCACCGGAACCTCGCCCATCTCGTTGACCTCGGCGCGATACTTTGGCGTGCGGGTCTCGCCTTTGAAAAAGTCGACGAAGACCGGCTGCCAGTCGGCGCCGATGAAATTGAGCATCAAGGCGACCCGATAGGCGTTGCCGGACTGGGCAAAACAGTAGAGCTGATATTCGGGCATGGGGGGTCCGTTGCGGTGCAATAAAATTCGGCGCGCGACGCTCGCGCCGGCAAAGCAGCCATTGGCCTGACCGGGCCCACGGTTCGGCCTAAACTATCACTGAATTGTTGTGCGGCGCCATCCGCGAAGCCTGCGATGTTCAAGCGTTCGGTGAGACTGCGTTGGGTGATATTCGGTTCGATTGGCAGGCCTTCGTCGATCTTGTCGCCGGCCGCTCTGTTTCACCTGATCCTTGTCGCAACGCCGCCGCGCTCGCGCTCGTTCTCACGGCCGTCGGCCGCGACCCGTGCTGCAAGGTGCGGAGCTAGCGCGTCAGCAGGACCTGATTGCCGTCCGGCGTCTGGCCTTCGAGCCGTCCAGGCTCGGACAGACGCAGCTGCGCGAGCCGGGCACCAACCTGGTCGCGGATCACCACGCCGGCCGCGTCGACGTGCCATTGGCGGCTGTCCAGGAAACGTCCCGGGCAGCCGCTTTCCGGCGCGACCGCGCCTTCGGCCGCGCCGCTCGCGAAGATCATCGCGCACGAGCCCGTGCCCGGCATGGTGAGCACCCATCGGCCGCCCATGTCGGACGCCTTGGGGGCGGTCTCGGTGGCGCGTGCCGGCATCGGCACCTGCGGTGCGGCTGCGAGCTTGTCGAACAGGCTGTTGTTCACGGTATCGCTGCATCCGGCGACCCATAGCGCCACGCCGACAGCGGCGAGACGCCACGGTCGCGGCGAAGCAGCAATCACCCGTGCGGTGGACCTCATGTCTCTGCGGTCAGGATCACTTCATCGTCGGAATGACGAATTCGGCGCCTTCCTTGGTGCCCGATGGCCAGCGCGCCGTCACGGTCTTGGTCTTGGTGTAGAAACGGATCGAGTCAGGGCCGTGCTGGTTGAGATCACCGAAGCCCGAACGTTTCCAGCCGCCGAACGTGTGATAGGCGAGCGGTACCGGTATCGCGAAGTTTATTCCGACCATGCCGACGTTCACGCGGCTGGTGAAGTCGCGCGCGGTGTCGCCGTCGCGGGTGAAGATCGCGACACCATTGCCGTAATCGTGCTCCGACGGCAGCCGTACCGCCTCGTCATAGTCCTTGGCGCGCACCACCGACAGAACGGGCCCGAAAATCTCCTCCTTGTAGATGCGCATCTGCGGCGTCACATGGTCGAACAGGCAGCCGCCCATGAAATTGCCGTTCTCGTAGCCCTGGAGCTTGAAATTGCGGCCGTCGACCACGAGCTTGGCGCCTTCTTGAATGCCGATGTCGACGTAGTTCTTGACCTTGTCGAGATGCGCCCGGGTCACCAGCGGACCGTAATCGGCCTGCTTGTCGGTGGAGGGGCCGACCTTGAGCGACTCCACCCGCGGGATCAGCTTCTCGATCAGGATATCTGCCGTCTTCTTGCCGACCGGGACGGCGACCGACACCGCCATGCAGCGCTCGCCGGCGGAGCCGTAACCGGCGCCGATCAGCGCATCGACGGCTTGATCCATGTCGGCATCCGGCATGACGATCATGTGGTTCTTGGCGCCGCCGAAGCATTGCACCCGCTTTCCGTGGGCACAGCCGGTCGCATAGATGTACTCGGCAATGCTCGACGACCCCACGAAGCCGATGGCCTGAACGCGGCGGTCGGTGAGCAGCGTGTCGACCGCTTCCTTGTCGCCGTTGACGACATTGAGCACGCCCGGGGGCAGCCCGGCCTCGACCAGCAGTGCGGCGAGCCGCATGGGCACGGACGGATCGCGCTCGGACGGCTTGAGGATAAAGGCGTTGCCGCAAGCGAGCGCCGGGGCGAACTTCCACATCGGGATCATGGCCGGAAAATTGAACGGCGTGATGCCTGCCACGACCCCGAGCGGCTGGCGCAGCGAATAAAGATCGATGCCGGGTCCGGCGCCATCGGAGAACTCGCCCTTGAGAAGGTGCGGGATGCCGCAGGCGAACTCGACGACCTCGAGGCCGCGCTGAATATCGCCCTTGGCGTCGGCAAACGTCTTGCCGTGCTCGGAGGAAAGCAGATCGGCGAGGCTGTCATATTCCTTTTGAACGAGTTCCAGGAAACGGAACAGCACGCGGGCACGCCGCTGGGGATTGGTGGCTCCCCAGGCGGGCTGGGCCGCCGCCGCGTTGGCGATCGCCTGCTCGACCTCGGACTTGGCGGCCAGGGCGACCTTGGCCTGGACCTCCCCCGTATTGGGGTCGAACACGTCGCCAGTGCGCCCAGACGCGCCCTTGACCTGTTTGCCGCCGATGAAATGGCCGATATCGCGCATGGCGACCTCCCTAAACTGTCCTGCCGGCCGCCGGATTCCCGGACCGTTTGCTCGCCGCCGCCGCTGTCGCCGCCTGGGATAGCCCAGGGCAAGGCCTTCGGGAAGCGTCCGAATCCCGGGATACCGGCCCAGCAACGCCGGCCGTCAACCTTTACGCCTCTTTAATTGCGGCGGGGCTAGGGTCTTTTTGGGTGTGCCCGGCCGGCCGGGGCGCACGTTGCGTTGAGTGGGTTGGAGTTCTCCATGGATATCGCTACGACCCTCGGCCTCATGGCCGGAGCCGGCGTGCTCACCACCCTGATCTTGATGGGTGGTGACCTGCGCATGTTCGTGGACGCCCACGCGTTCATCGTGATTTTCGGCGGCGCTTTTTCCGCCACGCTGATCCGCTTTCCGTTGTCGTCGATCTTCCACGGCCTTCCGCTCGGTGCCAGGTACGCCTTCACGTTGCGGCGCACGACCCAGCGCGAACTGGTTGACGAGATTGCCGGGCTGGCTGAGCTGGCCCGCAAGCAGGGGCCGATCGGGCTCGAGAAGGTCGAGATCGATGATGCGTTTCTCGCCAAGGGCGTCCGCTTCATCGCTGACGGCTACGACGCCGATTTCATCCGCGACAATCTCGAGCGCGATCGCGACATTTTCCTCACCCACCTCGACGAGGGGCAGAAGATCTACCGCGCGGTGGGCGACTGCGCGCCCGCCTTCGGCATGATCGGCACCCTGATCGGCATGGTGCAGATGTTCGCCAATATGACCGATCCTTCGAAGCTCGGGCCCTATATGGCGGTCGCGCTGCTAGCGACCTTCTATGGGGCGGCGTTCGCCAATCTGGTCTGCCTGCCGCTCGCAGACAAGCTGCACCTCAAGCTGGCCGATGAGGAGATCAACCGCACCCTCATCATCGACGGCATACTCATGATCCGCGACTCCAAGAGCCCGACGCTCGTGCGCGAGATGTTGCTCGCCTATCTGCCCGAAAGGAACCGGCACGACGAGGAGGCGGACGCCGTGCCGGCCTGACGGCGGCGCGCTCCGGACGGGCCTATGGCCAGGAAAAAGGATGCGGCTCACGGCGGCGGTCATGGCTGGTTCGTGACCTTCGCGGACCTAATGGGATTGCTGGTCGCCTTCTTCGTGATGCTGGCCGCATCCTCGACCCAAAACCAGGAGAAGCTGGAGGCGATCGCAGGCTCCATGCGCGACGCCTTCGGGGTGCAGCAGATCGTGCGCTATTCGGGCATCGTCGAGGTTGCCGGGCTGCCCACCAGGCCGCGACTCAAGAACGCCGCCCACATCCCGCCAGAGGAATCCTCGGCCACCCCGACCGAGGAGGAGCGTGACCGCAATCGCACCAACGGAGCACGGCTCAAGCAAGACCGCGCTTTCGCACTCGCGGCCGCATCCTTGCGTCAGGCGCTGCAGGACATGCCCGACCTCACCGAGATCTCCAAGCAAATCGTGATCGAGGAGTCCAAGGATGGCCTGAACGTCGAGATCGTCGACCAGGACGGCCGCTCGATGTTTCCGGAAGGCTCGAAGGAGCCCTATGAGCGGACCCGCCGCGTGATCGAGAAACTGAGTGTTGCGCTCAAGACCTCGCCCTACCGCCTGTCGATCACCGGTCATACGGCGGCATCCAAGATCCCCCCGCGGCCGGGCTATGGGCCGTGGGAGTTGTCGGCGGACCGCGCCAACGCGGTGCGCAGTATTCTGGAGGAGCAGGGGGTGCCGGCCGCCAACTTCATGCGGGTCTCCGGAGAGGCCGACACCCAGCCGCTTTTTCCGGACGATGCCTTCATCGCGGCGAACCGCCGGGTGACCATCACGCTGATGCGGGAAGAGCCCCCGATCCCGATGGATTTCCAGCCCTAGTATCCAGAGGGGTCCATGGCCAGGAAAAAGGAAGGAGTACATGGCGGTCACGGCTGGTTCGTGACCTTCGCTGACCTGATGGGACTGCTGGTCGCCTTCTTCGTGATGCTGGTCGCGTTTTCGAGCCAGGATCAGAATAAGCTTCAGGTCGTCGCCGGCTCCATGCGCGACGCGTTCGGAGTGCAGCAGAACGTCCGCTACTCGGGCATCGTCGAAGTTGCCGGGCTGCCCACCAGGCCGCGACTCAAGAATGCGGCTCACATTCCGCCGGAAGAGGCCTCGGCCACCCCGACCCCGGACGAGCGCGACCGCAACCACACTAATGGGGGGCGGCTCAAGCAAGACCGTGCATTCGCACTCGCCGCCGCCTCCTTGCGTCAGGCGCTGCAGGACATGCCCGAGCTCACCGAGATCTCCAAGCACATTGTGATCGAGGAGACCAGGGAAGGTCTGAACGTCGAGATCGTCGATCAGGATGGCCGCTCGATGTTTCCGGAAAGTTCGAAGGAGCCTTATGAGCGGGCGCGCCGCGTGATCGAGAAAATCAGTGCCGCGCTCAAGACCTCGCCCTACCGGCTGTCGATCACCGGCCATACGGCGGCGTCCAAGACTCCGCTGCGGGCGGGTTATGGGCCGTGGGAGTTGTCGGCGGACCGCGCCAACGCGGTCCGCGGCATTCTCGAGGAGCAGGGAGTGCCGCTCGTCAATTTCATGCAGGTTGCCGGACGCGCCGACACCCAGCCGCTGTTTCCTGACGATCCTTATCTCGCGGCGAACCGCCGGGTGACCATTACGCTGATGCGGGAAGAGCCGCCGATTCCCATGGATTTCCAGCCCTAGGGGGCCTTTGCGGACGTTTGCGTGCCGCCCATATGTCTGCAAGACATTGAATTTGCTGATGTTCCGGCTTGCGCCGACGCCTGGCAGAAGTTCTGGCGCGAAATGGATCGGCGCCTGCCCCGGTATTCAGCGCCCTGGCGGCAGATTGCACCTCCCGACAATCTGGCAGATAAACCCGACGTGATGCATGGCTGGGCCGCGTTTTTGGAGCGCGCGCGACCTGACGCGTTGGATCACAGGTGCTATAAGCCCAACCTTCGTCATGCTGCGGTGCAGCATATGGTCCACGAAATGGCCAACAGTATTGCGGCTCCCCAAACGAGTGAACTAACGGCCCCCCCGGCGATCGTGACGCATTCGAAGCTCGGCCTGTGGGGGCTGGCGCTCGGAAGCGTTGGCGTCGTCTATGGGGATATCGGCACCAGCCCGCTCTATGCGTTCCGGGTCGCCGTCACCACCGCGATGGGCCCGGGCGGCTCGCCGACGCCCGCCGTCGTCCTCGGCATCCTGTCGCTCATCCTGTGGTCGCTGATCATCATCGTCACCTTGAAATACGTGGTGATCCTGTTGCGCGCCGACAACAACGGGGAGGGCGGTACGCTCACCCTGATGGCTCTGGCGCAGCGGGCCATGGGTCAGGGCGCCATTTGGGTCCCGTTGTTCGGGATCGTCGGGGCGGCGCTGTTCTATGGCGATGCGCTCATCACGCCGGCGGTGTCCGTGCTTTCTGCGATCGAAGGATTGAACGAATATAATCGGGCGTTCGACCCCTACGTGGTGCCGCTCACCGGCCTGATCCTGATCGTGCTGTTCTCCGTGCAGGCGCGTGGTACGGCGAGCGTCGCCGCGTTCTTCGGGCCGGTGATGTGCCTGTGGTTCGTCGTCATCGCGGTGCCCGGCCTTTACTACATCGCGGCCAATCCCGGCATCTTGTTGGCGTTCAATCCGGCCTACGGCGTCTCCTTCCTGCTCGCGCACGGCATGGTCGGACTTGCCACGCTCGGCGCCGTGTTCCTCGCCGTCACCGGCGCCGAGGCGCTGTACGCCGATCTCGGTCATTTCGGCAAGCGGCCGATTCAACTTGCCTGGCTCTGCCTGGTATTGCCGGCGCTCGCGCTGAACTATCTCGGCCAGGGCGCTGCCGTGCTCGCTGACGCGAAGATTCTCAAGAATCCGTTCTTTCTGCTGTATCCGGACTGGGCGCTGCTGCCGATGGTGCTTTTGGCGACGGCGGCCACCGTGATCGCAAGCCAGGCCGTCATCACCGGCGCCTATTCGCTGACTCGCCAGGCGATCCAGCTCGGCCTGCTTCCGCGCATGGAAATCCGCCACACCTCGGAAAGCCGCGAAGGGCAGATCTATATGCCGCGCGTCAATGCCGTTCTGCTGATCGGCGTGCTGCTGCTGGTCGGGATATTCCGCTCGTCGGAGGCGCTCGCCTCCGCCTACGGCATTGCGGTCACGGGCACCATGGTGGTGACCGCCATGATGGCGTTCATCGTGATCTGGAAAGTCTGGCACTGGTCGCCGCTCGCCGCCGCGGCCCTCATGGCGCCGTTCATTCTGGTCGACGCCACGTTCCTCACCGCCAACATGCTCAAAGTCGCCGAAGGCGGCTGGGTGCCGCTCGCGTTCGGCATCGTCATGATGGTGGTGATGTACACTTGGCGGCGCGGCAGCCGACTCCTGTTCGAGAAGACCCGGCGCCAGGAAACTCCGCTCGACGCGCTCGTGGCTATGCTGGAGAAAAAGCCGCCGCAGCAGGTGCCCGGAACCGCGGTCTTCCTCACCAGCGATCCCGCCAGCGCGCCGACCGCTCTTATGCACAGCCTCAAGCACTACAAGGTGCTGCACGAGAAGAACGTCATTCTGTGCGTCAAGACCTCGCATTTGCCGCGTGTATCGGACGAGGAGCGGGTGCGGATCGAGCCCGTCGGCAAGACGTTTTCGCGCCTGCTCATCAGGTGCGGCTACATGGAGACCCCGAACGTGCCCAAGGCGCTCGCAATCGCGCGCAAACTCGGCTGGCAGTTCGACATCATGTCGACCTCATTCTTCTTGTCGCGGCGGGCCCTCAAGCCGGCCGCGCGCTCCGGCATGCCGCCCTGGCAGGACCGCCTGTTCATCGCGCTCGCCCGGACCGCCAACGATGCCACCGATTATTTCCAAATTCCGACCGGCCGGGTGGTGGAGGTCGGGACCCAGGTCACGGTCTAGACGTCATGATTGGGCGCTCTCGCGGGTGAGCCGCCGTGGCGACCGGCACGTCGCCCCGCCCACGCCCCCCTTGAATCCCGGCTAGAATGTCGCACCTTCTTGGGTGCGAGGGGGCGACAGAAAAGCGAGGAAGGCGATGTACGGTCTGTTCGGTGGTGGTCGCGTTCAGGACGTTACCCCCCAGGATGTCGCCAGCGGCATGAAAGCCGGAAAGATCTTCCTGATCGACGTGCGCGAGCCGAACGAGACGGCGATCGAGCGCATTCCGGGTGCGATTCTCGTTCCGCTCTCGACCTTCGATCCCACCGAGCTTCCAGATCCGGCGGGACGGGCGGTCGTCTTTTCCTGCGCGTCCGGCATCCGCTCGCTCAAGGCGGCCGAAATCGCCCAGGCGGCCGGGCTGCCCCACCGAGCCCACCTCGCCGGCGGCCTCAAGGCATGGAAGGCGGCCGGATTGCCGACCGAGTACTAGTATGAGGGGGGATGTTGGGAGATTCCCACAGAGGAGACGACAATGCGGATGATGCTGTTTGGCTTCGGGGCGCTGATCGTGGGGCTGATGGGCGACCCGCGCCCCAGCGCGGCGCGTCCTTGGTACCCATGGTGCGCGCAATATGCCGATCGCAGTGGCGTCACGAGTTGCATGTTCATGACGTTCGACCAGTGCCTCGCCACCGTCCGCGGGATCGGCGGCTCCTGCGTCCAGAACTGGTACCCCGCGCCAGGCGAGCCGCGCTACGACCGACGCCGGCGCTACCGCGATCAGTGACTGACCCATCATCCCATCAAGGATATGCCGCCGCTTGAGATCGCAGCCCGTACTAACTTGGCTCCGGCGCATTCTGTCCGGAGATGCCCGACGATGACGCCTGTGTTGCGCTCTGCCGGTTGCCTGATCACCCTCTGTTTTGCACTTTTCTCTCCGGCCGTTGCACCCGCCCAAAAGGAGCGGATCGTCAATTTCTACAATTGGTCGGACTACATCGAGCCGGCGGTCATCGAGGCCTTTACGCGCGAGACCGGCATCAAGGTGCGCTACGACACCTTCGACGCCAACGAAACGCTCGAAACCAAGCTGCTCGCGGGCAAGTCCGGCTACGACGTGGTGGTGCCGACCGGATATTTCCTGCAGCGCCAGATCGCGGCTGGCGTTTTCCAGAAACTCGACAAGTCGAAGCTGCCCAATCTGGTCAATGCCTGGCCGGACATCGCCACGAAACTCGCATTCTACGACCCGGGCAACCAATACGCCGTCAACTACATGTGGGGCACCACCGGGATCGGCTACAACGTCAAGAAAATGCACGATGTTCTTGGGGCGACTGCCAAAATCGACAGCTGGGACAAGGTGTTTCGGCCCGACGAACTCGCCAGACTCAAGGGATGCGGCATCCACATGCTCGACTCGGTCGACGACATCGTGCCGGCGGCGCTTCACTATCTCGGGCTCGACCCGAATTCCACCCAGCCCAAGGATCTGGACAAGGCGGCCGATCTGATCGGCAAGATTCGCCCCTTCGTGCGCAAGTTCCATTCGTCTGAATATCTCAACGCGCTCGCGAGCGGGGAAATCTGCTTCGTGGTCGGCTGGTCCGGCGACATCAAGCAGGCGCAGAAGCGCGCCGCGGAAGCGAAGAACGGCGTCGAGATCGGCTATGCGATCCCGCGGGAGGGCGCGCAGATGTTTTTCGACAATCTGGCAATCCCCAGGGACGCCCCGAACGTCGCCGAGGCGCACGCGCTAATCGACTATTTGCTGCTGCCCGAGGTCGCCGCCAAAAACACGAATCTGGTGCAATACGCCAACGGGAACCTGGCGAGCCAGAAGCTCATCGACAAGTCCGTGTTGGACGACCGGACCGTCTATCCGGACGCCGCCACCATGGCCAAGCTCTACACTATCTCGGCACACGACCAGAAAACGCAGCGCGTGCTCAATCGGCTGTGGACCAGGATCAAGACCGGCCATTGAGGATTTTTCGCGTCATTGCGAAGCGCGCAAAGCGCGCCGAAGCAATCTCGGTCCAGGCGCGGTGAGATAGCTTCGCTTCGCTCGCAATGACCGTGGAAATTACTCCCGCCACCGGCGGTGCAGCCACAGCCACTGCTCGGGGTGCTCACGCACCCATCCTTCGATCACCGTGGTGATCGCCTGCATGGTGCCCGCCACGTCGATCCGACCGGCGGCGTCGCGCACCGGCGGGATTTCCTCGGTGATCTCGCCGCGGAAGCAGCCGTCGGGCAGCCGGATGATGCGGGTGCCGTGGATCGGGCATTCGTCTGGCGGGCAAGCTTGGCGATCAGCGGATTGGCCATGCAGCGCCGGCCGAAGAAGGTCACCGTCGACGCCCTTGACGTAATGCTGGTCGACCAGCATCGCGACGTGTCGGTTGTTCTCGAGCGCGCGCGCAAGCTTGATCGGCGCGTCGAAGTCGGTCGGCACCAGCGTACCCATGCTGTCGTTGCGGATCGCGATCACGGCGTCGGCGACTGGCGCCGATATTGGGCCGGCGATAGAGCACCATGGTGTCGAGCCCGAAAGCGGCCGCCATGATGGCGGGCAATTCCCAGTTTGCGAGGTGCGCCGCGAACACGAGGGCGGGCTTGCCGTCGTCGCGCAGGCGGTCGAAGCGCGCGGCCGAGACCGCATCAAACTTGAGGTAGGGGAGGTTGAGCGGATCGCCGCCGACGATGAGACGGTCGAGATGCGCGAACTCGGCCGCCACGCGTCCGAGGTTGTCCCACACGCCGGCGAGGATCTGCTCGATCTCGTCGGGCGATTTGTCCGGGAACGCGGCCGCCAGGTTGGCCCGGCCGATGCGGTGCTCGGCCCGCCAGGGGCCTACTTTGCGCGCATAGCGCGCAAACACATTGCTGATCCAGATCCGGTCGGCATGGCGGATCGCCCTGAGGATCAGGATGACGAGCGCCCCGGCCGCGTATCCGAACGCGGCATTCGCCAGGGCGCCGAGACGCCGGCCGAGACGTCGCAGCTCCGATTTCATTTGCCGCCGGACCGTCTGATCAAAAGTTCACGATGATCTTGCCGAACACCTGCCGGCTTTCGAGCCGCGCCAGACCGCGCTCGATCTCCGCCAGCGGCACTTCCATGTCGATCACCGGCGTCAGGCCGTTCGCCATCTTGGCGAGACTCTCGCGGATGTTGCGGAGCGAGGCGCCGAACGAGCCGAAAATCTTGTATTGCTGCTGGAACAGCTGCATCAGGTTCAGCGTGACGGTCGGCCCCGACGTCGCCCCGCAGGTCACCAGCCTGCCGCCGCGCTTGAGCACCAAGAGCGATCCCGGAAAGGTCTCCGCGCCGGTGTGCTCGAACACGACGTCGACGCCTTTTTTCGCGGTGATCTTGCGCGTGACGCCCTCGAACCGGTCGGTACGGTAGTTGATGACGTGATCGGCGCCGAGCGCCTTCGCCTTCTCGACCTTGGCGTCGTCGCCGACCGTCGTGATGACGGTGCAGCCGATCGCCTTTGCCATCTTGATCGCGGCGGTGCCGATGCCGGAGCCGCCCGCGTGCACCAGGATGGTCTCGCCGGGTTGCAGCTTGGCATTGTCGAACAGCATGTGCTCGACGGTCGCGAACGCGATCGGGGCGCAGGCGGCGTCTCGCATCGACACGCCGGACGGCACCGGGACCACCAGGCGCGCCTCGATATTGACCAGCTCGCGGGCGAATCCGTCGACGTGGAATCCCATGATGCCTTTGACGTTCTCGCACAGGTTATCGCGGCCCTCGCGGCAGGCCTTGCAGGTGCCGCAAGTCAGCGCCCCGTACATCACCACCGGCTGGCCCGGCCTGAAGGCAGTGACGCCGGCGCCCACCGCCGCGATCTCGCCGGCCGCTTCGGCGCCAACCACGAGCGGCAGCTTGCGCTTGGCGAACGCCATGCCGCGAAAGCCCCAAAGGTCGAGATGGTTCAGCCCCACCGCCTTGACGCGCACCTGCACCTCGCCCGCCTGCGGCGGCGCCGGCGGGGTCATGTCGGCGAGCTCGATCTTGCGGTCGGCAACAAGGGTCAGCGCACGCATCGTGCCTCCAAGCACTGAGGAGATAGGGGCATTTTCCGGCGAAGTCCGGTCTAGGACTTGATCCGGGATCGCCCAGACTCGCTATCGAAAAGGCGACCAAATACAGAAGCTTGAGGGCATGCCCTCAAGCCAGAATTCAGCGATGGATGCCTATCGCCGCGGAAAGGCCGCCGTCAACCGGCAATACGGCGCCGGTCATATAGCCGGCCTGCGGCGACACCAGGAAGGCGACCACCGAGGCGACGTCCTGCGGCGTCGCAAACCGCCGCGCAGGAATCTGCTCCTCGAGCTGCTCGCGGTATTTGGCGTAGGGTTCCATCATGGCGGTGTCGATGAAGCCCGGCGCCACGTAGTTGACCGTCACGCCGGTGCGCGCGGTTTCGATTGCGAGTGTGCGCACATAGCCGAGCAAGGCGGCCTTGGAGGCGGCATAAGCCGCATTGCCCTGGTTCGCCTGCAGGGCGGTCACCGAGCCGATGACGGCGATCCGGCCGTAGCGTGCCCGCATCATTGGCCGCGCCATGGCGTTCACCAGCCGCGCGAACGACCAGAAATTCACCTGCATGGCAGCTTCCGCCTTGGCTTGGTCCATCATGACGGCGAGGGCGTCGTAGCTTTGGCCGGCGTTGTGGACGAACACCGAAAACGGCGGCTCGGAGCCGATCTCGGCGGCAAAACGCTCGATCGCCGCTTTGTCGGCGAGGTCGAGCGCTCGCGCCGCGAAGTTTTGCGCCGGATGGGACGAAGCCAGCTCCTTGACCAGCGCGTCGGCCTCGTTTGCCGCCGAGCGGTAGGTAAACGTCACGTCGTGGCCGGCGCTCGCGAGCGCTCGCGCGATCGCAGAGCCGAGCCCGCGCCCGCCGCCGGTGACGAATGCGCGTTGCGTGCCGGCGGGTTCGGTCATCAAGCCGGCTCCCGCGCCATCACCAGCGATACATTCTGGCCGCCGAAGCCGAATGAATTCGAAATCGCGCGGCGCATTTGGGCGTCGCGCGCGACGTTCGGGACCACGTCGAGCAGGATCGCGGGATCCGGAACGTTGTAGTTGATCGTCGGCGGAATGCGCTGGTGTTCCAGCGTCATCAGCGTGACCACCGCCTCGACCGCGCCCGCGGCCGAGAGCGTATGGCCGATCATCGATTTGTTCGACGACATCGGAATCTGCTTTGCGCGCTCGCCGAACACCGTGCTCACACACAGGCATTCCATCTTGTCGTTCTCGGGCGTGCCGGTGCCATGGGCGTTGATGTAGTCGATATCGTCCGGAGTCAGGCCGGCGTCGTCGAGCGCGTTGCGCATGCAGCCGATGATCGGCTTTCCGTCGGGGCTGGAGCGGGTGCGGTGGAAGCTGTCGGCGAGCTCGCCGCAACCGGCGAGCACGCCGAGAATTTCCGCGCCGCGCGCCTTGGCGGTCCCGTAGCTTTCGAGCACGAGCGCGCCGGCGCCCTCCGCCATCACGAAGCCGTCGCGGTTCTTGGCGAACGGCTTGGAGGCGCCTTGCGGCGGATCGTTCGACATCGACAGCGCCGAGAGCAGCGAGAACCGGATTAGGCTTTCGACATTGACCGAGCCGTCGGTCGCCACGCACAGCGCGGCGTCGGTCTCGCCGCGCCGGATGGCCTCGAGCCCGAGCTGTATCGCGCTCGCGCCCGACGCGCAGGCTGTCGACAACGAGATCGGCGCGCCTTCGGTGCCGTATTTCGACGCCAGTCCGTCGGCGACGGACACGAACATGAAGCGCTCGTGGAAATGACGGAACTTACCGCTCGATGCCGCCCTAATCAGATCGGTATAAGTGACCGCCTCGTTGGCGCCCGACGCTTTGGCGAGCGCCTGGCGTTGCGGCCATTCGACCTCGACCGGAGCGACCGCGAGAAACAGCGGTCCGGGAAAATGGCCTTTGCTGCCGATGCCGGACTGAGCGATGGCTTCCTCCGCCGCCATATCGGCGAGTCGGCCGGCGAGCGCCGGGGAGGTGAGGGGATCGACCGGTACGAAGTCGACGGTGCCGGCGATCCGGGTCCGCAGTCCTTCGGTCGAGAAGCGCTTGATCGCACGAATGCCGGATTCTCCGGCCGTGAGCTTGTCCCAATTGTCCATTTTGCCGGCGCCGAGCGACGTGACGATACCCATGCCGGTCACCACCACCACCGGCCGGCCGGATTTGTCGCGATACGATGCCATGCTGGCCTCCGAGAGTATTTGGCGAAAGCCTGTCCCGGACCTGGTCCGGGATGAACGGCGGTTCGCCGTAGAAAATGCGACCAAATATCGAATCTGGAGCTTGGTCCGATTGATCGGAACGCGCTCCAGGACTTTGTCAGTCGACCGCTTCGACCAAAGCGAGGCCTTCGCCGCGCCAATGGCCGACCCCGGTCACCACCGCCTGGGTGAGGGCGCCCTCCATCGGGTGCTCGAAGCGCGAGCCGCCGCAAGGCGGAAACAGTTTACCCCGGTTCACCGCCAGCGCCGCAAGCGCGACATTCATCACCATTTGCGGCTCCAAGCCGTGCCCGATCAAGGTGCCGGTCGCGCGCACCGGCAGTTGCGGATGAAGGCCGAGGAAGCTTCTTTCTTCGCCGGTCGCCGGTTCGGCGCCGGTCGCGCCCGAAATGATCGCGGTGCTGCCGGGACGCACCGCGCCGGCGATCTTCGACCACAGCCGGCCGAGCTCATTCTTGGTCGCGCCGGGGCCGCGTTTGGCATAACCGCTCACCACCGCCGTCAGCCGCGCGATCGGCTTGGCGTTGCGCGCCACCGCGTGGGCGCGGCTCTCCAGCACCAGGAACGCGCCGAGCGAGCCGAGCGCGAATCCGCTCGAACTCCTGGCGATCCCAGACCGGGTGGAACTCGCCCTTCAGGCAATATCCGCCGAACTCGTAGAGCATCACCACGTCGGAGCGTTGGCCATTGTAGGCGCCGCCCACAAGCGCGATGTCGCTTTGTCCCGCCCCGATGCGGGCGAGCGCGATGCGTACCGCGTCGATGCCGGCGAGCTCCTCGCCCATGAACGTGCGCGATGAGCCGGTCACGCCGTGGACGATCGATATATTGCCCGCGAGCAGGTTGGAGAGCTGGGCGAGAAATAATGTCGGCCGCAGATCGTTCATCAGGTGTTCGTTGAGGAACAAGTCGGGACGCTCCGACTTCGGCAAGGCGGTGAGGATCGCCCCGTCCACCGCCTCGTCGCGCTCGCCGCCGCCGGCCGCAACGATCATGTCCATGTGCCCGAGCAAAGCGGCATTGCCCTTGCAGCCGGCGCTTTCGAGCGCGAGGCCAGCCGCATAGGTTCCAATCCGCTGCCACGGCTCCATCTGCCGCTGGTCGCCCTTCTTCGGGATTTGCTTGTCGAAATCGATCGCCGCGAGCGGATGGACGATGTAGGGCGCGAAGGTTTCCTGGTCGATGATCGGCTTTGACTCGTTGAACCCCCGCCAGTGCGCGTCGAGACCTTCGCCCAGGCACGACACAATGCCGATGCCGGTAATCCAGGCTTCGTGCGGCGCTTCAATCATGAGCGAGCGCCTCCCTGGGAAACCCGATCCTTGCCGCCACTTCTTCCATGTTCTGGCGCAACCGAGGGTCGGGAAACGGCATGACGCGTAAGGTCAGTTCGGCGTCGCACGTCGGTTTGCCGGCGACCGTGACCGCAGCTTTGGTGACGGCGTAGCCTGAACCGTCGTGCAGGAGCTTCGCGGTTATCGACAGAAGCTGGCCCGGAATGACGAAGGAGCGCAGCTTCGCCGCCTTGACGGCGGCGAGGAACGGCATGCGCTCGAATTTGGTAGCCGCGATCACGAGCCAGCCCGACGTCTGCGCCATCGCCTCGATCAGCAGCACACCCGGCATCAGCGGGTGGCCGGGGAAATGGCCTTCGAAAATCGTGCTTTCGTCGGGAACCTGGGCGTCGACGCGGATCGTTCGCGCATCGAGGTCGAGGTCGACGATCCGGTCGATGAGCTGGAAATACTCGATCCGCATGACACAGAGGGTGCGCTAGCGCATGTACTGGCGAAGTGGACACCGGTTCGCCGAAAAGAACATGCGCTGCTTCACGCTTAAGCCCCCTTGGCTGCGACGAGACCGTCGATGCGGGCGCACAGGTTCTTGAGCACGAAGTATTGCTCGGTCGTGGCCTTGCCGTCGTTGACTTCCTGGGTCCATTGCTCGAGCGGAAGCTTGATTCCGAACGCCTTGTCGATCGCAAACGCGATATCAAGGAAATCGAGGCTGTCGATGCCGAGGTCGTCGATGGCATGACTTTCCGGCTTGATCGTATCGCGTGGAATGTCGCAGGTCTCGGCGATGATATTGGCGACGGTGTCGAAGGTTGAGGACATCATCAACTCTCTGAAAAATCTCGATTCTGGCGAGCGCGCGCCAGTCAGGCGCACAATTCCCCGGCCGGGCCCGGGCGGCCCGTTGAACGGACGCGTAGCGTGCCGTCCGTATAGCCAAGTGGACCCGGGAGTGCAATGCCGCTCGGCTCCGCGTCCATGATAAGGTTTCTGGTGCCGTGCCGCAGGACATGATCTCAAGTGCCTGCGCGGCCGGCGGTTTTCACGCGAGCCGGCGGGCGCACGCCGGCCGGATCGGCAGGCCGAGGTCGCGCGAGCGTGTCCGACGGGACAACTGGAGGAAACGATGTCGTATCGGGGTGCAGTCATTGCGGTGTTGGCTGTCGTAGCGTCAATCGGGACCGCGCAGGCCCAAGGCGTGCGCATGGATCGCAATGTCTCGATGGACTTGGCCAATGCGATCATGAACGCCGCCATGGATCGATGCAGCAAGGACGGTTATCAGGTATCGGTCGCGGTGGTCGACCGCGCCGGCCAGATGGTCGCGTTCCTGCGCGGCGACGGCACCGCGCCGCATACCGCCGAACTTGCACGCCGCAAGGCCTATACGGCGCGCACGTTCCGCCGCCCCTCGGCGGAATGGGCCAAGCGCAGCGAGGAGCCCACATTTGCGGCCCAGCGCGCGCTTGCCGACGTCATTGCGCTCGGCGGCGGCCTCCCGATCAATGTCGGCGACGATACGATCGGCGCCGTCGGGGTCAGCGGCGCGCCGGGCCAGGAGAAGGACGAAGCTTGCGCCAAGGCCGCGCTCGCCAAGGTAGCCGATCAGCTGAAGTGAGGACGCCCATGGCTCGTTGCTCGCCGCCGGTTTATTTCAGCATCGCGCCGACCTTGTCGATGACCGGTCTTGGCGTCGCGTAGATCTTGCGGACGAGCGCGCTTAGTTGCTCACCGCTGACCGGCTCGACAGCGAGGCCGCTCTTGCGGGCCTCGGCGATGAAATCAGGATCCTTCATCGTGGCGTCGAAGCCGTCGCGCAGCATTTTCAGGCGCTCGGGCGGCAGATCGGGCGGGGCGACAAACGGCCGGCCGATCCCCTGGCCCGCATAAAGAAACTCGATGATCTGCCGTTCCTCGGCGGTGCGTGCGAGGTCGGGCACGAAGGGAACGTCCTTGAGATCGGGATGCGGCGCGGCGCCGCCCTGGAACAGGACATTGACCGTCTTGGTCGGTATCCAGTCGGGACGGCGGTTGCGGATACTGTCGAGGCTTTCGCAGAATCCTTCCACCTCGCCGCGTTCCATCGCCAGAAAGACGTCGGCTGACGAACGGAATCCGCCCACGATCTTGAAACGCATCCCCAACAGCTCGCCGAGCACCTTTGGATAGGATCGCGTGCCGGTGCCGGGACCGGTATCGGCAACGATCAGCGGCTTGTCGAACAGGTCCTTGGCGGATTTCACCGCCGCGGTCCGGTAGGCGACGCATACATTCGTCTCGGTCGCCGGGCTACCGAGCCAGGACAGCCTCTCGGCGTCGAACAACGCGCCGCTCGCTCCGGTGAGCGGACCCAGCACCGAGTCACGCGAGATCATCGCGATCACGCTGCCGTCGCGTGCCGCCACGTTGGCCATGTGGCCGGCCGCCACATAGCTGCCGGCGCCCGGCATGTATTGCGGCACCACGGTCGGCCTGCCCGGCAGGTGCTTGCCGTAATGGCGCGACAGCGTGCGGGCCCACAGATCGTAATTTCCCCCCGGACCGAAGCCGATGACGAGCTGGACGGTTTTCAGGGTGAGGGGCTTGGCGGTTTGCGCCGACGCGGGTGCGGAGCCCAGGAGCGCCGCCAGGGCCAGTGTAGCGCTGCCCAGCCTGAAAGTACGCGGGGGTTCGGCCATCAGGATGATCTGCTTCAAAAGCCCGGCTCCTGATCCTCAACCTCGCGCGCGCGATCACGCCGCCGAGGACGGCGAGGCGGAAGAAGCCGGCCTAATCCCAGTAAAGATTGGCTGCGGCGGTGTCGAGTGCCACTGGATCAACCTCAAGACCGCCAAGGCGCTCGACCTTGCGATCTCGCCCGCGCTCGCCGCCCGTGCGGACGTATTGATCGAACAGGCATTGCCATCGCATTATAACGGCGATCCGAAGGCGGGAGCGCTATGGTTCCTGGCCGGACACCGCGCTTCTGGTCGCCGCAATGACCGCTCGCATCGCGGCGGTCGGCTCGTTGAGGCTGACGAAGCTGAACGATTGCGCGATCAATACCTTGGTCTGAAGCTCGGGCAGGTGTTGAAGGTTCGCGCGGCTCGCGAGCGCAAACCCCAAAGCGCCGCGATCTCGGGCAACGGTTTCGACAACCTCTTGGGCGTTCGCCACGATGAGCTCCGAACGCGGGGTCACGCGCTGCCCGCCAAAAAGAGTTTCCTCGGTCGTGCGCTTAGCGCCGCCACCGTCACGTATCGAAACGACCTGGATCGGCAGGTCTGGTCCGCCGAGCTCCCGCCAATTGCCGATCTGTCCGCTCAGGATCTGCTTTAGTTTCGCAAGGGACACCGAACGGACAGGATTTCCAGGGTTCACCGCATACGCAACCCGGGATCTGCTGATGCGAAATTCGCGCAGGAGACCGAAAGGCAGATCGGGCCTCGACTTGCGCAAAAGCGCAACCATGCTTTCCAGCGGAGCCGATATCATTGCGAGTTCGGCTTCGCCTTTGAGCAGAGCAAGCAGGCCCTCAGCCGTGGTGTTTGGCTTGAGGCTCAGCTTGTGACCCGTCAGCGCCTCGATCCTGTCCTGGTAGGGCCCCAGCACCTCGTCGGCGAAGCCTGACGAGCCTTGAATCTTCAGAGTGTCCGCGAATACGGCACCGGCGTTTAATGCGCCGAGGCATCCGAAAGCGACCACCGCTGCCAACACGGTGCACCACGAAGTATTTTTCAATAGCGATCTCCTCGCCGCATGCTCGGGAGCGGCGAACGGGTGGCGGACATTATGCCAACCGCGATCCTTAAGATAAAACGATTACTGGAAGCCTAATCCACTGCCGGTGCGACGACGCCCCGCAGGCGTGTCGTTCACGGCTGATCGTCGCGCGAACCTATCGGGCGTCGGGGGGGATGTTGATCAGCGCACAATTGGTCCGGCCGGTCAAAACGCAATCCTGATTCCGGCGCATCTCGGCAAGGGTATCGAACAGCCAGTAGCCGCACCATATCAGCACCCCGACCAGCACGGCGGCGGCCAGATTGGCCCGCATGCGGTGGCGGTAGTCGTCGCGCTCGCCGGGCTCGCGCGCATATCTGTCGATACCCTCGACCGGCGAAGGACCGAACGGTTCCGGCGTGGTGCGCGGCGGCTGCGGCCCGCGTCGCGGCTCGAACCGCAATACGCGGCCCCGCTCTTCGTTCTCGAGCGGCTTCTCGGGCTTCATCGAAGGGCTTGCCGACATGGTCGCGGTCTCCGCCAAACCAACCATAGCACTATTATGGCGTCGGGTACGCTGGCTGATGACCGGCAGCGAGATTTGCGGCGACTCGAAACCGGGCGATCGACACCTTGGCGGAGGCCCACCGTGATGTCACGAAAAGCCCCCTGGGCGTCCCGACAGGCGCGCTCGCCGTTGCACTATTGTGGCGCCCTATGTGGGACGCCTCCATGGCGCTAGGCTCCAAGGCCACGTTGTGGTGCCACGTGGGCGCCAAAATCCTCGCCGACCGGAGCACGTAATACGAGCAACCAACGAGTTGCCGAAACTCCACTCATATAAAATACATATAAACATTCATATTTTTCAGTATATTGGTCACGCCCGCCAATGTAATTTGGCCACGGTCTGCTCAACTGTTAGTTGAGTAGAATCGACATTCCTGCCTTGCGAAATCCGCATAACTAGGCCAGGATCCGGGGGCACCGGGGTGGCGCGCTGGTTGGGGCGACCGCTCGAGACAGACTTCGCGCGCGTCTTTTGGCCGCCGAAACGACGTCCCTCCCAGGCGCATGAGGAACGCTTAAGAAAATGCAACACGCCGCTGCCGCCATTCATTTCGCCGAATTTGACCTGGCGTCGCTGCTGCAGCTCGTATCGCTGGTCGCGTTGCCGTTCGCGCACGAGGATCTCGCCATCGTGCTCGGCGCCTATATCGTGGTGAACGACCTGATGCCGGCCGGGCTTGTGGTCGCCGGCATCTACAGCGGCATCGTGGTGAGCGATTTCGCGCTTTACGGCATCGGGTTCGGGGCTCGGCGCCTGCCATGGCTGCGGCGGCACGCGGTCGACGATCGCGTGCGCGGTTTCGGCGACGCCTTGAAGCGCAACCTTTTCGCGCTGGTCGCGCTCTGCCGTTTTGTTCCGGGTCTCGTGTTCGTGGCGTGCGTGGCCTGCGGTTGGGCGCGGGTGTCGCTTGCGCGCTTCACGGCCGCGAGCCTTCTGGTCTCGGCGCTCTACCTGCCGATGATGCTTTATCTGGTCGTCGTGTTCGGCGATGCGCTCGACGACCACATAGGGCTATGGGCGTGGCCGTTTCTGCTGGCGGCGCTCGGCCTCGCCGCGTTCGCACGCCGGCGCATCCTGGCGTTCCACGGCGCGGCCGGATCGTCCGAGCTGACGGCAGGCGGGCCGTCATTGCGCGGCAACGGCCTCGCCAGCCTGCCGTCGCTCGCCGACCTAGCACGGCGGGTTGCGCCGGCCGAGCGAATTCCGCCGATCCTGTTCTACATTCCGCTGGTGCTCCATTGGATCATGCTCGGCTTGCGACATCGCAGCCTGACCCTGCCGAGCGCCGCTAATCCGAACATTCCGACCGGAGGAATGTGGGGGAATCGAAGAGCGAGTACCTGCTGGCGGTATCCGGTCCGCAACGCGCCTCGATCCCCGAATTCGTCGTGCTGCGGCGCCGCGCCGAGACGTCGACGCTGAGCCTCGATCATGCGCGGGCGCTGTGTCTCCTGGCCGACGCTGGCTTGCAGTTTCCGGTCGTGGCGAAGCCTGATATCGGGCGTCACGGCTTTGGGGTTCGATTGATCGAGGACGCGACCGCGCTCCGGGATTACCTCGCGACATTTCCCGCCGGCGCCAAGCTCATCCTGCAGCGCTATGTTGCGTTCGCCGGCGAGGCGGCCGTGCTCTACGGACGCATGCCGGGCCAGCATGGGCGGATCCTCTCCCTGACGCTGAGATATTTTCCCCATGTCGTGGGCGACGGAACCTCGACGCTGCGCGAGCTCATCGGCCGAGATCCGCGCACGCGTCGGCGCTCCCGTCTCCACCTCGGATTCGATGCGAGCCATCTCGGCTGCGCGCGCGGCGCGCTCGACGGCGTGCCGGCATGCGGCGAGCCCGTGCGGTTGGCCTTGATCGGCAACCGGCGCGCCGGGGCGCTCTATCGCGACGCTGACGCATGCATCACTCCGGCCCTGGAGGCCAAGCTTGCGGCCGTCATCGACAGCCTGCCCGAATTCCATTATGGGCGATTGGATGTACGTTTCGATTCGATCGAAGAGCTTCGCTGCGGCGAGAACCTCGCGATAGTCGAGATCACAGGCATCGGCAGCGAAGCGATCGACGCCTGGGATCCGTCATTGTCCGTGCCGGAAGTCTATCGGCGGATATTCGCGCGGCAGCGCCTTTTGTTCTCCATCGGCGCGATCAATCGCGCGCGTGGCTTCGTACCCGCCGACCTCACCGAGCATTTCGGCCGCTTCGCCCAGCAAACCGACCTGATCCATCGTTATCCCGCCTCGTCCTGAGACGCGCACTCATTAATCCGCCTGCCGTAGACGTACTGGGCCGGCCGCCGCTACAATGGCCGGCAAGCGTCGCGCATGGGGTGATCGCCGTCGAATCGCCCGCGGAGCCATCGCGCGACCCCCTGCGGGATGGTTCCTGAAAGCCATGACACCGACCATGACACCGACCATGATACCGAAAGCATGTCTCATCGCGGCCGCGCTGGCGCTGGCGGCATCCGGTGCGCTCGCTCACGACTACAAGGCGGGAGCGATCGAGATCGGCCACCCGTGGGCGCGGGCGACCCCGCGAGGCGCGAGCGTTGCGGCCGGCTATTTCAAGCTCACCAATACTGGGGCGACGCCGGATCGTCTGGTCGGTGGCACGTCGGAGGCCGCGGGCCGCGTCGAGATCCACGAGATGACCATGGTGGACGGCGTGATGCGCATGCGGCCGCTCAAGGACGGCATCGAGCTCAAGCCGGGCCAGACCGTGGAACTGAAATCCAGCTCCTTCCACCTGATGATGGTCAGCCTGAAACAGCAGTTGCAGCAGGGGCAGCGGATCAAGGGCACACTCACCTTCGAGAAGGCGGGCCCGGTCGACATCGAATACGTGGTTGAGGGGATCGGCGGCGCGCCCAGTGCTGCGCCAGCCGATACCCACATGCACATGGACATGCATTAAGCGCCGCCGCCGGATCCATTGCGCCAGAGTTAGCCGCTGGTTAACGGCCGCGGCGGCCGCCGGAAACGGGCGAATGCCGGAGCCTTCCCCGACTTGATCCAGGATGGACGCCGTTCGCCGTAGAAAATACGACAAAGTATAGAATCTCAAACGTGTTTCGATTCACCTTGATCGGGACACGCTTCAGGCCGACGCCGCGCCGCAACACCATTGTTTAAGACTATTCGACTATCCCATCCGTTCGGGAACATCGAAGGGTGTGGCATGGCGGTCGACGAGACCCGGGCGGGATTGGAGCGTGTACTCGCGGCGTTGACGGCGGGCGAACCGGTCGTCGCGTCGGTGCAGCCGGACGGAGCAGCCGCGGCGGTCGGACCGGTCATTGAACCGGTCACCGAGATGACGGGTTCGCTCGACGAGGCGTTGCGCGAGACCTGCCTCGAGCTGTGGTATCAGCCGAAGATCGACATCAAGCAGCGATGCCTCGCCGGCGCCGAGGCGCTCGCGCGCATCCGTCATCCCGACCAGGATGTCCAACTGCCCGCGAGCTTCCTGCCTGGCGTCGACGACGACGTCATGGCGCGCCTGACCGAGCATGCGCTGCTGACGGTGCTGCGCGACTGGACCATCTTCGACGACGCCGGGTTCAACCTGCGCCTCGCCATCAACGTGCCGGTCCATCTGCTCGATCGGCTGCCGATCGCTAAGATCGTCACCGAGAATCGTCCCAAGGCCGAATATTGGCCCGGACTGATCGTCGAGGTCACCGAGGATCAGATCGTGCGCGACATCCGGCGCAGCCAGGAGATCGCCGCGAACCTGCGCGTGAGCGGCATCACGGTCGCGATCGACGATTTCGGCGCCGGCTATTCGTCGTTTTCCAGCCTGCGCGAGCTCACGTTCGCCGAGCTCAAGCTCAACCACAGCTTCGTTAAGGGGTGCGCCGCCGAACCCACCAACGCGGCGATCTGCCAGACCGCGATCGACCTCGCTCACCGCTTCGGCAGCGCGGCCGTGGCGGAAGGCATCGAGACCGTCGCCGACCTGCAGGCGCATGCAGGTCATGGGTTGCGATTTCGGCCAGGGTCAACTGATCGCCCCGCCGATGCCCACGACAGATTTCATCGCGCTTCTCCAGCAGCGCATGAACAAGCCGCGTCCGACGCCGTCCCCGGCGGCGCCGCCGGCCGATGAGCAGCCGGCCGTTGCGGCCAGCGCCTGACCGGCGCGCAATCCGGCGCTATTTCTCCTTGAACGGCAGGCTCGCGCCCTCGGGCGGCAGCACATTGAACACGTCCAGCATCATGGCGACGAGGCCGTAATAGCCGAGGATGCCGACGAGCTCGACCGTGGCACTGTCGCCCAGGAAAGCATGCACGCGCCGATAGGTGCGCTCGCTCACCCGCTTTGTCTTGTAGAGCTCGCTGACGAAATCGTAGATCGCGCGCTCGTCCTTCTTGGCCGCCTTCGGCGGGCGGCCGGCCTTGATGTCGCGGATCGTCTCCGGCGCCACGCCGGCTTTCTCGGCGATCGCCGCATGGGCGTGCCACTCGTATTGGGCGCGCCACTGGCGGGCGGTGCACAGGATCGCGAATTCAGACAGCCGCGGCGGGACGCCGGTCTTGTAGCGACAATGGGCGCCGAGCTTCTGCGTGAGATCGCCGAAATCGGGCGCGTGCAGATAGACGCCGAACGGGCCGCCCTGGCTGACCCGGCCGCGCGGGCCGGAGCGGATCGCCTCCATCAACTCCTTCTGGCGGTCGGTGAGCTTGTCGTCCGGAATGGAGGGCAGGCGGGGCTTGAGCTTGGCGGCCATGGGGTTCCTCGCTGGGTGGGCTGTTCCTGGACCATCTATCCGGTGAGATCGTCCGGCGATCAAGCGGGGGAATCGCGATCCGCAATAGCCGTGGCGCGGCCCGTGGCGGGCCTGTCGCGGCGGCGGCGCGCGGTTAATGGTGCAACAACATCGGCCGCGCCGAAATCGCCGATCGATAAAGTTCGGCCGATCGCCAAACCGCCGGGCAAGCTCTTTGTGTCAACTTCGCGGCACCGAGTGGGCCTTTCTGCGATGCGCGTCGTGCTGGTTCCGATCGTGATCGTCGGCGTTCTTGCCGTGACCGGCCCCGACGAGCCGACCGAAGGCGCGATGCGCGTGGCCTTTGAAACGATCCTCGCCGCGCAAGTGCAATCTGCGCTCGATTTCGTTGCCGAGACCGGCGGCAAGCTTGCGCTCGACAAGGTGTGCGCTGCGCGCACCGATGCATTCGACATCCGCTCCTTCACCAGGATCGACTGTGCGCCGAGCGCGGGCTATTCCGGCCACGTCTGCGATTTCGCGGTCCGCATCGGTGTGGTCGGCGGGCTGTTGGAGCAGACCATGACGGGCCGCTTCTATGCGGGGCCGCACGGACTCGTGTTTGTGAACGAGGATCTCCTGCCGGCCGGGGCGTAAGCGGTTGCCGGTTCGGCGTGATTTACATTCCCGTGCTCCTCCAATCGCTCCGGTTTTGCGCATACGCGTGGGAGCGCGTTGGCAAGTGCAGGTGACATTGGTATGCCCGAGGATGATCGGCGGCGATTGTTGTCGCGGGCCGGTCATCCATTTATTGCGAAGGATCGTCGGATCGCATCTCAAAGAATTGCATCTTGAAACCTCGCAGTGCCGCGACCATCTGCGATGGTCCGAGCAAAACCGGGAGAACCCTCATGACTGTCACGCGTCTTCGTCGCGCACTGGGATTCTGGAGCGTGATCGCGCTCGCGGTCGTCCAGCTTTCAGGCGTCACTATGGTCCGTGCGCAGGATTACGCCGCGATCCTCGCCGCCGGCGATCGCACCGATGCCGACCGGCAGACCGACACGCGGCGCGACGCCCTCAAGCTCCTCACCTTCATCGGACCGAAGACCGGCTGGCAGGTGCTCGATATGGGGGCCGGGGCGGGTTACAGCACCGAGCTGATGGCGCGCGCCGTCGGCCAGGGCGGCAAAGTCTGGGGTCAGAACGATAAGGCCTCGGAGAAATTCGAGGCGCGGCTGAAGACGCCGGCGATGGCCAATGCGCTCGCCCAGGTCCAGCCCTACAACGATCCGGCCGCCGGTCTGCCGCCGCTCGATCTCATTACATTCCTGTTTGCCTATCACGACACGACCTACATGGACGTCGATCGCGCTCGGATGAACAAGGCGCTGTTTGCCGCGCTCAAGCCGGGCGGCATCCTGGTCGTCGCCGATCATTCGGCACGTCCGGAAGACGGCGCGAATGTCGGGAAGCTCTATCACCGCATCTCCGAAGCGACGCTGCGCTCCGAGGTCGAGGCCGCCGGTTTCAAGCTTTTGGCCGGTGGCGACTTCCTGCGCAATACCGACGATCCGCGGACCGCCATCGTCTTTCGCTCGCCGATCAAGGTCGACGAGTTCGTGTTGAAGTTTCAAAAGCCGAAGTGATCCCGTTCGAGCCGCGGGCTGGCCGCCCGCCCCGCGGTTCTGCCTAAACCCTACCCGCGGCCGTCTAGGTGAATGGTTGTTCACGTAGGCGGCGTTTCGGTGGAACTTTAAGCCGGCCGCTTTTCCGTCTGTGTTGCCTTAGTGTAACTCTCTCTTTTCCAATACTGTGATAAAGGTATACAAGCAGCATGGAAATCGAGGGGGACTCTGTGTTGATTCGCGACTCGGAACGAGGCGCCGCCCCAAGCACAACGGGACGCGCCGCAAGGCGGCAGACCGGCCGCTGTACCAGGATCGGATCGGTCGGGTTGACGCGAGGCGCGCGTGTGCCGGTATGGCTGGTCGTGTGCTCCATGCTCGCGGTCATTCCTGTCAACGCGGCGACTAAGTCCGCAGCCACCAAATCCGCAGTCACCAAGTCTGCAGCGACCAAATCCGCAACGACAAAATCCACCGCTATCAAGTCACCGCGCAAATCTTCGGCCAAGTCGCCAGGGCGCCCCCACACGGCCACTGCCTCACGCAAGGACGGCTCCAAGCACATCGGCGCCGATCGGGCAAAGAAGCAGCATGTGGCGCGCGCGAAGGCGTCCCGTCACGCGTCGATATCGCCGGCCGCTCCTACGACGTCCGGCCCCAAAAACATCGAGTTACCGGGCGAACTTGGGGCGGTCAAGCAGGCGATCGATCTGATGCGCGAGGGCAAAACTGGCGAAGCAACCGGCATCAAAAAATCGATCGACGATCCAGTGGCCCGGAAGGTCGTCGAATGGCTGATCCTGCGCCACCCGAGCGGAGACGCGGGTTTCGGCCGGTACGCGGCATTCATTGCCGACAACCCGAGCTGGCCGGGCATTGGCCTGCTGCGCCGGCGCGCGGAAGGGCGACTGTGGCAGGAGCGGAGCGAGGTCGCCACGGTGCGGCGCTTCACGGGCGGCCAGCCGGCGAGCGCCAAGGGCCGGTTTGCGCTCGCGCGCGTGCTGTTGGCCGAGGGCGACCGCGACGGTGCCGAACGCCAGGTTCGCCAGGCCTGGCGGTCGGAAGAGCTGTCCGAGCGCGTCGAAGCCGAGGCGCTCGCCGCATTCCGCGAGCTTCTGACTCGCGAGGACCATCGAGCGCGCATGGACAGGCGCATCGGCGCCAAGGATTTTTCGGGAGCGATGCGCGCCGCGCGCCGGCTGGGCAAGGTCGAGGTCTCAATCGTCAAGGCGTGTAAGGGTGTCGCGGAGAACGCGAGCAAGTCGCTCGCGCTGCTCGACGCGGTTCCAACCGAGGCGCGCCAGGATTTGGGCTATACGCTGTGCCGCATCCAATGGCTAATGCGTCACGATCGGTTTGCCGACGCAACCCGGCTGATGCAGGCAGCCTCGCCCGAGACCATGGCGTTTCAGGACACGGATGAGTGGTGGCGTAACCGCCGCATACTCGCCCGCAAGCTGCTCGATCTGGGAGAGCCCAAGACCGCCTATGAGATCGTCCGCAGTGCTGCTTCCCCGGATAATCCATACTATCGCGCCGAATTCCATTTTATGGCCGGGTGGATCGCGCTGCGCTTCCTCGCCGATCCCGCGACGGCGCTCGTCCACTTTGCGCATGTAGACGACGGCTCGGCTAATCCCATCGTGCTCGCGCGCGCCGCTTACTGGCGCGGCCGCGCCCATGAGGCCGCGGGGCGGACCGAGGATATGCGAGCGCATTTCGAGGCGGCCGCTCGCCATTCGACCGCCTATTATGGACAGTTGGCCCGCGCGCGGCTCGGGCTCAGCGAGTTGGAATTGCAGACGCCCCCCGAGCACGCGAGTGCAGCCAGTGTCGAACTGCTCCGCGCCGCCGAGCTTCTCTACGCGATCGGCGAACGCGATCTCGTCTTGTCCTTCCTGACAGGGCTCGCCGAGCAAAGCGATGACGCCGCCGGGCTCGCCTCACTTGCCGAGCTTGCCGCCCGCAATGACGATGCCAGGGCGGTATTGCTTGTCGGCAAGACTGCGCTCGCTCGCGGACTTCCTTTGGACGTCCACGCGTTTCCCGACATCGGTGTGCCGCCCTGCAGCCCAATCGGTCCCGCTCTCTCCCGCAGCATCGTCTATTCGGTCGCCCGCACCGAGAGCGAATTCAATCAGCGCGTCGTGTCGCCGGCAAAGGCAGTCGGTCTCATGCAGGTCACGCCGGAGGCCGGACGCGACACCGCCAAGAGATTCGGCGTGACCTATGACTGGGACCGGCTCGTTTCTGACCCGGTCTACAACACGCAGATGGGTGCGGCGGAGCTGGCCGCGCTTTTGCAGGAGTACCGCGGCTCCTACATCATGAGCTTCGCCGGTTATAACGCCGGCCGAGGGCGCGTTCAGAAGTGGATCGCCCAATACGGCGATCCGCGCGACGCCAAGGTCGACGCAATCGATTGGGTCGAGCGCATTCCATTCGCCGAGACGCGCAACTACGTTCAGCGCGTCATGGAGAATCTACAGGTCTACCGCGTGCGCTTCGGCGAAAGCACCCCGGTAACGGCCGAATCCGGGCCCAGCCTCAAGACCGACGACAAACTCGCGGATCCCGTTCCGCAGGCCCGCGAAGCCGTCGCCAGATAAATCCGCATCTCGAAGGCCTCATCACGAGAAGCGGCCCGCAGGGTCCGTCAGCCCGGGTTCCGAATCGGCTGCGCATCAGGCCGCGACCGCGGGCGCGCCTGACCGCCAGCAGGCACGCGCCGTGTCGACGAAGCGGTCGAACACGGCCTCGTGCGCGACAGCGCTGCGCGGCACGACGCGGGCGCTGTTCTTCAAAATGAACCGTTGGCCGGAGTTCCGGCTCGTCGAGATTACTTCAATCTGAAGCGATCTCGCCCTAATGCGACGCGGCGAAGTGCGCCAGCGCCGCGAGATCGTCATCCGTCGCGCCCGCAATGGCGGCGCTCATGGCCGTGTCGGCGCCGGGGCGCGGAGCGTCCCGATACGACTTGAGCGTGGGAACCAGGTAATCGATCCGCTGCTTCGCCAGCCGTGGCATCTGGTCCTGCCCGGCCAGGCTCGGCAGATGGCAGGACGCGCAGCGCCGGTGCGCCGCAATCTCGGCGCCTTTCCGGGCGCGCTCCGCATCGACCGGCTCGTTGCTCGGCTTGGCCGGAAGAGCGGCGTAGTGCTTGGAAAGTCCGTCCAGATCCTCGTCCTTCAATTCCTTGACGAATGAAGACATGGCCTCGACCTGACGCACGCCTTCGCGCATCAGGAACAGCTGATTCAGGATGAAGAACGCCGGTTGGCCGGCGAGCGAGGGAATCTTTTCCATGCGGGAGTTGCCGTCCTCGCCGTGACACGTGCCGCAAAGCGCAATCCGGTCCGCGAGCGACGCGCCTTGGGCGGTCGCCGCTGCGGCGCAGACGACGGCGGCCGCCAGTCCAAGGACCGGCGGCCGCCACCATGTCGCGATGACGCGCATGACGTCGGCAGTTACCGGTTCGCCGAGCTTGCCCGCATAGGAGATGCGATAGACCGCACCGTTGGTTTCGTCCGACACGAGCAGCGAGCCGTCCTTCATGGGATAGACATAGGCCGGACGGCCGTAGAACTCGTTCTTCTCCTCGTTGAGGAGCCCGGTCATGAACGGCTCGATCTTGGCCTTGCCGCCGGAGATCTTCGCTATCACCACGTCATAGCCGAACTTCTTCTCCCGGTTCCATGAGCCGTGCCGGGCGATGAAGGCGACGTTCTTGTACTGCTTGGGAAACATGTCGCCGGTGTAGAACTTGAGGCCGAGACCGGCCGCGTGCGGTCCAAGAAGCGCGGCCGGGAAAATCACTCCCGCGCAGGGATTCGGACGCTTGACGTCTGGATCCGGAATTCCCATCGCATGGCAATACGGGAAGCCGAAACTGCCGCCTTCCATGTCTTTCGGAATGCGGTTGAGCTCGTCTTCCGGTCCGGCATTGCCGGCCCAGTCGCGGCCGTTGTCGTTGAACCACAGCTCCTTCGTCGCCGGATTCCAGTCGAAGCCGACGGTGTTCCGGATCCCGCGCGCGACGATCTCCATGCCGGTTCCGTCCGCGTTGTAGCGGCGGATTTGCCCGTGGATGCCGGGATTGGTCTCGCAGATGTTGCAGTTCGAGCCGACCTGCACGTACATCTTTCCGTCGGGTCCAAACGCTACGTATTTCCAATTGTGGTGGACCGTATCGGGCAGATTGTACGCGGCCGTCAGTTCGACCGGCGTGCCCGGATTGTCGAGCTTGTCCTCGATGTTGTCGTAACGGAGCACCTTGTTGATCGCGAACACGTAGAGCGAGCCGTCCTTGAAGGCGAGGCCGTTGGGCTGGGTCAGTCCTTGCAGCAGGACCTTGGCCTCGCGCTTGCCGCCCTTGTCGCTGATCGCATAGACGCGGCCGATGATGCGCGTGCCCATGAACATGGTGCCCTTGTCGCCGATGACCATGGTGCGGCCGCCCGGATGGCCGGACGACCAGACCTCGATCTTGAAGCCGGGCGGCAGCTTGATCTTGTCGAGCGGAAGCTTGTCGACCGCGGTTGCGATCGGCGGGACCGGGTGCGGCTTGAGGTTCTGATCCTGGTTGCTGGCGGACGGATTCGACTTGTCCATCTGGCTGAAGCCGGGCGGCCCTGCCGCCGCGGCCGGCGTCGCCGGCGCCTGTTGAGCCGAAACCGAGCCGGCCGAGGCGATCGCGAGAACGAGACCGGCGGTGACCGGCAATGCGCGCCGGCATGACGTGGCGATGGACATGAACTCCTCCCTGGTGCGGAAACCCTGTGTCCTGGCGGCGCCTGCATGATCGTTGGCGCAACCACGGATCGGTCTTCCTTGAGATCCAGGCCCGGAAACCGGGATTCCCCGGATGAGCGCCAGACCGACACGAATGATAGGCATTTTCCGCGCCGGGTGGAACTGAGATTCGAGGTGTCGGCGGGTCCGGCCCGGCCGTCCGGTTGCGCCGAGCGGGTTGGCCGAAACCGTAATCCGCCGCAACGATCATGTTGTGATGCCGGCAGGTGCCGGTCGCGATCACTGCAGCTTGATGTTGGCGGCGCGGATGACCTTGGCCCACTTCTCGGTTTCGGCGACGATAAGCGTCTCGAAGTCGGCAGGCGACATCGGCGTCGGCACGCTGCCGAGCTCCGCAAGACGCGCCTTGATCTTGGGATCGGCGAGGGCGGCATTGACGTCCTTGTTGAGCCGCTCGACGATGTCGGCGGACGTATTCTTGGGCGCGCCGATGCCTTGCCAGGTGCTTGCCTCGAAGCCGGGGACGAATTCGCCCACGGTCGGCACCTCCGGCAGCGCCTCCGAGCGCGCCGCGGTGGTCACCGCCAGCGCGCGCACCTTGCCGGCCATGATGGTCTCGATCGACTCGGGCAGGGGGCTGAACATCACCTGCACCTGTCCGCCGATCAGGTCGGTGAGCGCGGGCGCGCCTCCGCGATAGGGCACGTGGACCATGTCGATGCCCGTCATGATCTTGAACAGTTCGCCGCCGACATGGGACGCGCTCCCGCTGCCGCCCGACGCCATGCTGACCTTGCCCGGATTGGCCTTGGCGTAGGCGATGAACTCGGGAACCGATCTTGGCCGGAACCGATGGGCCGACTTCCATGACGAGAGGCAAGCGGCTGATCATCGCGATCGGAACGATGTCGCGGATGAAATTGAAATTGAGATTCTGGTAAAGCGTCGCGTTGATGGTCACGGATTGCGGGATCAGGAGAAGCGTATAGCCGTCGGCGGGCGCGTGCACGACCGCGTCGATGCCGATATTGGTGCCTGCGCCCGGCCGGTTCTCGATGACGAATGTCTGGCCCAGCCGCTCTGACAGCCATTGGCCGATCAGGCGCGCCAGGATGTCGAGGGCGCCGCCCGGGGCGACGGGCACGACGAGCCGCACCGGCCGCGCCGGCCAGGCCTGCGCCCGCGCGATCCGTGACAGCGTTGGAAGCGCGGCAGCGCCCGCGGCCAGATGCAAGAATTGTCGGCGGAGAAGTTTCATGTCGTCCTCCCTTCGGGGCATGTTCCGGCGAACTTCAGAAAGCTCAGCCGACAGCTCGGTGACGAGGTTACCTCGGTCTCGCGTCGAGGCGGAAGCCCGACCTCCCTCAACCTAAAGAAGTGCCCCATGCCGGCCCCTAGCTGCCGCTTCGGTGGCTAGACCAAGCTTTATTTTGGCCGTGAAGCGGGGCGCCTTTTGACATTCGTCAATGCCTGGCGCCATGGCGCATCGCAACAAGATCAAGATGTGGCCGGGTGTCGCTATCCGCGAGCCACGCACAAGGGGGTATCTTCATGCTTCGCACGCTCAGGACCGCCGCCGTTTCGCTCGCCGCGGCCTGGCTGTTGTTCGCAAGTGCCGCGTCGGGCCAGACGATCGAGCTCAAGGTCTCGCATTTTCTGCCGCCGAATCACACATTTCAGAAGGCGCTGTTGGCATGGGGCGACGAGCTCGACAAGGCGTCGAACGGCAGGCTCAAGCTGACCATTTATCCGGCTGCGCAGCTTGGCCCGCCGCCGCGCCAGTTCGACATCGCCCGCACCGGCGTGGTCGACATCGCGGTTGGTCTGCACGGCCTGACGCCGGGCCGATACGCTCTGACCGAGCTTGTCAGCGCGCCGTATGCCGCGCCGCAGGCCGGTGTGGTCAGCACCGTGACATCGCGACGCCTCACCGAGCTCGCGCCCGTTTTCCTCGCCAAGGAGCACGAGGGACTGCGCATCCTGTGGATGGCGGTGACGCCGCCGCTCATGTTCATATCCCGGCCGCCGATCCGCAAAGCTGGAGGATTTCAAGGGGCTGAAGATCCGTTACGCCGGGCACCAACTTCAAAGCCATCATCGATGCGCTCGGCGCGGTCGGCTTGCCGGTGCCGCCACCCGAAACGCAGGACGCGATGGCGAAAGGCATCGTCGATGCGGCGACCTTTCCCTACGAGGGCGCCGCGAGCTTCGATCTCGGCACGGTCGCCAAATACGCGCTCGAGCCGGGCGTGAGCTCGGCGACCTTCGCGGTGGTGATGAACCAGGCGAAATACGATTCGCTCCCGTCGGACCTGAAGGAGCTGATCGCCAAGACCACGGGCCCTGCACGCGCCGAGTGCGTTCGGCGCGATGTGGGACGAGGCCGAGAAGGCAGGCAAGGACAATCTCCTCGTCGCGCGGTGTACAGCCGATCGTCATGAGCGGCCGCCGATTTCGCGAGCGTGAAGCAGGCGCTTGCGCCGATCGTCGATCAGTCGATCGCGGATGTCGAGAAGCAGGGGCTGCCCGGCCCGTAAGTTCTACTCCGACTACACGAAATGACCGGCGCTGCCGCCGCGCCTGAGCCCCATGGATGAGGACCGTCACGCCAGCGCCGACGTTTCTGGTGCGTCTTCAGCGCGCGCAATGGCTCTGGCTCGCCGCCGTGCGCTCGTGGTGATGACGCTGGTCACCGTCGGCGGACGTGACGTTGCGCTATCTGTTCAACCGTCCCATCCGCGGTTCCTACGACGTGGTCGAGTGCACGCTCGTCGTGTTCGTCTTCCATGGCATCGTCGACGGTGTTTCTCGGCCGCGCAGAACATCGTCATCGATCTGATCGACGGTCTCGCGAGCGCGCCGTTGCGTGCGGCGCTGATCCGGATCTCGGACTTGGTGCAGATCGCGGTTCTGGTCCTGTTCGCTTGGGCGATGGTCAGCCCGGCCCTGCAGGCGTTTGCCTACGGTGACCGCAAGCTCGAGCTCGGCCTGCCGGTCTACGTCCTCTGGATCTTCGCGCTTGGCGGGTATGGTCGGCACGATCGTCTGCGCGTTCGGTGCGCTCGTCGCGCACGCCGATCCGCTGCCAGGGGCGGGCTTCCGACATGAGCCCGTCCACTGATCGGCGCGTGCGGCGTCGCGGCGCTGTTCGTCCTGCTCTCGCTGCGCGTGCCGGTCTGGGCCTCGCTTGCCGTCGTCGGCTTCTTCGGCAATCTCGCGCTGTCGGGCTGGGCCTCGGCGTTCGCGCTCGCCGGCACGACGCCGTTCGATACCGCCTCGGCCTATACGCTCTCGGTCATTCCGCTGTTCGTGCTGATGGGCGAGGTCGCGTCCGGCACGCGGCTGTCCGCGGATCTGTTCGTCGCCGCGCGCGTCCTGCTGTCGGGCCTGCGCGGCGGGCTGTCGGTCGCGGCGCTTGCCGCGTCCGCCTGCTTCGGCGCGGTGTGCGGCTCCTCGGTCGCGACCGCGGCGACGATGACCCGCATCGCGCTGCCGGAAATGCGCAGCGCCGGCTACGACGACGGGCTCGCCACCGGCTCGCTCGCGGCGGGCGGCAGTCTCGGCATCCTCATTCCGCCGTCGATCATCCTGGTGATCTACGCGGCGATCGCCGAGCAGTCGGTGCCCAAGCTGTTCGCCGCTGCGCTGTTCCCGGGCCTGGTGCTGACCGGCGCTCTACATCGTGGTCGCACTGACCGTCGCTTTCATGCGCGTCCGCATTACGCGCCGGCCGCGAACAGCGCGTCGTTCAAGGAGCGCCTGAACGCGCTCGCGGGACCGTGGCAGTTCCTCGCTCTGTTCGTCGTCACCATCGGCGGCATCTATGCCGGGCGTCTTCAGCCCCACCGAAGCCGCCGTCGATCGGCGCGTTCGGCGGCGGTGCTGCTCGGCGTGCTCGGCCGCCGCATCACGATGCAGCAGCTCGTGGACTCGATCCGGAGTTCCGTGGTGATCAGCTGCATGCTGTTCGTGATCATCATCGGCGCCAATCTGTTTTCCTATTTCATGGTGCAGACGCATTTTCCGGCGCTGCTGGCGGACGCCGCCAAGGCGCTCGATCTGTCGGGCCCGGTGGTCATGACGCTGATCGTCATCGCCTACATCGTCATGGGCTGCTTTCTCGAAGGCATCGGCATGGTGCTGATCACGGTGCCGGTGTTCCTGCCGCTGATCGTGCAGTTCGGCTACGACCCGATCTGGTTTTCGATCATCGTCGTGATCGTGGTCGAGGTCGGGCTGATCCATCCGCCGGTCGGCATGAACCTGTTCGTCATCCAGGCGCAGGCGCCGGACATCAAGATCACCAGCATCTATCGCGGCATCATGCCGTTTCTTGATCGCGCCGCTGGTGCTGATCGTTCTCTTGTTCCTGTTTCCGCAGCTCGCGCTGTGGCTGCCGCATGCGCTGTACCGCTGATCGCCGCGCCTTGCCGCTGTTTAGCGATACGGTACTCGTTCAGTTACATATACTAACGCGGCAAGGCGCGGCGATCAGCCATAGAGCGCCTTCGGGAGCCACAACGCGAGCTGCGGAAATAGAAACAATATGACAATCAGCACAAGCGGGGCGATCAGAAACGGCATGATGCCACGATAGATATTGGTGATCTTGATGTCGGGCGCCTGCGCCTGGATCACGAACAAGTTCATGCCAACAGGTGGATGTATGAATCCGACCTCCACGACGATGACGACGATGATTGAAAACCAAATTGGATCATATCCGAAATGCATAACCAACGGCAGAAAGACCGGCACGGTGATCAAGACCATGCGATACCCTCGAGAAAACAACCCATAATAATATAGGCGACGACAATTAAGGTCATCACCAACAGTCCGGGCAAATGCAACGCATGGGCGCCATCCGCCAGCAGCGACGGGAAGTGCGTCTGCACCATAAAATTGGAAAGGAGATTGGCTCCGATGATAATGACGAACAGCAGACAGCTCATCACCACCGAACTTTCGATCGACTGCCACAGTTGCGGCATGGCGATACGGCGGCCGAGCAAGCCGAGCGCAATCGCACCGAACGCGCCGACGGCAGCCGCCTCGGTGGGGCTGAATACGCCAGCGTAAATTCCACCAATGCTGGCGACAAACAGGGCAATGAATTGCCAGGGTCCGGCGAGCGCCTTGACGCGCTCCTTGAAGGGCGCCCGTTTGGCGGTTGGGGCGTACTGCGGCCGCACAGGGCGACCGCAACAGCCACAACAATGTAGAGCACCGTCAACACAAGACCGGGGATCAATGCAGCAGCGAAAAGCTTCGGCACCGATTGCTCGGCAATCGCTGCGTAGATGACCAGGATGATGGACGGCGGAATAAGGATGCCGAGGCTACCGCCGGCCGCGAGTGAGCCGGTGGCGAGGCCCTCGTCGTAGCCTGCTCTTCGCATTTCCGGCAGCGCAATACGCGTCATGGTGGCGGCGGTTGCCACCGACGAGCCGCAGACCGCGCCGAAACAGGCCGATGCTGCAAGGGCAGCGACCGAAAGTCCGCCACGCACGCCGGAGAGCAGCACACGCGCTGCGTTGAAAAGATCAGACGAGAGGCGCGTCCTGGAGGCGACCTCTCCCATCAATACGAAAAGCGGAATGACTGAAAGAGTATAGGCCGAAGCGGCATCAAAAGGCGTCGTACCGGCGAGCGCGAACGCAGAGGCCCAGCCCGAAAGCGCGACATTACCAGGAAACCCGATGGTTGCAAGCGCGGCCCAGACCGGCGCGCGTAACGCGAGCAGGATGAACAACGCCGCTACGGCGCAAACGCCGATCAGTGGAGAACTCATGTCGGAAGCCCGCCCCTGGCAGGGATCGGCGTGCTGACGAGCGCACCGAACGCGCAGATGATCGTTCCGATCATACCCGCCAAGGCGAAGATCCAAGCATGTAGACCGGCAGGCCAAGCTCGAGCTTGTGGTCATCGTAGGCAAACGCCTGCATGGCCGGGCTCACCATCGCGCAAGCCAACAGGACCAGAACCGCGATTTGCACCAAGTCCGGGATCCGGATCAGCGCGCACGCAACGGCGCGC
>CAWBRI010000007.1:0-346256 GCA_963791155.1 uncultured Pseudomonadota bacterium
CTCGGTCCACGAGGAGCGCGGCCGCAAGTACGTGCTCGTGCGCGGCCAGGCCGCTTGATCGCGAGAACGTGGTCGTGCGCGACAGCGATCCGCGGATCGGCGAGCGCCCGCTGTTCGAGGTGCCCGTGACCGCGTGGGCCGGCCAGCAGCTCGATGTCGGCCTCGATGCGCACGAGCACGATCGTCCGGGCCACGCGCCTCGGCAAGGGCGTGGCCGAGTTTCCCGAGCCCGTCGGCGTGGGCCTCCCACCACCGGTCGGGATGTCGGAGCGGCCGCGGATCATGCCGGTCCCCGCAGCGGCACGAACATCGCGGTCGCCGCGTCGAGCCACGAGGTCGCGCGCAGCGTGGTCGTCCCGCCGCAGCAGCCCGACGCCATCCCCTACCCCCTGCGCCACGTGATGTACGCCGAGAACATCGTCGCGCTCCTGCGCTCGATCCACCGGCGCGATGGCCTGTTCGCCGACATCGGCAGCGATCGCGCGCTCCGCGAGCGCCTGGCGCGCGCGCTCGTCGACGCCGAGGGTCTGATCGCCGAGATCCGCAAGCGCGATCGCTAGAACGTCAGCTCGAACGCGGCGCCGCCCTCGCTGCGCACCACCAGCACCGCGTCGAGCTGCTCGGCGAGCGTGTGCACGAGCTGGAGGCCGAGCGACGCGACGCGCTCGATGGCGAAGCCCGGGGGGAGCCCGATGCCGTCATCGGCGACGGTCAGCCGCAGCTGATCGCCGGCGAGGGCGACGAGTCTCGACGCGGATCGTGCCGGCGCGACCGTCGGGGAAGGCGTGCTTCAGCGCGTTCGTGATCAGCTCGTTGATCACCAGGCCGCACGGGATCGCGCGGTCGACGCCGAGCGGGACGTCCTCGATCGCGAGCCGACCTTGACACGCGCCGCGCGCGAGGCCGAGCGCGTGGAACACGCTGGCCGCGAGGCTGCGCGCGTACTCGGCGAACTCGACGTGAGCGTAGTCCTTCGACTGGTAGAGCTTCTCGTGGACGAGCGCGATCGCGAGCACGCGCCCCTGGCACTCCTCGAGCGCCGCGCGCGCGCCGCGTCTGGCCAGCTGGCGCATCTGCATGTTGATGAGGCTCGAGATCACCTGGAGGTTGTTCTTCACCCGGTGGTGGATCTCCTGGAGGAGGACGTCGCGCTCCGCGACGGGCCCTGCGCGAGCCCGGCCTGCTTCGCGCCTGCATCGCCTCTTCGTGCGCGCGGCGCTCGGTGACAGTCGCGCGTGACCTTCGCGAAGCCGTCGAGCGCGCCGTCGTCGTCGCGCAGCGCCGTGATGACGACGCTCGCCCAGAACCGCGTGCCGTCCTTGCGGACGCGCCAGCCCTCCTCCTCGTAGCGGCCCTCGCGGGTCGCGACCTCCAGCTCGAGGCGGGTGCGCGCGCGCGCGCGGTCCTCCGGCGGGTAGAAGATCGAGAAGTGCCGGCCGATGATCTCGTCGGCGCTGTAGCCCTTGATTGCGCGCGCGCCGGCGTTCCAGGTCCGCACGCGCCGGTCGCGATCGAGCATGAAGATCGCGTAGTCGCGCACCGACTCCACCATCAGCCGGTAGGTCTCCGCCGTCGCCATCGCCTCGGCGCGCGCTCTCTCGTCGCGCTCGCGATCGGTCACGTCGGGCCGCCCCCATCGTCAGTTCGCCGACAGGAGGAGTTGCTCGACGAGCGCGCGGAACTCCGCCGTCGCGATCGGCTTCTCGAGGGCCAGGTTCGGGATGACGGCCAGGAAGTCCGCCGGTACTCGGGTCGTGACGCCGCCCGTGAGGAACACGATCGCGGGCGTGGCCTCGGGTGGCGGACGCGGCCACGCACTGGTAGAGACTCCATCCCGGTCATGTGCGGCATCATCATGTCGCTGAAGATCAGGTCGAAGCGGTCGCCGCGCTCGAGCCGCGCCAGCGCCTCGCGCGCGTCGCCGACGCCGACGACTTGCGTGATCGCGCAGGACGCGGCGCAACGCCTGCAGCACCATCGGCTCGTCGTCGATCGCCAGGATGCGGCCGCGGCGGGCGGTGGGCGCCGGGCCGACGCGCCGCCGGCGCCGCACTCGGCTGCGCCGCCGGCAGGGCGATCCGAACGTGGTGCCGTCGCCGACGATGCTTTCGACGGTGAGCCGACCGCCAGCGGCATGCACGATCCGCTGGCGGGCAAATCGACAAGCCGAGCCCGGTCCCGACACCGACCGGCTTCGTCGTGTAGAACGGCACGAAGATGTGCGCGAAGACCTCGGCAGACATGCCAGCACCGACGTCACGCACCTCGAGCACGCCTCCGCCCCAGCGCCGCGCGTCGAGTCACGGCGACCTCGCCTCGATCGGGCCGGGAGGGATCGCTTGTGCGGCGTTGATCAGGAGGTTGACGAGGATCTGGCCGACGCGGGTCTCGTCGCGATCGACACGCGGCCCGGGATCGACCCTCGCGGTCACGCGCGCGCGACCGCGGTAGGCCGCGCTCGTAGAGCGCATCGCCCACTCCATCGCGGGGCGGACATCGGATCGAGCCGGACGCCGGCTGCGCGGGCCGCGCAAACGTGTTCAGGTCGCGACAGATGCGAGCGATGCGCGCGGCGGCCAACTCGCTCCACGGCGCTGCAATCGACTCGATCACGGGCCGGTCGCCTCGCCATCGAGCGCCGGCGCGCGCAGCTCCTCGAGCACGTAGGCCGCATTGCCACCACGACGGCGAGCGGGTTATTGATCTCGTGCGCGACACCCGCCGCCATCGTGCCGAGCGAGGCCAGTCGGTCCGCGGAGCTCGAGCTGGCGCTGCTGCAGCTTTCTGCTTGGTGATGTCGCGGAACACCATCACGGCGCCGACCATCTCGCCCTTGCTCAGCACGGGCGACGCGGTGTCGCCGATGATGCGATCGCTGTCGGCGAGCGTTGCCTCGCCGATCGCGAGCGGCTTGCGATGCACGAGCACCTCGTCGAGCGGCGACGCCGGTACCCGCGACCCTGCAGTTCCGCGCTGATGCGCCCCTTTTCCTGGAACGCGGCGATTTCATCGTCGGTGCGGCCGAGGATGCGCAGCCGGTTGCGCGCGGCCTCGAGCGCGGTTTCGGCCGAGCGCATGTCGTTCTGCGCGCCGGTCAGGTCGGCTTGCGATTGCTGCCAGTCCTTGAGTGCGACCGCCTTGCCCTCGTACAGATCCTTGTTCCGCCTCTCGACGATCTGCGCCAGATTGAGCTGCGAGCGCGCCTTGTTGACGCCGGCTATGGCGGTGATGAAGTCGTTCTGCGCCTGCACCATATCGGTGGCTTCGATGGTGAACAGCGGCTGGCCCGCCGCGACGCTGTCGCCGGGCCGGGCGAGCAGCTTGATCACGCGTCCCGCATAGGGGGAGAAGATCGGCGTCGAGCGATCCTCGTCGACCGCGATCTTGCCTTCGGTCACGTGCTCGGTGCGGAATGACTGCTCCTGCACGGGTTCGACCGTCAGCGTCGCCCATTCGGCATCGGTCGGGTGATAGAAGCGCTGAAGGCGCTTGGCCTGGCTGGAAATCTCGGAATTGGAGCCCTTGAGGCCTCGCGGCTCTCGCGCCGACAGAAAGACGCCGCCGGCCGCCACAATGACGAGCGCCAGCACGGCCAAGGCCTGCAATCGCCACGGCAGGGCCGGCCCCGTCTGGTGGGACCCGGTCAGGTCTTCACTCAACTTACGCTCCCTCGTTCTTGGGCGCTTCCTCGTCCCCGCCGGATATATATGCGAATTATACCGTGTACAGTTAAATCAAACGGAAATTCGGTGAAATTGCCCGGAATGCGGGCCGGATTGCCCCGGCAATCGAACGAAGTCAAGGGGTTCCGGGCGACCGCCAGGCCTCCGGGCCCCTAAAGGCCGCCCCTCAAAACTCGGCGTGCAACCTCCCGGAGAACACCGATACCGGCCCGCGGTCGGCATTGTAGGCCGGGTTGGCGATGAACTGGTAATCGAAGGTCAGGTTCATCGCCGTCGAACAGCGCCACCGAGTAGTAGGTCTCCAGGATCCGCTCGGTCCGGTAGTTGAGCGCCCCGTCGCCGATCAGGGGGCCGAGGCCGCCGGCCGCGATGAAGTCGCGGTGATCGCCGGACAGGCCGTTGATGGCGCCGCCGATGCCGATCGTGTCGTTCGGGCCGGCCCCAGGCCGCCGCCCTTGATCGAGGTGCCGAACGACAGGCTGCGGTCGATGTCGGTGAACGCCATGATCTCGTTGCTGGCCGTCGTTCCAGCTCCATCGTCCGAACACGCCGATGTCGTCGGTGATCGACTGCTCGACGTTGAAGGCGTAGCCGTATTTGATGCGGCCTCGGCGGGTCTGCGCGATGTCGAGCGCCGAGCGCCGGATTGTCGAGCGTCTCGCGGTAGCTGCCGGAGAATATCGCTGTTGAGCCAGGCGATCGATTCGCAGCTTGCCGGGACGGCGAAACAGCGTAGTAGCGTTCCTCAAGCTCGATCACGTATTCGCCGCGTCGGAACACGTTCATGTCGAAATCGTTCGAATTCGATTCCTTGTCCATCAGGAAATAGCCGGCGCGCAGCGCCCAGTTCTTCTGATTGAGCTCGGCGGTCGCGCCGTAGCTCGAGGCCGATCTTGTCGGCCGCATAGTCGAAGGCGCCGGATGCCCAGATCGACCAGTTCATGAAGTCCTTGCGGGTGTCCTTGGCGTAGGAATTGCCGTCGAACACGTCGGGCACCGCGAACCGTCCGACCTGGACGGTGAGGCGCGAGACGTCGACCTTGCCGGACAACTGGTTCGGCGCGCTCTCCAGCGCTTTCCTGCTCGCCGCCGAATCCGAAGGTGTGGCGCAGAAACAGCCGCGACGTGCTGTAGCGCGGGTAGGGGAAGTTCGATTTCTGCGCTTCGCCGTTCGGAAATCCGCCGACGCCGGTCGTGTCGTTGAGACCGAAGCCCTGGAGAAGCTCGGGATTGTAGTAGAGCTCGCCGCCCTCCCACAGCCGGAAGCCGAGAAACACGCTGATCGACCAGGTGTTGCGCGTCGAGGCCCAGGGCGTCAGGCTGTTGGCGCCGACATAGGCCGAGCGAAACGCCGGATGGCCCTGCTGGATGTAGGTGGTCTGGCCGTGCATCTCCCAGTTCGGCGAGCTCCGTGACGCCGAGCGGGGCGGCCGGCGCGCCGCCATTCGCGGCGGGCCAATCGAGCTTGCGATTGAGGCCGAGGCGCAACTCGTGCAAATCCATGGTCGCCGCATAGCGCGTGCCCGACGGGAACAGCGCCTCGCGCCGATCCGAACTGGCTGTAGAGATATTCGAATCGCACGGTCCAGTGCGGCGCGAACGCATATTCGGCGCCCGCGCCCGCCACCCAGCCGGGGCGCACGCGCAACGCCTTCTCGGCGTCGCCCGTCGGCAACGGATTGAGGATGCGTGAGCCCGCGAATGCGAAGCCGCCAGTTGCGTAGATCATCCAGGGCTCGAAGCACGTAGCCGGCGCGCCCGCGAAGCGTTCCGACATAATCCAGTTGCTGGACGAGATTGCCGCTGGGCCGCGGCACCGACGCCATGAGCGGGCTGGTGTCGAGGAAATTGGGAAAGCTGACGTCGGCCTCGACGCCGAGCAGGATTTGCGACGGCAGGACATGGTTGTAGCCCGCCTGCAAACCCGCCATGAGGCCGCCGAAGCTGTTGGTGCCGGTGATCGGGGCCGGATCCCACACGGTGTCGCGCGCGTGTCCGGGCCCGTAACCCACATGGCCGCCCACATAGAAGCCTGCCCAATCATAGGGGGGAGGGTTGGCCGGCGCTTTGACGGGCAAGGTGGCAGCGTCGGCCGCCGCCGCCGGATCGTGCACGGCGAGCGCGACAAGCGCGACGGTTGCGAGGACCCGGGTCTTTTTCACGAAGCACCTGCGACGGGAAGCCACGATGTCAGGCAATACGGCGCGCAACGTCAAGATGGAGATGGCCGGCCCATGGCCCATCGCTCATGCTCGCATTGATTCTCCAGAATCCCGTATGATGGCACGACGACACGTTTATTCCCGTGATTATTGGCACCGAGTTGCAATTGCAAGGCAAGCCCGGTTGCCGGCGCAAGCGGTCACGCGCGGCGCTGACGCGCACCGGCCGGGCTGCTGGCTGGGTGGATAGGAGGCCGGGCGTGCGGCTAGGCGTGGCGCTGATGCGCCAGCCGCGCCACCAGGGCGAGGGCGACGACGCCTGCGGTCGCGAGGGCGGGCCACTCCGGACGGAACCCGGCCCCGGAGGCGGCACCCAGCATCGCCGCCGCAAAGATCACGGTGGCGTGGACGATCCGCTCGCTCGTTTCGCAACTGGGCATGCCGCACCCTACGGTTCGGCGGTTAGAAATCAGTGAATTTGGTCTTGTGATTCGGAGGCAAGACATCAACGAAATCTGGACCTTGGGGGGCGGTGCATTTCCTCCCGTAAATCGACTCGTGCCCTACTCCGCGGGTTGCGCCGCGCCCCGCGCCCCGGTACGCCGCCACAGCCGCTGGCACCACAAGCGGAACCGGTCGAAATAGAGATAGATCACCGGGGTGGTGTAGAGCGTGAGCATCTGGCTGACGAGCAGCCCGCCCACGATCACGATGCCGAGCGGCTGGCGCAGCTCGCCGCCCTCGCCGAAATTGACCGCAAGCGGGACCGCGCCCAGCATCGCCGCCATCGTGGTCATCATGATGGGACGGAACCGCAGCAGGCAGGCTTCGTAAATGGCATCGCGGGTGGACAGACGCCGTGTCCGCTCGGCGTCGAGCGCGAAGTCGATCATCATGATGGCGTTCTTCTTGACGATGCCGATGAGCAGGATCACGCCGATCAGCGCGATCATGCTGAATTCGGTCTTGAACAGCATCAGGGCGAGCACCGCGCCCACGCCCGCCGAGGGCAGGGTCGACAGAATCGTGACCGGGTGGACGAAGCTTTCGTACAGGATGCCGAGCACGATGTAGACGGCGATCAGGGCGGCCACGATGAGGACGCGCTGGTTGGCGAGGGAGCGCTCGAATTCGCGCGCGATCCCCTGGGAGGTGCCGTGGATCGTCGCCGGCACGCCGATGCGCTGCATCGCCGCGTTGATGGCCCTCGTCGCGTCGCCGAGCGCGACGCCGGGCGCGAGATTGAACGAGATCGTGGTGGCGACGAACGGCCCTTGATGGTTGACCGCGAGCGGCGTGCTGCCCGGCCCGTAGCTGCGCGACGGCGGTGAGCGGCACCATGGTCGCGGCCCTGGTGCTCACCGCGGCGCCGGTGGACGTCGACGCCGCGGCCGGAATTCGCGATCGCGTTGTTGGCGAGATTGCGTGCGGTGTCGGCGCGATCGACGACGTGGACGGCTTCTGCTTGGGCCCGACCACGGTACCGGCGACCGCATTGGTCGCCTGTGTGCCGCCGACCGAGCCGCCCGATGTGCTGATCATGAGATCCTTGAGCGTCTCCGGGCTTTGCCAGAACTGCGGCGCCACCTCCATGATCACGTGGTACTGGTTGCGCGCGCTGTAGATCGTCGAGACCTGGCGCTGGCCGAACGCGTCGTAGAGCGTGTTGTCGATCTGCCCGACCGTGACGCCGAGGCGCGCTGCGGTCGGCCGGTCGATCACGATGTCGGTCTGAATCCCCTTGTTCTGCTGATCGGTATTGACGTCGGCGAGCTGCGGCAGGCTCTGCATGGCGGCGAGGATCTTCGGCCCCCAATCGAACAGGGACGTCAGGTCGTCGGCCTGCAGGGTGAACTGGTACTGGGCATTGGCGGCCCGTCCGCCCACCCGGATGTCCTGCACCGATTGAAGGAAGAGCGTCGCGCCCGGGACCTGCGACAGTTCGCGGCGCAGCCGGGCGATGACCGCATCGGCCGTGATCTTGCGCTCGGTCCGCGGCTTGAGCGACATGAACACGAAGCCGGAATTGGTCTGCCCGCCGCCCGTAAAGCCGACCACGCTGTCGACGGCCGGGTCCTTGCGAACGATCGCGATGAACTGCGTGAGCTTCTGCTGCATCGACTGGAACGAGATGCTCTGGTCGGCCTGGATGCCGCCGATGACCCGCCCGGTGTCCTGCTGCGGAAAGAAGCCCTTGGGGACCGCCCAGAACAGATAGACATTGAGGCAGACGGTGGCGATGAGCGTGAGCGCGACGAGACCCGGATGATCGAGCGCCCAGCCGAGCGTGCGCTTGTAGCCGTTCAGCATCGCGTCGAATGCGCGCTCGCTCGCGCGAAACAGCCGGCCTTGCGGCCTCTTGCGTTCCGCGCCCGAGCAGGTAGGCGCACATCATCGGCGTCGTCGACAAGGATACGGCCAGCGACACCAGGATCGCGATCGACAGCGTCATCGGCGAACTCGCGAAACAGCCGGCCGATGATGCCGCCCATCAGCAGGATCGGAATGAACACCGCGATCAGCGACACGCTCATCGACAGCACCGTGAATCCGACCTCCTTGGCGCCCAGGATCGCGGCCTCGAGGCGCGACATGCCGGCCTCGATGTGGCGCGAGATGTTCTCCACCACCACGATGGCGTCGTCGACCACGAAGCCGGTCGCAATGGTCAGCGCCATCAGCGACAGATTGTTCAGGCTGTAGCCCAGCATGTACATGAAGGCGAACGTGCCCAGCAGCGATACCGGCACCGCCATCGAGGGTACCAGTGTGGCGAGCGGATCGCGCAGAAAGACGAATACGACGATCACCACCAGGACGATCGAGATCATCAGCGAGATCTCGACGTCGTGCAGCGAGGCGCGGATCGTGGTGGACCGGTCTACCGCCACCGAAAGGTCGATCGAGGGCGGGATCGACGCCCGCAGGGACGGCAACAATGCCTTGATCCGATCGACGGTATCGATGATGTTGGCGCCGGGCTGCCGATTGAGGATCACCAGGACGGCAGGACTGCCGTTGGCGATCCCGGCATTGCGCAGGTTCTCGACCGAATCGACAACCTCACCAATGTCGGACAGGCGAACCGGGGAGCCGTTCCGGTAGGCGACGAGCAACGAGCGGTACTGGTCCGCCCTGGTGGCCTGGTCATTGTCGTAGATCTGGTAGCGGCGCTCGCCGACGTCGATCGAGCCCTTGGGACTGTGCGCATTGGCGGACGACAGCGCGGCGCGGACGTCCTCCAGACCGATGCCGTATTTGGACAGAGCTTTTGGATTGAGCTCGGCGCGCACTGCCGGAAGCGCGCTGCCGCTCACAGTGACTTCGCCGATTCCGTCGACCTGCGACAGTTTCTGCGCCAGGACGGTGGTCGCCGCGTCATACATGTCGCCGCGCCGCAAAATATCCGACGTCAGGGCGAGAATCAGAATGGGCGCATCGGCCGGGTTGACCTTCCGGTAGGTCGGATTGGACCGCAGGCTCGCGGGCAAATCGGCGCGCGCGGCGTTGATGGCGGCTTGCACGTCGCGTGCCGCGCCGTTGATGTCGCGGTCGAGTCCGAACTGCAGGGTGATGCGCGCCGAGCCGACCGACGAGCTCGACGTCATTTCGGTGACGTTGGCGATTTGCCCGAGATGCCGCTCGAGCGGCGTCGCGACCGATGTAGCTACCACCTGGGGGCTTGCGCCCGGGAGCTGCGCCCGCACCGAGATGGTCGGAAAGTCGACCTGGGGCAGCGGCGAGACCGGCAGCTGGAAGAACGCGATGGCGCCGGCCGCCGCAATCCCGAAGGTCAGCAACGTGGTTGCGACTGGACGGCGGATGAACGGCGTCGAAAGGCTCATGATATGGCGCCTTCTTCGACGATGCTCGTCAGGGTGGCGGGGCCGGTGAGCCGCGCGGCGAGTCGATCGAACCACAGATAGATCACCGGCGTGGTGAACAGCGTGAGCACCTGGCTCACCAGCAGACCGCCGACGATGGAAATTCCGAGCGGGTGACGCAGCTCCGACCCCACGCCGGTGCCGACCATCAGGGGCAGGGCGCCCAGCACGGCCGCCATCGTGGTCATCAGGATCGGCCGGAACCGCAACAGGCAGGCCTGGTAGATCGCCTCGCGCGGCGGCTTGCCCTTGTGACGCTGCTCGTCGAGCGCGAAGTCGATCATCATGATGGCGTTCTTCTTGACGATGCCGATGAGCAGAATGATTCCGATGATGGCGATAATGGTGAGTTCGTCGCCGGCGATCATGAGCGCCAGCAGGGCGCCGATTCCGGCCGACGGCAGCGTCGACAGGATGGTGAGCGGGTGGATGAAGCTCTCGTACAGCACGCCCAGCACGATATAGACGGTCACGATCGCGGCGAGAATCAGCAAAAGCTCGTTGGTGAGCGAGGATTGAAAGGCGAGCGCCGCACCTTGGAAATTCGTGATGACGCTGGGCGGTACCCCGAGCTCGGCCTGCGCCTGCTTGATCGCCGTCACCGCCGCGCCGAGCGAATAGCCGGGGGCGAGATTAAAGGACACGGTGGTCGCCGGGAACTGCCCGAGGTGGCCGATCTGCAGCGGCGCCGTCTCTTCGCGCACGGTCGCAACCACGGACAGCGGCACCTGGCCGCCGCCGGTCGATGACGGCAGATAGATCGTGGAGAGCGAGTCGAGCGAGGCCTTGAGCTGCGGATCGGCTTCGAGGATCACGCGTTTCTGGTTGGTATTCGTGAAGATCGTCGAGACGATGCGCTGGCCGAAAGCGTCGTAGAGCGCGTTGTCGATGGTCGCCGGCGTGATGCCGAAGCGTCCCGCCGTGTCGCGGTCGATCTCGATGAAGGCGGAAAGGCCCCGCGCCGAGAGATCGGTCGCAACGTCGATCAGTTGCGGGGTGTTCTTGAGCTTGTCCACTAGGCGCGGCACCCATTCGGCGAGTTCCGTCGGATTGGCATCCTGGACGATGAATTGGTATTGCGTGCGGCTGACCGTGTCGTCGATGGTCAGGTCCTGCACGGGCTGCGTATAGAGGGTGATGCCATGGACCGATGCCGTCTCGTCCTTGAGCCGGCGAATGATCCCGCTGATGTCAGTCTTGCGCTGATCGTGCGGCTTGAGATTGATCAGGATGCGGCCGCTGTTGAGCGTCGTATTGATGCCGTCGACGCCGATGAAGGACGACAGGCTGTCGACGTCCGGATCCTTGAGGATTTCCGCCGCCAGCGCTTGCTGGCGTTCGGCCATCGCGCGAAAGGAGATCGACTCCGGCGCCTCGGTGATCCCCTGGATGAGGCCGGTATCCTGGGTCGGGAAGAAGCCCTTCGGAATCGCGATATAGAGCACGGCGGTCAGCACGAACGTGCCGAGGGCGACCAGCAGCGTCGCGGTCTGACGATCGAGCACCCAGGTCAACGCGCGCGCATAGGCTCGGATCAAGGCGTCGAACCACTCGCGGTTCCAGCGCTGGAAAGCATTCTCGTGGGTATCCGCCGCCGGGCGCAGCAGCTTGGCGCAGGCCATCGGCACCAGCGTCAAGCGACACGACCGCCGAGATCAGGATCGTCACCGCCAGGGTGACGGCGAACTCGCGAAACAGCCTGCCCACGACGTCGCCCATGAACAGCAGCGGAATGAGCACCGCGATCAGCGAGATCGTGAGCGAGATGATGGTGAAGCCGACCTGCTCGGAACCGATCAAGGCGGCCTGCTGCGGGTCGTCGCCTTCCTCGATGTAACGAGAGATGTTCTCGATGACCACGATCGCGTCGTCTACCACGAAGCCCGACGCGATCGTGAGCGCCATCAGTGAAAGGTTGTCGAGACTGAAGCCGAGCATGTACATGGCGCCGAACGTACCGACCAGCGACAGCGGCACGGAGAGGCTCGGGATGATGGTGGCGCGCGCGCTGCGCAGAAAGACGAAGATCACGAGCACCACCAGCAGGACTGCGAGCGTCAGCTCGATCTCGACGTCGCGCACCGAGGCGCGGATCGTCACGGTGCGGTCGGTCAGCACCGCAACCTCGATGGAGGCGGGCAGAGAGGCCTGCAGCTGCGGCAGCAGCGCGTGAATTCCGTTCACAACCTCGATCACGTTGGCGCCCGGCTGGCGCTGGATGTTGAGCACCACCGCCGGGACCGTGTTCATCCAGGCCGCCAGATATTCGTTCTGTGCGCCCTCGACCACATTGGCCACGTCCGTGAGGTGCACTGGCGAACCGTTCTTGTAGGCGACCACCAGGTCCCGGTAGGCGTCGGCGCTCTGCAGCTGGTCATTGGCGTTGATCGTGGTGGCGCGGGTCGGGCCGTCGAAATTGCCCTTCGGCGTGTTGACGTTCGCGTTGGCAAGCGTGGTGCGCAGGTCGTCGATATTGAGTCCGTAGGCGCCGAGCTTGCGGGTATCGGCTTGCACGCGCACGGCCGGCCGCTGCCCGCCGCTCAGGCTGACGAGCCCGACGCCCGGCAGCTGGGAGATCTTCTGCGCGAGGCGCGTATCGGCGAAATCCTCGACTTGCGGCAGGGGCAGCGTCTTCGAGGTCAGCGCCAGGGTCAGCACCGGCGCGTCCGCGGGATTCACCTTGGCATAGATCGGCGGCGCTGGCAGATCCGACGGCAGGAGGTTTCCGGCGGCGTTGATGGCGGCCTGCACCTCCTGCTCGGCGACGTCCAGACCTAGCGCCAGGTTGAATTGCAGCGTGATGACCGAGGCGCCGCCCGAGCTCACCGAGCTCATCTGCCGCAGGCCCGGCATCTGGCCAAGCTGGACCTCGAGCGGCGCCGTGACCGACGACGTCATCACGTCGGGGCTGGCGCCCGGATAGAAAGTCTGCACCTGGATGGTGGGATAATCGACTTCCGGCAGGGCCGACAGCGGCAGGAACTGAAACGCCACGGTGCCGGCCAGCATGATCGCCGCCATCAGTAGCGTGGTGGCGACCGGCCGCAGGATGAAGGTACGCGATGGACTCATGATCCTGCCGCCAATTGTCAGCGGGTGCGCGGCGCCCGGTTGCGGGTGCCGCCGGCGGGCGCCGCCGGGGCGTCCGTACTGGCCGGCTCGCGTACGGTGATCTTGATGCCGTCGCGCAGCTTGTCGGCGCCGTCGACCACGATGCGGTCGCCGGGCGCGAGGCCGCTTCGCACCGCGACGTTCTCGCCATTGGTGGGGCCGAGCTCGACCACTCGCACCTTCACGGTGCTGTCCGGCTGGACCAGATACACGAAGGTGCCGGGCGCGCCGCGCTGGATCGCACTCGTCGGCATCACCGCGGTGCCTTTCAAGACGTCGACCAGGAGTTCGACATTGACGAACTGGTTCGGGAACAGGGTCGCGTCCTCGTTGCCGAACTGGGCCCGCAGCCGCACGGTTCCGGTCGTGGTGTCGATCTGATTGTCGAATGTCAGCAGCTCGCCGGTGGCGATCTTCTTGGTTCCGGTGCGATCAAAGGCGGTGATCGGCAGCGTGGCGCCCGACTGCACGCGCTTGAGGATGGCCGGCAGATTGTCTTCGGCGGTCGTGAACACCACGCTGATCGGAGCAAGCTGGGTGACGACTACGATGCCGCTGGGGTCGCCGGGGGTGACGTAGTTGCCCTGGTCGACCTGGCGCAGCCCGACGCGGCCGTCCAACGGCGAAACGATGTGACAATAGGCAATGTTGAGTTGGGCGGTATCGATCTGCGCCTGATCGGAGAGCACGTTGCCCTGGTCCTGCAACACCAGGGCTTGCTGGGTGTCGAGCTGCTGGCGGGGGATCGCGTTGGTTTGCGCGAGCTTCTGGTAGCGCTCGAGATCGAGCTGGGCGGCCTGCAGCAGGGCCTGGTCGCGCTTGAGCGCGCCCTGCGCCTGGGCGAGCGCGAGCTGGTACGGACGCGAATCGATCTCGGCCAGGAGGTCGCCCTTTTTGATCGTCTGGCCTTCCGTGAAGGCGATGCGGATCAGCTGCCCGCTGATCTGGCTCTTGATCGTCACGGTAGCGAGCGAGGTGACCGTTCCGAGCGCATTGATCGTCACGTTGATGTCGCCGGTCTGCACCGCGGCGACAGAGACCGGCGGCACGATGCCGCCCCGGCCCGGCGAGGGCGGCGGCGCGCTCTGCGGGCGCAACCACCAGGCGAGAGCGGCGACGACCAGAACCGCGACGATGCCGACCACGATAGGCCGGCGGCGCCGGACCGGCCGCTTTGCGGCCGGCGGCGGCGCGGGCCGGGTCAGGGGCCCCGGCCAGGCTTCGTGGTCCGTCTTGGTACGATCGTCCATCTTGCACCGTAAAGGTCTGTCCGAGCCGGATACCGCGGCCGCCGAAAGCGAGCCTGGCCACCGGCGCGACGCCGGTCACGGCATCAAGAGGCGAACTTAACACGGCAGGCCGCGCGAGGCTCAACCGCACATAAACACACCCGGCCCGGCCGATGTTCCCAAATCCGAGATGTCCGCCGCCTTTCCGGATCATTAAATAATATCAACGTGATCCGACACCCACCGACTCGCGCGGCGGGGGGAAGATGCACCCTTTCGGCCATCGGGGCAACGCGCATCGTGCGCCCGGCCGGCCGGCGGTCAATCGGGCTCAGCCCGCCGCCCAGGCGGGTTCGGACGATCCCGGCCGGCGCCCAGGCGCCGCCGAGCGCCTACGCGTCGCGCATGCCGGGCTGCCGGCTGAGTGGTTGCGACGGAGGGCCGGACGCCAACGGCGGGTTCTTGTTGGGGATCGCGCGGCCGCCTGTCCTAGAGATAATGGTTCCTTCGCAATGCGTGCTTTTCCATTCGGTATCGCAATGTATCGCGGGAGACGCCGAGCTTGCGTGCAGCCAGCGTGACGTTGCCGCCATGCTGCCGCAGCGCATCGATGATGAGGGATCGCTCGACGTCGACCAGACTGGTCTGGTCGGCAGTGCAACGCTGCAGGCGCTTCTCGGACCAGGGACGGCACCTCGCGCAGGTTCAGGTCGGATTCCTCGATGGCGTCGCGGGCGCACATCAAACATGCCTGCTCGATCACGTTTCGCAGCTCTCGAACATTGCCGGGCCAGACGTGCTTGAGCAGCGCGGTTCGCGCGTCCGGCGTCAGCGACAGTCTCGAACGGACATAACGACGCTGAAATTCAACGACAAAATTCTCCGCCAGCATGATGATATCGTCGCCGCGCTTGCGCAGCGGCGGCACGTCGATGACGAAGGTATTGAGGCGATAGAGCAGGTCGCTGCGGAACTCCGCCTGGCGGGATTGTTCCTCCAGGGCCGCATTCGTGGCCGCGATGAAACGCACATTGATCGGACGGTCGCGCACGCTCCCCACCGGGCGTATCATCTTGTCCTCGATCGCCTTGAGGAGCTTGGCCTGCTGCGGCAACGGCAATTCTCCGATCTCATCGAGGAACAGCGTGCCCCCTTCGGCGGCCTGAAATAGGCCGATCTTCTTGTCGCTCGCCCCCGTGAACGCGCCTCGCTCGTGACCGAACAGCTCGGACTCGACCAACTGCTCCGGCAAGGTCGCGCAATTGACCGAAATGAACGGCTGGTTGGCGCGCGGACCATCGAAGTGGAGCGCCCGCGCGATCAGCTCCTTGCCGGTGCCGGTCTCGCCCAGAATCAATACCGGCGGACCGGGCTGGAGCCCTTTGCTGTCTGCCGAGCGCTCGGCCGCGAGCAGGAGACGAATCCGCTGCTTCGTCTCGACGATGGCCGGTGAGTTGCCCAGAATCCGCGCCAATCCGCTCTGGTGCTTCTCCCGTTCCCGGAAGTAGGACAGCGACCCTTCGAGCTGGGATTGGGAAATCAAGCTTGTCGACGAGAATGGCTATCTCGTCGAGCGATACCGGCTTGGTGAGGTAGTCGTCGGCACCGATCTTCATTGCGGCAACCGCGACATCGACCCCGCCATAGGCGGTGATCATGACCAGCTTGGTCCAGCGGTCTCGTTTCCGAATCTCGTCGATGAACGATAGCCCGGTGCCGTCCGGCAGATTGTGGTCGATCAGCACCGCATCCGGCTGCAGTTCGTTGTACCGCTTCAGCCCCAGCGCGACCGTTTCGACGGCCTCGACCTGATGGCCCCGGCGTTCCAGGAACGTCTTCATATTGCGGGCGAGAAGGGTTTCGTCCTCGATGATGAGCACGAGACCGGGCATCTAGGCGGCCTTCAAATCGATGAAGACTTTGGTGCCGACGTCGCGCGTGCTTGCGATCTCGATCTTCCCCTGAAACCGCTCGATGATGCCTTTTGCCAGCACGAGACCGAGACCGAGACCGCGCGCCTTGGTCGTAAAATACGACTCGGTGACCCGTTTGAGCAGTTCTTCGGGAATCCCGCGCCCGCTGTCGGCGATCTCGATCCGGACACCCTTCTTGCCGCCGTCGGGCCCGACCGCGATCCGAAGCGTTCCGCCGTGGGGCATGGCTTCGATCGCGTTGGTCAGCACGCTGGTCAATGCCTGCTCCAGCAGCATCTCGTCCGCCATTACCTTCGTCGGCGTGACACGACCCGTCAATCGTCTGGGTATTGATCTGATTCCGATCGATCGCGCGCTTCTGCTTGGTCAAAATCGCCGCAATCACCTTCAACGGATCCACCGGTTGAAGGTGGTACGCTTCCGAACGTGCATATGCGAGCAGGTCGCGCACATAGCCGTCCATTCGATCGACTTCGCGAATCACCTCGTCGGCGACCTCGCAGCGCCCGGCCGGCTGCTGACTTTTCCACAGTTCCGCCGACGAACGGATCGCCGACATTGGATTGCGCAGGCTGTGAGCCACCGCGCTCGCCATTTGGCCGATGGCCACGAACGCTTCCATTTGCGCCATATGGTGCTGTTGCCGTTCGATCAATTGCGCTCCCCTCTGCACGATCCAGAACAGCGTGAGGAACAACACGAACGATGAGGCCGCGGCCCCGATCCATACGACGCGACGGCCATTCTGGATCGCGGTATTGAGAGCCAGGGGCAGTTTATAGAATTCGACCACGCCGACGACGGGCCCGCGGCCGCCGTCCGAACGAATTGGGATGTAGGCCTCGATGAAATTTCCGGATTGATCGAGCGCGACATGTTCCGGCTTCTTGTCGTCCGTCAAGGTCCCGATCTCGGTTACGCGTCGCCCCCCGAACGCGGCATCGAGCTCATCGTTGTCGTCGAAATTTTTTCCGATGAGCTGCTTTTCCGTCGACCATAGAACGCGATGGGTCGGCGCATAGACATTGACCCGAAATATCCCGGGCATGCTGAGGATATGTCTCGAGAAGTCGAGCAGCACCGCATGCGGCGTCAGGTCAGCAGCGCCGTCGTCGCGAAACATTTCGCTGCCTTCGGCGCTGACGATGCTCTCCATGAACTCCTGCGAGACCACGCTTTCGCGCTCGAGCAAGCTGTCGGTCAAGAAATTCGACAACCAGAACGCGGAGAAAAGATAGATGATGGCAATCGTGCCGAAGCTGCCGACGGCGAACCACAAGCGAAGATTGAAGGTGGGACGACTCATTGGCATCGATTTCACGCCTGTGGACGCCTTTATCTGGCGCTGAAACGAGCCAGCCGCCCGTGATTACGTCCATATTTGGTGCCTGACAACCCCGAAGCGCAAGTCCATGCCATGCCCGCATGGGCGACGCGCGGAAAACAACGAACAGAAGGATGGGCGCGACGGATCGCGTCCATCCCGATGCGGTTCGAGACGGCGGGGAATCAGAGTCCGACGCAGTGGCTCACCAGCGGGCAATAGACCACGACAGTGGCGTTCTTGCCGATCTGGGTCTCGCTCGACGTCGCGCCGTCAACACCCGATCCAGCGTGATGACCGGTCTTTAACCTGCATGTCACTGCGGTGTTTGGCCGGCCTGTGCCACACTCATCGGCCGGCACCGCGCCGGCGGAATCCCTCGGATTCCAATTCGAAGCCATCGGCGCGTCGATCGCGCCCCGTGCACCCAGTTGCGGCCGACGGAATGACGGTGAGCAAGCGGCGTGCCAGTCGGCGCTTGACATGCGAGCATCGACCGAACATCGAACCATGTCGGGCGCGGGTTTCTTCTGGCTATTTCGGCAGCCATGAGGCCGCTGACGTGCGTCCCTGGGCGGGCGCATCAAGCGCGTGGGGAATCGCATTCGCGGTTGGGCACGATGCTTTTGCGGTTGCGGATACCCAGGCATGCCGGGTGTCCGGACAAAGATGAAAAAAGCGAAATCCGAGCCACCACCCTATAGACCGGAGGTGTCGGCCCGTGTCTCAATGAGCTGTGCCCGGCCGCAAGGCCGAACCTTGACCGACGAGCAGAAACACGCCGGCCCGAGGGAATAAAGTTCGCCGCCAGACGGTCAAGCGAGTGCCGTTCGCGTGTCGTGGGATGCAGGGATGCTCGGAATCGCGCTTGTTTTCGTGGTCGGAATGGCGGTCGGCTACGCCATCCGCGCCGCGATTCCGCGCTCTCCCCCGTCGGGGTTCAAGACAGTCGCATGGCCACCTGCGATGTCGCGCGAGTGGCTCCGGCTTTTCGCCGTGATCGCCGGCGGGATCGGGTGCTGGATTTCCATGGTCCTGATCGTCATGCGGCTGTGGGGCGTTGAATAAGCGCCCAAAGGGGCGCGCCGCTGCCGCGGGACTACGACCCGGGCGCATCGCGCAAGCCATATTGTTGAGGCGTTGCGACCATCGGCGCCGACATCGGCATGGACACGCTCCGTCTCGGAGCGCCGCGATAAGACGGGCACGCGCATTCCATGCCGGAGCCGTCAGACGGCATCGACGTTGCGGCGAGAGATCACCGTATGAAGCCAATAACCGGTCGAAACGCCGGTCACGAAAATCACGGAAACGAAGACGATGATAGGGAACATGACGGCATATTTCCCTCGCTTTGCGGTTTCTGAGCCGTCTTCCAGCCGACTCTCTTGAAAAATCATAGACGAGCGAAAACGACGCGGCCTTGATCTTTAGCAAACGAGGAAGCGGAAGATCCGGAAGTTCGGGGTCCGCCGGGCATCGTCCCCCGAAGGCCGCATGCCGGTTGCGCACCGGGCGCTGCTGCGGCGGTGAAAAACGGTCGCTCTGGGCGGGAGACGCCGGCCCCGCTCAGGCCGGGCTACCCGGGACCGCCGGCGCCCAGCCGCCGCCGAGCGCCTGGTACAGGCTGACGAGGGCCAGCAGGCGTGCGAGCCGGACCTGGGCGAGGGTGTCCTGCGCCTGGAACAGGGTTTGTTGCGTCTGGGTCAGGGTGACCATGTCGAGCGTGCCCTGCGCGAGCCGTTGCTCGGACACATCGAATGCCTGACGCGACGTGCGCACCACCTCGGCCTGCAGGCGCTCGCGGATCGCCTGCTGTTGCACCGCGATGAGCGCCTGCTCGACGTCGCTGAAGGCCGTGAGGACCGTCTTGCGATAGGTCTGCAGCAGCTCGAGCTGCTTGCCTTGTGCGAGCTCGAGCTGGCCGGTCAGCAGCCCGCCGTGGAAGATCGGCTGGGTCACGCTTGCCGCCATGGTGTAGAACCAGGCGCCCGGCCCGAACAGCGATTGCAGCGCGAGGCTCTGGAAGCCGGTCTCGCCGGTGAGCGAGATGGTCGGAAAGAACGCCGCGCGCGCCGCCTCGACGCTGAAATTCGCCGAGCGAAGATTGGCCTCGGCCTCGCGGATATCGGGCCGCTGGTTGAGCAATTCCGACGGCAGCCCGGGCGCCACCCGCGGGATCCTGATCCGGTTCGCGCTGCCGCCTGCCGCGCCGAAATGCTCGGGCGTGCGCCCGACCAGCACGGCGAGGGCCACCACGTTCTGCCGCAGCGTGATCTCGAGCGGGGGAATCGAGGCGCGCTGGGTCGCGACCAGGCTTTCCTGCTGCGATATCTCGAGCTGCGATGCAGTGCCGGCTTCTTGACGCTGCCGGATCAGCTTGAGGATGCGGGACGCGGCCGCGACGTTTTCGCGCGCAATCCGCAGTCGGTCCTGCGAATCCGAGCACCAGAAAATAGGCATTGGCGACACTCGCGAGCGTGGTGAGCGCGACCACCTCCTTCGTGAAGCGGCTCGCGATAGCGGTTTCGTCCGCCGCCAGCAGAGTCGCGCGGTTGTGGCCGAAAATATCGAGCGTGTAGCTCGCGCTCAGATTGAGATTATAGAGCGAGCTCACCGGAGACCCGCTGCCGCGGGCGCCGCCGCCGCCGACGCTGCCGAAGGTCGGGGTGCGCACGCGCGTGGCGGTATCGTTGAGATCGAGGACCGGCAGCAGCGCCGCATTGGCGATCCGCACCTGCGCGTCGGCCTGCAGGATCTTGGCGACGGCGACCGCAATGTCCAGATTGGCGGTCTGCGCCTCCTCCATCAGCAGCGTGAGCTCGCGCGAGCCAAAGCTGCGCCACCAGTCCAAGGCCGGCAGCGCCGACTCCGGCCCCTTGCGGGCGGCGACATAGGAGTCGGGAATGTCGAGCGCGGGGTCCGGCTTCTCGGAATACAGGATGCATCCGCACAAGGCCTGCGCCAGACAGAGGCCGCCGACCACGCGCGCAAATCGGCGAGCGTGAGTCCGTCCTGCTCCCGACCCGGAGAAATGACGCATACGACGGTCTTTCGCACGTAGAGGAAACACGCGATCCCAGCTGGCCATCCGCGCTGGTGGCGGAGCGACGTTTGAGCCCCGCAACAAGCTAGCAGCCTGTCTCGCCGGCACAAGCGCGGATGCGCGATGCGCGATCAGGTGTGCTTTTTCTGTAACTGCGGGAGAATGCGGCCGCCGGTTCCGCGACGGCGCTCAGCGTGACGTCCCAACCACGGTTGCGCCCATCACGGCCCGCGGCCGCGGGAACCCGGCCCGCGCGCAGCGCCCGACGAAACAGACAACTATCTGATCCGACATGCAAATTATGTCGCGGCCGGGCCCGGTCGGCGCGACCGTTCAGTCCTTCTCGTCCGTCTCGCCGATGTGATGCTGGGCATAGAGCGCAAGGCCGAGCTTGGCCACCAAGTCGAGCTGGGTCTCGAGGAAGTCGATGTGCTCCTCCTCGTCATGCATCAGTTTTTCGAACAGGTCGCGCGTCACATAGTCCTTGGCGGCGTGGCTGTGGGTAGCGGCTTCTTCGTAGAGGGCGCGGGCCGACATTTCGGCGGCGAGGTCGCTGTCGAGCACCTCCTTGACGGTTTGCCCGATATGAAGCGGGTCGAGCACCTGCATGTTGGGAAAGCCGTCGAGAAAGATGATGCGATGCACGAGCTTGTCGGCGTGCTCCATCTCTTCGATCAATTCCTTGCGCCATTTCTTGGCCAGGGACTGGTAGCCCCAGTTCTCCAACAGCCGGTAGTGCAGCCAGTACTGGTTGACCGCGGTGAGCTCATGCCGCAGCGCCTTGTTGAGATACTCGATGACCTTGGCGTCACCCTTCATGGCCTGCTCCCGTAAAAATGCCGAATGTGCAGCGTAGGCCGTGCGAACGGAAGGGCGCAAGCCGTCGTGCGATCAAGAAGCCCGACGCCGTCGATCAGATGTTGGACCGGTCACCGCGGGTCGCCCGGCGCGCCGCGGGTTCCACTTACCGGTCCAGCTCACGGCAATTCTTTTCCCGCCACTTCGGGCCGGGGCCTCGCATGTAATGCAGCTCCGGCCGGTAAGGATCGTACAGCCGGCGCCGCCGGGCCCGGGCGGCATACTCATGCCGACAGCTCCGCTCCAGCGCCCGCAACGCCGATCTCGGAAGCCACAATGCGGAGATGAACCGGCAAGACGCGAACATGTACGACATGGCGGCCGCGCCTCAATGCAGCCGGCCGAGCACGCACGCGAAGGGCATCTGAAAAAGCTCCTCGCCGTCCTCGTCGCTCGCATGCAAGCTCCAGGCGCGCCAGTCGTCCGGGCCATTGCGGTTCACGAACGCACGGATGACCCCGAGCGCGCGCTGCCGCGCCTCGGTCAAATCCTCGACGTCGATTCCGCGCGGGTCCAAGATGAGATGGTCGGCATTGGAGCAATGGAAATAGACGTGCGTCATGGCGGCCTCCACCGAAGGGTTCGCGCCCGACCATGGCGGGCCCGATCCGTTTCTCCGGTTGAATCATCAACCGATGGCGGGACGACGGTAGGCGCCGCGGCCTGAACGCAGTGTGACAGGCAGCGTTCGCGGGCGTTCACCTACATGACCGGCGACTATCCGTTTGATGACAGGACGGTAAGAAAGAGTTCCGCCGCGCCGGATGACTCACCTGCCGGTGCCGATGACGGAAGTCGGATTTCGAGCCGGCGCGGCCCCGAGGGCAATCAGGCGCCGTCGCCGTCTTGGCAGCCGCCGTCCGCCGGGCACCGGCTGAGCGCTTCGTCCATGATGCGCCGGATCGTGCTGACGCAGCGCCCGCATTGCGGGCTGCATCCGAGACAGCCATAGACCTGGGCGGCCGAGCGCGGCGTCGCTTCGGCGACGGCGGCACGGACCTGGGTGTCGGAAAGGACGTTGCAGGAGCAGACGATCATGGGGACGGACGCGGCCTCGGACGGTGACGCGTTCAAATAGGTCAGCCCGCAACGTATTGCAAAAGGAAATCTTACTTTGAATTTATTCCAATCTGACGATTGCGCCGCATCCGTTGAACCGAACCAAGAATCCGTCGCCGCGCCAAACTATAATTCCTCTAAAGATCGTGCTTTCGATTGACAATCCTGGCGCGCCGTCAATCATCGGCTCGTCCTCGGCCGGCGTTTTGCGCCGGAGCACGGCGTCCGGCCGTCGATTGGCAAAGGGTCGGGTGACAAGGGATTGGCGTACGTGGCGTTACAGGATTTCCTCGACCATGCGTGGCCGCATTCCTCGAGACATGATCGGGCGAGCGGCCATCGGCGCGAAACCACACTGGGGAAATTCCACCGTGAGGCGGGCTCGCAGGTGAGCCGCCGTCCGTCGCCACCGTCAGGCCGAGCGAAACGCGCCCACATGTCGCGCCGGATCTTTTTCACCGTTGTGTTCGGGTGGGTATTCGTCGTCGCCACGCTGGCGGCTGCGATTCTTGCGATCCGCTGGTTCGGCTGAGACCCGCGCGTCCCGCCCGTTGGCGTCGTGGCGAGCCTGCATGTCGGCCGGCATCGCAACGAGGTCATGCCCTTCCACGCGAAAACCGAAGGGCGCCGGATCGTCGGTCACTCGCCGCGCGAGCGCATCCATGGCGGCGATGTCGTGGCGCCAGATAGCCGCATGGCGCGCGGCGCCATAATGCGATGCGCAACCAAGCAGGTGCGAGGCGAACACGGCGCGCAGGCGCTGGGCATAGTGAGCCAGGCAGCGCTCGCGATCCTCGCCGCGCTCGGCGGCCGCGAGCACGGCCTGGGCGAGCAGCGCCCCGCGCAGGGCAAATCCGACGCCATCGCCGCGCAGCGGATCGAGTGCGAGCGCGGCGTCGCCGATGCGCAGGCAGGCACCGGCGTGGAGCGGCTGCGCCAGCGCCGGTGCGATCGGCACGGGCTGCCCGACGTCGACAATGTCATCCGCCGACAATCGACAGCCCGCCTCGCCGAGCCGCTCGGCCACGTCATCCGCGCCCGTCGCGCTGTCCGCGACAGCAGGCGACACCAGCAACGCCGCCAGCCCGCCCCTCGGATGTGGCGCGGTAAAGATCCAGCCAGTGGCGGTGGCGGTGACCGTGGTGGTCGCGTCGTCCGCCGCGTCGACGGCGCGCACGAACTGCGCAACCCGCTTGCCGGCGTGCAGGGCCCCGCCGGGCGGCCGCCCGGACGCATCGAACGTCCAGTCGACATCGTCGTCGGTCATGTCGGCCGAGACGCAGCCCGCGTCCCGCAGCGGCCGCGCGAGCGTCGCGGCGAAATCAGCGGCGTCGCACACGAGCGCGACCTGCGCCACCGCGCCCGCGCTTCCCGCCGACCAGTCGACCCGCCGCTTGTCGACCATCGGACCGATCCGCAGCGCCGCGACGTCGATTCCGAACAAGTCGGCGGCCAGCCTCAGGGTCTCGATCGGAATCGCGACGATGCGGCCGGTCGCGCGTGGCGCAAGATCGATCCGGACCTCGGCGCCGCGTTCGCGCAAGAGCTTCGCGGCCGTCATGCCGGCGACCCCGGCGCCGCGGATCAGGATGCGTGGTCGGCGCCTGCTCATGCGGACCGTAGTGCGGCGGTCTTGGCGGCGTCGAGACTGGACCTCAGTTCGCTGAGCTTGCCCTCCATGCGGTCCGCGAGCTTGATCAGCGAGGCATTGCCGGTTCCCCGCAGCCGCTCGAAATGAGGCTGCAGCCGCTCGCCCACGGCCTGGGCGCTACCGGGTTCGGCTTTGGACGCGTCCGCGATCGCCGCCGGCGCAGGAAGAATATTGAACAGGGCTCCGAATTTACGTTCCGACAGACTGCGGCTGGCATCGTCGACGATGTACATGCCGCGCCGCGCCGATTCGAGCAATTCACCGCGCTGCCTGGTGCCTTGTTCGAAGACGAAATCGAGCGCATGCAGAAGCGTGCCGTAGGCGGCGTCCGCGGTGTCCTGCAGGATGCGTTCTTCCGATCCCGCCGGAGCCGGCGTCGGCCCGGCCGTCACGCGCAGATAGGTGCTCTCCGGGAGATCGGCGAGAGCCTCCTTGACGCGCGAGAACCGGTGATAGTGGTCGACGCCCTCGTCGATGATCATCTTCACGAACTGCCCAAGCCGATCCCGCTCGGCCGGGTCCGCGGAAAATTCCGGCCCATCCTCGATGCTGCGCAGGATGTGGGTGTACATCCCGTCGATCGTCCTCTCATCGGCGTGGTTGGGGCTCGCTTTCTCGACCGCGATGAACCAGTCGAGCTGCTCGCGCGTCAGCGGTTTGAGCTCGAACGGCTTGTTGAAGCCCGGCTGATCGGGAAAATCGATGCCGATGACGTCGGCGCGGTCGAGCACCCAGTGCTCTCCGAGGTCGATCAGCAGCTCATTGACCCAGCGGAAATGCCGCATCTCGTCGATCGCCACCCGCAGCACCTCGTCGGCCGCGGTGAAGATGCGCGCTTCGTCCGAGGATTGCTCGGTCGGGCGGCCGGGCGGATCCCATGGCTCGCGCCGCGGCCCGAACCCGGGCGGCAGCCGGAGCGAATAATAGGCGTACAGATACTCGACGCATAAAGCGTGCTCGACCCCGGCAAGGACGCGCAGGCGCTCGATGATTTCCCGCCGGGTCAACAGCGGGGTCTTCGCGGCCGCGACGGGAACGAATTCATCGCTCTCGCGGCCCGCAACGACGAATTTCAGGTTGTTGAAATGATTGATGATGTCGACATGCCCAAGCGCGTTGGTACTGTCCCAATTGCGGCCATCCTTGAAGATCCAATCGCTCGGGGTGCGCGCCGCATCCCCCGACCGGTCCTTGCGCTGGAAGTTCAGGATCTGCAGAGGCTGGTCGGCGCTCGCCACCATGTCGGGCTTGTTGGACGCCCAGAAGAAGCAGCCGCAGTCGGTGAAATCGTATTGCCACGGCGAGCACATGCTGCGCGTCAGATGTCCCGGTGGGACCAGGACGGGATCGATGACGCCGTCCTCGGTCAGGTAACGGACGAGGTCGGCGAACAAAAGCACGAAGTCGCCCTCGTGACGGTTCTTTCGCGTCTTGAATAACGCCGTCATGTCGTCGGTCGAATAATTGTTGGCCAATACGAGGTCGTAGATCTTGGCGTTGCACAGCGCGACGGCGACGGGTCCGGGTTCGAAATCGTGCACCACGCGCCAGTTCTCCATGGCGGCCGGCGGCGCGAACGAAAAGACGCGCTGTACCGGCTTCGGGCTCTTGGGACGTTCGATCACGTTGCCCTGTACGAAGGCCAGATAGACTCCCTTCGCGATATCGCTCTTCTTGTAATGCTTGGCGGCGGGACTCTTGGGGTCGATCTCGCGCAGGATCGTGCCGCGCTCGTCGTGGTACTCGAAAACCAGCCCGGGAAAGAACACCTTTTCGAGATTGCGCTGGTCGAATTCGAGGCCCGGCCAGCAATTCTCCACGCCGCTTTCCGGCCGGCTGGTGACCGGATTGCCCGGCACGATGGTCTCGGCACGCGCCGTCAGGTTGCGGGGAAACAGTTTCAACGGCTTGAGTGGATTGTCGCTCATGACGTGACCTCGATGCGGGTGGCGGGGCGCGCCTTTGGCGGATAGTGCCGCTCGGGAGCGGCGAAGTATTGCGGAGCCTGCGCCGATATCTCGGCATAGCTCGCGATGCAGAAGGCGAGCCATGCGCGAATGTAGTCGCAGGCGACTCGCCCGCGGCGATCGACCTCGTGATAGCAGCCGCCGCCGCACAGGTAGCGCGCCCAGCAGCTCCGGCACGGCTCCTGGCGATGTACATGGCGACCGGCGAGGTGCGCGGCACGGCGCGCGACGTCGCTGCCGGAGGCCACGTCGCCCATGGCGAAGCGCTCGTCCTCGATCAGCCGGTGGCACGCATAGAGACCGCCGTCGACGTCGACGCTCAGATAAGCGGCGCCCGCGCCGCACGGATAGGGCCGGTGGCTGCCACGATGGATCTCGTGCAAGGCGGTCTCGAAATTGCCGAAGGGGTAGCGTTCGCGCGCCAGGATCGCGTGCTTGGCCTTTGTCCCGCAATCGATCATGTGGTCGCGGAAGCGGTCAAAATCGGCGGACGTGAAGCCGAGGCGCGGATCGGGCGACACCAGGACGGGGCTGAAGCCGACGGAGTCGAAGCCGAGCGCCACCAGATGATCGAGGATCGCCAGCAGCGGCCCGCCGGCGGGCGTCACGGTGGCGCGCGCCGACAGATGACGTGGCCGGCCGAGGCGATGAAATTTCTCCATCGCGGCCACGACCCGGTCGTAGGCGCTGCCACCGCCGTTGAGCGGCCGCTGGGCATCATGGAGCGCCTTCGGCCCGTCGATGCTGACTGCGACCTGGAAGTCGTGATCGGCGAGCAGCCGCACGTCGTCGTCGGTCAGCAGCGTCGCGTTGGTGGTGACCGAGAACCGCACCGTGCGGCCGCCGGCGCGCGCTTGACAGCACGCATAGGGGACGATCTCGTGGATCAGCGTGCGGTGCAGAAACGGCTCGCCGCCCATGAAACCGACCAGCACGTCGGCGCCCGGCGCGGCTTCCAGCATCAGGCGGTCGACCGCGGCTTTGGCGACGTCGAGCGACATCATGCGGGCGCGTCCGCCGAACTTGCCCTCGTCGGCATAGCAGTATGAGCAGCCCATGTTGCAGGCCTGCGCCAGATTGAGCGACAGCGACTGCAACGGCGGCGGCGTCAGCGGCTCGTCGTCGATGCGGCGGCGGTCGGCCGGCACGATCTCGTCGAGCATCCCGTCGAGCGCCTCGACGTCGGCGTCGTCCGGAATATCGTAGATGCGGCTGCCGTCGACCACGAACAGGTGCCGGCCGAGCGCGCTGTCGATGATCCGAAGCTCGGAACTCATGTCGGGCATGTCATGCATTCCGGCTGGGTCGCTCGGCGGGCGAAGCGCCGTGATCCGTCGTCGCCCGCAGCTTGTCGATCCACAATCGCACCAGCTCCCACTGACGGCGCGTCAGGTGCCAGGGCCTGGTGTCCGATCCGCGCATCAGGGCCGGCATCCGGGTATCGAAGAAAGGGTTGGGGTCGAGCGGGCGCCGGATCCAGGTGTCGAACAGCTCGGGGTTTTCGCGGAAGCGCATTTCGAGATACTCGATCGCCGCATAGCGGCGGTGTTTGCGTTCGCCTCCCTCCGCCAGGTGAAGGGCGGCTGCCTTGCCGTCCCTCACCGCCGCCACGTTGACGTTTGCCCACAGCATGGCCTCGACTTGCTCGAGGTCGTAGGCCGACGTCCTGCCCAGGTCGGCCAAAGTGCTGCTGACGTTGTCCCAATGACAGCGTTGATTCTGATAATCCTTGTTGATCAGGTGCGAAGTCTCGAACGCGCGCTCGAAGATGTCGCATACGATGTCGCGCAGTTCCTCGAGCGTCCAGTCGTCCGGCTTGCGCGCCGCCGCGCGGTCGGCCCGATCGGTGAGATTGTCGGCGAGCGAAATCGGCGGCCGGCTCGTGGGGCCGAAGTCGGGTGGACCAACGACAATTCGCGCCACCGCGCTCAGTTTGCGCCTCGCCACCGTGATCGTGCAGGTGATGACGCCGTCGCTGATGTCGTCGACCAGACCGAGGCCGTGATGGTCGGCGGTATCCGCGTCTTTCCCGACCAGCAAGCTCGCGAAAAGATAACTGGGATAGTTCCTGGAATCCGATCCCGGGAACGGCCCGAGCTTCGAGCGCTCGAGCACGTACCTGGCCCAGCTTGATTTCGGATTAAGAATTTTACGTTCGGGGGAAGCTTCAGCTCCTTCCATTCGAGGTTGGGCCGGTTTCCGTCCCCGTCACGGAGCTTGAAGTCGGCTTTCGCTATGCGCTTGTCGACGTCGGTCGGGCCGTAGCAGAGCCCGGCCGGCGCATAGAAACGCAGGCGGATCTCGGGATGGTCCTTGCTCGGCTGCACGACCTGGACGGCGCCCAGCGGAACGAATGCGCCCTTCGGCACCAGCGGCTGTTTCGCTTTCGAGGGCGAGCGACCTTCGAGCGTATGATGCGTCGTATCGTCGCCGCGCAATTGCAACACCGCGTCGATGCGGTCGCCGTCGTCGTAGGTGTAGTGAAACGCCTTGAGTTGGGCGCAATGGATGTTCCATGCGATGTCCTTCGGCTTGACGCCGAACTTGTCCAGTACCTGCGCGGTGATCGGTCCCGATCTGTCCTGGCCGTTTTCGGTCCAGGTTCCGTGCAGCTCGAAATACGGGCAGACCGGACGAATACCGTACTGATCGCGAAAGATGAACTCGATCGGGCTTGACGGCCGTCGGGACCCCAGCGGCGTCGAGATTGATCGTCTCGGCCGGCGCGAGCGTCGTTTGCCCGCTGCCATCCGGCGTCAAATCATTGCCGTTCCACATGAACGCATCGCTGGGTGTGGGCGACGCCCCCACGCGCGCGAACGCCAACGGCTGCGTCAACCAGATTTGTGTCAACATGGATCCGCTCCCGTTCGTATTTCCGAGCCCCGCGGCGCCAGTGGCGGTTTCCCGCCTCCATCGCCGCGATCTCGATGGTCGCCTCGCCCTTCGGATCGGCGCCCGCGGCCGATCAACTCCTGAGGGCAGACTGGAATATTTCACTCGCGCCCGCAATGGGCGGCGCCGGCGCAAGCGGGGCCCTCAACCCGATTTCAAGCAGACTCGCACCGGCCGGCCGGTCGCGGCCTCCCTCGCGCATGCATCCGGTTTCGGGCATCATCGCGCCGCGCGGTCTGGGCGGTCGCATTTACTCCGGCAATCCGCTAAATGCTTTCGCCGGGCGCGCCGACGCGTCCCCGATCCGGTTCCGAAAGGCTCACGAAGAATGGCTTCGACTGTCATCGACTCCGCCGTGTTCCGCGACATCTTCTCGACCGAGGCGATGCGCCGCGTGTTTTCCGACGAGAACCGGATCCAGAAATATCTCGACTTCGAGGCTGGCCTCGCGCGCGCCCAGGCCCGGCTCGGCATCATTCCGCAGAACGCCTGCGACGAGATCGTCAAGCATTGCCGGGTCGAGGAGATCGACATCGCCAAGGTCAAGACCCAGACCGAGCGCATCGGCTATCCGGTGCTGCCGGTTGTGCAGCAGCTCGTGAGTCTGTGCCGCGACGGGCTCGGCGAATGGTGCCATTGGGGCGCCACCACCCAGGACATCACCGACACCGCCACCGTCATGCAGATCCGCGAGGCCCTGGTGCTGGTCGAGCAGGAGATCGATGGCATCTCCGACGCGCTCGCCGGCCTCGCCAAGAAATATCGCGACACCCCGATGGCCGGCCGCAGCAATCTGCAGCAGGCGGTGCCGATCACCTTCGGATACAAGATGGCGACCATCCTGGCCGCTTTCGAGCGACACAAGCAGCGGCTCGCCGAGCTCAGGGCGCGCGTGTTCGTGTTCGAGTTCGGCGGCGCCGCCGGTACCCTGTCGTCGCTCGGTCGGGACGGGCTCAAGGTCCAGGTCGAGCTCGCCAAGGAACTCGGGCTCGCCCAGCCGGAGATCGCCTGGCACACGGTGCGCGACCGCATCGCGGAGGTCGGCTGTTTCCTCGGTCTCGTGACCGGAATCTGCGGCAAGATCGCGCTCGACGTGAAGCTGATGATGCAGACCGAGGTCGAGGAGGTGTACGAGCCCTTTCATGAAGGGCGCGGCTCATCGAGCACCATGCCGCAGAAGCGCAACCCAATCTCCTCGGTCTACGTCACGGCGCTCGTCTCGGTGGTCCGCCAGCACGTTGCGGCCCTGCTCGACGCCATGGTGGAGGACCACGAGCGCGCGACCGGGCCGTGGGAGATCGAATGGATCGTGCTGCCGGAAATCTTCTCGCTGTCGGCCGGGGCGCTGGCGCAGACCCGCTTTGTGCTCTCCGGCCTGCAGGTCGACGAAAAAAAGATGCGCGCGAATCTCGACCTCACGCGCGGGCTGATCGTGTCCGAGGCCGTCATGATGGGGCTCGGCCCCCATCTCGGCCGGCAATACGCGCATGACCTGGTCTACGACATCTGCCGCAAGGTGATCGCGACCGGCCGGCCGCTGCTCGATCTGCTGGCCGAGGACAAGGAGATCGCCAAGCACATGAATCGCGTGGAACTGGCCAAGCTGGTCGACCCCGCGAACTATCTCGGGGTCGCGGGCGAGATGGTGGATCGCGTGCTCGCGATGCGGAAGAGATAAGTGACAGTCTTATCGATATGACGTCGACCATCAAATTCGCCGGAGTCCTGATTGCGATCGCGCTCTGCGCCGGCGCCGCCTTTGCCGACGACGCGCTCAAGCTCGCGGTCGGCGCCCGCGGCAACTGGGAGACCGCGGCGGCCGAGCTCGGACAGGAGGCCGGTTTCTTCAAGCGGCGCGGAATCGCGCTTGAGATTCTCTATACCCAGGGCAGCGGCGAGTCCCAGCAGGCGGTGATTTCGGGCAGCGTCGGGATCGGCGTCGGCCTCGGCACCACATCGGTGATGGCCGCCTTCGCCAAGGGGGCGCCGCTGCGCGTCATCGGCAATGCGTCGACCGGATCGAGCGAATTCTGGTACGTGGCGGCCAATTCCCCGGTGCGCCGCATGAAGGACGCCGGCGGCAAGACCATCGGCTTCTCCACCACCGGCTCGTCGAGCCACATGGAGGTGCTCGCCTTCCTCAAGCACGACGGCGTCGATGCCAGGCCGGTCGCGACCGGCGGCACCGCGGCGACCTTCACGCAGGTGATGTCCGGCCAGGTCGATATCGGCTGGTCGTCGCCGCCCTTCGGCATCGAGGCGGCGCGCCAGGGCAAGATCCGCATCATCGCGCGCGGCAACGAGCTGCCCTACTTTCGCGACCAGACCATCCGGCTGATCGTCGCCCACGCGGGCTGGCTGGAACGCCATCGCGACGTCGCGGCGCATTTCGTGCAGGCCTATCGGGAATTGCTCGAATGGATGTATTCCGACCCGGCGGGTCTTGCGGCCTACGCCAAGTTCGCCGGCACCTCGCTGGCCACCGCGCAGCAGGTGCGCGACGAGTTCTATCCGAAGGACGGCCTGATGGTCGACCGCATCTCCGGCCTCGATGCCGTGATGGCGGACGGCGTCGCGAACAAATATCTTTTGGCGCCGCTCACGCAGGATCAGCTCGGGCAGTTGTTCCAGGTGCCGACGCCGGTGAAGTGAATGCCGCACATACCGGCGTCATCGCCCGCATTCGCGGGGCATGACGACGTCAGGCAGTCATACGTGCGCCCCGCTTCGCCTCGCTCCCGCAGAACGCATCAAGGCTCGCGACCTCGTCATCCGGCTTGCGGGTCTGCGCCTGAACCTCGGCGATGCGCGCATACAGGCGCGCGATCGCTTCGTACGAATCGTGGCCGCCCGCAACGCCGTCGAGGAAGGCGCCGATCTCCTCCATCTCGGCCACCCAGCGATATGCTTTCGGAGGCATTTTCGGCATCTGACGCGACAGCCAGGCGAGCAGGTGCGGCTGGCTGTCGGCGAGCTCCTTGTGCAGCGTGTCGGCGCAGCCGGCGCGCGTGGCGCCGAGCATCATCATGGCGCTCACCGCGGTGAAGCCCTTGGTTATTCCCGCATAGGACATCTTGAGTGCCGAGGCGGCGCCGATCGGCCCCTCGAGAAAGCGCACGTCGAGCCCGTGGGCGCTGAGCCGCACCACGTCCTTGGCGCGCTCCCCCGAGACATAGAGCCTCGCGCCCGGCGTCGTCGGCGTCGGCGGCGCCCCGATGATGCCGCCGTCCACATAGGCACAGCCACTGCCCGCCAGGATCGCGCCGATCTGCTCGGCGGTCCGCGGCGCAACCGCGTTGCAGTCGACATAGATCGGCTTGGTGGCCGACCGGGCGAGCTCGGGCCTGAGCCGCTCGGCCAGGCCGGCCGCGTCCTTGGGGGGCACGACCGACAGAATGATGTCGGCCTTGGCGATCTCCCCATCGCTCGCCGCCACGAGGCCGGCACGCTCGGCGCGCTTGGCGCTCGCCGGGCTGCGGCCGAGCAGCGAGGTGATGACGCGCGCGCCGCGCTCGCGCAGGCGCTGGCCGATGGCGGCACCCATCTCGCCCGGCGCAATGACGGCAATCAGGTCGGACATGCGTTCGCTCCAGGACGGCATCTGAACGAATACGCAATGTCGCAGAACCGGCGCGCGGGCGCCACCCGCTTTTGCGCATGCGGGCCGCCGCCGCGTTGCGGCGCGCGCGTCCGGGGGCTAGCCTCCCGGGAAAACATGGAGGAAACGATGGGACGCTTCCCGCCGGCCGCCCTCGGGATGTCGGCCCTTGGGCTCACCATAATGTTCGCCGCGGTGCCGTCCGCCGCGCCTCCGGCGCGGGCCGACGACAAGCCGGAACTCGCCCATGTGCGGCTCGCGGTGGGCGGCAGGAGCGGCCTGTTCTATCTGCCGCTCACCGTGACGGAGCGGCTCGGCTATTTCAAGGATGCGGGACTCAACGTCGAGATCGCCGACGTACAGGCGGGCGTGCGCGCCCTGCAGGCGGTCGTGGGCGGCAGCGCGGATGTGGCGACCGGGACCTTCGACCACACCATCCAGATGCAGGCCAAGAACCAGCCGGTCGTGGCGGTGGTTCAGTTCGGCCGCATTCCGGGATTCGTGCTCGGCATCATGACGTCGAAGGCCGCCGCCTACCGAAACCCGCAGGACCTCAAGGGCATGAAGATCGGGGTCACGGCGCCCGGCTCCAGCACACAGTTCATGGCGGCGTATCTGATGGTGCGCAATGGCCTCAAGCCGGACGATGCCTCCTTCATCGGCGTCGGTGTCACCTCGACGGCGGTCGCGGCGGCGCGCCGCGCCGAGATCGACGCGATCGTGAGCTCGGACCCGATGGTCAGCCTCATGGAGAGCGAGAACCTGATCAAGGTCGTTGCAGATACCCGCACGCCCGTAGGCACGCGCGCGGTCTATGGCGGGCTCTATCCGGCCGGAACCCTCTACGCGACGCCGGGCTTCATCGCGCAGAACCCCCGCACCGTGCAGGCGCTGGTCGACGCTTTCGTGCGCGGACTGAGGTGGATATCGACCCATTCGGCCGAGGACATCGCCAAGCTGATGCCGGAGGACTACGCGCTCGGCAATGCGGCGGTCTATGTGCGCGCCATCGCGGCGAGCCAAGCGATGTATTCGCCGGACGGCCGCTTCTCGACAGAAGGGGCGGAGACCGCGCTGCGGGTGCTCAGGGAATTCGACCCGGCGGTCAGGGGCGCGACCATCGATCTGGCGAAAACCTATACGGAGACCTTCGTCGAAAAGGCGCAGGCTCGAAAGTAGCGCGTAGGCTCACGCGCGCAAGGCCGCGCCGCCTCTTCGGCCATTCCGGAAGTGCGCGGCGCCACGGTCACATCGGGAGCGGCGAAAGGTCCTTGCTGAGAATGAGGACCAGATCGTTGGGCCGGTGGCCCAGCTCGTATTTTTCGCCGGCGATCGTCTCGATGCGCTGCCGGTGGCGGACGAAGGTGTCGGGCAGGCTCCCACCCTCGCCGTCGCGTGCGCTGCGATCGCGCAACGCCTCGTGGCTGACCTTGCACAGAATTTGGGTGGCGCCGTCCTTCATCCAGAAATAGACGCCCTCGTGGCGCTCGAACTTGAAGAGTTCCTGATCCCTGATCAGCGGCATGAAATACCTGACTTGTGTTGCGGTGACGCGTTCCGGCCTGCTGCGGCCGACACGCGGCTATGGACCGGGACGCCCTCGATCATCTCCTGCTCACCGACCCCGGTAACGTCCGGCGGCAGTACGCGACCGATGCGCTTCAACGGAACAGGCCGGTCCAACGACGCACCGGGTGCATGGATGTAATCATACCGCCTGAGCGGCGGCGCGGCGAGAGATAAGGCTGTTCCGCGCCGCAAAGGCGCCGAATTCCCTGGCCGCCGGACCCGGTCCCGATGTCCGGACTGGCGTCCATCGGCCGGAATGTCGTCGCCCGCGCCATATCGAGGTCGCCTGAAACGTCCGGCGCCCTTGGACGGGCGAGTCTGCACCCCCATATGCGGACCAGACAGATCGCCGTCGTATCGTCCGGCGCCCGGAGAGTTCGTGGACCCATTCAAGATCAAGCTGGCGCGCATCGAGCTTGTGACTCCCGCCGGGGAAGGCGAAGCTGAGCAGGGTGAGGACGTTTGCCTCACGTTCGAGTTCGAGCGTGCGCCGATCAGCTTTCAGGTTCCAATCTTCTTGCCGCGCCGCGACTTCGACGATACCGAGGTCGTCAAGGTTGCGCGGAATGCCCTGCATGGAATTTTCGCGCAGCTCGCCGACCAGTGCGAGGATTGGCGCCTGACCGACGCCGAGCTGCGAGAACTTTCCAATATGAATCTCCGGCCGCAATGATCCGGACATTCGCGTTCCGCCGACGGGGTCCGGGGGCTGCGCCCCGAGCCTCATCGGCGATGACGATCAATAGCCTCCGGTGTTGGGCGCGGCCGTCGGGGTGGCCGGAAGCTCCGCCACCATTGCTTCGGTGGTGATCAGAAGACCCGCAATCGATGCGGCGCCTTGCAGCGCCGCGCGTACCACCTTGGTGGGGTCGATGATGCCTTTGGTCAGCAGGTTGCCGTATTCGCCGCGCTGGGCGTCGAAGCCGAACGCGTAGCTGGAATTCTCCAGAATCTTGCCGACGATCACCGAGCCGTCCTCGCCCGCATTGAGGGCGATCTGGCGCGCCGGCCACGAGAGCGCCTTGCGGACGATCTCGACGCCGGTCTTCTGGTCGTCGTTGTGCGTGCGGATGTTCTTGAGCAACACGGATGCGCGCAGCAACGCCACCCCACCGCCCGGCAGGATGCCTTCCTCGACCGCGGCGCGGGTGGCGTGCATGGCGTCATCCACGCGATCCTTGCGCTCCTTCACCTCGATCTCGGTCACGCCTCCGACGCGGAGCACCGCCACGCCGCCGGCGAGCTTGGCGAGCCGTTCCTGCAGCTTCTCCTTGTCGTAGTCGGAGGTGGTCTCCTCGATCTGCGCCTTGAGTTGCGCGACGCGATCCTCGATGTCCTTCTTTTTGCCGGCGCCGCTCACGATCGTGGTGGTTTCCTTCTCGATCGTGACCTTCTTGGCGCGTCCGAGCATGGCAAGCGTGACGTTCTCGAGCTTGATGCCGAGGTCTTCGGAGATGGCTTGGCCGCCGGTGAGGACCGCGATGTCCTGCAGCATGGCCTTGCGGCGATCGCCGAATCCGGGCGCCTTGACGGCCGCCACCTTCAATCCGCCGCGCAGCTTGTTGACGACCAGCGTCGCCAGCGCCTCGCCTTCGATCTCCTCGGCAATGATGACCAGCGGCTTCGACGTCTGCATGACGGCCTCCAGAAGAGGCAGCATTTCTTGCAGGCCGGACAACTTCTTTTCGTAGATCAGGAAGTAGGGGTCTTCCATCTCGACGCGCATCTTCTCCGCGTTGGTGACGAAATAGGGCGAAATATAGCCGCGGTCGAACTGCATGCCCTCCACCACTTCGAGCTCGGTCTCGATCGAGTTGGCTTCCTCGATCGTGATGACGCCCTCGTTGCCCACTTTCTTCATTGCCTCGGCGATGAATTTTCCGATCTCGCTGTCGCCGTTGGCGGAGATGGTGCCGACCTGCGCGATCTCCTCGTTGGAGGTGACTTTCTTCGCGTTTTTCTGCAGGTCCTTCACGACCGCATCGACCGCAAGCTCGATGCCGCGCTTGAGGTCCATCGGATTCATGCCGGCTGCGACGGCCTTGGCGCCTTCGCGGACGATCGCGTGCGCGAGCACGGTCGCCGTGGTGGTGCCGTCACCGGCGACATCGGAAGTCTTCGACGCGACTTCGCGAACCATCTGCGCGCCCATGTTCTCGAACTTGTCCTCGAGTTCGATCTCCTTGGCCACCGTCACGCCGTCTTTGGTGATGCGGGGGGCGCCGTAGGATTTGTCGAGCACGACATTGCGACCCTTGGGGCCGAGCGTCACTCGTACCGCATGGGCGAGCGTGTCGATACCGCGCAACATCTTGTCGCGCGCCTCGACGGAGAATTTCACTTCCTTGGCAGACATGTCGGTAGCTCCTGAAAAAAGATCTTTGTGTCCATTCATTAACGTTCGGATGGTTGCTGGCCCTAACACGAAGGCCAAAAATCCATTCTTGGGCGGGTGCGGCCGGTTACGGCGTCGTCACGCCGCCTTCCTGCGTGCTTCGTTCTTGCTCAGGACCCCCATGACGTCGCCTTCCTTCATGATCAGGTATTCGTCGCCATCGATCTTGACCTCGGTACCCGACCACTTGCCGAACAGTACGCGGTCCCCGGCCTTGACGTCGATCGGGATGAGCTTGCCGCTCTCATCGCGCCCGCCCGGGCCGACGCTTACGACCTCGCCCTCCTGCGGCTTCTCCTGGGCGGTGTCGGGAATGATGATGCCGGAGGCGGTTTTCGTCTCGGCTTCGATTCGTTTGATCACGATGCGATCGTGCAGCGGTCGGAATTTCATCGTTGTCTCCTGATTTGTGACCCAAGGAAAGATTTCGCGCGCACGGCGTTCGTCACCGGCCTGCCCTGCTTGCTATCGATCATTTGCACGGGACCGCCGGAATTTCCGGGTTGTTGGCGTCCTTCGCGGTCCCGGGTGCCTGCAAGGCGCCTCCCTCGTCGTCCCATCGCGCGATTGCCGCAACATGCAGGCTCGCGTCCTGGCGCGTACTTCCGGCTCGGAGGGTGTTGCCGCTGCAATTCTCGTCGTTCTTATGCGCGTGCAGAAAGCGAGCGATTTGTCCTCTGAGAGTGGCAGTCTCCCGCGGCTCATCCACGGAGCCGGCCTTGTCGAAGAGCTCCCTCTGCAGCTTCACCGGCAACGTGTTCCACCGCATGATCAGTGCCGCCCCGAGGCATCGCAGGACATGCTTCTCTTCCTCGGCAAGAATGGCGTCGGCGGGCCGCTTCTGCTCCGGCGAACGCTCGGATTCGTTTGGCTCCGCGGCATGCACGGTATGTTGATGATTATCCGCAAGCCATTGCGCGTTATCGGCGAGCATTTTGAAGCTCTGCTCGAGCTTCTTGAAATCGCGCCGTTGATCCGGGGCGGTCGATGTCTTGACCAACTCGCCGAATTCGACCGCTTTCGCGCGATATTGCCTGGCCGTGACCACGCGGGGCCCTTTCTTCGAAGCCTCCACCATTGGCTGTCAATTTTGGTGATCGATCCGGGATCGAAATACGGATATGGGGATGCCGAGACCGAATAGCGAGCCCGCGGCGAGGTTTAGTTCATATGTCGCATGCCCCACATAGTCCTCGACATCGAGCCGGATCAGGCGCACGCTTCAACTGAGCCGCCATTCGCTCTGCGCGAGCGGCCTCAAGCACGAAAGCCGATCTTTAGATCCCCGCACGACAGCCGGGCTGGGGGAACTCATGAGGATTCCGATCGAGCGAACCGGGAACGAACTTCAGCGCTCCGGCGAGCGCATTGTCTCGCGCCAGGGAACGCGGGGTCCGAAGCATCACACCAAGACGATAGCCGAGTTGAAGGTCGCGCTTGCGCGGCAGGACTTGCGCGCCAAGAATTGCTGCGTGAGAAGCGCGAACCCGAACCACGATGGCATTCACGCCAGCCGTGCGCCGAACCCCGGAAGATGAACCAAACATGCGATATCTGATTCCGCGTCACATCAACGAACCAGAATCCGGCGATCGCGGAATCGAAAGAGGGATGGTACGCGATGCGCCGCAACGGCACGCCCAGGTTCGGGCCCTTCGCGAGCCGCGGCGCGTGTCTGGTCGGAATCGCGCAGTTCAAGGACGCGCCGGAGACGCGGAGCCATCGGCCTCGGGTGAATTGAGGCCGACCGCCAGCGCGGTGCGACCGAGAGCGAGGCTCTACATGTACCGCATGCCGATGATCATCAGCACAGCCATCACGGCCAACATGATGGAGAGGTGCCGCGGGCTCTTGAGCATGTGCTGGACCAGCCCGAACCGCGTGCCTTCCGCGATCAAGGCCATGCCGCATTTCGGGCACTTCCCGGGCCCGGGGTGACGAACCTCCCGGTGCATCGGGCAAACATAGATCTGCTCCCCGGGTTGCATACGATCGGTGCTCATGGGCTCTCCTCGCAAGATCTATCCAATGTCGCCGCCGGCCACGATGGTGTTCTTCTTCTCGTATCCGTCCTTGCCGATCTCGCTTTCGCGAAGCGCTCGCCGAAAATCAGCAGTGCCGAGCGTTGCGGATCAATCTGGCAGCGTCATGGCGCATCTCTCTTTTGAATGATGCGCCATGTGGTAGGACGACGCCTTGATCTGGGTCAACAGCCGCCGGACCGTGGCCTGTCGCAAGCGCCCAACGCGACGGGTGCATATGCCGATTGTGCGATCTCGCGGACTCGCGGCCCTGAAGACGATCTGGTGCGGCAAAGTAGGCCCGCCGCATGGCGGTCGACGAAGTGTGCTCCGCGGCCTAATCTGGACGACGGGGCGCCGGGCGCGTTCCCGGAATGACGGCCGGCGCGACCGCGCCGGATCACGCGGGAGGCTGGTGATGCAGACGAATCGCAAGGCGACGGTCTTTGCCGTCATGGGGGCGATCATGGGCGCAACTTGGGCCGTGTCGGCCGCGGCCCAGGACTATCCGGCCCGTCAGGTCAACATGGTCATTCCGTTCCCGCCCGGCGGCAACACCGACCTGATGGCGCGCGCGCTTCAGCCGGAGCTCGCCAAGGCGCTCGGCCAGGCCGTGATCGTGATCAACAAGGGGGGTGCCGGCGGCACGCTCGGCAATATCGAGGTCGGGGCGGCGCGGCCCGACGGCTATACGATCGGCCTGTCGCCCAACAACCCGCTCACCGCGCAGCCGCACATCCAGAAACTCCCCTACGACATGAACAGCTTCCGTTATGTGTGCCTGACCTACGACGTACCCTATGTGCTGATCGCCTCGCCCAAGGCGCCGTTCAAGACCTTCGCGGAGTTCATGGCGTTCACCAAGGCGAAACCCGACAACCTGATCTATTCGTCGCCGGGGCCCGGCACGCAGCCGCATCTCGGCATCCTGGCGGTGCTCAATGCGATTCATGCCGAAGGCGTGCACGTACCGTTCACCGGCGCCGGCCCGATGTCGCAGGCGCTGCTCTCCGGCACCGTGATGGCGATGGTGGAATCGCCCGCCGTCGCCAAGGCGAGCAATCTCGTGGTGCTGGCCGCGCTCGCGAAGACGCGCATCGCGGCACTGCCGGACGTTCCCACCATGGCGGAGCTCGGGTTTCCGGCCGAGGCCTTCACGGCCGGCGGCATCATCGTGCCCGCAAAGACGCCCGACACCGTGGTGGCGAGGCTCGAGAAGGCTTGCGCCGACGCGGTCGCGAGCAATGGCTACAAGAACGCGGCCGACAAGCTCAACGCCGTTGCGCGTTACCTGCCGGAAAAGGAATTCCGCGCGATGTTCGAGCAGGACTCGGTAAGCAATGCAGAAGCGGTGACGAAAGCCGGGATCGTGCAGGCGCATTGAGGCGGGTCGGGCTCATCTCATGACGGAAGAAGGGGAAACCGAAACGGTCGGCAAACGCTGGCACGTGCTCGGTTACGGCCTGCTGGCTGCGATCGGCGTCTATGCGCTCGGCGAGGCGCTGCGGCTCGGCTTGTGGCGGCAGGGCTCGCCGGGCGAGGGACTGTTTCCGTTCCTGACCGCGATCGGCATGACGGCGTTCGCGGCGCTCTGCCTCGCCGGCACGCTGCGCGAAGCGCAGGCCCCGGTGCGCGCGCGGCGGGCCGGGGAATTGCGCGCCACCTTGCTGCGCATCGGGGCCTATCTTGCGGCGCTACTGTTCTACGCGACCGCGCTCGATCCGCTCGGCTTCATCATTTCGACCATCGTCACCGTGGTGTTCATCCTGCGTTTCGCGGAGCGCTACGCCTGGACGACCACGATCGCGCTCGCGGCCGGCACCGCGGCCGGATGTCACCTGCTGTTCGTATACTGGCTGCAGGCGATCCTGCCGACCGGCTTCCTGTGGGACAATTTGCTTTATTGAGCTTCAGCGCGCGGGTGCCCGGAGTTTCCGCATGGACGTCTTTCATTCGATCGCGATCGGTTTTGAGACCGCGCTCACGCTCAAGAACATCATCTATTGCTTCGTCGGCGCCTTCGTGGGCACCGTGGTCGGCGTATTGCCGGGGCTCGGCCCGGTCGCGACCATCTCGCTGCTGCTGCCGTTCAGCTTCACGATGGACATTACTTCGGCCATCATCCTGATGGCCGGCATCTTCTACGGCGCGCAATACGGCGGCTCGATCACCGCGATCCTGGTTCGCATTCCGGGCGAAGCGTCGGCGGTGGTCACATGCCTCGACGGCTACGCGATGGCGCGCAAGGGCCGCGCCGGCGCCGCGCTCGGCATCGCGGCGTTCGGCTCGTTCATCGCCGGGATCCTGGTCACGATCGCGCTGTTCCTGGTCGGGCCGGCGATGTCGGGCGTCGCGCTCGCCTTCGGCCCGGCCGAATATACCGCGCTGGTGCTGCTCGGGCTCCTGCTGGTGACGCAGCTTTCGTCGGGCTCGCAGACCAAGGCCCTGCTGATGGTCTCGTTCGGGCTGCTGCTCTCGACCGTCGGCCGCGATCCGATCTATGGGGCCGAGCGTTTCACGTTCGGCATTTTCAGCATCTATGACGGCCTCAACATGGCGCTGCTCGCGATGGGCCTGTTCGGCGTGGCGGAATTGCTGATCATGGCGGAAGGCGGTGCCCAGAACGCGGCTCCGGTCGCGCAACCGACCAGGCTTTCCGATCTGCTGCCGAACGCCGCCGATTGGCGCCAAAGCATCGGACCGATCCTGCGCGGCACCGGCCTCGGCTTTTTCCTCGGCCTGTTGCCGGGCGGCGGCGCCACGCTGGCGTCGTTCTCCGCCTATGTGGTGGAACGGCGGCTCGCCAAGGATCCCCAGCGCTTCGGACAGGGCGCGATCGAAGGCGTGGCAGGACCGGAATCCGCCAACAACGCGGCGGCGCAGTCCTCCTTCGTGCCGCTGCTCTCGCTCGGCATTCCGGCCAATGCCGTGATGGCGGTGATCCTGGGCGCGCTTTTGGTGCAGGGCATCACGCCCGGCCCGACCCTGATCGCGAACCGGCCAGACCTGTTCTTCGGCGTCATCGCCAGCATGCTGATCGGCAACATGATGCTGGTCGTGCTCAACGTGCCGCTGATTTCGCTGTTCGTTCTGCTGCTGCGTGTGCCGGGCTCGATCCTGGCGCCGCTCATCATCGTTTTCTGCGTGGTCGGCGCTTATACGCTCTCGAACAGCGTCGCCGAGGTCGTGATCATGATCGGCTTCGGCATCGCGGGCTATCTGATGCGCAAGATCGATCTCGATCCGGCCCCGCTGGTGCTCGCCTTCGTGCTCGGCAATATCCTGGAGACCAATTTTCGCCAGTCGCTGCTGGTCGGCAAGGGAACGCTGTCGCTATTCTATACCCGCCCGATCGCGGCATTCCTGATCGCCGCGAGCCTGGCGCTGGTCGCGCTCCAGGCCGCAAAGGCAGTCGCACGCAAGGCGAGAGCCACGTGAGACGATGACGCAAGCGCTGCCGCCCAAACTGCAGAAAGTCGTCGGAGCCGATCATATCGGCGCGAAGAGTCGATCGAACGGGCCGGTTCCGCACGAACCGCTGCGCGCCGGGATGACCGTGGTGATTCAGTCGGACGTGGTTACCCGCGACGGCACGGCCGGCGTACAGACCGGCGAGATGGTGCTGGTCACGGAGACAGGCATCGAGCGGATGCACAAGGCAGAAAGAGGCATGCGGCGCCTTGCGCTGCGCAACCCCTGAGCGGGCTGCCGCCTGCCGGAGGGCGCGGCGTCTCGATCACGCCGCGGAGCGTCCGACAAAACGCGTCGACGTGATCGGGCCCGATCTGGCGAGAAATGCCCGCAGTGTCAGCCGGCCTGCTTCATCCAGGCCTTGCCGACCTTCTCGGCCTCGAGCTGGTCCTGGGACGCCATGGCGTTCTTGAGCGTTCCGTCCATGACCAGAAGCGTGGCGATCCATGCGCCCACGAAATTTGCAAAGAACAGCGACAGGAACACGATGAGGCTGAGGGCGGACGACGAGTGCTTCTCGACGTAGTAGCCGATGCCGGCCGCGGCGATGGCGCCGATAATCACAAAGCCGACATAGAGGATAAGCGCCTTCATAACGTCTCTCCGGTTGCGGTCGTCGCCCAGAAGCCATGTGACATATAGTGACGGGCGGGTGGCAAAGTTATTCGCCAGGCGTGGCCATATGCCACATAGGAACAAGCCCGGACGTGTCGACGTCGCGCGTGCGGGCGCGACGCCTCGCATGTGGCGGTCCGCTCGTGTGCGGGGAAAAAGCGTGTCGACGTCACCCGGCCCCCAGTTGTTCGGCCATCCAATCCGCCGATTGAAGCCGCCAGCGGTAGCCGCGGTTGTTGGCGACGTGGCCGCCGTCCTCGATCACCAGCAGGTCGCACGGCCCTTTGACCTCGCGCGCGAGCCGTTCGGCGTCGCGCCACGGCACGACGCGGTCGAGTTTGCCGGTGACGATGAACATCGGGCACGCGATCCGGCTCGCCACGCCTTCGAGCGTCAGCGTCTCGGCGTTGCGCCTGGCCTCGGCCTGCGTGGCGCAATGGCTGCGGACGCGGAACGCTTCGCGGGTGAGTTCGGGCAATCCGTCCCAGGCCGCGCCGAAATCATAGGGACCCGACAGCGCGATGCAGGCCTTCACGCGCGGCTCGAATGCGGCCGCGCGCGGCGCGTAATAGCCGCCGAGGCTCACCCCCCACAGACCGATGCGCAATAAATCGATATCGCGCCGCGTCTCGATGAAATCGAATACCGCCTTGACGGCGCTCTCGTAGTTGCCGCGGATCGGGAAATCCACCTCCGCCTCGCCTTGCCCCGGCCCGTCGAACACCAGCGTCGCGACGCCGCGCGCCAGGAACGGCGCCTCGTAGGCGGCGGTCTCCTCCTTGCAGGAATCGAGTCCGCAGGCCATCGCCATGACGGGCGGCTTGGCGACGCCCGCGGGCTTGCGCAGAATGCCGTAAATCGTCTTGCCCTCGAACGGAATTGCGACCCGCTCGCCGGGCGGATCGATGTGAGGCAGCGCAGCCTTGCGGCACTCGACCGCCTTCCTGTGGGCGGCCGTCATCTGGGCGACGTCGTGCACGAACAGGAACTTGGCGAAGTGGTAGTACACGCCCGCGCGCTGCAGGTGCTCGCCGGCGCTGAGCTGCTTCCCGCGCGCTAGCGCGTCGCGCCCCATCTGCTCGTGGATTGCGGCGCGCTCCGACCACGCACGGCACCAGTCGTTCCAAGACGCGAGCGATGTCGTGACCTCTTCGAAATCGGTAAGCACGACGCCATTGGCGACAAGCCGCGGCGCCCAATGCTGGATGGCGGATTTGACGCGTGCGTCGGTCATAGGCTCTGTTCCGATGTTGTGGCGGATTTGCGCGCAATGGCGGCATTCACCCGGTCGTATCGTCCCGGCGCCACCACGCAGGAAACGCCTCGTCCCTCAGGTCACGAGCAGCTCGAAGCCCACTCCGGAACCGGCAAGCCGCGCGATGCCGACGAACGCCCCGCAATAGCGAGTTATAGAGGATGAAATATCCCAGTCCGCCGATCGCCGTGAAGAGCTCGGCTCGCCGACATCGATCGTGACGTCGCGGAAGACCTTGGCTGCACCGTAGTGCTTGCCCGGCCTGTCGATGTGGATGCTGCTGTCGGCGCCCGCCCGGCGGTCTTCGATGTCCGTCGGGCCAGGCGCGGCAGCCATCGGTTCCTACTCGGCGGCCTGCGACGGCGCGGCTTTCTTGTGCACCCAGTAGTTAGGGTCAGACTTGGAGCGCTTGAGCGCGTCCTCGGTCTCGAATCCGGGCGCCATCGAGGCCGCCGTTCCGGCCAGGACCTGGTGGTGCTCGATGTCGAGCGTGCGCAGCCAGCGTTGCTGACCCATGGTCAGCGCGACGAAATAGCCGATCTCGACCAGTTCGGGCTCGCTGAAATGCGCGTGCAGGCGCGCCCAGAATTTGTCGTCGGTCGGCAGGTCCCAGGTGATGGCTTCCGCATAGGAGAGTGCTGCCTTCTGCTTTTCGTCATACCGGGTGGAGGTCTCGAAATTGATCAGGTCGCGGTAGTCGTCCTCGACGATGCCGGCCTTGGCAGCCTTCATCGACCGCTGGTTGCCGCAGAACTCGCACAGCACCGAACGCGACACGTAGATGCGGCACAGCTCCTTGATGCTGTGATCGGCGACGCCACGGTGGAAGACGTCGCGCCAGCTGTTCGCAAACGACCAGAATACCGCCGGCACATGGGCGCGGACCGCTTGGCTCTCGGGCCGCGGCGTGCCCTCGCGGCGGCAGCGGTCGAGCTCGGCGAGCATATCGGCATCCCGGATGGTCGCTGGGTCGACATAGCTGATGCGAGGTTTCTTCATGGGGCGGTCCTCCAAAGTGTGCGGTCAAGATACCAAGCGCCGCGTCTCGTGCGGCATCGGGTTGTGGCACTTGGTTAATGCGGTGTCGCGGGATCATCAATAGCGGATCACCGCGACGTTCGAGCGCGCGAGATGTCCCACTCTGCCCACCGCGTCCGCGCCCTGGCGGGCCTTCGTCGCTGCGCCCCAGCCGGATGACGTCCGGCGTCGCGATATGGTGAATCCAATTCAAGGTTACGTCTAAGTTTATTCAACTTTGCACACTTCGTAAACAATGCTGATTCAGCCAAATTTCAGCATAGCGCCAGAACACCGTGATTGTTCACCGATTCAATACTGTCGTCGTCTCTATATGAGCGCAACGGATCTGCAAAACCGCAGAAACAACACCAGGGATATAGGCCCGTGCGCAGCAGTACCATCATCATGATCGCCGTGGCGGCCGTTTTCGGCCTGCTCGCGGTGTTCGTGGCGCAGTCCTGGCTCAATTCCCAGGCGGAAGCGCGGCTGAAGAGCCTCGAGGCGCAAAAGACCAAGCCGGCGTCGTCGCAGACCACTCGTGGTGGCCGGCCGCCAGTTGCGCTTCGGCAACGAATTGTCGGCGTCGGTGCTGCGCGAGATGCCGTGGCCGGCGGATGCGGTGCCGCAGGGTGCCTTCCGGACGATCCAGCAGGTGCTGACGGAAGGCAAACGCGTCGTGCTCACCGCGATCGAAGCCAACGAGCCGGTGCTCGCCTCGAAGATCACCGGCCAGGGCCAGCGCGCGACGCTGTCGGCGACGATCGGCGAGGGCCACAAGGCCGTTACCATCCGGGTCAACGACGTCGACGGCGTCGCCGGCTTCGTTCTGCCGGGCGACCGGGTCGACGTCATGCTGAGCCGACAGCTCGAGAAGAATTCGGCGATCAACGACGTGGTGCTGCAAGAACACGCGCGTGCTCGCGGTCGACCAGCTCGCCGACGAGCGCTCCGACAAGCCGTCGGTCGCCAAGGCGGTCACGCTCGAGGTCGACATCGCGAGCGCCCAGAAGCTCGCGCTGGCGAGTCAGATCGGCACCTTGGCGCTGGCGCTGCGCAAGGCCGGCGACTCCGAATCGACCGCGTCGCGGCCGATCACGCTCGCCGATCTCGTCAACTCGAAGTCATCCGACGATCCGGACGACCACGGAAAGTTCGCCACCATCTCGATCACGCGGGCTTTGAACAAGACAATCTACAGCGTGCAGAAGGAAGGCGGCGCCGATCGCGCCACCGCGCTCCTGGGTCAAGGGGCGGCGCGCTGAGGGACTATCCGGGCGAATGGGGATTCGCCGGAGACTTGAAGCAGATCACAAGGCGGGGAGGCCGAAGTGAAGAACCATACACACCAAGATGCCGCGGTGACGTGCACCCGGAAAACGGACAGGAACTCGGCCGTGCGGATGGGCAGGCGCTCCGATTGGCGCGCGCTGCTCGCTCTCGCTCGTCGCCGCTCTCGCGCTCTCGACGGTGCCCGGCCTGCCGGGCTTCGCCCGCGACGCGATGGCTCAGCGGGTCGTCCAGATCGGGTCCGGCAAGCGGACCATCTCGATCGTGGTCCCGGTCGGCAAGTCGGAAGACGTGCGTACCGACGCGAGCTTCGTCGACATCATGGTCGGCGATTCCGACATCGCCGACGTCAACGCGCTGACCGACAAGACGCTCTCGATCCTCGGCAAGAAGCTCGGCACCACGCGGGTGTCGATCTACGGCGAGAGCAAGAAGCTGATCGGCGTGTTCGACGTCGAGGTGTCCTACGACACCTCGGCGCTCTCCGCTGAGCTGACCCGCCGGTTTCCGACCAGCAAGCTGCGCGTGTCCGTCGGTCAACGGCCGCCTCCTGCTGACCGGCATGGTCACCGACGGCACGGTGCTCGACCAGGCCTTGCAGGTGGCGAAGCAGTTCGGTCCGGAGATCATCAATTCGGTCCAGGTCGCGCAGCCCCAGCAGGTCATGCTCGAGGTTCGCTTCGTCGAAGCCTCGCGCCAGGCCGGCCGCGAACTGGGCGTGCAGTGGAACGCGCTGCCGCGACCCGGTCACGAGGCTGGCTTTCTCGCCAACATCGGCGACGCACGCCCGGGGCCAGCGCTGCCGGTCACGGCGGGCGGCGACAGGCCTCAACTCGCTCGCCGGCGCACGGCGCCGTCGCGGGCATCATCGGTTCCGCGACCGCGCCCTTCGGGTTCCTCGCCGGCAGCATGGTCGCCAAGGGGCTTCAGGTCGACGTCATGCTCAGCGCGCTGGAAGAGCGCGGCCTCGCGCGCCGTCTCGCCGAGCCCAACCTGGTCGCGCTCTCCGGCGACACCGCGAATTTCCTCGCCGGCGGCGAATACCCGATCCCGGTCCCGGGCCTCGGCTCGGGGCAGATTGCGGTCGAGTACAAGCAATACGGCGTCAGCCTCGCGTTCACGCCGACGGTGCTCCGCGGAAATCTGATCAACCTCAAGATCGAACCGGAAGTGAGCGAGCTCGACCCGAGCCACAGCGTCGCGATCGGGGCCGGCATCGTGGTGCCGGCGCTGACGGTGCGGCGTGCAACACGACGCTCGAGCTCAAGGACGGCCAGAGCTTCGTGCTCGCCGGCCTGCTGCAGAACGATCTGTCGACCGCGCAGCAGCAACTGCCTTGGCTCGGCGACGTGCCGGTGCTCGGCGCGCTGTTCTCGAGCAAGTCCTACCAGAAGAACGAGACCGACCTTGTCATCATCGTGACGCCGCGCTTCGTGCAATCCGACGCGGCCGGGCGACGTCGTGCGCACGCCGCTCGACAACACGCTGCCGGCCAACGACGTCGATTTCTTCCTGAACGAACAAGAACGAAGTGCTGCGCACCGAGGTGCGTGGCGGCGGAGCCGCCGTCGAACGCGGACCGATCGGACACATGCTCGAACTGCCGAAGGGAGACGTCCATGCCGCGGTACAGTGACAAGACGAAGCTCGTTGCGGCCGTCGTGCTGCTCGGTTCGGTCCTCGCCGGTTGCTCGGACATCTACTCGACCGGCGCGAGACCGTTTCGTTCGCGGCGAACGACGCGGCGGCGACCGCGGTGGCGACGCAGATGATCGATCCGTGGCCGGCCGCCAGCGCCAACCGCAATATCGCGAGCAACGGTGCCCGGGTCGCCGGCGCGGTCGAACGCTATCGCACCGGCCAGATCATCCTGCCCAAGGCCACGAACACGAGCAATACCTCGGGCTACGGCAACGAGCCGCAGGCGACGCAGCCAGGCGCACGCCGGCGCCCGCGGTCGCCAAGTCCTCGGTGAAATAACAAGCAGCGGCGGGCGCGAACGCCCGCCGCACAATCCCACACAGTCGAGCTAATCATGCGCAACAATCGATCGAAAACCGCCTCCAACCGGACGAACGTTCTGGTGGTCACCGCCGATGCCGAATTCGAGCAATCGGCGCGCGCGACCTTCACGGCCGCCGCGCAGATCGATCTTGCGGTTCTGACCGGCACGCTCGCAGCCAACGAGGAAAAAATCACCGGCGAGGACGTGACCGTCATCGTGATCGATCTCGACGCCACGCGCGACGAGGACATGGCGGCACTCACCCGCCTGATGGGCCGGCTCAACGGCAGGCCGCCGGTGGTCGTGGTCACGCCGGCCTTCGACAAGGACACGGCGCGCCAGCTTCTGCAGATGCGGGTCGCCGATTTCCTGGTCAAGCCGGTGCAGCCGGTCGAGCTGGTGCGGACCTGCGCGCGCGTCGTCCAGACGCCGACCGCGCCGGATGCGACCGAGGCGGAGATCTACACCTATCTGCCGGCCGTCGGCGGCGCCGGCGTCACCACGCTCGCGATCCAGACGGCGCTCCTGCTGCTCAACAGCGGCGGCCAGAAGTCCCGCCCGGCGACCTGCCTGGTCGATCTCGATTTCCAGCACGGCGCCTGCGCCGACTATCTCGATCTCGAGCCGCGGCTCGACCTCAAGGAGATCGAGCCGCGCCCCGAGCGCCTCGACCGCCAGTTGCTCGAGGTGATGACCACCTATCATGCCTCCGGGCTCGCCGTGATCGCGGCGCCCAACCGTCCGGCCGAGATGCGCTCGTTCGATCCCGACATCGTTACGCGACTGCTCGACCTCGTGTCGTCGCACTTCAACTACGTCGTGATCGACATGCCGCGCACCTGGTTCTCGTGGACCGACAGCGTGCTGCTCGGCTCTAACCGGCTGTTCATCGTGGGCGAGATGACGGTGCCCGGCCTCAAGCACGCCAAGCAGCTCGTCGCCGCCATCAGCGAGCGCCTCGGCGAGGGCCAGCGGCCGCAGGTGATCGTCAACCGGTTCGAGCAACGCCTGTTCGGCGCCGGATTGCGCAGGGGCGACATCGAGCAGGCACTCGGCGCGGACTTCGCCGCCGCCATTCCGAACAACTATGCCCTGGTACGCGAGGCGATCGACCGCGGCGTACCGCTCGACGACGTTCAGCCGGGCAACAAGATCACGACGGAGCTCAAGAAGCTGATCGCGCCACCGCTGCCGGACAAGTCGGCCGCGGCTGCGGCGCCGCGCAAGAAGCTCTCATTGTCCTGGGCACGATCGTAGTGGCCGGGTCGATGGCGGCGGACAGGTGAGCTGAGGCAGGAATCATGGCTGGTCGATTCAGCGTGCGCCGCGCCGGGCCGGATTCTCCGGCGATCGAGGACGTGCCCGCCGCATTGGCGACGCCGGCACCGGCGTCGACGTCGGCGCCGCCCGCCGATCCCGTCGCGTGGACGATCTTTCCGGGCCCATTGCCCGAACCCGAACCGAGCGTGCCGGTGACGGCTGGCCGCTGAGCCGGCCCCCGCCGCCCCCGCGCCGTCCACATCCAATCCTCTGCTGACCGACAAGCTGCTCGACGCCAAGGTGCGGCTGCACCGCAAGCTGATCGAGGAGATCAACCTTTCGGCGCTCGAAAAGCTGCCCGAGGACGAAATCCGCAAGCACGTCCAGCAGCTCGTCTCGCAATACATCCTGGTCGAGCGTCTGGCGCTGAATGCCCAGGAGCTCGCCGAGTTCGTCAACGAAATTCTCGACGAGATGACCGGCCTCGGCCCGATCGAGCCGCTGCTCAAGGACGGCAGCGTCAACGACATTCTGATCAACGGCCACGAATGCGTCTATGTGGAGCGCGGCGGCATTCTGGAGCCCACCGCGGTGCGCTTCAAGGACGAGGCGCATCTCCTGCGCATCGTCAACAAGATCGTCTCGGCGGTCGGCCGCCGCGTCGACGAATCGCATCCGCTGTGCGACGCGCGCCTGCTCGACGGCTCGCGCGTCAACGTCGCGGTCCGCCCGGTCGCGGTCGACGGGCCGCTGGTCTCGATCCGCAAGTTCTCCAAGAAGCCGTTCAATCTGCAACAAGCTCGTCGACATCGGCGCGCTGCGCCCGCAGATGGCGGAGCTGCTCGGCCGCCGCCGTCAAGGCGCGCGTCACGACCATCATCTCAGGCGGCACCGGCTCGGGCAAGACGACGATGCTCAATGCGCTGTCGGCCTTCATTTCCGACAAGGAGCGCCTCATCACCATCGAGGACGCGGCCGAGCTGCAGCTGCAGCAGCCGCATGTCGGACGCATGGAAACGCGGCCGCCCAACATCGAGGGCAAGGGCGAGATCCGCCAGCGCGACCTGGTCAAGAACGCGCTGCGCATGCGGCCCGACCGCATCATCCTCGGCGAGTGTCGCGGCGAGGAAGCCTTCGACATGCTGCAGGCGATGAACACCGGCCATGAAGGCTCGATGGCGACGATTCACGCCAATACGCCCCGCGACGCGATCTCGCGCCTCGAGCAGATGATCGGCATGGCCGGCCTGCCGATGACCATCGCCAGCATCCGCGGCCAGATCGCGGCCGCCATCCGGGTGATCGTCCAGCTGTCGCGCCTGTCCGACGGCAAGCGCGCGCGTCATCAGCATCGCCGAGATCACCGGCATGGAAGGCGACATCATCCAGATGCAGGAAATCTACAAATTCGTGCGCACCGCGACGCTCGAGGACGGGACCGTGCAGGGCCACTTCCGCGCGACCGGGATCCGGCCGCGCTTCCTCGCCGATCTCGTCGCCAAGGGCATCAAGATTCCGGGCAGCTACTTCGACCCAAGCCAGCCGCTGTAACCGCCATGCCGTTCGACCTCGACCCAAGCCTATGTGATCTACGCGCTTCGCGGCGGTCTCCGCCATCCTGTTCGCCGAGGGCGCCTATCTGCTGCTGTTCTCGACAGCGTCGTATCGCAACCGCATCAATCGTCGCCTCGTCGCTGCTCAGCGACACCGTCGACCGCGAGAGCATCCTGGTGCAGCTGCGCAAGGAGCGCGGACTCACCATGGGGGGCGACTTCCGCTTGCCGATGGTGTCGCTCAACCGGCTGATCCTGCAATCCGGAGTCAGGATCGGTCTTACGCGCATCGGCGTGTTGGCCGGCGATCGCGGCGGTCGCGATGTTCGTCGCGCTGATCGTGTTGCGCGGCAGCATGCGTGGAAGCGCTGCTCGGCCTGCTTTTCGCGGGCTGTTCCTGCCCTATTTCACGCTGCGCATGCTGCGTGGGCGGCGGCAGAAGAAATTCGGCGCGCAGTTCCCGGACGCGATCGACATCATCGTGCGCAGCCTGCGCGCCGGTCATCCGGTGCCGATCGCGGTCAGGCATGGTGTCGCGCGAAATGCCGGATCCGATCGGCACCGAGTTCGGCATCGTCTCTGACGAGATCACCTATGGGGCCGATCTCGAGACCGCGATGCGCAATCTCTATTTCCGCGTCGGCCAGGACGATCTGCCGCTGTTCGTCACCGCGGTCGCGATCCAGGGATCGACCGGCGGCAATCTCGGCGAGATCCTGCAGAACCTGTCCGGCGGTGATCCGCCAGCGCTTCAAGATGCGGCGCAAGGTCAAGGCGCTGGCGGCCGAAGGCCGCGCCTCGGCGCTGATCCTGTCGTCGCTGCCGATCGTCATGTTCGCCGTCGTGCAGATCGTCGTCGCCGGACTTCTACGGCAGCGTCTGGCAGTACGATATCACCAAGACAGATCCTGGGCCTCGGCGATTTGCTGGATGATGATCGGCAATCTCATCATGTACAAGCTTGTGAATTTCAAGATCTGAGCCATGCAATCATTGCTCGACATTGCGGCGGACTACGGCGATCACGCCAACCTGGTGCTGATGGCGCTCGTCTTCATTCCGACCGCGACCGTCGCCTTCTTCGTCATGACGGCCATACGCGTGCGCGGGGCGGTGAAGCGCCGCGCCGCCGGAATCTCGAGCGACATGTTGATGTCGGCCGGCGGCAATCACTCGTTGCGTCACACCAGTATCAAGGCGGCGCAGCGCCTGATCGATCGCACCACCAAGCATTACTCGTCGTTCGACGACAAGAACATGAAGTTGCTGCGCCAGCGCCTCGTTCAGGCGGGCATTTTCGACCCGCGCGCGGTCGGCTTCTTCTTTCTCACGCGCGGCGTGCTGGCGATCACGCTGGCCGCCCTCGCATACTTCATGGTGCCGGCGCTCACGACCGTACGAAAGTCTGCAGTGGCCGTTCGTCGGCGTCGCCGGGCTGTTGGGCTACCTGATGCCGAGCCTCGCGCTCGACCGCATCGTGTCGATCCGCCGCCAGGAGTACCGGGCCGGATTTCCGGACATGATGGACTTGCTTGTGGTATGCGCCGATGCCGGTCTCGGCTGGCGGCGGCGTTCGAACGCGTCGGGCGCGAACTCGGCGATTCCTATCCCAATCTGAGCGCCAACATCCACCTGGCCAATCTCGAGATCCGGGCTGGACGCACGATCAGCGAGGCGCTCGAGCATTTCGGCGACCGGCTCGGCCTCGCCGAGGTCCGCTCGTTCGCCACGCTCATCCAACAGTCGGACGAACTCGGTTCCAGCATCACGGACGCGTTGCGGGTCTACAGCGAGGATATGCGCCACAAGCGCCTGTCGACCGCCGAGGAGAAGGCCTACGCGCTGCCGTCCAAGCTCACCATCCCGTTGATGGTCTGCGTGTTCCCGGTGCTGTTCGTCGTCATCCTGTTACCGGTCGTCGTCCGGGTCAAGATGGGCGCCTATTGACCGATACGGTGTTTGGGTGCGGGCGGCGAGAGTTTCTTAACCAACCTCCCCTAGGGTCGATCGCGGAGTTCCCGAGGCACCACCTCCGCGGGTGTGTCGGACCAACCGTGAATATTGGCGCTGGGGGGCGCAGCCGATGAGCGTTGGCGTCAAGCGAAGTGTGGTGGTGGCGGTGGCGGGTCTGGTGTGGCTGACCGGCTGCGAAACGACCTCGACCAAGCTCCCCGACCTGTTCAGCTGGAACGCCGACAAGCCATTGGATGCCGACAAGCCATTGGACGCCGACAAGCTTGCGGATACTCCCGTCGACGAGGCGACCGGCGCCATCGGCGCGCACCCCGCGGTCGGCGACAGTGGGCCCCCCGCCGAGAAGGTGCCGCCATTCAAACCGAGCAATCCCAACGATGATCTCAGCCTCGCCCGGATGAATTTCCGTCAGGGAAATTACGGCCTGGCTGAGCGCTATTTCCGGCGTGCGGTCGAATCGGGGCCGCGCGAGGCCGAAGCCTGGCTTGGCCTTGCGGCATCCTACGACCGGCTGCGCCGATTCGACCTCGCCGATCGGGCCTATGGCCAATTGATCGGAATCTCGGGCCGCACGCCGGAAATTCTCAACAACCAGGGCTATTCCTACATGCTGCGCGGGGACTTCAAGCGCGCGCGTGCGAATTCTGTCGGAAGCCCAGGCAAAAGACCCCGCCAATCCCTATATTGCCAATAATCTCGCGCTGCTCGACGAGAGCGTGCGGACCCGCAAGGCCGTGCGTTAGGGCATTGTCGAGCGAAAGCTACCCCGACGCGACGGGGGTTGCGCGTCTCGTCGAGGAAATGCCACCCGCGCAAGCAGGCTGGAACGGGTCCGGATGTCTGCAAGTCCGAAGCCGCTCCAGCGTCTTCCCGGGCAGCCCTTCCGCGCCGCGGCGAGAGAAATTTCAGGACGCGCCGACATGCTTGCCGACCTCAGACAGTTCTTTGCCGAGCTCACCGGCGGACACAAGCCGCAGGACCAGTTCGGGGAGAACGACTACCGCCGCGCCGCCGCGGCCCTCCTGGTTCACCTCGCCGACCCTCGACGGCGATCTCACCGACACCAAGCGGCTGAAGCTGCACGCCATCCTCGAAACCCGGTTCGCGCTCGATGCCGCTGCGACCGACGAGCTCATCGAAGCGGCGGCCGCGGACGACCGCGAGGCGGTCGATTTCTATCATTTCACCAGCCTGCTCATGCGCACGCTCGACGAGGCAGGCCGGCTGCGCGTCATCGAGATGATGTGGGAAATGGTCTATGTCGACGGTGGGGTGAGCGAGTTCGAGTACAACGTGATGTGGCGGGTCGCCGACCTGCTCGCGGTCTCGCCGCGCGACCGTATCGCGTTGCGCGAGCGCGTCGCGGCCGCACGGGCAGGCGCCGACGGGTCGTCATGAGCGAGCACCGCCTCGTCGCCGTCATCACCGGCGCGTCGGCCGGCATCGGGCTAGCGCTCGCGCGGACGTTCTCCGCCCGCGGCCATGAGCTCGTGCTGGTGGCTCGGCGCGAGCGCGAGCTCGCCCGCCTGGCAGACGAGCTGGCGGCGTCCGGAGCGCGGCGGCCGACGATCATCGCGCTCGATCTCGCGCTTCCCGGCGCCGTCGACCGCATCGCGGCCGAGCTGGCGGAGCGTGGCCTTGCGCCGCAATACGTCGTCAATAATGCGGGCTTCGGTCTCATCGGGACTGCCGGCGAGCTTGACCGTGCCGAGCAGCTCGCCATGATCGACCTCAACGTCCGCACGCTCGCCGACCTTTCGCTCGCGTTTATTCCGAGCCTGGCGCGGCACCGCGGCGGCATCCTCAACGTCGCTTCCGTGGCGGGTTTTCTGCCGGGTCCCGGCATGGCGGTCTACTACGCGACCAAGGCCTTCGTGCTGTCGTTCAGCGAGGCGCTGCACGCCGAGCTCGCATCCCGTGGCGTGCGCGTCAGCGTGCTTTGCCCGGGTCCGGTGCCGACCGAGTTCCAGGCGCGCGCCGGCATCGCGGCCCGCCGCAGCATGATGGATCGCTCGGCCGAGCAGGTTGCGCGTGCCGGCTATGAGGGCCTGATGCGCGGCCGCTGCACGATCGTCCCCGGCTGGCAGAATTGGATTGTGAGCCGGCTGCCGCGGCTCATCCCGCGCGCGCTCATGCTCGCGCTCGTGGGGCGCAGACAGGCGGGTCGTTTCGGCGCGAGGTCCGCGCGATGATCATAGAAGGTCCGCCGGGTGCGGTCTTGCAAACGCCTCGCCGGCGGGTAGGGTTTCGACGACTATGCACGCGCCCAAGCACTCCCATGCTCCCATTCCGGCCGCGACCCGCCCGGTACTCCTGGTGCTCCACCAGGAGCTGTCGACGGCCGGGCGGGTCGGGCATTACCTGGCCAAGCGCGGCATTCCGCTCGATATCCGCCGGCCGCGCTTCGGCGACCCGCTTCCCGATACCCTCGCGGAGCACGCCGGCGCGGTCATCTTCGGCGGCCCCCAGAGCGCCAACGATGCGGACGACTTCGTGCGCCGCGAGATCGACTGGATCGCCGTTCCGCTCGCGGAGAAAAAGCCCTTTCTCGGTATCTGCCTCGGCGCCCAGATGCTGGCGAAGCACCTTGGCGCCCGCGTCGCCTGCCACCCGGAGGGCAAGGCGGAGGTCGGCTACTATCCGATCCGGGTGACCGATGGCGCCCGCGCGGTCTGCCAGATCTGGCCCGAATACGTCTATCAGTGGCATCGCGAAGGCTTCGAGCTGCCGCACGGTGCCGAGCTGCTGGCGGAGGGCGACACATTCCGGGTTCAGGCGCTGCGCTATGGCCCGGCCGCCTATGGCATCCAGTTTCATGCCGAGGTGACGCACGCCATGATGTGCCGCTGGACTACCCGCGGCCATGCCCGAATGGAGCTGCCCGGCGCCAAGCAGCGCGCGGCGCATTTCGCCGAGCGGCCGGTTTACGACCTTGCGATCCGCACCTGGCTGGCGGCATTCCTCGATCGCTGGCTCGAAGGCGACACGGTCGGCACATCCGTGGCGGCAGGCCCGTAGGCCCAGGGCCGTCGTCACGACGACGCCGGCCCCCGTGTCTGAAAGCGCTCGACGCGATAGAGCGCGGGGAACGCCTGGATCCAGATCGCGACCACCAGAAGCGTGCCGATGCCGCCGATCATGACCGCCGGCACCGTGCCGAACCATGCGGCGGTGAGCCCGGCGCGGAAATCGCCGAGCCGGTTGGCGGTGCCGACGAACAACGTGTTCACGGCGCTGACCCGGCCGCGCATCGCATCGGGCGTCTCGAGCTGCACCAGGGTCTGGCGGATCACGATGCTGAACATGTCGGACGCGCCGAGCGCCGCGAGTGCCGCCATGGTGAGGGCAAGCGAGGTCGACCAGGCGAACACGATGGTGGCGACGCCGAAGGCCGCGACCGCGGCGAACATCGCGCGGCCGACCCCGGTGCGCAGCGGCCAGCGCATCAGGACCAGCGAAATCGCGAGCGCGCCGACGGCTGGCGACGCGCGCAGCAGGCCGAGGCCCCACGGGCCGACCGCGAATATGTCGCGGGCGAAAATCGGCAGCAGGGCGGTGGCGCCTCCGAGCAGCACGGCGAACAGATCGAGCGAAAGCGCGCCGAGCACGATCGGATTCTTCGTCATGAAATCGATGCCGGCAAACAGCGCGGCCGCACTGAACGGTTCGCGCTTCGCCACCGCCCGTTCGATCCGCACGCCGAGGACCAGGAGAGTTGCGGCGAACGAAAGCGCGCAGCACGTGAGGTAGACGCACGAAGGCCCCAGGACGTAGAGCACGCCGCCGAGCGCGGGCCCCGCGATGGTCGCGGCCTGTGTCGAGGAGGCGATCACCGCGATCGCGCGCGGCAGCACCGCGGCCGGCACGATTCCCGGCAGCATGGTCTGCGACGTCGTCATCTCGAAGCAACGCGCGGCGCCGAGCACGAAGACGGTGGCGAAGATCACCCACGGCTCGATGCCGCCCAGCAGGGTCGCGAGCGCGAGCACGAGCGCACCCGACGCTTCCACGACCTGCGACAGAGCCAGAACGACGCGCCGGTCGTAGCGGTCGGCGATCTGGCCCGAAACCAGCATCAACAGCACGGCTGGCACGAACTGCACGAGGCCGACCAGGCCGAGGTCGATCGGGTTCGAGGTCAGGTCGTAGAGCTGCCAGCCGACCGCCACTCCTTGCATTTGAACCGCCACCGCGGTGGCGACGCGCGCGAGCCAGAAGCGCGTGAGCGAGCCGTGCCGCAGAATGGAGAAGGATTGCGTGTTCACGTTGGCGGCCCTGGAGGGGAGGAAAACGAAATCAGGTGCCTCAAGCTCATAGCCAGTGATCCGCGCCGCCGCGGCCCGGCTTCGCCCCGCGGGCGACGACGGGCAGCCTGTGCCCCCTTTGGATGTTTCCTTGCGATACAGGTGGTCGTTGCGGAGGCTGGCCAGCCAGCCGAAGCCCCCGCATGGGGGCGGAGGATGGTGGAGCCGAGCGGGATCGAACCGCTGACCTCCTCATTGCGAACGAGGCGCTCTCCCAGCTGAGCTACGGCCCCTGTCGGCCAGCCGGCGCTGGCGCGCCGAGGCCCTTGGGAAGTGGTGCCATTTAGGGCCCGGGTCTGGCCCTGTCAAGGATCGCGCCGCCCGCGCGCCGACGCGGCCCCTAGGCGGCATCAAGCCGCCAAGGTCCGCTTGTTTGGGACAGGGCGACCCGCTACATGTTCGCGTCATCCATCGCGGACGGAATCGGCCATGCTCGAGCTCCTGCGCTTCATTTCCTACCTGCTCACGCTTTATATTTACGTCCTCATCGCTTCCGCCGTGATGAGCTGGCTGATCGTATTCAATGTCGTGAATCCGAGAAATCAGTTCGTCCACATGTTCGGCGAATTCCTGTATCGGGTCACCGAGCCGGTATTGCGGCCGATCCGAAACATGCTCCCCAATCTGGGCGGAATCGATATCTCTCCCATCGTGGTGATCCTGGTCATCATCTTCATCCAGGAAGTGATCTTGCCGACATCTATCGCGCGGGTTTTCATTTAATTGAGCTCGTCCGGCCATCAGGCGTGGACCGTGTCGCGCTACGCGGTGGTCGTGACGGTGCGGTTGACGCCGAAAGGCGGGCGGGACGCGATCGACGGCATCGAGCGGCTGGGCGACGGCCGGCCGGTGCTCAAGGCGCGGGTACGAGCGGCGGCCAGCGAAGGCGAGGCGAATGCCGCGCTGGTGAAGCTTCTGGGCCAGGCGCTCGACGTCTCTCCGCGCCAAGTCACTTTGGTGGCCGGCGCCACGGCGCGGATCAAGCGGGTGAAGATCGACGGCAACGGTGCGGCATTGGCGGCGACGCTCGAGAGAATCGCGACCGAAAAATCATGACGTCGACGGCGCGGAAGGAGACTTCGCCATGACGGCGCGGCTCATCGACGGCAAGGCGATAGCGGCCGACCTGCGGACGCGCGTCGCGGCGGACGTTCGTCGTCTGGCGCACGACCACGGGCTGGTGCCGGGAATCGCGGTCGTCCTGGTCGGCGAGCGATCCGGCGAGCGCAGCCTATGTGCGCAGCAAGGCAAATCTGGTGGCCGAGGCCGGCATGCGATCGTTCGACCATCGCCTGCCGGGCTCCGCCGCCGAGGCCGAGCTGCTGGCCCTGGTCGGACGTCTCAACGCCGATCCGGCCGTCCATGGCATTCTGGTGCAGCTTCCGTTGCCGCGCGCAGATCGATGCCCGCAAGGTCATCGAGGCGATCGACCCCGCCAAGGACGTCGACGGCTTTCATCCGGTCAATGCCGGGCGGCTCGCGATCGGCCTGCCGGCCTTGGTACCGTGCACGCGCTCGCGCTTGCGTGATCCTGGCCAAGACCGTGCGGCCATCGCTTGCCGGGCTCGACGCGGTGGTGATCGGCCGCTCCAATATCGTCGGCAAGCCGCTCGCCCAGCTTCTGATCGGCGAGAGCGCGACGGTGACGGTCGCCCATTCGAAGACGCGCGACCTGCCGGCGGTCTGCCGCACGCAAGGATTTGTTGTTCGTCGCGGTCGGGCGCCCCGAACTGGTCAAGGGCGACTGGATCAAGCCGGGCGCGATCGTCATCGACGTCGGCATCAATCGGATTGCGGTGGCGGGCGGCAAGGACCGAATCGTGGGCGATGTCGCGTTCGACGCAGGCGTGCGAGGTCGCGGGCGCCGATCACACCGGTGCCGGGCGGCGTCGGCCCGATGACGATTGCGTGCCTGCTGGTCAACACGGTCCTGGCGGCCTGCGCCGCCAAGGGCCTGCCGGCGCCCGCGCTGTGAGATGACGCGGGCGCGCCGGCCGCGCGACCAACCTCGAGGTTCGGTAGACTCAGGGCCTTCGGCGGAAAAAATGCTCCAGGTCCCAGCGAGAACATACGGCATGCTCCCGTCCGCTCCTCCGGTCGTCGCCGGCGCGTTCGCGCTTGCAATGTTTCTTGGCTCGCCCGCAGTCTGCGAGACCATCGACTACGCCTATACGACCTTCGACGTCGACAAATGTCCGCACAAGCGGGGGCGAGATGCCGAAGACTACGGCGAGTGGCGCTGTGCCGGCTATGCGGGGATCCGGGTCGTGATGACGGCGGGTGACCAGCGCGTCTATGTGAGCTACGGCCCCAATGCCGGGCGAGAGCCCGCCGCCAGGCAGACGCTCGGCGCGCCGAACGGGGAGGGTCATAGCATCGAATGGCGGATCGCCCGCGACCCCGGCCGCAAAGGCCGGCCGTTCGCGACGATCATGCGATGGACGACGGCCGTCGTGGCCGATGACCCCAAGGTCGAAAGCGGCGTCTATCGCGGCCAAGTGCTGGTGGTGACGCGGCTCGGGCCGGGAGGCGTCTGCCATGTCGGCTATGTCGACGGCCGACAGAATCCCAACGCAAACGGTCTCGCCCGCGAGGTCGCGGATCAGCATGCCCGCAGCTTCCGGTGCGGCAGGGACAAGCCGATCGTGCGCGGCGACAAGGGGCCGGGCTTCAGCGGACCTTATGGCGGGAACGATTAGTGCCTTTCGGCGACAACCTGTCCCGGACATGATCCGGGATCGATTCGGATTCGCCCATGGGGCGCGCGCTCGAAGACTCAATTCCAGGCGAAGGCGACCTTTTCGAGCACCTTGTCGCCGAACTTTTCGGACGAGCGTGCGACCGCGCGGCCACCCAGCGCCCGGTAGAACTCCACCGCCGGCAAGTTGTCGGACAGGGCCCACACCACCACGCTTTTCATGCCGCTGTGGGCGAGATCGCGCCGCGCGGCCGTGAACAGCCGGCGGCCGAAGCCGAGGCCCTGGAACTCGGGGCGCAGATAAAGCTCGTAGATCTCGCCGTCGTAATAGAGGCTGCGCGCCCGGTTGCGCCCGTAATTGGCATAGCCCGCGATGGTCTCGCCGAATGCCAGGAGGGAGATGCGGCTGCCCTTGCGGATCGCGCCGTTCCACCACGCCGCGCCGCGACGGGCGATGAGCTTTTCGAGCTCGGTTCCCGGGATGACGCCCTGATATGCGCCCCGCCAAGCTTCGTCGTGCGCTGCGGCGACCGATTTGGCATCGGCCGGCCGGGCGCGACGAATCTCGATGAGGACGGTGCTCATGAGTTCGAATAGAAGCAATGAGCGAGTTCGGCTTCAAGAGGAACGTTGATCGCTGCGCGACGGTGTGGATTATTTGGGTGGAGGTTGGAGAATCCATTGTCCGGCTTGAGGAATTCGTGGGTATCGCAGGCTTTTTGAGCGATTTTTTGAGCGCAAAATTCGCTGCGCCGGCCTGCGCGCTCGTCATTTTATTTTCAGGTGTGCCCGCCGTGCCACGCGCCGAGCCCTTCGCCGGGCCGCAATCCGCCGAACAAGGCGCCTTTCGGAGCCAGTTCTGGCTGCTGCCCTCGGGGCAACCCGGCGTGTTGATGCGGGCGACGCTCTTCCGGCCGGCGGGCGCCGGCGCATTTCCGCTCCTGGTGATGAATCACGGCTCGACCCAGAACGCCGAGCGGCGCCTCGCGTTGCCGATGCCCGCCTTCGACGCGCTGTCGCAGTGGTTTGTCCGCCATGGCTATGCGGTGGTGGTGCCGCAACGGCCCGGACATGGCCGGACGGGCGGCGCCTATCGCGAGGACCAGGGCGGCTGCGACGACGCCGATTTCGCGCGCGCCGGGTTGGGGGCGGCGGAAAGCATCGCGGCGGCCGTCGCCTATATGAGGGCGCAGTCCTTTGTGCGCCGCGACGAGGTCATCGTGGCGGGCGAGTCGGCCGGCGGATGGGCCGCGCTGGCGGTCGCGAGCCGTGCCACCGGCGGCGTGCGTGCGGCGATCAGTTTCGCCGGCGGTCTCGGGGGGCGGTCGTATGATCGGCCCGACAACAATTGCGCGCCCGACCGGCTGGTCGCGACCGCTGCGGTGTTCGGGCGGACGTCGCGCATCCCGACATTGTGGATTTACGCCGAGAACGACAGCTATTTTCCGCCCCGCCTGTCCAAAGCGATGGCGGAGGCGTTCCGCGCGGCCGGCGGCAAGGCCGACTATCGATTGCTGCCGCCATTCGGCTCGGAGGGCCACCTGCTGGCCGCGAGCCACGATGCCGAAGCCGTGTGGGGGCCCGTGGTGGAGCGGTTCCTGTCGGGGCTGCGCTGAGGGAGGACCGAGGCCCGGTTGCGAGGCCGAGATCGGTGTACGCCGCGCAAGGACGAGCGTCAGACCTTCTCGGCGACCTGACGCCGCTCGTCCCGCTTGCGGTCGTTCGGATCGAGGATCTTCTTGCGCAGGCGGATCGACTTCGGCGTGACCTCGACCAGTTCGTCGTCCTCGATATAGGCGAGCGCCTTTTCCAGGGTCATGCGGATCGGCGGCGTGAGGCGCACCGCCTCGTCCTTGGAGGTGGTGCGGATGTTGGTGAGCTTCTTGCCCTTGAGCACGTTCACCTCGAGATCGTTGTCGCGCGTGTGCTCGCCGACGATCATGCCGCGATAGACCTTCCAGCCCGGCTCGATCATCATCGGGCCGCGGTCTTCCAGGTTCCACAGCGCATAGGCGACCGCTTCGCCGGCGTCGGTCGAGATCAGGACGCCGTTGCGGCGGCCCTGGAGCTCGCCCTTGTAGGGCGCGTAGGCGTGGAACAGGCGGTTCATGATCGCGGTGCCGCGGGTGTCGGTGAGAAGCTCGCCCTGGTAGCCGATCAGCCCGCGTGTCGGCGCGTAGAACACGAGCCGGACGCGGCCGCCGCCGGACGGGCGCATCTCGATCATCTCGGCCTTTCGCTCCGACATCTTCTGCACCACGATGCCGGAGAATCCTTCGTCGACGTCGATCACGACCTCCTCGATCGGCTCGAGCAATTCGCCGTTCTCGTCGTGCTTCAGCAGCACCTTCGGCCGCGACACCGAAAGTTCGAAACCTTCGCGCCGCATGGTCTCGATCAGGATGCCGAGCTGCAATTCGCCGCGGCCGGCGACCTCGACCGAGTCGCGTTCGCTCGTCTCGCTGACGCGCAGCGCGACATTGCCTTCGCCTTCGCGAAACAGCCGGTCGCGGATCATGCGGCCCGTCACCTTGTCGCCCTCGGTGCCGGCGAGCGGCGAATCGTTGACGCGGAACGTCATCGCCAGCGTGGGCGGGTCGATCGGCTGGGCCGGCGAGCGGCACCGTCACCTCGGGCGCGCAGATGGTGTGCGACACCGTCGCCTCCGGCAGGCCGGCGATCGCGACGATGTCGCCCGCGAACGCCTCGTCGATCGGCACGCGTTCCAGCCCGCGGAAGGCCAGCACCTTGGAGACGCGGCCCTGCTCGATCAGGTTGCCGTTGTGGTCGAGCACCTTGGCGGGCTGGTTCGGCTTGATCGAGCCCGAGGTGATGCGCCCGGTGACGAGGCGGCCGAGATAGGGATTGGCTTCGAGGATGGTGCCGAGCATGCGGAACGGTCCGTCCTCGACTTTCGGCTGCGGCGACATGGCGCAGCACGAGGTCGAACAGCGGCATCATGCCCTGGTCCTTCGGACCGTCCGGGCTCTCCGCCATCCAGCCTTCCTTGGCCGAGCCGTAGAGCATCGGGAAGTCGAGTTGCTCCTCGCTGGCGTCGAGCGCCGCGAACAGATCGAACACCTCGCTGGCGACCTCCGACGGACGCGCGTCGTGCCGGTCGACCTTGTTGATGATGACGATCGGCTTGAGTCCGATCTTCAGGGCCTTCGAGACCACGAACTTGGTCTGCGGCAGCGGGCCCTCGGCGGCGTCGACCAGCACGAGCGCGCCGTCCACCATGTTGAGGATGCGCTCGACCTCGCCGCCGAAATCGGCGTGGCCCGGCGTGTCGACGATGTTGATGCGCGTGTCCTTCCACTGAATCGAGGTCGCCTTGGCGAGGATCGTGATGCCGCGCTCGCGCTCGAGGTCGTTCGAATCCATCGCGCGCTCGGCCACCCGCTGGTTCTCGCGGAAGGCGCCCGATTGCTGCAGCAGGCGGTCGACCAGTGTGGTCTTGCCATGGTCGACATGGGCGATGATCGCCACGTTACGGAGTGACATGAATGGGGTTCCGGTCGTGGGCCGCGATGGCGGCCTCATATTGCAGTGCAATATAGGTATGAAGGCCGTATCTGCAAGCCAAAGTTACGCGTTTGCGTGTCCGATCAGCGTGATTCTCGGAGAACTGATTAACATGCAAATGAGCCAAAAAGAGATCCAACCCGCCATGAAACGCAGAAATAGCGCCCCGACGGCGGATCGCCGCCCTGTTACGCCCGCAGACGCCGCACCGCGCGCCAGATCAGGGCGATGCCGCCGGCCGTGATCGCGAAACAGGCGAGCCACAACAAGGCAAGCCACGGGCTGCCGACCAAGTCCTGCGGGGTGATAGCGAAAGCGACCGCGACGACGCCGACGCAGAGGCCGGGCAGGAGCAGCATGATCCCGACGAGGATCATGAGGGCCGTGATGGCGCCCGATGGGGCGGGTGGCGCGGGCGGCAGGGGAGCGCTCACGGTTCTTCGGCCCCGCCATCGAGAGCGCCCGCGCGCCGCCGCCGGACCGCCCACCGGATCAGCGCGATGCCGACGGCGCCGATCGCCAGCATGATCAGCATCCACAGGGCCCAAGTGGAGTCCACCAGCATTTCGTGCGGATCCATGCCAACCAGGATCAAGGCGCAGAGGCCCGGCAGCAGCATGATGGCGCCGGCGATTCCCGCGAGCACCGGCATGCATCCCGTGGATTCGCGCCGTAGTGGCTCGGTCGGGTCGTTTCGGGCCTCGCTCATCGAGGGCGGCCGTCCGTAAGACTGTTGCGGGAGGCGGGTCATCACGGCGATCCGTCGGCGAGCGGGCTTTCCAGCTTCGCCACGCGGTTCAGGCGCAACGCGCCCCAGATCGCGACGCCGCACACCGCCCAGCCCACGCCGGAGCAGACCAGGGAAATGATGCCGACCATTTGCTCGAGGGAGTCATGGCTGAAAAGCGAAGCGATGCCGAGCGGCGTGAAGAACAGCGAGCACATGCCGGTGGGCAGCGCGAGCAGCGCGAGCAACAGCACGGCCGTGACCTGTCTTGGCTTTCGGCGTCATGCCGTCGCCTCCGCGTCTGCTTTCATGCGCGGCGCGGATGCCGTCGATGCGTCCGTCGCGGTAGAACAGGTTGTAGGTGTCGAACGGGATGATCTGGCCGTTCGGCGTGACGAAATGGATGCAGGAGCGCTTCACGCCGCCGAGGCAGAAATTGAAGCGGTCCATGAACTGCACGATGACGACGCGGAAGACGTTCTCGTAGCCGAGCCCGGCCGGCACCTGCGACCTTCGGCAGGCAGCACAGGAACTCGGCCAGCCGCTCGGACGCGTTGCTCGGCGCCGGAGGAGAGCGAGAACAGCTCGATGAATTTCTCGCTGCAGCGCCGGCTGCTTCTCGAAGGTGATGGTGTTCGGCACCAGCGCGACGCAGCTCCTCGCGCGGGATCAGCGAGGTGACCGGCAGCACCTTGCTGCCGTTGCGCAGGCCGTAGCCGATCGAGATCGTTTCCGGATTGCACGGCAGCGGGATCATGTCGTCGGCGCCGAACACGCCGGAGTCCTCGACGACGCGCCGGCGGATGTCGGACAGCACGATGCGGTCGCGTTCGTTGTCGAAGCCCTCGTTGCGGCCGGCGTCCTGCACCGGCTGGAAGGTGACGCCGCGCACGCAGCGCCATTCGAGCGCATGGCGCACGATCTCGCCGATCTCGTCGTCGTTGACGCCGCGCTTCACCGTCACCACCAGCGTGGTCGAGATGCCGTGCCGTCTCCAGGTTCTCCAGCGCCTGCTGCGCGCACGCGGCGCAGATCGGCGCCGCGCAGGTTCATCAGCGCGTCGCGCTCGAGCGAATCGAACTGCAGATAGACTTCGAGCCCGCGCTTGTGCTCGGCGAGCCGCGCCGACGAAGTCCGGCTCGCGCGCGATGCGGATGCCGTTGGTGTTGATCATCACGTGGCGGATCGGCCGCGCCCGCACCGCATCGAGGATGGCGAAGAACTCCGGATGCAGCGTCGGCTCGCCGCCGGAGATCTGCACCAGGTCGGGCTCGCCCTCGCTCGCCACCAGCGCGTCGAGCATGCGCTCGATCGGTCGCCAGCGGCAGGTGCTTCGCCGCGCGCCGGCGAGGAATCGGCGAAGCAGACCGGGCAGGTGAGATTGCAGTGCTCGTTGATCTCGATCAGCGCCAGGCAGGAATGCTGCTCGTGGTCGGGGCACAGGCCGCAATCGTAGGGGCAGCCGAATTCGGTGCGGCTCTGGAACGCGAGCGGCCTGTCGCCGGGCTTGATGTAGTCCTTGCAGCGCCTCCAGTAGGCGGCGTCGGTCGAGATCAGCGTCGTCTGCACGCCGTGCTGCGTGCAGCGCTTCTCGTACCAGACCTCGTTGTCGCGGATCTCGATCTTGGCCGGCACCAGCGCCAGGCAGGTCTCGCACAGCGAGGTGGTCTGGCCCCAGAACACATAGGGACGCGATCTACGCAACGGCGCGGTCATCGACGGCTCTCGCGGTTGGGCGCGGTCGCGATCATGACGACGGCGTAGAGCAAGACAGCGCGGCGGACAGAAGGTGAAACAGCGTGAACGGGCCGACCAGCGCGCCATAGGGCTTGATGAATTCCCAGACGAAGCGCTGCGCGCCGTAGAAGCCGACCGCGAGATAGAAGCCGTTGTCGATCACGAAGCGGTCGTCGCGGCGCACGCGCAGCCACATAGACGAGCGCGAACGCCGCCATGGCGGCGCTCTCGTAGAGCTGCACCGGATGGCGCGCGACGCCGTCGCCGAAATCGTGGCCCCAGGGCAGCGCGGTCGGCGTGCCGTAGGTGAAGTCGTCGAGCCCGGCGAGGTAGCAGCCGATGCGGCCGACCGCGACGCCGACCGCCAGCGGCAGCGCGAAGCGCGCGCCGGTGCGGCCGCGGATGCCGGCGCTGCGCTTGTAGAGCTCGACCGCGACGATGCCGCCCGCGACCGCGCCTTCGATCGAGCGGGCGATGCCGGGCGTGCCGCGAGAGCCACAGATTGGCGGTGCCGAACACGTAGGCGCCGACGCCGGCGCCGAGCAGCACGGCGGCCGAGATAGGCCAGATCGGTGGTGACGGCCGGAAAGGAGACCTTCTCGACGCGCCCGAGCCACAGCGCCGCGAGCCCCGCCGCGAGCCAGGCCAGCACGTCGAATGCGCCGTGGATCAGAACGCTGCTCATGCTCGCCCCGCTTCCGAGCAGCGTAAGCCGGAGGCGGGCGGAATCGCAACGGGTAAGCGTGCGGCGGGGGAGGCGGCATCTCGGCCCGCTTGCGGGGGGCCGGAGTCCGGCTAACGTGAAAAGATCCGGTAAGCGACCTATCCGTGCGTCGGCGCCTTGCGACTCTTGAGCGACTCAGGGCGCCGCGAATCGCAACGGGGTCACGTCGGCCATGGTCGACGAGGTCGCCTGGTCCGGCATTTGACCCGTCAGCGTCGCGCGCCGGTCGGAGATCGCCATCTGGGTCTGATCGAGCGCGAGCGAGAAGGCCATCAGGGCCTGTTCGTCGAGATCGTTCCGCTCGGCCTGGACGATGGTCTTGCGCAGGACGTCGTCGGCATCGGTCCGCAGCCTGTCGAGCTCCTCGATCGTCGCGGCCTTGCGTGCCGTCGTCATCACCTCGACCAGGTGATCGAGCACGCGCATGTGGCGCACGCGCTCGTCGGCCTTGGTATAGCTGGTGAGCCAGGCGACGCCGGACCCGAAGAACGACATCACCATCAGACCCCAGTAGAGCACGTCGCTGTAGCGATCGAAAAACGTCTTCTGGTCGTTGTCGAGATACGCAGCCGCACCGGGATGCGCCGCGACCGCCGCATCGCGATCCGTATCGGGCTTCTCGATCTTGGCGGCGCCGGGAAATTCCGACCCCAGCGCTTGGCGCACGCCGAACAGCAACTTGGTGAAGTCGCCGACCTCCGCGTCCGAGAGGTCCCGGCGCGCCATGATGTAGTGGGAGAACCCGATTGTCTCGACATCTTCCTCTGGCAGCGGCTTGTGGCCGCCGAAGACGCCGGCCTTGATCTCGGTCGCCTCATAGACCGGAAGGCGGTTCTCGATCGCTTGCGCGGCGCCCAGCTTGAGGAAGGTCGGGCTTTCCTTCTCGGTGGAGGAGGCCGCGATGGCTTCGCCAAAGTAGCGCGCCGTCACTGGCCCGGCACCGAAAATCACGTCGACCGGGTTGTCGCGCAGCGACGTCGCGACGTTGTCGGGATCGAGTGCGACGATGGTGACCTTGTCGGGGAGCACCTCGTATTGCTTCAGGATGGCGTTGAGCACGTCCACATTGGCGTTGCTGCGACCGATCACGCCGATGCGCCGGCCCTTGATGTCCTCGACCTTCTCGATTTCTTTCGGCTTGGCGGCCCTGGCCTTGGCGGTCTTGGTTTTGGCGGCCTTTGCGGGCGGCTTTGCGGCGCCGCGCGCGACCGAACCGGGCGCCGGCACCATCAACACGGCCACGTTCTTGCGCAGGATGGCGACCGCCAATCCGGATTTCGGCATCGCGATGTCCTGCCGCACCACGGCGAGGTCGGCCTTCTTTTCATCGATCGCCTTGGCGCTTTCGGCGGCGCCCTGCGTCGTTATGAGACGGAGCTGAATGTTGGCCCGGTCGCTGGAGAAATGCCGATAGACCGCCTGCACGAGCTTGGCGTCCTCGCCACTGAGGGGGCCGACGGCGAATTTGAGCGTGGCCGGCCGTGTCGCCACGTAGAAGCCCGCGCCGACGAGACCGGCGATCAGCAGGCATACCGCGACGGTGATGAGCAGGGTGTGGTGCAACATCAACCGAACCCTGGTGCGGCCGGGGAACCACATGTGTCTACCCACCACGAAGCTGGTTGCCACCATTCTGCGCAAAGGCGAAGAAGTCATGTCCGCACCGTCATCCTGCCCCAATACGGCACTGTTATGACGCGCGTTCCGTTTCCATATTAACCAATGTGAGCCGCAGGCGCCGAATTTTCATCCGGTTCGGTTAACGGACCGTCCAGGCGCTCCAGGGTCCGAGATGGGCGCCTTTGGGCAGGGCCTGCTGGACCATCAGCATCTCGCCGACGGTTTCCGACGTGATCAGGCCGACCAGGCGTCCGGCCGGGTCGACGACGCCGACAGCGGGGGCGGATTTTTCCTGCAGGGTGCGGAACGCATCTTCGAGGCAGCTCCGGTTTCCCACGCTCGGAATGTCGATCGTCATCGCGTCGGCGACGCGCGCGTCCGGACCCAGCGTCTTCAACGCGCGGATCATGCCGTCGCGGTCGAGCAGGCCGACGAGGCGGCGGTCGGCGTCGATGACCGGAAACTCGCTCTGGCTGGTGCGCAGGAGGGTCTCGACCGCCGCGTCGATGTGCTCATCGGGAGCGAGGGTGGCGAATTCGGTCATCATCGCGGCGCTGACCGGTACGTCGCGCGACATTGCACGGATCGCGACGAGCTGAGCTTCCGACGAAGCCGCGAGATAAACGAAGATCGCGATGAAAATCAGGATCGGGTTGCCGAACAGGCCGAGGAAGCCGAGCGCGAATGCGACCAGCTGGCCGATGGTGGCGGCGATCTCGGTCGCACGCACATGGCCAAGCCGGATCGCCAGCAGCGCCCGTAGCACGCGGCCGCCGTCCATCGGGAAGGCCGGGATCATGTTGAATACCGCGAGGAACAGGTTCACCGCGGCAAGGCGGTCGACCAGCGAGACCTGTACGCTGTCCATGGCGGCGAGGTGTTGCGGCTGGAGGCCGGCTCCCAGCACGGCGACCAGCCCGACGGCGATCGCCACATTGACGAGCGGGCCCGCGATGGCGATCAGGAACTCCTCGCCCGGCGCCTCCGGGATGCGGGCGAGCCGCGCCACGCCGCCGATCGGCAACAGCGTCACGTCGGGGGTCGCCACCCCGAAGGCGCGCGCCACGAAGATGTGGCCGAACTCGTGCGCCAGCACGCAGGTGAACAGAAGAAGCATGAAGGCGAGGCCGTTCCACGCCGCGGCCGGGCCGCCGGAGGCCCAGCTCGCGACGAAAATCCAGACCAGGAAAAGCACGAAAGTGAAATGGATGCGGATCGCCGTGCCGGCGATCGAGCCGATATTCAAGGACCAAGACATGAAGGGATCTCCCGGTCGGTGAGGGCGCGTAGGGCGAATCGGACCTGGTTGGGATGTAGGGCGCGCGTCCGGCAAATGCCAGGACGGGCGTGCCGGGCGGGACGCGAGAGTTTGGCGCGGAACCGGCTTGTCGGGGCGGGCGTTGCATGACGTAATGCCACGCGACCGGAACCTGAGGTTTGAATCATGGCACATAAACTCGACGCAGCAGCACGCAAAGCGGCGCTCGCCAAGCTCCCGGGCTGGAGCGCAGTGAAAGACCGCGACGCGATCACCAGGAAATTCGTGTTCGAGGATTTCAACGCGGCGTTCGGATTCATGACGCGCGCCGCCTTGGTGGCCGAGAAGCTCGACCATCATCCGGAATGGTTCAACGTCTACAAGACGGTCGAGGTCACGCTCGCGACCCACGACGCCGGCGGGGTGACCGAGCTCGACGTAAGGCTCGCACAGGCGATGGACCATATCGCTGGGCATTGATCGCGGCCGCGCCACTTGCGGAAGTCCGTCGGACGGGCCATTTTCATTGTGGTTCGACCAGATTTTATGGTTGGTCGCATTTTTCACGGCGAACCGGGGTCCAGACCGGAGCAAGTGCGGGACAGGGCTTCGCCGGAAGATGCTCGACACAGGAGCCGTCATGTCGATCGAAGCCGACATTTCAGCAGACGTCGCCAGGATCGCGCGCGAGAAGGCCTATGTGCGGCGCGGCTTCTGGGCGAAGGCCAGGCGCGTCGCGGCCGCGCTCCCGTTCGCGGAGGACCTGCTCGCCGCCTATTTTTGCGCGTTCGATCGCGAAACGCCGCGCCACGTGCAGGCGGCGTTGATCGGTGCGCTCGCCTATTTCGTGCTTCCGTTCGACATCATTCCGGACATGATGCCGGTGCTCGGCTTCACCGATGACGCGGCGGTGCTGGCGACGGCATTGCGGATGGTGGCGACGCATATCAGCCCCGAGCATCGCGCGGCCGCCCGGCAGGCGATCGAGCGCGGGCTGGAGGAAACGTCCGGCGCAAGCGTGATGTGACGTTCACGGGCGCAGGATCACCTTTCCCATCGCCTTGCGGCCGGCGAGCGCGTGCAGCGCCTGCGCGGTCTCTTCCAAAGAATAGATCTCGTGCACATGGGCGCTAAGCCGGCCTTGCGCGCATAATTGCAGAATCTCCGTCAGATTGGCGCGGGAGGCGGCGCGGTTGCGCTCGACCCATGAGCCCCAGAACACGCCGCGCACGTCGCAGCTCTTGAGCAGCACGAGATTGAGCGGCGGCTTCGGTATGTCGCCGCTGGCGAAACCGACGACCAGGAAGCGGCCGCCCCATGCGAGCGCGCGCAGCGCTGCTTCCGCATAGGGACCGCCGACCGGATCGTAGATCACGTCGGGACCCTTACCGTCGGTTGCGCGGCGCAGGCCCTCTTTGAGGTCTTCCTCGCCGTAGTTCACGGTCGCGTCGGCGCCGTGCCGGCGCGCGAATGCGACCTTCTCGGCCGACGACGCGCACGCGATCACGCGCGCGCGCATCAGTTTGCCGAACTCGATCGCCGCGAGACCGACGCCGCCGGCGGCGCCGAGAACCGCGAGAGTCTCGCCGGCGCGCAATTGCGCGCGGTCCCTCAAGGCATGGAGCGCGGTGCCGTAGGTGACGATCAGCCCGGCGGCGCGCTCGAACGCGAGGCCGTCCGGCAGCTTGACCAGCCGATCGGCCGCGACCGCCACTTTCTGGCGCGCCGCCCCATGGCCGACATGCGCAACGACGCGGTCGCCTGGCTTCACGGCCGTCACGCCCGCGCCGACGCTCTCGACCTCGCCAGCGAACTCGGCGGCCGGGGAGAACGGAAAGGCCGGTTTGGTCTGATACTTGCCGGCGATGATCAGCGAGTCGAAGAAATTGAGCGCCGCGGCCCGCACCGCGACCACCGCCTCGCCGGCGCCCGCCACCGGGTCGGGCAGATCGCGGATCTCGAGCGCGTCGGGGTCGCAATAGTGGGTGCAGAGAACGGCTTTCATGGGAGGGCGCGGCGTTGGTGGTCCGATGCGGACGCTTCGCTCCCGCGATCATGTCCGCGTCGACCCACGAGGGATGGATGCCCTCTCATACCATGCCGGTGGGCGGCCGCGGCGTTTGGCGGGTTTATTTGTGGGTCGCATCTGCTGGGGAAGGCCGCCGGAACCGGGCTTTCGCCGGAAAATGCCCTATGTGGATTCCGTCACGCCTTCCGATTCGAGCGCGCGGCGCAGCCGCGAGAACGCGAGCCGCAACCGCGATTTGACAGTCCCGAGCGGCAGGCCGGTCTGCGACGCGATCTCGCCGTGCGAGAGACCCTCGAAAAACGCCAGCCGGATCAGGTCGAGTTGCTCCTGCGGCAGCAGCCGCAACGCGGCGCGGATGCTCGTCTCGCGCTGGCTCGTGTCGAGCGAGTCGTCGGGCGCCGGCGACGGGTCGGGAGCATCGGCGGCGCGCGGTTCCGGCACCGTGTCCTGTCGGTCGCGCCGGTGCAGGTCGATGCGACGGTTGTGGGCGATGCGGAACAGCCAAGTGCCGACCGAGGATTTGGTGCGGTCGAACAGTTCGGCCTTTTGCCAAAGCGTGGTCATCACATCCTGGGTGAGCTCGTCGGCGAGCCCGGGTTCCAGCCGCAGACGCAACAGGTAAGCGTAGACACGGGGGGCGTAAAAGTCGAACAGGCGCGCGAACGCATTGCGGTCGCGTTGGGCGGCGACCGCCATAACCAAATCCGCAAAATCGTCAGGAGACGTCACCCCGCGCTCCCATTCCCATTGGCTGATCGCCGGCCATCCGTCGTCGGAACGACGAGACCCCCGCCCCGACATCTCGAGTATTGTTGTCGGGTGGGCGCGATTCGGTTCAATACGTTTTGGAAGTGCCTTGGCCAAGCCCCGGCCGGCAAGGCCCGGGGTGCTCCCACGAACCCCTGGCAATTTCGCATTCCCTGATTCGGCTGTGTTTTTGTGCGATTTTTTCCTGATCACCTGTATGATGGACGCAGGCTGGCCAGGGCGTGCGCCGTCGCGGTACCCTGTAGCATCTCCGCGTTGCCGAAATTGGTCCCTATTTGCTAGGGTTTGATTAGAGTTCGACGCGAGCTCGAATGTTCGAATGAATGTCGGGGCGATTTCACTCACCCCGAATGCGAGGCCCGATGAGTAACGTCCTGCGCTCGATCTTCGGCATGTCGCTTCTTCTGGCGGCGGCGGGTGTCTTTACGCCATTGGCAACCGCCCAGCCGGCTGCGCCCGCGACGCCGCCCAAGCCCACGCCGTCCACTGCGCCCAAGCCGCCGAAGGCGGCCGCCAAACCTAAACCGGCTCCGGCCGCACCCGCGCCGGAAGCGCCGGCCGCACCCTCGGTCGGTGGCGTGCAACCGACATTGCTCGGCATGTTCGGGGACTGGGGTGCCTATACGGCTTTGCCGTCCGGCAAGAAGGTCTGCTTTGCGCTCGCCAAGCCGGCGAACTCGCAAACGGTGCCGCCCGGACGGCCGCGCGACCCGGCATACCTGTTCGTCTCGTCGCGTCCGGCCGAAAAGGTGAAGGACGAGGTCTCGATCATCATCGGCTACGGCTTCAAACCCAATTCGGATGCGGTCCTGGAAACGGGTGGCGCGTCCTATGCCATGTACACCCAGAACGATGGCGCCTGGATCAAGAATGCGGCCGAGGAGGCGCGTCTGGTCGACGCCATGCGCAAAGGCACCGACCTGACCATCAAGGGCACCTCGGCACGCGGCACTGCCACCAGCGATGTCTTTTCGCTCAAGGGCCTGGCCCAGGCGCTCGACAAGGTCGGCCAGGAGTGTCGCTGATTTGACCTGCCTGCGCGGCGCCTCCATGGGTCGCACGGAGCGCGACGCAATGCGGGCGGAGGCGCGCCGTCTTGTCCCTGCGAATGCGGCTGGCGCATTCCACTGACGCTTCATGCGGCTAAGCGCTTCCCGCGGACCATCAGGCACCCTATCTGGAGCATCATGACCACGTCTGAGCAGACCACGGATCGTCTCGCCGGCTTCGTCGAGAAGGCGCCGCTCGAGCGCTATGTCGCGCCGGCGACGCCCTCGCTGGTCGGCCTGTCGCGCGCCGAACTCGCCGAGGCGCTCGGGTCGCGTCGGCGTGCCGGCGTCGCAGCGCAGGATGCGGGCGCAGCAGCTCTGGAACTGGCTCTATGCGCGCGGCGCGACCGGCTTCGAGCAGATGACCAGCGTGTCGAAGGAACTGCGCGCCGCGCTGGCGGAGAAATTCACCCTGGCGCGGCCCGAGGTGGTGGCCGAGCAGATCTCGGTCGACGGCACGCGCAAATGGCTGCTGCGGCTGCCGGGCGAGAATCCGGGCGAGCGGCCGCACGAGGTCGAGTGCGTCTATATCCCCGAAACGGACCGCGGCACCCTGTGCGTGTCGAGCCAGGTCGGCTGCACGCTCACCTGCTCGTTCTGCCACACCGGCACGCAGCGCCTCGTGCGCAACCTCACGGCCGGCGAGATCGTCGGGCAGGTCATGCTCGCGCGCGACCGGCTCGGCGACTGGTCGGGCCGCCCTGCGGCGGCAGGCGCCGCGGAGGGCGCCGTCCAAAAAGAGGGCGGCCGCTTCATCACCAATGTCGTCATGATGGGCATGGGCGAGCCGCTGTACAATTTCGAGGCGGTGCGCGATGCGCTGCTGGTCGTCGCCGACAACGACGGCATCGGCATTTCCAAGCGCAGAATCACGCTGTCGACGTCGGGTGTGGTGCCGAACATCGTGCGCGCCGGCGCCGAGATCGGCGTGATGCTGGCGATCTCGCTGCATGCGGTGCGCGACGAGCTGCGCAACGAGCTCGTGCCGCTCAATCGCAAGTATCCGATCACGGATCTGCTCGAGGCCTGCCGCAACTATCCGGGGCTCACCAACGCCAAACGCATCACCTTCGAATACGTGATGCTCAAGGGCGTCAACGACTCGCTCGCCGACGCCAAGGCGCTGGTGAAGCTGCTTGAAGGGCATCCCGGCCAAGATCAACCTGATCCCGTTCAATCCGTGGCCGGGCAGCCGGTACGAGTGTTCCGACTGGGAGCAGATCGAGAAATTCTCCGAATACGTCTTTAATGCCGGTTATTCGTCGCCGGTGCGCACGCCGCGCGGGCGCGACATCCTGGCGGCCTGCGGCCAGCTCAAGAGCGCGACCGAGAAGCTGTCCGCGCGCGAGCGCATGGCGCTGCGCGCCATGGCGATGACGGACTGAACCGGATGGAAAACCTCGTCCGCTTCGTCATGCGTCTGTTGCTGGTGCCGCTCGGCGGCGCGGTGGCGATCACCGTCGCGATGATCTTGCTGGTCGTCGCCCATTGGAACGAGTTTGCGGCGCTCGCCAATGCGCGGCCGGACGAGCAGGGATATTGGCTGGTCGCGTTCGTCTTCGCCGGACCGGTGCTGGCGTTCCTGTTCTCGCTCGCCGTCGCCTTGACGGTGCTCGCGGCAGGGGTCGGCGTGCTGATCTCCGAAGCTTTCGCGATCCGCTCCTGGATCTATCACGCCGCCAATGGCGGGCTGGCGGCCTGGATCGGCTGGTCGCTCATGCAGGACATTCAAAGCGAATACCGGTTCGTGACCGAGCCCCGGATCATGGTCGCGGCCGGGCTCGCGGGCGGTCTCGCCTATTGGCTGGTGGCGGGGTGCACGGCAGGGTTCTGGAAGCCGGTTTTCGGCCACAAGCCGCAGCAGGCCTGAGGGCCGGTCGCGATCGGCCCATGGCAATGCCCGGTGCGCCGCCGGTGGGGACATGTTAGAAAGTCGGCCTGGAAACTCTGCGTGAAGGTTGAATGCCGGCCATGACGGCGCCGCTCAAAACCATCGAAGCAGCCGGGGGATATCGTCGCCGTGATGGGCGACATCGGACGCCGCGCGAAAGCCGCGGCGCGCAGCCTCGCGCTCGCCTCGAGCGCCGACAAGGCGCGCGCGCTGCGCGCCATGGCGGATGTCGTGCGCGCCTCGCGCGCCGCGATCCTCGCCGCCAACGCCGAGGACATTGCCGAGGCCCGAAGCCGCGGCGACCACGACCGCTTTCGTCGACCGCCTGATGCTGGACGACAAGCGCGTCGCCGCGATCGCCGACGGCATCGACGTCGTGGCAAGGCTCGCACGATCCGGTCGGCACGGTGATCGGAAGCCTGGACGCGCCCGAACGGCATGCGGATCGAGCGTGTGCGGGTGCCGCTCGGCGTGGTCGGCGTCATCTACGAAAGCCGGCCGAACGTCACCGCCGACGCCGGCAGCCTCTGCCTGAAGGCCGGCAATGCCGTCATCCTGCGCGGCGGCTCGGAGAGCTTCCGGTCCTCGCGCGCGATCCATGCGGCGCTGGTCGGCGGGCTTGCGCGCGGCCGGCCTGCCGGCGGACGCGATCCAGCTCGTGCCGACGCGCGACCGCGCCGCGGTCGGTCTCATGCTGGCGGGTCTCGACGGCGCCATCGACGTGATCGTGCCGCGCGGCGGCAAGGGACTGGTCGCGCGGGTGCAGGCGGAGGCCCGCGTGCCGGTGTTCGCCCATCTCGACGGCAATTGCCACGTCTATGTCGACAAGGCCGCCGACCTCGACATGGCGAAGCGCATCGTGCTCAACGCCAAGATGCGCCGCACCGGCGTCTGCGGCGCGGCCGAGACGCTGCTGGTCGACCGCGCCGCCGCGCAGGCCGATCTCGCGCCGCTCGTCGCCATGCTGCTCGACGCCGGCTGCGAGGTGCGCGGCGACCGCGACACGCAGCGCCGTCGACGCGCGCGTAAAGCCGGCGACCGAGGAGGATTGGGGCACCGAGTATCTCGACGCCATCATCGCCGTGAAGGTGGTCGACGGCGTCGACGACGCCATCGCCCATATCGAGCGCTACGGCTCGCACCACACCGACGCGATCGTCACCGCAGGACCAGGCGGCGGCAGACAAGTTCCTGGCGCGAGGTCGATTCGGCGATCGTGCTGCACAACGCCTCGACCCAGTTCGCCGACGGCGGCGAGTTCGGCTTCGGCGCCGAGATCGGCATCGCCACCGGGCGCATGCATGCGCGCGGCCCGGTCGGCGTCGAGCAGCTCACCACGTTCAAGTACCGCGTGCTCGGCACCGGCCAGACGCGCCCGTGAGGGGTCTGCGCTCATGTCAGACGTCCCCGCATGCCGTCCGCGCGCGCGTGCAGGTCATCCGCGCTTCGCTTCCGGCGCGCACGCCGGCATGCGATCGGCCTGTTCGGCGGCACCTTCGATCCGCCGCACGAGCGCATCTCGCCGCCAGCCTGCTGGCGTCAGCGGTCTCGACCGCGTCTGGTGGCTGGTGACGCCCGGCAATCCGCTCAAGGATACGCGCGGCCTCGCCCCGCTGGCCGCAGCGCATCGCCGCCGCGCACAGGCGCTCGCGCGCCATCCGCGCATCGACATGACGGGCTTCGAGGCCGGCGCTCGGCGTGCGCTACAGCTTCGACACGGTGTCCTATCTGGTGACGCGCTGCCCGGGCGTCCGCTTCGTCTGGATCATGGGCGCCGACAATCTGCGCAGCTTTCATCGCTGGCAGAACTGGCGCGGCATCGCCGAGCTGGTGCCGATGGCGGTGGTCGACCGGCTCGGGCCCGAGCCTCTATTCGACCGCCGGCGTCGCCGGCCAGGCGCTGTCCGCGCGCACGCATCCCCGAATACGGCCGCCAGCTCGCTGGCCGACCGCCGGCCGCCCGCCTGGGTGTTCCTGCACGGGCTCAAGTCGCCGTTGTCCTCGACCGCGCTGCGCGCGCGCGCGGCACGCGCGCACCACGAGTCACAAAAGTGCCGTCGAATCCGGGCGAAACTCGCGATGTCGGAGTGCGCGGAATCCGCCGCGGGGGCCGGCGACGCGGACACCGCCCTGCAGGCAGGGCCGCGAAATCGGCGCCCGGAACTGAGGATGGTTGAAACCGTTAACGGGTCGCACATATCTTGAGTGTCGGCCCCGGGCAGGGCGCCCGGGGTTCGTCGAACCGAAAGGAAGGACCCCTGACCACACCTGCCGTCTCCCGGGCCGGCACACGTCGCAGGCCCGCACCCGTCTCCAAGGTGCAACCCGACGCCGAGGAGACGCTCCGCCTCGTCCTCGCGCGCCTCGACGACATGAAGGCCGAGGACACCATCACCATCGACCTCCGCGGCAAATCCGCGATCGCCGACTACATGGTCGTGACCTCCGGCAGGTCGAACCGCCATGTCGGATCGGTCGCGGATCGCGTGCTCGACGACCTCGCACAAGGCGGGAATCCGCCATGTCCGGGTCGAGGGCATGCCGCATTGCGACTGGGTGCTGATCGACGCGGGCGACGTCATCGTCCACGTCTTCCGTCCCGAGGTCCGCGCCTTCTACAATCTCGAGAAGATGTGGACGCGGCGGAGCCGGGCGCGAGCGCGCGCAGCTGAACTCGGTCGCATTTTCGCGGCGCGCCATGACGCCGTCGAGCTGCGGCGCTGCCGAAGTGCCTGAGAGAGCCCATGCGGCTGATCGTCGCCGCGGTCGGCCGGCTCAAGGCCGGGCCGAACGCGAGCTCGCCGAACGCTATCGCGACCGCGTCGCGAAGGCCGGTCGCGCGCTCGGCCTGCGCGACATCGAGATCATCGAAATCCGCGAGAGCCGCGCGCCGGATGCCGCCAAGCGCGTGCTGGAGGAATCGATCGCGCTCGCCAACATCATTCCGGAACGCGCCGTCGTGGTGGCGCTCGACGAGCCCGGCGAGAGCTCTCGACAGCGGATCGATCACGGGCGAGCTGCGCGGCTGGCGCGACGCCGGGCGTCCGCGCCGTGGTCGTTCTGCATCGGCGGCGCCGACGGGCTCGGCGACGAGCTCAGGCGGCGCGCCGATCTGCACGCTCGCCTTCGGCGCCGCGACCTGGCCGCATCAGCTCGTGCGAATCATGCTGCTGGAGCAGCTTTACCGGGCGGTCACGATCCTGGCCGGCCATCCCTATCATCGCGCCTGATTTTGGAGCATTTTCGGCGGGTGTGGACACCGCGGTGCCTTAGAATTAGAAAATGCGACCAAATATGGAATCTGGAGCGCGTTCGGATTTGACTGGAACGCGCTTTAGGCGCCCCGGCGCGATTTGCTGCTGTTTTCACCACGGTGTGACGGGCCAGAGACGCGAAACCGCCCCAATCGGCGCTTAATGGCCAAGACATATTTGCCTTGTGGGCGATGAACACGTCATTTGCGTCACATGATCACCGCCGCCTGCCATTCCGCCGGCCCGCGAACGCTGTTCGCCATGGTGGCGGCATTGGCGCTCGCGTTGCCGATCGACGCGGCGTCAGGCGCTGCAATCCGATCCCCGATGACGTGACGCAGCGCGATCGGAGCTCGAGGCGGTCCGCGCCGAGCAGAAGAAGGCGGCCGAGAGCCAGAAGGCAGCTGCAGGACGAGATCGACGCGATCGGCGAGGACCGCCGCAAGCTCAATCAGATCGCTGATCGACACCGCGGCCCGCATCCGCGCGGTCGAGGACGCGATCGCGGCCGCCGAAGGCCGGCTGCAGCAGCTCGTCGACAGCGAAGCGTTCGATTCGCAAGTCGCTCGACGGCCGCCGCGCCGTGATCGTCGAGGTGCTCGCCGCCCTCCAACGCATCGGCCGCCGTCCGCCGCCGGCCTTGATGGTGAAGCCGGAGGACGCGCTGCGAATCGGTGCGCACCGCCATGCTGCTCGGCGCCGTCGTGCCGGAGATGCGGAGCGAGGCCGAGGCGCTCGCCGGCGAGCTCGCCGATCTGGTGCGCGTGCGCGCGGAAGCGGCGGCGGAGCGCGACGGTCTGGCCGCGCGATCTCGCCGGGCTGTCGAAGGAGAAGCTGCGCATGACGCTGCTGGTCGACGAGCGGCAGAAGCGCCAGGGCGAGGCTCGAAAAGGAGCTCGAAGCAGAGCGCCAGCGCGCCGCCGCAGCTGTCGCGGCAGGCCGACAATCTCAAGGATTTGATCGCCCGGCTCGAGCAGCGGCCTCGACAGCGCGACGCGCGCGGCGCGTACTGCCAGGAGGGCCGCGCGCTGGGCGATACCCGGGCGGACCTTTCGGCCCTCAAGGACCCCGGCCGGCTCGGCCCGGCGATCGCCTTCGCGTCCGCCAAGGGCATGTTGCCGATTCCCGGTCAACGGGGTACAAATCGCGCGATTTCGGCGCTCCGGACGGGACTCGGAGGTACCGAAAAGGGGGTTTCGATCACCACCCGGCCGGGCGCGCAGGTCACGGCGCCGTGCGATGGCTGGGTGGTCTACGCCGCCCCTATACGATCTTACGGCAACTCTTGATCCTGAATGCGGGCGGCGGATATCATGTGGTGCTGGCGGGCATGGAGCGGATTTCCGTCGATCTCGGCCAGTTCGTGCTGACCGGAGAGCCGGTTGCGGTGATGGGGAGCGGCCCGCAAGTTGCTTCCGCGTTGGTGACCGGGGCGGCTGGCTCGAGCCAGCCGGTTCTCTATATCGAGTTCCGAAAAGACGGGTCTCCCGTCGATCCAACCCCGTGGTGGGCGACAACCGACAGCGAAAAGGTTCGCGGATGATGCGCAAGACTTCCCTGGTTCTCCTCGGCGCGGTGGCAGGCGCCGCCCTGACCCTGTTCGCGATCCAGTCCCCCTGATGGCTGGTCGGGTCGAGCGCAAAGGCGGCCGCGGCCGACACCTACCGCCAGCTCAATCTGTTCGGCGACATCTTCGAGCGCGTGCGCGCCCACTATGTCGAGAAGCCGGATGACTCCAAGCTGGTCGAATCGGCCATCAACGGCATGCTCAACGGGCTCGATCCGCATTCGAGCTACATGGACCCGAAGAGCTTCAAGGACATGCAGATCCAGACTCGCGGCGAGTTCGGCGGGCTCGGCATCGAGGTCACGCAGGAAGACGGTCTGGTCAAGGTGGTGGCGCCGATCGACGAGACGCCGGCCGCCAAGGCGGGCATTCGCGCCGGCGACATCATCACCCATCTCGACGACGAGGCCGTCCAGGGCCTCACCCTCAATCAGGCCGTCGAGAAGATGCGCGGGCAGGTCAACACCAAGATCCGCCTCAAGGTCATGCGCAAGGGCGCTCGACAAGCCGCTCGAGGTGACGATCGTGCGCGACGTCATCCGCGTGCGCTCGGTGCGCTCGCGGGTCGAGGGCGACGACGTCGGGCTACATCCGCATCTCCTCGTTCAACGAGCAGACCACCGACGGCCTCAAGAAGGCGATCACCGACATCTCGGCCCAGGTGCCGCCCGAGAAGCTCAAGGGCTACGTCATCGATCTGCGCAACAATCCGGGCGGGCTGCTCGATCAGGCGATCTCGGTCTCCGACACGTTCCTGGAGCGCGGCGAGATCGTATCGACGCGCGGCCGCGACGCGGAGGAGACCCAGCGCTTCAACGCGCGGGCCGGCGACCTCACCAAGGGCAAGCCGCTGATCGTTCTGATCAATGGCGGCTCGGCCTCGGCATCCGAGATCGTCGCCGGCGCGCTGCAGGATCAGAAGCGCGCGACCATCATCGGCACCCGCTCGTTCGGCAAGGGGTCGGTGCAGACCATCATCCCGCTCGGCTCGGGCAATGGCGCGCTGCGACTCACCACGGCGCGCTACTTCACGCCGTCCGGCAAGTCGATCCAGGCCAAGGGCATCACGCCCGACATCGAGGTCCTGCAGGAGGTGCCCGAAGAGGTGAAGGCCCGCGCTTCGACCGAGACCAAGGGCGAGTCCTCGCTGCGCGGCCATCTCAAGGCGGAAGGCGACGAGGCGGCGGGCTCGCAGTCCTATGTTCCGCCGGAGACCAAGGACGACAAGGCGCTCAACGCGGCGTTCGAGCTCTTGCGCGGCGCCCGGACCGACGCGGCCTTCCCGCCCAATCCGAAAGGCGCCGTGCCGAACTGAGGCCGGTTTCCTGTTGCGACGATGATTTGAGCGGGGCGGTCTTAGGGCCGCCCCGCTCGTTTTTGCCGTCCTGGCCGCATTTCCCCGGTGTACCGCCGCCATCCCGAATCAAGTCCCGGCATGCTTTCGCCGGAAAATGCTTAGAATCACCGCATGATTCGCGAGGGTTCGGGCTGTGGCGGATGACCTGAGCGATCCGCTCGGCCAGGACAAAAAGCACACGCGCAAAAAACTGCCCGCTCGCGATGGTGGTCGCCGGGGTCTTGGGGCTTTGCGTCGCGGTTTTCGTGGTCTGGGCCGCGGTGGTCGACGACCCTTCGGCGGCGAGCCGGTGGTGGTCGTGTCGGCCGAAGCGCGCTGCCGCCGGCCCGACAGCCAGCCCGGACGCCGGCCGAACCCAAGGCCGATCGGATACCGGCGCCGGACGCCAAGCCGGCCGAGCCCGCCGAAGGTGCCGCCGGCCGGCATGCAGGCCGTCACCATCATCGACGGCGGCGAGCGGCAACCGGCAGGAGGTGCTGGTTCCGTCGCGAGACGTGGACAAGGAGCGCGCGGTCGCGGATCCGAAGCTGCTGGAGACGACCCGCCATGGGTCGATCCCGCGCGTCTCGGTCGACGGCGCGCGCGCGTTCACCGTCTATGCGCGGCCGGTCACCGAGACGCCGGCCAAGGCCAATCTGCCGCGCATCGCGCTGGTCGTCAGCGGGCTCGGCATCGGCGTCGAGCAACACCGCCGAGGCGCTCGCCAAGCTGCCGGGCCCGGTCAGCTTCGCGTTCGCGCCCTACGGCAACGACCTCGAGCGCCTGGCGGCGCGCGCGCGCGGCGAAGGGCACGAGATTCTGCTGCAGTTGCCGATGGAGCCGTTCGACTATCCGGACAACGATCCGGGGCCGCAGACGCTGCTGACCTCGCTCGCGCCCGAACAGAACATCGACCGCATGCACTGGCTGATGAGCCGTTTCCAGGGCTATGTCGGCGTCGCCAACTATATGGGCTCGCGCTTCACGGCGAGCGATGCCTCGTTCGCGCCGGTGCTGCGCGAGGTCGCCAAGCGCGGCCTGATGTATTTCGACGACGGGACCTCGCCGCGCAGCCTCGCGGGCCAGATCGCGGGCGCCAACAGCCTGCCCTTCGTCAAGGCGGCCGTCGTGCTCGACGCCGTGCCGACCCCGAACGAGATCGATCGCGCGCTGGTGCGGCTCGAAGGCATCGCGCGCGAGACCGGCATCGCGGTCGGCGTCGCGACCGCGCTGCCGGTGTCGATCGCGCGCATCGCGCAGTGGGCCAAGGGCGCCGAGGCGCGCGGGTTCATGCTGGTGCCGATCAGCGCGGCTGCGGTCAAGCCGAAGTCGAGCTGACGGCAGCCGCGCTCGCGCGCGGCTTGCATATCTGTGGCCGACGGCTTCGGCCGAGCGGTTTGCGCAAGGTCAAAGACCGTTCGGGTCGTCTCGCATATCCTGATCCCACTTTCAGACGTCCGAGCCCGGCCGGTGACAGCATCGCGTCGGGGGTCGACGGCTTGTGCATCATGAGATTACACGTGTCGCATTGGGAGCGCACCGCATGCCGGCGATCCTGACCAGGCGATTTTTCCAGCGAGCTTTGATCGTCATCGCGTTGGGCGGCCTCGCGCTGGGTCTTCTCGCGTGGGGCATGGGACGCGGCGTGTGGGCGACGTGGATTTGGGCGTGCCGGGACGCTGCCGGTCGTCCTGGCGCCTGCTCGTCTCCATGATCCGCGACGTCATGGCGGGACGCATGGGCGTCGACGCCGTCGCCTTCGTCTCGATGTCGGGCGCGCTCGCGCTCGGCGAGACGCTGGCCGGGATCGTGGTCGCGATCATGTATGCGGGCGGCAATGTGCTCGAGGACTTCGCGGTTGCGCATGCGGAGCGCGACCTCAGGTCGCTGGTCGATCGCGCCCCGCGCGTCGCCCATCGCCGTACGGCGTCGGCGGTCGAGGACGTCGCCGGTCGAGCAGGTCGCCGTCGGCGACAACGTCCTGGTGCGGGCCGGCGAGGTGATTCCGGTCGACGGCGTCATCACCAGGTCCGATCGCGATGATCGACGAGGCGGCGCTCAGCGGGGAGCCAATTCCGGTGACGCGCCGGCAGGGGGAGTTGGCGCGCAGCGGCACGCTCAATGCGGGCGAGACGTTCGAGATCCGCGTCACCGCCACCGCCGGCGACAGCACCTATGCGGGCATCGTGCGGATGGTCACGGCGGCGCAGACCGCCAAGGCGCCGTTCATCCGCATGGCGGATCGCTACGCGCTGCTGCTGCTGCCGATCACCATCGCGGTCGCGGGCGGCGCGTGGCTTCTGCTCGGGCGATCCCGTTCGGGCGCTCGCCGTGCTGGTCGCCGCAACGCCGTGTCCGCTCATCCTGGCGGCGCCGGTTGCGCTCATCGCCGGGGTGTCGCAAGCCGCGCGGCGCGGCATCCTCATCAAGGGCGGCGGACCGCTCGAGGCGCTCGCGCTGGCCCATACGGTGATGCTCGACAAGACCGGGACGCTGACGGTCGGGGGCGCGCGTCTGGTCGCGATCGAGGCCGCGCCCGGCGAGAGTCCGGACGAGATCCTGCGGTTCGCCGGCTCGGTGGAGCAGGCCTCGCATCACGTGGTGGCGAAGACGATCGTCGAGGCCGCCGTCGCCAAGGGGCTCGTCCTACAGGTTCCCGTCCGAGGTGCGCGAGACCATGGGGTCCGGATTCGAAGGCCTGATCGACGGCCGCGCGGTGCGGGTCGGATCGCACCAGCTGGTCTACGGGCCGCGCAAGCCCGAGGACTGGGCGGTGCGGGCGTTGCGACGCGCGGCCTGGCGGTCCGCGCTGAGCGTCTTCGTTTCCGTCGACGGGCGCATCGTCGGCGCCCTGCTGCTCGCCGACGAGCTGCGGCGCGATACGCCGCGCGCCATCCAGAACCTGCGCACCGCCGGCGTGTCGCGCATCGTCATGCTGACCGGCGACCGGCCGGATGCCGCCGAGACCATCGGGGCGGCGCTCGATCTCGACGCGGTGCTCGCCGACCGCGTGCCGGCCGACAAGGTCGACGCGGTGGCGACGGAGCAGCGGCTCAATCCCGACCGTGATGGTCGGTGACGGCATCAACGATGCGCCCGCACTGGCGGCGGCCAGCGTCGGCATCGCGATGGGGGCGCGGGGCGCTAGCGCGTCGTCGGAGGCGGCCGACGTCGTGATTCTGGTCGACCGGCTCGACCGTGTCTCCGATGCGGTCACGATCGCCAAACGCGCCCGCGGCATCGCGGTGCAGAGCATCGTCGCCGGAATGGCGATGTCGGGCGTGGCGATGGGCTTTGCGGCGATCGGCTGGCTGCCGCCGATCGCGGGCGCCTTGACCCAGGAGGCGATCGACGTCGCCGTGATCCTCAACGCGCTGCGCGCATTGACGATGGGTCACCGGTTCGGCCGCCGGATGATGCCGGCCGCGACCGCGACGGCCCTGCGCCAGGACCATGAGCGGATGGAGCCCGGCCTAAACCGGCTGCGGGAGATCGCCGATGCGCTGGACGATGCCGAGGGCATGGCGGCGGTGACGCTGATCGCCGAGGCGGACCAGATCGTCACGCGCCAGATCGTCGCGCACGAACGCGAGGACGAAAGCACGGTCTATCCGCAAGCTCTCCAAGTTTCTCCACGACGGCCACGGCCTGGGCGCCATGAGCCGCGCGCATCGCGAGGTCATCCATTCGGCGCGGCTTATGCGCCGGCTCGCAGACGGGCTCGCGCCCGCAGACGCCGATCGCTATCTGGTCCGGGATGCCCAGCGCGTCATCGAGTCGATCGAGGCCCTGGTGCGAATCCACAATGCGCAGGAGGAAGACATCTACGAGCACGCCATCGCGGGCTGAAAGCGCATAACCCGACGGTCGCGCTCGCGGCGCGAGCGGCTGTCCATTTTCAGCCCTCGGCCTCGAGTCCGCGCCGCAGCCGCCGGATGATGACGCCCCGTGCGCGGTCGTCGGCGGCCGCCTCGATCCGATCGTTGATGTCGAGAATGAGCTTCGAGAGGTCATTATGCCAATCGAGAGCAACCACCGCTTCGGGCGCGAGCCTCCGGCGATGCCTGACGTCGATCGGCGTGGGCGCCGGCGTCGAAAGCTCGTAAATATCGTCCAAGATGGGACAGAAGATCTGCGCTGCCGGAATCGTCCGCTCGGCGATGCGTTCGGATAGCCCGGCGACGGCAGGCTCCTCGCCGTGGACCAGGAAGACTCCCCTGCGAACGGGACGGCGTGCCGCGATCCAACGCGCCAATTCAGGACCGTCGGCGTGTCCCGAGTAGTCATCGATGCGGCGGATGCGAGCCGCAACCTTGATTTCCTCGCCCTGGATGCGCACCGCCTTGACGCCATCGTTGAGGAAGCGCCCGAGCGTTCCTTGCGCCTGGAATCCCACCAACAGGACGGTCGCCCCTGTGTGCCACAGCCAGCGCTTGAGATGGTGCCGGATACGGCCGGCATCGCACATCCCGCTCGCCGCGATGATGATGTGAAAGCCGGTCAGCTTTGCGATCGACTTGCTTTCGTCGACCGTCTCGGTGAAGCGAAGATGCGGGGAGCGGAGCAGGCGCTCGAGATCGATTTTCCGATCGAGACTGGAAGCATGTTGTCGAAACACCTCAGTGGCGCGAATTGCGAGCGGGGAATCGAGAAAAATGGGCGCGCGAGGAATCTCGCCGCGCTCCATCAGGTCGACGAGATCGACGATCAATTCCTGGGTACGTTCGACCGCAAAGGCCGGGATGAGCATGGCGCCCTTGGCGGCCTGGGCCGCGCGTACCTCGGCGGCGAGACGCTGGCGTCGCGCCTCCGGCGTCGTCGCGGGGCGATCGACATCGCCATAGGTCGATTCCGAAATCACATAGTCGAATCCCGCCGGCGCTTCCGGATCCGGCTCGAGCAGCTTGGCATCGGGGCCGATATCGCCGGACGCAAGCAACCGCAACGGCCGCCCGGATACGCCCTCGCCGGCAAACTCGAGCTCGATGGAAGCGGAGCCGAGGAGATGGCCGGCGTTCCAGTAGCGGGCCCGGATGCCGCGTGCGACCTCGACCCATGTCTCATAGTCGACCGGCCGGAAGCAATTGAGCGACGCGACGGCGTCGGCCTGGGTGTAGATCGGGCTCACGCCGGACCGCCCGCGGGCGGCGTTGCGCCGGTTGAGGGTGACGACCTCCGATTCCTGAATGCTCCCCGCGTCGGGGAGAAGATAGGAGCACAGATCGATGGTTCCGCGCGTGGCCAGGATCGTTCCACGGAAGCCTTCGCGCACGAGCTTCGGCAGCAGACCGCTGTGGTCGATATGGGCATGGGTCAACAGGACGACATCGATATCGGCGGGGTGAAACGGAAACGCACCATAATTCAGTGCCTTCAGCGTCTTCGGTCCCTGAAACAGACCGCAGTCGACCAGCAGGCGAGCGTTCGCGGTCTGGAAAAAATAGCACGAGCCGGTGACGGTGCGCGCCGCCCCGCAGAAGCGAATGGCCACGCTCATGATGTCGCCTCCCGGGCACAGGTATCGCCGATCTCATCGCGCAACGCGGCGGCGAGGATGTCGTCGAGCGCGATCGCGTTCGTCGGGTGCGGCACGCTATGGGTGGAACGGACGGAGCGAATGCCAGCGAGCGCAAACGCGCCGGTCAATTCCGCCGGAAACAGTGCGTGAGTGACGATGGCGTCGATGGTCGCCGCGCCGGCCGATGCCAGCGTCTTTGCGCAGGCCGTCAGGGTGCCGCCCGAGGAAACGATATCATCGACCAAGAGGACGGGTCGACCCGCGATCAATTGCGGATCGGCCAGCGCAATATCGACCGAGCGGTCGCCGCGGCGTTGCTTTTTTGCAACCGTATGAGCCAGACCGAGCCGTTTCGCCAGATCGACGACCCATCGTCGGGATTCTTCGTCGGGACCGACCACGACCGTTTTGGGGTCGACGCCGGTCGCACGCAGTGCGTCCGCGATTGCCGGCATGGCCGACAGGTTGTCGGCTTTGATGCCCGGAAAGACATCCTGGATATTCTTGGTGCGATGGAGATGGGCGTCGACCGTCACGATACGGTTGAAAGCATCGGCGAGGAGCCGACCGATGACTTTCTGGTTGATCGCCTCGCCGGGCCGAAAGGCCGCGTCTTGGCGCATGTAGCACATATAGGGCGCAACCAGGATCAGCCGCTTCGCGCCGATGCGCCGCAGCGCCTCTGCGGCAAACAGGATGGCGAAGAGCTTGTCGTTCGGATGATCAAGCGACGCATACATGATCGTGACCGGCGCAGCTGTTGCGACGGTGACACGCAATTCTCCGTCGGGAAACCGGTGGATCCCGATATCATGTGCCGCAAGCCCGAGGCGCGCGGCCAGTCGTTTCGCGTCCCCCGACCCGGACGGTAGGGTCTGGATGACGGCCCCGGTCACGGCGTCGTCCCGCCGCCGGGCGGGCGGTATCCATCGATGACATAACCCGCATTGGCTTTGGCCGCCGCCGCCGCGAGATCGAACTCCGACGGGTCGGAGGCGTAGATGCGATAGAGCGCCTCTCCCTTCTCAACTCGATCGCCGATTTTCTTGAAAACTTTGATGCCGGCGCCCTTCTCGATCGGCGCGCCGGCCGTGCGCGCGAGACGGTTGAGGCACAGACAATCGATGCTGGAGACGACGCCGTCGTTCGGAGCGGGAACGTCCACCGTCAAGGTGGCGAGATCGGCCGGGCAACCAGAGGGTCCCTGCGCGTCGATGATTTTTTGCATCCGCTTGAGGGCGGCGCCGCTTTCCAGCAGGTCCCGCGCGCGCGCATACCCGGTTCCACCTCGCAGATCCGAATCGTATTCCAGCAAGTGAGCCGCGAGCCGCAGAGACTTTTCGCGCAGGTCCGGCGGCGCGCCCGGATCGTTGGCCAAAACCGCCATGACGTCCTGGGCTTCGAGCACCGGCCCAATGCCCCGACCGATCGGCTGCCGGCCGTCGGTCGTCACGACTTCCACCGACATGCCGAAGTGATCGCCGACGAATTCGAACAGCTTGCGAAGCCGCATCGCTTCCGTGGCCGTGGTGACCTTTGCGGCCGGGCCGACCGGGAGGTCGATCAGGAGATGGGTCGAGCCGGCCGCGATCTTTTTCGACATGATCGAGGCGACCATCTGCTCGCGGGTATCGATGCTGAGCGGCCGCTCGACGGAAATGAGAATATCGTCAGCCGGCGACAGGTTGACATGGCCGCCCCAGACCAGACAGCCGTGGCACGCTTTGACGACCTCCTTCATCTCGTCAACTCCGAGGTCGACGCGCGCCAGCACTTCCATCGTGTCGGCCGTGCCTGCCGGCGACGTGATCGCACGCGACGACGTCTTCGGAATCGTCAAGCCGTGCGCCGCCACGATCGGCACGACGATCATCGACGTGCGATTGCCCGGAATTCCACCGATGCAATGCTTGTCGACCACGATGGGTCGGTCCCACGTGAGCCGCGTTCCGGCCTGCGCCATGGCGTGGGACAGGGCGAGCAGCTCGTCGCTCGTCATAAAGCTCGCCGAGCCGATCAGGAACGCGGCAATCTCCATGTCGGAGTATCGATAATGCGTGAGGTCGTCGACGATCGCGCTGATTTCCAGGGCGCTCAGGGTATGCCCCTGGATCTTGGCACGGACGGCATCGAGGCTGCTCGGTCGGGTGGCTGGCGTGACGCTAACCAGGCTGGCGGCCGGTTCGGCAAATCGGCGGAATGCCGGTTCGGCAAGCCCGAGCTCTTCGGGGCCGACCAGCGCGTCGTCATCCGTGATCAGCAGCGTTGCGAGCAGGATCTTGGAATTTCGACGGAGCTCGACGCGGCTGAAGCCGCGAAAGACCTCGGGTCGCAGGGCCCTCGATCGACGCGAGATCACGGCCACGTTCTCGCGGCCCGTATCGAGATTGACCTGGCGGATCCTCAGTTGCGGACGCGATGTGTCGGCGGGGCTCATATGTTGAGGTCCATGGGCAGAGCTTTCGTTGAGCATATCTCCCGTTGCGGTAGTCCGATTGACCTAGATCATGACTTTCACGGCGAGCCCGGCCGACGTCTCGACGGCGGTCGGCACGTTGGCGTTTTCACCATGTTGCGGGGCAACGCGCCTCGCCGGAAAGGCGCGGGCGCGCTTCGCAGCGAACGGTTGCGCTAGATCAAGTCGTGACTTGGCGAACGGCCTATTGTTTCGATGTCGAGGCGTGCCGCCGATGGCCGACATTCTCACCTTCACCCCGAATCCGGCAGTCGACATATCGACCTCCGTCGAACAGGTCATTGCGGTTCGGAAGCTTCGATGTACCGCGCAACGACGCGATCCCGGCGGCGGCGGAATCAACGTGGCCCGCGTGATCAAGCGATTGGGCGGCGATGTCGCGACGGTCTACCCGATCGGCGGAGCGACCGGGCAATTGCTGCGTGGGCTGGTCGAGCGCGAGAATCTTCTCAGCCATACGTCGATGATCGCGGAAGAGACGCGCGAAGATTTCGCGGTCACCGAGCTCAGCAGCGGGCAGCAATACCGCTTCGTCCTGCCCGGGCCGCCGCTTTCGGAAGCGGAATGGCGATCATGTCTTGATCTGCTCGCCGCGATCGAGCCGCCGCCACGGTTTCTGGTGGCCAGCGGAAGCCTGCCGCCCGGGGTACCAGACGACTTTTACGCATGCGCGTGCCGGATCGCGAAGCGCTGGGGCGCCAAGATGATCGTCGATGCCTCCGGCCCGCCGTTGGCGGCGGCCATCGAGGAAGGCGTTTACCTCATCAAGCCGAATCTCCACGAGCTCGGCGATCTCGTCGGCTCGCGGCTCGCCGATCGGGCCGCATGGGAAGAGGCTGGCCACCGTCTCGTAATGGCCGGGAAGGTCGAGGTCGTCGCGCTGTCATTGGGGCATCGCGGCGCCTTGCTGGTCACGCGGGATGAGCGATTGCGCGCGCAGCCCATTCCGATCACGCCGGTGAGCGCTGTCGGCGCGGGCGACAGCTTCCTCGGTGCGATGACGTGGCGGCTCGCTGCGGGCGATGACCTCCATGATGCATTCCGATATGGGGTGGCGGCGGGCGCCGCGGCGCTGCTCAATCCGGGGACCGAGCTCTGCCACCCCGAAGATGTCGCGCGCCTCGCCGCGCGGGTCACCGTGGAGCCGGCTTGAGGTCGCGGGCCCGGGCGCCGCAGGGTCTCCGGCAATGTAGCCGGGGTGGTTCGAAAGCGCTCGATTCGCATCCCGGCAGGCGTTATGGCTTGCGGTTCTCGCGCCCATGGGGACGCCCGGCTCCGGTCGATCGGAGATCAGGGCGCCCGGCAATGACGGAGCCGAATATGTCACGCTTCGAAGACCTGCCCTATCGCCCCTGCGTCGGCACGATGGTGCTCAACCGCGCGGGCGGCGTGCTGATCGGGCGCCGCACCGGCGGGCCCGAGCACATGGACGCGGTCCATGTCTGGCAGATGCCGCAGGGCGGCGTCGATGCGGGCGAGGATCCGTGGCCGGCCGCGCTGCGCGAACTCTACGAGGAGACCAATATCCGCTCGGTCGAGCGTCTGGGCGAGATCGCGGAGTGGCTCGCCTACGACATTCCACGCGATCTCGTCGGCCGGGCCTGGGGCGGCAAATATCGCGGCCAGACGCAGAAATGGTACGCGCTGCGCTTCACGGGTTCCGACAGCGAGATCGACGTCGCGATGCCCGGAGGCGGTGCGCACGAGCCCGAATTCGTCGAATGGCGATGGGAGCCGATGCGCAATCTCCCCGAGCTGGTGGTTCCGTTCAAACGCGCGATCTACGAGCGCGTCGTGAGGGAGTTCGAGAAGTTTGCCGGAAGAGGGGGCAGCTGATCACGATGACTCCGCCGTCGTCATTGCCCGCGCAAGCGGGCAGACCAGTACCCACTTGCGTGTGATAAGGGCGTTGCGTTTCAGCCGCACTGATACGGGATACTGGATGCCCCGCTTGCGCGGGGCATGACGCATCGGAGGCGTAGGCATTCGCGTCAGTGCGCCGTCGCACCCTGCAGGGACCGGTCGAGGGACTTGAAGTTCTCGAGCTTCTCGATCTCGCGGTCGCGCACCGCGCTCGGCTCGATCTTCCCGCAGCTCGCCTCGAGCTCCCTGATGCGTTCCGCGATGAGAATGCGATCGGCGTCGCCGAGCTCGCTCGCCGCGTCGGCGAGCACGGTGAGGCCGGCGGGCGAAACCTCGGCGAATCCGCCGAGCACGACGAAGCGCTGCGGCGCGCCTTCGCCGAACACCGTCAGAATGCCGGGCTTAAGCGTCGCGACTGCGGGCGCGTGACCGGCCAACACGCCGAAATCACCCTCGACGCCGGCCACGTCGACCTGGGTGACCTCGCCCGAGAATACGAGCTTTGTGGGCGACACGAGATCGAAGTGAAAGGTGGCCATGGAAAACCCTACGCCGCTTCCGCCGCGAGGCGCTTGCCCTTCTCGACCGCCTCCTCGATGGCGCCCACCATGTAGAAGGCGGCTTCCGGAAGATGGTCGTATTTGCCTTCGACCAGGTCCTTGAAGCCGCGGATCGTGTCCTTGATGTCGACCAGCTTGCCGGGCGAGCCGGTGAACACCTCGGCGACGTGGAACGGCTGCGACAGGAAGCGTTCGATCTTGCGCGCGCGCGCGACCGCGATCTTGTCCTCCTCCGACAGTTCGTCCATCCCGAGGATCGCGATGATGTCCTGCAGCGCCTTGTAGCGTTGCAGCACCTGCTGGACCTGGCGCGCCACCAGGTAATGCTCCTCGCCCACGACCAGCGGGCTGAGCATTCGCGACGTCGAATCGAGCGGGTCGACCGCCGGATAGATGCCCTTCGCGGCGATGTCGCGCGAGAGCACCGTGGTGGCGTCGAGATGGGCGAACGAGGTCGCGGGTGCCGGGTCGGTCAAGTCGTCGGCCGGCACGTAGATCGCCTGCACCGAAGTCACCGAGCCCTTGGTGGTGGTGGTGATGCGCTCCTGCAGCGCTCCCATGTCGGTCGCGAGGGTGGGCTGATAGCCCACCGCCGACGGGATGCGGCCGAGCAGCGCGGAGACTTCCGAGCCGGCCTGCGTGAAGCGGAAGATGTTGTCGACGAAGAACAGCACGTCCTGGCCCTGGTCGCGGAAGTGCTCGGCGACCGTCAGCCCGCTCAGGCCGACGCGCGCGCGCGCGCCGGGCGGCTCGTTCATCTGGCCGTAGACCAGGGCGCATTTCGAGCCGGCGGCGGAGCCATTGTTCTTCTTGGGATCCCTGTTGACGTTGGACTCGATCATCTCGTGATAGAGATCGTTGCCTTCGCGCGTACGCTCGCCAACGCCCGCGAAAACCGAATAGCCACCATGCGCCTTGGCGACGTTGTTGATCAGCTCCATGATCAGCACGGTCTTGCCGACGCCCGCGCCGCCGAACAGGCCGATCTTGCCGCCCTTGGCATAGGGCGCGAGCAGATCGACGACCTTGATGCCGGTGACGAGAATCTCGGCCTCGGTCGATTGCTCGGTGTAGGCCGGCGCCGGCTGATGGATAGCGCGCCTCTGCGCGGTCTTGACCGGGCCCGCCTCGTCGACCGGATCGCCGACCACGTTGATGATGCGCCCGAGCGTCTCGTCGCCGACCGGTACCGAGATCGGCTCGCCGGTGTCGGTGACCTCCTGGCCGCGCACCAGGCCCTCCGTGATGTCCATCGCGACGGTGCGCACGGTCGAACTCGCCGAGATGCTGCGCGACCTCGAGCACGAGGCGTTTGCCGCCGTTCGTGGTCTCGAGCGCGTTCAGGATCGCGGGCAGCTCGCCCTCGAACTGCACGTCGACGACCGCGCCGATGACCTGGGTGATGCGTCCGGTTTGGATTGCCATGGTGTCCTCTTCACGAATTTCCTCGGCGCTTAGAGCGCCTCGGCGCCGGAGATGATCTCGATCAGTTCCTTGGTGATCATCGCCTGGCGCGTGCGGTTGTAGGTCAGCGTCTGCTTGCGGATCATCTCGCCGGCATTGCGCGTGGCGTTGTCCATCGCGCTCATGCGGGCGCCCTGTTCGGACGCGGCGTTTTCCAGGAGCGCGCGGAAGACCTGCGTCGCGATGAAGCGCGGCAGGAGCTCCGCCAGGATGTCCTCCTCGTCCGGCTCGTATTCGTAGGCCGCGCGCGGGCCGCTCTCGGCCTGAGCCGGGATGACGGCCGGTATGATCTGCTGTGCGGTCGGGATCTGCGCGATCACCGACCTGAAACGCGAGAAGAACAGGCTGCAGACGTCGAATTCGCCGGCGTCGAACAGCGCGATGATCTTTTTCGCGATCGCATCGGCGTGCTCGAAGCCGAGCGTGCGCACCGAGCGCAAATCGATCGTCTCGATGATCTGCCTCTCGTGGAGGCGTTTGAGCTGGTCGTAGCCCTTGCGGCCGACGCACAGGATCTTGATCTGCTTGCCCTCGCCCATCAGCGCGCCGATGCGCTCGCGAGCGAGCCGCACGATCGACGAATTGAACGCGCCGCACAGGCCGCGCTCGGCGGTGCATACGACCAGGAGATGGACATTGGAAGCGCCGGTGCCGGCGAGCAGGCGCGGCGCGGAATCGCTGCCCGCCACCGCGGTCGCGATGTTGCGCAGCACCTTGTCCATGCGCTCCGCATAGGGACGCGCGACCTCGGCGGCCGCCTGCGCGCGGCGCAGCTTGGATGCCGCGACCATCTGCATGGCCTTGGTGATCTTCTGCGTCGCCTTGGTGGAGGCGATGCGCACGCGCATGTCTTTGAGGCTGGCCATTGCGAACCGATCAGTGTCCCGACGTCACGTCTGACAGTCTCTGCCTTTGTCTTCCTCCCCCGCGCGCGGGGGAGGCGATAGAAGATCAAGCGAACGTCTTGGCGTAGCCGTCGACCACGCCCTTGAGCTTCGCCGCGGTTGCGTCCGTGAGGTCGCGCGTGTCGCGGATGTCGTTGAGGATTTCGACCTGCGTTGAGCGCAGCAGATGCAGCAGCCCGTCCTCGAACGCGCGCACCCGGTTGACCGGCATCGGATCGAGATAGCCGTTGACGCCCGCATAGATCACGCAGACCTGCTCCTCCATCTTGAGGGGCGAGAACTGCGGCTGCTTCAGCAGCTCGGTCAGTCGCGCGCCGCGGTTGAGCAGGCGCTGGGTGGTGGCGTCGAGATCGGAGCCGAACTGGGCGAAGGCCGCCATCTCGCGGTACTGCGCGAGCTCGCCCTTGATCTTGCCGGCGACCTTCTTCATCGCCTTGGTCTGGGCCGAGGAGCCGACGCGCGACACCGAGAGGCCGACATTCACGGCCGGCCGGATGCCCTGGTAGAACAGGTCGGTCTCCAGGAAGATCTGGCCGTCGGTGATCGAGATCACGTTGGTCGGAATATAGGCCGACACGTCGTTCGCCTGGGTCTCGATGACCGGCAGCGCGGTGAGCGAGCCGGCCTTGTTGTCGTCGTTCATCTTGGCGGCGCGCTCGAGCAGGCGCGAGTGCAGGTAGAACACGTCGCCCGGATAGGCCTCGCGGCCGGGCGGGCGGCGCAGCAGCAGCGACATCTGGCGGTAGGCGACGGCCTGCTTGGACAGGTCGTCGTAGATGATCACCGCATGCATGCCGTTGTCGCGGAAATACTCGCCCATGGTGCAGCCGGCGAACGGCGCCAGGTACTGCATCGGCGCCGGGTCCGAGGCGGTGGCGGCGACGATGATCGAGTAGTCGAGCGCGCCCTGCTCCTCCAGCACCTTGACGAACTGGGCGACGGTCGAGCGCTTCTGGCCGATGGCCACATAGACGCAGTAGAGCTTGATCTTCTCGTCGCCGGTGGCGTTGAGCGGCTTCTGGTTGAGGATGGTGTCGAGCGCGATCGCGGTCTTGCCGGTCTGGCGGTCGCCGATGATCAGCTCGCGCTGGCCGCGGCCGATCGGGATCAGCGCATCGACCGCCTTGAGGCCGGTCGCCATCGGCTCGTGCACCGATTTGCGCGGAATGATGCCGGGCGCCTTCACGTCGACGCGGGCGCGCTTCTCCGCCTTGATCGGGCCCTTGCCGTCGATCGGGTTGCCGAGCGCGTCGACCACGCGGCCGAGCAGGCCCTTGCCGACCGGCACGTCGACGATCGCGCGGGTGCGCTTGACGGTCTGGCCTTCCTTGATCTCGCGGTCGTCGCCGAAGATCACGATGCCGACATTGTCGCTCTCGAGGTTGAGCGCCATGCCGCGCGTGCCGTTCTCGAACTCGACCATCTCGCCGGACTGCACGTTGTCGAGGCCGTAGACGCGGGCAATGCCGTCGCCGACCGACAACACCTGGCCGACTTCCGAGACTTCGGCCTCCTGGCCGAAATTCTTGATCTGCTCCTTGAGGATCGCGGAGATTTCTGCGGCGCGGATATCCATCAGCCGACCTCTTTCATCGCATGCTTGAGTCGAATTGAGCTTGGTCCGAAGCGAGGAATCGACCATCCGGCTGCCGAGCTTGACCACGAGCCCGCCGATGATGGTCGGGTCGACCTTCACGTCGAGGCCGACATCCTTGCCGGTGACCGAGTTGAGCGAGTCCTTGATGGCGGCGCGGTGCGCGTCGCTGAGCGGCTCGGCGACCGTGACCTGGGCCGTAACCTCGCCATGGTGGCGCGCCACCATCGCGCGGTAGGCTTTCACCATGTCGCGCACCGCGAACAGCCGCCGATTCGATGCCACCACCTTGAGGAATTGCGCCGTCAGGCCGGCGATCCCGATCTTGTCCATCACGGCGGTGAGCGCGTTGGTCTGCTGTTCGGCGGAAAATACCGGGCTGCGCACCAGGCGCGCCAAGTCGGCGTTTTGGGCGATCAGGCCGTCGAAGCCTTCGAGTTCGGCCTTGACCGCATCCACCGCCTTGTGTTCGAGCGCAAGCTCAAACAGGGCGGTCGCGTAACGGCCCGCCATTCCGGAGATGATCGGCTCTTCGCCTGCCACGTTGCGCCTGCTCGTAGGGGCTTGTTATGTCGCGCGCCAGACACCGCGCGAGGGCGGCGCCAAGTCATTGGAATTCTTCGAGGAACTCCGATTTCGGGGGGCTTCGCGGAGAGCCTCGAGCCCCGCAAAAATCGCGTGGTAGCTAACATATAGAAGAGGGCGGTGCAACATCGGCGACTCGCGCAATCGCCCGGTCGCCCCTCGGCGTCAGGCGCCCTCCTGGTATTGCCGTATGACCTCCAGAAACTCCTGTCCGTAGCGCGCCAGCTTGGCCTCGCCGACCCCGTGAACCTCGGCCATTTCGGTCAGCGTCGCCGGCTTGCGTTGGACCATGTCGATGAGACTGCGGTCGGGCAGCACCACATAGGCCGGCACTGCTTGCGCCTTGGCGAGCGTCGAGCGGCGCACCCGCAGCGCCCGGAAAAGATCCCGGTCGTCTTCCGAATCCCCGAGCGCGGAGGCCGCCGCCGCCTTGCGGGCGGCCTTCTTGCCGGCCGTGACCATGTCCTGGCGCAATTGGATCGTGGCCTTGCCCCGCAGCACGGCCCGACCCTCTTCGGTGACGCTCCAGCGGCCGAAGTCCGTGATGTCGAGCGACAGGACGCCGGCCGCATAGAGCTGGCGGAAGATCGAGCGCCATTGCGCGCGGCTGTGCTCCTTGCCGACCCCGAAGGTCGGCAGCCGCGCATGGCCGAATTTGCGGATCTGCTCGGTCTCCTCGCCGACCAGCAGGTTGATCAGATGCTCGGCTCCGAAGCGCTCGCCGGTGCGCAGGATCGCGGACATCGCCTTCTGCGCCGCGACGGTGCCGTCGATCACAGCAACGCCGCCGGCGCACACATCGCAATTGCCGCACGGCGCGGTCGTCTCGCCGAAATAGGTGAGCAGGGTCTGGCGCCGGCAGCGCGGCGACTCGCAGAGCGAAACCAGCGCATTGAGCCGCAGCCGGTCGATCCGCTTCTGCTCGTCGGACGAGGTGCTCTCCTCGATCTGCCTGCGGCGCAGCGCGATGTCGCCGACGCTGTAGAGCGTGAGCGTATCGGCGGGCAGTCCGTCGCGCCCGGCGCGGCCGATCTCCTGATAGTAGCTCTCGATATTGCTCGGCAGGTTGGCGTGGCAGACGAAACGCACGTCGGGCTTGTCGATCCCCATGCCGAACGCGATGGTCGCCACCATGACGGCGCCGTCCTCCTGCAGGAAAACGTCCTGGTTGCGCGAGCGCTCGGTCGCCTCCATGCCGGCGTGATAGGCCAGCGCCTTGACGCCTTCCTGGCGCAGGAACTCGGCGATTTCCTCGGTGCGGCGGCGCGAGCTGCAATAGATGATGCCGCTGTCGCCGGGATGCGCGGCGACGAATTGCAGGATCTGGCGGCTGCCGGCGCGCGCGCTCATGGCGAGGCGCAGGTTGGGCCGGTCGAATCCGTGCACGAAGACATCCGGCGGTTTCGGAAACAGCCGTCCGACGATGTCGGCGCGAGTGGCCGCGTCGGCGGTCGCGGTGAATGCGATGATCTGAACGCCGCCGAGCTCGCCGTGGAGCGCGCCGAGGGTCATGTATTCGGGACGGAAATCATGGCCCCATTGCGAGATGCAGTGGGCCTCGTCGACCGCCAGCAGGCCGACCTTGGCGCGGCGGAGCAGCGCGATGGTGTCGGGCTTGGCGAGCCGTTCGGGCGCGATATAGGCGAGGCGCAGCTCGCCGCGCTCGATCTGATCGAGGATGCGACGGTTTTCGCCGGAATCGTTGCTGGAGTTCAGGCTCGCCGCCGCAATGCCGTAGTCGCGCAATTGCGCCACCTGGTTGCGCATCAGCGCGATCAGCGGCGACACCACGACGGTGAGCCCGTCGCGCAACAGCGCCGGCAGCTGGTAGCACAATGACTTCCCGCTGCCGGTCGGCATGACGGCGAGCACGTCGCGGCCGGCGAGGATGGTCTCGACGATCTCGGCCTGTCCGGTCCGGAACGAGCCAAATCCGAACACGCTGCGCAGCAAGTTTTGTGCGGCGGCGAGGTCGGCCATGGGGGATTGGGCTTTCGGTTGCGGGACGACGGCAGAGCTTAGCAAACCAAGCACGGCCGCGCCGCCATGCACTTATCCATGCCGAAAACGCATGGCAATGGTTTCATATGGCGTCCAATTCGCTTATGCGTCGGGTCCGTCCACCCGCGAGCATGCCGGATGCCACCCTCTCCTCACCCGTCGCCGGCCGGCCTGTTCCGGCTGCTGTGCCTGCTGTGGCTCGTCGGCGTGGCGGCGCGGGTTGCGATCCTGGCGGTCCCGCCCGTCATTCCGCTGCTCCACGACGACCTTCATCTGTCGGAAACCGAGGTCGGGCTGCTGATCGGGCTGCCGCTCGGCCTGTTCGCCGTGGCGGCGGTTCCGGGTTCGCTCCTGGTGGCGCGCATCGGCGAGCGCCGCACGATGCTGATCGGTCTCGTCCTCACGGCGCTCGCCTCGGCCAGCCGTAGCGCGAGCCTCGATGCCCTGTCGCTCTATGCCGCGACGGTGCTGACGGGTGTCGGCGTTGCGGTCATGCAGCCCGCGCTGCCCGCGCTGGTACGCGCCTGGGTGCCGGCGCGCATCGGACTCGGCACGGCGGTCTACACCAACGGCATGGTGATCGGCGCGACGCTCGGTCCGGCCCTCACAATTCCGTTCGTGCTGCCCTGGGTGGGCGGAAGCTGGCGGCTCGACCTCGTCGTGTGGTCGGCGCTCATCTGTGTGATCGCGGCCGCCTTCGCGGGTTTCGGTCCGCGCGTCGCGCCCGCCAATCCGGCCGCCGCGCCGGCGATGCATCGCTGGTGGCCGGATTGGAAAGACCCGCTGATCTGGCTGCTCGGCCTCGCCTTCGGCAGCACCAACGCGCTCTACTTCGGCGCCAATGCGTTCCTGCCCGACTATCTGGTCGCGCAGGGGCGGCCCGATCTCGTGGGTGCGGCGCTTGCCTGGCTCAACGGCTCGCAGCTCATCGCCTCGTTCATGCTGCTCTGGATCGCCGAGCGGGTGCGTCGGCGCGTATGGCCATATTGGGTGTTCGGGACGATATCGCTCGCCGTCTTTCCGGCCGTGGTCTTGCTGGGGGGAGGCTGGATCGTGCTTGCGGCGGGAATCCTGGGCCTCGCGGTGGCGGTCCCGTTCGTGCTGCTGCTCGCGCTGCCGCCCGCCTTGAGCGCGCCGGGCGACGTCCACCGCACCGCGGCCGGCATGTTCACCATCAGCTATGCGTGCGCCGTCATCGTCCCGGTCGTGAGCGGCGCGATCTGGGATCTCACCGGCGCCGCCTGGACCACCTTCGTGCCGCTCGGCATCTGCGCCGTCACGATGACGGTGCTCGGCGCCCGCCTCACCCGCTATCGCGGATCGCCGGCCTGAGCGGCGTCGACATCGAATGGAACGCAGCATGGCGACGCCCGGCCCGCACGCCTCACCCGACATGACGGCACGGCTGATGCTGGTGATGCTCAGCCTCGGGTGGGGCGTCACCTGGTCCACCATGCGGATCGCCCTGATGGAGGTTCCGCCATTCAGCATGCGGGTCGCCACTATGTTCATCGGCGCCGCCACGCTGTGGGTGCTGACGAGAGCGCGGCGCCGCAGTTTCGCGCTCCGCAGCCCGACGGTAGTGGCGCACGTCGTCGCGGCGTCGTCCTTCAACGTCGTGGCGTTCAGCATCTTCACCCCGTTCGCGCAGCTCTACGCCGCGACCTCGCGGGTCACCATCCTGGTCTACACGATGCCGATCTGGGCGAGCCTGCTGGCGCGCCTGGTGCTGGGCGAGCGCCTCAATACGACCCGCGCCATCGCGCTCGCGCTGTGCGTTGCCGGCATGGCGGTGCTGATCTGGCCGCTCGCCGCCACCGGCGTCCCAGCCGGCATCCTGCTGGCGCTCGGCGCCGCGACCAGCTGGGCGGCGGGCACCGTCTACCTGAAATGGGCGCGCATCCAGGCCGATCCGATGGCGGTGACCTTCTGGCAGATCGTCGTCGCCTTCGTGGCGATCAGCGCCTGCCTGCCGGTGTTCGAAGGCTCGCTGCATCTGTGGCCGGTGCAGCCCAAGACCATCGTGGCGCTCGTGTTCAGCGGCATGGTCGGGTCCGGGATCGCCTACTTCCTCTGGTTCGATATCGTGCGGCGGCTGCCGGCGATGACGGCCTCGCTCGGCGTCCTGAGCGTGCCGGCGGTCGGGATCGTGGCGTCGGTGGTGATGCTGGGCGAGCGCCCCACCGTCACCGACATCGTCGGCTTCGCGCTGATTTTTGCGGCCGCCGCGTTCGTCCTGCTGGCGCCGAGTGCCGCGCCCACGAGGGCGGAGCCGGTGTGAGGACGCCGGCCCCGGCATCAAACCTACAAAAAACTCTGCGGATCGACGTCGACCTCGAGCCGCAGGTCGCCTTTGGGCTTCGGCGCCACGCCGATCCAGTCGCGCAGATAGGCCGAGAGATCGAAGGCGCGCGGCGTCTTCACCAGCAGCCGGAAGCGGTAACGGCCGCGCACCACGGCGAGCGGCGCCTCGGCGGGACCCAGCACGCGCACCGCGTCCTCGCGCGGCGCGGCGATCGCCATGCGGCGCGCGAAGCCTTCGGCCGAGTGCTTGATCGCCGGCGGAGATCACCAGGCTGGCGAGCCGGCCGAACGGCGGATAGCCGGCGCTTTCGCGCGCCGCGATCTCGGTCCCGTAGAACGCCTCGCGGTCGCCCGCGATCAGCGCCTTCATGACCGGATGGTTGGGATGATGGGTCTGCAGGAAGCCGTGGCCGCGGCGCCCCTCGCGCCCGGCCCGCCCGGACACCTGATGCAGGAGCTGGAAGGTGCGTTCGGCGGCGCGCGGATCGCCGTTGGCTCAGGCCGAGATCCGCGTCGACGATGCCGACCAGATTGAGCTTGGGAAAATGATGGCCCTTGGCCACGAGCTGCGTGCCGATGATCAGATCGACGCGGCCTTCCGCGATCTCGGCGAGCTCCTGGCGCATGCGCTCGACGGTCGCGATCAGGTCGCTCGAGAGCACCAGGATTCGCGCCTGCGGAAACAGCCCCGCCGCTTCCTCCTCGATGCGCTCGACGCCCGGGGCCGCAGGCCGTGAAGCTGTCGCTCGCCTGGCACTTCGGGCAGGCCGGCGGCTGCGGCATCGCGAAGCCGCAATGGTGGCAGACCAGCTGGCGGCGGAAGCGATGATCGACCAGCCACGCGTCGCAATGCGGGCACGAAAAGCGGAAGCCGCAGGCCCGGCACAATGTCAGCGGCGCATAGCCGCGCCGGTTGAGAAACAGGAGCGCCTGCTCCTTGCGCTCGAGCGCGGTCTTCACCGCCTCCGCCAGGCGCGGCGCAATGAAGCGCCCGCGCGCCGGCCCTTCGCGGGTGAGATCGATCGCCTCGATGACCGGCATTTGCTGGCCGCCGAAACGCTCGGGCAGGCTCAGCCGCCGGTAGCGGCCGCGCCGCGCATTGACTTCGGTCTCGACCGACGGCGTCGCCGACGACAGCACGATCGGGATCTGCCCGATGCGGGCGCGCACCACCGCCATGTCGCGGGCGTGGTAGTGCACGCCGTCCTCCTGCTTGTAGGCGCCGTCGTGCTCCTCGTCGACGATGATCAGACCGAGTTCGGCGAAGGGGAGAAACAGCGCCGAGCGCGCGCCCGCCACCACGCTCACCTCGTTCGCCGCGACGGCCGCCCAGGTGCGGGCGCGCAGGCGCGGCGCGATCTCCGAGTGCCACTCGGCCGGACGCACGCCGAAACGCTCCGCGAAGCGGTCGAGGAACTGTCCCGTGAGCGCGATCTCCGGCATCAGGATCAGGGTCTGGCGGCGCTGCGCGAGCGCGGCCGCGATCGCCTCGAAATAGACCTCCGTCTTGCCCGAGCCGGTGACGCCGTCGAGCAGGCTGACGCCGAAGCCGCCGGTCGTGACGCCCACCCGCAATGCGTCGGCGGCCGCACGCTGCGGCTGGCTCAGGTCGGGCACCTGGTGGGAGGGATCGGGCGGCCGTGCCACCGGCTCGGGTGGCAGCGGCAGGGTCTCGAGCGTGCCCTCGTCGACCAGGCCGTCGATCACGCCGGTCGAGACGCCCGCCTCCTGCGCGGCCTCGCCCTTGGGCCGCACCAGCCCGTCCGCGAGCAGTCGCAGCACGCGGGCGCGCGCCGGCGTCATGCGCGGCGGAGCCGGGCCGGCGAGCCGCACGCCGATGCGAACGCGTTCGGGGCCGAGATGTTCGCCCATGCGCAACGCCATGCGCAGCACCATGCCGCGCGACGACAGCGTGTAGCCCGCCACCCACTCGACGAATTGGCGCAGCTCCGGCCGCAGCGGCGGAACGTCGAGCTTCTCGGCGACGTCCCTCAGGCGGTTATGCAGCCCGGGCTTGACCGTGACATTGTCGGCCCACACCACCCCGGTGGTCTCGCGCGCCCCGAGCGGCACCCGCACGACATCCCCCGGCGTGAGATCGAGACCGGCCGGCACCCGGTAGGAATAGCTCTGGTCGAGCGCGACCGGCACCAGCACGTCGACGAGCGCGGCGTCATGCAGAGCGGGCGAAAGCTTGGAGGGCAATGCGTGTTTGTCCCTGAGTTCCGTCGGCGGCTGCAATTCGCTCGCAGGCGAGGTAAGAATTATACCAACTCGCACACATTCTGTTTTGGTTTTCGGTGCCGCGCGCGACACGACCGGGAAACCGTGCGCGCGCGACCCACGTCACACCGCGATCTGCGTCCCGACCTCGACCACGCGCTCGGTCGGGATGTGGAAAAAGTCGGTGGCGTCGCTCGCGCCCTTGGCGAGCCGGATGAACAGGCGATCCTGCCAGTGCGGCATGCCCGAGCGGGTGTCGGGCTCTGAGCGCGCGGCGCGACAGGAAGAACGAGGTCGACATGATGTCGAAGTTCCAGCCCTGCCGGCGCGCGATCGCGAGCGCTTTCGGGACGTTGGGTGTCTCCATGTAGCCGAATTTCAGCGCGACCCGGGTGAAATGCCGCGAGACCGGCGTGATCGCGACCCGCGCGTCCTCGGTCACGCGCGGGATATCGGCCGTCACGATGGTGAGGACCACGTTCTGCTCGTGCAGCACCTTGTTGTGCTTGAGGTTGTGCAGGAGCGCGGTGGGGGCGGAGGTCGGATCGCTGGTGAGGAACACGGCGGTGCCTGGAACGATGTGCGGCGGCTTGCGTTCCAGGCTCTGCACCAGCGTTTCCAGCGGCACCTCGGCGCGCCGGGTCTTGGCCGCGAGAAGGGTGGTTCCACGCCGCCACGTGATGATCAGCAGCACCATGGTGATGCCGAACAGCAGCGGCACCCAGGCGCCTTCCAGGAGCTTGAGCAGATTGGCCGTCAGGAAGACGCTGTCGACCGCGACCAGCGGGATGATCAGCAGCGCGGCCTGCCACCACGGCCATCGCCACAGCCGCCAGATGACGATGAATCCGAGCAGCCCGTCCATCACCATGGTGGTGCTCACCGCGATGCCGTAGGCGGAGGCGAGCGCGCCCGAGGTGCGGAACAGCAGGACCAGCATCACCACGCCGACCAGCAGGGCGGTATTGACGCGCGGGATGTAGATCTGCCCGGCAAACGCCTCCGACGTGTGCAGGATCGCGAGCCGCGGCAGGAGGCCGAGCTGGATCGCCTGCCGCACCAGCGAATAGGCGCCGGTGATCACGGCCTGGCTCGCGATGATGGTCGCCGCGGTGGCGAGCGCGATCATCGGCAGCAACATCTGCTCCGGGACCATGCGGTAGAAGGGGTTCTCGATCGCCGCCGGATCGGCCAGCACCTTGGCGCCCTGTCCGAAATAATTGATGAGCAGCGCCGGCAGCACGAGGGCGAGCCACGCGGTCTGGATCGGCTTGCGGCCGAAATGGCCGAGATCGGCATAGAGCGCCTCGCCGCCGGTCACCGCGAGAAAGACGAGGCCGAGCGTGACGAGCCCGATATGGCCGTGTCCGCGCACGAACTCGATCGCGTAGAGCGGATTGATCGCACCGAGCACGCTCGGGTCATCGCGGATGTGCAGCAGGCCCAAGACCGCGATGGCGATGAACCAGGTCACCATGACGGGTCCGAAAAAGGTCGCGACACTCGCGGTTCCGCGCCGCTGCACCGCGAACAGGCCGAGCAGGATCACGACCGTGATCGGCAGCACGACATGCTCGAATTGCGGCGTCGCGAGCTTGAGCCCCTCGACCGCGGAGAGCACCGAGATCGCCGGCGTGATCACCGAATCGCCGAGGAACATGGAGGCGCCGATCACGCCCAGCATGAACACCAGCGGCGTGCGCTGGCCGATGGCGCGCGTGGCGAGCGCCGTCAACGACAGGGTGCCGCCCTCCCCATTGTTGTCAGCGCGCAGCAGGATCAGCACGTATTTCAGGGTCACGACGATGATCAGCGACCACAGGATCATCGACAGGACGCCGAGCACGATTGCCCGCGTCATCGGCCCGCCGTCCTGGGCCGCGATCACGGCCTCGCGCAGCGCGTAGAGCGGGCTCGTGCCGATGTCGCCATAGACGACCCCGACGCTGCCGAGCGTGAGCGCCACGAAACTCGTGTCGTGGGATGCGCCCCCGACCGCGCCGACCGGAGCATCCCCGTGAGGCTTGTCCATGGAACCAGGCTCGGTACGCCGCGTCCGCGCGGGCGGCCCTTATAGCATCGCCGCATCGCCCGGCAAGCGCGGACCGCAAGTGTGGGCTTCAAGCCAAGAAAGATGGTGGTTTTGCACGGCTTGTGAGCGGCCGTACCGCGATCAATAGGGCGTGGGCAGGCCTCGTATCCGCCGCAGCCAACGTCTGAATTTCAGGAGGCGCGAACGTTTGATCTTGGCGAGTTCGTTCGAGGCAAGTTGCATTTCCATACGCATCTTCTCCACGAGCGCCGTCGCGTCCCTTGCCTCGGCGCGGTGGAGTTCGAGCTGGTGCGCCGCGTCCGCGAGCTGATTTTCCAGATCCTGAACGCGCCCGCGCAACGTCTCCCGCTCGTTCAGCCATGGCCATCTGGGGTCACGCGGGCGGCGCGGCAAATAGTCGTGAAGGAACTGGCCGACCGCCGCCTCGTGTGCTGCCTTCGACATCGGCGGCCGCCGCGCGCCCGAAAGGACTTCCGCATAGAGGGCTTCGAAGGCATCGAGGAGGCCTTCCAGATTGGCTTCGTGTCGCGCGCGCTCGCAGACCGCGGCCGTATCTTCTCGATCGTAGCGCGAGACCTCCTCGATCAGTCGTTCGACGGTGAGAGGCTCCGTGAGGCTGCGAACCCCGAAATTCTTTGCGCGTAGTGCCGAAAAATTCCCAGATGTAACGAGCCCGGCCATCCCGCGGGTGTCGCATGCGATCACCGCGCATCCACAGCACAAGGCTTCCAGCGCAGCCCGTGCGCTGGCGAAAACCAAGTCGAATTTGACTAGCTCGTTCTCGGGATCGGGAATTTCGCGACCGACCTGGCTGCCGATCGTTTCGAAGTCGATGGACAGGGCTTGGCATGCGGAACGGATTTGCGCGGCCGCCGAAGCCTTGCCGAAGGCCACGGCGCGCCGCGGCCGTTGTGAAAGCGGCCGTGGTCGCGGCGGCACGCGCCGGAGGTCCACAGCGTTTGGCAGCACCACAACGCGCGCCGGATCAATTCCGTGCATATGGACCAAACGGTCGCGGCAGGCTTCGTCCACCGCGACATAGGCGCCAATCTGCGGGAAATGCGCGGGAGCTTCGATCCAGATCTCGAACGCATGGCAGACGTTGATCGCCGGAACGTCGGGAAACCGCATGAGAGCTTCGGCGCACGGGATCGCGTGGTGCGCGTGGATGATATCTGGCGCTTCCGCGATCAGACGCAGGTCATCACAGACGGCGATGCCGTTGCCTCTCAGCTCGTGCGCTACCTTGCCAAGCTCCGGTGTATATACGATGGGACGATGGCCGCGGCGCAGCGAGCCGAGCGCGAGATCGCGCACGACCGCTTCCGATCCGGCATATGTGTCCAGCCAGATATTGGTGAACAGGATCGTCAGCGGACCGGCCATGCGACTCAATTCTGGAATTGCCCGAGTCGTTTAAGGATCAGATGATCTGATCCTCGGGCACGTTGCGTACCACCGCGGCAGGATTGCCGAGCGCGACCATGCGATCCGGGACGTCCTGGACCACCACAGAACCGGCGCCGACGACGGCATTTTCTCCGATGGTGACGCCCGGGCACAAGACGCTGCCGCCGCCAATGCGCGCGGCGCGCAGGATGCGCGGCGCTTGGCGATCGAACTTCATGGTGGGGCGGCCGTAGCACATGTATTTGTCGTTCAGCGTGACGACGCGAGGGCCGCAGAAGACGCTATCTTCGATGACAACCCCGCGCGTCAGATAGCATCCGCTTTGCAATGACACGAAATTGCCGATGCGAACGTCGCCTTCGATGTCGACATAGGATCCGATCAAGCAGTTTTCGCCGATCAGGACATGGTGGCGGATGAAAACGAAATTTCCGATTCGGGTGCCAACGCCGATCTGAGCAGTATCGGAAATGACGCAATGAGACCGATAAACGCCCGGCGTCGCCGTTCCAGCCTCTGCTCGGGCGGCCGGCGGAATTGGCTGACCCCGGTCGGCCACTGTGACCTCGCTCTTCCTCGGCGTGCAGAGCCGCGTTTCGGCAGACCGCCATACCATAGCAGCCGCGCGTGGGGCCGGTCGAGCGCGGTGCCACGCGCCGAGAACACCGGTAGGTTGCGAGCCTGTTCCTGGGTTCGTTCTGCTCGTCGGCATGGCCGTGATGACCTATGATCGAGCGCGCCCAGGAACTCGGGGTCGTTCGGGTTTCGCGCGGCGCGACAGGGAGGCCCACGCCATGCATGCCTCGATCTTGCGTCATGCGTTCATCGCCGGCGCGCTGGCCTGCGCGCTGACATTCCCGCTCATGGCGCAGGACGCCGCCAGCAAGGACCGCATGCCGCCGATTGCGGCCGACAAGCTCACCGACGCCCAGAAAAAGGCCGCCGAGACATTCGCGGAAAGGCGCGGCTATGCGGTGCGCGGGCCGTTCGTGCCGCTCATCCGCAGCCCGGAGGTGATGCTGCGCGCCAAGGCGATGGGCGACTATCTGCGCTTCAAGAGCACGCTCGGGCCGCGCCTCAACGAGATGGTGATCCTGATCACGGCGCGCGAGTGGAGCCAGCAATACGAGTGGCACGCCCATCACGCCATCGCGTTGAAGGAGGGCCTGCGGCGCGAGATCGCCGACGCCATCGCGGACGGTCACCGCCCCGCCGGCATGGCCGAGGACGAGGAGACCGCCTACGACATGGCGACCGAAATCCTGCGCCAGAAACGCGTGAGCGACCCGACTTACCGCCGCGCGCTCGCCCGTTTCGGCGAGCAGGGCGTGATCGATCTTCTCGGCGTGGTCGGCTACTACAATTTCCTCGCCATCGTGATGAACGCGACGCGCACCGGCCTGCCCGAGGGGGTGGCGGAGCCGTTGCGGCGGTATCCAGAGTGAGCCGCGTTGTGAGCGCATCGCCGATTAAGGAAGGCTGAAGGATCGCGGTGCGATAGTGAGGCGTCGCAATCCGGATCGATCATGGCCACACCGAAACCCGACCTGTTGCCGTTCGCCGACAAGGACGTCTCCGCCGAGATCGCCCGCTGGCTCGGCCATCTCGGCGCCGAGCGCCGCATGGCGGCCAAGACGTGCGAGGCCTACCGGCGGGACGTCCATCAGTTTCTCGCCTTTCTGGCCGAGCACCTCGGCCGCCGCGTCACGCTGAGCGGGCTCGCGCGAACTCGCGCCCGCCGACGTGCGCGCCTTCATGGCGGCGCGGCGGGCGCATGGGATCGGGGGGCGCTCGCTGATGCGAGGGCTCGCGGGCGCGCGCTCGTTCGCGCGGTTTCTCGAGCGCGACCACAAGGGCAAGGTGGCGGCGCTTTCGGCCGTGCGCGCGCCCAGGATCCAGAAGACCCTGCCCAAGCCGCTGGCGGTCGCGGCCGCCAAGCGCATCACCGACACCGATCTGCGCGCCGGCGAGGAGCGCGAGCCCTGGGTGCTGGCGCGCGACGCCGCGGTGCTGGCGCTGCTCTACGGCTCGGGCTTGCGCATCTCCGAGGCGCTCGGCCTCAAGCCCAAGGACGTCGCCGGCGGGCGCGACTCGCTGATCGTCACCGGCAAGGGCAACAAGACCCGCATGGTGCCGGTGCTGCCGCAGGTCGCCCGGCTGATGGCCCACTACATGGCGCTCTGTCCCTACGATCTTCCGCCCGATGGTCCGCTGTTCGTCGGCGAGAAAGGCGGGCCGTTGTCGCCCCGGATCGTCCAGCTCGCGATGGAACGGCTGCGCGGCGCGCTCAACCTGCCCGACACGGCAACGCCGCACGCATTGCGCCATTCCTTCGCCACGCATCTGCTCGCCCGCGGCGGCGATCTGCGCGCCATCCAGGAGCTTCTCGGCCACGCTTCGCTTTCGACCACGCAGATCTATACCGACGTCGACAGCGAGCGCCTGCTCGCGGCCTACCGCAGCGCCCATCCGCGCGCCTGAGGCGGCGCTTTTCCGCCGCGCCCCTCTTGCGCGGGGGCTCTGCGGCGTACATCGTCGTGCCATCGAATGTGAGGGGAGCGACAAAACGATGTCCGCGCACGAGCAGATGGAACATGCCGAACACGCCGAGCACGCCGCTCATTCCAACAAGGGCATCGCGCTGCTGATCTCGGTGCTCGCGCTGTTCCTGGCGCTTTCCGAGACGCTGGGCAAGAGTTCGCAGACCGAAGGCATCAGCGCCAATGTCGAGGCCTCGGACCTGTGGGCATTCTACCAGGCCAAGACCATCCGGATGGGGCAGGTGCAGACCGCGGCCGATTCGCTGACGCTTGCGTCCACCGCAACGACCGACCCGGCATTCAAGGCGGCGCAGGAGAAGCAGATCGAAGCCTGGAAAAAGGAAGCCGCGCGCTCCGACGACGATCCGGGCCGCAACGGCCGCAAGCAATTGATGGAGCGCGCCAAGGAGGCGGAGCACCGCCGCGACACCGCGCTGGCTAAATATCACCATTTCGAGATCGCGTCGGCGGCGTTTCAGATCGGCATCGTGCTCGCGTCGGCCACAATCATCACGGGTATCATGGTGCTCGTCTGGATCGCTGGCGGTCTGGGCATCGTCGGGCTCGCCTTCATGGCGATCGGGCTGTGGGCGCCCCACGCGGTGCATCTCGTGTGAGGATCAAGCCGCCGCCGCGGGCCGCTGCATGCTCCGGCGCACCCGCATGAGGTGACGGTAGAACCGCCCGGCATTGTGCGGCCGCAAGACGTAGACGTATTGAGCGAGTAGCGAATGGATGGTCAGCTTGCCATTCGCTATTCGCTACTCGCCATTCGACGCATTACATGTGGATCGATCGCTTCTCCACCGCCATGGCGGCTTCCTTGATGGCCTCGGTCAAGGTCGGATGAGCGTGGCAGGTGCGGGCGATGTCCTCGGACGACGCGCCGAACTCCATCGCGACGGCGGCTTCGGCGATCATATTGCCGGCGTCGGGTCCGACGATGTGCACGCCGAGCACGCGGTCGGTGGCGGCGTCGGCAAGGATTTTCACGAAGCCCTCGGTCTGCAGGTTGACCTTGGCGCGGCCATTGGCGGTGAACGGGAACTTGCCCGTTTGGTAGGCGATGCCGGCCGCCTTGAGGTCTTCCTCGCTTTTGCCGACCGAGGCGACCTCCGGGTAAGTGTAGATCACGTTCGGGATGACGTCGTAGTTCACGTGCCCGGCGCGGCCCGCGATGATCTCGGCCACGGCGACGCCCTCGTCCTCGGCCTTGTGGGCGAGCATCGGACCGGCGATGACGTCGCCGATCGCGTAGATGCCCGACACATTGGTGGCGAAATGCGCGTCGACCGCGACCCGCCCGCGGTTGTCGGCCTTGATCCCGGCCTCGGCGAGCCCGAGACCTTCCGTATAGGGCACGCGGCCGACCGCGATCAGCGCCACGTCCGCCTCGATCGCCTCCACGCTGCCGCCCGCGGCCGGCTCCACGCTGGCCTTGAGCTTCGGGCCCGACGAGTCGATGCCGGCCACCTTGGACGACAGTCTGAACGCGATGCCCTGCTTCTGCAGGATGCGCTGGAAGCTCCTGGCGACGTCGAGGTCCATGCCGGGCAGGATGCGGTCGAGGAACTCGACCACCAGGACCTGCGCGCCGAGCCGCCGCCACACCGAGCCGAGCTCGAGGCCGATCACGCCGGCGCCCACCACCAGAAGCTTCCCGGGCACCTTGGGCAGCACCAGCGCGCCGGTCGACGACACGATGCGTTTTTCGTCGATCGCGATGCCCTTGAGGCGCGCCACGTCGGAGCCGGTGGCGATGACGATCGCCTTGGCGTCGACTGTCTGCTTCCCGCCGTCCTCGCCCGTGACCTCGACCTTGCCCGGCGCCGCGATCCGGCCGACGCCGTGGAACGCGTCGACCTTGTTCTTCTTGAGCAGGTAGTCGACGCCCTTGACGTTGCCGTCGACGCCCTCGTCCTTGAACTTCATCATGGCGGAAAGATCGAGCTTCGGCTGCGCCGACATCGATGCCCATTCGTCCGAAGCTGTGCGCCGTCTCGTCGAAAAGCTCGGAGGCGTGCAGCAGCGCCTTCGACGGGATGCAGCCGACATTGAGGCAGGTGCCGCCGAAGGTCTTGTCCTTCTCGACCACCGCGGTTTTCAGCCCGAGCTGCGCCGCGCGGATGGCGCACACATAGCCGCCGGGGCCGGTGCCGATGACGATGAGGTCGTAGGAAGCCATGAATTACTCCGTGCCCGATCAATGGTCATTGCGAGGCGTGCGACGCACGCCGAAGCAATCTCGTGCGATCACGTCGAGATTGCTTCGCTTGGCCCGCAATGACAGCGCATGTCCATGACAAGTCCGGCCATGATGGAAGAAGGAATCACAAATCCAGCACCAGCCGCGCCGGGTCTTCCAGAACATCCTTCACCCGCACCAGGAACGTCACGGCCTCGCGGCCGTCGACGATGCGGTGGTCGTAGGACAGCGCCAGATACATCATCGGCCGCACCTCGATCTTGCCGCCGATCACCATCGGCCGTTCCTGGATCTTGTGCATGCCGAGAATGCCCGACTGCGGCGCGTTGAGGATCGGCGTCGACATCAGCGAGCCGTAGACGCCGCCGTTGGAGATCGTGAAGGTGCCGCCCTGCATGTCCTCGATCTTGAGCGCGCCGTCGCGCGCGCGGCGGCCGAAGCCGGCGATCTCCTTCTCGATCTGGGCGATCGATTTCTGGTCGCAGTCGCGCACCACCGGCACCACCAGGCCCTTCTCGGTGCCGACCGCGACGCCGACGTGATAGTAGTTCTTGTAGATGAGGTCGGCGCCGTCGATCTCGGCATTGACGGCGGGAATTTCCTTGAGCGCCTGCACGCAGGCGCGCACGAAGAAGCCCATGAAGCCGAGCTTCACGCCGTGCTTCTTCTCGAACAGATCCTTGTACTGGTTGCGCAGCGCCATCACGTGGCCCATGTCGACCTCGTTGAAGGTCGTGAGCATGGCGGCGGTGTTCTGCGCGTCCTTGAGGCGGCGCGCGATGGTCTGCCGCAGCCTGCGTCATCTTGCACGCGCTCCTCGCGCGCGGCGTCGTCGGCGGGCGAGGGCGCTCGCATCTGCACGGCGGCGGCCGGCTGCGCGACCGGCGTCGGCGCAGCGGCGGCGCGCTCGATCGCCGCCAGCATGTCGCCTTTGGTGACGCGGCCGTCCTTGCCGGAGCCCGGCACGGTCGCGGCCGTCGACGCCGCTTTCGGCCGAGAGCCGGCGCACCGAGGGCGCGACCGGGACGGCGGCCGGCGCGGATTGGGCGGGCGCGGGTTGCAGCGGCTTGGGAGCCGGCGGCGGCGCCGCCTTCGCGGCCGGCGCGGCCGCCGCCGCCATCCTTGATCTGTCCGAGCAGCGCGCCGACCGCGACGGTGTCGCCGTCGTTGGCGGCGATGTCGGCGAGCACGCCGGCGGCGGGCGCCGGCACCTCGATCGTGACCTTGTCGGTCTCGAGCTCGACCAGCGGTTCGTCGACCGCGACGGTGTCGCCCGCCTTCTTGAACCAGCGGCCGATCGTCGCCTCGGTGACCGATTCGCCGAGCGTCGGGACGCGGATCTCAGTCATCGTGTCATCCTTCCTTCGTCACGGCCGGGCGCCACGCGCGTCTCGACTCGCAATATGCCTGAGACGTGGATGCCCGGCACGGCGCCGGGCATGACGAGTCAATTGTCAGCCCAGCGCCTCGTCGAGAAACTGCTTGAGCTGGGCGAGATGTTTCGGCATCAGGCCGGTGGCGGTCGCGGCCGACGCATGGCGGCCGGCGTAGCGCGCATGCCGGTGCTTGGCGCCGATCTGGTTCAGCACCCACGTGATGATAGGTCTCGACGAAGAACCATGCCGCCCATGTTGCGCGGCTCTTCCTGGCACCACACGATCTCGGCATGCTTGAAGCGGGAGAGCTCGGCCATCAGCGCCTTGGTGGGGAACGGATAGAGCTGCTCGATCCGCAACAGATAGATGTCGTCGATGCCGCGCTTCTCGCGTTCCTCGTAGAGGTCGTAATAGACCTTGCCGGAGCACAGCACGATGCGGCGCATCTTGGCGTCCGCGACGAGCTTGATCTTCTCGCCCGGCAGCTGCTGCGCGTCGTCCCACAACAGGCGATGGAACGCGGTGTTGGGGCCCATATCGTCGAGCCGCGAGACCGCGCGCCGGTGGCGCAGCAGGCTCTTCGGCGTCATCAGGATCAGCGGCTTGCGGATCTCGCGCTTGAGCTGCCGGCGCAGGATGTGAAACAGGTTCGCCGGCGTCGTGCAGTTCGCGACCTGCATATTGTCCTCCGCGCACATCTGCAGGAAACGTTCGAGCCGCGCCGAGGAGTGTTCCGGTCCCTGGCCCTCGTAGCCGTGCGGCAGCATGCACACGAGGCCGGACATGCGCAGCCATTTGCGTTCGCCCGACGAGATGAACTGGTCGAAGATGACCTGCGCGCCGTTGGCGAAGTCGCCGAATTGCGCTTCCCACAGCGTCAGCGCGTTGGGCTCCGCGAGCGAATAGCCGTACTCGAAGCCGAGCACGGCCTCCTCCGACAGCATGGAGTTGATGACCTCGTAGCGCGCCTGGCCGTCGTGGAGATGATTGAACGGCGTATAGCGATCCTCGGTCTCCTGGTCGATCAGCACCGAGTGGCGCTGCGAGAACGTGCCGCGCTCGGTGTCCTGGCCGGAAAACCGCACCGGATGACCTTCGCGCAGCAGCGTGCAGAAGGCGAGCGCCTCGCCGGTCGCCCAGTCGATGCCCTCGCCGTTGCTCGATCGCCTTGGCGCGCGTGTCGAGAAAGCGCTGGATCGTGCGGTGGACATGGAAGCCCTCCGGCACTGCGGTGATCCTTTCGCCGATCTCCTTGAGCTTCTCGATCGGGAAGCCGGTATTGCCGCGGCGCGGATCATCGGAGAGCTCCGCGACCTTGAAGCCGGCCCAGCGGCCGTCGAGCCAGTCGGCCTTGTTGGATTTGTAGCCCTGGCTCGCCTCCTGCTCGGCGTCGAGCCGGGCGCGCCAGTCGGCCTTCATCTTCTCGACCTCGCCGTCGGTGACGACGCCCTCGGCGACGAGCTTCTTGGCGTAGATCTCGAGCGTGGTCGGATGCGCGGCGATCTTCTTGTACATCAGCGGCTGGGTGAACGAGGGCTCGTCGCCCTCGTTGTGGCCGTGCCGGCGATAGCAGAACATGTCGATCACGACCGGCTTCTGGAATTTCTGCCGGAATTCGGTCGCGATCTTGGCCGCGAACACCACCGCTTCCGGATCGTCGCCGTTGGCGTGGAAGATCGGCGCCTCGATCATCTTGGCGACGTCGGACGGATAGGGCGAGGAGCGGCTGTAGCGCGGATAGGTGGTGAAGCCGATCTGGTTGTTGACGATGAAATGCACCGAGCCGCCGGTGCGGTGGCCGCGCAGCCCGGACAGGCCGAAGCATTCGGCGATCACGCCCTGGCCGGCAAACGAGGCGTCGCCCGAGATCAACAGCGGCATGACCATGCGGCGGTCGTCGGGCGTGGCGCCGTGCTGGTCCTGCTTGGCGCGCACCTTGCCGAGCACCACCGGGTTGACGATCTCGAGATGCGACGGATTGGCGGTGAGCGACAGATGCACCTGGTTGCCGTCGAACTCGCGGTCGGACGAGGCGCCGAGATGATACTTCACGTCGCCCGAGCCCTCGACGTCGTCGGGGCTCGACGAGCCGCCCTTGAACTCGTGGAAGATCGCGCGGTGCGGCTTGGCCATCACCTGCGACAGCACGTTGAGACGGCCGCGATGCGCCATGCCGATCGCGATGTCCTTCACGCCGAGCGCGCCGCCGCGCTTGATGATCTGCTCGAGCGCCGGGATCATCGACTCGCCGCCGTCGAGGCCGAAACGCTTGGTGCCGGTGAACTTGAGGTCGCAGAACTTCTCGAAGCCTTCCGCCTCGACCAGCTTGTTGAGGATCGCGCGCTTGCCCTCGCGGGTGAAGCTGATCTCCTTGTCGGCGCCCTCGATGCGCTCCTGCAGCCAGGCCTTCTGCGCCGGATCGGAGATGTGCATGAACTCGACGCCGAGCGTCTGGCAGTAGGTGCGCCGCAGGATCGCGACGATCTGGCGGAGCGTGCCGAATTCCAGGCCGAGCACGTGGTCGAGGAAGATGCGGCGGTCGAGGTCGGCGTCGCCGAAGCCGTAGGAGCGCGGATCGAGCTCCTCGTGGTCCTTCGGCGGCTCGAGCCCGAGCGGGTCGAGATTGGCGTGCAGATGGCCGCGCATGCGGTAGGCGCGGATCAGCATCAGGGCGCGGATGGAATCGCGGGTCGCCTGCTGGATGTCGGCGGCCGAGATCTCGACGCCGCTCGTCTGCGCCTTGGCCTTGAGCTTGTCGCCGATGGCCTTTTCGACCTCGTGCCAGTCGCCGTCGAGGGCGGAGACGAGTTCGCCGCGCTCGGGCGCCGGCCAATTCGGCCGCTGCCACGACGGCCCCGCGGGCGCTCCGGGTCACGTCGGCGGCATTGTCCTTGAGGCTCGCGAAGAACGCCTGCCACTGCGGCGTCGACCGACGAGGCATCGGCCTCGTAGCGCGCATAGAGGTCCTCGATATAGGCCGCGTTGCTGCCGTAGAGAAACGACGTGAGGGCAAAGGCCGCGTTGGCGTCTTGGCGGGACATCGTCCGATCCTGATGGGTGGGGACGACCCTGATTGACTGGAAAAATGACCGCGAAACGCCCGGCCCGGACGGGCGAATCCGGTATCACCATCATTTAGGACGGTCTTACGGCCGGAACAATCGGCTTTAGGTCTGACGTGACCTCAAAATGACGAAATAACTGAATCCAAGTTCAGAGTTTCCGCCGGCCTCCACGGGATTTTGAAGCCGGTGCGTTCAGCCCTTCAGCAGCTCGACCAGCGTCTTGCCGAGCCGCGCCGGCGACGGCGACACCTTGATGCCGGCCGCCTCCATGGCGGCGATCTTGGATTCCGCGTCGCCCTTGCCGCCCGCGATGATGGCGCCGGCATGGCCCATGCGCCGGCCGGGCGGCGCGGTGCGGCCCGCGATGAAGCCGACCATCGGCTTCTTGCGCCCGCGCTTCGCCTCGTCCTTGAGGAACTGGGCGGCGTCTTCCTCGGCGGCGCCGCCGATCTCGCCGATCATGACGATCGATTTGGTCGCCTTGTCGGCGAGGAACATCTCCAGCACGTCGATGAACTCGGTGCCCTTGACCGGATCGCCGCCGATGCCGACCGCCGTGGTCTGACCGAGATTCTCGCGCGTCGTCTGGAACACCGCCTCGTAGGTGAGGGTGCCGGAGCGCGACACGATGCCGACCGAGCCGCGCTTGAAGATGTTGCCCGGCATGATGCCGATCTTGCACTCGCCCGCCGTCATGACGCCCGGGCAGTTCGGTCCGATCAGCCGCGACTTCGAGCCCGCGAGCGCGCGCTTGACCTTGACCATGTCGGCGACCGGAATGCCTTCGGTGATGCAGACGATCAGCGGGATTTCCGCCTGGATCGCCTCGCAGATCGCGTCGGCCGCGCCCGGCGGCGGCACGTAGATCACGCTCGCGTCGCAGCCGGTCTTCTCCTTGCGCGTCGGCGACCGTGTCGAACACCGGCAGATTGAGATGGAACGAGCCGCCCTTGCCGGGCGAGATGCCGCCGACCATCTTGGTGCCGTAGGCGATCGCCGCCTCCGAATGGAAGGTGCCGTTCTTGCCGGTGAAGCCCTGGCAGATGACCTTGGTGTTCTTGTCGATGAGGACGGACATCAGGCGGACCCTTTGACGGCTTTGACGATCTTCTGCGCCGCGTCGTCGAGATCGTCGGCCGACAGCGACGTTGAGGCCCGAACTCCGCGATGATCTTCTTGCCGAGCTCGACATTGGTGCCTTCGAGCCGCACCACCAGCGGCACCTTCAGGCCCGATTCCTTCACGGCCGCCACCACGCCTTCGGCGATCACGTCGCAGCGCATGATGCCGCCGAAGATGTTGACCAGGATGCCCTTCACGTTGGGATCGGAGGTGATGATCTTGAACGCCGCCGCGACCTTGTCCTTGGTGGCGCCGCCGCCGACGTCGAGGAAGTTCGCCGGCGCCTCGCCGTAGAGCTTGATGATGTCCATGGTCGCCATGGCGAGACCGGCGCCGTTGACCATGCAGCCGATGGTGCCGTCGAGCGCCACGTAGTTGAGGTCGTATTTCGACGCCTCGATCTCCTTGTCGTCCTCCTCGGTCACGTCGCGCAGCGCCACGATGTCGGCTTGGCGATAGAGCGCGTTGTCGTCGAAGCCGATCTTGGCGTCGAGGCAGATCAGCTGGCCCGACTTGGTGACGACGAGCGGATTGATCTCGAGCAGGCTCATGTCCTTGGCGACGAACGCCGCGTAGAGCTTCGCCACGACGCCTTCGACCTGCTTGGCGAGGTCGCCCTTGAGGCCGAGCGCCTTGGCGACGCGCCGGCCGTGATGCGGCATCACGCCGGTCGCCGGATCGACCGAGAAGGTCATGATCTTCTCGGGCGTCTTGTGCGCGACCTCCTCGATGTCCATGCCGCCTTCGGTCGAGACCACGAAGGCGACCCGCGCGGTCGCGCGGTCGACCAGCGCCGAGAGATAGAACTCCTGGTCGATCGCCGATCCTTCCTCGACGTAGAGACGGTTGACCTGCTTGCCCTTCGGCCCGGTCTGGTGCGTGACCAGCACCGCGCCGAGCAGCCGCGCGGCCTCGCGCTGCACGTCGTCGATCGATTTGACCACCTTGACGCCGCCGGCCTTGCCGCGGCCGCCGGCATGGATCTGCGCCTTGACGACCCAGACCGGACCGCCGAGCTGGCGCGCGCGCCTTGACCGCCTCCTCGACCGAGAAGGCAGGCACGCCGCGCGGCACCGGCACGCCGAAATCGCGCAACACGGCCTTCGCCTGGTATTCGTGAATATTCATGCAAAGCTCCCCACGGATGGGCTGCGCGCTGGCGAGCCGCTTACTTCGCCAGGTCCGGCGCGATCTTCTTGCAGGCGTCGACCAGGCCGCGTACCGCGTCGACGGACTTGTCGAACATCGCCTTCTCGGCCCCGTTGAGCTCGATCTCCACGATGCGCTCGACGCCCTTCGATCCGATCACGACGGGCACGCCGACATAGAGGTCCTTCACGCCGTATTCGCCGTTGAGATAGGCGGCGCACGGCAACACGCGCTTCTTGTCCCGCAGATAGCTTTCCGCCATGGCGATCGCGGACGCCGCCGGCGCATAGAAGGCCGAGCCGGTCTTCAGCAGGTTGACGATCTCGGCGCCGCCGTCGCGGGTGCGCTTGACGATCTCGTCGATGCGCGCCTGCGTGGTCCAGCCCATCTTGACGAGATCCGGCAGCGGAATGCCGGCGACGGTCGAGTAGCGCACCAGCGGCACCATGGTGTCGCCGTGGCCGCCGAGCACGAAGGCGGTGACGTCCTCGACCGAGACGTTGAACTCGTCGGCGAGGAAATAGCGGAAGCGCGAGGAGTCGAGCACGCCCGCCATGCCGACCACCTTTGTTTGGGCAGGCCGCAGGACTTCTGCAGCGCCCACACCATGGCGTCGAGCGGGTTGGTGATGCAGATGACGAACGCATTCGGGGCGTATTTCTTGATGCCGGAGCCGACCTGCTCCATCACCTTGAGATTGATGCCGAGGAGATCGTCGCGGCTCATGCCGGGCTTGCGCGGCACGCCCGCGGTCACGATGCAGACCTCGGCGCCTTCGAGCGCCTCGTAGGAGTTCACGCCCGGAAAAGCGGATATCGAAACCGTCGACCGGCGAGGACTGCGCGATGTCGAGCGCCTTGCCCTGCGGAATGCCTTCGGCGATGTCGAACATCACGACGTCGCCGAGCTCCTTGAGGCCGATCAGATGGGCGAGCGTGCCGCCGATCTGGCCTGAGCCGATCAATGCAATTTTTGGACGTGCCATGTGCGATGAGTCCCTCGGAAAAGCCGCCCAGCGACGGAGCTGATGGATGGCTGGGGTGTTAGCCCTTTCGGACCGGCCGTTCAAGTCGACCAAGCAGGAAGCCGCCGCGTCGGTCCCGTGCCGGCGGGACCATCGTCACGTCTCCACGATCCCCTCGGTCGACCCGCTCGCGAGCGACGAATTCCGGCCGTGGGGCAGGGCCAGATAGGCGTCCGAGCCCATCTCGATCAGGCGGGACGCGGTGCGCTTGAACTCCTGCGCCTCGAAGCCTTCCGTTCCCCGGTAGAGGTCGGCGGGCTCGGCCGCCGCCGAGGCGACGAGCTTCACCGCATTGTCGTACAGCGTGTCGATCAGCACGATGAAGCGCTTGGCCTCGTTGCGCTGCTCATAGTCCATGACCGGAACGTGATCGAGCACGATGGCATGAAACTCGTGGGCGAGGCGCAGGTAGTCGACGGCACCAAGCGGCCGTTCGCACAGCTCCGCGAAAGTGAAACGCGCGACCCCCATGGCGGCCCGCGGCACGTGCATCACGTGGCCACTTACTGTTATGTCCTGCGGGCCGCCTTCCTCGCCGAGCGCCAGGCGCCGCCAGGCCGCGTCGAGCGCCCGATCGGCGCGCGCGTCCGCCGGCACGTGCCAGACCCTGACACCCGCGAATTTCTCGAGCCGGAAATCGGCGCGCGCGTCGAGACGCACCACCTCCATGCGCTGCTCGAGCAATGCGAGGAAAGGAAGAAAAAGCGCGCGGTTGAGCCCGTCCTTGTAGAGCTCATCGGGCGCCACATTGGAGGTCGCCAGCACCACGACGCCCTGTTCGAACAGCCATGTGAACAGCCGCCCGAGAATCATGGCGTCCGCGATGTCGGTGACGTGAAACTCGTCGAAGCACAGCACCCACGACTCTTCTGCGATATCGGCCGCCGTGAGCGCGATCGGATCCGCGCCCGCGACCTCGCCGGATTTGAGCTTCTGGCGATAGGCGTGCACGCGCTCATGCATGTCGGCCATGAATTCGTGGAAATGGGCGCGGCGCTTGCGCCTGACCGCGCAGGCCTCGAAGAACAGGTCCATCAGCATGGTCTTGCCGCGGCCGACGTCGCCGTGGATGTAGAAGCCCCTGAGCGGATCTTCGTGCCGCTCGTGCCGGCCGAAAAGCCATCCGAGCGACGACGACTTGCGCGCCAGCCTGTGCATCGCCAGCCGCTCGTTGAGCCGCGCCAGGCGGGCGACCAGCGCGTCCTGCGCCGAATCGCGCTCGATCTCTCCGGCCGCAACAAGGGCGGCGTAATGGTCGCTGATGGAGGCTGGCATATCCCGGTGGGCGCTTCGACGTGCGGCGCATCGCAATAGCCGCTTTTCGCCGGACCTTACAAGGCAAGGGCGGTCGGGATCACGCCGGAGTCACGTCCAAGTGAAACCAGCGGAGAAAACCGGCGAGGTCTTGTGATTGGCAAGTGAAACTCTTTCCGGGTACGTCCGTATCATCGAGTGTCGGACGGTAAAGCAAATCGAACGGCACCTGGAAACCAGACTAAGAATTTCGGACTACGGAAAATCCACCTGGCAACACTCGCTCAACAGGAGACTGAACATGAACACGAAGTCGAAGATCGCTCTGGCGGCCGTTCTCTTCTCGGCCATTGCTTCCCCCTCCTTCGCGGGCGACCAGGATCTCGCCGCCCTGCAGGCCACCAGCGGCCGCATCCTGGGCCAGGCCACGATGCCGGCGGGCGCCTACGCGGCGGCCACCCATCGCGGCTTCGTCGCCACGCAGAGCTGGTCGACCGGGATGCAGATCAACGATCGGCTCGCGCAGGGCCACAACTAAATAAATTGCCGGAACCGAAGCCCCCTCCGGTTCGGGCGCCCATGCGGCCGGTCGCAAGACCGGCCGCATTCCATTTGAGGCGGCCGCGCGCTGCGCACCTCGGCGGCGGGCGAAACTTTTGCGCCTCCGAAACGTCATCTCCTCGGGACCGGGAAGCGGCGCAACCAACGCAACGCGGCGCCGCCGATCGGATAACGACATCGAGGAGGACAAGCATGAAGATTCACCTGGCGATTGCGCTGGCCGCCGCCGTGGCGTCTGGGATGGCGCTCGCGAGCGTGCCGTCGTCGGCGCTGGCGCACGGCCATGGGTGGCGTGGCCACCACCATGGCTGGCAACACCGGCATTACGGTTACGCGCCGGCGGTGTCGGATTACTATCACCACAGCCGGATGCTGGTGGGAACCCGGTAGTCCGCGCGCCGCTCCGGGGCGGAGGCCGAGCCCGCGGCCAGCCATGCGGCGGGACAAATCACCGGCCCGCTGCCGCGGGTCGCGCGCCGAGCCCCGCGTAATTAACAATGGTCCTGTTGAATCAATGCATTGGCGTATTTGGTGCGCCGCAATATATGCGCAATGTGAATGCAGCATCGTGATGCTGATTCGAGACGCGGCGGGCCGCATCTCGAATGCCTGCTGGAGGATCGCCCGGAGGGTCTTGAACGACGCCCAACGTCAGAAGGACCCAGTCATGGACGTATTGTTTGCCGACGGCGGCATGATCCGCAAACTGTGGATCGGCGAAGCCGAGAAATACCGCGACCATCTGCTCCGGCTCGATGCCGAGAGCCGGCGAAATCGCTTCGGCGGAGCGGTCGCCGACGAGCTGATCCTGGCCTATGTCGAGACCGCGATGCAGATCGACACCGTCATGCACGGCTTCCTGGTCGATGGCATCCTGCGCGGCGTCGCCGAGCTGAAGCCTTTCGGCGCGGGTTTCCCGGGCGAGGCCGAGGTCGCCTTCAGCATCGAGAAGCCGTGGCAGAGCCACGGCGTCGGTTCCGCGCTGCTCGAGCGCACGCTGCTCGCGGCCCGCAATCGCGGCATCAAGCTCGTGCACATGACGTGCCTCCTCGCCAATGCCCGCATGCAGCAGCTCGCGCGCAAGTTCGAGGCCGAATTGAGCTTCGATTTCGGCAGCGTCGTGGGCGAGGTCGAGGCCCCGCATGCGACCCCGCTGTCGCTTTTTCGCGAGCTCGTCGCCGACGGCCACGGCTTTGCGACCGCCGTGCTCGACGCCCAGGCGCGGCTGATGCGGCCGGCGTGAGGGATGCGCAAAATGGCGAGTAGCGAGTAGCGAGTAGCGAGTAGCGAGTAGCGAGTAAGCCCCCGACGAACGGCTATTCGCTATCTCCAGTTCGCTCTCGCTCCTACGCGGCCAGCGGATAGGCGGCCTCGATCACATAGGGCCCGCCGCCGACCGAGGCGCGCGACGAATACAGCACGAAGCGCGAAACGCGGAACGGTCCGGGGCGGAACGGGTGTCGCGTCGCCAGATAGTCCGCCACATCATGGCTCGACGTATCGCGCAGCCGCGCCAGCGTGACATGGGGCGTGTATTTGCGGCCCTCCGGCTCGAGGCCGACGCGCTGCATCAGCCGCTCGTGCTCGGCCTGCAGCTCGAACAGCTGCTGGGTCCTGGCGGCCGCGGCGACGACGGCGCGCGGCCGGCGGCCGCCGAACGAGGTCAGGCCGTCGAGCCGCAGCTCGAAGCTCAGGCGGTTCACATTGCCGAGCATGAATGCGATCTCGCGCGCGAGCCCTTCATTGATGTCGCCGATGAACCGCAATGTGAGGTGATAGTTCTCGGGGTCGATCCAGCGCGCACCCGGCAGCCCGCCGCGCAGCATGGAAAGCGATCGCCCGACCTCGGCCGGAATCTCGAGCGCGGTGAACAGCCGGGGCATGGCACACGTTCCACGGACATTCGCTAAGCATAATTGTGGGGATTCGCGCCGCGGACGCAACAGTCTTTTGCGCCGCAGGCGTTGGGTCTCAATTCCCCGGCTTCGCCCGTATCCGCGCGATCAGCTCCTCGACCTTGGGCAGGATATTCGCCACGATGACGTCGACGCCGGCGGCGGTGGGATGCAGTCCGTCGCTCTGGGTGAGCTTGCGGTTGGTGACGACCCCTTCGAGAAAAAACGGATAGAATACCGGAGCGTATGTCTTGGCGAGGTCGGGATAGATCGCGTTGAATGCGCGTGCATAGTCGACGCCCAGGTTGGGTGGCGACAGCATGCCGCACAGGAGAACCGGAATGGCGCGCTCCTTGAGCCGGCGCAGCATGGCGTCGAGCGCGGCGCGCGGTATCGCCGGGTCGAGGCCGCGCAAGGCATCATTGGCGCCGAGCTCCAGGATGACCCCTTGGGCATCTTCCGGCACCGACCACGCCAACCGGGTGAGCCCGCCCGATGTGGTGTCTCCCGAAACACCGGCATTCACGATGGTCGCGGCAATCCCCTTGTCGGCGAGCGCCTTCTGGAGCTTGGCCGGAAACGCATCCTGGGCCGCAAGCCCGAGGCCCGCCGTGAGCGAATCGCCGAGCGCCACGAGACGCACGGGTTGGTCTGCCGCGGCGGCAGGCCGCGCGGCCAGGAAGGCCGCCGCGATGCAGCTGAGCACGACCGCCGGGACGGTCCGGAACATCCGAGGAATCAACTGGACCGGCACGGTGCGATTCCCATATGAGCCAACATGCCGAATCGGCGGTGCGTCGAAGGCGCGCCCCGCAGGGGATCTAACAGTCGCATGAACGATACCTCGGTCAAGCCCGCGCCCGCCGTCGCGCTTCTTGGGGTCAATCTCTCGCTCGGCCGTGGCGCGGCCCGGGTGCACATTCTCAAGGACATCGTCCTCAATATAGGGCGCGGCGAGGCAGTCGGCCTGGTCGGGCCGTCGGGCTCGGGCAAATCGACGCTGCTGATGGTGATGGCCGGGCTGGAGCGGCCGGACACCGGTTCCATCATGGTCGCGGGCGAGGACGTCGGCCGGCTCGACGAGGATGCGCTGGCGCGCTTCCGCGGCCGCGAGGTCGGGATCGTGTTTCAATCCTTCCACCTGATTCCGACCATGACGGCGCTCGAGAACGTCGCGGTGCCGCTCGAGCTCGCGGGCGCCGCGGACGCGTTCGCGCGGGCCGAGCGCGAGCTCGCCGGGGTCGGTCTCAGCCAACGCCTGGCGCACTACCCGGCGCAACTTTCCGGCGGCGAGCAGCAGCGGGTCGCGCTTGCGCGCGCGCTGGCGCCGCACCCCGCGATCCTGGTCGCCGACGAACCCACCGGCAATCTCGACGAGGCCACCGGCGGCGAGATCGTCGATCTGATGTTCGCCGGCCGCGCCGAGCGCAACACCACGCTTGTGCTCGTCACCCATGATGCGAACCTCGCGGCGCGTTGCGACCGCGTGGTACGGATGCGCTCGGGGCGCGTCGAACCGGCGGCCCCCGCAAAGGTGCCCGCATGACCACGCAGTCCTTCGCCGAGCCCGCGAGCCGTCTGCCGTTGTGGCTCAAGCTCGCCTACACGGCCTTCATGGCGGTGCTCGTACCGGTCTATTGGCGCAACTACGGGCCCACCAATTTCCTTTATTTCTGCGACGTGGCCCTGATGATCACGCTGGTCGCGATCTGGATCGAAAGTTCGCTGCTCGTCTCGATGTGCACGGTCGGCATCCTTGCCTCGCAGGCGCTGTGGGTCGTCGATTTCCTCTCCAATCTGATCGGCCTGCCGCTCACCGGCATGACGGACTACATGTTCGCGGCCGATCACTCGCTGTTCCTGCGCAGCCTGTCGCTGTTCCACGGCTGGCTGCCGTTTCTGCTCGTCTATCTGGTATGGCGGCTCGGCTATGACCGGCGCGGGCTCGTGGCCTGGACGCTCGTGGCGTGGACCTTGGTGTTGATCTGCTTCTTCTTCATGCCGCCGCCGCGACCCGATCCCGGCCTCACGCCCGTCAACATCAATTACGTCTGGGGCATGAGCGATACGGCCGCGCAACAATGGATGCCGCCCGCCCTCTGGGTAGCCGGGCTCATCGTCCTGTTGCCGGCCCTGCTTTATGCGCCGGTCCATTTTCTGCTTCTCCGCTTCATGCCGATGCCGGCCCGCGCGGTGTCGGCATGACGTCCGCCACGCCGGCCGGCGCGATGCGCTGGCTCCCGCTGCGCCTCGCGCTGCGCGAATTGCGCGGCGGCGTGCGCGGATTCGGGGTGTTCATCGCCTGCATCGCGCTCGGCGTGACGGCGATCGCGGGAGTTGGTTCGTTCGCGCAAGGCCTGGTCGACGGGCTTGCCCGCGAGGGCCGCGCCATTCTGGGCGGCGATCTCTCGTTCTCGCTGATCCAGCGTGAAGCGACGCCCGGCGAGCGCGCCTTTCTGCGCCACCTGGGCGACGTTTCGCTCGCCGCCACGTTGCGTGCGATGGCGCGCACCGCCGACGGACGCTCGACCCTGGTCGAGATCAAGGCGGTGGACGGCGCCTATCCGCTTTACGGGTCGGTCGCGAGCGAGCCGGCGGCGCCACCGTCCGATCTGCTGGCGCGGCGCGGCGAGGAATTCGGCGCTCTGGCGGACCCGGCGCTGTTCGCACGGCTCGATCTCACGCCGGGCGCCCGCCTCACGGTCGGCAATGCCGCGATCGAGGTTCGCGCGACCCTCGCGGTCGAGCCCGACAAGCTCGCCGGCGGCATCGGGTTCGGGCCGCGGCTGATGTTGAGCGAGGAGGCGCTGCGTGCGACCGGTCTGTTGCAACCCGGCAGCCTGGTGCGCTGGCATTATCGGGTGCGGCTACCCGCCGCCGCCGGCGAGGCCGCCATCAAGAGCGCGATGGACGCCGCGGCCCGCCAATTGCCGGACGCGGGCTGGGACATCCGCACCCGTACCAACGCGACCCCGCAGCTCGAGCGCAACGTCGAGCGCTTCACCCAGTATCTCACGCTCGTCGGTCTCACCGCGCTGCTGGTCGGCGGGGTCGGCGTCGCCAATTCGGCCAAGCACTATCTCGACCGCAAGCGCAACGTCATCGCGACGTTGAAGTCGCTCGGCGCCACCGGGTCGCGCGTGTTCGTCATCTATTTCACCGAAGTCATGGTGCTGGCCGCCATCGGCGTGGCGATCGGCCTCGCGCTGGGCGCCGCCCTGCCGTTCGGGCTTGCGGGCGTGCTGCGCCCGCTCATGCCGCTGCCGTTCTGGCCGGCGGTGCATCCGGGCGAGCTCGTCGCGGCGCTCGCCTACGGCATGCTGACCGCGGCGGCCTTCGCGCTTTGGCCGCTCGGACGCGCCCACGACGTCCCGGTCTCGGCGCTGTTTCGCGACGAGATCGCGCCCGACCGGCGCATGCCGCGCGCCCGCTATGTGGTCGCGGCCGCGCTCGCGGCGCTCGCGCTCACCGTGCTCGCCGTGGCGGCGGCCTATGACCGCAAGATCGCGGCAATCTTCGTGGCCGCCGCGGTGGTGGTCTTTCTGTCGCTGCGATTGGTCGCCTTCGCCCTCATGGCGGTCGCGCGCCGGGCGCCGCGGTCGCGTTCGACCATGTGGCGGCTCGCGATCGCGAACATCCACCGTCCCGGGGCCCTGACGCCCACCGTGGTGCTCTCGCTCGGTCTCGGGCTCGCCTTGCTGGTCACCGTGCTCGAGATCGACGCCAACCTGCGCAAGCAATTCATGGCGGCGCTGCCCGAGAAGGCGCCCTCGTTTTATTTCCTCGACATCCAGGGAGCGGACGCCGCGCGCTTCGACGCCTTCGTGAGCGCGCAGGCGCCGCGAGCGACCCTCGAGCGCGTCCCGATGCTGCGGGGCCGCATCGTGGCCGCCGGCGGCGTGAAGGCGGAAGATCTCAAGCCGCGCCAGGACGCCCAATGGGTGCTGCAAAGCGACCGCGGCATCACCTATACGGGCGACATCCCCCTGGGCTCGCGCGTCGTCGAGGGCCAATGGTGGGGCGCGGACTATTCGGGGCCGCCGCTGCTTTCGTTCGAGAAAAAGCTCGCCGACGGCCTCGGACTGAAGCTCGGCGACGACGTCACCGTCAACGTGCTCGGACGCAACATCACGGCCAGGATCGCCAACCTGCGCGCGGTCGATTGGCAATCGCTCGGCATCAATTTCGTCCTGGTGTTCTCCCCCGGCGCCTTCGCGGGCGCGCCCGCCACCCATATTGCGACCGTGACCTATCCCGGCGGCGGCAGCGCCGCCGAGGAGATGGCCTTGTTGAAGGCGGCCGGCGACGCGTTTCCCTCGGTCACGGCGGTGCGGGTCAAGGACGCGCTCGACGCGGTCGGAGACGTGGTGATGAATCTCGTGCTGGCGATCCGCGTCGCAAGCTCGGTGACGCTGCTCGCGGCCGTGCTGGTGCTCGGCGGCGCCCTCGCCGCCGGCCATCGTCACCGTGTCTACGACGCCGTGGTGCTCAAGACGCTTGGGCGCGACGCGGCGCCAGCTCATCACCGCCTATGCGCTCGAATATCTGCTGCTCGGGCTCGCTACCGTACTGTTCGGGGTCGCGGCCGGCTCGATCGCGGCCTGGCGCGTCGTCGCAGACGTCATGACGTTGCGTTTCGAATGGCAGGGCGGCCCGGTGATCGCGGCCGCGCTGATCGCGCTCGTCATCACATTGGTGTTCGGCCTGATCGGGACCTTTGCGGCGCTTGGTCGCAAGCCGGCCGCGGTATTGCGAAATCTCTAGCGGTTTCATCATTTTGCCGCCAAAGCCCGGGGTCTCCGGGCGCGGTTATGAAGACTCCTGCATTTGCGCGGCCTTGTGGCCGCCGGAATTCGCGTCATGATGACGGCTATTGCGCCGCGCGAAGGCCGCCGCAGGCGCTCGCCAACAGGCACTCGCGAAGGATCACGGGCCTCGACGATGTCTGACATTGATCGCAACGTCGCCGGCTTCAGCGGAGCGATGACGCAGGCCGAAACGGCCGCCATCGACGCCGGTCTGCGATCCCACATGCTGCATATCTACAACTATATGATGATCGGGCTGGCGATCACCGGGGTGGCGGCGCTCGGAATCTACCTGCTGTCGGTGACCGGCACGGTCGCCGATGCGTCCTATGTGATCCGTGCCGGCCGCGTCATTCCGGTTCCGGCCGGGTTCGTGGCGCAGGGCCGCGACATCCTGCTCACCGGTATCGGCTACGCGGTGTTCGTGAGCCCGTTGAAGTGGGCGATCATATTCGCTCCGCTCGCGCTGATATTCGGTTTGAGCTTCGGCGTCGAACGCCTGCGGCCGGCGACCGCGCAATTGCTGTTCTGGCTCTACGCCGCGATGGTCGGGCTCTCGCTCGCATCGATCTTCCTGATCTACACCCACACCTCGATCACGCGGGTCTTTTTCATCACGGCGGCCTCGTTCGGAGCGCTCTCGCTGTGGGGCTACACGACGCAGCGCGAGCTGAGCGCTCTCGGGTCGTTCGCGATCATGGGCCTGTTCGGCGTCATCATCGCCAGTCTGGTCAATCTGTGGCTGGCGAGCTCGGCGCTGCAATGGGGCATCTCGTTCATCGGCGTGCTGGTGTTTTCGGTTCTCACCGCCTGGGATACCCAGCGGCTCAAGAGCGAGTATCTCTACGGCGCGATGGACGGCGACACCATGGAGCGGTCCGCGATCCTGGGCGCGCTCTCGCTTTATCTCGACTTCATCAATCTGTTCACGCTGCTGCTGCAGCTCGTTGGGCAGCGCGAGGAGTGAGACACCATCCGGCGAGGCTTCGGGGCGCCAGCGGGCTCCGGCAGGCACCGGAAGCTTAACATTTGGTAACCTCCGGGCGTTAAGAATAGCGTCGCAGGTGTCTTCCACTGGCCATCGACAATCACTAGATTCGCACCATCCGGCACTCGGGTTTTGAACCCCCGATGCCCTTAGCGCCCGTAAGCCAACCGGGCGACAGAAAGGAAGCTTCGATGTCGGACTTCGACCGGAATTATGCCGCCACGCGCGGGTTCGGTGCCGACCGCGCTATGGCACTCGATCAGGGCCTGCGCGCCCATATGATCCGCGTCTACAACTACATGGCGGGAGGCGTGGCGCTCACCGGCGTCGTCGCCTGGCTCGCCTATCAGGCCGCCGGCGGCGACGCGATCGTCGTATCGCGCGGCTTCGTGAGCGGCGCCACGCCATTCGGTCAGGCGATCTTCGCCGGCCCGCTGATGTGGGTGCTGCTGTTTGCGCCGCTCGGCCTCGTTTTCTTCCTGAGCTACCGGATCGGACAGATGCAGGCGACGACCGCGCGCCTGCTGTTCTTCGTCTACGCCGGCCTGCTCGGGTTGTCGCTCGCGAGCGTCTTCGTGGTCTACACCCAGGCCTCGCTGTCGCGCGTGTTCTTCATCAGCGCGGCGTCGTTCGGCGCCATGAGCCTGTGGGGCTATACGACCCAGCGCAACCTCGACGGCATGGGTTCGTTCCTGATGATGGGCCTGTTCGGAATCATCATCGCGAGCCTCGTCAACATCTTCCTCAAGTCGAGCGGCCTCGACTGGGCGGTGTCGGTGCTGGGCGTCCTCATCTTCGCCGGGCTCACCGCCTGGGATACCCAGAAGATCAAGGAATTCTACGACCCGATGGATGACGGCACGGTCGCGGGCCGCAAGGCCGTGATGGGCGCGCTCGCGCTCTATCTCGACTTCATCAACATGTTCCTGTTCCTGCTCCGTCTGTTCGGCGATCGTCGCTGATCGCTGCGGGAATTGGAGTTGCGGCGAGCGCCCCGGGATCTCCCGGGGCGCTTTTTTTGCTTGGCGGCGCGCCCGCGGCGGGGTTATCGGCTGATCCATGATCCTCACGATCCGCGCTGCGACCGCCGCCGACCTGGCCGCCATCACGGCGATCTATGATCATGCGGTGCGCCACGGCACCGCGTCGTTCGAACTGGCGCCGCCCGACCTGGCCGAGATGGCGCGCCGCCGCCAGGCGCTGGTCGACGCCGGCTATCCCTATTTGGTGGCCGAGGCCGACGGCGTGATCGCGGGCTACGCCTATGCGGGGCCCTATCGGGCGCGACCGGCCTATCGCTGGAGCGTCGAGGATTCGATCTATGTGGCGGCGCACATGCACCGCCGCGGCGTCGGCGCGGCTTTGCTCGGCCGCCTCGTCGTCGACGCGGAGCAGGCCGGCTTCCGGCAGATGATCGCGGTGATCGGGGATTCCGCCCAGACGCCGTCGATCGCGTTGCATCGTGCGGCTGGGTTTCGGATGATCGGTACGATCGAGAACGTCGGTTTCAAGTTCGGCCGCTGGCTCGACACCGTGCTGATGCAGCGGGCGTTGGGCGGGGGAGCCGCGACGCCCCCGGGACCGGAGCGAATGGCGAATGGTGAGTAGCGAATAGCGAAACGTGACTCCAACTATTCGCTATTCGCGGTTCCTTCAATTCACCACCAGCCGGATCGCTTTCTGCGGCTTGTCGAGCACGCGTAGCACCTGATCGAGTTCGGACCCGCGCCGCATGATCAGGCCGGTCGCCGTAATCACGCTGTAGGCGCCCTGGCGGCGAGCAAGCTTGGGGTTCTTTTCGATTCGGTAAATCGGCACTTCGGCGGCGTGGCGGAATACCGAAAAGATGGCGCGGTCGCGCAGGAAATCGATGGCGTAATCGCGCCATTCCCCGGCGGCGACCATCCGGCCGTAAAGGCCGAGAATACGATCGAGCTCGCGCCGCTCAAAGGTCACGCAGGGAGGCTGCGGGGCGGCGGCAAATGCGCCGTCGCCCCGGTGATTCTGGCTGGGATCGGTTTCGCCGGGCCCGAAGGTCATGCGGCGCCTCCTTGTGATGACTGAGTCATGATCGCCCCGAACGAGACCGGCGGCAAGGGCTTCACGGGCTACCGCCGTGTCGCAGAGCGCGCGGTAGGCGGAACCGGCGATCACGCGTTCGTTAGGCGATTCATAATACTGCCCAGATTCGGCCCCGGCATCGTCCATCTAGGCTGCGAAAAGACAATCACAGGGTTCGGCTCGGTGCGGGTTTCGGATTCCTCAGCCCCCCAGCCCCCCGGAGCTTGTGCCGGCCGACTCCTTTGTTTTGTTCCGTGTAAGGTTCAATCCCCCTACGCTTAAGGGCCAGCGCAAGCTGGCCCTTTTTTTTTACTGCCGGAATTTCGCCGTTCGAAGTTCCATCTCGCTGTCCGACGTTCCGATGACGTTTCAGGCGGATTCGCGCCGGCAGCAAGCGCTTGGCTGCGAGCGCCCGCCCCGTGGCCGCGCGTCAGGGATTCACTGTGAGGGTTGGGCTTCGAGCGACGTCATCGCGGCGCCGAGCATGGCGCCGGGGATCGCCGCGGTGCCGTTCTGCAGCACCACCGCGACGGCGTTCACGCCCTCGGTCTTGAAATCCGCCAGCGCAATGCTCCAGGTTTCGGCATTGCCTTTCCAGGTTCCGAGCTTCACCCAGCGCCGCACGACGTTATGATACGTGATGGTGCGCCCGCTGTTCTCGCCGCGCCCGATCGCGATCTCGACGGCTTTCGAGAGTGGACAGAGCCACACCTCGGCGCTTGCGTCGCTTTTGCTCGCTTCGCTGCTGGCGGCCGGCGCCGCGACCGTGAGCCGGCCATTCTCGAGCTTCAAGGTGAGCGGTAGCGAGAGCGTTGCGGCATTTCGCCGGCTCTGCGCGATCGCGCGCTCGATCGCGGCCGGGTCGCTGCCGAGCGCCTGGACGGCGCCGTTGACGACCACCTGGGGGGTATAGACCTCGCGGTCGCCGCGCGCGTGCGAATAGGCCTTCTGCCGCTTGGCGTGGCCGGCGAGCGCCAGCGTATCCTTCCAGCCGAGATAGTCCCAAATGTCGGTCGCGAGCGTGAGCGGGATGAGGCTCGGATCCTTGCTCATGTCGGCCAGCAGCTGGTCGGCCGGTGGGCAGGACGAGCAGCCCTGGCTGGTGAACAGCTCGATGACGGCTCTCGGCTCGGCGGCGGAGGCCGACACGCCGGCCGTCAGCACAGCCGCGATGGCCCCGAACGCCACGTAACGGCGACCTGTCATGCCGATCTCCATTGCACGCGCGCGGCCCCATCCCCGCCTACTCATAAAGGCAGGGACGATCACCCGCCACTCACTTCAAGGTGAGGTTAATGCTTAGGGCCGATGCACGCAAAAAAATACAACCGCCGGACCGTAGGCCCGGCGGTTGCGCGGTCGACCGGGCGTGCGCTCAGGCGGCGAGATGACGAAGCACGTATTGCAGAATGCCGCCGCTCTTGAAGTATTCCAGCTCGTCGAGCGTATCGATGCGGCAAACCAGGGGAATCCGCTTGAGTCCGCCGTCGGCCGCGACGATCTCGGCGATCAGCCGCTGGCGCGGCTTGAGTTCGCCCTGCAACCCGCGGATCGTCACCTGCTCGCTGCCCTTGAGGCCGAGCGTCTGCCATGAGGTTCCTTCCTCGAAGCAAAGTGGGATGACGCCCATTCCGATCAGGTTCGAGCGATGGATGCGCTCGAACGACTGGCAGACCACCGCCCGGATGCCGAGCAGGGCTGCACCCTTGGCGGCCCAATCGCGCGAGGAGCCGGTGCCGTATTCGCGGCCCGCCATGACGACGAGCGGCACATGCTCGTTCTTGTAGCGCATCGCCGCGTCGTAGATCGACATCTTCTGGCGCGACGGATAGTGGATGGTCACGCCGCCCTCGACGCCGGGCACCATCTGGTTCTTGATGCGGATATTGGCGAAAGTGCCGCGCATCATCACTTCATGGTTGCCGCGTCGCGTGCCGTACTGGTTGAAGTCGGCGGGCTTGACCTTGCGATCGACCAGGTACTTGCCGGCTGGCGAATCCAGCTTGATCGAGCCGGCCGGCGAGATGTGGTCGGTCGTGATCGAGTCGAGAAACAGGCCGAGAATGCGCGCGTCGACGACGTCGGTGAGGGGCCGCGGTGTGCGCGGCATGTGCTCGAAGTAGGGCGGGTTCTGCACATAGGTCGAATGGCGGTCCCACGCATAGGTGAGGCCGCCCTTGACGGCGATCTTGCTCCAGTTTGCGTCGCCCTTGAACACGTTGGCGTATTTGCGCGCGAACACCTGCTTGGTGATGCACTTGCGGATCACCGCGTTGATCTCGCGGCTGGTCGGCCAGATATCGCGCAGGAATACCTTCTTGCCCTTCTTGTCGACGCCGAGCGCGGCCTTGGCGACGTCGACGTTCATCGAGCCCGCGATTGCGTAGGCGACGACGAGGGGCGGCGAGGCGAGATAGTTCGCCCGCACGTCCGCATTCACGCGACCCTCGAAATTGCGGTTGCCCGACAGCACGGCGGCGGCGACCAGATCGTTCTCGTTGATCGCTTTGGAGATTTCCGGCGGGAGCGGCCCGGAATTGCCGATGCAGGTGGTGCAGCCGAAGCCGATCAGGTTGAAGCCGAGCTTGTCGAGGTCCTTCTGGAGGCCGGACTTGTCGAGATATTCGGCGACCACCTGGCTGCCGGGCGCGAGCGAGGTCTTGACCCATGGCTTCACCGTAAGGCCGCGCGCCGCAGCCTTGCGGGCGAGCAGCCCGGCGCCGATCATCACGCTCGGGTTCGAGGTGTTGGTGCAGGAGGTGATCGCCGCGATGACGACGTCGCCGTGGCCGAGATCATGGTTGCGGCCCGCGACCGGGACGCGCTTGCCGGCCTCGGCCGCCTTGCCGAATTCCTTGTCCATCGAGACCGCGAAACCCGCCTTGACCTCCTTGAGCGCCACGCGGTCCTGCGGGCGCTTGGGCCCGGCGAGCGAGGGCTCGACCGAGGCGAGCTCGAGCTTGAGTATGTCCGTGAAGACCGGGTCGGGCGTGTTCTTGGTGTGGAACATGCCCTGCGCCTTGGCGTAGGCGGCCACCAGCGCGACGCGTGCCTCGCTGCGATTGGTGTTGCGCAGGTATTTGAGCGTATCGTCGTCGATCGGAAAGAAGCCGCAGGTCGCGCCGTATTCGGGCGACATGTTGCCGAGGGTGGCCCGATCCGCGATGGTGAGGCCCGCAATGCCGGGGCCGAAATATTCGACGAACTTTCCGACCACGCCGCGCTTGCGCAGCATCTGCGTGACGGTGAGCACCAGATCGGTCGCGGTCACGCCTTCCTTGAGCTTGCCGGAGAGCTTCACGCCGATCACCTCGGGCAGCACCATCGAATAAGGCTGGCCGAGCATAGCGGCCTCCGCCTCGATGCCGCCGACCCCCCAGCCGAGCACCGAAAGTCCGTTGACCATGGTGGTGTGCGAGTCGGTGCCGACCACCGTGTCCGGATAGGCCACCTCGGCGACAACCTCCTTGCCGTCGAGCTTCACCTTGTCCTTGGCGCTGAAGACCGTGTGCGACAGATACTCCAGATTGACCTGATGGCAGATGCCGGTGCCGGGCGGCACGACGCGGAAATTCTCGAAACTGCGCTGCGCCCACTTCAGGAAGCGGTAGCGTTCCTGGTTCTGCTTGTACTCCTCGTCGACGTTCTTCTTGAGCGAATCGTTGGTGCCGAAAAAATTGACCGCGACCGAGTGGTCGATGACGAGGTCGACCGGCACCAGCGGGTTGATCTTTTTGGGATCGCCGTCGAGAAGCTTCATCGCGTCGCGCATCGCCGCGAGATCGACCACCGCCGGCACGCCGGTGAAATCCTGCATCAGTACGCGGGCGGGACGGAATGCGATCTCGCGCTCGGAGGTCTTGGTCTTGAGCCATTGCGCGAAGGCCAGGATGTCGTCCTTGGTGACCGAGCGCCCGTCTTCGTTGCGCAGCAGATTCTCCAGCAGCACCTTCATCGAGAACGGCAATCGCGAGATTCCCTTGAGACCGTTCTTTTCAGCCACCGGGAGGCTGTAATACGCATAGGTCTTGGAGCCGATCTTGAGCGACCGGGCACATTTGAAGCTGTCGAGCGAGGTCATGACCTTGGGTTCCATGCCGGCGAGTGAGATGCCGGGCTGTTTTCGGTAAGAAGTTACCGGTACTGAATGTGTTCCCCCCGCGCGTTTGGCGGCGTGTGTTCGCCAAGCTGCGGTTTAAGATGTGGCTTATAAGAGGTTTTTCCGGTTTCTGCCACACGAACGAGAATTGAGAGCATGGCTAGGTTAAGGCCTTGGATTGATCCACCTCCGGGCTCCGGCCGGGCCACCCCGTGGGGGACCGCGCTGATGCGGCTTTTCGGGCGCGATCTCGCGTGTATCCGGGGCGGCCGCGAGGTCTTCGGCGAGCTGAATTTCTGCGGCCGATGCGGGCGAGGCCCTGGTGGTCACCGGCCGCAATGGCGCCGGAAAGACCACCTTGCTGCGCCTGATTGCCGGGCTTCTGGAGCCCGCGCATGGCCGCATCGAGCTGACGGGCGGGGCCAGCGAGATGAGCCTGCCCGAGCAGGCGCACTATCTCGGCCATCGCGACGCCCTCAAGCCGGCCCTGACGGTGCTGGAGAACCTCCAGTTCTGGTATGCGTTTTTGGGCGGTCGCGATGCGCCGGCCGCATCGGCGCTGGAAACGGTCGGTCTCGGCGGCCTGGCCGATCTGCCGGCCGGCTACCTGTCGGCCGGCCAGCGCCGGCGGTTCTCCGTCGCGCGGCTGCTCGCGGCGCCGCGCCCGATCTGGCTGCTCGACGAGCCGACCGCCGCGCTCGACACGGCCGGCCAGCAGCGGCTCGCCGACTCTGATGCAGGGGCATCTCGCGGGCGGCGGCATCATCGTGGCCGCGACCCACGGGCCGCTGGGCCTGGAGCGCGTGAGGAACTCCGGCTGAGGGCGACCCCATGATGGCGCTGCGCGCAATGTCGGGACGACCGGGCCAACCTCATGACGCTGCGCGCAATGGGGGACGGGGCAACCCCATGATGGCGCTCCGAGCGCTCCTGCTGCGCGACATGCGCATCGCGGTGCGCATCGGCGGCGGCGCGCTGATGGGCGTGTTGTTCTTCCTCACCGTGGTGACGCTGATGCCGTTCGCGATCGGCCCCGACCTCGCACTGCTGCGGCGGATCGGCCCGGCGATCCTGTGGATCGGCGCGCTGCTCGCCTCGCTGCTCGCGCTCGATCGCCTGTTCGCCGCCGATCACGAGGACGGCTCGCTCGATCTGATCCTGATGGGCGCCGCGCCGCTCGAGCTCACGGTCGCCGCCAAGGGTCTCGCCCACTGGCTCACCACCGGCCTGCCGCTGGTGATCGCGGTGCCGGTGCTCGGGCTGCTCCTCAATCTCGAGCCGGCCGCCATCGGGGCGGTGGCGCTGACCCTCCTGGTCGGCACGCCGGCGCTCACCTTCATCGGCCTGATCGGGCGCGGCGCTCGCGGTCGCGTTGCGGCGCGGCGGCCTGCTGCTGCCGGTGCTGGTGCTGCCGCTCACCGTGCCGGTGCTGATCTTCGGCGTCTCGGCCGCCAATGCCGCGATCGTCGGCCCGGTGCCGTTCGGCACGCCGTTCACGATCCTGTGCGCGCTGACCCTGATGAGCCTGGTGATCGGGCCGTTCGCGGCGGCCGCGACGCTGCGTCACGGGCTGGATTGACGAGATATCTTCCGTACAAGCGCCGCATTCCAAGCCTAACCGGCGCAGGTCGCGACGATCTGCGTTTGTTCGAAAACCGCAGCCGCCGGGTGCTCTCGCAATGGCCGGTTTCCCGCGGCGAACCGGTTTCCACTTGGCCCGAAAACCCTATATGACGAGCCCATGGCTCTGATCGATCTCGCCAATCCGACGCGGTTTCTGAATTTTGCCGAGCGCGCGCTGCCGTGGCTCATGGCGGCGACGGTGTTCGCCTTCGCGGTCGGGCTCGGGCAGGCGCTGTTCGTCGCGCCCGACGACTACCAGCAGGGCGCGACCGTCAAGATCATGTTCATCCACGTGCCGTCGCCTGGCTCGGCATGTTCTGCTGGGGCGTGATGAGCCTGTCGGCGCTCGGCACCCTGGTGTGGCGCCATCCGCTCGCCGACGTCGCCGCCAAGGCGGCGGCGCCGATCGGCGCCGCCTTCACGTTCCTCTGCCTGTTCACCGGCTCGATGTGGGGCCGGCCGATGTGGGGCACCTACTGGCAGTGGGACGCGCGGCTCACCTCGGTGCTGGTGATGTTCATCATGTATCTCGGCTTCATCGCGCTGTGGCGCACCGTCGAGGATCCGACGCCGCGCCGGCCGCGCGGCCGCGATCCTCACTCTGGTCGGGCGCCGTCAACCTGCCGATCATCAAGTTCTCGGTCGACTGGTGGAACACCCTGCATCAGCCGGCCTCGGTGTTCCGGCTCGGCGGTCCGACGATCCACCCGACCATCCTGGCGCCGCTGTTCGCGATGGCGATCGCCTTCACGCTGTTGTTCATCACGCTGCACGTCGCCGCCATGCGCAACGAGATCTTGCGCCGGCGGGTGCGCAGCATGCTGCTGTTGCAGCGCGCGCGCGCAAGGAAGCTGATTCTGGGGAGTCGAGATGGATCTGCGGACCGCATGCGATCTTCATCATCGCGTCCTACGGGGCGGCGGCCGCCGTCGTGGCTGCGCTGATCGCCTGGGTGGTGATCGATTTCCGCGCGCAGAAGCGCATGCTGGGCGATCTCGAAGCCCACGGGGTGACGCGCCGCTCGGCCGAGATCAAGGAACACGCATGAGCACGCTGCCGCAAGAAGCCGCGCCACGACGGATGCGTCTCACCGTGCTGGTGCCGCTCGTGCTGTTTCTCGGCGTCGCGGCGCTGTTCTTCGTCCGCCTGGGGGCGGGCGTCGATCCGTCGCGCATCCCGTCCGCGCTGATCGGCCAGCCGGCGCCCGCCGACGAACTTGCCCCCGGTGCCGGGCCTTCAGCGCGACGGCCAGCCGGTGCCGGGCCTCGCGTCGGCGGACTTCTCCGGCGCCGTCACGCTGCTGAACGTATGGGCGTCGTGGTGCATTCCCTGTCGCGACGAAGCTCCGCTCTTGATGCAGCTCGCCGAGGACAAGCGCATCCGCGTCATCGGTCTCAACTACAAGGATCAGCCCGACAACGCGCGCCGCTTCCTCGGCCGCTATGGCAATCCCTACCTGGCGTCGGGCGCCGACGTCAGCGGCCGCGCCGCCATCGAATGGGGCGTCTATGGGGTGCCGGAGACCTTCATCGTCGGCCGCGACGGCAGGATCGCCTACAAGGTGGTCGGGCCGATCACGGCGGAAAATCTCGAGCAGAACATCAAGCCCGAGATCGAGAAGGCGCTGGCGGGCGGCACTTAGCGCAGAACGCTTCGCGTCGAACGCGACGATACCTCTTCGCGCTCGGCTTCCGCCTCGGGATTGGGCGCCGCGGTGGCGTATCTCATCAGCAGCGGATACTGCGCAGCGCGAACACGAAGGTCAGCGGCGTGAAGCCGAACAGCTTGAAGCTGACCCAGAAGTCGGTCGTCTGCGTGCGCCAGACGAGTTCGTTGAGCACCGCCATCACGATGAAGAACGCCGCCCAGCGAAGCGTCAGCTTGCGCCAGCCCTCCTCGGTGAGATGGAACATCGAAGTCGAACACGATCGCGAGCAGCGGCTTCTCGAGCAGATAGCCGCCGAGCAGGGTCGCGGCCGAACAGCGTATAGATGATCGTCGGCTTGAGCTTGATGAAGGTCTCGTCGTGGAACACCGAGCGTGAGCGAGCCGAACACCAGCACGACCACCGCGGTGACCACCGGCATGATGGCGATGTGGCGCGTCAGCGCATAGGACACCGCGAGCGCCGCGACGATCGTCGCCATGAACATCGCGGTGGCGGCGATAGATGCCGAAAGCGCGCGTTGACGGCGAAGAAGACGACCAGCGGCCCGATATCGAGCGCGAGCTTGAGGATCGGGTTGAGCTTGGGCTTGGCGTTCGGGGGCTTGTCGTTCATGGACATTGTGTAGCGCGCTCTTGTGAACATGTCATCGGGCACATCGTCATCGCCCGCGCAACCGGGCGATCCAGTAAACGCCGGCGCTACTGACTATCAATAGCCTCGCGCGTACTGGATGCCCGCTTGGGCGGGCATGACGTCGCACTGTCGGGGGACGCTCAGCCGTCAATTCCCGCAACCGCGCGCGCAAAATCCTTCGCCTCGAACGGCGCGAGATCATCGACGCTCTCGCCGACGCCGATGAAGTGGACCGGTATCCTGTTTTTCGCGGCGATCGCCACCAGGATGCCGCCGCGCGCGGTGCCGTCGAGCTTGGTCATCACCAGGCCGGTGACGCCGGCGGTCCTGGAGAATTCCTCGACCTGCGAGAGCGCGTTCTGTCCGACCGTCGCGTCGAGCACCAGCAGCACCGCGTGCGGCGCGTCGGCGTCGAGCTTCTTCATCACCCGGACGATCTTTTCGAGCTCGCCCATCAGGGCGGCCTTGTTCTGCAGCCGGCCCGCGGTGTCGACGATCAGCACGTCGATCGCCTGCGCGCGCGCGGCCTCCAGCGCCTCGAAGGCGAGCGAAGCCGAGTCCGCGCCCTGGCTGCTCGCCACCACCGGGCTCGCGGTGCGCTGTCCCCAGATCTTGAGCTGTTCGATCGCGGCGGCGCGGAAGGTGTCGCCGGCCGCCAGCATGACCTTGCGGCCCTCGGCCCGGAATCTGGCGGCGAGCTTTCCGATCGTGGTGGTCTTGCCCGATCCGTTGACGCCCACCACCAGGATCACGAAGGGTCGGACGGCGGGATCGACGACCAGCGGCCGCGCGATCGGCGCGAGAATCTTCTCGACCTCGGCAGCGAGGATCTGTTTCACCTCTTCGGCCGTCACCGTCGTGTCGTAACGGCCCGCGCCGACCGCCGCCGCGATCCTCCCCGCGGTGGCGACGCCGAGATCGGCGCGGATCAGCAGCTCTTCGAGCTCCTCGATCGTGGCGGCGTCGAGCTTGCGCTTGCTGACGAGGTCGGCGATGGCGCCGCCGATCGACGTGGAGGTGCGTCGAAGCCCGCTCTTGAGCCGCTGCCACCAGCTCGATTTCGCCGCGTCATTATGGTTCAGGCTGTCATTCATGTCGGGGGCCGTGATACCGCATGATCCCGGAAAGTTGCAGACTTTTCGGATAAGATCATGCGCCAACCTGAGAACTTTTTCGTCATGGCATCGAAAGAGAGCACCCAGAGGCGGTTTGCGTCGAAAACGCACGCCTCGCGCGGGATCAGCGCCGAGGAAATGCTCGCCCGCGTGCTCCATCGCGACGGGCTGATGCTCATCGTCGACAAACCCCCCGGTCTCTCGGTTCATCGCGGTCCGAAGGGCGGGCCGAGCCTGGAGGACTATTTCGACGCCTTGCGCTACGGCCTGCCGCGTCCCCCCGCGCTCGCCCATCGGCTCGACAAGGACACCTCGGGCTGCCTGGTGCTCGGGCGTCACCGCAAGGCTCTGGCTCATCTGGGATTGCTGTTCAAGCACCGCAAGGTCGACAAGACCTACTGGGCGGTGGTCGAGGGCGGACCGGATGCCGGGGAGGGGACGATCGACATCCCGCTCGGACGGCTCGACGACAAGATCGGCTGGTGGATGAAGCCGGACCCCAAGGGGCTGCCCTCGGTCACCCGCTGGAAGGTGATGGGCAGCTTTCTTCCCTTCCCCGCTGGCGGGGGAGGGCAAGGGAGGGGGCAAGTCGGCGATGTCGGCGCAAGCCCCGGTCCCCACCCCAACACTCCCCCGCACGCGGGAGAGGGGGCTCGCACCGTGCGGGGCGAGCAGATCCAGTCATCGTCGAAGCTGACCTGGCTCGCCCTCGTTCCGATCACCGGCCGGACGCACCAACTACGCGTGCACTGCGCCGCCAAAGGCTGGCCGATCGTGGGCGACGACATCTATGGCACGGCGCCCCGCTTCAGCGGACCGGTCCTGCATCTGCACGCCCGCGAGGTCGTGGTGCCGATCAGCAAGAATCGCGCGCCCGTGCGGGCCGTCGCGCCGGTGCCGCCGCACATGCGGGAGCGGCTGGCGCTGTGCGGGTGGAACGGCGAAGAGGGGCCGAAGGAAAGCAGCGAATAGCGAGTAGCGAGTGGAAAATTGAGAATTACGGGCGGTGAATCCTACTTACTTGCTACTTGCTATTCGCTATTCCCCATTCGCACTCTCTCAATAAATCGTCGCCTTCAGCCGATCGGGCGCGCCGCGGTCGTGCTCGGGCCCGCCGATCCGCCCGTCGCTGATGCCGGCCAGGATGGTGCCGGAACTCGGAAGGCTCTTGCGGTCGAGGTGGCGCGTCGGGTCCCACAGCTTCGAGCGCACGATCGCCTTGGCGCACTGGTAAAAGACCCGCTCGACCGTGACGACGAGCACGCAGCGCGGCGTCTTGCCTTCCAGCACGAAGCTCTCGCATAACGCAGGATCGCGGGAAATCTTCGCGCGGCCGTTGACCCGGATGGTTTCGCCGCAGCCGGGAATGAGAAACAAGAGCGCGACGCGCGGATCGTGAACGAGGTTGCGCAGGCTGTCGATGCGGTTGTTGCCGCGCCGGTCCGGAATCAGCAGCGTCTTCTCGTCATGCACGCGCACGAAGCCGGCCGGATCGCCGCGCGGCGAGCAATCGAGCCCGTCGGGGCCGCTGGTCGCCAGCGCGAAGAACGGCGCCGCCTCGATGAAGGCGCGGTAATGCGCATTGACGTGGTCGATCTCCTTGACGATCGCCGGCGCGAACACCTCGCCATAAAGCTGCTCGAGCTGTTCGGCGGTGGTGACGAGGTGGTCAAGAAAATCCATGTTCGGCTCCGAAGTGGCGAATGCGTCTATATCAGGAAATAACCAACCATTGAATGGCCCGGCCATGCTGCCGGGTGCGGTGGAGGGACCGGCGCATCAGTAAAGCCGCCCCGGATGTGCGCTGCGTCTTGTCGGCATGTCCCGGATTTTCAGGACTATTCGTGGCCGGTCCGGGACAAATGGCGGGACAGGGGCCTCATGGCGCGTGATTCGCAGATGCCACGACGTGATCAGTGAAGCGAGGAAATCTATTCCGCCTTAATGTGCGCGGCCTTGATGATGGGCCACCACTTCTCGATTTCGGATTTGTGGAGCGCGCCGAGCGCGTCCGGGGTCTGCTGATCGCGCGCCGGAACGTCCTGGCCCAACTCGACGAGCCGCTCACGCACGTTCGGATCGGCCAGGGCATCCACGACCGCCGCATTGAGCTTGGCGACAATGTCCTTGGACGTTCCCCTCGGCGCGAACAGTCCACGCCAGACCGAGATGTAGAACCCGGGCAGTCCCGCTTCGTCGACGGTCGGGATGTCTGGCGTGGCCGCAAGACGGGTCTTCGCGGTGACCGCGTAGGCCTTGATCTTTCCGGCCCGTACCTGCGGCAACGCGTTGCCGACCTGGTCGAACATCAGGTCGATCTGCCCGGCCAGCAGGTCCTGCATCGCCGGCGCGGCGCCGCGATAGGGGACGAACTGAAAACGCGTGCCGGTGACGGCCTGGAAGTAGGCGCCGCTGATATGAGCCGCGCTGCCAGCGCCGGCGGTTCCTTGCGAGGCCTTGTCGGGATTTGCCTTGAGCCATGCGACCAGGTCCTTCAGGTCGCCGGCCGGCAGCGAATTCCTTGAAACGATCAGTTGCGGATTGCTCGCAAACAGCGCGATCGGCTGGAAATCCGTTTGCAAATCGTAGGGCAGCGAATAGATCGCGCCGTTGAGGACGAGCGTGTCCCATTGGCCCAGACCGATCGTGTAGCCGTCGGGTGCGGCGCGCGCGAGCCTTCCGGTGCCGATGCTGCCGCCGGCGCCGCTGACGGTCTCGACGATCAGCGGCTGGCCAAGCGACGCCGTCATGCGCGGCTCCATGATGCGCAGGAGCGCCATGCTCGGTCCGCCGGCCGCGAACGGGATGATGAGGGTGATCGGGCGCGAGGGAAAATTCTCCGCCTTCGCGCCCACATTCGTCGCCAATGCGATCGCGATCGACGTGGCGATAGTCAGTGTTTTCATGATTTTGCGCTCTCGGATTGTGGATCGGGTGGTGGCGAGGACTTTGCGCGTGGAGCCTGTTTATCCGGGATAATTGAACGTTAGATCTTGAGATTTGAACGAGCTACAGCAAAAATCGACGATCTGATCTTCAAATCTGACGAACCCATGGAATGGGATGATCTCAAGCATTTCCTGGCCGTGGCGCGATCCGGCAGCCTCGTGAAGGCGGCGCGCGCGCTCAAGACCAGCGCCGCGACGGTCGGCCGGCGGATCGCCGAGTTGGAGCGCCGGCTGGGCGCCCGCCTGTTCGAACGCAAGCAGACCGGCTACCTGCTCACCGAGAGCGGCGAGGCGATACGTCTCAAGGCCGAGGAGGTCGAGGAAGCGGTGCTCGCCGTCGAGCGTGAAGCGCTCGGGCGCGATCTGCGTCCGAGCGGGCAAGGTGCGCATCGCCGCTTCCGACGATATCGCGACGCATCTCATTACTCCCAACCTTGCCCGATTTCCAGCGACGTTTTCCGGAGATCGCCCTGGAGCTCGTCGTGCGCATGGACTTGGTCAATTTGACTCGCCGCGAGGCGGACATTGCGCTGCGCGGCGTACGGCCCGCACGCGGGGATTTCGTCGTGCGGCGCATTGGATCGTGGCCTTGCGGTCTCTACGCCGCCAGATCCTACGCGGCGGCGCACAACCTCGCGCCGGACATCGGCGATCTTTCAAAAGTCGGAGATCATCACCTGGACCGAGGAATACGCCCATGTGCGCGGCGGTCCCTGGTTCGCCGAATATGCGCGTGGCGCTACCGTCGCGCTCGCATCGGATTCGGCGCGTGTTCACTTCGCGGCCTGCAAGGCGGGAATTGGCGTGGCCATCCTGCCGTGCCGCGTGGCTGATCGTGACTCGGACTTGGTGTGCCTTCTTCCGTGCGAGCGGGTGCTTTCCGTGGAGCTTTGGGAGGTCGTCCATCGCGACCTCGTCCGCACGGCACGCGTGCGCGCCGTGATGGATTTTATCGCCGATCTGGGACGACAGGTGGACGAATGAGCAATCAGGCTTGACTGGTAGGCTTCACGCCGCAATCAGCCGTCGCCCATCGTGGCCGATCACAGTGACGTCGACAATCACGCCCGGCTCGATCGGCGCGTCGAGCCGCACCGGCGTGAAGTGCTCGGTGCGGCCGCTCGCGCGCGTCTCCGCCAGCACGCGCCGGGTCGCGCCGACCTCGCCGGCGAGATGCGCGGGCGAGCGCCGCCGCGCCCTTCTGGCGCAGCCGCCGCGCGCGCTCCTTGACGATCTCGCGCGCGCACCTGCGGCATGCGCGCGGCCGGCGTGCCGGGCCGTGGCCGAGAACGGGAAGACGTGCAGGTGCGTGAGCCCGCATTCGTCGACCAGATCGAGCGAGCGGGCGAACATCTCCTCGGTCTCGGTCGGAAAGCCGGCGATGATGTCGGCGCCGAACACCACGTCGGGCCGCAGGCGCGCGCACCTGGTCGCAGAACGCGATCGCGTCGGCGCGCGGAATGGCGGCGCTTCATGCGCTTGAGGATCAGGTCGTCGCCGTGCTGCAGCGACAGATGCAGGTGCGGCATCAGCCGCGCGTCGTTGGCGAACGCATCGAGCAGGTCGTGGTCGGCCTCGACCGAATCGATCGAGGACAGCCGCAGCCGCGCCAGCGCCGGCGACATGCTTGAGGATCTGCTTCACCAGCGTGCCGAGCCTCGGCGCGCCCGGCAGATTGCCGCCATAGCTGGTGAGGTCGACGCCGGTCAGCACCATCTCGCGATAGCCGTTGTCGACCAGGCGCCGGACCTGCGCCACCACCTCGCCCATCGGCACCGAGCGCGAATTGCCGCGGCCGTACGGGATGATGCAGAAGGTGCAGCGGTGGTCGCAGCCGTTCTGCACCTGCACGAAGGCGCGCGCGCGGCCGTCGAGCCCGTCGATCAGATGCGCGGCGGTCTCCTTGACCGCCATGATGTCGTTGACCGCGATCTTCGTTCCGCGCCGATGCCGAATGGCGCCGCGCGCGAGAAAGGCCTGCGTCTCGGCCCAGGCGTCCGGCCGCATCTTCTCGTCGTTGCCGATGACGCGGTCGACCTCGCGCCATGCGCGGCGAAGGTGTCGGGCTCGGTCTGCGCCGCGCAGCCGGTGACGATGATCCGGCGCCTCCGGCCGCTCGCGCTTGAGCTGCGGATCGCCTGGCGCGCCTGGCGCACCGCCTCGCCGGTCACCGCGCAGGTGTTGACCACCACGACGTCGGCCAGGCCCGCGCCAGCGGCGTCAAGTCCCGCGCCTTCGGCGTTGCGGCGGATCACCTCCGACTCGTAGGCGTTGAGCCGGCAGCCGAAGGTGACGACGTCGACGCTCATGCGGCGCCCGCCTGCGCGAACAGCGCCGGATCGAACCGGCCTTCGAACTCGTAGGCGACCGGCCCGGTCATCAGCACGTGGTCGTCGCTCTCGCGCCATTCGATCAGCGAGGTCGCCGCCCGGCAGCGTCACCGTCACCTTGCGGCCGGTGAGCCGCTTGCGTGCGCGCGGCGCCACCGCGGCCGCGCAGGCGGCCGAGCCGCACGCCTTGGTCAGGCCGGCGCCGCGTTCCCAGGTGCGGATGACGATGTGCTCGCGCGACTTGACCGCGGCGAGCGTGATGTTGGCGCGCTCGGGGAAGATCGGATGGTTCTCGAGCAGCGGCCCGAACCTGGCGAGGTCGTAGGCATTCGACGTCGTCGACCCAGAAGATCGCGTGCGGATTGCCCATGCTCACGGCGGACGGCGAATGCAGCATCGGCGCGTCGATCGGCCCGATCTGCAGCTCGATCGCGCGGGTGTCGCGGAACTCCTCGGCCAGCGGGATGTCGCGCCAGTCGAAGCGCGGCGCTCCCATGTCGACGGTCGACGTCAGCGGCGCCGCGCCCTTCCAGCAATTGAGCAGGCCGGCCTTGGTCTCGAAGGTGAGCGCGGTCCTTGCCGGTCTCCCTGAACAGGATGTCGGCGACGCAGCGCGTGCCGTTGCCGCAGGCGCCCGATTCCGAGCCGTCATTGTTGAAGATGCGGACGAAAGCGTCGGTGCCGGGCGTGCGCGCCGGATAGAGCGCCATCAGCTGGTCGTAGGGTGCCCCGTTCGGAGCGGCCGCCGCGCGCGCCTCGGCCGGCGTGATCGCGGCCGGCGCCGGCGCGCATGTCGACCACCACGATCTCGTTGCCGAGGCCGTTCATCTTGACGAAAGGGTGATTGGCGAGCGCGCTCATGAGGTGGTCGGTTAAAGCGTCGGGCGGTTCGGGTTTACGGCAAGTTTATACGGCCGAACGCAGTTCGCTGGCCAGCCATGGCATTGTCTCGTGCTAAATAGAGACAAATCCGGTGTTTCGTGAAGGCACCGATGCGCAGCGACTTTTGCGCATGGGGTAATGGTCCGCCGGGCACATGGGAGAACATCGATGTCAAATCCTCGCGCAATGCTGACGATCCTGGCGGCCGTCATCGCTGCTCGGCGCGACCGGCGCCGATCGCGTCTCGGCGCAGGCCGCGCCCCCGGCCGCTCCTCCGCGGGAGGCCACGGGAACTCGCGGCCCGATACCCTGCAGCCCGCGATGCGTTCGGCGAGGAGGTCACGCTCGCCGAGCAGACGATCGTGTATTTCTCCGGCTCGGGCAAATGGGACAATGCGTTCGAGACCATCGTCGACGGCTTCAAGACCGTGAACGGCTATCTGAAGAAAGCAGGGCATCAAGCCGCGGGGCCGCCGATGACGATCTACACCTCGACCAACGATACGAGCTTCCAGTTCCGGGCCGCGGTGCCGGTCGCCGAGCCGCCCAAGGATCCACCGACCGGCGACATCGCGGTCGGCAAGTCGACCTCCGGCAAGGCCTACAAATTCGTCCATCGCGGCTCGTATGACGAGATGGACACGACCTACGACGCGATCACCAATTTCCTCGACGAGAAGCGGCTCGACGCCAAGGATTTGTTCATCGAGCAATACGTCACCGATCCGGTCACAACGCCCGAGGACAAGCTGGTGGTCGAGGTCTATGTGCCGGTAAAATAATCGCGTACAAGACCGCCAGGGGCGGGCTGCCTGCTAGGGAGGTTTGCATGTCGGAACTGAGCCGCGATGATGTTTTGGCGGTCGTGCACCCGATCGATGATGCGACCATCGCCGAGATCATCGCGACCGGGGCGAGCCCCGAGGAGTTCAAGCAGGCCGCGGCCTTCTTCGGCCGGGAGAAAAAGTCGCACGAACACCGGGAAATTCCGGCGGGTCGGGTCGGGCGCGTCGTCTCGATCCTGGAACGCGTCGGAATCGCGCTCGCGAATCGCCCCTCGGCGAGGCCGGCTCGACGCTGGAATAATGAGTAGGATCAATAGTTTAGCACCTAACCAAGCGGCCGCTTGGCGGCTGGCCGGTTTGTTGACTTAGGCCGGCGCCTGCCGTAAGCCTGCGCCCGCTCTACATCGAGAGCCTGTGAATGCCGATCCGCCGACCGGTCCCGTGAGGCCGGAGGTCACCGCCCGACAGCGCGATGCGCCCTCGGGCGCATTGGTGTTTGGCGCAAGAGGGCGACGGCAGGGTGGCTTTCGCTTCGTGCGACCCGCCCGGCGCGTGTGTGAGACGGACAGGAATCGGACGCGACGCAACGATGTTCGACGGCCTGTCGGAAAAGCTCTCCGGCATCCTCGACCGGCTGACGCGGCGCGGCGCGCTGTCGGCCGCCGACGTCGACGCGGCCGCCGCGCGAGGTGCGCCGCGCGCTGCTCGAGGCCGACGTCGCGCTCGACGTGGTGCGCGCCTTCGTCGACAAGCTGCGCGAGCGCGCGGTCGGCGTCGAGGTCATCAAGTCGGTGACGCCCGGCCAGATGGTCGTGAAGATCGTGCACGACCAGCTGGTCGAGACGCTGGGCGTCGAACGCCGATCCGATCGATCTCAACGCGCCGGCGCCGGTGCCGATCATGATGGTCGGCCTGCAGGGCTCGGGCAAGACCACCACCACGGCCAAGATCGCCCGGCGCCTCACCGAGCAGGCCAAGCGCAAGGTGCTGATGGCCTCGCTCGACACGCGCCGGCCGGCCGCGATGGAGCAGCTCGCCGTGCTCGGCCAGCAGGTCGGCGTCGACACGCTGCCGATCGTCGCCGGCCAGACGCCGGTGCAGATCGCGACGCCGCGCCCTGCAGGCCGCCCGTCTCGGCGGCTACGACGTGGTGCTGCTCGACACCGCCGGCCGCACCACGCTCGACGAGGCGATGATGACGGAGGCCGCCGAGGTGAAGCGCGCCGCCAGCCCGCACGAGGTGCTGCTGGTCGCCGACGCGCTCACCGGCCAGGACGCGGTCAATCTCGCGCGCGCGTTCGACGAGCGCGTCGGCCTCACCGGCATCGTGCTCACCCGCGTCGACGGCGACGGCCGCGGCGGCGCCGCGCTGTCGATGCGCGCCGTCACCGGCAAGCCGATCAAGCTGATCGGCACCGGCGAGAAGCTCGACGCGCTGGAGGATTTCCATCCCTCGCCGCATCGCCGACCGCATTCTCGGCATGGGCGACATCGTCTCGCTGGTCGAGAAGGCGGCGGCGACGATCGACACGGAGAAGGCCGCGCGCACCGCCGAGCGCATGCGCAAGGGCGCGTTCGATCTCAACGATCTGCGCGAGCAGCTCGAGCAGATGCAGAAGATGGGCGGCCTCGGCGGCCTGATGGGCATGCTGCCCGGCGTCGCCAAGATGAAGAACCAGCTCGCCGCCGCCAATCTCGACGACAAGCTGCTCAAGCGTCAGGTCGCGATCATCAATTCGATGACGCCGCAGGAGCGCCGCAATCCCGACGTGCTCAAGGCGAGCCGCAAGAAGCGCATCGCGGCCGGCTCCGGCACCAAGGTCGAGGAGATCAACAAGCTCCTCAAGATGCACCGGACCATGGCCGACATGATGAAGATGATGGGCAGCGGCCAAGCGCGGCCCGCTCGCCGGCCTCGCCAACATGATGGGTCTGCGGCGGCGGCATGCCGAGCCCGGAGGAGATGGCGAAGCTCGCCGAAAAGATGCCGGGCGGCATGCCGCCCGGCATGCCGAAACTGCCGCCCACCATGCCGGGCCTGCCGCCGAAATTTCCGGGCGCGCCGGCGGCCTGCCCGGCCTCGGCGGCAAGCCGGCGGCTTGCCCGGTCTCGGCGGCTTTCCCGGCTTGGGGAAGAAGAAGTGAGTCGAACGTCATTCAGCCATTCGGTCATTCCGGACCGGCACGCAGTGGCGACCCGGAATGACGGATCATCTGACGTCAACGCTGACGAAAGGACAAACCGAATGTCAGTCGAAAATCCGCCTGGCCCGCGCCGGCACCAAGAAGCGGCCCGTCTATCACATCGTGGTCGCCGACAGCCGCTCCCCGCGCGACGGCCGCTTCATCGAGCGGCTCGGCTATTTCAATCCGCTGCTGCCGAAGGACAACAAGGACCGGCTCAAGCTCGACCTCGAGAAGGTCAAGGCCTGGATCGCCAAGGGCGCGCAGCCGTCCGACCGCGTCATGCGCTTCCTCGACGCCGCCGGCGTCGTCAAGCGCGAGACGCGCAACAATCCCGAGAAGGCGATCCCGCGCAAGGAGCGCAAGGCGCAAGGCCGAGGCGGCGCCAAGGCCGCGGCGGCGGCTCCCAAGCCGGCTGCCCGCCGCGGCGCCGGCCGCGAGCCTGACGTCACTGAGCCGTGAGCGGCGGGCGCGCCGACGCGCGAACGCATCTGCGTCGCGCAGCATCGGCGCGGCGCACGGCGTGCGCGGCGAGGTGAAGCTGTGGTCGTTCACCGCCGATCCGGCGGCGGTCGCCGACTACGGACCGCTCGAGACCGCCGACGGCGCGCGCTGGTCGAGATCGAGACGCTGCGGCCGGCCAAGGAGTTCTTCGTCGCCCGCCTCAAGGGCGTCGCCGACCGCAACGCGGCCGAGCGCCTGCGCAATGTCGATCTGTTCGTGCCGCGCGAGCGGCTGCCCGCACCGCCGGACGACCGACGAGTTCTATCACGCCGACCTGATCGGCCTCGCCGTCGTCGACGCGGACGGCGCGCGCGCTCGGCACCGTGACGGCGTGCATAATTTCGGCGCCGGCGATCTGCTCGAGATGCGGCCGGCCGCCGGCCGCGACACCGTGCATGCTGCCGTTCACGCAAGGCGTGGTGCCGCGAGGTCGACATCGCCGGCGGCCGGATCGTGGTCGCGCCGCCGGAGGAGGCATTCGAGGCCGCGCGCCGCGACGACGAGGGATCCTGAGGGCCGGCCATGTGGCGCGCCAGCGTTCTCACGATCTTTCCCGACATGTTCCCGGGACCGCTCGGCGCCGAGCCTCGCCGGCAAGGCGCGCGCAGAAGGGCATCTGGTCGCTCGACCCGGTCGACATCCGCGACTATCGCGACCGACAAGCACCGCACCGTCGACGACACGCCGGCCGGCGGCGGGCCCGGCATGGTGATGAAGGCCGACGTGCTCGCGCGCGCGATCGACGCCGTCGGCGGCCGACGACCCGGCCGCGGCTGCTGATGAGCCCGCGCGGCGCGCCGCTTGACGCAAGGGCGCGTCGCCGCGCTGGCGCACGGGCCGGGCGTCGTGCTGCTGTGCGGCCGGTTCGAGGGGGTCGACGAGCGGGTGATCGCGGGCCGCAGCCTCGAGGAGGTGTCGGTCGGCGACTACGTGCTGTCGGGCGGCGAGATCGCCGCCATGGTGCTGATCGATGCCTGCGTGCGGCTGCTGCCCGGCGTCATGGGCGAGGAGGGCTCGGTCGCCGAGGAAAGCTTCGCCGACGGCCTGCTCGAATACCCGCAATACACCCGGCCGCAGGTCTGGGAGGGCCGGGCGATCCCGGAGGTGCTGCGTCCGGCGACCACGCCAAGGTCGCGGCCTGGCGGCGCGCCGAGGCCGAGCGGCTGACCCGAGAGCGCCGGCCCGACCTCTGGGCGGCCCATCTGGCCGAAAACCGGGAAATAGCCGATTTTCAGCCCTGATGACGCCGCTCGGCCCCGAGGAGCTGCGCCGAGCTCAACATGACCTGATGACGATTCCGGTGGGTGACAAGCCCGAAACTTTATCGTAGAAGCTCGCCCGACAGCGCGGCGGGCGCCAGCAAATCCGGCGCAGCCGACGGAGAAATCCCATGAATCTGATCCAGCAGCTCGAACAAGAGCAGGTGGCGAAGCTTTCCGCCGGCAAGGAAATCCCGGATTTCGGCCCGGGCGACACCGTGCATCGTCAACGTCAAGGTGGTCGAGGGCGAGCGCTCCCGCGTGCAGGCCTATGAGGGCGTGTGCATCGGCCGCTCCGGCGGCGGCCTGAACGAGAACTTCACGGTGCGCAAGATCTCCTACGGCGAAGGCGTCGAGCGCGTGTTCCCGCTCTATTCGCCGATGATCGACTCGATCAAGGTGGTGCGCCGCGGCAAGGTCCGCCGCGCCAAGCTCTATTATCTGCGCGGTCGGCGCGGCAAGTCGGCCCGCATCGGCGAGCGCCAGGAGCACGGCGGCGACGAGGCGGCGGCGAAGTAATCGCCGCTGATCCTGTCGGCGCGCCGCGCCGAGGCAAGCGCCGGGCCCTCAGTTGGTGGCGCAGCCGAGCGTGGCATCGCTCCGATTCGTCCAGCTTCGTGACGCAAGAGCCCCTCAAGGCCGCTTGCTGGTTCAGGGTGTAGCGGTCGGCTTGGCACAATGTTGTGGTTGTGGTCGGGGCGGCGACGAGCCCTTCATCGGGGGCTCCGGTGTCGAGCCGGTGGCTGTTCTCGATCAGCATCGAGCCGCCGACCACCGAGAGGGCGACCAGCCAAGGCATCCAGTCTGACGATCATCGGAAAGCATCTCCGTTTTGCTGCGGCGCAGCATCGTCTCGCACTTTGTGCTGCAATGCAATATCATGGCCGTGCTGATAATTGCGGCAGCGATTGCGCCCGGAGCCTTCGCCACACGCGGTTGGTCTCGGGCCTGGCCTTGCGGCGATGCCGCGCTTGACGGCGCGGCCGCGGCGTCCCACACACTTTTCCTCGCTCTCCGAACCGATTAAATACGGCGCGCGAACGGCCAATCGCGACACGTGACAGGACGACCGTCAATGGCGAAACCGCGCACCCTCTACGACAAGATCTGGGACGACCACCTGGTCGACGAGCAGCCGGACGGCACCTGCCTGATCTATATCGACCGCCATCTCGTGCATGAGGTGACGAGCCCGCAGGCGTTCGAGGGCCTGCGCCTGACCGGCCGCAAGGTGCACGCGCCCGAGAAGACGCTGTGCGTGGTCGACCACAACGTGCCGACCACCGACCGCAACCTGCCCAATCCGGATCCGGAAAGCGCCGCGCAGATCGCGTATCTGGCCGAGAACGCGAAGATCTTCGGCCTCGAATATTACAACGAGTTCGACCGCCGCCAGGGCATCGTGCACATCATCGGCCCGGAGCAGGGCTTCACGCTGCCCGGCACCACGATCGTGTGCGGCGACAGCCACACCGCGACCCATGGCGCGTTCGGCGCGCTCGCCTACGGCATCGGCACCTCGGAGGTCGAGCACGTGCTCGCGACCCAGACGCTGATCCAGACGCAAGTCGAAGAACATGCGCGCGGTGGTCGACGGCAAGCTGCCCGACGGCGTCACCGCCAAGGACATCATCCTCGCCATCATCGGCGAGATCGGCACCGCCGGCGGCACCGGCTATGCGCTCGAATATGCCGGCGAGGCGATCCGCGCGCTGTCGATGGAAGGCCGCATGACGGTCTGCAACATGTCGGTCGAGGGCGGCGCCAAGGCCGGCATTCATCGCGCCCGACGAGAAGGTCTACGCCTATCTCAAGGACCGGCCGAAGGCGCCGAAGGGCGCCGCCTGGGACGAGGCGATGCGCTACTGGGAGACGCTGCGCTCCGACGACGGCGCGCATTTCGACCGCGAGATCAGGCTCGACGCCGCCAGCCTGCCGCCGCTCGTCACCTGGGGCACCAGCCCCGAGCAGGTGATCTCGATCACCGGCCGCGTGCCGGTGCCGGCCGAGATCGCCGACGAGAACAAGCGCCGCGCCGCCGAGACCTCGCTCGCCTATATGGGCCTCAAGGGCGGCGAGAAGATCACCGACATCGCGATCGACCGCGTGTTCATCGGCTCGTGCACCAACGGCCGCATCGAGGATCTGCGCGCGGCCGCGCGCATGGTCGACGGGCAAGACCGTGAACGCCAACGTCAACGCCATGATCGTGCCGGGCTCGGGCCTCGTGAAGGAGCAGGCCGAGGCCGAAGGTCTCGACAAGATCTTCCTCAAGCCGCCGGCTTCGAATGGCGCGAGCCGGGCTGCTCGATGTGCCTCGCCATGAATCCCGACAAGCTCACGCCGGGCGAGCGCTGCGCCTCGACCTCGAACCGCAATTTCGAGGGCCGGCAGGGCTACAAGGGCCGCACCCATCTGGTGTCGCCCGCGATGGCGGCGGCGGCGGCGATCGCCGGCACGTTCGTCGACGTGCGGACGTGGCGCTAATCGTTGATCATGCGCCAAAATCAAAGGCCCGCCGCGAGGCGGGCCTTTGTGTTTTGGGTCGGTGATCGCTCGCTCACCAGCACCGGTGATGGCGCCAGCCGCAATGGTGGTGCCATACCACGATGCCAACCGCGGTGCCAATGTCGGTGATGGCCATACCAATGCGCTTGCACGACGTCGCTTTGCGCCGCGGCACCCGCCATGCCGCTCGCCGGAATCAGCGGGCTCGCCTGCCCCGATGGTGCGAACGCCACGACGGCGAACGACGCGACGACAGCCAGGATCAATCCACGCATGGTGTTACCTCTCTCGTGAGGTTGGTCGAGCGGAGATTTCGCGCACGACTCAACGAACAGGCGGCGATTTGGTTCCCGCGTCTGCCGCGTCGCCGGCAACCGGGCGCGCTTACCGCAGCGCCCACCGGCAGCGCATTTGCGGCGTGATGACGTCGCCGCTCGGGCGATGCTCGACCGCCAGCCAGAAGTCGCATTGGCGGTAGTAGCGGCTCAGCGGCACGACCGTGATGCGCGGCCGCGCGCGCCGCCGCTCCTGGGCGGAGAACTCGGTCGACCGCATGGCGGCGCTCGTCGCCGCCGACCGGCGGGCGCCGACGCGGCGGGCTGCGTCATGATGGCGGCCAGGCCGAGCCCCGCCGCCCATAGGACTTCTTGCCGTACTGCATACGCGCCTCTCGGTGCTTGTCGGCATGGCATCGGCCCGTGGTCTCGCCTACAACAGGCCCGAGTCCACACCGGGATGACGCCGAACCGACGCCCGACGACACCCGTCCGAAAGTCCCGCATCCGCAAGTCCTGCCTCATGTCCGATGATCCAGATCCGCTCGCCTGGCGGCCGCGCAAGGCGCCCTCGCTCGCCGAGTTCGAAGTGCTCGCCGCGGACGCGTATTCGCCGGCCTGCCGGAGAAATTCCGCGCGCTGTGCGAAGGGCTGGTGATCCGGGTCGACGATTTCCCGACCGACGAGGTGCTCGACGACATGGACGTCGAGAGCGAGTTCGACCTGCTCGGCCTGTTCCAGGGCGTCGGCCTGCCGTTCCGCTCCGAAAGCGCGCCGGTGCAGATGCCGAACATGATCTGGCTCTATCGCCGGCCGATCCTCGACTACTGGGCCGAGCACGACGAGACGCTCGGCGCCATCGTCACCCATGTGCTGGTGCACGAGATCGGCCATCATTTCGGCCTGTCGGACGACGACATGGAAGCGATCGAGCAGGCGGCGGGCTGAAGGGCGGCGGCCGGCGCCGGCGTTCGTCCCGCGCGATCATGGACTTGACCCCTCCGCGCGGGACGCTATGACCTAGAGCGGGATGACTTTTCTTGAATCGTCATCCCGCTCTAGCTATTGTTGGAGCATGATCTTTTCCGAAAACCGGTGCCCACTTTTCGGGATCATGCTCTAGCCCCGTTGACCACCGAAGGGTCGAGGCCCATGGACAAGTTCACCGTTCTCGAAGGCGTCGCGGCGCCGCTCAAGATGATCAATGTCGACACCGACATGATCATCCCCAAGCAGTACCTCAAGACGATCAAGCGCACCGGGCTCGGCAACGGCCTGTTCTCGGAGAAGCGCTACCGCGACGACGGCAGCGAGAACCCGGATTTCGTGCTCAACAAGCCGGCCTATCGCAAGGCGAAGATCCTGGTCGCCGGCGACAATTTCGGCTGCGGCTCCTCGCGCGAGCACGCGCCCTGGGCGCTGATGGATTTCGGCATCCGCTGCGTGATCTCGACGTCGTTCGGCGACATCTTCTACAACAACTGCTTCAAGAACGGCATGCTGCCGATCAAGGTCTCGCCGGAGGATCTGGAGAAGCTGTTCGACGACGCCGAGCGCGGCGCCAATGCGACGCTCTCGATCGATCTCGAGAAGCAGGAGATCCGCGGACCCGACGGCGGCGTGGTGAAGTTCGAGATCGACCCGCACCGCAAGCACTGCCTGCTCAACGGCCTCGACGACATCGGCCTGACGATGGTCAAGAAGAAGGCAAGATCGACAGCTACGAGGCGAAGGCCAAGGCCGAGCGGCCGTGGGTGTGAGTCCCCGTCATTGCGAGGCGGGCGCAGCCCAGCCGACGCAATCTCCGCAACGATCTCTGAGCGCTTGGCGGAGATTGCCTCGCTGCGCTCGCAGTGACGGTCAGCCTCACCGCCCCTCGATCGCCGTCCGCGATCGCGACCGTGCGGCGCGCGATGTCGGCATGCATGCGCTCGACCATGCGGCCGTCGAGCTGGACCACGCCCTTGCCCTTGTTCTCCGGCAGATCGAACGCGGCGATGATCTTGCGCGCCTGCGCGACCTCCTCGGCGGACGGCGAGAAGGCCGCATTGCAGGGCGCGATCTGGTTGGGGTGGATCAGCGTCTTGCCGTCGAAGCCCATGTCGCGGCCCTGCGCGCATTCGCGCCGCGAAACCCTCCGCGTCGGACGATGTCGTTGTAGACGCCGTCGAGCACGTCGATGCCGTAGGCGTGCGCGGCGAGCACGCAGGATGCGAGCCACGACACCATCGGGCGCGCGGCCCGGCACGATGCGGGCGCGCGTCTCCTTGGCGAGATCGTTGGTGCCCATCACGAAGCCGGTGAGCCGGGTCTCCGAGTCGGTCGCCTCGGCGGCGAGCGCGCGGATGTTGAAGATCGCGAGCCGGCGTCTCGATCATCGCCCATAGCCGGACGTGGTGATCCGCATGGGTATCGAGCAGCCGCTGCCCGATCATCTCGAGCTGCTCGGGCGTCGAGATCTTCGGGACCAGGATGGCGTCCGGGCGGGCCGCGACCGCGGCGTCGAAATCGTCGCGAAACCACGCGCGTGTCGAGCGCGTTGAGGCGGATGATCACCTCGCGATGCCCGAATCCGCCGCTCGCGCACCGCCTGTGCGACCTGGGCGCGCGCGTCCGCCTTGGCGTCGGGCGCGACCGCGTCCTCGAGATCGAGGATGACGCCGTCGACCGGCAAGGTCCTGGCCTTGTCGATCGCGCGGGCGTTCGAGCCCGGCATGTAGAGCACGCTGCGGCGCGGGCGGATGGTCATGGATGAGCCCCCTTCAAGAATCTCCTGCACCGTAGCGATGCAGCATGCGGCGTGCCAGTGCGCTTTCGGCGCAGGCGGGACGGCTGGCGGCGTTTGAGGTCGGCCGGGACGCAAAACGAGTGGGCGAAAATCTACTTCAGAAACAGGTAGGTGCGCTGTAGGGCACGCGAGATTACGCGGCCTTCTTCTTGGCGCTGATCAGCTTGCGGTTGATCAGGCACTCGGCGATCTGGATGGCGTTGAGCGCCGCGCCCTTGCGCAGGTTGTCCGACACGCACCAGAACGCGAGGCCGTTCTCGACCGTGGCATCCTCGCGCACGCGGCTGATATAGGTCGCGTCCTCGCCGGCGCATTCGTACGGCGTCACGTAGCCGCCCGGCTCGTGCTTGTCGATCACGAGGCAGCCCGGCGCCGTGCGCAGGATGTCGTGCGCCTGCGTCGACCGTGATCGGCTCCTCGAACTCGACATTGACGGCTTCGGAATGGCCGATGAACACCGGCACCCGCACGCAGGTCGCGGTGAGCTTGATCTTGGGGTCGAGGATCTTCTTGGTCTCGGCCATCATCTTCCACTCTTCGCGGGTGTAGCCGTCCTCCATGAAGACGTCGATCTGCGGGATGAGGTTGAAGGCGATGCGCTTGGGAAACTTCTTGCTCACGACCTCGCCGACCGTGAACACCGCCTTGGTCTGATTGAACAGCTCGTCCATGGCGTCCTTGCCGGCGCCCGACACCGACTGATAGGTCGAGACCACGACGCGCTTGATCCGGGCCTTGTCGTGCAGCGGCTTGAGCGCGACCACGAGCTGGGCGGTCGAGCAGTTCGGATTGGCGATGATGCCGCTTCTTGCGGAAATCCGCGACCGCGTCGGCATTGACCTCCGGGACGATCAGCGGAACGTCGGCGTCATAGCGCCAGCACGACGAATTATCGATCACCACCGCGCCCTGGGCGGCGATCTTGGGCGACCATTCCTTCGACACCGTGGAGCCCGCCGACATCAGGCAGATGTCGACGTCGGAAAAATCATATTGCTCGAGCGCCTTCACCTTCAGGGTCTTGTCGCCGAACGAGACCTCGACCCCCATGCTGCGGCGCGACGCCAGCGCCACCACCTCGTCGGCCGGAAACGTCCGCTCGGCGAGGATGTTGAGCATCTCGCGGCCCACATTGCCGGTGGCGCCGACGACCGCGACCTTGAAACCCATGGCGAGACTCCGGAAAGTCCAGCCGCCCCAAAGGCGGCCGGCGCGGCCTGCTTTTAGGCGAGAAGCGCCGGTGATTCAACGCCGTACTGGGCGGGCGGACGCATGAATTTTTGCGCGCCCAGCGATCACCTGAACGAATGGTGCGCGTATCGGCGCCCGGTGAGCCGGTAAGTCCGTAGGGTGGAGAGGGGGCGCGTCACGCGCCCCGACCCAACCCCGCACGTCAGCTCCCGTAGTTCTTCTTCAGGTAATCCTTGATCGCCTCCGCGTCGGCGTCGGTGATCGGCGCGCCGAACGCCTTGATCATCTTGGTGACCTCGGCGTCCCACAGGGCCGCGCTTGGGATACGGCGAGTTCATCTGGATGTAGTCGAGGCTGTGGCAGGCGCCGCAATTGGCTTCGACCTTGTCGAGGCCGGGCGCCTTCTTGAGCTCGATCGGCTTCTCGTCGGCGCGCGCCGGCAGACTGAGCGCAGACTCGACGTCAGACCGCGAGCATCGAGCGGCCAGCGTGCGAGCAAGCGATGGTGAGTGCGCGCATGATGTCCTCCCTCAGGCCACGTTGAGCGTCACGCTGTGCATGACGTTGTGGTGATAGCCGGCCGGATTGTGGATCAGCGTCGGCGGTCTGGGTCTGGCCGATCTCGTTGGTGGCGCGCGCCATGACGGTGAGCTTGCCCCGCTGCGCCGGGAGCGGGAAGCTGAAGGTGCGGAACGCGATAGCGCCCGAGGTCCTCGCCGAGCGTCGCCGCGCTCCAGGTCTTGCCGCCGTCGGTCGAGACCTCGACCGCGCTGGATGCCGTAGCCGCCGTCCCACGCGATGCCGCCGACGTCGACGCGCGCCCGCCTTCACGCTGGCGCCGTCGGCGTGGCTGGTGATCAGCGAGTTCACCACCATCTCGGTGATCGGCGTGTTGACCGCGGTCTCCTGCGAGGTGAAGCGCGCCACCAGCGGGAATTTGCCGAGCGGGATGCGATAGGCCGGCGTTCATCCAGAAGCCTCGAATCCGGCTTGGTCACCGCCTTGATCGAGATGATGTGCTTCATCCAGTAGGTGCCGGTCCAGCCCGGCACGATGATGCGCGCCGGGAAGCCGTTGAGATGCGGCAGCGGCGCGCCGTTCATCTCGTAGGCGATGAGCGTCGTCTCCTCGATCGCCTTCCAGACCGGGATGCTCTTGATGAAGTCCGGCGTCTTGTCGACGGCGGGCCCGTCGGCGCCGTTGAGCACGATCTCGATCGCCTCCTTCTTCAGCCCGACCTTGTCGAGCACGTCCTTGAGCCGGGCGCCCTTCCAGCGCGCGCAGCCCATCGCGCCGTAGCCCCATTCGACGCCCGGCACGTGCGGCTGGAACAGGCCGCGCCGGTTGCCCGAGCACTGGTTGACGGCGACGACCTCGGCCGCCGGCATCGCCTTGAGCTCGTCGAGGGTGAGCTCGAGCCTGCCCGTTGGCGCCGTCGCCGCCGACCGTCAGCTTCCAGGTCTGGTCCAGGTCTTGGCGTCGACCTCCGGAATGTCCGACGAGGTGGTAGCGCACGAAGAACGCGTCGTTCGGCGTGATCGCGGTGCGGAAATACTCGATCGGCGTTTCGTAGTTGGGCGGCCGGTAGCTCAGCTTGATCAGCGGCTTCTTGCCGGGCAGCGCGTCGAGCACGGCGGCGGCGCGCAGGCCCTCCGGCAGCGCCGACGGCAGATCGAGCCCCGCCGCTTTGGCGAGCGGCGGCAGGCCCATACCGGCGAGCGCCGCACCGGCACTCGCGCCTTCCAGCAGGCGACGTCGCGTGATCATGGGGGTGTCCTCCAGGGTTGTTGTTGTGGTTTCGGGCGGCGGGCTTTGCGCTGGATCAATACGTTCGGTTTTGGCGTTGGATAACGTGATCGCAGAGGCTATTCCAGGAATGTTTATTCCATGACGGAGCAAGCTGACAGGATATCTTGGCGAGCGGCCTGCGATTCGGCGTCGCAGATGTTGGGCGGCCCGTCGCCGCATGGCCACGCGCCGAGGCCGGAACACCCCCGGTCGGTCCGTGTTCACTTGTGGGGGAGGGGCCGGACCTGTAAGGTGCCGGTGGAACACCTGAATCGTTGTGAGGAATCATGCGCCTGATGACGTTTGCGGCCCTGTCGGCGGTCGCGCTCGCAACGTTTGCGGCAGTCCTTCCGGCCGCCGCGCAGAGCCCGCAGCGCCGTTATCAGGACAATCGGACCGAAAGCATCACGGTGATCGACGAGAACGGCCGGCGCACCCGGCGGATCACGGTCCGGCCGCGCTCCTTCCTCGACCCCGGCACGGCGACCAGAGATGCCTTCCAGTATCATTACCAGGACTATGCGGTGCCGCCCGACTATCACGTCTATTACGACGTGAACGACTGGAAGGGCAGCTGGGTGCGCAAGCCGTTCCCCGCGCCGTTCGACGTCCCGGGCTCGCAGTGGTGAGCCGCCTCAGGGCGGGTTAGGCGCACGCAACTCGGATTTGCTTGCGCATCGATAACGGAGGCGCAGCCCACACGGGACATGCGCCAATCTACAGAGCGAGAAACAGGTCGCAATTTCCTGTTAAATCGAGACCTGCTGTCTGCCGCCAACCTCGCACATTGAAATGATTGGGCCTTTTGGCTTCGTTTGTCCCGGCGTGGCCCTGTTAATAACAGGCGTCTGCAGGGAATCTGCAGGGAATGGTGGCGCTGCCAAACCCGGCAAGCTGTTGCCTATGCGACCAGTCCCTCGAACAGATTGAGTCACGGATTTCGTCATGGCCGGGCTTGTCCCGGCCATCCACGATTTTCTTGTGGCCGATGCATCAAGACGTGGATGCCCGGGACATAGGCGAGCGAAGCGACGCCGTTCTTCGAACGGCTATGCCCGAGGATGACGGAGCGAGTGGTGGGCTCCAAGCGCAATTCCAACTGTGGATTTTCTCCTATACCGGTTTGGCGTGGCCGTCAAAAAAACGGCCGTCAAGAATAAAGATCGCACCGGGCGACGAATTCAGCCCGTAGGGTGGGTTAGCCGCGAAGCGGCGTAACCGGCGGCATTGCGTCTTGCGATTCAGATGGTGAGTTACGCGCCACCGATCTCGGGCATGCCCGAGATCGGCATCAATATTGCGCAAGTCGGGCAAGCCCGACTTGCGTGGCGCTAACCCACCTACGACGCCAGCCGTTCCATCTCGGCCACGATCGCGTCGCCCATCTCGGCGGTGCCGACCAGCCGGCAGCCTTCCGACTTGATGTCGGCGGTGCGCAGCCCCTTGGCGAGCGCGGCCGCGATCGCCTGGTCGATCAGGTCGGCCTCCTTGGCCTTGCCGAACGAGTAGCGCAGCGCCATCCCGAACGACGCGATCATGGCGATCGGGTTGGCGAGCCCCTTGCCGGCGATGTCGGGCGCCGAGCCGTGCACCGGCTCGTACAGCGCCTTGCGCTTTTTGGTCTTCGGATCGACCTCGCCGAGCGAGGCCGACGGCAGCATGCCGAGCGAGCCGGTCAGCATGGCGGCGACGTCGGAGAGCATGTCGCCGAACAGGTTGTCGGTGACGATCACGTCGAACTGCTTGGGCCAGCGCACCAGCTGCATGCCGCCCGCGTCGGCGAGCTGGTGCTCGAGCTCCACGTCCTTGAACTCGCGCGCGTGCACCTGCGTGACGACCTCGTTCCACAGCACGCCGGTCTTCATCACGTTGCGCTTCTCCATCGAGGTCACCTTGTTGCGCCGCTTGCGGGCGAGCTCGAAGGCGACGCGCGCGATGCGCTCGATCTCGTAGGTGTCGTAGACCTGGGTGTCGACGGCGCGCTTCTGGCCGTTGCCGAGATCCGTGATGGTCTTGGGCTCGCCGAAATAGACCCCGCCGGTGAGCTCGCGCACGATGATGATGTCGAGCCCGTCGACCACCTCGCGGCTTGAGGCTCGAGGACGCGGCGAGCGCCGGATAGCAGATCGCCGGGCGGATATTGGCGAACAGCGCCAAATCCTTGCGCAGGCGCAGGAGCCCCGCCTCCGGCCGCACCTCGTAGGGCACCTTGTCCCATTTCGGCCCGCCGACCGCGCCGAAGATCACCGCGTCCGCGGCCTGCGCCTTCGCGACGGTCTCGTCGGTGATCGCGACCCCATGCGCGTCGTAGCAGGCGCCGCCGACCAGGCCTTCCTCGGTCTCGAACGTGCCCATCTGGTGCGGCGTTCATCCAGGCGATGAGCTTCTTGACCTCGGCCATCACCTCGGGGCCGATGCCGTCGCCGGGGAGGAGCAGGAGCTTGTAGGTGGCCATGATGGGAGCCTCGGTTTGACACTGCGCCCGACATGGCCGGGCTTGTCCCGGCCATCCACGCCTTGCCTGTCGCACAGCCTCAAAGGCGTGGATGCCCCGGGCATGACGAAAGGAAATCAGGTGCGCGGATTGCTAAAGCGCGAGGCCGGACTTGGCAAGGCGTGATGCCCGCTGACCGGCTGGACTAAGGGGGCGGCTCCGGCGAGACTTCCGGCGATCTCGGCCGCCGTGCCGGGCCACCGATCGCAGGGGAAGCGCCATGGCGTTCTGCTTAAAGACGTTCCGCTCAAAGACGCTCTGTTTCAGGCATGCCGGCGCCGCCATCGCGCTCGGCACGATGCTGCTGGGGGTCGGCGCCGCGCGCGCCGCCGAGATCGACCCGAAAGCCGTGATCTTCAAGCTGCCCGACCAGATCGACTGGAAGGGCACCGGCGGCAACCGCAGCGCGGTGCTGGCCGGCGATCCCACCAAGCCCGGCCTTTACGTCGTGATCAACAAATGGCTGGCGGGAAACAATTTCAGCCGCCCGCATTTCCATCCCAATGACCGCTTCATCACCGTGCTCAAGGGCACCTGGTGGGTCGGCACCGGCAACAAGTTCGATCCCGCCAATACGGTGCCGATGCGGGAAGGCACCTTCGTGACTCATTTCGGCGGGCAGGTGCACTGGGACGGCGCCAAGGACGAGGACGCGGTGCTCCTCATCGTGGGCGAAGGCCCGGCGACACTCACGCGGGTCGAAGAGGCGAAATAGCGGGCGCGATGCCGGAGCGGCATCAAAGGGTCGTCATTGCGGGCGCCGCCTCATCACCGAGGTGTGGCGCGAAGACCGGGATCAGATGACTGGCGCCGCGATCGTCCTCGCCTTGGCGTCCGCCGTTTGTTTCGGACTCGGATTGACGTTGACGCAATTCGGGTTGCGTGACGCCACCCCGTCGGCCGGCGCGGCCATCAGTATTCCGACCTCGACGCTGCTGTTCGTCCTGGCGGCGCCGTTCGGGCTCGCCGGCGTCTCGCCGCAATGGGCGGCCGTGCCGGTCTTTGCTGGTGTCGGCCTGTTGTTCCCGGCGGCCGTGACGCTCATCACCTTCGAGGCCAATCGCCGCCTCGGACCGGTGATGGCCGGCTCGCTCGGAAATCTCGCCCCGGTTTTCGCGGTGCTGCTCGCGGTTCTCTTGCTGGGCGAGCCGCTTCGCTTGGGCCAGATTGTCGGGCTTGCGGTGATTCTCGCCGGGATCGCGGCGCTCACCGCGCCGCGGGGAATCCAGATCACCGGCTGGAAGACCTGGTACGTGGCCCTGCCGCTGGCGGCGGCCGCATTGCGCGGGCTCGTTCAGCCCGTGATCAAGCTCGGACTCGCGGTCTGGCCGAACCCATTCGCCGCAGTGCTCATCGGCTACGTCGTCTCGTCCGCGGTGGTCGTCGTGGCGTTGCGACGGCGCTCCGGCCGGTGGCGCCCGGCCGTCCCGGGGCGCGCAGCCGCCTGGTTCGCCGGGGTCGGCCTGTGCAACGGGCTGGCGGTGCTCCTGATGTATGCGGCGCTGGCGCGCGGGCCGGTCGCGCTCGTCTCGCCGCTGGTCGCGACCTATCCGCTGGTGACCGTGACGGCGAGCGCGCTGATGCTGCGCACGGTCGCGCTTGAGCTTCGAACCGCCATGGGCGCGGCGCTGACCGTCGCCGGGGTCGGGCTGTTGCTTGTGACGTAGGCCGTCGTTGCGGATTGGGGCTACTTGCAATCAGCTGAAGTCGGTAAATTCCCTATATGGCCTTCTTTCGAGAACAGCCCGGGCTCAAGTGCATGGAAATCGACCGAACGCGCCGACGGTTTTTCGAGGTTCCACATGTCATCGTCTATCTAGTCGTCCGTGAAGAACTGCCTTTTCAGCCAAATCTGAACTGAGACGGGTCGACGATTACGATCAGGATTCGGAGCAGCAAAAGCCTCATCCACCTGAGCAGGAGGCGGAAGTTGTATCCGACGGCGGCGAGCACGGCGTTGATGGCATCGCCGCTTGAATGGGCGAGGTGGTTTCGGCCCATGCGGTGATCTTCCTTGAGATGGCCGATGACCGGCTCGACGGCTGCGCGTCGCCGCATGTCGCGTTTGATCTGCGGGGTGACGTGGCGCTTCTGGCCGGCGGTGTAAACCTTAAATCGGTAGTTGGGCGGTGCGTTGTGGCCGCGGTATCCGGCATCCGCGATGATGCGATCGAGCGTGCTGCCGACGACCGTCTGCATGGCCGGAATGACGGTGGCGAGCGTATGGCCATCGTAGGGGTTTCCGGGCAGCGCCGCGACGTGGGCGACGAACTGACCGCCGCGGGAATGCCGCAGGGGCGTGGCCACGCTCACCTTGACGCCGAACTCATAGGGCTTGTGCGCCTTTCCCTTGCCGATGCATTCCACCTCTGGAGCGTGCAGGCTGTAAATCTTGCGGCCGCGCTGATGGCGGTCCTGCGCCAGTACGCGCTCGGCCAGGTACAGCGGGCGCACGAACGCCTCCCTTAAATCCTCGTTGCCGGCGGTCTTGCGCCGAATGTCGCGGATGACACGGCCCGAATAGGTCTTGAGCTTCCGCAGGCTGCGATTGGCGCGTTTGAACTGCTTGGCGTGGGCATAGCGCTGATGCTTGATCAGCGCGAACTTGCCGACCCGCCGGTAAGATTGGCGCAGCTCCACTTCCTCGTCCTGGGCCAGCCGCACCAACCGCTCGCGCGCCCGGTGCACAAGCTTGGCGTCGGTCGGGAACATCACCGCCTTGGGCTGAACCGTGGTGTCGACAATGACACGGGCCAAATCGGCCGGCTTCATCGCCTCGGTGCGGGTGGCGACCGCCAGGCTCTCCTGCAGCAGGGCCTGGAGCTTCTCCTCCCCCATGCGCTGGCGCCAGCGTGTCAGCGAGGAGCGATCGAACACCAGCCGGTGCTGGAAGAACTCCTCGCCGCAGAAGTACTGGTAATAACGCCTCGTCGGAAAGGTCCTGCATGTGCTTGAGGATGGCAAGCCCCGCCATCAGACGGGTCGGCAGCGGTGGTTGCCCCGGCGTGTCCGTGTAGACCGCGCCAAACTTCTCTTCCAGGAAGTGCCAGTCGATCGCCCGCGCCAGCTTCACCAGCGCATGCTGCAGATCGATGATCTGATCGAGCCGCGAGCGAAACAGATCCTGCGCGCCCGTCTCCCGTCGTTCCTTCGGCCGCATCGCAAATCCTCCCGCGATCCATGTCGAAGGCACAGAAATCACAGCTTCAGAATTCGAGGGAATTGCTAAATCGAATTTGCAAGAAAACCAGAGCCTACACCCCGGAAACCGGCAAATCCGATTATTTCATAACGTCCAATCAGTCAGCCAGCTCAATGGCTTGGAAATTCTTCACGGGCGACTATCTACTAATCACGGCAAACATCGTCGCATACGCTTTTTGTTTCAGGAATTCGGGCGCGGCCGTCATCCCCGCCGAAGTTCTATTTAGCGATGGCGCGATGTATTCGCTTGCGATCGAGCGGCACGAGTACTGGCGGCTCGTCGCCTACGGCTTCCTGCACGCGGATCCGCTTCATCTCGCGACCAACATGATTTGCTTGGCGCTATGGGGCGGACATCTCGAGAAGCGCATCGGGGCGTTCTATTTCATGGTCATCTACCTTTGCGCACTGAGCTTCGGCGCCATCGTCAGCAAATTCACCCATGCGGGCCCCTATCTCATGGTCGGCGCGTCAGGTGCAATATCCGGCGTTCTGGGAGCACTGTTAAGTCTTTGGATTCTCACGAAAGTAGATCTAACGGCAAATTTTTTTGTCACCAATATAGGACTGAATGTTGTATTGGCCTTGACGGCTTCACGTATCGACTGGGGCGCTCACTTTGGCGGATTTGCCGCCGGCGTGATTTCTTGTGCGCTGCTCGACCTTTTCGAAAAGGCAAATGCCTTCGTTCTTCGCTGCAAGTTTCCAGAATTCGTCAAGATAAACGGCCTTATCCTGGTCGGCGGCCTTGGGTCTCTTCTTTGGGGCGGCAGAACCGCTGCTTCGATATTCAATCAAGACGCATGGGTGCCACTGGCGGCATTTCTCGCTGCCTGCACTATGGCCATTAAATTGATCGACCTCTTGCTGTCCGTCAAAAGAGGGCTAGCGATTGTCGTAATCGGGTTTGCGACGGCAAACGCCGCGCTTTTGCTTTTCGCAGGCGTGGCGCTCGCCTCGACGCTGACCGCAGGCTGCGCGCCATATTATTTCCCGGCGGTCAGTCAAATCGGGCAACTGCTCCATACTGCGTGTGCGAACCTGAGCACGACGCTCAACATTACCGCGGGATGCTTGTTCTTACTGACGATTCTTGTTTATTTCCCGGAGCTTAATCGCGGCATCAGGGATGTCGGATTTGTCGGCGCTTCGCTATGTGCCGAGCGCAGGCGCCGCCATGGAATTTGAGCCAAGCGGGATCGTCATGCCGCTATTGATCTAACACGCCCGCTTAGCTGCCGAGCGAGTTGGGCGGCCATTTGGCCGAGCGCTTCCAGGTTCTGCTTGAGCATGCCCTTGAGCGGCGGCCGCGACGGCTGTGTGCCCGATGACGCCGATGCGTTCGACGACGATGAGGAGGATGCCGATACGAGCGGCGCCGGTACGGCCACCGTGGCCTCGAGCGGATTTTCCACCCGGTGCGACGAGCCTTCGAACAGTGCGTTCTCCTCGATCGACAGCGAGCGGTGGAAGATATCGCCCTCGACCGTGCCGTTGCCCTGCAGCTTGACGCGAACCGCGCGAATCGTGCCCTTGACGTGGCCCCGGATGGTGAGCTCCTGCGCCACGATGTTGCCCTCCACATGGGCGCTGTCGCCGATCAGGATATCGGTCGCGCGCAGCTCGCCCTCGACGCGGCCGTGGATCTGCATCGGGCCATCGCACACGATGTTACCGGTCATCGACATGCCGGAGCCGACCGAGGAGATCGTTTCCGGCTTGATGGTGGGCTCGACGCGCATGGCGGCCTCAAGCCGTGCGGCGGTCTCGGACTTCGGTGTCGACCGGTCCAGCGTCGGGCGCGGGGGGGCGGCGGCGCGTGCGGCGGATGCGTCGTGACCGTGATCGCGCACGCGGTTGACCAAATTGCCCAACATGTGGCTCTCCTGCATCCGTTCGGCCCGAACCGCCGATGTTCTTGCAACCACATGATACCCCGTCATGAGAGCGATAGACAGAGTGGATTGCGCAGGTGTGATGTTCTGGTTGTGGAAACCTGCCGATAGGCGCCCGATAGATGCCCGGCAGGCGCCGAAATCCGCCGGAGCGATATGTGCTGCCGTCGGGCGTGGGCACGCCCCATGCGGTTACCGCCGAGGTCGTTGTTCAGGCCGCGATGCGATGCTGCCCGGTCACAGCCCGCTGAACCAGTTGTAGCCGCGATCTTCCCAGTATCCCCCGAGGTCCTTGTTGGTGACGTGCATCGCGATCACGTGCTTGGGGTTCTTGAATCCGAGCTTGGTCGGAATGCGGATCTTCATCGGGAAGCCGTAGCTGCGCGGCAGGATCTCGTCCGCGAACCGGAACGTCATCTGGGTCTGCGGATGCAGCGCGGTCGGCATGTCGATGGTGTTGGCATAGCCCTCGGCGCACTGGAACCAGACGTATTTCGCGCGCGTGTCGGCGCCGACCCGCTTGAGGAAGTCCGACAGCCGCGCGCCCGTCCACGAGCCGATCGCGCTCCAGCCCTCGACGCAGACGTGGCGGGTGATCTGCTTTTCCTGCGGCAGGGCATGGAGCTCGTCCAGGGTCCATGGCTTCTTCTCGTCGACCAGGCCGCCGACCTCGAGCCGGTAGGTCTCGCCGTCGACCTCGGGCGCCTCGTCCTGGTCGTAATACGCATTGAACGGGAACGGCTTGGTGATGTCGCGCTCCGTGTAGGTCGGCGCCAGCGTGTTCGGATTGAACAGCAGCGCCTGCACGCGGTCATTGAAGCGCGATATTTTCATCAGCGCGCCTTCCGCCGCGTTGCTGTCGATGATGTCGCAGCCGGTGAGCATCGTGATGGCGCCGAGCCCGGCGGCGCCGCGCAGGAAGAGGCGGCGCGAGGGATCGGGCAGCAGCTTGGCGGCGTCCTTGATCAGGAGTCTGCGGATCGACGCCGGGGATGGGTTTGCGGATGCGGGACATCGGTACTCCGACCAATTGGGGAATCTAGCGGCCGATGATCATGGCGCGCAGGCTTTTCGGAACCAGCAACGCGACCGCCACATGGACGACCAGGAACAGCACGATCGCGCTCATGGCGAAGAAATGGACATAGCGGGCCGCGTCGTAGCCGCCGAACAGGGCGGTGAGCCATTGAAGCTGCACCGGCTTCCAGATCGAGAGACCGGACAGCACGATCACCACCCCGGCGGCGATCACGCCGAGATAGAGCAGCTTCTGCACCGCGTTGTAGACCGTGAGGTCGTCATAGGAGAGATTGCGGCGCAGCGCGGCCGCCGCATCGGCGAGAACCTCGCGCGGACGGATCGGAAACAGCTTGGCGCGAAAGCGGCCGGAGGCGAGGCCGAGCCCCACATAGACGATGCCGTTCGCGGTGACGAGCCACATCGCGGCGAAGTGCCAGGCGAGCCCGGTCGGCAGGTCGCCGCCGAGCGCGATGCTGGTCGGGAACTCGAACCGGAACAGCGGCAGCGGCGAGGCGTCGTAGATCTGCCAGCCCGAGCCGATCATCAGGAACATCGCAAGCGCGTTGATCCAATGGGTGATGCGCACCCAGAGCGGATGGATCGCTTCGTTCGTCCGGCTCATCGGTGCGGCCTCGGCACTCATGATCTTCTCGCTAGGGTTGGCCGGTTTCGGACCGGCCTGACTAGCAAATAGGCGCCGCGCTGTCGTCTCACAATCCCGTCACGCCGGTGCGCCGCGGGGACACGCGAGTGTGAAGGCAGCCAGCCGCTGCGTCGCAGGCTCCCTCCCCCGCTTGCACCCGAAATCGGGCTTGCCCGATTTCGGCATTTTTAATCGACCGAAGTCGGATAAATCCGACTTCGGTTGGAGAGCGGGGAGGGGGCGCCGCTTGCTCCGTCCTTGCGGCGCCCCCTCTCTGTCTCTCCCCCGACGAAACTCGGGCTGCCCGAGTTTCGCTCTATTAATGCGCAAGTCGGGCAGGCCCGACTTGCGGCGGGGGAGAGGACCCTCCAATGCTTTCCCTCCTCCTGGGCGTCACGGTTCATGCTAGCGTGCGGCGTCGGGCCCCCCTTGAATCGGTTGAGCGCACGCATGAGCAAGACGACGCCCGGCAACTTCTTCGAGGATTTCCGAATCGGCCAGGTGATCCAGCACGCGACGCCGCGCACGATCACGGCCGGCGACGTCGCGCTCTATACCGCGCTTTACGGGCCGCGTTTCGCCGTGCAGTCGTCGGACGAATTCGCGCGCGCGATCGGCTATCCGCGCGCGCCGGTCGACGATCTCCTGGTGTTCCACGTCGTGTTCGGAAAGACCGTCCCCGACGTCTCGCTCAACGCGGTGGCCAATCTGGGCTATGCGGACTGCCGTTTTCTCAAGCCGGTCTACCCGGGCGACACGCTGACGGCGAGCTCGGAGGTGATCGGCCTCAAGGAAAACTCGAACCGCAAGACCGGCGTCGTCTATGTGCGCTCGCGCGGGCGCAACCAGCACCGCCAGGACGTGCTCGAATACGTGCGCTGGGTGATGGTGCGCAAGCGCGACGAGGCGGCGCCCGCACCGGCCGAGCAGGTGCCGCAGCTGCCCGACGCGGTCGAGGCGGCGACGTTGGGCGGCGCCTGTCCGATCCTCAACATGGGGGCCTACGATTATGCGCTCGCGGGCGCGCCGCACCGCCTGCACGACTACAAGCCGGGCGAGCGCATCGATCATATCGACGGCATGACGGTCGAGGAGGCCGAGCATCAGCTGGCGACCCGGCTCTATCAGAACACGGCGCGCGTGCACTTCAACCTGTTCAGCGAGGCGCAGGGCCGCTTCGGCAAGCGGCTGATCTATGGCGGGCACGTGATCTCGCTCGCGCGCGCGCTGTCGTTCAACGGGCTTGCCAACGTGTTCCAGGTCGCCGCGATCAATGGCGGCCGCCACGTGGCGCCGCTGTTCGCCGGCTCGACCGTGTTCGCCTGGTCGCAGGTGCTGGCGCGCGCGGAGCTGCCGGGCCGCGCGGATGTCGGCGCGCTGCGGCTGCGCACGCTCGCCACGCGGGACCGTCCGTGCGCCGATTTCCCAGACCGCGCGGCCAAGGACTACGACTCGGCGGTCATTCTCGATCTCGACTACTGGGCGCTGGCGCCGCGGTGAGAAGGCGCGGCCCCCGCCGGTCGGCGCGCCGCCTCGGCGTTGCTCGAACGCCGCCGACCGTGATCATCGACGCGGTCCCACGAGAGCGAACATCGCGCCCTGCGGGTCGCCGCATTGAACGATCCAGCTCCCGCCCGGGACCTCGAGCGGACCGTGGAGGATGCGGCCTCCGCCGTCCTTGACGCGCGCGCTGGCGGCCTCGATGTCGTCGACGTTGAAATAGTAGAGCCAGACCGGCGCCGGCATCTCCTTGGTCTTGGTCATCATGCCGCCCGACGTCACGCCGCCGATCGCGAACAGCTGGTAGGTGCCCATCGGGCCCATATCCATGGCTTCGGCCTTGGTCCAGCCGAAGAGCCCGGAATAGAACGCGAAGGCGCTTTGCCAATCGCCGGCGTGCAGCTCGCGCCAGCCCGCATGACCCGGCGTGCCGGGCGCCGGGACCTGAGGCTTGGCGTCGCTGAAACCCTTGATCAGCTTGAAGATCGCGCCGTGCGGATCGGCCACCACGGCGAACCGCGCCACACCGGGAATGTCCTCGGGCCCGTGGTGGACCGCGCCGCCCGCCTGCCGCACCCGCGCCGCGCAGGCATCGACGTCGTCCACCGCCACATAGCCGGTCCAGCCCGGCCGCGCGCCGGCCGCGCAGGCGTCCTGCGGCAACGCCATCACGCCGCCGATATTCGTCTCGCCGACCGACAGGATCGTGTAGGAGCGGTCGGGCACGCCGGAATCCTGCGCGCGCCATCCGAGCACGCCGCGATAGAAGGTCTCGGCGGCCTTGGGGTCGGTGGTCATCAAGTCGTACCAGATGAAAGTACCGTGCAGGCTGGACATCGGGGGTTCTCCGTCGGGGTTGATCGGGCGGTCGTCGCTCGCCTGACAGGCGAGCGTCGGAAAATCAACGCCGCGCCTGCCGTTCCTCCATGCAGGCTCGGATTGACACGATACGTTGATATCAATATTATTACCCCAATGTCAAAGGTCGCGAACGTATCCTACGAAACGACGTTGCGGGTTCGCGACAATTGCCTGTGCCTGCATATGCAACGGGCGGCGCGTTCGCTCGCGCGCTATTTCGACGAGGCGCTTCGTCCGCTCGATCTGACCAACGGACAATTCTCGCTCCTGATGTCGCTCAATCGGCCGGTGCCGCCGAGCATGGGATCGGTGGCGTCGCTCCTCGCCATGGATCGCACCACGCTCACGGCCGCTCTCAAGCCGCTGACCCGCCGCCGCCTTGTGGCGCTGGCGGTCGACCCGGCGGACAAGCGCGCCCGGCTGATGACGCTGACGCCGTCGGGACGGAACTTGCTGGCGCGCGCGACGCCGATTTGGGAGCGCGCCCATGCGGACGTCGAAGGCCGCCTCGCGCACCGCGATCCGGATCTCCTCCGCCGCAGCCTGCGCGCCCTGACCTGACTGCGCGAAGTACGTGCTGACCTTCGACGGATGTGCCGACGCGTTTCACGCGATTGTTGGCGGCCGCGACGTGGCGCCGCCGTTCGCCGACTTGCGTTGCCTGGAGTTGACGGGGGTCGTGATGCGCCGCGATCGACGCGGAGGGCGCCGCGGGCGGCGTTTCATCCCCTGCGGGGATGAAACGCTCGCGTCCGTGATTGGAGGCCCGACTTGGATTCGAACCAAGCTAAGAGGCCTTGCACAGCCTCTGCGTTCCCGTTCCGCCACCGAGCCGGGCGGATTCCTACCACCTGATCGGTGAAAGGCAATCGCCACATCGAAGTAACCTAAACGTCGCTGCTTCGCCGGCGCGGTTAACCAGCGCGCCGACGCGTTTGCCGCATTTAGGTTAAATCCCGTTTCGCGTTTTGCTGCGGCCGATCATCCCGTAGCCTGCGTCTCCGCCGAGAGGAGGCGCTCGCATGATTGTGCTCGCATCGATCGCTTTGATCGTCATCGTGGGAAGCTTCGCGTTCGGTCGCGTGCTCCTCGGTTGGACGCGGTTGCCGACCGCGAAGGAAGCGGGCGACCAATTCTTCATCGCGGCCTGGATCGGCCTGCTGGCGACCGCGGGCTGCTTGATGGCGTTGGCGCAATTCCTTCCTCTCAATCGATTTCTGCTCGTCGGACTCGTGCCGATCATGATGCTCGCCGTTCTCGCCGAGAGGCGGAATCTGGCGGATGCTTTTCGGGCCCTTTCGTTCGATGGAAACGGCTGGTCGGCGCCGATCGCATTGGCGATCTCGAGCATCGGCATCGCCATCATCACCAGCCGGGACGTGGCCCATTTCGATACCGGGTTTTATCAGTTGCCGCAGGTGATCTGGCTGCAAGACCACGGGCTCGTGACCGGGCTGGGGCTGCTGCATCATCGGTTCGGCTATAACTCGATCTGGCTCGCGCTCGTCGCACCCATCCAGGACATGAGCCACGACGTTCGCCTGGCGGCGGTCGGAAGCACCATCGCGTGCACGCTGCTGGCATTTCATGTCGTCCACGCGGCCGGCCGGATCGCCTCGGCGGCGGGTCGTCCCGCGGACTGGTTTCTTGTCGCCGCGCCGCTATCGGGCGCCTTCAGCGCGTGGCTGCTCTCGGCGATGATCTCGAGCAGCCCGGACGTTCCGATCTGGATCTTGGCGATCCTGTTCGGCTGGGTCCTGCTGGTCGACCGCGATCGCACGCTCGGCCCCATCGCCATGATGGTCGCCGCCGGTGCGGCCGGCATCAAGCTGAGCGCCGCCCCGCTGGTGATCGGCGCAGCCCTTTATGTGCTGTGGACGCGGCAGCTGGCGCTTCGCAGCCTGTTCGCGGCCGGTCTGTTCGCGGCCCTGACGCTGGGCGCCGTGATGGCCGCCAACGTGGTGACCGCCGGCTGCCTGATGTTCCCGGCCGCGGCCACATGCCTCCCGGTCTCCTGGGCGATTCCGAAGGAGATCGCGACCGCGGTGACGCAGTTCATTTCCCATTGGCCGCTGATCGGAAGCATCAGCGAGTTCAACGCCATCGATATCGCGTCCTACGCGAACGGCACCTTGCCGGTGCTGCCGCTGTCGCAGCGCCTGCGGCTGATCGGGTCCAGCGCCAGTCCGTGGTCGTGGGCGCTGCTCGCGGCGGTGATTGTTTTCGCCGGCCTTGCGTTGCGTTCCTCGTTCAGCCGCGCGCGCGCCGTTACTTTTCTGGTTGCGGTCGTCGGCCTGGTATTTTGCGTCTCGGTCCCGGCCTACCGGTTTGCGGTGGGGTGGGTCGGGTTGCTGGCCGGACTGGCGATGATCGCGGCCGTCGAGCTGGCGGGTCGCCGGTACGCTCTTCGAGCGCCTTCGAACGACCTGGTGCGGGCCTGCGGGCGCAACGCCATGCCGATCGGGGCGCTCTGCGTGGTGGCGTTCGCCCTGGCATTTTCATCGATCGATCGCCTCGGCGATCGCGATCTGCGTGAATCGGGGTTTGCGGGTCGGCCGACCACGCTGGCCAAGCGCTGGCTGCTGCCGCCGACGCTGGTCGCCCACCAGCCCAGTCCGGCCAAGGGCATGATCAGCGGGACCCATCTCCCGCGCAGCGAGCCGACGCAGTGGGTCGAAACTCGCCTCGACGGCGTGGCGCTGGTGCGGCCGCAGAGCGGCGAGCAATGCTGGGGAATTCGCCGCGCCTGCGTTCCGCCGGGAGAGCCGTTTCGTCCGCTCGTCATGCGCGATACCGGGCGCGCGATCGCCTTCGGTTTGGCGTCGGACGACACATTGTCCCTGGCCACGCGGCGCGATCGGGTCGAGTTTCCGACGCGATAGCGCAACGCACGATCGATCGACAGACCGGACTTGGTGGAGCGACCCATGGGTGTGATGCGGCAGCCTGAAGCGACGATGTCGGTCCGGATCTTTCACGGCCAGCGCATCGCGGTGCTTATTCCCTGCTACAACGAGGAACTGACGGTCGCGCGCGTCGTCGCGGCGTTTCGCCAGTCGCTGCCGGAGGCGGTCATCTACGTCTACGACAACAATTCGACGGATCGCACCGTCGAATCGGCGCGAGCTGCCGGCGCGCATGTCCGCCGGGAATCGCACCAGGGCAAGGGCCATGTGGTGCGCCGGATGTTTGCCGACGTGGAGGCCGATATCTACGTCCTGGTCGACGGCGATGCGACCTATGACGCCCCTAGCGCGCGTGCCATGCTTGCGCGGTTGCTGGACGAGCAGTGCGACATGGTGGTCGGCACGCGCGTCCATGAGGACGAGGCGGCGTACCGGCACGGGCACCAGTTCGGAAACCGGGTGCTGACCGGCTTCGTCGGCGCGATCTTCGGCCTGCGTTTCACCGACATTCTGTCCGGATATCAAGTTCTTCTCCCGACGCTACGTGAAATCGTTTCCTGCGCTGTCCGGGGGGTTCGACATCGAAAGCGAGCTCACGGTCCACGCGCTCGATCTCGAAATGCCGGTATCGGAAATCGCGACGCCGTACTATTCGCGCCCGCAGGGGTCGGTCTCCAAGCTCAGCACATGGCGCGACGGCTTTCGCATTCTGGGGACGATCTTCAAGCTCTACCGTTCGGAGCGGCCATTGCGGTTCTTCTCCGTGCTGGGGGCCGCGTTGGCGTCGATCTCGGTCGGCCTCGCGGTTCCGATCGTCCTGACCTATCTGGACCAGGGCCTGGTTCCGCGCCTGCCGACCGCGGTCTTGTCGACCGGGTTGATGATCCTGGGTTTTCTCGCGATCGCGTCGGGATTGATTCTCGACACGGTGACGCGCGGACGGCGCGAGATGAAACGGCTCGCCTATCTCGGGCAGGCCGCGCCGGGCGTCACATCGGTGCGGCGCGTGCCGGAGACGAGCTTTCCGACGGTGTGAGCCTCGGCGGCCGGGATGGCCCGGGCCTACCCGGCGCCCGCCCGCATGTGCTCGACGAGCTGGCGCGCATAGGGTGGCAGCGCCTCGAAATCGCGCACGCAGATGGTGAGGTCGCGCAGCGCCCAGGCGTCGGTGAGGGCGACGGTCTTGATCGCCATGGCCCTGGCCGCCCAGCGCGCGGTCGTCTCCGGCACGATGCCGACCCCGACATTGCTCTCCACCAGGCGGCAGACCGCATCGAAGCTGCGCAACTGAACCCGCAGGCGGAGCGGCCGGCCGATGCGCGCGGCCTTGTCGGCGAGGAAGCGCTGCAACGCGCTCGCCCGGTCGAGGCCGACGAAGTCGTGATCGAGTACCTCCGTGAAGCCGATTTTCTGGCGCCGCGCGAGCGCATGGTGGCGCGCCACCACCAGCACGAAGCGGTCGCTGCGGAACGGATAGGTGGTGAGCCCGCCGGCGTCGACGGTTCCGGCCACGATGCCGATATCGCCGACGCCCTCGGCGATCAGGCCGACGATCTCGTCGGACAGCCGCTCCTCGAGGTCGACGCTGACGTGCGGATGGGCCGCCAGGAACGAGCTCAGCGTCTCGGGCAGGAACTCGGTGATCGCGTTGGTGTTGGACAACACCTTGACCTGGCCCGCGAGCCCGCCCGCATAGGCGCCGAGGTCCTCGCGCAGGCGCTCGGCCTGGCGCAGGATCGCGCGCGCGTGCTGCAACAGCGTGCGGCCGGCCGGCGTCGGCGAGACGCCCTGGCGCCGGCGCACCAGCAAAGGCGCGCCGAGCGCATCCTCCATGTTGCGGATGCGGGTGCTGGCGGAGGCGAGCGCCAGGTGGGCGCGTTCCGCCCCATGCGTAATGCTGCCGGCCTCCACGACATGGCGAAACAGGCTGAGGTCGGCGAGGTCGAAGCGCAGGGCGGCTACCTTCGTATTTGACGAAGGAAGACTACGCGTTTTCCCTATTGTGTGCCAGGTTTTTTCACAACATATTTCGTCCCTGACGAAGTAGCGTGGCTCGTCGGCCCGCACCCACGAAAGCCCGGGCTGCGGCACATCACCCGGCGCCGGGTGATGCCCTCAGGTTTGTGCGCATTGCCGTGCGGAGGGACTTTCGTTAGGAACGGATACGCCGGCTGGCTTCGCCGCGCCGGGCGCCGTTGGAGAAAGACAGATGGCCCAGACCAAGGCCCCCAGCCAGCGACCCTTGTCGCCGCATCTCCAGATCTACCGCATGACATTGTCGATGGTGATGTCCGGCGTTCATCGCATCACCGGTCTGGCGCTCTGCGCGGGCATGCTCGTGCTGGCCTGGTGGCTGCTCGCGGCCGCGGCCGGCGCAAACTCCTACGACACGTTCCACGCCTTCGCGAACAGCTGGATCGGACGGCTGATCCTGTTCGGCTTTACCTGGGCGCTGATCCACCATCTGATCGGCGGCATTCGCTATTTCGTCTGGGACCTGGGCTACGGCTTGGGCGCGGAAGAGCGCGAATGGCTGATCCGGGCCAACCTGATCGGCTCGGTCGTCGTGACGGTGCTGCTGTGGGTCATCCTGGCGATGTCCGGAATGCGATGAAGGATTTCTGACATGAGCATGCGCACTCCGCTCGGCCGCGTCCGCGGATTGGGCTCGGCAAGGTCCGGCACCCGTGACTTCTGGCTGCAGCGCCTGAGCGCGATCGCCAGCGTGCCGCTCACCATCGCCGGCGTGGTGCTCGTGATCTCGCTCACCGGCCGCAGCTACCCCGCGGTCAAGCAGATCCTCGCCTCGCCGGTGGTCGCGGTGCCGTTGCTGCTGTTCATCCTGGCGACCGTCGTCCACATGAAGATCGGCTTGCAGATCGTCATCGAGGACTATGTGTACGACGAAAAACAGAAGCTCACCTGCTGATGCTCAATATCTTCTTCGCGGTCGCGGTCGGGCTCGCCTGCGCCTACGCGATCCTCAAGCTCTCGTTCGGAGTGTGACGCAATGGCTGCGAACGGTTCCGGAAACGGTGGTACCCCCTCGACAAACGGGCGCGCCTATCCGATCGAGGACCATACCTACGACGTCGTCGTGGTCGGCGCCGGCGGCTCCGGCCTGCGCGCGGTGGTCGGCTGCAGCGAGGCGGGCCTGCACACCGCCTGCATCACCAAGGTGTTCCCGACCCGCTCGCACACGGTCGCGGCGCAGGGCGGCATCTCCGCGGCGCTCGGCAACATGGGCGAGGACGACTGGCGCTGGCACATGTACGACACCGTCAAGGGCTCGGACTGGCTCGGCGACCAGGACGCGATCGAGTATCTGTGCCGCAAGGCGCCGGCCGCGGTCTACGAGCTCGAGCACTGGGGCGTGCCGTTCTCGCGCACCGAGGAGGGCAAGATCTACCAGCGCCCGTTCGGCGGCATGACCACCCATTACGGCAAGGGCACCGCGCAGCGCACCTGCGCGGCCGCCGACCGCACCGGCCACGCCATGCTGCACACGCTCTACGGCGCGGCGCTCAAGCATTCGGCCGAGTTCTTCGTCGAGTATTTCGCCATCGACCTGATCATGGACGACGAAGGCCGCTGCCGCGGCGTGGTCGCGCTCAAGCTCGACGACGGCACGATCCACCGCTTCCGCGCCCAGATGACGATCCTGGCGACCGGCGGCTACGGCCGCGCCTATTTCTCCTGCACGTCGGCGCATACCTGCACCGGCGACGGCAACGCCATGGTGCTGCGCGCCGGCCTGCCGCTGCAGGACATGGAGTTCGTCCAGTTCCACCCGACCGGCATCTACGGCGCCGGCTGCCTGATCACCGAGGGCGCGCGCGGCGAGGGCGGCTATCTGACCAATTCCGAGGGCGAGCGCTTCATGGAGCGCTACGCGCCGTCCGCCAAGGATCTCGCCTCGCGCGACGTCGTCTCGCGCTCGATGACGATCGAGATCCGCGAGGGCCGCGGCGTCGGCCCGAAGAAGGACCACATCTACCTCCACCTCGACCATCTCGATCCGAAGATCCTGCACGAGCGGCTGCCCGGCATCTCCGAAATCGGCGCGCATCTTCGCCGGCGTCGACGTCACCCGCGAGCCGATCCCGGTGCTGCCGACCGTGCACTACAACATGGGCGGCATCCCGACCAACTATCACGGCGAGGTGCTGACCAAGAAGAACGGCAACGACGACCACGTCGTGCCCGGCCTGATGGCGCTCGGCGAGGCCGCCTGCGTGTCGGTGCACGGCGCCAACCGGCTCGGCTCCAACTCGCTGATCGACCTCGTGGTGTTCGGCCGCGCCGCCGGCCTGCGCTGCGCCGAGCTGGTCAAGCCGGGCGAGAAGCAGCCCGAGCTGCCGAAGGATTCCGCCGAGCAGCCGCTGGCGCGCCTCGACAGCGCTCCGCAACGCCACGGGCGGCACGCCGACCGCCGAACTGCGCGACCGGATGCAGGACGTGATGCAGAACAACTGCGCGGTGTTCCGCACCGGCGAGGTGCTGACCGAAGGCTCGAAGCTCATCCACGACGTGATGGCCGGCGCCGTCCGACGTCAGCGTGTCCGACCGCTCGCTGATCTGGAACACCGACCTGATCGAGACGCTCGAGTTCGACAATCTGATCGCCCAGGCGGTCGTGACGATGGACTCCGCGCTCAACCGCAAGGAAAGCCGCGGCGCGCATGCGCGCGAGGACTTTCCGGACCGCGACGACAAGAACTGGATGAAGCACACGCTCGCCTGGCTCGACGTCGCGACCCGCAAGGTCACGATCGACTACCGGCCGGTGCACACCTACACGATGACCAACGACGTGCAGTACATCGAGCCGAAGGCGCGGGTGTACTTAGGAGGAACCGCAATGGTCGAATTCACGCTGCCCGAAGAACTCCACGCGATCAGCACGACGGCAAGACCTGGCCGACGCCGGCAGGGCGCGAAGCCGAAGCACGCGCGAGTACCGCATCTATCGCTGGAATCCGGACGACGGCGCGAATCCGCGCATCGACACCTATTACGGTCGATCTCGACGACTGCGGCCCGATGGTGCTCGACGCGCTGATCTGGATCAAGAACAAGATCGATCCGACGCTGACCTTCCGCCGCTCCTGCCGCGAGGGCATCTGCGGCTCCTGCGCGATGAACATCGACGGCACCAACACGCTCGCCTGCACCAAGGCGCATGGACGACATCAAGCGGCACGGTGAAGATCTATCCGCTGCCGCACATGCCGGTGGTCAAGGATCTGGTGCCCGACCTCACCAACTTCTACGCCCAGCACGCCTCGATCGAGCCGTGGCTGCAGACCGACGACGCCGACGCCCGAGAAGGAATGGAAGCAGAGCCACGAGGACCGCGAGAAGCTCGACGGGCTCTACGAGTGCATCCTGTGCGCCTGCTGCTCGACCTCGTGCCCGAGCTACTGGTGGAACTCGCGAGCGCTATCTCGGCCCGGCCGCGCTGCTGCAGGCCTATCGCTGGCTCGATCGACTCGCGCGACGAGGCGACCGGCGAGCGGCTCGACGATCTCGAGGATCCGTTCCGGCTCTATCGCTGCCACACGATCATGAACTGCGCCAAGGCCTGCCCGAAGGGCCTCAATCCCGGCCAAGGCGATCGCCGAGATCAAGAAGATGATGGTCGAGCGGCAGGGGTAGGATTGCTTTCTCCCTCCCCGCTTGCATCCGAAATCGGGCTTGCCCGATTTCGGCATTTTTAATCGACCGAAGTCGGATAAATCCGACTTCGGTTGGAGGGCGGGGGAGGGGGCGCAACACGCGCCGCGCTTGCGGCTTCCCCCTCTCTGTCTCTCCCCCGCGAGCGGGGGAGAGGACGCAAGAGTTGAGACGCACCGCGCCGTAACGCCTATTTTTTCTTCGCGTCGGCGTACGGATAGATCATCGTACCGTTCTTGAACTTGGCCGGCCACAGGATGACTTCCTTGGCGGGATCCTTGAACTGGCCGAGATCGTTGCCGGTCACGTTCTGGAACTGGGTGAACACGATCCGCGACTGCGTCCATTCGCCGTCGGCGCCGAACGCGAGCGGGCCCGACCACGGTGTCCACCGTGTGGTTGTGGAGATAGGCGGCGAGCTTGTCGTGGTCGAGGCTGCTTGGTCTCCTCGACGGCTTTGGCGAGCAACTGTCCGGCCGCGTAGGCGAACGGCGCGAACCCGTAGCCGAGCGGATCGATGCCGAGGCCCGGCGCCTTGGCCTGATACTTCTGCATCAGCTCGGCGGTGCCGGGGAAGTTCGAGCGTCGGCAAGAAGCTCTCGTTGATGATGATGCCGTTGACCAGCGGCCCGAGCTGCATCTTGATCGGCGTCGCGGTGAGCCCGATCAGCGTTCCGCCGAATATCTTGGGCGCGAGCCCGATCTCGTTTGCGGCGCGCACGATGCCGACCGTGTCGGGCGGGTAGGCGGCCGCGAACACGATGTCCGGGTTCGCGGCCTGCACGGCCCGCATGACCGGCGTGAAGTCGGTGGTGGAAGGCGGGTATTTCGCGTCATACACGATGGTGAGGCCGGATTGCCTTGGCGTTGACGCGCGCCCCGTCCGATCGCGGTCTTGGCGAACTCGGCGTCGGCCGCCACGATGGCGACCGTCCGCGGTTTCGGGTTCTGCGCCATGGCGAGCTCGAAGAAGCCCTTGCGAGAATGCGGGCGGGCCGTCGGGGCCGAGCGGAACGGTGGAGAAGTAGCGCGGGTAATTGCCGAACTGCTGGTTCACGCCGAGCCCGAGAATGCTGATCGTCATCTTGTTGTGCTGCATGATCACCGGCATCGCGGGCGCCACCATGTTGGTCGCGTAGGGCCCGACCAGGAGATCGACCTTGTCGACGGTGATCAGCTTGGTGTAGAGCGCCGGCACGTTCGCCGGATTGCTCTGGTCGTCGTAGTAGACGAGCTCGACCGGCCGGCCCAGGAGCCCGCCCTTGAGCGTTGACGTCGTCGCGCCAGATCTCGAACGCCGCCAGGATCTGCTTGCCGTTGGGCGCGACCCCGCCGGTGAGCGCCATGCTGAAGCCGACCCTGATCGGATCGGCGGCGTGCGCCGGACCGGCGAGCGCCAACAGCAGCGCGGCGAGCGCGACGCAGGCGCGCGCCAATGAATTGCGGACCATGGGTTCCTCCCTGACGGCATCGGTGCTTTGCCGAGCGCGTTATCGAATGCGGTCTGTGTCCCGGGCGCAGCGCAGCGTGGAGCGAAGCGGAACGGTGCGCTGCAGACCCGGGACCGCGACGGAGCTAGGCCCCGGATCTACGGTGCATCACTTCGTGCTGCACCGCGTCCGGGGCACAAAAGCTCATTGCTTCGTCACGTCCCCTCGCGCGAACGCGTCGTCGTAGTACTTCTGCGACAGGTTGGCGATCTCCCACCACACCTTGTTCATGTCCTGCAGCCGGAACGAGCGGATGCCGTTGCGTTCTTCCACCTTGTCGATCTTGCGGATGCCGTAGGCGTCCTTGTGCGCTTCGGCGGCCGCGTGGGCGGCGTCGACCTCGGCGGCGCGTCGCGACCGCGAGCTTGAAGCGGTTCTGCGGCCCCTGCTCCTTTTGCTCGCCCTCGACGCACACGCACACGACCGACCACGGGCCGCCCTTCCACAGATATTGCGCCTCGGGCAGCGGCCGCACCACGTCGATGCCGAGGAACTCGGTGAGGAAGCGCCGGGTGGCCGGGATGTCGTTGCATTCGAGCGTGCCGTGCGACAGCAGCTCGGGATTGACCAATGAGGGTCGGGTCATGGTGAGGTTCCTTCGAGTCGCTTCCGCATCGTTTTTCTGGTCATTCCGGGTCGCGTAGCGTGGCCGCGCCCGGAATGACTGCGTGGCGCATTGAATCAGCACTGATCGCCCTTCGCCCTGATCGCGGTGTAGACCAGCTCCGGGGTGCGGTACTCGATCTCCCACCAGTTGCTGTCGCCGTCGACGAAATAGAACGCATAGGACCCGTGGCGGAAGCGCGGCTTCTGCACGCGGCCGAGACCGAACTCCTTCTGCTGCGCGTTGATCTTCTCGTAAGCCTCGTCGACCGCGGCCTGGCTCGAGACGAACACGCCCCAGTGATTGAGCATCTCCTGCGGCACCGCGACGTCCTTCACCTCGCGCGCCTCCAGCACCCAATAGGGCTGGCCGGCGAGCTTCTCGCCCGCATGGTGGCCGCGCTCGCGGATCAGCAGGACGCCTTTCTCCGGCTCGACGCATTCGAGCCCGAGCAGGCCCTCGCACATGCGGCGGGCGCGGGCGAGGTCGCGGGTGACGAACGTGCCGGAGATCAGCATGTTCGGCTTGACGTGCGAGGTCGCGGGCTTGGCTTCGCTCATGGCCGGGGCATTCATCGTGTCCTCCCTGCGGTCGTGGTTGCGTTCAAAGATCGAGCACCAGCGTCTCGCCGGGCAGGGCGCGCGACACGCAGACCTGGATGTTTCGCTCGCGCTCCTCGTCGGTCAAGACCTCGTCGCGGTGGTCGGCGCGCCCGCCGAGCAGGCCGACGCGGCAGGTGCCGCACACGCCCTCCTTGCAGAGGGTCTTCACTTTGATGCCGACGCCGGCGAGCGTCTCCAGGATGCTCTTATGGGCCGGCACGGTCAGCGTCTTGCCGGCGCGCCGCAGCACGATCTCGAACGGCTGGTCGCTCGATCGCGGCGCGATGTCGGCCTCCGAGCCGCGAAACAGCTCGTAATGCACCGTGCCCTTCGGCCAGTGGGGCGTCGCCTCGCGCACCGCGCGGATCAGCCCGGGCGGCCCGCACACATAGACATGCGCGGCGGGCGGCCGCTCCTTGAGCAGCGCCGCGACGTCGAGCCCGCGCGCCACGTCGCCGCCGTCGAAATGGGTCATGAGGCGCGCGCCCAGCTCGGCCGCGAGCTCGTCGATGAACGCGGCCTCGTCGCGGCTTCGCGCGCAATAATGCAGGGTGAACGCGGCGGCGCCCGCCGCCAGGCGCCGGCTCATCGACATCAGCGGCGTGATGCCGATCCCGCCCGCGATCAGGATGTGGCGCTCGCCCGCCTCGTTGAGCGGAAAATTGTTGATGGGCGCGGAGGACACGAGGGTGTCGCCGGCCCGCAGATGATCGTGCACCCAGGTCGAGCCGCCGCGGCTGTCGGTCTCGCGCAGCACCGCGATGACGTAACGGCTCGTCTCGGTGCAATCGTTGAGCAGCGAATAGGACCGCGCCTCGCCGTTGCCGAGCTCGACATCGATGTGCGCGCCCGCCGTGAAGGCCGGCAGCGCCTCTCCGGTGGCGGCGACCAGCTCCAACGACTTGATGCGTGGCGTCACATCGATGATGCGGGCGACTTTGAGCGCGAGCGACACGGCGACCTCCCGGCGGCATGGCGTGATGCAGCCGGGCGGATGATGCACCGGATTGCGGGCCCCGCAAAAGTCCGTTTTTTGGGGCCGCGAAGGGCGGAACCGGGCATCTCCTGGCGGGTTGTCGGGATGTGCAATTCCGGCGTAAGTCCGCCCCGGACTGTTGTTCCGGGGCGGCGGTCCGTTTGACATCCCGTCAGGAGCCCGCATGAACGGAAGCGACGTCGACCGCGTCTGGGAGATCATGGACGACATCGCGATCGGCATGGTGACGACCCATGCGGGCGGCAAGATGCGGTCGCGCCCGATGCACGCCGTCCCGGACCGCGCCGCGGGATGCATCTATTTCGTCACCGACACCCGTGGCGCCAAGGACGAGGAGATCGCGGCCGCGCCCGACGTGTGCCTCGCCTTCGCGGATATCGGCGACAACAGGAAGGTGAATATTCGCTGATCTTCACCTCCCCCTGCAGGGGGGAGGTCGATCCGCGCCGAAGGCGCGGATCGGGAGGGGGTCGCGACGCTTGATCTTCACCCCACCCCGGCGCGCTGGGCGCGCCGACCCTCCCCCTGCAGGGGAGGGTCAAGTCGCCTCACAACTTCAGCTTCCTCTTGCGCTGCCCGAGCGTGCGCAGCCGCAGCGCGTTGAGGCGGATGAAGCCCTCGGCGTCGCGGTGGTCGTAGGCGACCGCGCCTTCCTCGAAGGTGACGAGGTCCTGGTCGTACAGCGAATATTTGCTCTCGCGTCCGACCACGCCGACATTGCCCTTGTAGAGCTTGAGCTTGACGCGGCCGGTGACCAGCTCCTGCGACTTGTCGATCGCGGCCTGCAGCATCTCGCGCTCGGGGGCGAACCAGAAGCCGTAATAGACCAGCTCGGCATATTTCGGCATCAGCTCGTCCTTGAGATGCATGGCGCCGCGGTCGAGCGTGATCGACTCGATGCCGCGATGGGCTGCGAGCAGGATCGTGCCGCCCGGCGTCTCGTACATGCCGCGCGACTTCATGCCGACGAAGCGGTTCTCGACCAGATCGAGCCGGCCGATGCCGTTTTGGCGGCCGAGCTCGTTGAGCCGCCCGAGCAGCGCCGCCGGCGACAACGTCTTGCCGTCGATCGCGACCGCGTCGCCGCGCTCGAAATCGACCGTGATGTAGCTCGCCTTGTCGGGCGCGTCCTCCGGGTTGATGGTGCGGCTGTAGACGTAATCCGGCACTTCCTTGGCGGGATCCTCCAGCACTTTTCCCTCCGAGGAGGCGTGCAGCAGGTTGGCGTCGACCGAGAACGGCGCGTCGCCGCGCTTGTCCTTGGCGATCGGGATCTGGTGCTTCTCGGCGAACTCGATCAATTTGGTGCGCGAGACCAGGTCCCATTCGCGCCAGGGCGCGATCACCTTCACGTCGGGCTTGAGAGCGTAATAGGCGAGCTCGAAGCGCACCTGGTCGTTGCCCTTGCCGGTCGCGCCATGCGCCACCGCGTCGGCGCCGACCTTCTCGGCGATCTCGATCTGCTTCTTGGCGATGAGCGGGCGCGCGATCGAGGTGCCGAGCAGGTATTGGCCCTCGTAGAGCGCGTTGGCGCGGAACATCGGAAACACGTAGTCGCGCACGAACTCCTCGCGCAGGTCCTCGATGAAGATGTTGTGGTCCTTGATGCCGAGGAGCTGCGCCTTCTTGCGGGCGGGCTCGAGCTCCTCGCCCTGGCCGAGATCGGCCGTGAAAGTCACGACCTCGCACCCATAGGTGGTCTGCAGCCATTTCAGGATGATCGAGGTGTCGAGCCCGCCCGAATAGGCCAAAACTACCTTCTTGATGTCGCCTTTGGGCATCGTGCAAGTCCGAATGTTTCAAGTCCGCGTGTCGGCGGGAAAAACGGGCCGGAACCGGCCCGCAAACCGGCGCGGACTATAGGCGGAACGACGGCCGGTGCAAGGCGGGGATGGGTTTCGCCGCTAGGCCTCCGGTTCACGCCAGGTCGAAATATTCCTTGTGCTCCCAGTCGGTGACCTCCGCCGGATCGGCACCGTCCTGCGTGCCGGCGCGGGCGATCTCGTCCTGCTTGATGGTCAGGAAGTAATCCACGAACGCGTCGCCGAAGCCCGCACGGAAGCATTCGTCCGCCCGCAGCGCGTCGAGCGCCTCGGCGAGCGACTTCGGCAGCGGCTCGGCCGACATCTCGTAGGGCGCGTCGGCGGATGGCCCGGGCGCGAGCTTGCGCGCGATGCCGTCGAGGCCGGCGTGGATCTGCGACGCCATGTAGAGATAGGGGTTGGCCAGCGGCTCGCCGATGCGGTTTTCCAGATGCGTCGCCGGATCGCCCGGGCCGCCCATCAGGCGCACCATGGCGCCGCGATTGTCGCGCCCCCAGATCGCCTGGATCGGCGCCATCGAATTGATGCCGTGGTAGCGCTTGTAGCCGTTGAGGGTCGGTGCCGCGAAGGCGGCGGCGGCGCGCGCATGCGCGAGCAGGCCGGCCAGGAACGCGCGGCCGAGCCGCGACAGCGGCTCCGTGTCGTCGTTCGATACGAACAGGTTTTGCTTCGACCTCGCGTCCAGCAGCGACTGATGCAGATGCCAGCCGCTGGCGAACGCGTGCGGGAAGCGCGGCCGGCACATGAAGCTCACCAGGTGGCCGTGGCGGCGCGCCACCTGCTTCAAGGCGCTGCGAAACAGCACCATCGTGTCGGCGGGCGCCATGCCGGCTTGCGGCGCGAACGTGAATTCGTACTGGCTCGGCCCGAGCTCGACCTCGAGCGAGCGCAACGGCAGGCCGAGCCCCATGACGGCTTTGCGCAACACCCCCATGATCGGGTCGACCTGATCGAAGCGCGACTCGGTCAGGTACTGGAAGCCGTGGGTGGTGTGGCTCACCGTCGGGGCCTCGGGCTGCCAGGTCAGGCCCGCGGTCGCGAGCTTCGGATCCTCGAGCCGGTAGAGGTGGAACTCGACCTCGAGCCCGGCCAGGTAGTCGAAGCCGGCGCGGGCGAGGCGCGCGAGCGCATCGCGATAGAGCGCCCGCGTCGAGAACGGCACCGGCTTGCCGTTCGGAAAAACGATGTCGCACAGCATCCAGCCGGTGCGCTCCGCCCACGGCAGCACGCGGAACGTCGTCGGATCGGCCACCATGATGATGTTGCCGGCGCCCTGCATCTCACGCAGCCCCAGCCCGCCGCCGGCCGCGAACACCGGGAACACCGTGCGGTGCGAGGTGTCTTTGGCGAGCAGCGTGCTGGTCATGGTCACGCCGCTCCGCATGGCCCGCGGCGCCTCGGACGCAACCAGCGTCTTGCCGCGCAGGATGCCGTGCTGATCGCAGAAGGCGAACCGCACGAGCTCGAGCCTGTGGCGCTTGATCGCCTTGTCGGCCGCGACGGCGGCGTCGGCCTGCGCGCCGCTCCACAGCGCGTGGCGCTCGACGAAGCTCGATGCCGATGCGTGTTGCTTGCGTGGCGGCATCGCGGGCGTCAGCTTCCGTCGGCCCAGCTCGCGGCCTTGCGCTTGCTCGCGTCGGTGCGTCGCCAGTAGCCCTGCCAATCGTCGGCCGGGCCGATGCCGTCGATCGCCGCCGGTCCGGTGATTTTGGGGGCGGATTGCGGATCGAGCACCATCAGGGGCCGGCCCCCCTTGTGGGCCTCGTCGATCGCCGCCCGCAGCAGGCGCCGGTAGACGGTGATCGCCTTGTCGGACTGGCCGAGATGCTCGGTCGTGCGGTCCTGGATGGCGCCCATCGACTCGCAGGCCCACTGGTCGTGCACGTTGATGTCGGCGCCCATGCCGGTGAATGTCGCGTGCTCCTGCTCGTGCGGATCGAAGCCGTAGTCGTTGGTCTTGTTCTTGCGCGGAACGTAGTCGGGCAGCTCGTAGAGCTCGAGGCGCTGGCGGCGCATCTCGTCCTTGTTCACCGGCGCGCCGAAGCTGGTGAAGATCGCGTACCAGTAGTGCCGTTCGTCGTCGATCGGCACGTGCCACTGCGTGATGGTCATCTCCCGGCTCATCGGGATCACGAAGGCGTTGGGAAACATCAGGTTGGTGACCCGGATATGGGTCTTGGTCGCGCTGATCTCGCGCAGCGTGACGACCCGCATGCCGTAATCGGTCTCCTCGACCTCGACGCGCGGGCGCGGGAACTCGCGCATGATCCTGGTCATCGGCATTTCGGAATCGATCGACGTGTCGCGAAACAGCTTGCCGTAGCCCTCGGCGGGGTCCTCGTCGTGGAAGAAGCGATGCAGGAACGATGTGTGCGCCGGATCGATCCCGACCTCGAGCGATTGCAGCCAGTTGCAGTCGATCATGCCCTTGAACGCAAAGGTGTGGGTGGCAGGCGCCACGAAGCAATCGACATGGGGCAGGGCCGGCGGCTCGCCCGACCCCATATAGGCGAACAGGATCCCGCTGCGCTCGACCACCGGATAGGCCTTCTGTCGGATATTGGCGCACAGGTTGGATCCGTCGGGCTCGGCCGGCGTCTGCAGGCAGCGGCCGGCGACGTCGAACAGCCAGCCGTGAAAAGCGCAGCGCAAGCCGCCATCCTCCAGGCGCCCATAGGCCAGGTCGGTGCCGCGGTGCGGGCAGGAGCGGCCGATCAGGCCGTAGCGCCCGCGCTCGTCCCGGAACATCACCAGATTTTCGCCCAGGAGCTTCACCGGCTTCACCGGCCGGTTGCCGGACAATTCGTCGACCAGCGCGGCGGGCTGCCAGTACCGGCGCAACAGCGCGCCGGCCGGCGCGTCCGGCCCGGTGCGGGTGATGCGGTCGTTCTGCTCCGCGCTCAGCATGGTCGGGTTGCTCCTCGGTGCTTGTCCCGGACCCGGTCGGCCGGAACACGCATGTGCGGCAAGCGGGATGTCACGGACAGGATCGTCCGGGCGGTCTCATGGTGTCGCGGCGGCAATCTACAATGGCTTCCCTGTCCGGCGCCATGGAGGCATTTCGGTTTGCCGGCCGGCGCCGCGAACGCGTGACCGGCGCCGTCATGCGGCGGCGGGCGCGGCCCGCGTGATTTCCGGGAACCTTTCGGTTCGCCGTTCATCCAACAGGGGTCAAGACATCAGCAAGGTCCGGGCCGATGGCGCGCCCGGCGAAAGGAGTTCCCATGTTGGTTCGATTCAGCGCGGTGGTTGCCGCATTCTGCATGCTGGGCGGCGCGGCCCTCGCGCAAGGAGCCAAGCCGACGGATCCCCAGATCGCGCACATCGCCTACACGGCGGGACAGCTCGACATCACGGCGGCCAAGCAGGCCCTCGCGAAATCCAAGAACAAGGAGGTTCGTGCTTTCGCCGAGGACATGGTGCGCGACCACGAGGCGGTGAACAAACAGGCCCTCGATCTCGTCAAGAAGCTCAAGGTCACGCCCGAGGACAACGACACCAGCCGGTCCCTGACCAAGCAGGCGGCGGACAAAAATGCCGAGCTGGCGAAGCTCAATGGCGCGGCATTCGACAAGGCCTACGTCGCCAACGAGGTCGCGTATCACAAGACGGTGAACGGCGCGCTCGAGACCACGCTCATTCCGTCCGCCAGCAACGCGGAGCTCAAGAGCCTGCTGCAGACCGGCCTCAAGATCTTTCAGGGGCATGAGCAGCACGCCGAGCACACCGCCGCCGACCTGAAGTAAGCCGCCACACTCAGGTGAGCCTGCACTGAACTCGGGAGCGTCGCATGTCGCCGGGACGGAATCTCTTCATATGTCTGGTCATCGTATGGGGGATGAATTCCGTCCCGGCGCAGGCGGCAACGATCCAGGTGACGGTCGACCAGATCGCCTATGCGCCGGTGGAAATAAACGCAAAGGTGGGCGACACCATCGAGTGGACCAATAAGGACATCGTCGCGCATACCGCGACCGTGCGCGGTGACTGGGATGTGATGATCCTGCCCAGCAAATCGGCGCACGTCGTCGTGAAAAAGGCCGGGACCTTCGATTATTTTTGCCGCTTTCATCCCAACATGAAGGGACGAATCACCGTCGCGCCGGAATAAGGCTTTGTGTGTTTCAAAGTGAGCGCGCCCCGGCGGCGCGACGTGGCGAGCGACGTCTTCGTCGATGCCGGACGCGAACTCAGAAATTATAGCCGAACCGCAGCTTCGCCTGATGCCGCTCGAAATTCACGAGATCGAGCGCACCGCTTTGCGCGGAGGCGCCGCCCGCCACCTGCATGCTCCATGCGGCCGATACCCAGCAGCATGCGGAGACCCGACGGTAGAACGTCGGGCCGACGAACAGCGCGTGACCCGACGAGGTCGCGAATCCCAGCCCCTCATAGGACCGCAGGTAGCGCGCCTCGCCGCCGACGAAGGTCAGCGGCTGCACTTCCACGGTGAGCGCCGCCGAGACGCCCAGCGTGGACTGGCGTTGCGTGGTGCCCGTGAGTCGTGAGCGCGACGCCTCGGGCGCGTAGAGCAGGTTGACGGCCCCGAACATCCGGTCCGCCACGAGCTCGCGGTCGGCCATGACCAGAAAATCGGCGCCGAACCGGTCGACCGGCTCCCCGCTGATGTCGTCCACCCGGCCCCAATGCGGGTCGGCCCCCAAGGTGAGCCCGAACGGCGCGGTCGCGCGGTTCATGACGCGGTAGCGCAGCTCGAGCGACGCGGTGTCGAACGCCCATTGGTGCCGGTCGTCGAGTCCGGGCACGCCGGAGATGCCGTGATACGCGACCCCGGCGCCGGGCTCGATGGAAAAATCCTGGAACGGCGTGAACTTGACCGCAAATTCCTGCGCGAGCGCGGTGTACGATCCGCTGCGCTTGGCGAAGCGCCCGGTGAGCTCGCTCTCCGCTTCCCGCTCGCCGACATCGTTCACGTCGCTGCCGAGCGTAAAGCCGTACAGATGCGTCGTCTCGAGGTCCTTGGCGGCCGCCGCAAGGGTCGGCGCAATCGCGAGGGCCGCCATGACCAGCATGCATTTCATGGCAGATTACGCGGCCGCGACGGTCACGGGGTGGCGCGCGCGGCGCGGCTCGCCCGGGGCACCGTGGTCGCGGCGTGCGTTCATGCGGCGAATATAGGCCGTGCCGGCCGGCGTGTCGAAGGCCGGAAAAGTCCATTAACCTGTCCACAGGATGCCGCCGGGAGGGGCCAAATTTGACACCCAAGACGCCTTGCGGTCATGTTACATTATAACAAGAGCCGCCCGGCAAGCCGTGCTACCATGGCGGCAATGGACGTGAACCTGTGATGCACTGGGTCCGCTCGCACCTACGGTTGGGGTCCCGCCTCGCGCTGTTCGCGCTGGCGGCCCAGATCGTCTTGTCGTTCGGGCACGTCCATTTTTACGGCGTCACGCCGGCATCAGCCAAATCCGTAACCTCATCGGCGCCGTCTTCCGCGCCATCCGCCACGGCGGATGGATCCGTTGCGGCCTTGCCGGGCGCGCTCGCTCCGCTCGGCCGATCGAACGGATCCGCCGACGTCGATTGCTCGATCTGCGTCTTGATCCAGTTGGCCGCGACCTCGGCGCCTTCCGCGCCGCCGGCATTGTGGTTGCCGGGGAATCTCGGCGCGATCCGTCTGCCATTACCTGCCGAAGTCGCATTGGCGGCTGCGCCGCAATTTTTGTTTCGGGCCCGCGCTCCCCCCTCGATCTGAGACGGTCGCCGTCGGTCTGCGCATCCTCTTTTGAATCCAGGCCGAACCGGCGACGAGCGCCGAACGAACGTCGTTCGACGCGCTCGGAGTGAGGTGGAATTTCTTTCCGGCCGGATTTGTTCGATGCTCGAAATTCGCAAGCCAGAGACGCAGACGCGCGATGCCCCGCCGCATCACGGCGCGTCCCGCGATGGCGCGCCTGCGCGCCAGGCGCCGAGGCCGGCGAGGATCCTGGCGCTCGTCCTGGTCGCGGGCGCGATCGTGGCCGGCGCCTGGCGCCTGTTGGTCGGCCCGTTCGGCAGTCCCGAGCCCGCGCCTGCCAGTATCGCGAAAGTGCAGCCCCTGATCCGCGCCGGGCAACGGATCACCGTGCCCGAGGGCTCGCCGCTGCGCAGCCAAGCTCGCGATCGAGCCGGTCGCCGAGCAGGAGATCGAGCGCAGCCTGGTTCTGCCGGCGGTCGTCGAGGCCGATCCCGCCCGCCTGATCAAGGTGCTGCCGCCGCTCGCCGGCCGCGTCACGCAGCTCAAGGTGCAGCTCGGCGAGCGGGTGGAGGCCGGCCAGCCGCTGGTCGTGATCGACTCGCCCGACCTCGCCACCGCCTATGCGGACTACGACCGCGCCAAGGTGCTGCTGGCGCTCGCGCTCAAGAACCGCGATCGCCAGCGCGACCTCGCCAAGATCGGCGGGGCGGCCGACAAGGATCTGCAGCAGGCGGAAACCGACTACGTCACCGCCGAGGTCGAGCTCCAGCGCGCCGAGGCGCGGCTGAAGCAGATCGGCGTCGAGGCCGAGACGACCAACAAGTCGCGCACCGTGACGGTCGTCGCACCGATGGCCGGCAGCGTGATCGATCTGGCGGTGGCGCCCGGCGCGTTCTGGAACGACGCGACGGCGGCGCTGATGACGCGTCGCCGATCTCAGCACCGTCTGGGTCACCGCCAATGTGCCCGGAAAAGGACACCGCGCTGGTCGCGCAAGGGACAGCCGGTCGACGTCGTCTTCCCGGCCTATCCGGGCGAGGTCGTTCAAGGGGCAGGTGCTGTTCGTCAGCGACGTGCTCGATCCCGACACGCGCCGCACCAAGGTGCGCATCGCGTTCGCCAATCCCGACATGCGGCTGAAGCCGGGCATGTTCGCCAATGTCAGCTTCCCGCGCCGGCGCAGAACGCGCCGGTCGTGCCGACGAGCGCGCTGGTGCTGAAGGACGACGCCAATCAGGTGTTCGTCGAGGTCGCGCCCTGGACCTTCGAGGCGCGCGACCGTCGAGATCGGTTTCCAGCAGGGCGACCAGGCCGTCCTCAAGAGCGGCGTCAAGGCCGGCGACCGCGTCGTCGTCAAGGGCGGAGTGCTGCTCAATGATTGATTGGCTCGTCGGCTTCGCCCTGCGCAAGCGCCTGGTCGTGGCGATGATCTGCATCTTCGCCGCCATCTACGGCTATTATTCCTGGACCCAGCTCGCGATCGAGGCCTATCCCGACATCGCCGACACGACCTCGCAGGTCGTCACCCAGGCGCCGGGCCTGGCGGCCGAGGAGGTCGAGCAGCAGGTCACCATTCCGCTCGAGCGCGAGCTCAACGGCACGCCCGGGCTGCGCGATGATGCGCTCGCGCAGCACGTTCGGGCTGTCGCTGATCACGCTCGTGTTTCGCGACGGCGTCGAGGACTACTGGTCGCGCCAGCGCATCCTGGAGCGGATCCAGAACGTCACGCTGCCGCCGGGGCTCACGCCCGGCCTCGATCCGCTGACCTCGCCGACCGGCCAGATCTTCTACTACACGCTCGAATCCGACACGCAAGAACCTGCGCGAGCTCTCGGAAATCCAGCGCTGGACCGTGATCCCGGCGCTCAAGCAGGTGCCGGGCGTCGCCGACATCGCGAATTTCGGCGGCCTCACGACGCAGTTCCAGCTCGAGCTCGATCCCGCAGCAGCTCATGCGCTTCAACCTGTCGCTCAAGAACGTCACCGACGCCATCAACGCCAACAGCGCCAATGCCGGCGGCAGCGTTCTGAACCGCGGCGAGCTCGGCTATGTCATCCGCGGCATCGGCCTGGTCCAGACCCTCGAGGACCTCGGCAACATCGTCGTCACCCAGCGCAACGGCACGCCGATCTTCGTGCGCGATCTCGGCAAGCTGAAGCTGAGCAACCAGGAGCGCCACGGCATCCTCGGCAAGGACGACCAGCAACGACACCGTCGAGGGCATCGTGCTGCTGCTGCGCGGCGAAAATCCCTCGCGGGTCCTGGAAGGCGTCCACGCCAAGGTCGCGGAGCTCAACGCAGCGCCTGAAGGCCGAGGACGTGCAGATCGTGCCCTATCTCGACCGCTCCGACGCTGGTCGACGCCACCGTCGACAAGGTCTCGCACACGGTGTTCCAGGGCATCGGCCTCGTCCTCATCGTGCTCATCCTGTTCCTCGGCAGCCCGCGCAGCGCGCTGATCGTCGGCATCACCATTCCGTTCGCGATGCTGGTCGCCTTCATCCTGATGAATCACACCAAGATCCCCGCCAACCTGCTGTCGCTCGGCGCCATCGATTTCGGCATCATCGTCGACGGCGCCATCGTGATGACGGAGGCGATCCTGCGCCGCCGCGAGGCCAAGCCGAACGAGCCGCTCACCGAAGCCGATGTCGCGCGAGGCGGCGCGCCAGGTCGCGCGGCCGATCTTCTTCGCGACCGCGATCATCATCACCGCCTATCTGCCGCTGTTCGCGTTCCAGCGCGTCGAGGCGAAGCTGTTCTCTCCGATGGCCTATGCGGTCGGCTACGCGCAGTTCGGCGCGCTGCTGTTCGCGCTGCATGGTGATTCCGGGCCTCGCCTATCTGGCCTATCGCAAGCCGCGGCGCGTCTTCCACAATCCGGTCCTCGGATTGGCTCGAGGCGCGGCTATCGGCGCGCGCTTGCAGCGGCTCGCTGCGCCGGCCCGGCGATCGCCTATCTGCTGAGCGCCGGCGCGGCGGTCGCCGTGGTCGTCTGCTCGGCGCGACGGTCTGGCGCGAATTCCTGCCCGAGCTCGACGAAGGCTCGATCTGGCTGCATGCCGAGATGCCGCCCGGCATTTCGCTCGCCGAAGGCGACCGAGATGGCCGCCGAGCTGCGCCGCGCCGTCGGCGAATTCCCCGAGGTGTCCTACATCGTGACCCATCTCGGCCGCAACGACGACGGCACCGATCCGTGGACGCCGTCGCACATCGAGGCGGCGGTCGGGCTCAGCCCCTACGACACCTGGCCGGCGGGCGAGACCAAGCAGGATCTGATCCGGCGCATGACGGCGCGGCTCGCGCAGCTGCCGGGCTTCGAGATCGCCTTCAGCCAGCCGATCATCGACAGCGTGCTCGACAAGGTGTTCGATCCCCACAGCGCGCTCGGCGTCAAGATCTTCGGCGACGATTTCGACGAGCTGCGCCGCATCGGCCAGCGACATCGTCGCCGTGCTCGACACCATTCCCGGCGCCACCGACGCGGCGATCGATCAGTACACCGCCGCTGCCGCAGATCGCGATCAAGGTCGATCGCGAGGCGACCGCGCGCTACGGCATCAACGTCGCGGACGTCGCCGACCTGATCCAGACCGGCGATCGGCGGCGGCGGCCGTGAGCCAGGTGTTCATCGGCGAACGCCGCTACGACGTCACGGTGCGCTTTCCGGCCGAGGCGCGCAACAGCCCCGAGGCGATCGGCAATCTGGTGCTGACCTCGAGCACCGGCGCGCTCATCCCGCTGTCGCAGGTCGCCGAGCATCCAGCTGCAGACCGGCGAAAGCACGATCACCCGCGAGATGAATCACCGCTACCTGCTGGTGAAGCTCAACTATCGCGACCGCGATCTGCTCTCGCTCGTGGCCGAGGTCACCAAGGCGCATCGCCGAGAAGGTCTCGTTCGATCGCGAAAAGTATCACATCGAATGGGGCGGGCAGTTCGAGAACCAGCAGCGCGCGGAGGCGCGCTTCAAGCTGATCCTCGGCCTGGTGCTCGGGCTGATGATGGTGCTGCTCTACGCCGAGTTCGGCGTTCTGCGCCAGGTGCTGCTGATCCTCGGCGTCGTGCCGCTCGCGACGCTGGGCGGGCTGATCGCGCTCCACCTCACCGGGACCACGCTCAATGTCGCGTCCGGGGTCGGCTTCATCGCGCTGTTCGGCGTCGCCGTCATGAACGGCGTCATCATGGTGGCGAACCTCAACCGCGTTCGCGAGCAGGGCATGCCGCTGCTCGAGGCGGTGCTGACCGGCGCCGGCGAACGGCTGCGGCCGGTGCTGATGACGGCGACGGTGGCGACCGTCGGCATGCTGCCGGCCGCGCTGGCGACCGGCGTCGGCAGCGACGTGCAGCGCAGCCTCGCCACCGTGGTGGCCGGCGGTCTCGTTCCGGCCACGCTGCTCACGCTGTTCATCATCCCGACGCTTCTATTTCGTGCTCGAGCGCCGGGCCGCGCGGCGCGCTGCCGGCGCCGACGCCCGCGGCCGAGTACGGCGTAGAGCCATGGCCGGGCGGGGCGTTGCCCAGGGGAGGTCGTGCCGGTCGCTGCGCTCGCTCGCGGTGACCGCGCGCTGCTGCTGGCGGGCTGCGCGGTCGGCCCCGATTTCGTCCCGCCGCCGGCCCCCGACGTGACCGGCTACACGCCGGAGCCGCTCGCGCCGCGCACCGCGTCGGCCGGCACGCCGGGCGGCGCAGGCCCAGCGCTTCGTGCGCGATCTCGATCTGCCGGGGCAATGGTGGACGCTGTTCCATTCCAAGGCGCTCAACAGCCTGGTCGAGCAGCGCGCTCGCGGCCAATCCCGATCTGCAGGCCGCGCAGGCCGCGCTGCGCGTCGCCAAGCGAGAACGTCTACGCCCAACAGGGCGCGTTGTTTCCCGCCGTCGATGCGAATTTCTCGGCGAGCCGGCAGCAGCCTGCCGATCGGCGACCCCGTCCGATGCGGTTCCCCGGACGCGCCGACGTTCAATCTCTTCACCGGGCAATTGAACGTGTCCTATTCGCCCGACGTGTTCGGCGGCACCCGGCGCTCGATCGAGGCGCTGGCGGCGCAGGCGGATTCCCAGCGCTTCCAGCTCGAGGCGACCTATCTGACCCTGACGTCCAACCTGGCCGGCGCGGCCGTGCAGGAGGCCTCGCTGCGCGGCCAGATCGCGGCGACGCGAAGCATCATCAAGATCGAGACCGACGTGCTCGGGCTGCTGCGGCGCCAGCGCGAGCTCGGCCAGGTCGCCGAGGCCGACGTGGTGGCGCAGGAGGCGGCGCTGGCCCAGGTCGAGCAGACCCTGCCGCCGCTGCAGAAGCAATTGGCGCAGCAGCGCAACCTGCTGGCGGCGCTGAGCGGCGGTTTTCCGAGCGACAAGGCGATCGAGCAGTTCGAGCTCGCGGCGCTGCGGCTGCCGCGCGACCTGCCGGTCAGCCTGCCGTCGCAGCTGGTGCGAGCAGCGTCCGGACGTGCGCGCCGCGGAGGCCAACCTGCATGCGGCCAGCGCCCAGATCGGCGTCGCCATCGCCAACCGGCTGCCCAACATCACGCTCACGGCGACCACGGGCAGCACCGCGCTCGCGGTCGATCAATTGTTCACCTCGGGCACCGGCTTCTGGAGCGTCGCCGGCAGCGTGACCCAGCCGATCTTCCACGGCGGCACGCTGCTGCACCGCGAGCTCGCCGCCAAGGCGACGTTCGATCAGGCGGCGGCGCAGTATCGCGGCACGGTGATCGCGCGCGTTCCAGAACGTCGCCGACGTGCTGCGCGCGATCCAGTCCGACGCCGTCGCGCTGCAAAAGGCGGTCGCCTCCGAGCGCGCGGCGGCGCACAGCCTCGAGATCACGCGCCAGCGCCTGGAGCTCGGCGACATCAACTTATCTCGCGCTGCTCAACGCGCAGCAGACCTATCAGCAGGCGCTGCGTCAACCTCGCCCAGGCCAAGGCGCAGCGCTACGCCGACACGGTCGCGCTGTTCCAGGCGCTCGGCGGCGGCTGGTGGAACCGCACCGACGTACAGCCCGAAAAGCCGCTGTCGATCGGCGATTTCTTCGAGTGAGGGGAGGCGGGGCGCGCGGGCGGGAGCCGAGCCGGACGCTGCGGTCGGCGCCCTCACATCGGCTCGAACTTCGCCGCCTTGAGCAGCGCCTCGCTGCGCTTGAAATCCGCCGCGATGTAGCGCGCAAAGTCCTCCGGCGTGCCGGTGACCGGCTCCTGGCCGAGCTCGGCGAAGCGGCCGGATTTGGCGAGATCGCGCGTGGCGGCGTTGGCGGCGCCATTGAGCCACGCCACGATCTCGGCGGGCAGATCCTTCGGGCCCCAGAAACCGTACCAGGACACGAATTCCAGTCCCTTCATGCCGCTTTCGGCCGCGGTCGGGATGTCGGGCGCGAGCGCGCTGCGCTTTCGTGTGGTGATGGCGAGCGCCTTGACCTGGCCGCTGCGCGCCTGCGGCAGCAGCACCAGCAGCGGATCGATCATGAGCTGAACGTGGCCGCCCGCCACGTCGGTGAGCGCCGGCGCGGTGCCGCGATAGGAGGTGATCGTCAGGTTCAGCCCGGCGTTCTGGTTGAACGCGACGGTCGCCAGATATCCCATCGAGCCGAGCGACGAGGCGGCGAAGATCCAGCGTTCCGGCGTCTTTTTGGCATCGGCGATCACCTCCGCGATGGTCTTCTGCGGCCGGTCGGCCGCCATGATGACCAGCATCGGGGCCTCGCCGACCCGCGCGATCGGGGTGAAGTCCGTCAACGGATCATAGGGCGCGTTGCGCATCACCAGCCGCGCCGTCGTATGGGTGGAGGCGGAGAACAGCAGCGTGTATCCGTCCGGCGGCGCCTGGCGCACCATCTGGCCGCCGAGCGATCCGTTGGCGCCGCCGTGGTTCTCGACCACGACGGTGAGCCCGTGCGCGTCCTTGAGCGCCTCGGCATAGAGCCGCGCCAGCACGTCGACGCCGCCGCCGGGCGCGAACGGCACGATCAGCCGGATGGTGCGGCCGGGAAGCGGATAATTCTCCGCGCCGGCCGATGTGCCGATGAGCCCCGCCCCGGTGGCGGCGAGCGCGGAGGTGATGAAATGGCGTCGGTGCATGGGGGCGCTCCGTGCATTCCCGCGACGCGATGGTCGCTGTGGCACGCGATGCTCGCATGTTCCGGAGCGCAGGGCGAGCGCGGCACGGCGTCGCCGCCCGCCGCCGATGTTGGTTCGCGGCAAGCGCGAATCGGGCCATGCATGGGGCGAAAGGCGGGCGCCCGGTTTATCGTCCGACGGGTTCTCGCTGGTCTAGTCGCCGCGCAGCGTCATGGCGTCGGGCGGCTGCCGGCCGGCGCTCGTTTCGAGCGTATACGCCGCCGCGAGATGGCAGACCGCAAACGCCGCGAGCGCGACTCCCAACGCCAGCTTCAGGCGCCGGGTCATGACGCGGACGTCAGTTGAACTTGCAATCCCGGATGCCGGGGTTGCGCGGTCTCGGCCGCGGCGACCTTCTCGGCCATCCGCGTGGCGCAACGGAGATCGTAGGCGCGGGCCTCCTCGACCAGCCGCCCGTATTGGCAAATCACGCGCTCCGCCTTGCGTCGGCGCGACTTGTGAAGGGCCTCGAGGAATCGTGCGAAAAAGCTCATGATCCACTCCTGTTCGCTGGTGGCCGTCTAGCCGGCGAAAGCCAGCACCGCGGCGAAGTCCGGGCCCAAGAGATGCAGGGCGGCGAGCGAAAGCGTCAGCCCGAGCAGCGAGATGCAGACCACGATCGTGAGCTGCTGATCGATCTCGGGTGTCGTCGACGTACGAACGATCTCGATGGTCATTGATTTCCCCTTTGCGATGAGCGTGGCGCTCGCCACGGAAAAGTTGATCGTGTTCGGCAGGCCGCGGTGCGGAGCACCGCTCCCTGCCGCCCGCTCGCCACTGTCTTCGGCGAGCCATGGCCGCCGAAGTACCACGGGGGCAAAAGAGACCCTGTGAACCGCTTCACAGCGCCGCGAAATATTTTCGGCCGCGTGCGCTCCGCCGGTACGAACGAACCGGCGCGCGCCCCGCGCAATCCCGCGAGGGGCGGGCCGCGACTTACGGCAGACAATGCAATCGATAGAAGGAATTGAGAGCCTGTCCCGATTCCGAAGGAACCGGACTTAATCCTGCGGGTCGAGCCGGCGGAATTTCTGCACCCGCTGTCCGGTATTGACCTCGGCGGTGAAGATGTTGCCCTGGCGGTCGACCGCGATGTTGTGCAGCGCCGTGAACTGGCCGGCCTGCCGGCCGGGCCGGCCGAACCGCGCCAGCACCTCGTTGGTGGCGCGCGATCGACGATGCGCACCTCGCCGTTCATGCCGTCGATCATGTAGATGAAGCGTCTGCGCCGTGTCGGGCGAGAACACCAGGTCGTAGACCGAGCCGGTGCCGCGCGTGCTCTTCTCGTAGATGTGCTCGGACACGAAGCGTGCCGTCCTTGCGAAAGATCTGCAGGCGGTCGTTGGTGCGGTCGCACACATAGACGAGCCCGTCCTTGGCGATGCGGATGCAGTGCACCGGATTGCCGAACTGCTGCGACGGCGGCTTGGCCGGATCGTAGGGCGGCGTCTTGTCGTCGCTCGGCTTGTTGCCGTAGGCGCCCCAGTGGCGCTTGTAGGCGCCGGTCTCCGAATCGAACACGACGACGCGGCGGTTGGTGTAGCCGTCGGCGGCAAAGACTTCCCGTGCGGCCGACGTCGACCGCGACGTCGGCCGGCGAGCCGAGCGCGGTGGTGTCGTTGCTGCCGCGGATCGGTCCGGCCTTGCCGATCTGCAGGACGAATTTGCCGTCCATGGTGAACTTGAGGAGCTGGCCGTCCTGCTTGCCGTTGCCGGCGAGCCAGACGAAATCGTTGTCGTCGATGAAAATGCCGTGCTCGCTCTTCGGCCACTCGATAGCCCTGGCCCGGCCCGCCCCAGCTGCGCAGCAGGTTGCCCGACTGGTCGAACACCAGCACCGGCGGCGCCGCCACGCAGCACTTGGCGGCCGGCGGGTTCTGGGCGGCCGCGAGCTCGCGCGTCATTGAGCGAGCCCGGCCGGTGCACCACCCAGATGCGGTCGAAGCGGTCGACCGCGATCCCCAGCTGAGCCGTTGAGCAGCACTTGGGCAAGGTTTTCGGCCGGGGTCTGCGGCGCCAAGGCACACATCATCTACGATCCCGACGCCGACCAGCCGCTTTATGTCATGGTGACGCCGGCCAATGTGAATGACATCACGGCCGCCAAGGAGATGCCGATCGAGGCGAAAGCGACCTATGTTTTCGACCTCGGCTATTACGATTATGGCTGGTGGGCGAGGCTCGATCGGGCGGGTTGCCGCATTGTCACACGCCTCAAAGCCAACACGCCTTTCGAGATCGTCGAGGATCGACCAGTCCCGTCAGGATCCTCAATTCTCAAGCGATCGGACCGGACACCTTCCCAAGCGCCTCGCCGCTTCTCGCAAGAACCCGATGTCGGGTCTCGTGCGTGAAGTCCGGGTCGCGATAGAGACCGGCAAAGTGTTGCGCATCTTCACCAATGATCTCGCCGCGAGCGCACAAGAGATTGCCGATTTGTACAAGCGGCGATGGCACGAGACACCTGCCCGAGCATCCAGTTGTTGGGCAGCGGCTTTGGCCAGAACGGATCGACTTGGAACCGCGGGACGGCCGGCTTGTCCTTGGCGGCATCCTGGGCGAGCGCCGGCGACAACACGACCGCGGCCGCGACCATCGGGCCCACAAGCGGGAACTTCATGACGTCCTCCCAGGGGCAGGGGGCAGGGATTTTGACTCGCCCTCCCGCGCCAGATGTGGAGAATAGCCGGCGCCGAGGCCCGCAGGAAAGCCGGGCCAACCCTCCTGGCGACCCGGAAACCTCAAAGGGAGCCCATATGGCGTCGGTCGCGATCCGCGACGTCCGCAAGGCCTTCGGTGCCGTGCAGGTCATCCATGGCGTCGACATCGCGATCGACGACGGCGAGTTCGTCGTGCTGGTCGGCCCGTCGGGCTGCGGCAAATCGACCTTGCTGCGCATGATCGCCGGGCTGGAGAACATCACGGGCGGCGAGATCCGCATCGGCGAGCGCGTGGTCAACAACGTGCCGCCGAAGGAGCGCGACATCGCCATGGTGTTCCAGAACTACGCGCTCTATCCGCACATGACGGTCGCCGACAACATGAGCTTCTCGCTGCGGCTGCGCGGCGCGCCCAAGGCGGAGATCGACGCAACGCGTCAAGCGCGCCGCCGAAATCCTCGGCCTTTCGCCTCTGCTCGACCGCTTCCCGCGCCAGCTTTCGGGCGGCCAGCGCCAGCGCGTCGCCATGGGCCGCGCCATCGTGCGCGATCCGCAGGTGTTCCTGTTCGACGAGCCGCTTTCCAATCTCGACGCCAAGCTGCGGGTGCAGATGCGCACCGAGATCAAGGAGCTGCATCAGCGGCTCAAGACCACGACCGTCTATGTGACGCACGACCAGATCGAGGCCATGACCATGGCGGACAAGATCGTGGTGATGCATGACGGCCTGGTCGAGCAGATCGGCGCGCCGCTCGAGCTCTACGACCGGCCCGACAATCTGTTCGTCGCCGGCTTCATCGGCTCGCCCGCCATGAATTTCCTGCCCGGCCGGGTCCGCCTCAACGGACGCGCCGAGTTCGAAGGCTCGGGCCTGCGCGTGCCGCTGGAGCGGGCGGCCGCATCGGACGGCCGCGCCGTCGTCTGCGGCGTGCGGCCGGAGCATTTCACCCTCGCCGATGACGGCGCCGAGGCCACCATCCAGGTGATCGAGCCGACCGGCTCGGAAATCCAGGTGGTGGCCAAGCTGGGCGCCGAGGAGGTCATCGCGGTGTTTCGCGAGCGCCACCAGTTCAAGCCGGGCGACAAGATCCGGCTCAAACCCGATCCGCGTCTCGTGCATCTTTTCGATGCCGAAAGCGGCAAACGACTGAACAGCTGAACAAAACGGAGGAAGCCCCATGACCACGTTCACCCGCCGTACCTTGGTGAAGGGCGGCACCGCGCTCGCCGCGACCGGCGCGCTCGCCGGCCCCGCGCTGCTCGATTGGGCCAAGGCCTGGGCGCAAAGCGCGCCATGGAAACCCGAGAAGGGCGCGAAGCTTTCCATGCTGCGCTGGAAGTATTTCGTGCAGTCGGAGGACGACGCCTTCGTCAAGCTGATGGACGCCTTCACGCAGGCGACCGGCGTCAAGGTCGATATCGCGCGCGAATCCTACGAGGACGTGCAGCCCAAGGCCTCGGTCGCCGCCAACACCGGCGCCGGCCCCGACCTGTTCTGGGGGCTCTATTCGCTGCCGCATCTTTTCCCGCAGAAATGCGTCGACGTGACCGATGTCGCCGACTATCTCGGCAAGAAATACGGCGGCTGGGTTCCGAGCGCGGTGACCTATGGCCGCAGCGGCAACAAGTGGATCGCGATTCCGATCTGCTACAGCGGCAACATGATCAACTACCGCATCGCGTCGATGCAGAAGGCCGGCTTCCAGAAGTTCCCGGCGACCACGGCCGAGTTCCTGGAATACGTCAAGGCGACCAAGAAGAACAACACGCCGGGCGGCTTCGCGCTCGGCCACGCCTCGGGCGACGGCAATGCCTGGGTGCACTGGTGCCTGTGGGCGCACGGCGGCAACCTGGTCGACAAGAACGACAAGGTGATCCTCAACTCGCCAGAGACCGCGAAGGCGCTCGAATACGCCAAGCAGCTCTACGACAACATGATCCCGGGCACGGCGTCGTGGAACGACGCCTCCAACAACAAGGCGTTCCTGGGCGGCGAGGTGAACTGGACCGACAACGGCATCTCGATCTATGTGGCGGCGCAGAAGGATCCCAAGCTCAAGCCGATCGCCGACGACATGGACCACGCGGTATGGCCGGTCGGCCCGATCGGCAAGCCGACCGAGTTCCACCTGATGTACCCGCTGCTCGCGATGACCTACACCAAGTATCCGCAGGCCTGTAAGGCGCTGATGGCGTACATGCTGGAGGCGGACCAGTTCAACAAGTGGCTCGACGCCGCGCAGGGCTATCTCACCCACTGCCTCAACGCCTACGACGCCAACCCGCTGTGGACCGCCGATCCCAAGCGCACGATCTTCGCGCGAGGCCGGCAAGCGCACGCTGACGGCGGGCGGGCTCGGCTCGGTCGGAGAGAAGGCCGCGACCGCGATCTCCGACTTCCTGGTGCTCGACATGTTCGCGAACTACTGCACCGGCCGCGAGGACGTGAAGGGCGCGATGGCGGTCGCCGAGCGCCAGGCCAAGCGGATCTATCGGTGAGGGTGGTACCACGCCGTCGTCCTTCGAGGCTCGCACGACGTTGTCGTGCGAGCACCTCAGGATGACGGCTACTGCAAAGCGGAGGTCACGTCATCCTGAGGTGCTCGCCGAAGGCGAGCCTCGAAGGACGACGTGACCGGTCAGTGAGTCAGCCGGATGGCCGACATCGCCATTGAGACGCGAATACCCAAGCCGCCCGCGCGCGAAAGCACCGCGTGGGAGCGGCTCAAGGTCGACCGTAACTGGCTCAGCCTGTGGTTCATGCTGCCGGCGGCGGCGTTCCTGATCCTTTTTCTCGCCTATCCGCTCGGCCTCGGCGTCTGGCTGTCCTTCACCGATGCGCGCATCGGGCGCTCCGGCGCGTTCATCGGGCTGGAAAATTACGAATGGATGATCGGATCGTTCGAGGACTGGCTCGACTGGTTCCGCAAATTCTTTCTCGCCGGCGAAATCTCGAGCATTCCGGGCGAACTCGGTGTTCTGGCTCTCGGTCTTCAACACGCTGCTCTACACTTGCGTCGCCAGCACCATCAAGTTCGCGGTCGGGTTATATCTGGCGCTGCTGCTCAACCAGAATCTCCCGTTCAAGGCGATGATCCGCGCGGTCGTGCTCATTCCGTTCATCGTGCCCACGGTGCTCTCGGCGATCGCGTTCTGGTGGCTGTTCGACGCGCAGTTTTCGATCATCTCGTGGTCGCTGCGCAAGCTCCACCTCGTCTCCGCCAATATCGACTTTCTCGGCAGTCCCTGGAACGCGCGCTGGTCGGTGATCTTCGTCAATATCTGGCGCGGCATCCCGTTCGTCGCCATTACGCTGCTGGCCGGCCTGCAGACCGTGCCGCCCTCGCTTTACGAAGCTGCGACCATCGACGGCGCGACCCGCTGGCAGATGTTCCGCCACATCACCTATCCGCTGCTCACCCCGATCATCGCCGTCGTGATGACGTTCTCGGTGCTGTTCACCTTCACCGACTTCCAGCTCATCTGGGCGATCACCCGCGGCGGGCCGGTCAACGCCACCCATCTGATGGCGACGCTGTCCTATCAGCGCGCGATCCTGTCCGGCTATCTCGGTGAGGGCGCCGCGATCTCCACCGCCATGATTCCGTTCCTGCTCGCCGCCATTCTCATTTCATGGTTCGGCCTGCAGCGCCGCAAATGGCAGCAGGGAGAGACCGATGAGTGATCGGGCTCTTCAGTGTATCCGGGCGCCGCGCGAGCGCGCCGCATGACGCGAGCACGCGACCAATGACCGACCTCGCCCACAAGGTCGCCGACCCGCATAGCGTGCTCACCGGCTCGTCGGCGGCGGCCGACCACAGCGAGGGCATGAGCTATCTCGAGACGCTGCCGCGGCGGCTCGTCTCGCTCTATCTGCCGCTCGGCATCATCATGCTGGTGCTGCTGTTTCCGTTCTATTGGATGGCGCTCACGTCGATCAAGCCGGACGACCAGCTGCTCGACATGGACCGGGTCAGCCCGTTCTGGACCTGGTCGCCGACCTTCAAGCATATCCACAAGCTGCTGTTCGAAAGCTATTATCCGTGGTGGTTGTGGAACACCATGATGGTCGCGATCTCGGCGACCGTCATCTCCATCATCGCGAGCGTGCTCGCCGCCTACGCGATCGTGCGGCTGCGCTACAAGGGCGCGCAGTGGGTGGGCGGCGCGATCTTTCTCGCCTATCTGATCCCTCCCTCGATCCTGTTCATCCCGCTTTCGACCGTCGTTTTCCAGTACGGGCTGTTCGACACGCCGTTCGCGCTGATCCTCACCTATCCGACCATCCTCATCCCGTTCTCGACCTGGCTGTTGATGGGCTATTTCAAGACGATTCCCTTCGAGCTCGAGGAATGCGCGCTCATCGACGGCGCCAGCCGCTGGCAGATCCTCACCAAGATCATCCTGCCGCTGGCGGTGCCCGGGATGATCTCCGCTTTCATCTTCTGCTTCACGTTGTGCTGGAACGAGTTCATCTACGCGCTCACCTTCATCTCCTCGACGCAGAACAAGACGGTGCCGGTCGCGATCCTCAACGAGTTCGTCGACGGCGACATCTACCGCTGGGGTTCGCTGATGGCGGGCGCGCTGGTCGGCTCGCTGCCGCTGGTCGTGCTTTACGCCTTTTTCGTCGAGCACTACGTCTCGGCGATGACCGGCGCGGTGAAGGAATAGATTGCCGTCATTGCGAGGAGCGCGTCGCGCGACGAAGCAATCTCATGCCGGGAGACATGCGCAAGCGAAGAGAGATTGCTTCGCTGCGCTCGCAATGACGACGGATAGACAGGTATAATGCAAGGACTGGATTTCCGTCATTGCGAGGAGCGCGTCGCGCGACGAAGCAATCTCATGCCGGGAGACATGCGCAAGCGAAGAGAGATTGCTTCGCTGCGCTCGCAATGACGACGGATAGACAGGTATAATGCAAGGATTGGATTGTCGTCATTGCGAGCAATCTCATGCCGAGGGACAAGCGCAAGTGAAGAGAGATTGCTTCGCTTCGCTCGCAATGACGACGGATAGACAGGATATAATGCAAGGACTGGATTGTCGTCATTGCGAGGAGCGCGTCGCGCGACGAAGCAATCTCATGTCGAGGGACATGTGCAAGTGAAGAGAGATTGCTTCGCTTCGCTCGCGATGACGGAGGATGGGCAAACCGATGAAACAACTCTCTGCCTGCATTTTCGCTCTTGCCGTCCTCTCCGCCACTCCTGCGCTCGCCGCGCCTTGCGGCGGCGACTTCGACACATGGCTCGCGACCTTCCGGCGCGAGGCGGCGCAGCAAGGCATCTCGCCGCGCGCGCTCGCGGCGCTCGACGGGGTGACGCCCAATCCGCAGGTGATCTCGCTCGACCGCCGGCAGGGCGTCTTTCGGCAAAGCTTCGAGCAGTTCTCCGGTCATCGCATCGCGGAGCGGCTCGCCAAGGCGCAGCGCATGATGCAGACGCATGCGGGCACGCTCCAGCGCATCGAGCGCCAGTTCGGCGTGCCGGGCTCGATCGTGATCGCGATCTGGGGACTGGAAACCGATTTCGGCGTCGACATCGGCAAGCAGCCGGCGCTGCGGGCGCTCGCGACGCTTGCCCACGATTGCCGCCGCACGCAGATGTTCCAGGGCGAGCTTCTGGCGGCACTGCAGATCATCGACCGCGGCGATCTTTCGCCTGCCGAGATGCGCGGCGCGTGGGCTGGAGAGCTCGGCCAGGCGCAGTTCCTGCCCTCGAACTACCTCAAATACGCGGTCGATTTCGACGGCAACGGCCGGCGCGATCTCATCCGCAGCGTGCCCGACACGCTCGCCTCGATCGCCAACCTGCTCAAGAGCTTCGGCTGGCAGCGCGGCGGCGGCTATCGCGAGGGCTCGGCGAATTTTTCCGTACTGTCGGCCTGGAACAAGTCGACCGTCTACCAGAAGACGATCGCGGCCTTCGCGGAGCGATTGGATGGGAGGTAGCGGTTCGGCACAACGCCGGCGCTCCCTCTCCCCGTAGGCTCTCGGGGGCGCGTTTCCCGAGACAACGCATGGTTGCGCACAATCAATAAGGTTCGCCGCTGCTGTGGTGGGCCGTAGCTCACTGTGGCGGTCCGGCAACAGCTTCCAAAATAGGGACAAAGGTGAGGATTTGGCGGCTGATTTGCGTTGCCGACGAATCCCACGCGGCCCTAACGTGCGGTCGGTATTTGAGGTTTGGCTCTAGGGGGCACCCATGAAGAAATTCCTGCTTGGAAGCGCAGCCGCCATCGTGGCCGCAACAGCAGCGCAGGCCGCCGATCTGCCCGTCAAGGCCAAGCCGGTCGAATACGTGAAGGTCTGCAGCCTGTACGGCGCCGGCTTCTGGTACGTTCCTGGAACGGACACGTGCTTGAAGATCGGCTCGTATGTTCGCGTGCAGACGGCTTGGGACGCCGAAGGTGGCGGCATCCCGATCGGCATGGGCACCGGCGGCGGACAGTTCACCCGCACCGACACGAGCGAGTTCAACTACCGGACCCGCGCGGCGCTGAGCGTCGATCTGCGCACGCAGACCGAATACGGCACGTTGCGGTCCTACATCGAGGTGGGCGCCGAATACACGACGGCGTCGTCCAGCACCGCGGACGCCAATGCGGTGTTCTTCGACCGCGGCTTCATCCAGTTTGCCGGGTTCACGGCGGGCCGCATCCGGTCGTACTTCGACATCAACTCGTTCGCGCCCTACGGCTACTCGAACAACCGCGTGTCGGGTGACACCGGCGCGACCGGCATCTACGGCATCGCCTATACGGCCCAGTTCGGCAACGGCGTGACGGCCTCGTTGTCGTTCGAGGACGGCGGATCCTCGGTGGGCGGCAACAACACCGGCTCCGCCGGCGGTCGTGGTCGCTTTACGGCGAATCTGACCCCGGCGGGCGTGTTCGGCCTCGGCACGACGTCGTACGACAACAAGGGGACGACCTTCCCGGACGTGGTCGGCGCTCTTCGCATCGACCAGTCTTGGGGCTATGCGCAGATCGCGGCGGCCCTGCATGACGCGAGCGGCGGCTACTACGGCGCCACCAACAGCACCCTCAACGGCCACCCGGCCGACAAGCTCGGCTTCGCGTTTACGGGCGGCTTCACGTTGAACGACATCCTCGGCTTCAAGGGGGACACGTTCGGCATGCAGGCGGCCTACTCGCAAGGCGCCGCGGGTTACGTCACCCGCGCGACCACCGCGTGGAGCAAATACGGCAGCGGCAACTCTGCGGGCTTCGCCTGGATCACCGACGGCACCTACGTCGGGGCTGGGGGGATCCTCGGGGGTTCGGCGGTTGAACTGACCACCGTGTGGGGCATCAACGGGGCCTTCCAGCACATGTGGAACCCGAAGTGGCGCACGTCGCTCTATGGCGGCTATGTCGAGGTCGACTACGACGCCGCCGCCCAGTTGCAGATCGCTCCGGGGGGGCCTCTCGGCTTCTGCACCGCGGCCCTCAGCGCGACGTTCGTGTCGAACTGCAATCCGAACTCGAGCTGGTGGCAGGTCGGTACGCGGACCCAGTGGAATCCGCATCCGGACCTCGACATCGGTGTCGACGTGCTTTTCACGCACCTGAACACCGCGATGCACGGCACGGCCGTCCTTCCGGTCAATGGCGCGCGTCCGGCCAGCGCAGGCCCGGCCAGCCCCTACGCGATCGAGGACCAGGACGTCCTGAGCGTCATGTTCCGCATTCAGAGAAACTTCCTGCCGTAATCGCTCGACGCAAGATCAGGCAAGCCAAAGCCCCGGCGGGCCCACCGCCGGGGCTTTTGCTTGTGGGGAGAGGTGAACGAAGAAGCTCACCCCGGCAGAAACAGCGCGAACGGCTCGTCGACGGTCCGCTTGAGATGCCGCCGGTAGGCGGCGTGGCACGGATCGTGCGGGCCGATGCGGCCGAATTGCACGTCTTTCATTCCGCCCAACGGGAGGAGCGCGATCGGCGCCGCGACCGGAATGAGCTGGGCGCCGCGCCCGACCTGCAGGGTGGTCAGGATCCCGTACATCTCGCCCGAGATGGTCGGGCGGGCCACGATGATCAGCCGGTATTGGCCGTGCACATTGGTCACCAGATAGATGTGTCCCGACGGATTCGGCACCGACACCACGCCCTGCTGGGTGAATGCCGCGTCGAGTCGCTCGGATTCCTTGAACGTCAATCGCGATGAGGGCTCGTCCCACGAAATCTCGGTGCGGTAGGCGTAGATCGCGTCCTTGTCGCCGAACGAGGGCCGCAGCGTGAGATAGACGCCCTCGATCCATTGCACGGCCCGGCGCGAATAGAAGCCGAGCTCGTCGGGCGCGACCCCGTCCGCCACGGCGACGGGCGCATGGTTGTGGCGCAGCGCGACGCCCAGCGCCTGCTCGAGCCGGATCGTGGTCGCCAGCGTGAAGGGCCGCCGGCCGGACAGCGCCTTTTCCAGGGTCGAGATGCTGATCTTGGCCTGGTCGGCGAGCAATTGGCGCGAGATCCGGCGGCGCGCCAGCTCCTCCCGGATGAGCGTCGCGATCAGCCGGCTCTGCTCGTCGGACAGGTCTCGGGCGTCAGCTGCATCGGGGCCCCTCCTGAGCATTTTCCGGCGAAAGCCCGTCCCGGACTTGATACGCAAGTCAGATTTATCCGACTTGCGCGCCTAATATTGCTGAACTCGGGCAGGCCCGAGTTCAGTGATGATCCGGTTCGCCGAAGAAAATGCGAACAAGTCTGAAACCGCACAATTCCTCACATATCCGCACCGAACCGGATTCGGCAAGGCGCAAGTCGGCGGCGCTTTGCCGAACAAGCCCGAACAAGACGCTCGCGGGGACGCCCGAACGCGGCGACAACCGGGGCCGCGCGCTGCGGATGGCTGACGCGTGCAGGAGGGCACATCATGACTGTTCCGACCCATCGATCCGTGGCGCTGGTGCCGCGGGCACATACTCCACGTGCACACAATGCACACAAACTGTTCGCGATCGCCGGCCGGCCGGCCGCCGTCGCGATCCAGCTCATCGTCCTCAGTCTGCTGGCGATTGCGGCAATTTTGGCCGTCCTGCCGCGTGCGCACGCCGCGCCGCCGGCCGCCGGGACGGTGCCGGTCCGCATGACGCCCGGCGAAGCGCGCTCCGGCACGCTGCTGCTGCGCCTCGACGGCGAGCGCAACACCGAGGCGCCGCTGGTCGCCACCGACGTCGACCTCGACGTGAGCGGCCCGACCGCGCGCGCACGCGTCACCCAGCTTTTCCATAACCCCACCGACCACTGGGTCGAGGCGGTCTATGTCTATCCGCTGCCCGAGGGCGGGGCGGTCGACACCCTCAAGATGGTGGTGGGCGAGCGCATCGTCGTGGCCGACGTGAAGGAGCGCAAGGCCGCCCAGGCGATCTACGCGCAGGCGAAAGCGGAGGGCCGCAAGGCCACCCTGATGGAGCAGGAGCGCCCCAACATGTTCACCAATTCGGTCGCCAATATCGGGCCGGGCGAGAGCGTCCTGGTGCAGATCGAATACCAGGAGCCGGTGCACCAGTCGGGCAACGAGTTCTCGCTGCGTGTCCCGCTCGTGGTCGCGCCGCGCTACAACCCGGCCCCGATGGTGCAGACCGTCGATTTCGATGCGTCTCACCAGGGCTGGGGCCGGACCTCCGAGCAGGTCGTCAGCTCCCGGCGCCGATCCGGTGCCGGACCGCGCCCGCATCGAGCCGCCGGTGCTCGACCCGCGCACCAATCCGCCGATCAATCCGGTGGCGATCACGGTGCGGCTGCAAGCCGGCTTTGGGCTCGGCGAAATCAAGAGCCACCATCACGCGATCACGACCGAGATCCTCGGCGACGACACCCGTGTCATCCGGCTCGACGAGAAGGTGGTGCCGGCCGACCGCGATTTCGAGCTGACCTGGACGCCGGCCGCGACGGCCGCGCCCTCGGTCGGCCTGTTCCGCGAGCATGTCGGCAATGCGGATTATCTGCTCGCCTTCGTGACTCCGCCGGTGCTCGCCGATGCGACCCGGCAGCCGCGTCCGCGCGAAACCGTGTTCGTGATCGACAATTCGGGCTCCATGGGCGGCACCTCGATCGTGCAGGCCAAGGCGAGCCTGCTCTATGCGCTCGGCCGCCTCAAGCCGAGCGACCGGTTCAACGTCATCCGCTTCGACCACACCATGGACGTGCTGTTCCCCGACACCGTGCCGGCCGATGCCGCCCATATCGGCCGGGCGACGGCATTCGTGTCCGCCTTGCAGGCGCAGGGCGGCACCGAGATGGTGCCGGCCATGCGGGCGGCGCTCGACGACAAGCGCGACACCGACCAGGACTTCCTGCGCCAGGTCGTCTTTCTGACCGACGGCGAGATCGGCAACGAGCAGCAATTGTTCGACACCATCGCGGCCATGCGCGGACGCTCGCGGGTCTACATGGTCGGCATCGGCTCGGCGCCCAACAGCTTCCTGATGACGCGGGCGTCCGAGATCGGCCGCGGCACCTTCACGCATATCGGGTCGGTCGAGCAGGTCGAGACGCGCATGCGCGCGCTGTTCGACAAGCTGGAGAACCCGGTCGTCACCGGCCTGACCGCGACCTATTCGGGCGAGGCCGACGTGACGCCCGGCGTGCTGCCCGATCTCTACCGCGGCGAGCCGCTGGTGCTCGCCGCCAAGGTCGGCTCGCTCGCCGGCACGCTCGAGATCAAGGGCCGCATCGGCGACCGCCCCTGGGTGGTGCGGCTGCCGGTCGCGGGTGCGGCGCCCGGCCCGGGCGTCTCCAAGCTGTGGGCGCGCCGCAAGATCGCCGACGCCGAGGTCGCCCGCACGCTGCGCGAGGCGACGCCGGCGGAAACCGACCGCCGCGTTCTCGACCTCGCGCTCGACCATCATCTGGTGAGCCGGCTGACCAGCCTGGTGGCGGTCGACGCCACGCCGAGCCGGCCCGACGGCGCGCGGCTTTCCCGCACGGAGCTGCCGCTCAATCTTCCGGCCGGCTGGGACTTCGACAAGGTGTTCGGCGAGCGCCCGTCGTTGCCCCCGTCGCCGCGCCGAGGATCACGCCGACGCGACGCCGCATGTCCGCCTCGCGGTCGACAGCACGCGCGCCGCGGCGTCCCCGCCGGTCGCCGCGCCGCGCCCCGTCGTGGTGCCGAGCGCGTCGTATCAGGGCGGCGTCGCGTTGCCGAAGACCGCGACCGATGCCGAGCTCCGCATGATGCTCGGCGTCGCGATGCTGGTGTTGAGCTTGCTTCTCCTCATGGTTCGCCGCTGGCGTACCGGTCCGGCGACCTGAGGAAAACGATGTCGGCGTTTCCCCTTCCCCCCGCGCCGACATTGCGGCGGCCGTCGCGCCTCCCCACCGCGGCGGCCGCCATTCTTGCGCTCCTGGGCGCGGTCCTGTTCGGCCAGGGCGCCTGGATGCACGTCAAGGCGCGGCTCGCGCAAGCCCTGCTCGAGAGCGCTTTCGGGACGAGCCTCGCCACCGGACAGGCCGTCAAGCCGTGGTCGTGGGCCGACACCTGGCCGGTCGCCCGCATCGAGGTGCCGCGGCTGCACAAGAGCGCGATCGTGCTCGAAGGATCGAGCGGACAGGCGCTCGCGTTCGGCCCGGGCCATGTCGAGCGCACGCCGGCGGCCGGCGAGCCCGGCACCGCCGTCTATCGCGGCGCACCGCGACACGCATTTCGACTTCCTGGGCGAGGTGCGGATCGGCGACGAGATCCGGGTCACGCGGCGCGACGGAAAACGGCTGCGTTTCCGCGTCACCGGGACTTCGGTCGCGCGCTGGGATGCCTCCGGCATCGATCCCGATGCCGACGGCCGCCACCTCGTGCTCGCGACCTGCTGGCCGCTCGGCGCCAAGTTCTCGGGGCCGCTGCGCTTCCTCGTGCAGGCCGAGATGGCGGGTGATGGACAACTGGCTGATCTGGAAAACCAAACGCCCCGCGAGCTCGGCGAACTCCCTCTCCCCACCGAATTCGGGTTTACCCGAATTCGGCAACTCGATAGTGGCCGAAGTCGGATAAATCCGACTTCGGATGGGGAGAGGTGACGAGAATCGTCCCGGCGATTCCTCATCATTCACCCGGCGCATCTTGGGCATTGGCGTTTGACCGGAACGGGCTTATGTCAAGTGATGGGAGTCGCCGACATGCCGTTCGATATCCGCCGCTACACGCCGGGCGATCTGGCCGGGCTGATCGCCTTGTTCCGCGACACGGTGCGCCGGATCAATCGCCGCGACTATTCGCACCAGCAGGTGATGGCGTGGGCGCCCGACGTGATCGACGCCCAGCAATGGACCCGTCGTTTCGACAACAAGGCCGTGTGGGTCGCCGACCTCGATGGCGCGCCCGTCGGCTTCGTGGACGTCGCGCGCGACGGCCAGATCGACATGCTCTATGTCCACGCCGATCACCAGGGGAGCGGGATCGCGAGCCGGTTGCTGCGTACCGTCGAGGCGAGCGCCGCCAAGCGCGGCCTGCTGCGGCTGTTCACCGAGGCCAGCATCACGGCGCGGCCGTTTTTCGAGCGCCGCGGCTTCCGGGTCATCGCCACCCAGCGGGTGATCCGGTGGGCGCAGGAATTCGTCAATTACCGCATGGACAAGCAGCTGGGTGAGGGAGCCGGCGCCTCCGAGGCTGCGGCGGGGCGCGAGCCGGCAGGCCCCGATTTCGGCCAGCCCGGCGACAAGCTCCGCTCGCGCGCGTGACGCAAAGGCACGGGTTTCTGCCTCGGTGACCGGCGCCGCGGTCCCGGATTGCGGGCCGCTTTCGAACGAAGAGTGCCGGGCGGATAAATCGCCGCAGCCGCGGTGTTTGCCTCTCCAAGCCCTTGCTCAGCCCCGACAACCACCTGTAACAAGCCGGGGGCCGGGTCGCCGGCGTTCGGAATTTTGCACCCCCTTTGCACCCCCGGAGAGGACACTTCCCATGTCGTTCTTGCCAAAGCTCGGCCTCGCCGTGACGGCGCTCGCGGGCCTCGTGTGGCCCGCCGGCGCGCAGGATTATCCGACAAAACCCGTGCGCATCGTGGTTCCGTTCGCGGCCGGCGGGCCCGCCGACGTGTTCTCGCGCCAGCTCGCGCAATATCTGTCGGAATCGCTCAAGCAGTCCTTCGTGGTCGAGGACCAGCCGGGCGCCGGCTCGATCATCGGCACCAACGCGGTCGCGCATTCGGCCCCCGACGGCTACACGCTGCTCGCCATGTCGAACACCCACACCACCAACGAGTCGCTCGTCCCCAACAAGCCGTTCGAGCTCATGCGCGACTTCGTGCCGGTGGCGCCGATCAACTATTCCGATCTCGTCATGGTGGTGCACCCGTCGGTGCCGGCGAAGGACCTGAAGGAGTTCATCGCACTCGCCAAATCCAAGCCGGGCATCCTCAATTACGCCTCCTCCGGGACCGGCACGCCCTATCATATGGCGGGCGAGCTGTTCAAATCGATGAGCGGGACCGACATCCAGCACGTGCCGTACCGCGGATCGTCCGGCGCGCGCAACGACGTGCTCGGCGGACAGGTGCAGATGATGTTCGACGCCATCACCACCATGGCGCCGAACGCGCAGGCCGGGCAGGTGCGGGCGCTCGCCACCACCGGCGTCAAGCGCTCGACCGTGCTGCCCGACGTGCCGACCGTCGCGGAAGCGGGCGTGCCGGGCTACGAGGCGACCATCTGGCTCGGCATCATGGCGCCGAAGGGGACCCCGCAGGCGATCGTCGACAAGCTCAACGCGGAGATCCGCAAGGTCATCAACGCGCCCGCCGTGAAGGAAACCTGGGCCAAGCAGGGCGCGGTGCCGATGAACATGACGCCGGCCGAGTTCGGCGCCTATCTGGAGAAGGACATCGTCAAGTGGGCGAATGTCGTGAAGACCGCGAACATCAAGGTGGATTCGCAGTGACGTTCTTCTCCCTCTCCCCGCTCTCGCGGGGAGAGGGTCGGGGTGAGGGGCGGGCTCCGCGCGCTCAGACTCGCGGACAGGCCCCCTCACCCGACATCCTCGCTCACGCTCGGATGTCGACCTCTCTGCCGAAGTCGGATTTATCCGACTTCGGCCGCTTGATCATGACGAACTCGGGCAAGCCCGAGTTCGGATGCAAGCGGGGAGAGGTAAGCAACATGCGGGCCCCATGAACCTCACCATCCTCTCCGGCGGCGCCGCCCACGGCCTGGTCACGGCGCTTGCGCCGCAATTCAAGGCCGCGACCGGGGCCGATATCGACGGCACCTTCGGGGCGGTCGGCGCGATGCGCGACAAGCTGCTCGCCGGCGCGCCCGCCGACATGCTCATTCTCACCGCGTCCCTGATCGCGGAGCTGACGCAGGCCGGCCACGTCGTGACGGGCTCCGCCGCCGAACTGGGCGCGGTCGCGACCGGCGTTGCGGTGCGCACCGGCGACCCGGCGCCCGCGATCGGCGATGCCGATGGGTTGCGGGCGGCGCTGCGCGGCGCGGACGGCATCTATTTCCCCGACCCGAAGCTCGCGACCGCCGGCATCCATTTCGCCAAGGTGCTGGACCGGCTCGGCATCGCGGGCGAGGTCGCGGCCCGCTTGCGCACGTTTCCCAACGGCGCGACCGCCATGCGGGCGCTCGCGGACCTCAAGGGCGGCCGCCCGATCGGCTGCACGCAGGTCACCGAAATCCTCAATACGACGGGCGTCACCCTCGTCGGCAACCTGCCGAAGGATTTCGCGCTCGCGACCGTCTACACGCTCGGGATCTGCAGCAAGGCGCGTTCGCCCGATCTGGCGCGCGCCTTCGGCGCGCTGCTCGCGGCCGAGGCGACGCGCGGTTTGCGCGAGAGGCTCGGTTTCGGCGTGTGAGAAACGTCCCGCCGTTCAGGCCCGCCGCACCATCGCGGGCTTGAGATCCTTGATCGCGGGCGCGCCGACCTGCTGCATGGCGCCGTAGAGCTCGGTGCGCAGGAGCTCGAGCGCTTTCTCGACGCCGGGCTGGCCGAAGGCGCCGAGACCCCAGACATACGGCCGGCCGACGCCCACGGCGGTCGCCCCCATGCACAGCGCCTTGACCATGTCGGTGCCGCGGCGGAAGCCCCGAATCGACCAGGATCGGCATGCGGCCTTTCACGGCCTCGACGATCTCCGGCAGCGCGTCGATGGTCGAGCGTCCCGAAGTCCTCGCTGCGCGCGCCGTGGTTCGACACGATGATGGCGTCGATGCCGTTGTCGGCCGCGAGTACGGCGTCCTCGTAGGCCAGGATGCCCTTGATCACGATCTTCATCTTGGTCAGGTCGCGCAGCCGCTTGAAGAAATCCCACGTCATGGCCGAGGACTGGGTGTTGTTGAGCCCGCTGAGATCGACGCCCTGATACATCGCCCTGGTCTTGAGGTTGGCCTGCAGGCTGCTGCGGTCGTGGCATTCCGAACAGTTGCGCGTATCGGTCTTGCGCAGCCTGAACAGGGTCTCCTGGTTGCGGCCGCCGCTGCGATCGACCGTGACGGCGACCGCGAGACAGCCCGCTTTCTCGGCGCGCTTGACCAAATGCTCCGCCACCTCCCATTTGTTGGTGGCGTAGAGCTGGTACCAGATCGGCTGCCCGCGCGCCGCGGTCACGTCTTCGACTCCGGTGCTGGTGGCGGTCGAGAGGATTTGCAGATGATTTCCGACCTTGGCGGCGCGGGCGGTGGCGAGCTCGCCGTCCGGATGGAAAGAGCGCTGACCGCCGATCGGCGGAATGAAGATCGGCGTATCGTAGGTCACGCCCAGGATATTGGTCTTCATGTCGACTTTGCTCACGTCCACGAGCCGGCGCGGACGCAGCTGGAACTTGAGGAAGCCTTCGCGATTGGCGCGCAGCGTGACCTCGTCGTCGATGCCCGACGCCATGTAGGCGAAATGCGCCGGCGGCACGTTCTGGCGGCACACCGGCTCGAAATCGAACACGTTGATCGCCTGCTTCGGATCTTTGATGAGATCCGCGGGGTCGAGCGGCCCCCACATCAGCGGGTCGGCCACCTTCGGCTTCGGCAGCAAGGTCTCGGCCAAGGCCGAGCCCGCGCCCGCGGCGAGCAGCGGGCTCGCGGCGAGGAATTGCAGGAAGCGGCGGCGATTGGCGTCTTGGTCGTTGGACACGGCTGATCCTCCCTCCGAATTATTGTTCGTGGGCGGACTCTCTCTGCTCCGTCGGATCTTCGCAAGGGGGACGCAAGGGGGACGCAAGGCGAACCGATGCCGCCAGCGCCCTGGTTTCAGGACACCGACGCCGGCGCGCGACGGGCCGCGCGCGCGCAGGCGGCGGCGCCAGCCGGCCAAACCCCGATCAAGCCGAATGAGACTTCTTTGGCGCGGCCTTTTTCTGCGCGGTCTTGCGCTGGGCGCCGTGACGCACGGCCTTGTGGCGGCGCGCCCCATTGGGGCGGCCGTTCGGTCCGCCCACGGCGGGTCGCACCGTCATGCCGGTGACCGCGGCCGCCGTCATGGCGCCGCGGACAAGGGCTTTCAGCCCCAGCACCCGTCCCAGGATCGCGCCACCCGCGAATGCCAGCAGGGGAATGGCGAGCTTGCGCGTGTCCATCGTGATACTCCGGTTCATCACCACCGTAGAGGGAAACGCACGCGGGTCCCTGCCGGTTCCATGGCGCCCGCTTCACAGGCTTCCGCAACGACGGCTCGGCGGTAGATCGGGGCGGCCGCCGGCGTTATGATGCGGGTTTCACCACAGGAGGCCGGCGATGCGGATCATCATGCTTGCGCTCGGTGCGTCGGTTGCCACGATGGCGCTCTCGTCCGGCGCGGTGGCGGCGCCGGTCTACCGCTATTGCGCCCACTACGAGGACCGCGGCGATGTGACATGCGCCTACGACACGTTCCAGCAATGCCTCGACACCGCGCGCGGTCCCGCCGGCGGGACCTGCGCGGAGAACCCGGCGTACCGGCCGGCCCCCGCCGCGCCGGTGCGAAATAAGGCGAGGCGCAAGAGCGGGTGAAGCATCAATAAGCGGCGGCACGACGACTCGAGGACGAAGACGCCGGCGCTTACTCCCCGCCCAGCACCAGGTCGTCGCGGTGTACCATCTCGACCCGGCCCGCGAAGCCGAGGATCGCGGGGATGTCGGCCGACGAACGGCCCTTGATCATGGCGGCGTCGTCGGCATCGTAGGCGACGAGGCCGCGGCCGATCTCGGCGGCGTCGGGTCCGCGGATCACGACCGCATCGCCGCGGCTGAACGGTCCGTCGACCCGGATCACGCCGGCCGGCAGCAGGCTTTTCCCCCGCCGCAGCGCCGCCACCGCGCCGGCGTCGATCGTCAGCGTTCCCTTCGGCTCGAGCGAGCCCGCGATCCACTTCTTGCGCGACGTCACCGGATTGGCGGGCGTGAGGAACCAGGTGCAGCGCCCGCCGCCCGCGATCGCCTGCAGCGGGTTGTCGATCCGGCCGTACGCGATCACCAGATGGGTGCCGCCCGGTGGTGGCGATCTTGGCGGCCTCGATCTTGGTCACCATGCCGCCGCGCGAGAGTTCGGACGCCGCGCTGCCGGCCGTCGGCCTCGATCTGCGGCGTGATGCGCTCGACCAGCGGGATGAGCTTGGCGTCGGCGTTGCGGCCGGGCGGCGCATCGTAGAGTCCGTCGATGTCGGACAGGAGCACCAGCACGTCGGCGCTCGCCATGGTGGCGACGCGCGCGGCGAGCCGGTCGTTGTCGCCGTAGCGGATCTCGTTGGTCGCCACCGTGTCGTTCTCGTTGATCACCGGCACGACGCGCCATTCCAGCAGCTTGGCGATGGTGTTGCGGGCGTTGAGGTAGCGGCGGCGCTCCTCGGTATCGCCGAGCGTCACCAGCACCTGGCCGGCGCCGATGCCGTGGCGGCCGAGCGCCTCCGACCAGGTGCGGGCGAGCGCGATCTGCCCGACCGCGGCCGCCGCCTGGCTGTCCTCCAGCTTGAGCGCGCCCTTGGGCAGCTGGAGCACCGCGCGGCCGAGCGCGATCGCGCCCGACGACACCACCAGGAGCTCGCGCTTCTGCGCGTGGAGCTCGGCGATGTCGGTCGACCAGCGAGGCGAGCCAGGCCTCCTTGACGCGCGCCGGCCTCGGCATCGACCAGCAGCGACGAGCCGACCTTGACGACGATGCGGCGGAAGTCCGCAAGCGCGGGAATTTTGCGCGACATGGAGTCCGGATCGCCCGGCCCGATCCCTGGAGGCGACCTGCCGACGGCGCGCCTCGACCGCGCAGCCTGTCAGCCACAGCGAGGCCGCGGATTGCAACGGCTGGCGACTTGCCCGGCCAGACCGGCGTCAGATGCCGTGCGTCTGCAGCCAGCATTCGAGCAGCGCCACCTGCCAGAGCTTGGAGTGGCGCTTCGGGCGTCAGCTCGCCTTCGGGATCGGCCAGCAGGCGGTCGACATAGTCGCGCCGGAACAGCTCGCGCTCGCGCGCCGCCGGCGCGTTCGAGGATGTCGCGCACGAAATCGAGGAACGGCCCGCGCAGATATTTCAGCGCCGGCACCGGGAAATAGCCCTTCGGCCGGTCGATGACCTCGGCCGGGCACGACGGCGCGCGACGGCCTCCTTGAGGATGTACTTGCCGCCGTCGCGCACCTTGAGGTCGGCCGGGATGCGGGCCGCAAGCTCGACCAGCTCGTGGTCGAGGAACGGCACGCGCGCCTCCAGGCCCCACGCCATGGTCATGTTGTCGACGCGCTTGACCGGATCGTCGACCAGCATGATCCGCGTGTCGAGCGCGAGCGCGTTGTCGATCGGCGCGCGTCGCGCCGGCGCTGCGCGAAAAAGTCCTCGACGAAGGTCGCGGCTGTAGTCGCCGTTCATGAGGCGCGGCGCGAGCGCCTCCGCCATCTCGGCGTGGTCGCGGTCGAAATAGACGCGCGCATATTCGCCGACCGCGTCGTTGGTGCGCATCAGCGGCGGGTACCAGTGGTAGCCGCCGAAGATCTCGTCGGCGCCCTGGCCGCTCTGCACGACCTTGACGTGCTTCGAGACCTCCTCGGAGAGGAGATAGAAGCCGATCGCGTCGTGGCTCACCATCGGCTCCGACATCGCCGCGACCGCACCCGGCAGCGCGGAGAGGGCGCGCGCGGCGATCGATGCGGATGCGATGGTGTTCGGTGCCGAAGTCGCCGCGCGATCAGGTCGGAATAGCGGAACTCGTCGCCCGCGACGTCGCCGACGCTGTCGAAGCCGATCGAGAAGGTCTTGAGATCCGGTCTGGCCCGCCTCGGCCAGCAGCGCGACCACGAGCGAGCTGTCGAGGCCGCCGGAGAGCAGCACGCCGACCGGCACGTCGGCGACGCGCCGGCGCTCGACCGCGCGTCTTCAGGCTCGCGAGCACCGCCTCGCGCCAGTCCGCCGTCGTCATGGCGCGGTCCTCCGGCCGACGCCCCGACACGTCAGCCCCCAGTAGGTCTCCTCGCGCCGCCTGCCGTCCGGCTCGATGATCAGGATCGTGGCGGGCGGCAGCTTGCGCACGCCCTTGAGAATGGTGAGCGGCGCCGGCACCACGGCGTGGAACGTCATGTAGTGGTGCAAGCGCCGCCGGATCGATGTCGGTGTCGACGCCGCCGGCCGCCAGCAGCGCCGGCAGCGTCGAGGCGAAGCGCAGCCCGTTCGGTGTCTCGGCGAGATAGAGCGGCTTGATGCCGAGACGGTCGCGCGCCAGCACGACGCGGCCGCTGTCGCGCTCCCAGATCGCGAACGCGAACATGCCGTGGAAGCGCTCGACGCAGCGCGCCCCCCACGCGTGATAGGCCTTGAGGATGACCTCGGTGTCGCCGTCGGAGAAGAAGCGATAGCCCTTGTGCTCGAGCTCGCGGCGCAGGTCGCGGAAATTGTAGATGCAGCCGTTGAACACGATCGCGAGCCCGAGCTCGGCATCGACCATCGGCTGCTGCGACGGTGGCGCTGAGGTCGAGGATGCTCAGCCGCCGGTGGCCGAAAGCGACCGATCCTTGCGCGAAAAATAGCCGGCCGCGTCCGGGCCGCGCGGCGCGCAGCTTTGCGGCCATCGCCTGGGTCGTGGCCGAATCGGGTTGAGAGCCGTCAAATCGTATCTCGCCGCAAAGTCCACACATGAAGCTACTCGGTCCGCAGCCCTTACCGGATGCGTCGCCGACCTTACGCGTCAAACCCCACGTGCGGCGGCGGTTCGATGACCGTAACGCTCGACTCTTATGTAGGAACTCGGATTTCACCGGAATTGCCACAGTTCCATCATGCGCATGTTTCGCCGCCGATATGACGGCGGGCGCCGGCCCTACGGGTGCCAGGCTTCGGCTTGCGCCGGCTCGACGGGGCGGTTGCTCCTCGATCACCTTGGCGAGCGCGCGCAGCACCTCGGTCACGCCCTGCCGCGTGACGGCACTCGAGAGGACCAGCGGCGTCTTCTTGGCGGCGCGTTTCAGCCGCGCGGTCTGCTGCTTGATCTGCTCGGGCGTGAGCACGTCCGCCTTGTTGAGCGCCACGATCTCGGGCTTGTCGGTCAGCCCGCTCGCCGTAGGCTTCGAGCTCGGTGCGCACCGTCTTGTAGGCCTCGCCGGCGTGCTCGCACGGTGCCGTCGACGAGGTGCAGCAGCACGCGGCAGCGCTCGACGTGGCCGAGGAAGCGGTCGCCGAGGCCGGCGCCCTCGTGGGCGCCCTCGATCAGGCCCGGAATGTCGGCGAGCACGAATTCGCGTCCGTCGATCCGACACGACGCCGAGCTGCGGATGCAGCGTCGTGAACGGATAGTCCGCGATCTTGGGCTTGGCCGCGCTGACCGACGGCCAGGAAGGTCGACTTGCCGGCATTGGGCAGGCCGACGAGGCCGGCATCGGCGATCAGCTTGAGGCGCAGCCAGATCGTGCGTTCCTCGCCCGGCAGGCCCGGATTGGCATGGCGCGGCGCGCGATTGGTCGACGATTTGAAATGGGCGTTGCCGAAGCCGCCATTGCCGCCTTGGCCAGCACGGCGCGCTGGCCGACCTCGGTGAGGTCGGCGAGCAGGGTCTCGTTGTCCTCGTCGAACACCTGGGTGCCGACCGGCACCTTCAGCACCACGTCGGGCGCGGATGGCGCCGCGCGCGGTCTTGCCCCATGCCGTGGCCGCCGGTCTTGGCCTTGAAGTGCTGCTGGTAGCGGTAGTCGATCAGCGTGTTGAGGCCGTCGACGCATTCGACGACCACGTCGCCGCCGCGTCCCGCCGTCGCCGCCGTCCGGCCCGCCGAACTCGATGAATTTCTCGCGCCGAAACGACACGCAGCCGGCGCCGCCGTCGCCGGAGCGGATGAAGACTTTGGCTTGGTCGAGAAACTTCATGGAATCAACGGTTGGGGCGAGGGTTGCGGGTGTCCCCTACATAGGGCGCGCGGGCGGCGGCGTCACCCCGCAATATCACGTCGCGGCGGAATGTTTCGAGCCCCGGGAATAAATCGCCACGCCCCCCGGTCATGGCCATCGGAGCCCTTTCGCTTCCAGGAGACCACCATGAGCTCACACGACGACAAGACCGCGGACGGCGTCAGCAGGCGCAAAGTCCTCGAGTGCATGACCTGGGCCGGCACCGGCGTCCTCTGGACGGTGGCGGGCGGCGTTCCGACCTCGCTCGGCATCATGGGGGAGGCGGCCGCGCAGACGACCGGCATGACCTTCCTGCAGATCAGCGACAGCCATGTCGGCTTCGACAAGCCGGCCAATCCGAACGCGCTGGGCACGCTCGAGGAAGCCATCAATAAGGTGAAGGCGCTTCCCGCCAAGCCGTCCTTCATGATCCATACCGGCGACATTACACATCTGTCGAAGGAGAAGGAGTTCGACGACGCGCAGAAAATCATCTCGCAATCCGGGCTGGACGTGCATTACGTCCCGGGCGAGCACGACATCATCGACGACGAGCGCGGCAAGATGTACCGCGACCGCTACGGCAAGAACGCCAAGGGGGCGGGCTGGTACAGCTTCGATTCCAACGGGGTCCACTTCATCGGCCTGGTCAACGTGGTCGACCTCAAGGCCGGCGGCCTCGGCACGCTCGGCGACGAACAGCTCGCCTGGCTCGCGGACGACCTGAAAGGCAAGTCGGCCTCGGCCCCGATCGTGGTATTCGCCCATATCCCGCTGTGGGTGGTCTACCAGACCTGGGGCTGGGGCACCGAAGACGGCGCCAAGGCACTCGAGCTGCTCAAGCGTTTCGGCTCGGTCACGGTGCTCAACGGTCATATCCACCAGGTGATGCAGAAGGTCGAAGGCAACGTGACGTTCCACACCGCGCGCTCGACCGCCTTCCCGCAGCCGGCTCCCGGCACGGCGCCGTCGCCCGGTCCGATGAAGGTCCCCGACGACAAGCTGCGCGGCCTGCTCGGCATCGCCAGCGTGACCCTCAAGCCCGGCAGCGAGCGGCTCGCCATCGTCGACCAGCCGCTGCAAGGTTGATCGCGGAAACCAGAACATGACACTCAATGACGTCAAGCGCGGCGCGTTCGCCGCCGCGCTCCTCCTCGGGCTCGCGCTCGGGCTCGCCGTGCCCGGCGCCGTATCGGTCGCGCGCGCCGCCGACCTCGAGGTGAAGATCGACAACTTCACCTTCTCGCCGCAGAAGCTCACCGTGAAGGCCGGCACCACCGTCACCTGGACCAACGATGACGACATTCCGCACACCGTGGTCTCGACCGGTCATTTCCGCTCCAAGGCGCTCGATACCGAGGACAAGTTCTCCTTCACGTTCACGACGCCGGGCAGCTACGAGTATTTCTGCGGCCTGCATCCGCACATGACGGGCACGGTCGTCGTGGAGGCGGCGACCGGAAGCCTCGAGACGCACTGAGTGCCATGGCTGCCGGCGGTGCCGCGACCGCCCGCGCGGGCGCGGCGCGCCATCACGCCGCATCCATCCTCGGCTTGCCCGCACGATTGAAAGCAGCGCATTGTGCGCGCCTTGACCGGTGACTTGGGACCGAGCCGAAGGCGGAACCATGATGAAGCGGCTTGCATTGTCGATCCTGCTGGGCGGCCTGCTCGGCACGCCTCTCCATGCGCAATCGTACCCCTCGAAGTCGATCACCATCTATGTGACGGCGGCGGCGGGCGGCGTCACCGACGTGGTGGCGCGGGCGGTCGGGCAGCGGCTGTCCGAGATGTGGGATCAATCGGTAGTCATCGAGAACAAGGGCGGCGGCGCCCACATGCTGGGCGCGCAGGCCGTCGCCCGAGCGGTCCCCGACGGCCACACCTTGCTGGTGGCCGAGGCGGGGACCTTTTCGCTCAATCAGTCTCTCTATTCCCCGGAGAAGCTCGGCTACGACGTCGAGAAAGACCTTGCGCCGATCACCGGCCTCGTGCGCATCAACCAGGCGCTGATCGCGAGCAACGAGCTCGCCGTCTCGAACGTGCGCGAGCTGATCGCGCTCGCGAAACGAAAGCCGGGCGAGATCACCTACGGCACGGCGGGGATCGGCTCCGCCCCCCACGTGAACATCGCCAAGCTCGAGAACATGGCGGGCGTGAAGCTCCAGGCGGTTCACTACCGCGGCGCCGCGCCCGCGCTCAACGACGTCATGGCGGGCCACATCAACCTGATGTCGGTCAGCATCAGCCTCGTCGTGCAGCCGTTCGAGGCAGGCAAGCTCAAGATCCTCGCCGTCGGGAGTCCCCATCGCGTCGCGCAGCTTCCCAACACCCCGACGGTGTCCGAGAGCGGGTTGCCGGGCTACGAGGCCGCAACCTGGTTCGGCCTCGCCACGACGGCCGGGACGCCGCGCGAGGTGATCGCGAAGATCAATGCCGACGTGCAGAAAATCCTCAACGACCCGGAGTTCCGCGCAAAATTCCTGGCGCCGCAATTGTTCGAAATCGATGGCGAGCTCGCCGGAAAAGTTCGACCAGTTCATCAGGGCCGAGACGCAGAACTGGGCGAAGGTCATTCGCGAGCAGAATCTCGCCATCCAGTGACGGCCGGCGCGCCGCGGGGACCGTCATGGCGCCCCTGCGCTGGTCGGGCGCGCCCGCAAGCGCTTCGCCCAAGTGGTCGGCCGATGCGCCGGACCAAAAGTCGCAGCTCAATTGGGCCGCAACGACAGCAATGCTGTCTTTTTGCGCCGCGCGACCTCATGCCATCGTGCGCGCCGGCGACGGGGAAGCAAGGAGGGAGCCATGCGACCGATGACGTTTCTGGCCGCACTTGCGGTCGCGTTCGGATGCGTTGCGGGCGCACAAGCGCAGGACTATCCGGCGCACCCGCTCACGATGATCGTGCCGTTCCCGGCCGGCGGCCCGACGGATACGCTCGCGCGCATCTTGAGCGAGCGGATGCGCGTTTCGCTCGGCCAGCCCGTCATCATCGAGAACGTGACCGGTGCGGGCGCCACGATCGGCGTGGGCCGTGCGGTCCACTCGGAGCCCGACGGCTACACGCTCAGCATCGGCAATTGGACGAGCCATGTGGGGTCGGCCGCGCTCTATCCCGTTCAATACGACCTGCTCAAGGACCTCGCGCCGGTGTCGCTGCTCACCTTCGCGCCGATGCTCATCGTCGGAAAAAACGAGTTGCCCGCAAAGGACGCCAAGGAGCTCATCGCCTGGCTCAGGGCGAATCCCGACAAGGCATCGGCGGCGTCTGTCGGCGCCGGCAGCGCGGCGCATGTCTGCGGGCTCTATTTCGAGGACAAGACGAAAACCCGCTTCCAATTCGTCCCCTATCGCGGGGGCGCGCCGGCCATGCAGGATCTGGTGGCCGGGCAGATCGACCTGATGTGCGCCGAGGCGTCGCAAACCCTGACCTATGTGCGCAGCCACAAGATCAAGGCATTTGCGGTCATGGCCAAGGAGCGCTGGCCGGCGCTGCCGGAGGTTCCGACGACCGACCAGATCGGCGTGCCGGGAATGTACATTTCGTTTTGGCACGGATTGTGGGTCCCGGCGGGCACGCCGAAGGATGCGGCCGCGAAGATCCACGCCGCGGTGGTGGACGCGCTCGCCGATCCGGCGGTGCGGAAAAATCTCACCGATCTCGGGCAGGTGATTGCGACGCCCGCCCAGCAGACGCCGGCGGCGCTCGCCGCCCATCAAAAGGGCGAGATCGAAAAGTGGTGGCCGATCATCAAGGCGGCCAACATCAAAGTGGGATCGAATTGAACGATACAACCCACCGACTCGCGTGCGATGCGCAAGAACGCGGAAGAAAAGCAGCACCGGGAGCGGCCAGGGCGGGCCATGCCTCACTGATGCGGCCCAAGGGGCCACTCCCGGACGTGCCGTTCGTGGTGTGCCGCTACGCTGTGGCCCGAACGCTGCCACGGCGGTCTCTGCGGTGAGACTGGCCCGGTGGCGTCATGTCCTCTCCTCGATGGTTTCGTCGCGCTCACGCGCGATCCAAGAGGATATCGCCAGCGTCTCGCTCCTGGTCGATGCTGTCAACCCTATCTGGCTGCGGCATTCGCGCATGAGCCCGCAAAAGCCTGCCCCGGACTTGTTCCGCGGTTGACGGACGTTTCGTAAAGGAACATGCGCAGAAACAAGATGATGCGGCGCAAGATCGCCCAACCTGAAGCGATCTTGCGCGCGCCGCGCAGCGGCGGCGGGCTCACCCCACGCGCCGCATCTTTCCCCAGCTCTTGAGCGAAGCCCAGATGCCGCGCTCGAGCCGGAAGCGGTCGACCGGCGCCGAGGAATGGATCGCGTGGATGCGGCAGAGCCCGACGCCGGTCCACTGGAATCCGCATTTCTCCAGCACGCGCCGCGACGCCGGATTGGTCACGCGCGCGCTCGCTTGCAGCGCCTCGTGATCGAGGTCGCCGAAGGCGTGGTCGATCAGGGCGTGCACCGCCTCGGTCGCGTAGCCTTTGCCCCAGATAGGGCTGGCCGAGCCAGTAACCGATCGACGGGTCCCTCGCGCGTCTCGAGGCCGCAGGCGCCGATCAGCGCGCCGCTCGCGAGCGTGATGACGTAGTGCTCGTCGTCGGGATTTTTGTTGGCGCCGCCGATCCAGTCCTTCGCGTCGACGAGCCGGTACGGATGCGGAATGCGCGCGGTGTTCTCGGCGATGTGGCGGTCGTTGGCGAGCGCCGCTACCGTTTTAGCGTCCCCGAGGCGCGGCGCGCGCAGAACGAGCCGCTCGGTCTCGAGGACGGGGATACTGTGTTCTCGGAAAGTCTCCGAGGGGACGTGGTCCAGACCAGTCATGGCAGGCTCCTTGGGCTTGTAAAAAGCGAAGAGGGGAGCCGGCATCCCGTCTCCCCTCTTGGAACCTGAATGGTCCCACCGGTTCGACTGGAATGCCGGTGGACGCCTTATGGTGTCCCCGGTTTACTCGGCCGCAGCCTCCGTCATCGGAACGACGGATACGAAGGTGCGGTTTTTCGATTTGCTGCGGTACTCCACGCGGCCGTCGATCAGTGCGAACAGGGTATGGTCCACGCCCATCCCGACATTGGGCCCCGGATGCCATTGCGTGCCGCGCTGGCGCACGATGATGTTGCCGGCGAGACAGGCCTCGCCGCCGAAAAGCTTTACGCCCAGGCGCTTGCCGGCCGAGTCACGGCCGTTGCGCGAGGAGCCGCCTGCTTTCTTGTGTGCCATGGTTAAAGTCCGTGTTCGTGATCTTCATAACTCAATTTTGTGACGAAATCATCACCCGATTTCGTCATTTTTGCTCGGCCGCTGCCGCGGCGCCAGCCGCCGCTTCCGGCTTCGGCGGTCTCGGCTTCTTGACGCGGGGCGGCGGCGTCTGCGACGGCTTCTTGCCGTCGGTCAGGATCTCGGTGATCCGCACCCGGGTGAATTCCTGGCGGTGCCCGCGTTTGCGGCGCGAATTCTTGCGCCGGCGCTTCTTGAAGGCGATCACCTTCGGTCCGCGGCCCTGTTCCAGCACCTCGCCGGCCACGAGCGCGCCGGCGACCGTCGGGGTGCCGAGCAGGGGGGTGTCGCCGCCCACCACCAGCACCTCGGCGAATTCGACCACATCGCCGGGATTGCCGGCGATCTTCTCAACCTGGAGCACATCATCGGTGGCAACGCGATATTGCTTGCCGCCTGTTTTGATGACCGCGAACATCGTTTTCTTCCTCGTGTTCGATCCCGGCGCTCGGATGATCCGGACCGGCTTCTTTCAGTCGGGTTTTGCAGTGTTTCGGCCGCCTTTTGGCGACGCTAACGCATGCGCGGGCCTTCAAGGCCCGCGCCGCGCCTGAGCTTATGGCCCCTCCGGCTCCCCCCTGTCAAGGAAAGGGGCCGACCGCTACCCCCCGCAAAGGGGGTGCGCTAGCATGCGGGGAGCCGCGGCGCGAGCGCTCGCGGGGGCCACTGGGGGAGGCATGATCATGAAGCGATTTCAGGGGCTTGTGCCTGGTCCGGGGCTCGCCACCGGGATCCTGGCGGCAGCCGGCAGGGAGTGAATCCATCATGCGGACCATTATGCGGACGGCGTTCATCGGGCTTGCGCTGATCGGGCTTCAGGCGCGCGCGCAGGACTATCCCAACCGCCCGCTCACCCTGGTGGTGCCGCTCGGCGCCGGCGGCGCGATGGACATCATCGCGCGCAGCAGCCTCGGTCCCAAGCTCGCCGAGCGCCTGGGCCGCCCCGTCATCATCGAGAACCGGCTCGGCGGCGGGACCGTGATCGCCGCGACGTCGGTCGCGCACGGCGCCCCCGACGGCTACACCCTGCTGTTCGCGCCGAGCGGGACGCTCACCACCAATGCGACGCTCTACAAGTCGCTGCCCTACGATCCGGCCAAGGACTTCATGCCGGTCGCGCTGACGTCCAAGATCGGCTTCGTGCTGGTGGTCAATGCCGACCTGCCGATCCGCTCGCTCGCCGACCTTATCGATTACGCCAAACATAATCCCGGCAAGCTGTCCTATGGGTCGACCGGCACCGGCGCGACGCCGCATCTCGCGATCGAGATGATCAAGACCGCGACCGGCATCGAGATGACGCACGTGCCCTACAAGGGCAGCATCGCGGCGCTCACCGACGTGGTGGCGGGCCACGTCCATCTCACCTTCACGGATCCGGCGATCTCGCCGCAACTCATCGCCGAAGGAAAAGTGCGCGCGATCGGCGTCTCCTCGCTCACCCGCGTGGGCGTGCTGCCCGACGTGCCGACGCTGGCGGAGAGCGGCTTGCCGGGATTCGAGGCGGTGTCGTGGCACATGCTGGTGGTGCCGGCGAATACGCCGAAGGACATCGTCGCCCGGCTCAATACCGAGCTCAAGGCGATCATGGGGTTGCCCGAGGTCGAAGAAGCAGATCGTCGATATCGGGCTGATCCCGATGGAGCCGCCCTCGGTCGAGGAGATGCAGAAATTCCTCGCCGCCGAGATCGCGCGCTGGGGCAGGCTGGTGCAGCAGGCCGGCATCGCCGGAACGGAGTGATGGGCCATTCCCACGATCTCGAGCCGTCATCGTCCGCGAAAGCGGACGATCCAGTATCCACCAGCGTCCGAGTTATTCGCGGGGCCGAGTTTCATCATGGCTTCTGGTGGATACTGGATGCCCCGCTTGCGCGGGGCACGACGCTGGAGATTGGATGAACCCATGAGCCAACTCTTGCGCGCCCTTCTCGCTATCGCTGTGCTTTTCGCCGCGAGCGTCGGCGCCGCCGCGCAAACCTATCCCACCCGTCCCGTCACGTTCGTCGCCCCCTATGCGGCGGGCGGCGGAATCGACCTGCTGGCGCGGCTGTTGGCGCAGCGGCTGGAGCGGCGCTTCGGGCGGCCGTTCGTGGTCGAGAACAAGGCCGGCTCCGCCACCGCGATCGCGGCCTCCGCGCTCGCGCGGGCGGCGCCCGACGGCCACACCATCATGCTCGCCACCTCGACCACGATGGCGATCAATGTCGCGATGTACAAGAACCTGTCCTACGATCCGATCCGCGACCTGACGCCGGTCGCGCAGGTCGCGGTCTCGCCCTTCGTGCTGGTGGTCAATCCGGCGCTGCCGGTTCATTCGGTCGCCGATCTGGTGCGCTATGCCGAACAGCATCCCGGCGTGCTGAACTACGGGTCGGCCGGCATCGGCTCATTCCACCATCTCAGCGCCGAGCTGCTGGCGAGCCTCACCGGCATCAAGATGACCCACATTCCCTACAAGGCGACGCCGCCCGCGCTCAACGACATCGTGGCGGGCCACGTCCACCTGATGTTCGGCGACGTGACCTCGACCCTGCCGCTGATCGCCGACGGCAAGCTGCGCGCGCTCGGCGTCTCGACCGCGCAGCGCGTCGGCTCGGCGCCGGAGATTGCGCCGCTCGCGGAGGTCGGAATCCCCGGCTTCGATTCCTCGTCCTGGCAGATGGTGGTCGCGCCCGCCGCGACCCCGGCACCCATCGTCGCCTTGCTCAACCGGGCGTTCCACGACATCCTGAGCGAGCCGGACATCCGCGAGGAGCTCGGCCGCCGCGGCCTGATCCCGGTCGCGACCGACCCGCCCGAAAAGCTCCAGCAGTTCGTCAAGGATGAGATCGTGCGCTGGGGAAAGATCGTGCACCAGGCCGGCGCGGCGGGGACCGAGTGATGGAGTTTTCCTATGATTTTGAGCCGTCATCGTCCGCGAAAGCGGACGATCCAGTATCTCCAAGCGTCCTATTTATTCGCGTGACCGAGTTTCATCCTGCCGCCCGGTGGATACTGACGCCGAATTTTGGGGAAGCGATGGGCAATTTGGTGCGAGCTTTCTTCGCCATTGCGGTGCTTTTCGCCGCGAGCGTCGGCGCCGCTGCGCAAACCTATCCCAGCCGGCCGGTCACGATCGTGCTGCCCTATACGGCGGGCGGCGCCGTCGAGGCGGTCGCGCGCCTGCTCGGCGAGCGGCTGGCGCGCGGCTCGGCCGGCCGTTCGTGATCGAGAACCGGCCGGGCGCCGGCACCGGCATCGCGGCGTCCTACGTGGCGCACGCCGCGCCGGACGGCCACACGCTGCTGCTCGCCACCTCGACCACCATGGCGATCAATGTCGCGGTCTACCGCAACCTCAGCTACGATCCCACAAAGGACCTCGCTCCGGTCGCGCTGGTGGCCGGCGTGTCCTTCGTGCTGGTGGTCAATCCGTCATTGGGGATCCGGTCCATGGCGGATTTCATCCGGGTCGCGAAAAGCACGCCCGGCGGTCTCGCCTATGCGTCGTTCGGGCACGGCTCGGCGGCGCATCTCTATGCCGAGATGCTCAAGACCATGACCGGCATCGAGGGCACGCACATTCCCTACAAGGGCAGCCCGCCGGCGCTCAACGACATCGTGGGCGGCCACGTGCCATGGATGTTCGGCGACTTCGCGACCGCGATGCCGCTGGTGCGCGCCGGCAAGCTGGTCGCGCTCGGCACCTCGACGGCCGCGCGGGTCGCCGCCGCGCCCGACGTGCCGCCGGTCGCCGACGCGGTGCCGGGCTACGACGCTTCCGCCTGGCAGATGATCGTGGCGCCGGCCGGCACGCCGCGGGAGATCATCGCCCGGCTCAATGCCGAATTGCGCCGCATCGTCGCCGAGCCCGACATCGAGAAGGAATTCTCTCTGCGCGGCTTCATTCCGATCGTCACCCCGCCGCCGGCCGAGCTGGAAACCTTCGTCAAATCCGAGATCGTGCGGTGGGGCGAGGTGGTGAAAAAAGCGGGCGCCGCAGGAATCGAGTGATGTGCCATTCCGATGATTTTGTGCCGTCATCGTCCGCACCCGGATCGGCGCTCCGCGCCGTCCGAGTGCAGGCTCCAGCGGACGATCCAGTATCCACGAGTGTTAGCTTTATTCGCCCGACTGTCATTTACTGCGACGTCTGGCGGTTACTGGATGCCCCGCGGGAGCCTGTCCTCGGACGGTGCGAAGCACCGATCCGGGGACGGGGCATGACGCCGAATTTTGGGTGAAGCAGGCCATGAGGTTGCAGTTGCAGGGACTTGTGATCGGATTGGCTTTGCTCGCCGCGCTATCCGGCGACGCGCTCGCGCAGGACTATCCCACCCGTACCATCACGTTGGTGGTGCCGTTCACGGCCGGCGGCGCCGTCGACGTGGTGGCGCGTCTCCTGGGGGCGCGGCTGTCGGATCGTCTGGGCCGGCCCGTGATTGTCGAGAACCGGCCGGGCGCCGGCACCGTGATCGCGGCGAACCAAGTCGCCAAGTCGGCTCCCGACGGCTACACGCTGCTGTGGTCGGTGAGCTCGACCCAGGCGATCAACGCCACGCTCTACAAGAAGCTGCCCTACGACCCGGCCAAGGACCTGGTCCCGGTTGCGCTCATCGGCTCGGTGCCGTTCGTCCTGGTGGTCAATCCGTCCCTGCCAGTGCGTAGCGTGGCGGAGCTCGTCCGGCTCGCCAAACAAAAGCCCGGCGAGCTCAATTACGGCTCGGGGGGCGTGGGCGCCGCGCATCATCTGTTCGCCGAGCTGTTTTCCAGCATGGCGGGCATCAAGATGACGCACGTGCCCTACAAGGGAACCGTGCCGGCGCTCAACGACGTGGTGGCGGGACACATTCCGCTGATGTTCAGCGATCCCGCGCCCGCGCTGCCGCTGATCGAGGCCGGCAGGCTGCGCGCGCTCGGCGTCACCACCGCGGAACGCGCCGCCGCGGCGCCGAAGATTGCGCCGATCGCCGAGGAAGGGGTGCCCGGGTTTGACGCTGCCGCCTGGCAGATGGTGGTGGCGCCCGCCGGCACGCCGGGCGAAATCATCGCGCGGCTCAACCGCGAGCTCAACGCCATGACGGCCAGCGCGGACATCCGCCAGAAGCTCATCGATCTCGGCCTCAATCCCATCGGCAAGGGGACGCCGGAAGAGCTCGACCGCTTTCTGCAGTCCGAGATCGTGCGCTGGGGCAAGGTCGTGCAGCAGGCCGGCGTGGCCGGCTCGGAGTAGGCGATGAGTCTCGGCCGTCATTCCGGGGCGCGAGCGGAGCTCGCGAACCCGGACTCCATGGGCGCTGATGGTCGTGGTGATGGATTCCGGGCCCGGCCCTGCGGGCCGTCCCGGAATGACGCAGGGTGGGTTGCGTTTTGTTGCTCTGCTTCTCGCGCTCGCGCCCGCTCGCGCGCTTGCGCAAGACTCCGGCTATCCCGACCGCATCGTCACCATCGTGGCGCCGTCGGCGCCGGGCGGGCTCTACAGCCTGTTCGCGCGCATTCTCGGCAGCAGATTGGAGCAGCGGCTCGGCAGATCATTCGTGGTGGAGAACCGGCCGGGCGCGTCCTCGGTGGTCGGCGCGCTCGCGGTGGCGCGCGCCGTGCCCGACGGCTACACGCTGATGATCGCGAGCGGCGCCACCATGGCGGTCAACGTGACCTTGCACCGGAAGCTGCCCTACGATCCGGCGGTGGACTTCGTCCCGATCGCGCTGATCGCGCGCGTGCCCGAGGTGCTGGTCGTGAGTGCCGCATTGCCGGTGCGCTCGCTCGCCGATCTGGTGGCGCTCGCCAAGACGCGCCCGCTGACCTTCGCGTCGGCCGGGCCCGGCACCGCCCAGCATCTCGAAGGCGAGATGCTCAAGAGCGCGCTCGGCCTCGACATGCTGCACGTTCCCTACAAGGGCGCGCTGCCGGCGCTCAACGACGTGGTCGGCGGCCACGTCGCGATGATGTTCACGCCGATCCCGAACGCGCTGCCGCTGATCGGGGCCGGCAAGGTGAGGGCGATCGGGCTCGCGACCAGCGAGCGTGTCGAGGCGCTGCCCGACGTGCCGGCGCTCGCCGACATCGGGGTGCCGGGTTTCGAGGCGGGCGGCTGGTTCATGCTGGTGGCGCCGGCCGCCACGCCGCGGCCGATCGTCGATCGCCTGCACGCCGAGCTGCGCGCGATCGCGGCCGATCCGGACGTGCGCGCGGAGTTCGTCCGCCAGGGCCTCATTCCGGTCGACACGCCGTCGCCCGACGACCTGAAGACCTTCGTGCGCCGCGAGATCGCGGATTGGGATCGCGTGCTGCACGCCATCGGATTGGCCGGCAGCATGGAGTAGCGTGTCGCGGGTGCTGTGCGGCGTGCGGTGCTGCGGTACGCACGCAATGCGCGGCGGGGATAAACCGAAACAAAAAAATGCGCTAAACTGCCGATCCGAAAAAAATACGAGGGGGAGACGTCGTGTCCGAAGCCGCGCCCGAGCCCAAACCTTTCTTTCCGTTCCTGCAGCCGTTCTACGACCGCGTCATCCCGTGGACGTGGCCGCTGGTGCGCGCCGCGGTCGGCTGGAACCTGGTCGTCCACGCCTGGGGCAAGGTCCTGCGCGGGCCCGAGCAGCAGGCCGCGATCCTCGCGCGCGACGGCGCCAATTTCGGCGTCAAGTTCGCGATCTTCCTGACCGCGATCGAGCTCGCCGGCGGCATCTGCATCGCGGCCGGGCTGTTCACCCGTTTCTTCGCCGCCGCGATCGCGATCGAGATGGGCTATCTCACGTTCTATCAGTACTGGCACGCGGGCTTCTCGTGGCTCAATCGCGGCTACGAATACACGCTGCTGTGGGGACTGGTGACGCTCGCGATCGCGTTGCGCGGCGGCGGGCCCTGGTCGCTCGACCGCAGGATCGGACGCGAGCTGTGAGGCTCTGGCGTCGCATCGAAGGGAGGACCCTGTGGGACACATCGCATGTCGTTCGCGCCGCCGGCGCGCGCCGGCGCTCGGCGCGGCGCTGGTTCTGAGCGCGGGGAGCATCGCCATGGCGGGATCGCTCGGCGGGCCGCTCGAGCTGGCGGACGAAGGCAGCTTCTTCGTCGGCGGCCAGCCCGCGCAGTCGAGCCATCCCGGCACGCCGGCGGTCGGCGCCGCCCAGCCCGGCCAGATCACGACCCGGCAGATGTACACGCAATACCGGATTCCCAAGCTCGTCGGCGGGCCTGCGATCGTCATGGTGCACGGCTCGGGCCACACCGGCGCGACCTTCGAGACGACGCCGGACGGCCGCGAGGGCTGGGCGACCTATTTCGTCCGCAAGGGATTCCCGGTCTACGTGGTCGATCACGCGGGCCGCGGGCGCTCGGGCTTCGATCCGACGCCGTTCAATCGCGCGCGCGCCGGCGAGGCCGATGCGAAATCGCTGCCCGATCTGCAGATCGCGCCGCGCGAGCGCGCCTGGTGGTTCTTCCGCATCGGGGCGAAATATCCCGTGCCGTTCCCGGGCTCGCAGTTTCCGGTCGAGGCGTTCGACCAATATACGGCGCAGCTGGTGCCCAACGCCGAGGCGAGCCTGCCGGGCGGCGGCGCCAATACCGTGAAGGCGCTCGCCGCGCTGCTCGACCGGATCGGTCCCGCCGTCGTGCTGGTGCATTCGCAATCGGGCGCCTACGGCATGGACCTCATGCGCATGCGCGCCGCCAGGATGCTGGGCCTGGTGAGCGTGGAGGGCGCCTGCGCGCCGGTGAACATGGAGGAGGTCGCGAAGATCTTCTCGCATGTGCCGCTGCTCTCGGTGTGGGGCGACAACAGCGAGGGCGCGCCCGGCCCCAACGGCGACGAGCGCCGCAACGGCTGCGCCACCACGGTGGCGGCGCTCAAGGACGCGGGCGGGACCGCCAGGTTCCTGCTGCTGCCCGAGGCGGGCCTCAAGGGCAACAGCCACATGATGATGATGGACAAGAACAACCTGCAGATCGCCGACCTGATCATCGGATGGATCGGCGAGGCGAATCGGACGCGGTAGCTCCCTCCCCCGCTTGCGGGGGAGGGTGGGGAGGGGGAAGCCGCAAACGCAAGCGCAAGCGGCTTCCCCCTCTCTGTCTCTCCCCGACGGAACTCGGGCTTGCGTTCGCATATGCGCAAGTCGGGCAGGCCACTGGGCGGGGAGAGGACGCAGAGTGCACGTCGTCTTCTACCCTCCCGCCCACGCAAGTCGGGCTTGCCCGACTTGCGCAACTATTGGCGCGAACCGCGCCCGGGTTTCGTGGCGGGGAGGGTCGGCCGGCGCAGCGAAGCTGCGACGGACGGGGTGGGGGGACTATACTTGCTCCGTGTCCGCGGCTGCCCCCCACCCCCGACCCCTCCCCGCCACTCGCTTCGCTCGCGGGGGGAGGGGAGAAGAAATGCACCTGCGCATATCACCGCGTCGTGCGATTGCCGCCCTCACCCCGTCGGCCGGTGGCCCACGGTGCGCTCGACGCGGTGCGCGTCGATGTGGAAGTTGATCACCGCGACGCCGCCTTGGTCGAGGACGTGCGGGCGCGTTCATGTCGCTGAAGTATTGCCCCATTCGGCTATGTGCCAGTCACTCTGGCAAGCCGATTTCGCGCCAAGCGTCTGCAAAAGGTCGAAACACCGTCGGTTCGAGCCCGCCGGCGACAAGCCAAACCCCATGAATCGCGAAGGTAGGTTCGTGCTCGATCACGTCCCGCGCGGCCGCCTTTGCTTCCGCTGCGCGGCCGGCTCGCAAGAGCGCGGCGGCCAAAACTGCGTGAGCCATGCTAAACCTCGGATTTGCATGAACCGCGCTCCGAGCCGCATTCAGTGCGTCCACGTATCGCTCGCTACAAAAGTGCACGATCGCCAATGCATGGTGCGCGCGAAAATTATAGAAGTCGAATGGGCTTAAGCGAAGCGCCCGTTCAGCCCGCGCCGTGGCAAGTTCGGTCTTACCCATCCAGCCGAGGATGATGGCGCTGAAGCTAAGTGCGAAAACATTGGAGTTGCTTAGCTCCAGCGCGCGATCAAACAGTTTGAGCGCGGTCGCGGTATCATGCTCGTCCAGCGCGACGACATGGGCTGCGGTTGCGAGCGCCGTTGCATCGTCGCTACCGTAGCCAATCGCTGCGCGCGCATGTTAAATCGCCGCGAGGCGATCTTCCGTATGTAGCCCTGCCCGAGCATAGCGATGATGGAAACACCTGCCGAGAAACGCATGAGCAGCGGCGTAGTCGGGCTGGAGCTTTAACGCGTCCTCAAGCAGCGGGATCGCTACTTCGGAGTCCTTTGGTATGTGACCCAAAACGCAAGGCAACGATCGCAACACGAGATCGTAGGCGTTGAGGTCGTTGGGCCGCTGGCGTTTCACGCGATCGATCTCGGCCTTCCTGAGGCTGGGTTCGATCGCGCCGATCACACACATGGTGATCTCGTCCTGAAGCGCGAAAACGTCTTCCAGGACTCGGTCGTACTGGTCAGCCCAGAGATGAGCGCCGGTCCGCGCATCGATGAGTTGCGCGGTGATCCGAATACGATTCGCCGATTTGCGCACGCCGCCTTCGAGCACGTAGCGGACGCCGAACGTGTCGGCCACCTCCTTTATGGCCACCGGCTTGTTCTTGTAGATGAAGGTCGAATTACGGGAGATCACCGACAGCCACTTGATGCGTGAAAGCCCGGTGATGATTTCGTCCACCATTCCGTCCGCAAAATAATCCTGTTCGGAATCACCGCTCATGTTCTGGAATGGTAGCACGGCGATCGAAGACTTGTCCGACGGCTCTGGACTCGATGAGCTACGTGGGTCGGCGGCTGAAGGCTGCGGCTTGAGACCGACCAGCCGATAGCCCCTTCCTGGCACAGTCAAAAGGTGAGTCTGGCCGCCCGTTTCCTCATCGAGCGCCTTTCTCAGTGCCGAGACATGGACCCGGATTGTGTTCTCGTCGACAACCAATCCAGGCCAAACCTGGGTCATCAACTCGTCCTTGGTGACCACTTCACTCTTCGCCAAGGCGAGCGCACAGAGGATGTCGAGCGCACGGCTGCTCAGCCGTATCAGCATGCCGTCACGTGATAGCTGGCGCTGGCTCAGATCCAGGCGGAACTGGCCAAAGCTGACCTCATTCCGATCCGTTACATCCAACCGCATGGCCGCGCCTTAAGAACAATTAAGCTCGTGAACGATGGACCTTAACCAGCCGCGGCATTACGGTCCAGCATCGAGTTGAGCAGAGCCCAACTTCCAACCCATGAAGCTGGATCCTAGCAATTCAAGGGGTTTCGGCCATGACTCTTGCCCGCAGAGCTTTCCTTCGTCTGGCGGCTGGCGCTGCCACACTGCCGGTCCTTCCACGCATTGTCCAAGCGCAAGCCTATCCGGACCGGCCGTTGCGGCTTGTCGTTGGTAATGCTCCGGGCGGTGCGACCGACATCATCGCACGGTTGGTCGGCGAATGGCTTTCGCGCCGCCTCGGTCAACCTGTCATGATCGAGAATCGACCGGGCGGCGGTGGCGGCGGCAGCATAGCCGCCGAGATGGTATTGCGCTCACCTGCAGATGGCTACACGCTCTTCATGGCGGCATCGGCGAATGTCGCCAACACTCAGCACGAAAACTTCGTTCGCGACAGCGCGCCGATTGCGATGGTTGGCCAAGAACCGATCATCCTGAGCGTCAACCCGTCTTTTCCTGCCAAGACGCTTCCGGAATTCATCTCCTATGCCAAGGCAAATCCCGGGAAGCTCAGCATGGCATCGCCCGGCAATGGGTCCGTGCCCCATATCGCCGGAGAGTTGTTCAAGCTCATGGTAGGCATCGATATGGTCCACGTGCCCTATCGCGGGGGAGCACCGGCGCTCACCGACCTCATGGGCGGGCAGGTCCAGGTTGCATTCATGGGACCGGCGGCATCAATGTCTTTCATCAAGGCAGGGAAGATTCGCGCGCTCGCGGTGACTTCCGGAACACGGGCGCCCGCATTACCGGACATTCCGGCTGCCGGAGAAGTCGTATCGGGATACGAAGCAAGTCAGTGGTTCGGAATCGTCGCGCCCAAGGGCACGTCGCCGGAAATTGTCAACAAGCTCAACGCGGAAATCAATGCAGGGCTGGTCGACGAACAGTTGCGGGCGCGGCTGGTCGACCTGGGTGAGACCGTAGTCGCACGATCCGCGGCCGCATTCGGTCAACGGATCGCCAGCGACGCAGACAAGTGGGCCAATGTGATCCAAGCTGCGCACATTAAGATTTAGCCACCCGACGGCCGTTTCTTTTGATCGGCGCGCCTGGTCAGCCTGCCCTCAGCTACTCGTTCAGCAACGAGTAAGAACAATCGCTTTGAGACTTTCGCCAAAATAAAAATTGTCTAGCGATCTGTTTCCGGGTCTTCGGTCTAGTGAGGCTGACGGTACGCGAGACACTTACCCTCCGCGCCTTTGAGCGCGTGTGCCGCGGAATCCATGTGAGCCATGGCCTTGGCTTCATCGGTGAAGATCGGGTTATAGATGCCCAAGCCTCGTCGCTTACCCCGTCGGCCGGTGACCCACGGTGCGTTCCACGCGGTGCGCGTCGATGTGGAAGTCGATCACCGCGACGCCGCCCTGCTTGAGCGTCGCGACGCCGCGCGCGATCGCGGCCGCCACCTCGTTGCCCGCGCGCACCGGGCCGATGCCGAGCGCGCCTTGCGCCTCCGCGAGCTTGGCGAGGTTCGGTTCCGGGTCGGCCAGGCGCTGGCCGATCCAGCGGTTCTTCGGATTGCGGCCGCGCCGCTTGCGCGACCGTTTCCTGGTGCAGCTCGTCGTTGAAATAGGAGCGGTTGTTGTTGATCAGGATCAGCAGCGGAATGCGGTGCGCGCACCGCGGTCCACAGCGCGCTCGCGCCCATGGTGAAGTCGCCGTCGCCGAGCATCGCGACCGTGTGGCGTCCGCGCGTGTGCAGCGCCAGCGCCGCGCCGACCGACAAGGCCCGGCCCCGAGCCGATGCCGCCGCCGCCGTCCTTGCCCGAGATAGGCGAGCGGATCGCGCAGCGGCCACAGGTCGACCGGCCAGCCGCGGCCGAGCGTCGCGAAGCGTCACCCGCTCGGGATCGTTGAAGGCGGCCCTGCAGCGCGGAGGCGACCGCTCGAGCGTCACCGCGTCGTCGCTCGGCGCGGTCGGCTTGCGCGCGACGCGCTCGCGCCACGGCGTCCTTGCGTGCCGGCGCCGAGCGCCTCGACCAGCTCGGCGACCAGCTCGTCGGCGCCGGCCGCGATCGCGACGTCGACGGTCGGCAGGCTCTGGTGGTCCATGTTGAAGCCGTTGTGCAGCGTATGGTCGAGGCTCGCGCTGGCGATGCGCGCCGTGACCGGGGCGACCGTCGCGGCCTGCCGCAGCGCGCCGCCGAGATCGACCCAGTCGAGCGCCAGGATCACGTCGGCGGCGCCGATGATCTCGCGCGCGGCCGGCCCAGCACGTTGAACGGCGCCACCACGTGCGCCGGATGATCGGTCGGGAACGCGGCGCGCGATCTTGAGGTCGGTCATCACGCAGGCGCCGAGCCGCTCGGCCAGCGCGATGCGCGCCTGCCACGCTTCGCGTCGCTGCGCGCGCCGCGCCCGATCAGCAGCAGCGGGCGCTCGGCCTCGCGCGACCAGCGTGGCGGCGCGCGCGACCGCGTCGCGGCGGGCCGCGGCGGGGCGGGCGGCGCGAAGCGCGCGAGATCCGGCCATTCGGGCGCGCGCTCGAGCTTCGATTCCTGCAGGCCGGCGTCGAGACAGACATAGACCGGCGCGCTCGGCGCCGTGCGGGTGAGCATGTTGGCGCGGCACATCGCCTCGATCAGCGCCTGCCGGCGACGCCGGCAGGTCGTCCCATTTGACGAAGGAGCGCACCAGCGCGCCCTGGTCGCGCGTGGTGTGGATCCAGTCGATCCACGGCCGCCGCTTTTCCGAATCGAGCGGCCCGGTGGCGCCCAGCACGATCATCGGCACACGGTCGCACCACGCGTTGTAGAGGCCCATCATGCCGTGCATGCAGCCCGACATTGCTGTGCAGCACGCAGGCCATCGGCTCGCCCGCCGCCTTGGCGTAGCCATGCGCGATCGCGACCGCGTGGTCCTCGTGCAGGCACAGCAGCATGCCGGGCCGCTCGTTGCCGAGATGATTGACCAGGCTGTCGTGCAGCCCGCGATAGCTCGCGCCCGGATTGAGGCTCACATATGGAATGCCGAGCCGGCGCAGCATCTGCGCCGCGATGTCGCTGCCCCACGCGACGGTGTCGTCGGGCGCTCCGTCGATCTTGTCGAGATGCATGTGTTCCCCCGCGTGCTTTTCCTCGGGCCCTCGTTCTGATTACATCGCGGCCAAATCAAATGGAACAAGCGAGGAAACGACCCATGCCCGCATCCAGCTTCGCCCGCGCCGCGCTGCTGTGCGCCGCCGTCGTCTTTTCGGCCCAACAGGCGCGCGCCGAGGACGCCCTCAAGGTGTCGGTCGGCCAGCGCGGCGTGTTCGAGAATTCGATCTCCGAGCTCGGGCAGGACCACGGCGCCTTCAAGCGGCGCGGTCTCGCGCTCGAACTGCTCTACACCCAGGGTAGCGGCGAGACCCAGCAGGCGGTGATCTCGGGCGCGGTCGACATCGGAATCGGGGTCGGAACGCTCGGCGCCATGGGGGCTTTCGCCAAGGGCGCGCCCGTGCGGGTGCTCGGCGCCACCATGCGCGGCGCCTACGAGTACTGGTACGTGCCGGCGGCCTCGCCGATCAAAAGCTTCAAGGACGCCGACGGCAAGACGGTGGCCTATTCGACCAACGGGTCCTCGACCAACCTGATCGTGCTGGCGCTCGCCAAACACTATGGCGTCACCGTCAAGCCGACCGCGACCGGCAGCCCGGTCTCGACCTTGACGCAGACCATGACCGGCCAGGTCGACGTCGGCTGGTCGGCGGCGCCGATCGGGGTCGGCGCGCTGGAGGAGGGCAAGATCCGCATCGTGGCGCGCGGCAACGACGTGCCGGCCTTCGCGACCCAGACGGTGCGCTTCGTGCTGGTCAATGCCGACGCGCTGGAAAAGCGCCCGGACGTCTTCCGCCGCTACATGCAGGCCTATCGCGATACGCTGGATTGGATGTACGCCGACCCCGCCGCGCTCCAGGCCTATGCCAAATGGGCCGGGGTGAGCGAAAGCGTGGCGCGCCGCACCCGCGACGAGTTCATCCCCAAGGACAATGCGAATCCCGACAGGATTTCCGGCCTCGACGCCGCGATGGCGGACGCCGTCGCCTACAAGTTCCTGAGCGCGCCGCTCGACGCCGGGCAGATCAAGACCCTGATCCGGCTGCAGGAACCGATCCGCTGAGCGCATGCCGCGCCGGGCCTTGTGCGACTCCCGGCCCTTCGCTAGATAACGCGTCGCGAGGGTCCATGGCCCTCCTCGGCCCCGACGGAGAGGTGGCAGAGTGGTCGATCGCACCGCACTCGAAATGCGGCATACGGGCAACCGTATCGGGGGTTCAAATCCCTCCCTCTCCGCCAAATTACTGAACTAATCCATTGAAAAGGTGAGCCTATCCGGTCACACTTCGGGGTCTGCCCTAGCAGGCCTTGCTGATGCCGCTCGCGCACGATGATCGAAACGTAGAACCGAGAGGACGAAGAGCGCGCGAGGAACTGAGCGTGCCAATTTGACCTACAACCTCTTCGCTGACGGCAGCTCAGGCTGCGACCTTTGGCTCGATGTCTTGCAGTATCTGCAATAGTCGAACCACGTCAGAATGTTCGAACACGCCTTCGACACCGTTGCTGACGAGATCTGTGAATGGTGCTTCGAACAACACCTTAGGGTCCATTACGCCGCGCGGCGAGATGGTCGATGACCAGGTCGATAAATTTGACGTGGTTCGTGCTTGATTTAGTACGGGATATTCGATGCTCACAATGAGCGCAAAATTGAGTCTTTCGTTCGAACTTCGCCGTCATTCATCTGAGGGCGGCGGTGAGAGATGCTCGAAATGCTCACGCGGTCGAGCAGGCAAATCTGACTGCTGACCATGGTCCGTGGTTCGACGAGATGATGCTCTCGGTGCCTGTATCGATCGTCATGTCGGGAGCTGCGATCGAAGCCAGCGCCAATGAGACCATCCAGGACATCCTCGATGGCGGCACGGGATTGCCGGTGCCGAATAGCCGTAAGCTATTGCTCCAAGATCTTAAGAGCGATCGAGCGGGCACCGCGATTGACAGATATAGGCGGTTGGCGCTGCTGTTCGACAGGGAGCCGGATACTGGAACCGCCGCTTGGGACAATGCCAAGCTTCTCGTGAGCTTCAGGAACAGTTTCATGCATTTCAAGCCGGCCTGGGATCACGAAAAGGATATCCATGAAGGTGCGCTTGTGGGAAGACTGAAGACCAAGATACCGATCTATCGCGCATACGCTTCTAATTTCCAGTTCCCGTATGGCTTCATGACATACGGCTGCGCGAAATGGGCAGTGGAGAGTGTTCTTGCTTTTTCAGCCAGCTTCACGGCGCTGCTCAGGGTGAAGGATCGGTTCATCGGGACGCATTCTCGATTACTCTCTGCCTTAAACGTAGTGCACCTTCTGCTCCTGAATGCGTTCGCCCACGAGACCCAGGACGAGGTACGCGAGCGCAGGCGACTAATAAAGCAAGAGTTCTATGTTGAGTGTGTATTGCGCTGCCGAACGACGCGATCGCAATCGCCAAAAAGGCCCAAAAAAATGACGATCGCGCCCAAAGCAAAGAGATTTCGGATCGTCTGTTTTCCGCTGCATAGTGTAAAATAAGTTGCAGCTTTCCTTCATGCGGATCATTGCGGTTTGGCTCAGTCATCAGCGTTGCGCCCCACCCCACCAATTTCTTCTACGGTCCGCGCTTGCCGGATTTCGAAAGTGCTGCGTCGATCAGCCTCTCCGCCATGCCTGATCTTACAGGCAATCCGAGAGCTCGCTCCGAACGGGTACTCTTCTGATCGGTTTCTCACACGGCCAACAGTCTGGCTCGCCGCATGGTCGAACCGGTCGTGGTTCCGATTATTGCAGAGGGATGGTCCATTGTTCTGAACGATGAGAGCTTCGCCCTTCGTTTGCCGATGCAACATACGCCCGCAATCGGAGCCGCGATCAGTGATATGAACTTCCTTGGGTTAAAGGCGGCGGCGCGTCTGGCTTGTCGCCGCTGCGCCTGCAGTTAGAGCATCACTATCGGAAACCTGGGAGCAACTCCTTCACCAAATCAGTGGGGATGATCGGTCGCGGTAGGATCAGCAGCGATACGGCATCGACGTGATAGAGGGCGCCAGGCCCGCGCCCATCAGCGCCTGCTGGACCTTGGGATCGCGAACCTTGGAAAACGCGCGTATGATGCGCATGGACACGGCCGTGTCGAGTATTCGAACAGGTTCTTGGCCGGCTCTTGCGGTTCGTCTGAGGACGCGAACAAAGTCGACACCGGAACGCCGAGGATTTCCTCTCTGAGCGCCGCCGTAAAAGACATCTCCGACGTCCCTCCTGCGCGATCCATTCCGGAACAACAGTTGTTCCGAGATCTGGGCTACCAACGGGACCTGCCCGACTCTATACTGCGCCGTCCGCATTCATGGAGTCGGATTCCGACACCCAGTCTCGCCACAAACCGGAACTCAGCCATGCTCAAGGAATATCACTACGACCATCTCGTCCGTTGGCCGCGCGGAGAGCGCGCTGCGGTCTTCTTGACCTTCGATTTCCAGGGCGGCGAGGACGTCAAGCCGGACAAGAACGGCATTCTGAACTACGAGAGCTGGAGCCAGGGCGAATACGGTCCCCACCATGCGATCTATCGGCTGCTGCGGATCTTGAAGGAAGAGAACATCAAGGCGACCTTCCTGACCTGCGGCGCGATCGCCGAGCGCTTTCCGGAAGCCGTCGAGGCCATCATTGCCCACGGTCATGTGGTCGAAGGCCACGGATACAACCACGAGATCGCGCGCTACCTGCCGCGCGACCAGGAATCCGAGGTCATGACGAAGGCGATCGCGATGATCGACAAGCGCACGGGACGGCGCCCCTACGGCTGGCGCTCCTGCACGCAGAGCACCAACACGATCGAGCTTCTGATCGAGCACGGTTTCGTCTTCAACACCAACTGCTTTCACGAGGAGCTGCCGTTCCTGTGGGAAAAGGACGGCAAGCTGCTGGTCGAGCTGCCGCGCCAGCCGTTCGGCGACGGCACGCTTGTTCGGCCATCGCCACGGCGAATACGGCAATCCGTTTCACGGCCTCGAGACGTGGAAGGCCTATTTCGACGAGCTCTATTCGGAGAGCAGCGCGGAGCGTCCGAAATACATCCCGTTCACGATGCATCCCTACATCATCGGGCGCCCCGGCCGCACACTGGCGCTGCGCGGCATCATCCAGCACATGAAGAAGGCCGGGAATCTCGTGGTTCCCGACCGGCATCGAGCTGGCCGAGTGGTGCCTCGACAACGTGTTCCAGGCGGAATGCCGCAAGCTCCGCTCCACCGCGGGATGAGACGACGAACCGCGCACGCACGATGGCGCGGCATCGCGCGCGGCCGCGCCGGGGGCGGGCCGTCGCGTGGTCCGGCTTGACGAGAACCGACGGGGATCGCCGATGGGCAACGCGCGAATGATCGGCGCCGCGATCGGCCTTGCGGCGGCCATGCTCGGGTCGGTCGTGCCCGCCCAAGCCGCAAGCCCAGGACAAAGCCCAAGCTCAAGACAAAGCGGTGGCGGATTTCTACCGCGGCAAGACGCTGCGGATGCTGATCGGGTACGGCCCGGGCGGCGGCTACGACATCTATGGCCGCCTCGTCGCCGAGTTTCTGCCGCGCCATCTGCCCGGCCATCCGGCGATCGTCACCCAGAACATGCCGGGCGCCGGCAGCCTGGTGGCGGCGAAATACCTCGCCGAGGTCGCGCCGAAGGACGGGACGGTGTTCGGCAGTCTTGCCCAGACGCTGGCGCTCGACAGCATGACCAACGCCGGCGCCAAGCTCGATATCGCCAGCATGCCGTATGTCGGCCGCGTGGTGACCAACATCGACGCCGGCGTCGCGCTGCCGAAGAGCGGCATCAAGTCGTTCGAGGACGTTCGCGCCAGGCAGTACAATGTCGGCGCCTCCGGCGGCGGCTCCACCACGGTTCTTTTTCCGACCGCGCTGAACACCTATGCGGGCGCGAAATTCAAGCTCGTGCGCGGATATGGCGGGACCACCGACATCCTGCTCGCGATGGAACGGGGCGAGGTGGACATCGTCGGCGCCTACGGGCTTCCCGGAATCCTGGTGAGCCATCCCGGCTGGGTGTACGGCGGCGAGGCGACCTTCCTTTTCCAGGCCTCGCTGAAGCGGCATCGCCTGCTGGCGAACGTGCCGACGCTCCCGGAGCTCGCGCTGTCCGACGAAGGCCGTGAGGTGCTGCGCGCCGCGGCCAGCACCGGCGAGATCGGCCGCTCCATTCTCACCACGCCCGGCGTGCCGCCCGACCGGCTGCGTGCGCTGCGAGCCGCGTTCCGCGCCATGCTCGACGATCCGGACTTCATCGCCGAATGCGAGAAGCGAAAGCTGATCGTCGAGGGCGCTCCCGGAGAAGAGATCGACGAGATCGTGCGCGAGACGCTGCGCTTGCCGCCCGCAGTGGCGGACAAGATCGGGCAGATGATGCGATAGGCCGGAGCTCGGAACCGGGTTCCGGCGGCGGCGCGCCGTCGCGCGAACGTCACGCCTCGTCTGCGATCGCCTCCGCCAGCCGGGTCAGCGCCTGCTGGACCTTGGGGTCGCGAACTTTCGAAAACGCGCGCATGATCCGCATGGCCGCGGCGGTGTCGATGAATTCGAACAGCTTGCTGGACAGCTCATGCGGACTGTCCGCGGACCCGAACAGGGTCGACACCGGAACGCCGAGGATTTCCGCAATCCGGTGAAGTCTCCCGGCGCCGATCCGGTTGGTCCCCTTCTCGTATTTCTGCACCTGCTGGAACGTCAGCCCCAATTGGACGGCGGAGAGTCGTTTGCGACATGCCGCGTTCGAGCCGCAATGCGCGCACGCGCATTCCGACCTGGATGTCCTGGGGATCGGGACCTCGCTTCGCCATGCTGCGACCTCGTTCCATCTGCAAAACCGGCGCATTTGCCGCCGCGGGCGCCGCAGCGCGGCGCGCGACCGGTGTGATCTCCTGGCCTCCCCGGGGATGACCGGCGCCGCGTCCCGGGCTGGGCGGTGCCGGTCAGGAGGACATGGCCGAGCACATGGCCAAGCGTTGCCGGGTTCAACCGCAACTCGCGGCGAACGGGAATCAAAAGGGACCCACCGCTCTATAGCGCGCCCGTTGTGTGGTCCAACCTACTGATTTGTGTGGCCCCAGCTCTTAATCGATGGGCGAGGCCAATGGGCGGTGCAACTTATCCGTGGGGCTTTGTGCGCGCTATGGGTTTACGGCGATCGGCCGCGCCGTCATGAATACGTAATGTTGACCGCCGTCACTTGCTCGCCGAAATGGCGGTTCACCCAGCCCAGGAAGGCCGACAGCATCTGCCATTCCTCCTTGGGCGAACGCACGCGCGCGGTCACGATCTCGTCGTCGCCGTGCTTGAGATTGACCGAGCCCTTGTAGCGCTTGTGATTCCATTTCGCTTCGTTCTGCTTCTTGCGCCCGGTGCGGTAGAACGTGCCGCGGTCGTTCTTCCGGATGGCGGCTTCCTTTTTCACGATGGCTCCGAAGAGCCGCACCTTTCCACGCGGCACGATCTGCACGACCTTCATGGGATTCCTCCTGTGTTTCGGCTGGAGGGTTGAAACCCTAATGGGCCATCACTGACGCTGTGCCGGTCCAAGGCGGGACTGAGACGGGACCAATACCGGGCCAAGGCCGGATCGAGAGCCCGACGACATCTCACAAGGCGGGCTGGACCGCGAGTTTCGCACAAGCGGGGGTTTTGGGCCAGCCTGCGCCGCCGCCGGATCAGACGACTTTCGCCGCAATCGGTATGCTATCAACACGGCTGCAAGGCGGCCGCGAATGGAGCGGCGCGCGCCGGCGCGAGAAACGAATGGCTGACATCGACGGCGTGTTGCCGCAAGCGGAGGCGGCGGCCGAGGATCCGCGGTCCGCGACCTGGTGGGCGGGCAGCCTCGCGGTGGCGGGCGGCCTGGTCGCGTCCGCGCTTGTCCACTTGGCGTTGGTCGGGACCGTCCTGATCGTGACCCCCCGGCTGCTCGGGCCCGCGCCGGTGAATTCGATGACGGTCGACATCGTGTCGCCGGACGAGATCGCCGAGATGTCGAAGAAGGCCGCCGAGCCGCCAGACCCGCCGCAACCCGCGCCCGACAAGCCGGCGGCTTCCACGGCGCCGCAGGTCCCGCCGCCGGCGCAAGCGCCGCCGTCGATCGGACTCGATGCCTCCATGATGCCGCGCGTGCCGCCGCCCACGGCGCCCGCGGAGGCCGGCCCTCCGCTCGGGGAGGCGGCGAGGCTCGCGCGGCTGCTCGGGCTGCCCACGCCGATGGCCGGCGCGGTCACCGGCGGCGGTCCTTCGGAATACCAGGCCAACCTGACGCCCGAGGAGATCGCGACGTTCTCGGCGCATGTGCAAACCTGCTGGACGGCGCCGGCCGGCCTGTCGAATGCGCCCAACCTGAAGGTCGTGATCCGCGTCGGCTTGCGGCCCAATGGCGGCTTCACGGGCAGCCCGGCCTTGATCGCCGCGCCCGCATTGGCGCAAGGGCCCGCGCTGGTGAAAGCCGCGATGCGCGCGCTGCAGCAGTGTCAGCCCTACAATGTCCTGCCGGCCGAAAAATACGACGAATGGCGGCTGCTCGATCTGCAATTCTCGGCCGACGGCATGGCGACCGTCAGTCCGGTGCCGAGCGAGCAGCGCACGCCGCGGCGGCCCGGCTGATCGCGCGGATTGTCGCGAAGCCCCGTTTCCACGCCTGTCGCCGCGCGCTACACTGTCTGCGATGGACGCGGTCGGCCGCTGCTCGGTATCCATAACGACAGCCGCCTGGTTTCAGAACAACGCTGCAAAATCGGGAGAGGACGCTCATGGCGAAGCTCAACGTCAACGGCAAAACATGGGACGTGCAGGCGGAGGCGGACACGCCGCTCCTGTGGGTCATCCGCGAGCAGGTCGGTCTCACCGGCACCAAATACGGCTGCGGCGTTGCGCAATGCGGCGCCTGCTCGGTGCATATCAACGGCGAGGTGCGACGCTCCTGCTCGATCACGCTCGGCAGCCTGAAAGCCGGCGACAAGATCGTCACCATCGAGGGCCTGTCGCCCAACGCGTCGCATCCGGTGCAGAAAGCCTGGGCCGAGCTCGACGTGCCGCAATGCGGCTATTGCCAGTCCGGACAGATCATGGCGGCGGCGGCGCTGCTCAAGAAGAACCCCAAGCCGACCGACCAGGACATCGACGAGGCGATGACCAATATCTGCCGCTGCGGCACCTATCAGCGCATCCGCGCCGCCGTGCATCTGGCCGCCGGTCAGCCCACCGGCAACCGGGCGGCGGCTCCCGCCCCCACCAAGTCCTGAGGGAGGCTGACATGACCAACAAGATCCCCGCCGATATGTCCGCCGGCTCCAGGAAATCCGCCAGATCGGGCCTCAAGTCCAAGGTTTCGCGTCGCGACTTCGTCGTCGGCTCGGCCGCCGCGGGCGGCGGGCTCGCGCTCGGCTTCCATCTGCCGTTCGGCATCGAGGCGGCGGACGCGCAGAGCGCAACCGGCGCCGGCAGTGAAGTCAACGCCTGGGTGATGGTCCAGCCCGACAGACACCTGCGTCATCCGCATCGCGCGCTCGGAGATGGGCCAGGGCACGCTCACCGGCCTCGTCCAGCTCGTCGCCGAGGAGCTCGACTGCGACTGGAAGAAGGTCACGACCGATCAGATCACGCCGGGGCAAAACCTCGCGCGCAAGCGCGTGTGGGGCGAGATGGGCACCGGCGGCAGCCGCGGCATCCGCACCTCGCAGGACTACGTGCGTCGCGGCGGCGCCGCCGCGCGCATGATGCTGATGCAGGCGGCCGCCGATCAATGGAAAGTGCCGGTCGGCGAGCTCACCGTGGCGAACGGCGTGATCACGCATGCGGCGTCGAAGCGCACCACCAGCTACGGCAGCGTGGCCGCCGCGGCCGCGAAGCTCACCCCGCCGGATCCCAAGAGCATCACGCTGCAGGATCCGAAGCAGCTGGAAGATCGCCGGCAAGCCGGTGAAGCGGCTCGACACCGCCGACAAGCTCGACGGCAGCAAGGTCTACGGCATCGACATCAAGCTGCCCGGCATGCTGTGCGCGGCGATCAAGGATTGCCCGGTCTACGGCGGCAAGCTCAAGAGCTACGACGAGGCCAAGATCGCTGAGCCGGCCGGGCGTGCGCAAGGTCGTCCAGGTGAAGGACACGGCGGTCGCCGTCGTCGCCGACACCTGGTGGCGGGCGAAGTCCGCGCTCGACGCGCTGCCGATCGTGTGGGACGATGGACCGAACGCATCGCAGTCGGATGCGACGATCGCCGAGCGCCTCAAGGAGGGGCTGACGGCGCCGACCAGCAATGGCGGCCGCCAGAACGGCGATGCCCTCAAGGCGATCGAGGGCGCGGCGAAGAAGGTCGAGGCGGTCTATTCGACGCCGTTTCTCGCGCACGCCACCATGGAGCCGATGAACTGCACCGCGAAAATCTCGCCCGACAAGGCCGAGGTGTGGGTGCCGACGCAGAACGCCGAGGCGTCGCTCGCGGCGCTCTCGGAAGCGTCCGGGCTGCCGCTCGACAAATGCGAGGTCTACCGGCCCGACCTCGGCGGCGGCTTCGGCCGGCGCGGCGGCACGCAGGATTACGTGCACCAGGCGGTCGCCATCGCCAAGCAATTCCCCGGCATTCCGGTCAAGCTGGTCTGGAGCCGCGAGGAGGACATGGCGCACGACTTCTACCGGCCGATCTCGCAGTGCAAGTTCAGCGCCGGCCTCGACCAGGACGGCAATCTCGTCGGCCTGCATGTCCGCCTGTCGGGCCAATCGATCAACGCCTTCGCCAATCCGGCCTTGCCGGTCGGCGGCCCGGACGAACGCCAGCTCCAGGGCTGGTACGAGAAGCCGGGCGACGCGCAGCTCGGCTACTACGGTGCCGAACCTGCTCGATCGAGTATGCGATGCGCAACACGCATGTGCCGGTCGGACCGTGGCGCGGCGTCAACACCAACCAGAACGGCGTCTACATGGAATGCTTCATGGACGAGGCGGCGCGGGCGGCCGGCAAAGATCCGCTCGAGTTCCGCCGCGCCCTCATGAAGAATTTCCCGAAGCACCTCGCCGTGCTGAACGCGGCGGCCGACAAGGCCGACTACGGCAAGCCGCTGCCGGCCGGCGTCCATCGCGGCATCGCCCAGTTCATGGGCTACGGCAGCTATTCGGCGGCGGTCGCCGAGGTCTCGGTGAGCCCTCAGGGCAAGCTCAAGGTGCATCGCCTGGTGCTGGCGCTCAATTGCGGCCATGCGGTCAATCCCGACCAGATCGCCGCCCAGGTCGAGGGCTCGGTCGCCTACGGGCTCACCGCCACGCTCTATGGCGAAATGCCGGTCAAGGACGGCCGCATGACGGACCTCAACTTCGACCGCTACCAGATCATGCGTCTGGCCGAGATGCCGAAGGTCGAGACCGTGATCGTGCCGACCTACGACTTCTGGGGCGGCGTCGGCGAGCCGACGATCTGCGTCACCGCGCCGGCCGTGCTCAACGCCATCCACGCGGCGACCGGCCGGCCCGTCCGCAGCCTGCCGCTGAAGAACGTCAAGCTGGCGTAGCCGTCATTGCGAGCCCTCGGGTCTTGCCTTCGGCAAGCCCAAGGACAGGCTCCGCGAAGCAATCTCCGCCCCACGGCGCGAGATTGCTTCGTCGCGCATCCAAGTCGGGCTTGCCCGACTTGGAAACCAATAGTTGCCGATCTCGGGTAAACCCGAGATCGGGGAGCTCCTCGCAATGACGCTCATCCCGCACCGACTGCCTTCCTTCCTCGCGCGCACGCCGGTGCGCACCTTCGTGCTCATGCCGATGGTCGTCGTCGCGTGCGAGCTCGTCCTGCGCGGCGGCACGCTTGCGTTTGATCCGTGGGGCGTGCTGCTCCTCGCCTGGGGCTACGCGCAATATCGCCTGGTCGGACGGTTCCGCACCGCGCATGGGGGCGGGGGTCCGGGTGTCGACGTGCCGCCGACGCGCGTCGTCACCGAGGGGCCTTATCGCTTCACGCGCAATCCCATGTATCTCGGCCACCTGATCTTCCTGGCCGGGCTCGCGGTGACGTTTCGCTCCTATGTGGCGTTGGCGCTTCTTGTGCTGCGCGCGGTCTGGTTCCACCGCCGCGTCCTGGCCGACGAGGCGCGGCTGACGGCGCGCTTCGGGTCGGACTACACGGACTACATGCGGCGGGTGAAGCGGTGGGTGCCGGGGGTGGCATAAGGCGCGCCGTCATTTTCGCCGCGCCGGCGGCTTGCCTCGAGCGCATGCGATGTTGCACGCTACGGCCCGCATGAGCCATGTGTCCGCGGCCGATGATCGCCGCGACTCGCAGGGAGGATCCCATGTTCTCGAAGCTCAATCACGTCGCCATCGTGAGCGAGAATTACGCCGTGCTGGAGCAGTTCTATCGCGCGGTGTTCGGCATGACGACGTCGCCGAGGACGCGGCCCGGGCGGGCCGTCACGGTGGGCGACGGCTATGTGGGGCTCAACATCAATCCGCGCCGCGCCGGCCGCAAGCCCGGCCTCGATCATTTCGGGATCGAGGTCGCCGACGCCGAGACCGCGTTCGAGCGCCTGCGCCGGCACTATCCGGACGTGAAATGGCTCAAGCGCCCGGCGAACCGTCCATTTGCGGGCGTCTCGACCCATGATCCGGACGGCAACATGTTCGACATCTCGCAGAAGGACATGAGCAACCGCACGTCGGTCTATGTCGAGAACGACGGCAAGGCCAATGCGCGGCACATCAATCACGTGGCGATGCGCACCATGCGGCCGGCCGAGATGGCCCGGTTCTATCGCGACGTGTTCGAGCTCGCGCCCGCCAACCAGCCGGCCGACAAGCGCGCGGACGACAAGAACCACTACCTGACCGACGGCCATATGACGCTCGTCATCATGCCGTGGGACATCACCGACTACGACGGCACCGGCATCATCACGGCCGGCATGGACCATATCGGCTTCAAGGTGGAGGACATGGCGGCGTTCAAGCAGGACGTCGAGCGCGTGGCGGGCGACAATCCGCGCCTCGCACCCGAGCCGCTCGGCACCGGTGCGGAAGGCAAGGCGCTGCTCGAACTTTTTCGCCGCTCCTGTCCGCTCGGCCAGCACCACATGGCGGACTGCGACGGCACGCTCATCGACGTTGCGGCCGGCTGACCGCGCGCCGTCGCCGTAACCGCCGGAGGGTCGCGATGCGCCGCGCGCACGCCGCATGGGCCGGGGCTCTGCTGATCGGGCTCGGCCTCGGGGTCGGCGCCACGCGGGCGGATGACGTCGCGGAATTCTACAAGGGCCGGCAGGTGTCCTGGATCCTGAGCGCGGACGCCGGCGGCGGCTACGCCGCCTATGCGCGGGCGTTCGCGCCCTATCTGGCGGACCACATTCCGGGCAAGCCCAATATCGTCATCCAGCACCTGCCGGGCGGCGGCGGGCTGCGCGCGATGAACCATCTTTATGCGGCCGCGCCGCGCGACGGCGCCACCATCGGGCTCGTGCATTCGAGCGTGCCGTTCGCGTCGCTCTACGGCATCCGCGGCGCCAAGTTCGATCCGCGCCCGATGGGGTGGATCGGCAGCATCGCGACCTCGCGCGGCGTCTGCGTCGCCTGGCACACGGCGCAGATCGCGACCTGGCAGGACCTGCTGGACAAGGAATTCATCGTCGGCGGCTCCGGCGCGGGCTCGCAGATGGAGACGATCCCGGCCTTGCTCAACCGGCTGTTCGGCACCCGGATCAAGGTCATCTCGGGCTACCGCGGCGGCAACGCCATCTATCTCGCGATGGAGCGCGGCGAGGTGCAGGGCCGCTGCGGCGGGCTGGTGTCCTCGATCAACGCGACCCGCCCGGACTGGTTCGCGGCCGGGAAGGTGACGGTGCCGATCCAGGTCGCGCTCAAGCGCAATACGCAATTTCCCGACGTGCCGGCGATCGCCGAGCTCGCCCGCGACGAGCGCACGCGGCAGATCCTGCAGCTCGTGCTCGCGCCCGAGGACATGGACCGCCCGATCGTCGCGCCGCCCGGCGTGCCGCCCGAGCGCCTCGCCGCGCTGCGCGCGGCTTTCCACGCCGCCATGAACGATCCCGGCTTCGTCGCGGAGGCGGGGCGCCAGCATCTCGACATCGAGGAGGTCACCGGCGAGCAGGTCGCGGCGATCGTGGCGCGCACCTTCGCGCTGTCCGCCGAGGTCGTGCGGGCCGCGAGCGAGGCGATGAATCTGACCGGATCGCAGGCGAACGAGTAGGAGGCGACCAGGGACACACGGCCCGCATCGAGCGACCGCGCCTTCGCTCGCTTCGCGAGCTATGGCGGGTTCCGCGCGAGCGAGTCCGCCGAAGCGCGGAGCGCGAAGGCGGAAGCGAAATGCGGGATGCAGACCCGGATCTCGCTGCGCGCCGATCGGATGGCCCAGGTGCGACAACCGCTATTGAGTGATAAGGTTCTTGATCTGCTTCGTCGGGAATGGAGATCGTCTCGTTCGCTCAGCTGGAACGCGTGGCGAGCATCGTGAAAACGCTCGCATTGGGAGGGTCGCATGAGCAAATCACGACAAGACCGGAGTTCGATCATCGCGGTGGCCGGGAACGGCTTGCTTGATCGCCGTGCGCTGCTCGGCCGGGGCATCATGGTGGCCGGAGCGATGGGTGCGGGCGCCGCGGGAGCCTTGAACGGCGCGGCGGCGGAGCCCTTGGGTGAGGCGCCCTGGAGTCTCACACCGGGGGAGGTGACGCCGGCCTATGGACATCCCTCGCGCTTCGAAAAATCTGTCGTCCGTACCGTCGACAATCCGAAGAACGAGCCGAGCGGCTCGCGTGCGCGGACGCCCCATCATCTGCTCAAGGGCACGATCACGCCCAACGGCCTGCATTTCACCATCATGCACTCCGGCATTCCCGACATCGATCCCGGCCAGCACAAGCTTGTCATCCACGGCATGGTCAAGCAGCCCCTGGTGTTCGATCTCGACGCGCTGTCGCGCTACAGGATGGTGACGCGCGTCGGATTCGTGGAATGCGGCGGCAACAGCGCGCCGCTGTTTTCCAACGAGCCGATCCAGGCCGACGTGCAGGCGCTCCATGGCCTCGCATCATGCGCGGAATGGGCCGGCGTGCCGCTGGCGGTGTTGCTCGATGAAGCGGGCGTCGACCCCGGCGCCAAATGGATCATCGCCGAAGGAGCCGACTCGGCTCATCTGTCGCGCAGCGTTCCGCTCGCCAAGCTCATGGATGACGCCATGGTGGCCCTCTACCAGAACGGCGAGCGCATCCAGCCGGGCCAGGGCTATCCGATGCGGCTCTTTCTGCCGGGCTACGAAGGCAACATGAACGTAAAGTTTCTGCGACGCATCCAGGTCACCGACCAGCCGGGCATGACATTCTTCGAATCGAAAATCTATTCGGATCCGCTGCCCGACGGCAGAGCCACGCAATTCTACTTCGTGCAGGAGGTGAAGTCGTTCATCACCTCGCCATCGCCCGGCCACGAGCTCAGGGAGCCCGGGGTCTACGAGATTTCCGGCGTTGCCTATTCGGGCACTGGGCGGATCGCAAAGGTTCTCGTTTCCGCCGATGGCGGCAAGAGCTGGGCCGAAGCCGCGCTCGACGAGCCGCGACTGCCCAAGGCCTTCACCCGCTTCAGCATGGCGTGGCGCTGGGACGGCGGACCCGCGATCCTGCAAAGCCGGGCAAGGGACGAAGCCGGCAACGCGCAGCCGACCCGCGAGCAGTTCGTGGCAAAGCGCGGACAAACCTCCAAACCGCCCTCGGTGCGCGGCTTCCCCGGTCACCACTTCAACGCCGTTACGAGTTGGGCGATCGATCGCAAGGGCGAGGTGCGCCATGTCTATGCGTGATGTCGCGATCGCGACCTGCATTCTCGTACTTGCCGCCAGCGCGGCTCGCGCCGAGACCCCGCACCTCGGCCGACCGATCAGCCAGGCCGATCTCGCCGAATGGGACATCAACATTCTGCCCGACGGACAAAATCTCCCGGCCGGCAGCGGCATGGCGGCCGACGGTGCGAAGATCTACGCGGAGAAATGCGCGCTTTGTCATGGCGAGAACGGCCGCGGCGGCCACGCCGCGCGGCTGATCGGCGGTCCCCCGAAAGCGAGCCTCGACGGCGGCAAGACGATCGCGAATTATTGGCCCTACGCGACGACGCTGTTCGACCTTATTCGGCGGGCGATGCCGTTCACCCAGCCGCGTTCGCTCACCGACAATGAGGTCTATGCGCTCGTGGCTTATATCCTGGCGGAGAACAAGCTGATCGCAGAGAACGCCGAGATCAACGCCACGACGCTGCCGAAGGTGCGCATGCCGAACCGCGACAATTTCGTCGTGTGGTTCCCCGACCGGATGTGACGGAGAGATCACGAATAGCGATCCCGGGTTGCGCGCCACTAGAGCAGGATGACTTTTCTTCGAATCGTCATCCCGCTCTAGTTTATTGTTGGAGCATGATCTTTTCCGAAAACCGGTGCCCACCCCGGATCAAGTCCGGGGCAGGCTTTTTCGGGATCATGCTCTATCCAAGCAGCGCCGGCAGCCAGGTGGCGATCGCCGGGAACAGGATGATCAGCCACCAGCAGGATCAGGCTCATGCGCGACATAGGGCACCACCGCGCGGAAGATGTGCGCCATCGTGACCTGCCGGCGGGGCGACGCCGCGCATCGTCATCAGCAGCAGGCCGTGCGGCGGCAGCAGCAGGCCGAGCTGCATGCAGATCAGATAGAGCACGCCGAACCAGATCGAGGTCGATGTCGAGCCGCTGCACGATCGGCATGAACACCGGCAGCGTGATCAGCATCATGCTGACCTGGTCGACGAAGATGCCGAGGAAGATCAGCAGCAGCATCATGCCGGCGAGGATCGCGAACGGCGACAGCCCATGCGCTGAACACGGTCGACACGATGCCCTCGGTCGCGCCGGAGAAGCTCAGGATCTGCGAGAAGGTCGTGGCGCCGAGGATGATGAACAGGATCATCGCCGAGATCGCGACCGTGCCGCGCAGCGACTTGCGTCGAGCGCCTCGAGGCTGAGCGCGCGGTAGGCCGCCGCCAGCGCCATGGTGGCGAGCGCGCCGAGCGCCGCCGACTCGGTCGGCGTCGCGAAGCCGCCCGACATCGCGCCGACCACGACGACGAAGATCGACACCAGCGGCAGCACGTAGAGCGGACCAGGAGCTCGTATTTGGCCCAGCCGGTGCGCGCGCCTCGATCGGCGTCGCCGGCGCGAGCGTCGGGTCGGCCCTGACCCGCACCACGATGTAGGCGACGAAGGCGACGCTCAGGATCAGGCCCGGCACCACGCCGCCGATCAGCAGCTTGGAGATCGAGATGCCGGACAGGCTGCCGAGCAGCACGGTCAGCGCCGAGGGCGGGATCAGCATGTCGACGGCGCCGATCGCCATGATCGGGCCCGGTCGCCATCATCGGATGGTAGCCGCGCGCCAGCATCACCGGCAGCATCAGCGAGCCCAGCATCGCGGTGGTCGCGATGGTCGAGCCGGAGATCGCCGAGAATACCGTGCCGGCCACCACCGCGACGACCGCGAGCCGCCCCGGCACCTGGCGGATCAGACGCTCGACGCCGTCGATGACCTTGACGGCGAGGCCGGTGTGGAACAGCACCTCGCCCATCAGGATGAACAGCGGGATCGGGGTCAGCGAGAAATTCATCACCGCGACGCTGAGTTGCGCACGAGCTGCTGCAGGCCGGCGTCGCCGCCGAGAAACAGCACCGCGCCGATCAGGTTGATGGCGACGAACGAGAATGCCACCGGCATGCCGATGAACAGCAGCACCGTCGATCCGCCGAGCAGCAGCAGCGCGGCCATCTGCCAGGACATCGCGATCATGGTTCCTTCATGACGCCGACACCGCGTCGTCGCGCGGCGCCGCGCGGCCCGCCGCCAGCCGGTGCATGCGAAAGACGAACTCGACCGTCAGCAGCACGAACGCGACCGGCATCGGCACCAGCAGCCACCATTCCGGCGTCACCAGCGTCTTGATCGAGAGCGAGCCGTTCGCCAGTAGCTCGCCGCCGCCACCCGCACGCCGTACCAGACGAAATAGACAGGCAGCACACGATGCCGAGCAGGTCGCCGATCCATTCGAGCAGCCAGCCGACCCGACGCGGCAGCGCGCGCAGCACGATGTCGATGCGGATGTGCTGGCCCTGGCGCAGCAGCCAGGGCGCGGCGAGCAGCGTGATGAGATAGAGGCATGTCCTCGGACAGCTCGTTGCTGGGCGGAATGCCGCCGAGGCCGAGATTGCGCAGCAGCACGTCGGCACCGATCATGCAGCGTCATGACAAGGAGCAGCACGCATGCAAGGCCGAGCATGCCGTCGAGCACATGGCCGTACCAGCGAGACAGTGTCAGCATGGCGGCAGCTTGCTCCGGGGTCGCCGCTCCCTCTCCCCGCGTGCGGGGAGAGGGTCGGGGTGAGGGGGCGTTTCAGTAAAGCTCAGACTCGCGGAGGCGCCCCCTCACCCGACATCCTCGCTGACGCTCGGATGTCGACCTCTCCCCGCACGCGGGGAGAGGTGTAACGGAGCAAGCCGCCCGCGCATCCGACACACTTTCCCTACTTCGTCTTGGCGAAAAACTCTCGCAGCTTCGGCCCGCTCTCGGGGCTCTGGCGGATGACGCCCTCCCAGCCCGCCTGATAGGCCTTGGCGAGATAGGTCTTGGCGACCGCCGGCATCGAGCGTGATGGTCTGGATGCCGCCGTCGGCCTGGCGCTTGGTTTCCTTGGCGTTCTCGGCCGCGAACTCGGCGACGGCCTCGGCCTCGCCGGCGTCCGCCGCCTTGCGCAGCACGTTCTTCTGCGCGTCGGTGAGCTTGTCCCACGACGCCTTGTTGACCAGCACCGAGACCTCGGCGGTGTAGAAGCCGGGGTCGACGCGGTATTTCGTCTTCTCGTTCCAGCCGAGGTCGAACACGCCGGTGATCGGCCAGCCATAGCCGTCGACCACGCCGCGCTCGAGCGCGGTATAGACCTCGCCGGGCGCGGTCTGCACCACGGTCGCGCCGAGCGCCTGGAAGAAGTCGCGATAGACCGGCGTGATGCGCAGCTTGAGGCCGGTGAGGTCGGGCGTCGAGATCGGCTTGTTGAGGTAGAGGTGGAACGGATTGTTGTCGACCAGGCGCGCCAGGAAGATCGCGTTCATCTTCTGGGCGTAGATCCCCGCCATGTAGTCGATAGCCGCCGTTCTGGCGCAGCTCCGACATCGGTCGCTCGGTGAGCTTCCAGGCATCGGATTCGGGCATCACGTTGGTGTAGAAGGCCCCGGTCGCGTTGGCGATGTCGACGACCCCGCCCTTGAGCGCGTTGCCGACCTCGAACGGCGGCATGGCCTTGGGCCCGCCGATGTAATTGATCTGGACGAGTCCCTTGCCGTCCTGATTGACCCGGTTGATGAAACGCTCGAACGGGCGCGAATAGGTGGTGTTTTCCGCGAAAGCCGTGATCGCCTTGAGGGTGACCTCCTGGGCGGTGGCGGCATTCGCCAGCACGGGCAGGCATGCGGCCAGGAAAATTCGCTTCATGTTGGGGTTCCCCCGGAATCGAGCTTGAGTTTGGCGGCGGTTCGCGCCGCGCGGGCGCGCGGGCACGCAGGCCCGGATGATAGTTGCAGGACCGGGCGACGCCAAGCCCGGCGCTCCGCCTCCTTGCTTGACTTGCGGGTATCGGCCGGATGACCATTCGGGTGAATTGAGCCCAACCACGAGCGCCCCGTGCCGTCCGAGTCGCGTTCATATTCATATGATGTCCGCCGTCGCGGGCTGATGTTTTGCCTGGCACTGGTCGGCGCCGCCGCGATCCATCCCGACGCGCACGCGCAGGGATCGAACGCCGTCAGCGCCGCCTATGTGGGCACGGTCAGCGACATCGGCCTCTATCTGGCGGAGCGCAAGGGCTACTTCCGGGCCGAAGGGCTCGACGTCACCCTCACGCAGATCGACCTGACCAACAAGATGGTCCCGATGCTCGGCACCGGCGATCTGGACGTCGGGTCGGGCACCGTCGCGGTCGGCATCTACAATGCGGTCAGTCGCGGCGTCGCGGTGCGCGTGGTCGCCGACAAGGGCTCGGTCAGGGCCGGCTACGGCTACGAAGGCCTGCTGGTCCGCAAGGATCTGGTCGACAGCGGACGCTACAAGGGCTTCGCGGACCTGAAGGGAATGAAGATTGCCGTCGCCAGTCTGGGCAGCGGAAACTCCTCGGGCGCCAATCAGGCGCTCAAGCTCGGAGGCTTGCGATTCTCCGACGCGGATTTCGTCACCTTGCCGTTTCCGCAGCACCTGGTCGCTTTCGCGAACCGGGCGATCGACGCGAGCATGACCAATGAGCCGACCATCACGCTCGCGCTGCTGAAAGGCCTCGCCGTCAAGATCGCCGGAAACGACAAGATCTATCCGCAGCAGCAGACCGCCATCCTGCTGTACTCGGAGAAATTCGCCAAGACGCGGCCCGACGCCGCGCTGAAATTCATGCGCGCCTATATCAGGGCCGTGCGCGACTACAACGACGCGCTGGTCGACGTGAAGCTCGCCGGCCCGAACGCGAACGAGATCATCGCGACGCTGACGCAGTACACCAGCATCAAGGATCCGGCGCTGCTGCGGCAAATTACGCCGGCCGCCATCAACCCCGACGGGCGGGTCAATCTCGACGGGATGCGGACCGACCTCGCGTTCTACCGCGAGCAGGGGCTGGTGCAGGATCCCAAGATCGCGGCCGAGGACATCGTCGACATGAGGTTCGTGGATGCGGTCGTGCGCGAGCTCGGGCCCTACAAGGCGGCCAAACCATAGTGGCCGCGCTCCCGCGCCCCGCAACCGAACGCGGGCTCGTCCGGGTTGACACTAATAATGCGCAAGTCCGGCAAGCCCGACTTGCGTCGGGAGAGCCGAAACAGGCGGCGCAGGACGATGGGCACCGATAGCACCTCGCAGACCTCGGTCCTGATCGCGGGCGCCGGCCCGGTCGGCCTGGCGCTCGCCTGCGAGCTCGGCCTGCGCGGCGTCGACTGCGTGCTCCTCGAGAAACGCGACGGCTCGATCAGCCTGCCGAAAATGAGCGCCGTCAGCGCGCGCAACATGGAGTTTTGCCGCCGCTGGGGCATCGCCGACAGGGTGCGCACCGCGGTGTGGCCGGAGAGCCGCAACGCGGATTTCGTCTATCTCGACCATCTGCGCGGCCGCGAGCTCGCGCGGGTCAAGCGGCCGACGCTCGCGCAGCGTGGAACGCTCCCGTTCAGTCCCGAGGCCGGCTGCCACTGCCCGCAGATCTATTTCGATCCGATCCTGGCGGCGCGCGTGAAGACGCTGGCGAGCGTCAGGCCGCGCTATGGCGTGCAGCTTGATGGGTTCGACCAGGACGAACACGGCCTGTGCGCGCGGGTCACCGATATGGCGACGAACGCCGCCGAGACGGTCGCGGCGCGCTACCTGGTCGGCTGCGACGGCCCGGCAGGCGTCGTGCGCGACGCGCTCGGCATCCGGCTCGGCGGGCTCGGCGTGGTGGCGCACAGCGTCAATATCTTCTTCCGCTCGGGCGAGCTCGCGTCGCTCCACGACAAGGGCTGGGCGCGCATCTACCGGCTGGTGGACGAGACCGGCTGCTGGGCCGAGCTCATCCCGATCGACGGCAGGGAGCTGTGGCGGCTCACGGTGTTCGACGATGTTGCGGCCGCGGCCGATCCGCGCGCGGCGCTCGTCCGCATGGCGGGCGGGGATTTCCCCCACGAGATCCTGTCGGTGACGCCGTGGGAGCGCCGCGACGTCGTCGCCGACAGTTACGCACAGGGGCGCGTCCTCATCGCGGGCGACGCCGCGCACCAGTGCTCCCCGACGGGAGGCCTCGGCATGCATACCGGCGTGGAGGAAGCGGTCAATCTCGCCTGGAAGCTCGCCGCCATGGTGGCGGGCTGGGGCGGACCAGGTCTGATCCCGTCGTACGAGGCGGAGCGGCGACCGATCGCGCTGCGCAATGTCGCGCTCGCCACCCGCACCTTCAATGCGATCAGGAGCATTCCGGGCCTGACGCGCGACGGCGCGGCCGGCCGCGCGGACGACTGGCGCATCGATCTCGCACCCACGTCGCCGAGCGAGCAACAGAAGATGGACTATTTCTACGACGCGTCTCCGATCTGCGTGCCGGACGGACCTGCCTGGCGGCACGCGCCAGCGGACGCGGCCCGGCCGGGCGCGCGCGCGCCGCACGCCTGGCTGCCCGATGGCCGCTCCATCATCGATCTGTTCGGCGACGGGTTCACGCTCGTCAGTTTTGGCGACAGCCTCGAGCGTGCGGCTCCCCTCCTCGCCGCCGCGCAGTCGCGCGGGGTGCCGATCCGCGCGGTCGCGATCGACGACGCGGCCGCGGCGGCGCTCTATGGCGGGAAGCTCGTTCTGGTGCGGCCGGACGGCCATGTGGCCTGGCGCGGCCATGAGGGTCCGGCCCACCCCGAGGCGGTTGTGGACTGCCTGCGTGGCGCGCTATCCAATGAGGCGTTGCGTCAACCAGGCCCGCGCTCCCGCGCGGCCGCCGCGGAGGCCTCGACATGAGCACATCCGGCACGCCGTCGGCCGCCGCGGACGGCCCGACCGAGGCCATGCGCAGCGCGTGGCGGGCGGCCCATGTCCGGCCGCTGTGGGAGAACCCGATCGCCCACAAGACGCGCGAGGGCGGTCCCCGGCCGCATCTGTGGAAATGGAGCGAGCTCGGCCCGCTCGTCGCCGCCGCCATGACGATGACCTCCATGGCGGCGATCGAGCGGCGCGTTCTCACGCTGGTCGATCCCGAGCAGGAGGGCAACGCGGCCGGAACGACCACCAATCTCACGACCGCGCTGCAGATCCTCATGCCGGGCGAGTTGGCGCGGCCGCACCGCCACACCATGAATGCGCTGCGTTTCGTGATCGACGGCCAGGGCGCTTCGACCAAGGTCGACGGCCGCGACTGCCCGATGTCGGAGGGCGACTTGGTCATAACGCCGGGCTGGACCTGGCACGAGCACGTGCACAACGGGACCGCGCCGATCGTGTGGCTCGACGCGCTCGACGCGCCGCTCCACCGTTATCTCGGCACCGATGCGTTCGAGCCCGGACCCGTGCACGACGTGCCGGGCCGCGCCGGCGATGCGGCCTTCGCGATGCCCAACCTTGTTCCCGAGCTCGCCGCCCCGCCGCCGTCCTACTCGCCGGTCTTTCGTTATCCCTGGGCCGAGGCCGCCCGCGCGGTCGCGGCCGCGCCGCTGTGGAAGGACGGGACGCGGCGCGTGCGTTACGTCAATCCGCTCACCGGGGGTCCGGTGATGTCGTTGATGGATTGCTACCTCACGCAGATCGAGGAAGGCGGCGAGACAGTCCCGTTCCGCACCACCGGCAACGCGGTCTGCGCGGTGGTCGAGGGACGCGGCACGAGCCGGATCGGCGACGAGACGCTGCATTGGGGGCCGAAGGACGTCTTCAGCGTGCCGCACGGCAATTGGACCACGCACCGCACCGACGGCGAGCGGGCGCGCCTGTTCGTGGTGACGGATCGCGACGTGCTGCGACGGCTCGATCTGCTGAAGGAGGAATTCGGCAACGAGCGCAGATGACGGGAACCGTCATTGCGAGGCGTGCAAAGCACGCCGAAGAAATCCCCGCCAAGCAGACGGCTGCGGCGCAAGATAGCTACGCTTCGATCGCAACGACATTGAACCTCGTCATAAGGAACATCGACCAATGAAGCTCTGCCGCTACGACGACAACAGGATCGGCCTCGTGCGCGGCCGCGGCGTGCACGACGTGACGGGAATCCTCGATGCGCTGCCGCCGTTGCGCTATCCGGTCGCGTTCGGCGACCACCTGATCGCCAATCTGGAAAATCTGCGCGCCCGCATGGAGCAGCTCGCCGACAAGGCGGCGCCGCAGCCGATCGACAAGGCGCGGTTCCTGAGCCCGGTCGCCAATCCGTCGAAGATCATCGGCACGCCCGCGAACTACCTGCGCATGTCGAGGAGGCGCGGCGCGACGCCGAGATCTCGGTCTACAGCGCCGGCAAGCAGCGCACCATCGAGGAGCAGGGACTGTTTCTCAAGGCATCGAGCTCGCTGGTCGGGCCGTCCGAGGGCGTCGCGATCAAGTTTCCGGACCGGCGCACCGATCACGAGGCCGAGCTCGGCGTCGTGATCGGAAGGAAGACCGGCTTCGTGCCGGAAGCCGACGCGCTGTCGGTGGTGGCCGGCTATGCGATCGCGCTCGACATGGTGGTGCGCGGCAAGGAGGATCGCAGCTTTCGCAAGTCGCCCGACACCTATGCGGTGCTCGGCCCCTGGCTGGTCACCGCCGACGAGCTGGGCGATCCGGGGGCGCTCGACTTTTCGCTCGCCGTCAACGGCGAGATCCGGCAGGCCGCGAACACGCGCGAGATGATCATCGGCGTCGCGCGCCAGATCTCCTGGGCATCCTCCGTCTACACGCTCTATCCGGGCGACATCATCATGTCGGGCACCTGCCAGGGCGTCGCGCCGGTGCAGCCGGGCGACGTCATGGCGCTCAAGTTCGAGCGCATCGGGGAAATGACGGTTCCGGTGCGGTAAGACGGTTCGCGATGCGGGTGGCATGGCCGGCAGTCGGGCGAGCTAGACGCTTGGATTCAATTAATTTTCTGGTGTGCGGGTCATTGTCCGCCGGTGCAGCGGACGCCGTCATGACGGTTGAAAGCCTGCCTGCGGTCGTGCTAAACTAGTCAATGTGACTAGAATTAAGAAATCGCCCGCCCGCAAACCGCCCAAGGCTCGCCCCAGGGCGCGCAACCGGCAACCCGGCCATTGGCGGTTGCAAGACGCCAAGGCGCGCTTCAGCGAGCTGGTGAGACGCGTCCGGAGCGACGGGCCGCAACGCGTCACCGTGCATGGGCGAGACGAAGTCGTCGTCATCACCGCCGAAGAATTCCGCCGTCTCAAAGGCGATCTCACCGGGCAAGCCCTGATTGTGGCGATGCAGGCCTCGCCGCATCGCGACGTCGACATCGCGCCGAGACGCGAGCGCATGCCCGTGCGCGAGGTTCCGGTGTGACGGGGTGGCTGCTCGACACCAATATCCTCTCCGAACTGCGCCGCCCGAAGCCGGAACGCAAAGTCCTGGCCTTCATTGCCGCGCAACCACTCGAGCTTCTCTATATCAGTTCGGTGACGCTGGCCGAAATACGCTTCGGCATCGAGCTCGCCGGCGACGCCGGCCGACGCGCCGAGCTGAATGACTGGCTGGCGCACAAAGTACGGCCGATGTTCGAGCAACGGGTGCTCGCGATCACCGAGGACATCATGTTCAAGTGGCGGCTCCTGGTCGAGGATGGCCGCAAGGCCGGCCACACCTTCTCGCAGCCCGATCTCATCATCGCGGCGACGGCGCTCCATCACGGATTGACCGTCGTCTCCCGCGATGTAAGCGACTATCAAATAGCGCACGCGCCCGTGCTCGATCCCTGGGTCGACCCGCTGCCGGAGCGGACTCTATAATCCACAAGCTTGCCGTCCCGCTCCCGGCACCTGCCAGGGCGTCGCGCCGGTGCAGCCGGGCGACGTCATGGCGCTCAAGTTCGAGCGCATCGGGGAAATGACGGTTCCGGTGCGGTGAAGCGGTTGCCGAAGAAGGCGGCCGTGGCGCAGCGCGATGTCCCCGAGGCGGCGCGCTTGGTCTCACGGCGGCTCGAAGCCCTTGGCTTTCATGACAGCCCTGGCGTCGGGCGAGGAAATGTATCGAAGCAGCGCCCTGCTCGCGTCCTGCTCCCTGGTGTTCGCGACGATGCCGGCGGCAAAGAGCGTGTAGTGCTGAATCGAGTCCGGCAGCGGGCCGACGAGATCGACGCCGGGCGCAGCGAGGATTTCGCTGATCTGGTTGAATCCGAGCTCGACATCGCCTCTCGCAACGGCTTCGAAGCGTTCCGATCGCTGCTTGAACGCCGTGGTCTTCGGCGTCATCTGCGCGGCGATGCCCAGCCGTGCCAGCAATTCGAGCATATAGATGCTCACCGGCGCTCCGGCCGCCGGATCGTTCCAACCGATCGACCTCGCCGCCAGCATCGTGCGCTTGAAAGCCTCCACCGAACTTATGTCGGGCTTCGCCGCGCCCTTGCGCACGAACATCCCGACCCCGGTCTTCGCAAGATCGGTGCGGCTGCCCGCCACGACTCTGCCGAGTTTCTGGAGAGTCTCGATCTGCGACCCCGACGCGATCACGACGTCGGCGACCTCGCCCTGTCGAACGCGGTCCGCCATGCCACCGACCGTCCCATAGTCGAACGTCACGCGATGCCCCGATGCGGCTTCGAATGTCGGAATGAGCTCGATCATTACGGGCTGCACGCCGGAACCGGAAAGAACCTTGATGTCCGCGGCGCGCGAGACCCTGCCGGCCGCCGGCACGACGAACAGGCAAGCTGCCGTCATGGCAATCGTTCGGGCCATCCATGGTCTTGCCACGTCATCCTCCCCGCCAGGCTGTCGAAACCGGCGCTTCGATCTTGCGGTCCGGTCGCTGTCCGAACACATCCTCCGACACGCCGCCCGCGCGTGCTACTTCTTGCTGTCCGACGGCCGTATGCGTCCCCAGGGGTCGCTTTTTTGCGCCGGCAGGCGGTCGAGCGCGGACTTGTAACCCGCCTCGTCGGCCTTGATCCTCGGCTCCTCGGTCTTTTTCCTGGGCGGTCCGTGGTGCTTGGTCGACCCTGCGGCATCCTCCTGGGAGAATGCAGGCGCGGTCAGCGACACGATGGTCAGCGCGATGATGAAGATCCGCATGGGAATCCCCGTCGTTTCGACGTCCAGGCTTCGGCCCGCACGTGTGGCATTCTACAGCTGGCGCCAAGCGTACATGCAGACCCGGACTGCTGGCGCATCCTATTTCTTGGCGTCCGCCGGGCGTACGGCGCCCCACGGGTCGTATTTCTGCGTGGGTAAACGATCGAGCGCCGACTTGTAGCCTTTCTCGTCAGCCTTGTTCTTCGGCTCCGCGGTCTTCTGCTCGGCGCCGCGTTGCTTGTTTCCGCGCGCCGTCGCCTGCGACGACAGCGGCCCGGTCAACAGCGCGAAGGCCAGCGCGATTACGAAGAGTTGCATGCGGATTCTCCGTCGTTGGGTCGTGGACAGTCGCCCCGCCTCAACCCGCCGCGCACCAAGCGGTCGTCGCGTCGGCCGCACGATCATGCCCGAAGTCGCGCTTTCCCGCCAGGCTGGCGCCTCTGCCGCGACAAGCGGGAGGCCGTTGTCTACCCCCGATGCCGCCTTGTCAGCGCCGTGGCTTGACATATCCTGGCCGCCGATCCGCTCGCGCCGTCTCGCTCACGAGGATCCCATGCCGAACCTGCCGGACGCCGCTCCCGACCTCAAGGAAATCCTGATCCAGTCCGATGCGATCCCCTGGCGCGAGAAATCGCTCAAGGGCATCTCGGAAAAGATGCTGTGGCGCGACGAGGCGAGCGGGGCGTCGATTGCGCTGATCCGGTTCGCCAAGGGCGCCGGCATCCCCGAGCCGCATCTCCACGCCGCCAATCAGTTCATGTTCTGCCTCGCGGGGCGCTACGAATACACCACGACTGGCGTGGTGCTGACCGCGGGCAGCTTCTACTGCAACCCGAAGGGCCATGTGCACGGCCCGGCGATCGCGCATGAGGAAACGGTCGTGATGGAAATCTATGACGGTCCGCATTATCCGCAAAAGCCGTCATGGTACACCGACGAACAGGATGCGCGCTGACGACGCGCCGACATGGTCACGCCGACGGGGAGCCCGATGCCGAAAAGACAGATCGTTTCGCCAAGAATCCGCCAGCCCAGCGGCCACTTTTCGCACGCCACCGCGATCGCGGCGCGCGGCACGTTCGTGTTTATTTCCGGAATGACGTCCCGCCGCGCCGACGGGACCATCGCGGGCATCGGCGACGTCGAGGCGCAGACGCGGCAGGTGTGCGAGAATCTCAAGGCGGCGGTCGAGGCGGCGGGCGGTACGCTCGACGACGTGTGCCGGGTCGACGTCTATGTCCGCAACATGGAGCACTTCGATCTGATCCACAAAGTCCGCCGCGACTATTTCAAGGAGCCGGCGCCGGCCTCGACCATGGTCGAGGTCTGCAAGATGACGTCCCCCGAATACCTCATCGAAATCAATGCGATCGCGGTCCTGCCGGACGCGTGAGGAGGGATGGGCGACGCATCCCGGCGATTCCGCCTTCGTTCCCGTTCTGGACCGGCACGCGGAACTCCCTCTCGTGGGTGACCGTCGTGACGATCCCCCTCACGAGAGGTTTACAATTTCATAAGACTTTAAATTTTCTTGAAACCTTCTGCGGTATCCCCACCAGGGCGACCCATTAAATCGCCCGAAAGAATCCCCGCGCATAATGCGGCGCGCCGGGTAAACGGCGGGTTCGCACGAATGCAGGGCGAAAAATAAGCATATCCACGACGGCAAGCCCGGTCCTTCCGGGATTTGCTGTCGGTCCGTGCCGCGCCACCGTGCGGCGTCTGCAACCAGGGACGGCCTGCGGGATCGCCGCAAGGACCGGTTACGCATGCCAATGGAAGCCATAAGACCGGTGATGGCGTCGGAACTCGCCGCATCGACGATCGAGGAACTGGAAAACGCGCTGGCCAGCGGCTCGGCCCAGAGACGATCCGCCATGCTGCATCGCGTCACCGATCTCTTCCTCGACGGCGCTTCCGACTTCAACGAAGAGCACACCTCGGTGTTCGACAACGTCATGAACCGCTTGATCGATCGCGTCGAGAGCAGGACGCTGGCCGAGATGAGCTCGCGGCTCGCACCCGTCCCCAATGCTCCCAACGGAGTCATTCGGCGCCTTGCCCGCGATGATTCGATTGCCGTTTCGGGACCCGTCCTGGCGCAATCGGAGCAACTGACCGATGAGGATCTGATCGAGATCGCCGGATCCAAGAGCCAGGACCATCTCGCCCACATCGCGTTGCGACCGCGCCTCAACGAATCCGTGACGGATGTGCTGGTCGACCGAGGCGACGGCAAGGTCGCAAATACATTGGCCAGCAACGAGGGCGCGCGCCTTTCCAACGCCGGCATGTCGAAACTCGTGATGATGGCGGAGAGCAACGATATCCTGACCGAGATCATGGGGTTGCGCTCGGATATTCCTCCCCACTTGTTCCAACAACTCGTCGCGCATGCGACAACTGCGGCCCGCGACAGGTTGATTGCTCGTTCGCATCCCGCCAACCGCGCGGCGATCGAAAAGGCGATGGCCGGAATCGCGGCGAGGGTCGGGGCGACGGTGAACCACCGCGCCTATGCGGAGGCGCAGCGCCTGGTGCAGTCGCTCAAACAGGACACCGAGCTGACCCGCAGCAAGATCTTGGAATTCAGCCGCGGGAGCCGGATCCCCGAGACGGTCGCGGCGCTGGCCGTGCTGACGGGCGTGCCGATCGAGTTCGTCCACCGGATCCTGCACGCTCAGAGCGTTTACGGCACCATCGTGCTTTGCAAGGCCATCGCGCTGGATTGGCCCGTTGCCGAGTTCGTCATCCACATGCGTCCCGGCATGGGCCGATCGCGCTCGGCCGATATGGACGAAGCGTCCTCGGAATACCCGAAACTGTCGGTTGCCTCGGCGCAGCGGCTGATACGCTTCTGGCTGGTCCGCCAGAAAATCGCCTGAGGCGGGAATTGCCCGCGACCAGCCCGAGGACAGGCTGCGACGCAATCTCACGGGGAATGCTTCGGCTCGCCCGCGATGACGAGCCGCGGCGGGCATGGCGGGCGTGATCCTTCACGTCTACAATCGACGGCATGAAGCGCGCCGTCCTCGTTTGCCTTCTTCTTATCGACCTCGGTGCGGCGCGCGCCGACGAGCTCACGATGGCGTTCGTGGGGCGCGCGGGTCCCGTGGCTTCGCCCTATGGGGCGCTCGATCCGCCCATAAGGGATCAGGGAATCGCCGGGGCGCGGGTCGGCGTCGCCGACGACAACGAGACGGGCGAGCTGATCGGACAGACCTTCGTCCTCAAGCACTATGCGCTATCCGCGCAGAACGATATCGCGGCCGCCGCTGCCGCGATCGCGGCCGACCATATCCGGTTCGTCGTCGCCGATCTCGATGAAGGCGCGCTGCGCGCGTTCGCGACGCTACCGGGCGCGGAAAAATTCCTGATCCTCAACGCCGGCGCGCCCGACGACCGGTTGCGCGAGGAGGGATGCCTGCCCGGCGTCCTGCATACCTTGGCGAGCCGCGCCATGCTCACCGATGCGCTCGCGCAATATCTGATGTGGAAGCAGTGGCGACGGTGGTTCATGGTCGCGGGGCCGGCTCCCGCCGACAAGCTCTATGCGGCCGCGCTGCGGCGCTCGGCGAAGAAATTCGGCGCCGAGATCGCGGTCGAGAAGGACTGGACCTTCCGCACCGCCAATGCGCGCGCCGACACCGGCCACGTCACGCTGCAGACCGAAATCCCGGCCTTCACGCGCGTCGCCGATCACGACGTGCTGGTGGTCGCGGACGAGGCCAACGAGTTCGGCGATTATTTGTACGGCCGCACCGCGTTGCCCCGACAGGTGGCCGGCACCAGCGGGCTGGTCGCGACCGGCTGGAGCCCGGTCAACGAGCAGTGGGGCGCGACGCAGCTTCAGCAGCGCTTCCAGAAGTCGGCCGGACGGCCGATGACGCCGGTCGACTACGCGGCCTGGCTCGCGGCGCGTTCGCTCGGCGAGGCGGCGACCCGCGCCGCCACCACCGATCCCGATGCGCTCGCCGCCTATCTGCGCGGGCCGGATTTCATGGTGGCGGGATTCAAGGGGCAGGGGCAGAGCTTTCGCGCCTGGGACGGACAGATGCGCCAGCCCATCCTGATCGCCGGCCCGCGCCTCCTGGTGTCGGTCTCGCCGCAAGCCGGCTACCTGCACCGCACCAGCGAGCTTGATACGCTCGGGACCGACGGGCCGGAAAGCAAATGCAGGAAGTGAACTCTTTCTTTTTTCTAGCACAGAGTTGGCGCTCCCTCCCCCCTTGTGGGGGAGGGCGGGGAGGGGGGTCGTGCGTTTGAGTGCAGCGCCTTCCTCGCGGACCCCCACCCCCAACCCCTCCCCACAAGGGGGAGGGGAGCTCTCAGCGTATGCGGCAACTGCCTCATGCCTCGCGGCTCTCGTTTTTTTGGTTGCTGCCGTCACCCCGGCTCTTGCCGAGACCATCTACGTCTCCAACGAGCAGGACAACACCGTCTCGGTCATCGACGGCGCCTCACTCTCGGTCACCGGCACCATCGAGGTCGGCCGGCGTCCGCGCGGCATCGCGCTGAGCGCGGACCGGCGCCTGGTTTACGTCGCGGTCGGCGACGACGACCGCATCGACATCGTGGATCGCGCCACGCACAAGGCGATCGGGTCGCTGCCGTCGGGCGAGGACCCCGAGGCTTTCGCGGTCCATCCCGACGGCCGGCGGCTGTTCGTCTCCAACGAGAACGAGAACCGGGTGTCGGTCGTCGACATCGCCGCCGGGAATATCGTGCTCGAGATCCGGGTCGGCTCCGAGCCGGAGGGCGTGGCGGTGAGTCCCGACGGAAACCTGGTGGTCAATACGTCCGAAAGCAGCAGCATGGTGCACGTGATCGATGCGGCGACCTACCGCATGCTCGGCAGCGTGCTGGTCGACGCACGCCCGCGCAGCGCGCAGTTCACCCCCGACGGCAAGTCGATCTGGGTGTCGTCGGAGCTGCGCGGCACCGTCTCGGTGATCGACGTGGCGGCCCGCAAGATCACGGCCAAGATCCCCTTCGCGGTGCCGGGCGTTCCGCGCGAAAACATCCAGGCGGTCGGGCTCGTGCTCACGCGCGACGGCACGCGCGCCTTCGTGGCGCTCGGCCCGTCCAACCGGGTGGCCGAGATCGATGTGAACACCCGCCAAGTCGTGCGCTATTATCTGGTCGGCCAGCGCGTCTGGCAGATCGCGCTCTCATCGGACCAGCAGCGGCTCTACACCGCCAACGGAAATTCCGGCGACGTCTCGGTGATCGATCTCGCGGCCCACGAGGTGATCAAGTCGATCCGCGTCGGCCGCAGCCCCTGGGGATTGGCGGTGGCGCCATGACGGGAGCAACTTCGGGCAATGCCCCGTCGGAAAATGCGGATTGCGAAGATGCGGCGCTCGCGGTCGCGCATCTCAGCCACAGCTTTTCCGGGCGTCGGGCGCTCGACGACGTCTCGTTCACGGTCGGCAGCGGCTTCACGGTCTTGCTCGGCCTCAACGGCGCCGGCAAGACCACGCTCATCTCGCTCGTCACCGGGCTCTACCATGCGCATGGCGGCTCGGTTCGCGTATTCGGGCACGGCCTGCGCGAGGAGCCTTTGCGCGCGCTCGCCCGGATGGGCGTGGTGTTCCAGCAATTGACCCTCGACCTCGATCTGACGGTGGGCGAAAACCTGCGCTACCACGCGAGCCTGCACGGCCTGCCGAAGGCGCTCGCGCGCGAGCGTCAGGCCGTGGAGCTCGACCGGCTGGACATCCGCGACCGCGCCGATGAACGCGTGCGCACCCTTTCGGGCGGCCTGCGCCGACGCGTCGAGATCGCGCGTGCGCTGCTGCATCGCCCGCGCCTGCTGCTGCTCGACGAGCCGACGGTCGGGCTCGATCTGTCCACGCGGCGCTCGATCCTGGCGCATGTGCGCAAGCTCTGCCGCGACGACCGGGTTTGCGTGCTGTGGGCGACGCATCTGATGGACGAGGTCGAGACCGGCGACCATCTGGTCCTGCTCCATCGCGGCGCGGTCGCATGGGACGGTGCGGCGGGAGATCTCTGCGCCGCCACCGGACGGCCGACCGTCGCCGACGCCTTCGTGGCGAGAACGCAGGATCGCGCATGATCCGCTATCTGCGCGCACTCTCCGGCATCATCCGGCGCGAGCTGTTGCGGACCACGAACCAGCGCGGCCGGCTCGCCGCCGCCGTGGTGCGCCCGCTGGTGTGGCTCGCGCTGTTCGCGGCGGGATTTCGCAACGTGCTCGGCCTCTCGATCACGCCGCCTTACGAGACCTATATCCTTTACGAGGTCTACATCACGCCCGGCCTGGTCGCCATGATGCTGCTGTTCCACGGCATGAACAATTCGCTCTCCATGGTCTATGACCGCGAGATGGGCTCGATGCGCACCCTGCTGGTCGCGCCCTTGCCGCGCTGGTATCTGCTCGGCTCGCGGCTTTTCGCCAACGCCCTGGTGGTGGTCCCGATCGTCTACGTGTTCCTGGCGATCGCGCGCTGGTGGGACGTGCGCCCGCCCGCGCTCGGCTACGCGGCGGTGCTGCCCGCGCTGTTGGTGACCGGCCTCATGCTCGGCGCGTTCGGGCTGCTGATCTCGTCCTTCATCCGCCAGCTCGAGAACTTCGCCGGCGTGATGAATTTCGTGATCTTCCCGATGTTCTTCGCCTCGACCGCGCTCTATCCGCTGTGGCGGCTCGACGACGTCAGCACGGCGCTCGGCTGGGCGGCCGATCTCAATCCCTTCAGTCACGCCGTCGAGCTGATCCGGTTCTGCCTCTATCTGCGCTGGGCGCCCGCCGAGGCGCTGGTGGTCGTGGGCGCGGGCGCGATATTTTTTCTGTTGGCGGTCTACGCCTTCGAGCCCGGCCGCGGGTTCTGGGCGCGCCGCGCCGAGACATGACGGCGAGGCCGCGCATGTCCGGGCGGGGCGAGATTGACCCGCGGATTCGCGATTTTTATGCTGAGGTTGCGGCCGCCACGGAAAGTGACGGCCGCGCCGGCCACTCGTGTCACCGGAGGGAAACACCATGCAGGCGAGACGGATCGCCGCGGCCATCGCGTGTCTGGCGGCGTTCGCGCTGTCGGCCGCGCCATCGCGCGCCCAGACACCGGCCTGGCCGCAACGCGCGGTGAAATTCATCGTCCCGTTCGGTCCCGGGGCCGGGGCCGATATCGGGGCGCGGCTGTTCGCGGACCGGCTGGCCAAGCGGTGGGGCCAGACCGTGGTGGTCGAGAACCGGCCCGGCGCCGACGGCATCGTGGCGATCACAGCATTCGTCAGCGCCAACGACGATCACACGCTGCTGTTCTGTGCCACCGGGTCGTTCACGGTCCACCCGTTCCAGATCGAGAAGCTGCCCTACGAGCCGCGCGACCTCAATCCGATCGCGCGCGTCTCCAACACCATCCTGGTGGTTGCGGTGCCGCAGGCGCTGGGTGTCGGCACGCTCGCCGACATGGCGGCGCTCGCGCGCGCCCAGCCCGGCAAGCTCAATACCGCGCTCGTTCCGGGCATCACCGAGCTGGTGTTCACCGGTTTTCTCAAGGCCGAGGGCCTCGATATGGCGAAGATTCCCTATCGCGACATCGTGCAGGCCGGCACCGACGTCGCCGAGGGCCGCGTCCAGGTGATGATGTCGTCGCTGGCGCTCGTGCAGCCGCATCTCCAGTCCGGCAAGGTCAAGCTGCTCGCGGTGACGAGCCGCCAGCCGGTGGTGACGCTGCCGGGGATTCCGACGGTCCGGGCGGCCGGCTATCCGGCGCTCGAGCTGGAGGGCCTGGTCGGCCTGTTCGGGCCGCGCGACATGCCGGCCGATCTGCGCGAGCGCATCGCGGCCGACGTCCGCGCCGTCGCGGACCCCGACATCGCGGCACGGCTGGCGGCCACCGGCCAAGTGGTCAACCCCGGCTCGGCCGCGGAATTCGCCAAGGCGGTCGACGATCAACGCGCCCAGGTCGCGACAATCGCGCAACAGATCGGCATGAAGCCGAGATAGCGGGGCGCTGCGGCGCGCGCCGCTGGGCAAGTTTCAATTATTTGTTTCCGCCGCGGGAACGCGATCACACGGGCGTGGTTGTCGTCATGGGTCGATCCCAAACATCCTTGGGGGAACGCCATGCAGCCAAGCTGGTCGATACCCATCCCGCAAGCCATGCAGCAACACGGCGGATCGCAGAGCCGCAAGCCCGCGCCGCCCGATCCGAAGAAAAGCAGCCCCAGGCAGGACGTTACCGCACCCGCGAACGATACCGTGCCGCGCCCCGCGGACGAGCCGGAGGCGGGGGCCCGACCCTAGGGCAAGATGCCGAAAGGCGGGATACGGTTTTCGGAAAGGATCATGCGCCGGCGAAAAGCGAGAGCCCGGTTCTCATCAGAACCCTCAAGGCTCTAATGCTTGGCGGCCTGCACCAGGAATCCCACGATCGTCTGCTCGCCCAGCGCCTTGCAGGCTTCCAGCCGGTGCAGGCCTTCCACCAGCACGAAACGGTTGCCGTCGCGCCGCACCAGGATCGGGCTCTGCTGCCCGGTCTCCAGAATGCTCTGGGCGAGTTCCTGCACGGTTTCGGGCTTGAGCGTCGCGCGGCGCTTTATCGGCACATAGATGTCGGCGATCGGGATCTTTTCGCGCTTCATCATGGGCGGAGCCCTCCGGCGATCTGGTCGGAGTGTACCGGGTCGGCCGGAGCGGCACCAGCCGGCGGGTTCGGCGGGTTATGACGCCGCCTTCGCGGGTGCCTTTGCGGGCGCCTTTGCGGGCGCCTTGGCGCCCGCCGCCACGGCCTCGCCCCCCTCGAGCGGCGCGCTGCCGCCCCAGGGATGATCGGTGATGTCGAACAGCACCTTGTCGGGCCCGTGGAACTTGGTCTCGTAGAAGCCCTGCTGGCCCTCGGGCCGGCGCGCGAAGCATTTGGCGCCGAGCGCTTCGAGCTTGTCGGTCGTGCGGTCGACGTCATCGACCAGCACGCCGAAATGATGGATGCCGCGGAAGTCGAGTCCGGGCCCCTGGTCCCAGCCGAACCGCAGGATCGCCAGGTTGAGCGTGCCGTCGCTCAGGAACACGCCGTAGGACTTGCCCTCGCCGGCCGGCTCGATGCGGCGCACCTCCACGAAGTCGAACGCCTTCTTGTAGAACTCGGCGGTCGCATAGGGGTCTTCCGCCGCGATCGCGATGTGTCGAAGCTTTGCCATGGGTGCTCTCCCTAGATCTCGTCAATCCGTAGACCGTGCGCGCCGCCTCGCGGCGACACATATCCCTTGCGCAGCGTCCTCGCGCACGCTGGTCGCGGTCGCGCCGGCGCGGGTCGCCGAAGCCGCCGCCGCCGCCGGTCTCGATGCGCACGCGGTCGCCGGCCTTGAGCTGCACCGCGTCCTTGAGCGCCGTGCCGGGTGGTGCCGTCGGCCGCCTCGATCATCACGTTGCCGGGCTCGGCGTCGTGGCCGCCGTGCATGCCCCAGGCCGGACACTTGGTGCGCTCGAACCGCGTCGACATGCGGCACGGCGCCAGCATCAGATAGCGGCGCGTCAGCCCGAGTCCGCCGCGGAACTCGCCGGCGCCGCCGGAATCCGTGCGCAGGCCGTAGCCCTCGATCATGAACGGATAGCTCGCCTCGTGCACCTCGACCGGGATCATGCGGGTGTCGCCGTGGCACATGGTGCGGAACGGCCCGGGCCCGTCCTGGCCGCCGAGCGCGCCCCAGCCGCCGAAGCCGCTGTCGTGGCATTGCCACAAGGCGCCGGTGTCGGGCCGGCGGCCCGCGAAGGCGAGCGTCGAGAACGTGCCGTAGTGGCCGCCGGCGACGCGGTCGGGCAGCGCCGGCCCGAGCGCGCGGATCACGAGGTCGATCAGGGTCGGCAGCGCCGAATTGTACGAGCCCATCGGCGCGGTCGGCCTGGCGCTGACGATGGTGCCGTCGGGCAGCACCAGCTTGAGCGGGCGGAACGTGCCCTCGTTGGCGTCGCCCTCGGGCAGGATCAGGTAGCGGAACGCGAGCCGCGACACCGTCTCGCCGCCGCCGTAGCGCCCGCAGTTCATCGGCGCGTTGACCTCGCGCGGCAGCTCGCTGAGGTCGACCGTCATCTCGTCGCCCGCGATGATCACCGTGATCCGGCACGGCAGCGAGCCCGGATTGAGCCCGTCGTCGTCGAGCACGCCCTCGGCCGTGTAGGTGCCGTCCGGGATCGCCCGGATGGCGGCGCGCGACGCCGCCTCGGACTGGTCCCAGATCGTCGTGAGCGCGGCGCGGAACGTCGCGACGCCGTAGCGCTCGCGCCAGTACCGCGACCTCGTCGCGGCCCATCAGGCAGCCGCCGATCTGCGAGTTGATGTCGCCCATCATCTCGACCGGGAAGCGCGTGTTGTGCTCGATCATCCGGTACATCTCGCGCACCGGCTCGCCGCGCGCGCGCAGCTTGACGGTGCGGAACTGGATGCCCTCCTGGAAGATGTCGGTGGCGAATTTCGAGGTCGAGCCGATGTCGCGGCCGCCGACGTCGATCCAGTGCATCACCACCACCATGAATCCGATCAGGGTCGGTTGCCCGTCGCGTCCGGTCACGTGGATCGGCGTGTACATCGCCATGTTGTTGAGATGCTGGCCGATGACGCCGGCGTAGTTGTTGATGACGATGTCGCCGTCGTGGAGGTCGTCCGCGCCGTAGAGGTCGAGCCCGTCCTGGATCGCGGCGCGCATCACGTCGGCGACGAACACCGGCATCGCGGCGGTGCACTGGCAGATCAGGTCGCCGCGGTGGTCGACGATGCCGACCGCGTAGTCCTTGTATTCGTAGATGTAGGGGCTGAACGCCGTGCGCGTGATGTTGACGTCGACCTCGTCGGCGATCGCGACCAGCCGGCGGCGGATCACCTCGACGGTGACCGGATCGAGCGCGGCGCTGCGGTTCGCCGCGCGGCCTCACCGGCTGCAGTCAATGTCGATCTCCTTGAGCTTGCCGATCGCGAAACTGTCGCGCGGACCGATCAGGGTGCTCGATCCGTATTCCTCGATCAGCGCCGGGCCGCGCCCCGGAGAACCCGATCGGCAGAGCGTAGCGGTCGAGGATCGCGGCGTCGAGGAAGCGGTCCTCCTCGAGGAAGAAGATCGGCGCGTGCGCGGCGAAGCCGTTCGCGCGGCGGCCGTCGCGCCAGCGTGGCGGTCGCGATCGACGAGCCGGCGAGCTGCGGCCGCGTCATACGCAGGGTCGCGAGCGAATGCAGCACCACCAGTTGCGCGTCGGCCGCCGCGTTGGCGTGGCCGTAGCGGCGCTCGATATTCGCGGTCGAACACCGCCCGCAGCGCCGCCGCGTCGGCGCCGGCCGGCAGCGCGATCTTGAGCGAGTGCTGCTGGCCCTTGTAGCGGATCTCGGCCTCGCGCTCGAACGTGATGTCGCCTTCGCCGAATTCGCGCCGCAGCGCGCGCGCCGCCTTCCGCTTCGAGCTCCGCGTAGATGCGCGAGCGCCTTCGGCATGGTGTCGGCATCGAGCGGCACCACCAAGGTGCGCGCCGTGTCGAGCCGCGGATCGGCGAGCAGCATGCCCATGGCGGAGAAATTGCCCGGCTCCGGCGGCACGACGACGCGCGGGATGTTGAGCGCGCGCGCGAGCTCGGTGCCGTGCAGCGGGCCGCCGCCGCCGTAGCAGAACAGCGCGAAATCGCGCGGATCGTAGCCGCGCGCGATCGAGATCTTCTTGATGATCGACGACATCGTCAGGTTGGCGATGGTCAGCACGCCCTTGGCGGCGCGCGTCGACCGCGTCCGCGCCGGTGTAGCCGAGCGGCTCGGCGATGCGGCTCGCCAGCGCCGCGCGCGCCTTGTCGGGCGCGAGATTCATCTCGCCGCCGAGGAAAGCGCCGCGGCGTCGAGCCGGCCGAGCGCGCAGGTGCGCGTCGGTGACGGCCGGCTCGACCCCGCCGCGGTCGTAGCAGGCCGGCCCCGGCATCGAGCCGGCGCTGCTTCGGGCCGACATTGAGCCGCTTGCAGATCGTCGAGCCAGGCGATCGAGCCGCCGCCGACGCCGACCTCGAGGATGTCGATCACGTTGCCGCGGATCGGAAAGCCGGCGTCCGGCCCGCCGATGTAGTAGATCGAACTCGACCGCGTAGCGGCCGCGCTCGATCAGGGCGCATTTCGACGTGGTGCCGCCCATGTCGAACGCGACCAGATTGTCGATGCCGAGCGCGCTGCCGAACGACGCGGCGCCGATGCAGCCGCCGACCGGTCCCGACTCGACCAGCGTGATCGGCTCGCGGCAGCCGCGCTCGGCCGAGATGACGCCGCCATGGGAGCCCATCAGCAGCAGCGAGCCGGTGAAGCCGCCGGCCCGCAGGTCGCCGTCGAACTGCGCGATGTAGCGGCTGACCTGCGGCCCCACATAGGCGTTGGCGGCGGCCGTCGCGGTGCGCTCGAACTCGTGCCATTCGCGCGTGAGCTCGGATCCGGTGGTGACGAACACGCCGGGCAGCAGTTTGCGCAGTTGCCCGGCGGCCGCCTGCTCGTGCGCCGGATTGACGTAGGCATTGAGAAAGCTGATCGCCAGCGCCTCGATCTTCTCGGGCGCGCAGCGCATCCGCGAGCGCCGTGAGGTCGCCCGCTGCGAGCGGCACGCGCACGCGTGCCCGAGGCCTCCATCCGCTCCTCCGCCTCGAAGCGCAGCTCGCGCGGGATCAGCGGCGGCTCGCGATGGAAGCGCAGATTGAACGGCTGGGTGCGGTTGCCGCGGCCGACCTCGAGCACGTCGCGGAAGCCCTTGGTGGTGAGCAGCGCCGTCTTGGCGCCGGCGCGCTGCAGCAGCGCGTTGATGACCAGCGTGGTGCCGTGCTTGACGAAGCTGGCGTCGCGCGCGTCGAGCTGCGCCTTGCGGATGCAATCGAAGATCGCCTCGCCCAGGTCGCCGTAGGTCGTCGGGCTCTTGGTGAAGGCGACCGCACCGGTATCGACGTCGCAGGCGACCAGATCCGTGAAGGTGCCGCCGATGTCGACGGCGATGATGTAAGGCACGAGCTGAATGGTCTCCTGTTCAGTACATTAATCCCGTCAATCCCGTCATCCTGAGGTGCCCGGCGAAGCCGGGCCTCGAAGGATGCACGGCCGAGGCGGTGCAACAAGTGTGCAAGGGGCAATGCAGCGGCCGTCGCCCACCGATCTCGGGTATCCCCGAGATCGGTATTATTAATGCGCAGATCGGCTGCAGCCGACCTGCGTGGCTCGCGCCAAGGGGCGCGAGCGCCTCAGGATGACGGTCAGGGGTATGAGCGGTCATCGAACTCATCAATGATCGTCGATCTTGATGCCGGCGCTTTTGATCACCTCGGCCCATTGCGGGATTTTGGTCTCGAGCAGCGCCTTCACGTCGTCCGGCGTGCCGATCTTCGGATCGACGCCGGCGCCGCGCAGCTTCTGCCGCACGGTATCGATCTCGAGCGCGCGCTTCACCTCGACGTAAAGCCGGTCGATGATCTCCTTCGGGGTGCCGGCCGGCGCGAACAACCCGTAGGTGGTCGACGCGTCGAAATCGCCGATGCCGCTCTGCTTGACGGTCGGGATGCCGGGCAGATCGCTCGAGCGCGTGTCGCCCGCCACCGCGAGCGCGCGCACTTGCCCGGCCTGGATCTGCGGCAGCAGCGTCGGGATCGGCACGATCCAGAACGACACGCGGCCGGTCACCAGGTCGGTCACGCCCTGCGAGACGACCCGGTACGGGATGTGGATGGCCTTGATGCCGACGAGCCGCATGAACAGCTCGCCGTTGAGGTGGCCGGGCGTGCCGTTGCCGGTCGACACGAAAGTGAGCTCGCCCGGCTTGGCCTTGGCGAGCGCGACGAACTCCTGGATCGTCTGCGCCGGCAGGTCGTTGGCGACCAGCAGAACGGCGCCGGTGGTGCCGACGAGGCGACCGGCGCGAGATCGCGCTGCGGGTGAAAGTTGAGCTTGGGATAGAGCGTGAGGTTGGCCGGCAGCGAGCCCGAGGGGTCGGCCATCACCAGCGTGTAGCCGTCGGGCGGCGAATGCACCACCGCGTCGACCGCGATGGTGCCGCCGGCGCCCGGCCGGTTGTCGATGATCACCTGCTGGCCGAGCGCCTGCGCCACCTTGTCGAACACGATCCGGGCCACGATGTCGGTGACGCCGGCGGCCGCGAACGGAACCACCACCCGTATGGTCCTGGTCGGATAGTCGAGCGCGCGCGCCGTGCCGGCCGCGGAAAGAAGCAGGAGCGCGGCGAGGAGCGGACCGCAAGTCGGCAGGGCTTTGGCCCGCATAGGTTTCCTTCCGTGAACGATTTTGTCGTCAACTTGTCGGCGGCGGCCGCGACTGTACCGTGCGGCCGGGGCCGATCAACCGGCATTTGCGAATGCCCCGGCTGTGGCGCCCGCGCGCCGGCGAAAAATCTCCTGTAAATGATCTCCAGGGTTGGATAAATTCGCACCACCAAGAGCGGTTGCCGCATGGAACGGCGCGAAGGAGCGGCTCGGCATGAAATCCTACATGGTGGGGCGCCTCGACGAGTTCGCCGAAGGCAGCCGCAAGGTGGTCTCCTGCGACGGTACCGAGGTCGGCGTGTTCAAGGTCGACGGCGAGCTGGTCGCCTGGCACAACCAATGCGCCCATCTGCAGGGGCCGGTCTGCCAGGGCCGCATCTACCAGCCGGGTGCTGGAGCCGGTCGACGCCGAACGGCCACACCCGCATGCTGCAGTACAACGAGAACGAGAAGCACATCGTGTGCCCGTGGCACGGCTGGGAGTTCAGCCTGAAGACCGGCACGCCATCCCGGCAACGCGAAGCGCACGCGCTGCGCAAGGCCAAGCTCGAGATCATCGACGGGATGTCTATGTCGTCGTCTGAGCCCGCGCTGCCGAACGACCCCTACGCCTGGATCGACCGCTATGCGGCCGACCTGCACCAGGCGGCGCGCACGCTGGCGCGCGACGGCGAGGCCGCGCGGGTGTCCGACGAGGCGGTCGCGCAGTTGCTGACCGCGGCGATCCGGCTCTACGTCGCGAAGGCCGACGGCGAGGAGCGCACGTTCTCGCCGATCATTCGCGAGGACGACCGATCCGATGACGGCGACCGAGGTGCTGTCCGCCGTGTCGGAGCTGCTGCGCGCGCTGCGGCTCGGCCCGATGGAGCTGGCGCTCTGGTACCGTCGCCGGCCCGACGAGGATTAATTTGCCGACTTCATCGTTGATGGGTCGCACGGCAAGACGTGCTGAGACAAGGAGCCCCGCCATGAACGCCCCGACGACTTCGGTTCCGCAGCTGCTGTCGCCGCAGGAGGTCGAGCGTCTTCGACCGACACCCGCGAGCTGCTGGCGCACGCCAAGCGCGACGCGCGCCGGCGCAACTTCCAGGACTGGCTGATCTGCGACATCGACGCCCATCACGTCGAGACCGTGTCGTGGAAGGAGATCATCGAGCTACATCGAGGACCCGGTGATCCGCGAGCAGGCGATCCATTTCCATGAACGAGCGCGTCGGCGCGCCGCCCTACGGGCTCAATGGCGACATCGGCCTGCGCTACCAGAGCGTCGGCGGCCGCATTCCCCACCAGGACGGCCAGCGCGAGACCGTCACCGAGACCGACGTGCACCGCGACGTCACGCTGACGCGCCGCGCCATGGAGTCGCTCGCGATCGACTACATGGTGGTGTTTCCGACCCCGATGCTGTTCCTCGGCATGCACCCGCAGCCCGAGATGGAGGTGTGGCTCAGCCGCGCCTACAACCGCTGGCTGATCGACCGGCTGCTGTCGGCCGACGACCGCATCAAGACGCTGGTCTACTTCCCGTTCAACACGCCGGAGGAGGCCGAGCGGGCGGTCAGGGACTTCGCCGACGCCAAGGGCGTGATCGGCTTCTGCGTTCCCGAGCACGCGCTACAAGCCGGTGCACCACAACGACTACATGCGGCTCTACGCGATGATCCAGGAGACCGGCAAGCCGCTCGCGTTCCACGCCGGCTATCACTGGCAGGACCAGTCGCTCGCCACCATCAACCGCTTCGTCGGCATGCACGCGCTCGGCTTCGTGTGGTGCAACCTGGTCCACATGACGAACTGGATCCTGAACGGCATCCCCGAGCGCTTCCCCAAGCTGAAGTCGATCTGGGTCGAGAGCGGGCTCGCCTGGGTGCCGTTCCTGATGCAGCGGCTCGACGACCAGTACCTGATGCGGCCGTCCGAGGCGCCGCAGCTCAAGCGGCTGCCGAGCGAGTACATGCGCGAGCATTGCTGGTACACGACGCAGCCGATGGAGATCAGCAACATGAAGGCGTTGCAGTGCACCTCGGAGATGATCAACGCCGAGACGCAGCTGCTGTTCGCGTCGGACTGGCCGCATTTCGACTTCGACCTGCCGTCGACGATCTACGATCTGCCGTTCCTCTCCGAGCAGGCCAAGCGCAACATCCTCGGCCTGAACGCGGCCCGCATCTTCGGGCTCGACCCGACGCCGCGCAAGACGCTCTGATGCGACGCACCCGGGTAGGTGGCGGCGCCCTAGGGATTCAAGCGTCAGGAATTCATGGCCGACACCAGCCCACCACCCTTGCACGGCCTGCGCGTGCTCGACATGACGCAGGTGCTGTCGGGCCCGTACTGCACGCAGGTGCTCGCCGATCTCGGCGCGGACGTCATCAAGCTCGAGGCGCCGCAGGGCGATCTCGCGCGCGCCATGCAGCCGCATTTCATCGGCGCCGACAGCGTCTATTTCGTCTCGCTCAACCGCAACAAGCGCAGCGTCGCGGTCGATCTCAAGACGCCGGAGGGCGTCGACCTGGTGGCGCGGCTCGATCGCGCCTGCGACGTCGTGGTCGAGAACAACCGGCCGGGCGTGCTCGCGCGCCTCGGGCTGCGGGCGGACGAGCTGCGCCGGCAGAACCCGAAGCTGATCTGGTGCGCGATCTCCGGGTTCGGCCAGGACGGCCCTTATCGCGACAAGCCGGCCTACGACATGATCGTGCAGGCGCTGTCGGGCGGCATGAGCCTCACCGGCGAGCCGGGTGGCCCGCCGGTGCGCGCCGGCATTCCGATCGGCGACATCGCGGCCGGCCTGTACGCCGCGATCGCCATCCTGGCGGCGCTCAACCGCCGCAACGCGACCGGGCAGGGCGAGACGATCGACATCTCGATGCTCGACTGCCAGGCCGCGATGCTCACCTATCAGGCGGCCTATTTCCTGCACGCCGGCCAGGTGCCGGCGCGCCAGGGCAGCGGCCACGATTCGATTCCGATCTATCGCAGTTTCACGGGCGGCGACCACAAGGACTTCGTGGTCTGCGCGCATCACCGAGGCCAACTGGCAGGCGCTCTGCCGCGTGCTCGCAAAGGACGGCGCTCGCCGGCGATCCGCGTTTCGCCACCAATCGCGACCGTTACCAGAATCGCACCGAGCTGTGGGCGGTCCTGGAACAGGATTTCAAGGCGAGGCCCGCGGCCGAATGGGTGAGGCTGTGCGAGGCCGAGAGCATCCCAGTCGCGGTCGTGAGCTCGATCGACCAGGTGGTCGCCGATCCGCAGATCCGCCACCGTCACATGGTGACCGAGCTCGCCGCCCCCGACGGGCGTCACGCGCGGGTGATGGGCAATCCGATCGCGCTCGCCGACACGCCCGCAACCGAGCACCGCTTCCCGCCGCGGCTGGGTGAGAATACCGCCGATGTGCTGCGCGACGTGCTGGGGCTCACGGCCCTCGAGGTCGACGAGCTGGTGCGCAAGGGCGTGGTGAAGGTGGGATAGGTCTCGCCCGCGAAGCTGCGAGCGCCAATGAGGCCTAGAGCATGATCCCGAAAAGCCTGCCCGGACTTGATCCGGGGTGGGCACCGGTTTTCGGAAAAGATCATGCTCCAACAATAAGCTAGAGCGGGATGACGATTCGAAGAAAAGTCATCCCGCTCTAGTCGAATTTGACGCGTTTCAGCCTGGTGGCGCAGTCGTCGGCGAAGGCGCGCACCTTTTTCGACAGCAATTTCGAACGGGGATGGATGACGTGTATGGGCACGGGCGGTGTTTCGAACTGCTCCAGCACATATCTGACGTCGCCGGCGTTGCGGTAGGGTGCGATCATATAGGACAGGAACATTCCCAGCCCGAGGCCGCCGGCGCATGCAGCCAATGCGCTGCCGATCTCGTTGCAGGTGATGACGTTCGTGATCGGGACCGTGATGGTGCGGTTGCCGACCCGAAAGGGCCACTCGTTCCGCTGCGCCAGCCCGGTATGCCTGACGCAGCGATGCTGTCGGATGTCGTTCGGGGTCTTCGGAACGCCATGGCGCCGAAGGTATTGCTCGCTGGCGCATACGACGCGCCGCACCTGGCCGATCGGTTTGGCGACGAGCGAGGAGTCCTCGAGATGCGCGATGCGAATCCCGACATCCATGCCTTCCTCGACCAGATTCACCATGCGATCCAACAGCAGTAGTTCCGCACTGATCCCCGGATGACGCTTGAGGAACTCCGTCAGGATGGGCGCCACAAAGCGGCGGCCGAACATTACCGAGGCGGTCACCGCGAGCCTGCCTTGCAGCTCGGTGTCGCGCGACACCAGGGCCTCTTCGGCCTCCTGCATGGCGGCAAGGATCACGTGACAGCGCTCGAGATACCGCGCGCCTTCGTCCGTCAGATGGATGCGGCGGGTGGTGCGGTTGAGCAGGCAGACGCCGAGGTCGCGCTCGAGGGCGGCGAGCGTGCGCACCACGGTCGGCAACGAGGTATCGAGTGCATTCGCGGCCGCGGTGAGGCTGCCGGTCTCGACGATGCGAACGAAAGTCTTCATCGCGGCGAACTTGTCCATGGCCGATATTACTTCATATTCTGAAGTAGTCTACTGCAAAGCGTCCTATTTATTCCACGTGGATAAAGGTGCAGCCTCCCCTTGCGGCGGGCGGCCGCGTCGCGCGAATGCGAGCCGGTTCCCCACATTCGGCGCAGGCACCGGGAGACGACGTTTTCTCGAGGCGCGTCGGCAACAGGAAGGCGACCATGATCAGGATATTATCCGCCGCAGCCATCGCCGCCGCAGCGGCGGCCGGCGCACTGCTCGTGCAGCCGACCCGTGCCCAGGACGACGCCGAGACGCAGTTCGGGACCGTTCATTTCGCGACCTCCTGCAACGAAACGGCGCAGCGGCGCTTTGATCGGGCGATGCGATACCAGCATTCGTTCTGGTACCGCGCCTCGAAGGAGATATTCGAGGATGTGCTGAAGGCCGATGAGGGATGCGCCATCGCCTATTGGGGTGTCGCCCTCAGCCTGCTCTACAATCCTCACAGCCCGCCGACGGCGGCCAATCTCCCGCTCGGCCTTGCCGCGCTTCAGAAAGGGAAGGCCGTCGGGGCGAAGTCGCAGCGCGAGCGCGATTTCATCGACGCCCTGCTGGTGCTCTATACGGATTATGACAAGGTCGACCATCGCACGCGCGTCCAGGCCTATCTCAAGGCGATGGAGCAATTGGCGCAGCGTTACCCGGTCGACGACGAGGCGCAGATCTATTATGCGCTGACCTTGAATGTGGCGGCCTCGCCCGCCGACAAAACCTATGCCAATCAGCTCAAGGGGGCGGCGATCCTGGAAAAGATTTTCCAGCGTCAGCCGCGGCACCCGGGCATCGCTCACTACCTCATCCACCTCTATGACTACCCGGCGATCGCCGACAAAGGGCTCGATGCCGCCCGGCGCTACGCCAAGATCGCGCCTGCGGCGCCGCATGCCCAACATATGCCGTCGCACATCTTCACGCGCGTGGGCTATTGGCAGGAGTCCATCACGTCCAATACTGGTTCGGCGCGCGCCGCCATGGAGGGAAAGGACTTCGACGAGCAGATGCACGCCATGGACTACATGGTCTATGCCCATCTCCAGCTCGCGCAGGATGCCAAGGCCCGCGCGGTGGTCGACGACATCAGCAAGATCACGAGTTTCAATCCCAATGTGATCATCGGGCCCTATGCGCTTGCCGCAAGCTCGGCGCGCTACATGCTGGAACGTGGCGATTGGAAGGGGGCGGCGGCGATGGAGATCCGGCCGAGCAAGTTCCCGCATGTCGATGCGATCACGCATTTTGCACGCGCACTCGGCGCGGCCCGTTCGGGCGCGCCAGAGGCCGCCAAGGTGGACATCGCCAGATTGGCCGAGCTGCGCGACAAGCTGCGGGAGGCGAAGGACGCCTATTGGGCCGAGCAGGTCGACATCCAATGGCAGATCGCGCAAGCTTGGCTGCTCTATGCCCAGGCCAAACATGACGACGCGCTCAAGGCCATGAGCGCCGCTGCCGATGCCGAGGACAAGACCGAGAAGCACGTCGTGACGCCGGGCGTGCCGACGCCGGCACGGGAGCTCTACGGCACCATGCTGCTCGATCGCGGGATGCCGAAGGAGGCGCTCGTCGCCTTCGAGGCGACGCTGAAGAAGGAACCGAACCGGCTGGGCGCCCTGAGCGGCGCCGCCAGGGCGGCCGCAAAGTCGGGCGACACAGTCAAATCGCGGCAGTATTACGCAAGAATTGCCGCGCTCGCGGACGCAGCTGCGCCCATCCGTCCGGAGATCACGGAGGCGCGGGCCGCCATGGCGAAATCGCTCTGACGCAGGCGGCAGGCGCGCAAGCGAAGGCGGCGGCGATCAAGCTTTCCCGCCGTCCTTCGTGGCGCGTTACGGAATCGGCTTCATGTAGACCGACTCGCCCGACGGCGCCTTGGGAAAATACCCGACGTCGCGGCCCGCTTGATAGACCGCCGCGATCTCGTTGCGCATGCCGGCCGCCGGCGCCACATGCATGCCGAGGCGGTCGTTCGAGCGGATCAGCTCGGCCATCGCCTTGCGGTCATCCGCATTGGCCTTGGGCGCGATCAGCGCCGCGGCCTCATCCGGATTCTGCTTGATCCATTCGGCCGCCTGCTTGTAGGTCGCGTAGAGCCGCGGAATGATCGCCGGATTCTGCTCGATCCAGTCGGTGTGCGCCGCAACCCCGAGATAGGGAATGAAATCGCCGCCGCCGAACTGTTTCCAGCTCACTTCTGTGCGCTGGTCGAGATTGCGGATGTCGGGCTTCTTCGAGCGCAGCAGCGTATAGCCGGGCTCCCAGATCTGGATCGCGTCGGCGCGGTCGGCGAGCGCGTAGCCGATCAGCCCGGGCGTCGCCGTATTCACCACCTCGATCTTGGACACGTCGACGCCGCTCTTCTTGGCGAAGAACTCGAACATCACGTAGTTGGTGGTCGCCTTGGCGGCCGCGAGCTGCTTGCCTTCGAGGTCATGAAGCGTCTTGATCTCGGGCCGCGACGTCACCACGGCGCCCCACAGGTCGAACAGGTTGAACAGATACTTGACCTTGACGCCGCGGATGTCGGCGAGGCCGACGGTGAGCAGCGCCGCGCTGCCGCCGAGCTTGAACTCGCCGGAATTGAACTGCGCCGTATAGGCGTCGGGCGTGCGCTCGGCGAAATCGATGTCGAGCCGGTTCGCGGCGTCGAATTTCTGCGCCTTTATGACCGGCGGCATGAAGGCGCCGAGCGAGGGCGCGCCGAACACCACGATGGAAAGCTTGTCGGGCGCCTGCGCGGCCGCGGGAGCGCAAAGGGCCGCCGCGATGAGCAGCGCCAAGAAGCCGCGAGATACAAACGTCATGCTGTCCTCCCATACCCTACATGATGGTCGTCATTGCCCGCGCAAGCGGGCAATCCAGTAGACACCGCCGTTTCCGAACAAGCACCGCGCCTCCAGCGAATCGACACGGCGTACTGGATGCTCCGACCGCAAGTCGGGTTCACCCGACTTGCGCATATTTGGTGCCGATCTCGGGTAAACCCGAGATCGGTGCGCGGAGCATGACGAGTCATCATTTGGAGGCCGGTACTCATCGTCACGCGCTCGGTTTCTTTTTCTCCCTCGCCGCCGCGATCAGATCGCCCAGCCGGGCGGCTTTCATCGGCAGGCTGTTGATCGTGATGCCGAGCGGCCGCAGCGCGTCGTTGACGCCGCTCGCGACCGCGGCGGGCGCGCCCAGATAGCCGGATTCGCCCGAGCCCTTCTGGCCGAACACGGTGTGCGGCGACGGGGTCTCGTGATGCACGATGTCGATGTCGGGAATCTCGTGCGCCGACGGCAGCAGGTAATCCATGAAGTTCTGCGCCAGCAGCTGGCCCTGCGCGTCGTAGACGAACTCCTCGTAGAGCGCCGCCCCGATGCCGTGCGCGATTCCGCCCAGCGTCATGCCGCGCACGATCTTCGGATTGATCACCGTGCCGCAGTCGTGGCCCACCACATAGCGCCGGATCTCGGGCTTGCCGAGCACGGGATCGATGGCGAGCAGCAGCAGGTGGAACTCGAACGAGAAGCACGGATACATCTGCACGCGGCCGTCGGCGGTCGGCAAGGCGCCTCCGGTCGGCACCTGCATGATGTGGGCGACCGACAGTCCGGGTTCGAGACCGGGCGGCAATCTGTGGAACTGGCGGTGCGCGATGGTGACGAGCTCGCTCCAGGTGCGGCGCGCCTCCGGGGCGGTCGAATCGAACACGTTGCCGTCGCGGTAGACCGCGCGCTCGGCTGGAATCCCCAGGTCATGCGCCGCGATCGCGACCATGCGCTCTTTAAGCTTCTCGGCCGCGTGGAACGCCGCGCCGCCCAGCATGATCGCCATGCGGCTGCCGACCGGGCTGTTGCTCGGCAGCGAGGCGATCGAATCGGGTCGCATCACCCGGACACGGTCGGGATCGAGCTCCAGCACCTCGCCGATCACGGTGCCCACCATCGTCTCGTGGCCCTGGCCGGCCGAGGTGGTGTGGATCGCGGCCGAGACCGCGCCGCCCAGGTCGACGCTGATGCGGCACGACTCCATCCAGGTCGTGGTGGCGTTCTTCGGATTGAGCAGCGGCTCGAACGAGGAGTTGCCCCCGCTCGGCTCCAGGCACGTCGCGAAGCCGATCCCGGCGAGCAGCCCCTCGGTTCGCAGGCGGTCGCGCTCCGCGACCAGCTTGTCGTAGTCGGCGTGCCGCAGCACCTTGTCGATGACCGCGTGGTAGTCGCCGCTGTCGTAGGTGCTGCCGCTCGGGATCAGATAGGGAAACTCCTCGTGCCGGATCAGGTTGCGCCGGCGCACCTCCAGCCGGTCGAGGCCGAGCGAATTCGCCACTTCCTCGATGGTACGCTCGATCGCGTAGTTGGTCGGCGACTGGCCGAAGGCGCGCACCGCCTCCTGCACGGTCTTGTTGGTGGTGACCGCGATCGCCCGATAGGCGACGCTCTTTATGCGATAGGGCCCGACGATCGCGCCGACCGGCTTGCCGAGCTGGAACGGCGAGCGGCCCGCATAGGCGCCCACATTGTCGAGCGCCCGCATCTTCATCGCGCGGATCACGCCCGCCTCGTTGAACGCGACCTCGACGTCGAACAGCCGCTCCGGCCCGTGCGCGTCGCCGCCGCGCATGTTTTCCATGCGGTCCTCGATCAGGCGGACCGGAAAGCCGAGCCGGCGCGCGAGGTAGGCGGCCAGCACCGTGTGCTTGATGCCGCGCTTGACGCCGTAGCTGCCGCCGACGTCGACGTCGTGGTGCACGCGCACGCTCGATGCCGGCAGCTTGAGCGCGGCCGCGATCTGGTCGGGATATTTCGGCATCTGGATCGACGCGTAGACGTCGAGGATCTCGCGCCAGGGATCCCAGCTCGCCACCACCCCGAAGGTCTCCACCGGCACCGTCGAGCTGCGGCCCCATTTGACGTCGCAGCGACAGACGGTGCGGGCTCTCGGCAAAATCCTTGTCGACCTCGCCCCACACGAAGCTCCGGTCGAGCAGCACGTTCGATCCGTGCGCCTGGTGCACGAGCGGACTGCCGGGCGCGAAGGCTTCCTCGCCGTCGAGCACGAAACGCAGTGGCTCGTAGTCGATCCGCACCATCTCGGCCGCGTCCTCGGCGAGCGCGCGGCTGTCGGCGACCACGGCCGCCACCCATTCGCCCGCATAGCGCGCGACGTCGACCGCGAGCGGCCGGCGCGGCACGTTCGGGGTATCGAGCCCGGACATCAGCGGCAGCGTCGCGGCCGCAAGCTCGGCCCCGTCGAGCACGTAGTGCACGCCCGGCATCGCCGATGCCTCGCGCTTGTCGATCGCGACGATGCGCGCGGCCGGATGCGGGCAGGTCACGAGCGCCACATGGCGCGTGCCGGGCAATGCGACGTCGGCCACGAAGCGTCCCTTGCCGGCCACGAAACGCCGGTCCTCGCGCACGCGGCGGTCGGACGAGACATAGCGGAAGCGGTGGGGCGCAGGTGTCATCTCCTCGCTCCCCGAATGCCGCCATTCTCATGCCTGAGACCGTCATCCTGAGGTGGCCGAGCGAAGCTCGGCCCTCGAAGGATGTCGGCCACGGCGGGGCCGTCGCCCTTCGAGGCTCGGCGCTGCGCGCCGAGCGCCTCAGGGTGACGGATCGATGTTGCTGTGTGCTTGAGCATCATTTTTCCACCGGCCGGTTGGCGCCGCGCAGGCGCTCGGCGGCGAGCGCGATCGCTTCGACGATCTGGACATAGCCGGTGCAGCGGCAGATGTTGCCGGAGATCGCCTCCACGATCTCCGGCCGCGTCGGCGCGGAATTATTTGCGAGCAGCGCATGGGCGGCGAGGATCATGGCCGGCGTGCAATAGCCGCACTGCATGCCGTGAGTCTCGCAGAACGCATCCTGCAGCACCGACAGCTCGCCGGGCCCCGGCGTCAACCCCTCGATGGTGGTGATCGCGTAGCCGTCCGCCTGGACGCAGAACATCAGGCACGAGCGCACCGCGACGCCGTCGAGCAGCACCGTGCAGGCCCCGCACACGCCGTGCTCGCAGCCCGCATGCGCCCCGGTGAGCGCAAGCTTGTCGCGCAGGCAGTCCAGCAGGGTCATGCGCGGCTCGACGTCGACCCGGTGGGTCCGGCCGTTGACCTTGAGCTCAATGGACATGAGTTGCCCCGGTTTGGCGGCCGGCGTCGGCCAGCGCATCGGTGATCGCGCGGACCGCCAGGCTTTGCGCCACCCGCCGCCGATAGTCGGCCGATGCATGCGGATCGGCCATCGGAGAGATTCCCGCCAGCGCCTCGCTCACCGCCGAACCAATCGCGGCTTGTGTCGGGCGCGTGCCGGTGAGCGCCCGCTCGGTCGCGGCGAGGCGCAGCGGGCATTCGGTCGCCGCCCCGACTCCGACCGCGAAACGCGCGCAGGTGCCGTCCGGGTCGAGCGCGACCTGCGCGGCCGCGGACACGAAGGCGAAATCGCTCCGCCGCGAGCTCATCTCGTGGAACGCGACGCCGACGCGCCCGCCCCAGACCGGGAAGCGCACGGCGGTGAGCACCGCGGTCAGCGGCAGCGCCGTCACCATCGGGCCGATGAAAAAATCCGCCGCCGCGATCTCGCAGTCGCTCGTACCGTCGCGGTAGCGCAATTGCGCGCCGAGCGTCACCGCCACCAGGGCGATCTCGGCGGCCGGGTCCGCATTGGCGAGCGAGCCCCCGACGGTGCCGCGCGCGCGCGTCGCGGCGTGGCCGACCCAGGGCAGCGCGCGCGCGAGCAGCGGCAGTTGGTCGCGCACCAGCGCATGGGCTTCGGCGGCGCGCTGCGTGGTGGTCGCCCCGATCGCGATCGCGTCTCCGTCCTGGCGTATAAACCCGAGGCCAGGCAGGCGGGCGATGTCGACCAGCCGCGTCGGCCGGGCGAGCCGCATCGCCATCAGGGGCGTCAGCGTCTGGCCGCCCGCGATCAGGCGCGCGCCCTCGTCGGCCGCCAGGAGGGCGCAGGCCTGCTCGAGGGTTTCGGGCCTCGAATATGCGAAGGGGGCGGCTTTCATGGCGGGACGCGTAAAGCCTGTTGGGGACCGATGCGGGCTGGCATTAATCGGCTACGCGTGGGCGCGGTCAACCGGCAAGTTGGCCCGCGAATGCACCGGATGCCGGTCGCGACGCTGGAACGCGGCCTTGGGCCACCTCCGGGCCTTCAACGATCGGCGGGGATCGTGCGGACCCAGCTCCTGGGCCGGCGCGCCGTCACGTCGTCGTGGATGGGCCATCCTGGCTGCCGAGCGGCGGCGCCCGGTCGTACCGCAGGAGCCACAGCTCGATCGCGCTGATGAATGCGATCATGAGACCGACCACGACATGGACCCGCATGGCGGCCGTGTGCTGAAAGCCGAGCGCCCACGGCGCCCCTGCTACCCAGAGCCCGAGGATCAGATTAGTCCATTCTTCCCACTCGGCGAATGCCAGCAGGGCGGCGGCCGAGATGATGACGACGAGGGCGCTGCTGGTCCAGTCCTCCGCTCTCACGACGTCGTTCGCATAGGAGAACAGCCACGGCGCCACGAACAGGAAGCCGCCGAGGACGAGGTTGTAAACGTCCAGGATGGTCTCGCGCCTGCGTTTCATCATGGGGGGCTCCTCCGTCACTCTCTATCTTCCGTCACTCACTAGTCGTCGCGTATCCGATCCTATGATGCGCCTGCGGCGATGATACGAAACACCAGCCCGATCGCCGTCATGCCGACGGCCGCGGCACCGAGCGGCAATAAAATCTCGACTGCCGCATCCCAGCCCTCGACGCGGCCCTGCCAGGTATCGAGTTCGCCCGACCACCACGTTGAGAACGCAACCTTGGCGTCGCCGCTCGCCTCGTCGGGCGAATGGTTGTGCCAGACACGCCACAGCAGATAGGGGATCGCGGCGGCGATGATAAAGAAGCCGGTCACGACGACGAGCAGGAACGACACATAGCCTTGGCCGTCGAAGGCGATCCACGCGGAGACGACCAGCCACAGCGCGAGACCCGCCAGCGCCTTGTAGATCAGCGGGTGCAGCCCGTCGGATACGATCCTGTCGTCCGCAGGTCTCGGGTCGCGTGCGTCGATTGGTGGCATGGCGCTCTCCTGCGACAATAAAGGTACCCACCGCTCGCGGCGGCGTGATGGTCGCGGGTCGCCCCCGGATCAACGCGCGGGTCTTCCGAATGTTTCGACAGGCGGACGGCCGCAAATGCGCGCAATTGACGCGGAATGCGGTCGCCACGGCCGCCGCCGTCCGCTCGACCGCGGTGGCGCACTGCCATCCGGCCGGATAGCATTTGCACCTGTCGCTACCGGCAGTGCGGCACAATGGAGGCGCAAGATGATCACGTGGCCGAGGCTCCCGGCGCCTGCCGCGTGTGCCACGCCGGCGCCCTCCGTGGCGGCCGGTTGAGATGGCTGACAGCGCAGCCCGCGCAGCCGGCGCGGACGCAACGATCGGCCGGTTCGCCGACTACGCGTGCGGCCTGGGCTTCGCCGACCTGCCGGCGCAGGCCGTCCATGCGTGCAAGCGGCGCGTCGCCGACACGCTGGCCTGCGGCATCGCTGCCTTCGACGCGGAGCCGAGCCGGATCGCGCGCGCGCTCGCGTTGCGCGCCGAGCCCGTGGGCGGCGCGCGCGTGCTCGGCACCGCGCGGCGCGCGCTGCCCGAGCTCGCCGCGTTCGCCAATGCCGCGATGGCGCGCTATCTCGACGGCAACGACTGCTTTCCGGGCGGCGGCGGGCATCCGAGCGGCGTGATCGCTCCGGTCCTGGCGGCCGCGCAGGTCGCCGGCGCGGGCGGCCGCGAGGCGATCGCCGCGATCGTGGCGGGCTACGAGATCCACCGCGCCCTGCACGATTCGCTGCGCGTGATGACCAAGGGGTTCGATCATGCGTTCTATCCGGCGGTCGCCGGCGCGGCGGCGGCGGCGAAGATTCTCGGGGCCGACCGCGCCCGGATGATCGACGCCATCTCGCTCGCGGTGACGCCCAATCTGGCGCTGGGGGTGACGCGGCGCGGACAGCTCTCGATGTGGAAGGGCGTCGCCGAAGCGAACGGCGCGCGCAACGGCGTGTTCGCGGCCCTGCTCGCGCGTGCCGGCATGACCGGCCCCGAGAAGGCGTTCGAAGGCCAGCTCGGTCTGCATCATCTGATCGGCCCGGTGGATCCCGGCCTGCTCGGCCGGACGCCGCTCGCCGTCATGGCGGCCGACATGAAGTTCTTCGTCACCGAGTATCACTCGCAGGGACCGCTGATGGCGGCGCTCGCGTTGCGGCGCGATTTGGACATCGACTCGATCGTAGCGATCCGCATCCGGACCTACGAATTCGCCCACAAGGAAATCGGCAGCGGCCGCGAGAAATGGCGCCCCTCGACGCGCGAGACCGCCGACCACAGCCTGCCCTATATCGTGGCCGCCGTCCTGGTCGACGGCGGCTTCAGCGATGCGATCTTCGCGCCCGCGCGCTTCACCGATCCGCGCATCCTCGCGCTCGCCGACAAGATCACGGTAATAGAGGAGCCGGACTTCACACGCGCGTTTCCGGAAAAATTCCGCTCCCGCGTCGAGATCGAATTGAGCGACGGCACGACCCGCGCGGCCGGGCTCGACTATCCGCATGGACACCATGACGATCCGCTGACGGACGGCGAGGTGAGGGAGAAATTCACGTCGCTCGCGGGCCGCAAGCTCGCGCCGGAGCGCGTCGCGCGCGCCTTGGCGCTCATCTGGGATTTCGAGAGTTGCACCCGCATCGACGATTTGTTCGACGCGCTGGAGGTCGAGGGAAAATCCTAGGGCATTTTCCCGAAAACGGCCTCTCGCGGACACGTTCCGGAAAAGACGCCGTCATTGCGAGGAGCCGGAGGCGACGACCTGTCCGACGAAGCCCGAAGGGCGAAGGCGGAGGCAATCTCCGCCACTCGCGCATGCGCAAGTGAAACGAGATTGCTTCGCTCCGCTCGCAATGACGAGGGTTAGGACCCAGGGGCTCGCAACGACAATCATCCGTCCGGTAAAAGAATCCGGAACCCGGCAGGGGAGCACCGCGTTCTCAATAACTACCGCGCATTCGCCGGTCGCGCCCCTGGGCGGGGCGGACGCGCCTTTGCTGGATGGCAGTCGTTCGTGAGAGGAGAGGGGCCGTGGAGCCTGCCCAGTCCCGCCCTTCCGCCGCGAGGACGCGCACCGAGCTGGAGCTAACCGATCCGCGGCCGGTGGTCGCTCCCGCCGCATTCTGGCGGCACGTTGCGCATCTCGCGACCGTCGGCATCTTCCTGATCATGTTCGGCGCGGTGCTCGACCTGGCGCGCAACGTGTTGTTGCCGATCGTGTCCGCCGCCGTCATCGGCGCCATGTTCGGACCGCTCGCCCGGATGGCGGCGAGCCGGCGCATTCCCGGATGGCTGTTCGCCGCCGTCGTGGTCGGCGTGCTCCTGGCGGTGCTGCAGGTGATCACCGTCATGGTTTCGGTGCCGATCATCGATTGGATCGGCCGGGCGCCCGAGCTCGCCGACATGCTGAGGGCCAAGCTGCAGACATTCGAGCGGGCATTTGCGGCGTTTCAGGAATTGCAGGCCGCGTTGACCAAAGGCGGCGGCGATTCCGGCGTGAAGATCGACGTCGCCGCGATCGCTCAGCCGCTGCTCGGCTTCCTGACGCCGGCGATCGGCGAGCTGCTGATCTTCTTCGCGACGCTGTTCTTCTTCCTGCTCGACCGCAACGAGCTGCGCAAGCACATCATCCTGGTCTTCGATCGCCAGGACGACCGGCTGCGCGCGATCCGCATCATCAACGACATCGAGCACAATCTGACGCTCTATATCGGCACCGTCACGGTGATCAATCTGGCGATCGGCATCATCACGGCGGGCGGCGCGTGGCTGATCGGGCTCCCAAATCCGGCGCTGCTCGGCGCGATCGCCTTTCTATGCAACTACATCCCCTATATCGGTCCGGCTTTCGTCGTCGTGATCCTGTTCGCGGTCGGATTCGTCAGCTTTCCGTCGCTCGCATATGCGGCTCTTGCGCCCGCCCTGTTCATCGGGTTGACGACGATCGAGGGCCATTTCGTGACCCCCAATATCATCGGCCGGCGCCTGACGTTGAATCCGCTGGCGGTGTTTCTCAGCCTGGCGTTCTGGACCTGGCTGTGGGGCCCGGTCGGCGCCTTTCTGTCGGTGCCGTTTCTCATCTTCGGCCTGGTGATCGTCAACCATCTGCTGGTCGAGGACGAGAACGAAATACCGGGCTGATCGTGGAACCTTTCGCCGCAGCCGGCGTTGATTCGCGACCCCCAAGGCATGACAATTCCGCTCAGGAGCAAACGATGGCGACCACCAAAGACGCGGCCGCGACGGTCGAGGATATCCAGCGCGACGTCCAGGCGCTGCGGGACGACATGGCGCGGCTGGCCACCCAGGTCACGGCTCTGTTGAGCTCGGGCGGCGAGGAGGCGGTCGGGGAGCTCAAAAAGCGGGTGCATCGCATGCGCGAGGGGCTCGACGACACGCTCTCGGACGCGGGCGCGCGCGGCCGCGAAGCGCTGAGCGAAGTGACCGAGAACGTCGGCGAGGCGCTGCAGGAATCGGTGCAGGAGCATCCGCTCACCACCATCGCGCTGGCGGTCGGGCTCGGCTTCCTGTTCGGCACGGCGTGGCGCCGATGAGCGCCGCCTAGGCAGACCGCAGTGTTCGACAGTCAGATCGCGCATATCAAGCACAAGATCGAGCTCGCGTTGAAAACCACGATGTGCGGCGTGGTGGCGCTCGCGGCCGTGCTGGTCGCCGGCGGCTTCTTCTGCGCCGCGACCTTCGTGTGGATCCAGCAGAGCTACGGCACCATCGTGGCCTGCGTGGCGCTCGGCGGCGTCTTCGTGCTGCTGGCGCTGATCGCGCTGATCACGGCGCTGATGTTGCGCCGCCGGGAGCCGCCGCCCGCCATGCCTGCCCAGAAGGCGTGGTGGAACGACCCGGTCATGCTGGCGGCGGCGCTCGACGTCAGTCGCGCGCTCGGCGGCCGCCGGACGGCATCGATCGCGCTGGTGGGCGCGTTCGTGGTCGGCCTCCTGCTCAGCCGGTCGCCGCGCAAGCCGGAGCAGTGACGGCGGAAAATTCGGGAACTTCGCGCCGGAACTTTGATTTGTGAAACGCATTGACTTGCCGGGCGGAGGTGCTGAGGAGCGATCGATGCTTTCGACGATCTTGATCGTTGTTCTGATTTTGTTGCTCATCGGTGCGCTGCCGACCTGGCCTTACAGCGCGAACTGGGGCTACGGCCCCGGTGGCGGAGTTCGGTCTCCTGCTGGTCATCATCGTGGTCCTGGCACTGATGGGCAGGTTGTAGCCGTATTTAGCCACAAGTCCGCCATTGCGAGCCCGCGGGCCTTGCCTTCGGCAAGCCCAAGGACAGGCGCCCGCCCGGGATTGCTTCGTCGCCCTTCGGGCTCCTCGCAATGACGATGGATATTGATTTGTCATTGCGAGCGAAGCGAAGCAATCTCACTTCACTTGTGTATGCTTGGCCGAGATTGCTTCGTCGCCTCCGGCTCCTTGCAATGACAACGGACATTGATCCGTCATTGCGAGCGAAGCGAAGCAATCTCACTTCGCTTGGGTATGCTTGGCTGGGATTGCGTCGTCGCCCTTCGGGCTCCTTGCAATGACGATCGCCTCACTCACTCCCACGGCATCAGCGAGGCGTGGATCACGTCCTTCACGCCTTCGTTGCCGACCGAGCGGATGGCGAGGTCGACGTCCTTGAGCCCGAACTTGTGGGTCGTCACCAGCTCGAGCGGGAAGCGGTGCGAGGCGAGCTGCGCGAGCGCGAGCTCGCACGCCCGGTAGCTGTGGCCGCGCGCGCTCTTGATGGTGATGAACTTCACCGTGACCTTCTCGAGCGGGAAATTGGGAAACTCCTTCATCTCGCCCTGGACCACGATCGTCCCGCCCTTGCGCTTGAGCGCCTCCACGCCGAGCAGGATCGGGATGGTGCCGGCGCCGGCCGTGCAGTCGAGCGAAACGTCGACGCCTTTGCCGCCGGTGATCGCCATGATGCGCTCGAGCGGATTTTCCTTTTGCACGTCGATCACGTGGTCGGCGCCGAGCTTTTTGGCGACCGCCATGCGCGCCGCGTCCTTGGAGGTGCCGGTGACGATGATGAGCGAGGCGCCGGCCTGCTTGCAGATGACGGTCTGCGACAGCCCCTGCTGGCCGGGCCCCTGGATCAGCACGGTCGAGTTGTAGCCCACGCCGCCGTCGAACAGCGACCACTCGACCCCGTTCGCCATCGGGGTCACCAGCCCGGCGAGCTCGGCCGAGACGCCTTTCGGCACGTGGTGCACGACGGCGTTCCACGGCAGGTAGACGTATTGCGCAAAGCCGCCCCACAGGTGCGGCGCCTTCTCGGCCGACGTGTAGCCGTAGCGGATGCCGTCGGGGTTGTGGCGCCAGTCGGTGTTCTCGCAGTGCCGGTACTGGCCCTGATGGCACCACTCGCATTTGCCGCACATGACGTAGTGCTCGACGAAAACGAGGTCGCCCTCCTTGAAGCCCTTGCGGCGGGTGAACTCGCGGCCCGCCTTGGCGATGACGCCGATGTTCTCGTGGCCCATGATCACCGGGGCCTTGGTGGGCGGGTGCTTGTACAGCTTGACGTCGGTCCCGCAGATGCCGGCGACCTCCATCTTCATCAGGGCGGCGTCCTCCGCGATGTCCGGCATCGGGAATTCGCGGATCTCGGTCGTGCTCGGGCCCGTTCTCACGGCCGCCAGTACTTTTTCCGCCACTGCCAAGGTCTCCGATCATGGTCGATGAATTCGGGAAGCTAGCTACACCCTAGGCCCGGCCAGCGCAATTTGTCAGACTTGCGTCGCCCAAAGAGCCCCGATGACCGAATACGAAACCGCGCTCGCGCAGTGGCTGGCCGGCAAGGACGCCTCCGGCGAGCGCGCCGCCGTGCCGGCATCGGCCGGGTCCGCCAGGATCGGGTTCGCCCGGAAGGGCCCCGCGCACCGCGAGGCGCTGGAGCGCGTGCGGGCGTGGACGCGGGCGCGCTTCGGGCTTCCCGCCGACGACGTGATTCTGGTGTCCGAGCTCGCCTGCGCGTTGCCGGGCTGCCCGCCGCTCGAGACCGTGGTGGCGTTCTGGACCGAGACCGACAAGCGGCATCACTTCAAGATCTTCAAGCCGGTCGCCGAGGTGGTGCCCGACGATCTCCCGCCCGCCTGGCTCAAGGACGCGCTCGCGGTCCCCGAGGGGGGAGACTGCGAGTGCTGCTGAGGGTTGCGGCAAGCTGGCGCTTCCGCATGGGCTTGCGGTATTTCATACTCGCGTGCGCCATGTCGGCGGCACGCATCCACCCGACGATTTCAGGCCCGGAGACCCCGATGAGGAAAGTCTACGCAAGGCGCGTCATGCTGGGCGCGATCGTCGCCTTGGCGGCGCTTCTCGACGGCGCGGTTCTGCGTGCCGAGACCTATCCGTCGCATCCCATCACGGTGATCGTGCCGTTCGCGGGCGGCAGCGCGAGCGACGTGGTCACCCGCATCATGCTCGATCACATGAGCAAGGCGATGGGGCAGCCCATCGTCATCGACAACCGGCCGGGCGCCGGCGGCAATACCGGCACGGGCGCCGGCGCCAAGGCCGCCCCTGACGGCTATACCTGGATCGCGACCGGAACCGGGCCGGTCGCCGCCAACGCGACGCTCTACCGCGCGCTCGGCTACGACCCGGAGAAGGACTTCGTGACCGATCTCGCCGTTCGCGTCCTTCACCATCGTGGTGGTGGCGAGCACCAAGCTGCCGGTGAAGACGCTGGGCGAGATGATCACCTATGCCAAGCAGCACCCGGGCGAGCTCAATTACGGCTCGGTCGGCATCGGCAGCTCGCAGCACCTGGGCGGCGTCTATTTCGAGCAGGTCGCCGGCGTGAAGCTCACCCATGTGCCCTATCGCAACATCGCCCAATACGGGCCGGACATGATCGCGGGCGCGGTGCCGCTCGGATTCAACTGGCTTCCCAACGTGGCGGGGCCGCTCAACAGCGGCGGCGCCAGGGCGCTCGCGGTCGCCGGCAAGAACCGCCTGCCTGCCCTGCCCGATACGCCGACGACGGCGCAAGCCGGGCTCCCCGCCTACGAGGCCTCCGGCTGGTTCGCCTTGATGGTGCCACGCGATACGCCGAAGGAGATCGTCACCCGGATCAATCGCGAGCTTGCGGCCGCCATCTCGGACCCGGCGGTGCGCGAGCGGTTCGAGCAGCAGGGCGCCGAACCGATGGCCCTCACGCTGGAAGACGCCGCCAGGTTTCTTTCCTCCGAAATCGTGAAATGGCGCGACATCATCCACAAGGCCGGCATCCCGCAGATTCAATAGTGCGCGACGAGCGGGCACCCGCTATCACCCGCGCGCATCCCCCCGACGATTTCAGGCCCGGAGACCCCCGATGAGAAATGTCCCCACAACGCGCGTCATGCTAGGCGCGATCGTCGCCTTGGCGGCGCTTTTCGACAGCGCGATGGCGCGTGCCGAAACCTATCCGTCGCGGCCCATCACGGTGATCCTTCCGTTCGCGGGCGGCAGCGCGAGCGACGTGGTCACGCGCATCATGCTCGACCGCATGAGCAAGTCGATGGGGCAGCCCATCGTCATCGACAACCGCCCGGGCGCCGGCGGCAATACCGGCACCGGGGCCGGGGCGAAAGCGCCGCCCGACGGCTACACCTGGATCGCGAGCGGCTCCGGGCCGATCGCCGCCAACAAGACGCTCTATCGCGATCTCGGCTATGACCCGGAGACCGACTTCGAGGCGGTCTCTCCGTTCGCGTTCTTCACCATCGTGGTGGTGGCGAGCACCCAGCTGCCGGTGAAATCGCTGGGCGAGCTGATCGGCTATGCCAAGCAGCACCCGGGCGAGCTCAATTACGGCTCGGTCGGCATCGGCAGCTCGCAGCACCTGGGCGGCGTGTATTTCGAGCAGGTCGCCGGCGTGAAGCTCACCCACGTGCCGTACCGCAACATCGCCCAATATGGGCCCGACATGATCGCGGGCGCCGTGCCGCTCGGCTTCCAGTGGCTTCCCAACGTGCTGGCGCCGCTCAACAGCGGCGGCGCCAGGGCGCTCGCGGTCGCGGGCAAGAACCGCCTGCCGGCTTTGCCCGACACGCCGACGACGGCGCAAGCCGGACTGCCCGCCTATGAGGCCTCGGGCTGGTTCGCCATGCAGGTGCCGCGCGGCACGCCGCAGGACATCGTCGAGCGGATCAACCGCGAGATGGCCGAGGCGATCGCCGACCCGTCGGTACGCGAGCGGTTCGAGCAGCAGGGCGCGGAGCCCAAGGTGCTGTCGCCCAAGGACGCCGCCAGGTTCACCTCCTCTGAAATCGTGAAATGGCGCGACATCATCCACAAGGCCGGCATTCCGCAGATTCAATAGCGCCGGCGCCGATGGGGCGACCGCTTCCGCCGTTGACAGCCCAGCCACCGAGGGAAGATCATCGCAAGCAAACACGCTCCAATACGGGAGGAAGCGTCATGAATATTCGGCAGAACTCGAAAAAACCTCAGGTCGCGATCATGAACGCGGTCCACGACCTGCCCGTGCTGGTCGCCCGCGACGAAGGGTTCTTCAAGGACGAGGGCCTGGACATCGAGTTCGTGACCACGCCCGGCATGGCGCAGGTCACGACGTCCCACCTCGTCAAGTTCGATTCCATCTTCGAGCGCCCGCTCGACTCGGTCTACAACGACGGCGGCATCGACCAGTACCGCATGTGCGAATGGGGCATCATGAAGCGCGCCGTCGAGGCCGACCGCGAGGGACTGCGCGGGCGCAAGATCGTGGCGCTCGGCGCCTCGATGTCGACGTTCGCCATCGTGGTCGCGCGCGATTCGAAGTCTACGAGCCCGAGATGCTCAAGGACAAGCCGATCGCGGTGACGCCCAACAACGGCTCCCACTTCACCACGCTGAAGATCATGGAAGGTTTCCTCGCGCCCGAGCACATCAAGACCACCAATGCCGGCTCGATGCTCAAGCGGATCGAGGCGTTGCGCCAGGGCAAGGTCGCGGCGGTGAGCCTGATGGAGCCGTGGATCAGCGTGGCGCAGAAGCAGGGCCTGCGCATCCTGATCGAGTCGCACTCGACCCGCAGCGAGGCGGCCGGCGACGACCTCGACGGCCCGACGCTGGCGGCGATGTTTCGCGCGCAGGCGCAGGGCCGTCGAGGTGCTCGAGAAGGATCCGACGCCCTACGTCCACTACCTCATCGCGGAGACCGGCGGGCTCGCTGGAGCCGCACGAGTTGCAGACCTGGCGCCTGCTGCACGCCGCGCCGCAGCCCTACACGCGCGAGCGGTTCGACGACACCTACAACTGGACGGTCAAGTGGAACATGACGGTGCCGGGCGCGACGTACGAGAACACGGTCGACAACCGGGCGTGGGAGTAGTTCGTGGATCGGGTCAGCGCACCCAAGTCGGGTTTCCCCGGCTTGCGCATGTGTGATTCCGATCTCGGGCAAGCCCGAGATCGGTTCCCGTAACCCGACAATCCGCGGCGCCGCCGAGCGGACTTGATATCTTCGCTGTGAGCATTTCCGATTTGAAACCGCCCCGGTCGATCCGGGGCGGCTTGTGCGGCGCGGCGACTACTTTGCGCGTTTTAAAACCAACTTTGAGGCTGACCCACCGACCGTGGGAGACGGATTTGTGATCGTCAATTCGTCCCCCGAGATCGTGAACGGCCGCACTTGTACCACCCCCTCCAAGTTCGGGTAGGAGCTTCCCTCAAATCGAATGGTGAAGGTTTTGTCGGCTTCGTTCACCGTATAGGTGCCGTAGTTTGAAGAGTTTCCCAGGACCGCTGCTTTGTTTTCGTCCGGCGTACCCGTCGCACGGTTGTTCGATGCAAATTTTGGGCGGTCGGAGCGCAGAAGGTGTGAGGAATAGTGGCCGGTCTCCGTGAAAATATAGAGACCTTTCGGATTGGATCCCCACGCGAGGCTCCCATCCGGGAGCTTGGTTGTGCTCGAGACGATAGCCCACGCTCCTACCAGCTGGTCTTTGAGCGACTTTTGTTGAGCGACGGCGCCGGTCGGCAGCAAGGAGAGGCCTGTTGCCGTGATCACAGACAAACTAAAGATCTGACGTCGGTTCATGGTCGTTCTCCTGTCGGTTCATTGCTTCTTGCCGAAGCGCGCTGTGTGACCCGGTTCCACAACCCTTCGGCTTGGTCCCCGCGGACATGGCGAAGTCGGTGCATTGCTGTTCGTCCGCGGTCGGCAACAGGATCATTCGCGGGGAACTGAAAGCAAGACCGTGATCAGCCCCAGGAAAACCGGACTGCCATATCGTTTCGACGAGAAGCATTTGATCTGGATCAATGCGCCTCAATGGCAGGAGAATGTGGAGAACGGGCCGCAGCGTCAGGTTCTGGCGGCCGGCGTCCGAAAGCCTGCAATCCGGACGGCCACACCCTTCTGCTGGTCAGCGTGAGCGCTGCACGCGGCGTTTTCAATTTGCCACTTGGTGCCCTGATTTCGAATTTGCCAGTGGCCTGGATTGTGAGCGAGCATTCGCCTACAGGTGGGACCAGCAAAATGACCCCCGAGGAACAGCAAGAGCGCGTTCGGTCGAGCTTCGCCAAGCAGGGGCTGATGACCACGTTAGGGGCGACTCTCGGCGTCGTCTCGCCAGGTCTCGTAGAGATCGCGCTAAGTCCCCATCCCGCAATCTCGCAACAGCACGGGTTCGTCCACGCCGGAGCCGTGAGCGCCATCGCAGACAGCGCGGCGGGATATGCTGCGCTGACTCTCATGCCTGCTGACACCGGGGTTCTCACCACCGAGTTCAAGATCAACCTTCTCGCTCCCGCCGCAGGCGAGCGCATCCTTGCCCGTGGGCGCGTGGTAAAAGCTGGCCGCACCCTGACCTTGGCCCAAGCGGAGGTGTTCGCGAATACTGGCGGACAAGAAAAGCTGATCGCTCTGCTGACTGCGACACTCATGGCTGTCAAAGGACGTGACGGCATCGGCGACTGAGACCGCCTCAGTTGGCGGACTCTTTCATTTCAAACGAAGCACGCAATGTCGCCGATCGGCCCGATCCGGGAACGCGCTACAGCGCGGCGATGTGGCCGCTGTCGGGAGAAGACCGGACGGTCAACAACCAGCGCTGGCACCGTGGTCGGCGTGCCGTGGCCGGCAGCGGCAGCGCCGTCTTGATTTGGATCAATGCGGGCAAATCGGCGGCAATGATTAGCAGGCTGTGAGCGTGCGCTCGCCGCGCTTAGGTGATTTGCACACTCACGGAGCAAGGCTATGGTGATTGGCAGTCATTATTTGTCCAAGCCCCTGCGGACCTTGCGGGAGGCTTGCCGGGACATCACGTCGGCGCATCCAGAATCATCGGGTTGGGACTGTGACGTGTGCCGCCATAGACAGTTGTGTGCGATTTACGAGCGAACTGATGGGGGCAACCGCGCCAACCAGGTGACGGCATCCCCAAGAGTCGGCGCGCGTGCGAAAGTGGCTGAATAGAGCCGTCGTGGATAGGTCCGCGCGCGGCCCAGCCCAATAGACGCGCAATAGACGTGCAATAGACGTGGCGGGGTCGCTCCCCGGTGTGGGGCAAGGCGAGAGTCCTGGCCCGATCCAGGAAACCGCTGCGGCGCGGCGATGTGGCCGCTGTCGGGGGAAGACCGGACGGTCTGCGCACGGGTCCGGCGTCGCGACCACTGGCCCATCCGGATGCATGATATCGCAGCGCCACTCCGGCAGAGCCGCTCCGTGTTGATGTGCCGAGGACCTTTAAAATCGGTCGCAGACGGCCGAATCCTCCGTGCTATGCTCCGATGAGAAAGGCGTGACGCGGAGGTTCGCCGACATGGCGCACATGGCTGCAATGATCTGCTGCGGGCTCGCGCGCAATCGCCCCGGTCGGCGTGACGACCGCGATTGCGGCGGACTATCCGGTCAAGCCGATCCGCCTCGTCGTCGGCTTCGCGGCCGGCGGGCCGACCGATATTCCGGCTCGCTTCATCGCCGACAAGCTTGGCGAGAAGTTGGGGCAGCGGGTGTTCGTCGAGAACAAGCCCGTCGCGGCCGGCATGGTCGCCACCAGGGACGTGCTGTCGCAGCCGAGGGACGGCTACACGTTGCTTCTTTGCACGCACTTCGAAGCGATCAACATCGCGTCCTATACGAATGTCGGGTTCAAGCTCGACGATATCGCGCCGATTTCGCTGATCGCCGAATACTATTACGCGCTCGCGCTGTCGCTGCGGGTTCCGGCCGAGGATTTCGCGTCGTTTGTGGAATACGCCAAATCGCACCCCGGCGAGGTCAGCTATGCGACGATCGGCGCGGGATCGGCGCAGGAGATACTGGCGCGACAGCTCGAGAAGCTCGCCGGCATCACCATGAACCGGATTCCGTTCCGGGGCGGACCGCAGGTCGTGCAGGAAATGATCGCCGGGCGCGTCGATTTCTACGTCTCGCCGACGCTCGCGGTCGTGCCGCAATACGAAAGCAAGCAGCTCAGGTTGCTCGCCGTCTCGGCGCCGGCGCGCCTGCAGAAGGTGCCGCAGGTTCCGACGCTGAAGGAGGCCGGGATCAATTACGTGCGGTTCGGCTGGCTCGGCATCTGCGCCGCCGAGGGCACCCCGCAGCCGATCATCGATCGGCTCAATCGCGAGGTCGTGTCGATCGTCGCGACGCCTGAATACACGGCCATGATCGAGAACGCCGGCTCGATCGCCATGTCGTCGACGCCCGAGCAACTCGGACAAGTGATCAAGCAGACGCTCGACGACGTGGCAGCCACGATCCAGGAATTCGGCTTGCAACAGGAGCGATAAGTCGGCCGCGCCAAGGCGAGAAGCTGATCGATCCAGGGACGACGCATCACGACATCACGAAGGAGGACCGACAATGTCCCGGCTCGACGAGCGTGCCCGGCGGATCCTGACGACCCATACCGGCAGCCTGCCGCGTCCCGACGCGCTCTCCGCGCTGCTGTTCGCGCGAATGACGAACAAGCCTTATGACGCGGGCGAGCTTGCGCGCCGGACCACCGAGGCCGTTGCCGCAACCGTGAAGACCCAGGCCGATCTCGGCATCGATATCGTCAGCGACGGCGAGCAGTCGAAGACCAGCTTTCAGGCCTATGCGGCCGATCGCCTGTCGGGCATCGAGCCGATCACCGCCGCAGCCGGCGAACGGCGCACCCGCGAGAATATCGCCTTTCCGGCGTTCTATATCGGCGGCGCGCATTCGGGCTCGGCGCGGCCGCGATGGGCCTGCACGGGACCGATCAAATATGTCGGGCACGACGCGCTCGCGGCCGATCTTCAAAATCTCAAGCGCGCGCTGCAAGGCGTGACTCCCGCCGATGTGTTCATGCCTTCGGTGTCGCCGTCGAGCTGCGCCGGGTTCATGGAGAACCGCTATTACAAGAGCGACGAGGAGCACGTTTTCGCCGTGGCGGAGGCGATGCGCGAGGAATACGAGGCGATCGTCGCGGCCGGCTTCCAGGTGCAAATCGACGATCCGCGCCTGGCCATGCATTACATGCTGACTCCCGACGAAGACGTCGATCAGGCGCGCGCCTGGGCGCGGCGGCGGGTCGAAGCGCTCAATCACGCGCTGCGCAATGTTTCGCCGCAGCGCGTGCGGCATCATACCTGCTACGGCATCAATATGGGCCCGCGCACCAGCGACATGGAGATGAAGCACCTCGCCGATATCATCGTGACCATTCGGGCGGGCTTTTATTCCTTCGAAATGGCGAACCCGCGCCACGAGCACGAATGGCGCGTCTGGGAACATGTCACGCTGCCCGACGACAAGGTGCTGATTCCCGGTTGCATCACCCATGCTTCCGTCATCGTCGAGCATCCCGAGCTCGTCGCCGAGCGCATCGTCCGGCTGGCCAAGATCGTCGGACGCGAACGCGTGATCGCCGGCAGCGACTGCGGCTTCGCTTCGACGCTCGTGCCGGGCCAACGTCCGGAAATCGAGCCCGAGATCGTCTGGGCCAAGTTCAAGAGCCTCGCCGAGGGCGCGCGGATCGCGTCCCGCGCGCTGTGGGCGTGACGGCATGTCGATCGGCGGTCAACTTTGCCCGATCGACTTGAAGCGCCGGTTGTCGTTGCCAGGATTGCGCTGTCGGCCCTGAACCGGCGCTTCATCGCGACGCAGCAATATGTCCGGAGTCAGGGGTAAACAAGACTTCTCTGCGGACATGCCCCGGTGGGCCGGGTTTGACCCGGAGCGGACATCTCGGCGCTGATTTGCCTTGACGAACTCGTCATCTCGGAACGGCTCTTTCAGGCCGGTCGTGCCTCGATCAGGAACAGGGGCGAAGCGGTTGGCAATATTCTCAGCGGCTCGAATCGAGCGTTCACGAGCAGGTTCCGGAATTCGGCTCCGGTCCGCTCTCGACCGCCCGAAGCCATGACAAGCATCTCCAGGTCGGTCAGAAAGCTTTCCGCGTCGGCGTCCGGCTCGGCAACGTCCGGCAGCTTTCTTTCAATGATCATGAGTCTGGAGTTCGCCGGCATGCAGCGACGGCAGCAGCGCAGAATGGCGTCGGCGCGTTGGTCGTCCCAGTCGTGGAGGATGTGCTTGAGCAGGTACGTGTCGCCGTTGCCAGGCACGCGCTCAAAAAAGCTTCCTCGGTCGATGGTGCAGCGATCGGCAATCTCGGTCAGCACTGACACGGCGTGATCGACCACGTTTGGGAGATCGAAGAGAACACCGCGGACGCCGGGGTTGGCCGCCAGGATTGCAGCGAGCAATTCGCCTGTCCCGCCGCCGATATCGACGACCACGCTGGCGCGCGCGAAGTCGATGGCGTCGAGGAGGATCTCGGCGTGGCTTGCGGAAAATGCCCGCATGGCCTCGTCGTGGATCTTCGATTCTTCCGCATTGCCAGCGTAGAACTCGAAGAGCTGCTTCCCAAGCAGGCGCTCGCTTGCGTTGGTGCCGGTCCGTACCGTTTCGAGCAGCTCCGACCAGCACCGCCATCGGACAGCTCCCGCCTGAAACAAGACACCGGCCCGATACGAGCCCGGCACCTCGCTGCGCAGGAAATGCCCAACGGACCGCAGCGAAAAATGCCCCGAGCGCGACTCGGAGAAAATCCCGAGCGCACACAAGGCGCGCATGAGGCGACCGAGTGCCGCCGCGTCGGCCCCCGTCACGGTCGCGAGCTCAAACCGATCGAGGGGCCGCTCCGACAAGTGGTCGGCGACGCGAAGCTGTGCGGCGACGAAAAGCGCCTGCGACACGCGAAGACCATTGGCCAGTCTGCGCAGCGTCGCTGCGGCTTCCGCCGGAGATTGATTCGCCGTGTCCTCAGTCCCCCCTGCAGAGCGCGCGAATGCAGTCATTGCTCGACCTTGAAGCCGGAGGCCTTCACGATGGGGCCCCACCGCTCGAAGTCTGCGCGCTGGATCTTTCTCAGCGCGTCGGAGGTCGTGCCGGTCGGCGGATATCCCATCGTCTCGATCTTCGTCCGCATCTCCGGCGCGGTCGTCGCCGCGACGATCGCCTTCCCGAGGGGCGCAACGATGTCCTCCGGTGTGCCAGCAGGCGCATAGAACGCAAACCATCCAGGCACCTCGATCTCGATCCCGCTCTCCCTGAGGGTGGGGACGTCGGGCAGGAATGGCGAGCGAGCCGCGTCCGCCGTCGCGAGTAGCCGCACGGCGCCGCTCTTGTGCTGCCCGATGAGCTCGGCGGTCATCGCGATGTACAGCGGGACGCGTCCCGCCAGAACGTCGGGAAGCGCCGCAGGCGTGCCCTTGTAGGGCGCATGGCGGAGATCCAGGCCGGACAGCCGCACGAACTCGAGGCCTGCGAAATGCGGCCCGGTGCCGATGCCAGGCGAGCCATAGAGCGCCTGGGAAGGGTTCGCCTTGAGCCAGGCGATCAGCTCCTTGATCGAATGAACCGGACTCTGGCCGCCGACCGCGAAGGCGACTTCCGATTTCACGGTCTGGGAAATGGGGACGAAATCGTCGAAAGCGTCGTAGCCCAGGTCGCGATAGATGTGCGGCTGGAGCGTCATCTGCGAGTTGGACGCAAACAGCAGCTTCGTGCCGTTCGGCTGCGCGTCCTTGACCGCCCGGGCGCCGATCCGCCCGCCCGCGCCGACGATGTTTTCCACGATGACGGGCCGGTCGAGGCTGCTTCGCAGGTGATCGGCAACGAGCCTGGCGACGCCGTCCGCCGCCCCGCCCGCAGAAAACGAATACACGATCCTGAGTGTCTGATCCTGCGCGGCTCCCGGCCGCGACGACACGAGTGAGGCCGCAAGGCCGGCCAACACGGCCCGCCGTGAATGCGTCTGCATGGCATCCTCCTTTTGAGAGCGATCACTGGATGACGGGCCGGCCGGACCTCGACCTCGTCACCTTCTCCCGACGGAGCTATAATGAGAAGTCATATTTCGATATAGACCTATAAGCAGGAGTGAACCCTGATGAAATGGGACGATCGCATCGGGCGCCGGCTGCGACTGAAGGATCTGCACACGCTACAGACCGTCGCCGAGGTCGGCAGCATGGCCAAGGCGTCGGAACGCCTCGCATTGTCCCAGCCGGCCATCTCGAAGGCGGTCGCGGACATGGAGCACATTCTGGGGGCGTCGCTGCTCGATCGATCCGCGCGCGGCGTCACTTTGACGGAATCCGGGCGTCTTCTCGTCGAGCGCACGAGGGTCGTCTTCGACGAGATCACTCAGGGGGTATCGGATATCGAGCGCCTATCCGATCCCACCCAAGGCATCGTCAAGATCGGCGCGTCCGAGCCGGTCGCAAGTGTCGTATCCGAGATCATCAGTCGACTGGCGAGCAAGTATCCACGAATCGGCTACGACGTAATGGTCAGCGACCTGGACACCCTGATCGGGGAGCTGCGCCAGCGGACGCGCGACGTGGTGGTGACGCGCTGGGCCGCGCAGCTGGTGGCCGACGACCTGGCCGTGCAGCCCCTGTTCAAGTCGCCGCTTGCAGTGATGGCGGCGCAAGGTCACCCACTCCTCCGCCGCAAGAAGCTCAGCCTCGCCGACGTGATGGACGAGCGATGGACCCTCTCGCCGCCCGAACTCGTTTCTCGGGCGTATCGTGGTCGACCTGTTTCGCCGCCGAAAGCTGCCGCTTCCTCCGGCGGTCGTGACAACGATCTCGATTCACATGCGGCTCGGTCTGCTGGCGAGCGGCGGCTTTCTGACCATCCTGCCGGCGCAGATGCTCCGCTCCCCGGCGCAGAGGGCATGGCTGCGTGCGCTGGACGTGGACCTTCGCGACACCTTGCAGCCGATCGCTGTCGTCACCCTGAAAAAACGCCGGGTGGGCGGCGCGGTCAGGCTGTTCGAGCAGGCCAGCCTCGAGATCGGAAAGACGATGGCGAGGGCGGAATGATCGGCGCCCAAACACAACCCACCAGGGGATAAGCCAGTCCCGTGCTGTTTCAAGCGCCGTCATTTGGGCGAGCACGAATTGTGGAGAGCCCGGTCCTGGCCCGGACCGGCGGTTCACCGCAGCGCCGCAAAACGTCCGGAGTCGGGACAAAGCCGACTCTCTACGGACGTGAGCCGGTTCATGACAAGTCCTTGCGGACGTGCGCCGGCGCCGTACGCGCCGCCTCGACCCTATCGGGAAGGACGCACGGGCGCCCGGACCGCATGAGAAAAACTAAGGCTGGGCGGAGAAACGATGCTTTGTGGGCCTGCCTGCGATCGGACTATATCGGGGCCAGTCGGGCTTAAACGCAGCCGCCCGGCGTCGCACCTCGACAAGACGGTCGTCCAAGCGCTGATCCATTCCCCACGCGGGAAAGGAGCGCCCTGTGAGCGACCAGACCGCAACGATCTCCACGTCATTTCCGGCCCCCGCGAAGCCCGCGCCGCGCGTCCCGCGGCGGCGCGCACCAAGCGCATACTCGAGGGGCCCATCTTCTCGACGCTGCTGCGCATGTCGGCGCCGAACGTGCTCAATCTTCTCGCGTTCACCGGGATGGTCACGTTCGACGGATTCTTTCTCGGCCGCCTCGGCTCCGACGCGCTCGCCGGCGCCTCGCTGGTGTTTCCCTGGGTGATGCTCGTCCTGCAGTCGACCAACAGCGGGATGGGCGCCGGCGTCTCGTCGGCGGTCGCGCGTGCGGTCGGCGCCGGAAAGCACGAGCGCGCCAACGCGCTCGTCTTCCACGCCTTCCTGCTCGCGCTCGCGCTCGGCGCGATCTTCTCGACCGTGATGCTGCTCGGCGGGCCCGTCCTGTTTCGCCTGATGGGCGGGCAGGACGACATGCTGGTGGCCGCGCTCTCCTATGCCAACGTGGCGCTGGGCGGAGCCGTCGGCATCTGCATGCTCAACTTCATGGGCAATGCGGTGCGCGGCACCGGCAACATGGCGCTGCCGGCTGGCGTGCTGGTCGTCTGCGTGCTGGCGCACATCGCGATCTCGCCGATTCTGATCTTCGGCTTGGACCGCTGCCGCCGCTCGGCGCGGCCGGCGCGGCCTGGGGCCTGGTGCTGCCGTTCGCGGTCGGCGGCGCGTGGTTCGTCTGGTACCTGCATTCCGGGCGCGCGCTCGTGCGGCTGACGTTCCGCGGAACCGCGCCGCGCTGGGAGCTGTTCGCCGACATCCTCAAGGTCGGCGTGCCGGGCCTGGTCAACACCGCCTTCACCAACCTGTCGGTCGTCGTGCTGACCGGCATTTCGGCCCGCATGGGACGCGACATCGCCATCGGCTACGCGATGGGCGCGCGGCTCGAATACATCATGCAGCCTCTCGCGTTCGGCTTCGGCACCGCGATCCTCGCGATGGTCGGCACCAACTGGGGCGCCCGCCAGTACGCCCGCGCCCGCGCCATCGCGCTCATCGGGGTGACCACCGTCGCGGCCGTGTGCGGCAGCATCGGGATCACCGTCGCGATCTTTCCCGCGCTGTGGCTCGGCCTGTTCAGCGACGACCCTGACGTTTTTCGCGTCGGCGGCCTCTACCTGCACATCGTCGCGCCGCTCTACCTCTGCTTCGGCATGGGCCTCGCACTCTTTTTCGTCTCGCAGGGTCTCGGCCGCGGCGCCGCGGCGGCCGCCGCCAACGGGGCGCGCCTCGCCGTCAACGTCGTCGGCGGGCTCATCGCGGTCTACTGGCTCGATCTCGGCATGACCGGGTTCTTCGCCTCCGTCGCGCTCGGCTTCGCGGTCTATGCGGCGCTGCTCGTCTGGGCGGTGGTGCGGGTGAAGGAGCCCGCTACCGCGGTCGCGGCAACCGCTTGAGCAAGCACTCAGCCGGAAAGGCCATCGGTCGGCGCGCTGCTGTGCAAGCCGACCTTGACCGTCACAGCGGTGGGATTTTCCGGGGTCGCGCCGGCGCATCGGCTGTGGACGGCCGAGCTCGCCGCCGACGCGTCGCGCCGCGCCGCCACGTCCGGCCGCTTCGCCATCGATTTCGACCGCCTCAAGGAGGACGCGCCTACGCACCGCAACAAGGAGTTTTGCAACAGAATCAGGGGGGAAGCGGACCTACGACGGACATGGCCGGGACGGTCGCACCCGACCCGGAGCGGCATTTCGCGCCAACCCGCAGCCATGGCATGATCGCGGTTCGCAGAACGGGGGCTTCCAATGTCGGACGACGCTTTCAATGTTGACGCGTGGCTAACCCGCATCGGTTACGGCGGCTCGCGTGCTCCAACTCTGGAAACTCTCCGGGCGCTGATTGCGGCGCACTCTTCCGCCATTGCGTATGAGAGCATCGATGTCCTTCTGCACCGGCCGCCAAAGCTGGATCTCGCGTCCCTCCAGGAGAAAATGATCGCAGGCGGACGCGGCGGGTACTGTTTCGAGCAGAACATGCTCTTCCGCGGCGGGCTGCGATCCCTCGGATACAACGTGACAAGCCTGCAGGCTCGCGTCGTGCGCGGGTTGGAGATGGATGCGCCTCGCCCCATGCTGCACATGGTGCTGCGCGTCGATCTTCCCGAGGGCCCGTTTTTGGCCGACGTGGGATTCGGAAACCTGGCGCCCACGGCGCCGCTCAGGCTCTCAACCGCCGTCGAGCAGGATACGCCTCACGAGGTGATGCGCTTCATCGCGATGGGCGATGAGCTGACGCTGCAGTCCCGGCTCGGTGACAAGTGGGAGCACATCTATCGCGTCGTTCTCCTGCCGAGGTTCGATGCCGAATACGAGATCTGCAATTGGTTCACCGGCACCCATCCGCAGAGCCCTTACCTCAACAACTTGATAGCTGCGCTGCCAGGTCCCGAGGGCACGCGGCTGACCCTGTTCAATGCGAGATTCAACGTGCGGCATGCTTCGGGGCGAGTGGAACGCCGGACGCTGCAGAACGAGGCGGAGTATCGCACTGTGCTCAGGGAGCAGTTCGGAGTCATGCTGTCCGACGCTGATTTCAAGGCGGCCCTGGCCAATGTCGAGCAGAGGGGGCAGCGCGGGGCTCCCCATCCGTTTTTCGCTTAGCCGGGCCCACCTGCCGATGCACCCCCGGTAGAGCAAATGGGATTGGCTTCGCTGTGAGCTGCGGATGCACTACCAGTGGGGTTAACAGGAACGCGCCGACGCGACGGATTCCCGCTCAAATCGGCGCGACGTTGACGGTGCGGTTCTCGATCTCGCCGCGCACGTGGGCGTAGAGGCGCGGATTGCGGGCGGAGAGGATTTGCAGGGCGGCGAGCACCGCGTTGGACGGGTTCCAGCACCGTCATCACCGGCACGTTGCTCGGCGCGCGCAGCGACGACCAGACGTCGTCGGGAAATTCCTTGACGCTGGCCGGCACCGTGATGACCGGAATGGTCGACATGCGCCGACAGCGTCGGGCCGGCGCCGTTCGAGCGCCCGATATAGGCGATCACGACCGAGTCCGGCACCTCCTGCGCCATGCGATGGAGCGTGCTGGCCGCCGCCACCGGCTCCTTGTGCACGGAGCAGGTCACGACCGTCATCATGTCCGGCGAGGTCGCCGAGCGCCTGCCGAAAACGCTTCGGTCTTGTCGCTGTCCGATCCGCGCCAGAGGATGATCCGCTGACGCGGCAGCCGGAAGCGGCTCGTGATCTCGGCGACGCGCCGGTACTTCTCGGCCACGTCGTCGAGCGCGCCGCCGTCGCGATAGACCTGCTTGTCGATGTAGGCGCCGTTCTCGATGACCCGCCAGGAGTTGTTGTCGATGACGTCGGCCAGCAGCAGGCGGCCCTTGGCGTCGAAGCCGAACTCGACCTTGAGGTCGACCAGCGTGCCGCCTTCGAGCTGCCAGGCCTTCTCGAGCACCAGGAAGGCGTGGCGCGCGATGCGCCGCATCTCGGGGAAGATCTTCCACTCGTCGTCGCGGCCGAAGACCTCCGACTGCCGGCAGCATCAGGAACGGCTCCTGCCCGTGCATCGGCTTCGCCGGATTGAACAGCCGGATCTCCGCAGTCGCCTTCCGCGTAGATCATCAGCGGATCGTCGCAGACGAGCGGCTTGCCCTTCCAGTTCTTGTCCTTGGTCTTGAGGAAGAACTCGACGATCAGCTTGCGGGAACAGCTGCCCCTTCGCGAAATGCGGGTTGCGCTTGAGATAGGAGCCGTGCGCCTCGCGCCGGATCACCACCTCGTAGGGCAGCATGGAGCAGTTCGGCGCGATGAACGAGGTCGGGCTGTCCTGCTCCTCGAAGGCGACCGGCAGGCCGCAGGCCTTCAGCAGACGGAACACGTTGCAGGTGGTCGCGTTGGCGAGCCGTCCCTTGTCCGGGATGACGTCGTGCTTGGCGCCGTCGCCGGCCGTGATGTCGTCCTTGGAGATGAGGGTCACCAGATCGGAGCCGCCGACGATCTGGTGGATCCTCTTGGTCTTGCCCTCGGTGACGAGCGCACCGGGCGGATGCTTGGTGGTCGGGCGTTGCGGCCGTTTTGGCGTCCACGGGGGGTTCCTGTTTTAGCTGCGCGTTGATCGATAGCGACGGTTTATAGACAACCTACCACCTGGGGGAAACGGGTGCCATGTGGAAGCCGGCGACGGAACCTACTTGGCGGCCGCCGTCGCCTTGTCGAGGAACTCCAGCACCCGTCGCCGGCGTCGTCTCCTCGGTCTGGCCGGCGACCGGCACGTCCCAGTATTCGGCCCGCGGCAGGCATTCTTCCAGATAGCGCGCCGCCGAGGTCGCGTGCGCGGCGTCGCGGCCGGGAACGACCAGGGCCGGGATGTCGAGCCGCAGCAGGTCCTCGGGCTCGGCGCCCGGCGCGGTGTCGCGGTCGAACAGGGTGCGCGCCATGCCGGCGACGATGAGCTTGTAGGCGTCGACGTTCAGCTTCGCATAGGCCTCCGCGAAGGCGCGGTCGTGCTTGATGACCGAGGCCCAGGGGCCGCCGCGCGGATCGGCGCCGAACGGCTTGCCGTCCTTGGCCGACCAGCGCCGACCACCGCGGCGAGGCCGTTCTGCTGCACGAAGGCGAGATGCTCGGCAAAGCGCTGGTGGCTGCTGATGCGGTATTTGGCGCCGCCCACCGGCCAGAACAGGATCATGCTCAGCGTCGCCTCCGGATAGGCGACGCCGAACGCCGCCACCGGGCAGCAGCCCATGCAGCCGCCCATGAGGTGGGCGCGCTTGCGATGCCGAGATGGTCGAGCAGTCCCTTGCCCTGCGCGACGTAATGCGCCCAGGTCACGCGCTCGACGCGGCCGCCCGACTGGCCGCATTCGCGCCGGTCGAACACGATGCAGGTGTATTTCTTCGGCAGATGGTCGAGCAGCTTGATCTTGGCGTAGACGCCCTGCGTCGACCATTTCTCGATGGTCGCGTCGAAGCCGCCCGGCGCGTACATCAGCAGCGGCGGCCCGGAGCCGATCACCTCGTAGCGCGTCGCGATGCCGTCGATGATCGCGGTCGCCATGCGCTCAACCCTTGATCTGGCGGCCGCGCGCACGTCGGCGATCAGCGCCGTGAAGGCCTCGAGCGCTGGCCTTGGCGGTGTTGGTATAGGTCTCGGTCTTGGAGTCGATCCACTTCTCGGCGTAGCCGATCGCGGTGTGGGCCAGGCGCACGCGCCCGTCGAGCCACGGGCCCGCCGCCGAAGCCGCCGATCACCGGGATCTTCACCGCCTTGCACGACCGCGGCGCCCGCGACCGGCCCCGAATTGGTGAAGTCGAGCAGCGAGGCGCCGGCGTCCTCCAGCATCTTCGCTTCCTCGACCAGCTTGCGCGGTCATCTCCGGCGGCGCCTGCGCGCCCGGCGCCGATCTGCGCGCCGTACGGGATGCCGTATTTCATCGCGGTCTGCGGCGTGAGGCCGAACTGCGCGAACACCGGGATGCCGGCGCGCACCAGCGCGCGCACCGCGTCGGGGAAATCCGGCCGCGCCGTCGAGCTTGATCATGTCGGCGCCGCCTTCCTTGACGAGCCGGATGGCGGCGCGCAGCGCGCTGTCGATGCCCTCCTGCAGCGGGCCGAACGGCATGTCGCAGCTCACCAGCGCGCGCGCGACGCCGCGGCGCACCGCCTTGCAGCACCACCAGCATCTCTTCCATGCGTGACTTCGAGCGGATTGGCATGGCCCCACAGATTGACGCCGACCGAGTCGCCGACCGAGACGAAATCGACGCCGGCGCGGTCCGCGATGCGCGCGATCTGGTAGTCCCAGGCGACCACGCCGACGATCTTCTTGCCGTCGCGCTTCATCTGCTGCAGCGCCGGAATGGTGACGGTGTCCATTGCGTTTCCCACTCCCATTTACCGTCATTGCGAGCCCCCGGGTCTTGCCTTCGGCAAGCCCGAGGACAGGCTCCGCGCAGCAATCCCTGCGGCGGGGCCGGAGATTGCGTCGGCGGCCTGCGGCCGTCTCGCAATGACACTGGTTCCAGAGTCTTGCCCTGCCGGCGCGCGTGGCGTCAATGCGGCTCAGCGCTTGCGGCGCTTCGCCTTCGCGGCTGGCTTTTTGCTCGCCGTCCTGGCCGGCTTGCCGGCAGCCGCGGTCTTCGCAGCCGGCGCCGCGCGCGCCTCGGCGTCGCGCACGCGCTTGACCCAGTAGTCCCAGGCGCGCTCGAGCGGTCCGGGCCGCAGATTGTAGGCGGCGGCGAGCTCGACCTCCTTCTCGGTGAGCGCCTCGACATGGCCGAGCAGGCGCGCCTGCGTCTGCAGCTCGGCGTTCTTGCACGAGAAGATGGTGCGAAAAACGGTCTGGCGGATCGAGGTGCCGGCCGCGGTCGCGCCGTGGCGGCCCATCAGGATGGTCCAGCCCTGGCCCAGCGCCTTGGCGAGCGAGCGGCCTTCCTCGGGCCGGACCAGCACCAGCGCGGTGTCGCCGAAATCGTCGCGGCTGTCCCAGAACGGCACCCGCACGCCCATGCTGGCGCCGAGGTGATAGACCGGCACCATGGCGGCGCGCGAGATCGCGTAGGGCATCATGGCGGGCGCGTGGTGATGGCAGACCGCCATCACGTCGGGGCGGGCCTGGTAGATGCAGCCGTGGATCACGCGCTCGCCATAGTGGCGGAACGTGGTCGGATGCACCGGCTCGGTGTCGAGCGTGTATTCGAAGATGTCCTCGGGCGCCACCAGCTCGGGCGCGCGGTGGCGCGAGATCAGGAAGCTGCCCGGGTCGGTCGGATGGCGCACGCTGATGTGCCCGAAGGCGTCGACGATGCCCTCATGGGCGAGGATGCGGTTGGCGAGCGAAAGCTCCGCGCGGATGGCGGCAAGGCTGTCGGCCATGGGATGCTCCTTGGGTGCGGGATGTGTCGGCAGGGTGCGGGTGGCTCTTTTCTACACAAACCGGTTAGATTTGAGTGCTGAAAAATATGATGCGAGAGGGGAGCCAAAATGGACAGGACGAGGTCGAGGCCCTGGCTCGCGGCGCTCGCGTTCGCCGCGTTCGCGCAATCCTCGGCTGCCGCGCAGCCGGCGTCCGATCTTCCCGGCGGCCCCGGTCAGGATCCTGGTGCCGTTCGCGGCCGGCGGGCCGACCGACGTGGTGGCGCGCATCCTGGCCGATCTGCTGTCGGCGCGCTGGGGCGGCAGATCCGTGGTGGTCGAGAACCGGCCGGGCGCCGGCACCATCGTGGCGACCACGGCGGTCGCCAAGGCGCCGCCCGACGGCTACACCCTCGGCATCGCGACCAACTCGTTCCTGATCAATCCGGCGATCAATCTCAAGCTGCCCTACGACACGCGCAGCGATTTCGTGTCCCTCACCATGATCGCCACCCAGCCGGTCGCGCTCGTCGCCAATGCGGGCTTTCCGGCGAGCACGCTCGCCGAGGTGATCGCGGCTGCGCCGCAGCAGCGCCGAGCCGCTCAACTACACCTCGCCCGGGCCGCGCGGCGTCGGCCATCTGGCGGGCGAGATGCTGCAGCAGCGCGCCGGCATCAAGATGCAGCACATCAACTACAACGGCAGCGCGCCGGCCCTGACCGACGTGATCGCCGGCCGCGTGCCGCTGATGTTCGACATCTGGCACTCGGCGCGACGCTACGTCGAGACCGGACAGCTGAAGCTGATCGCGGGCGCGGGCGCATTCCCTGCCGGGCGCCGAGAATGCGCCGACCATCGCGCAGACGTTTCCCGGATTCAACGTCATCGCCTTCAATGCGATGATCGGGCCGGCCGGAATCCCGCCGCCCGTGCTGAAAAAGCTCTCGGCCGATGTCGGCGCCGTGGTCGACTCGCCCGAATTCGCGGAACGCACGCGCTCGCTCGGCATCGACGCCAGGAGCAATACACCGCAGGAGCTCGACGCCTGGTTCGCCAAGGAGATCGACAAGTGGGCCGAGATCGCCAGGCAGGCGAACATCAAGGGAGATCAGTAGTCGGCAACCATTCATCGTGAACCAGCAATTCAGCAACCGCCGATCAGTTAATGTGGGCTGCGATCTGGTGTGATTCGGCAACAGTTTTGGAAAAAAAGGCTTTTGCGCTCCCGCCAACGTCGGTATTGCTTTGTCTGGCAGATGACCTTGGACATATGTTTGGAATCGCTAGGGGACGAATTCCATTGGGGCGGGGCTGAACATGAAAAAGATCCTGCTGGGCAGCGCGGCTGCCATCATTGCGGCGGGCGGAGCCCAGGCCGCCGATCTTCCCGTAAAGGCCAAGCCGGTCGAGTACGTGAAAGTCTGCAGCCTCTATGGCGCGGGCTTCTGGTACGTCCCGGGAACGGACACGTGCTTGAAGATCGGCTCGTATGTTCGCGTGCAGACGGCTTGGGACGCCGAAGGCGGCGGCATCCCGATCGGCTTTAGCACGGGCGGTGGACAGTTCACCCGCACGGACACGAACGAGTTCAACTACCGGACCCGCGCGGCGCTCAGCGTCGATCTGCGCACGCAGACCGAATACGGCACGTTGCGGTCCTACATCGAGGTCGGCGCCGAGTACACGACGGCGGCGGCCAGCGGCGCGGTGGCGAACGCGGTGTTCTTCGACCGCGGCTTCATCCAGTTCGCCGGGTTCACGGCGGGCCGCATCCGTTCGTACTTCGACATCAATTCGTTCGCGCCCTACTCCTACTCGAACAACCGCGTGTCGGGTGACACCGGCGCGACCGGCATCTACGGCATTGCCTATACGGCTCAGTTCGGCAACGGCGTAACGGCTTCGTTGTCGATCGAAGACGGCGGTGCCTCGGTGGGCGGCAACAACACCGGCTCCGCCGGCGGTCGTGGTCGCCTGACCATGGACCTGAACTCAGTCGCGATGACTCCGCACCGGCGCGGCAGCGTACGACAACAAGGGCACGACTTTCCCGGACGTGGTCGGCGCATTGCGCGTCGACCAGGCCTGGGGCTATGCGCAGATCGCGGCGGCGCTGCATGACGCGAGCGGCGGCTACTACACGGGCATCAGCAGCGCCGGCGGCAGCCCGGGGGGGTGCGCCGGGGACTGTTTCGGCCATCCGGCGGACAAGTACGGCTTCGCGGTCACCGGCGGCTTCACGTTGAACGACGTGTTCGGCCTGAAGGGCGACCAGTTCGGCATGCAGGCCACCTACACGCGTGGCGCGGCCGGTTACGCGACCCGTGCGACCGGCGCGTTCCAGGTCTATGGCGGCAACACCAGCGCCGCCTTCGGTTGGGTCTCGGATGGGGTTTTCGACAACATCACCCCGAACTGCCCCGTTGCCGGCACCTGCCCGAGCACCGTCCAATTGACCGCGGTGTGGGGCGCCAACGCTGTTCTACCAGCACTTCTGGAACCCGAAGTGGCGCACCTCGCTCTACGGCGGCTACGTCGAGGTCGACTACAGCGCCCTGGCCACCGACCTCATCAACCAGCACCTGCCTTCGCCGCCGGCCGGCGGCACGGCTTGCGGCATGCCCGTGGAAGGCATCATCCAGCCGCCGCTCGGTGTTGGGTCGGGCATTGGCAATTCCTGCTCGCCGAACTTCAGTTGGTGGCAGGTCGGTACACGGACCCAGTGGAACCCGCATCCGGACCTCGACATCGGTGTCGATGTCCTCTGGTCCCACCTGAACACGGCATACAAGGGCCGCGGCAACCCCACCGCCCTGGGCGTTGTGAGCGGTGTGTCTTTAGCCGCGAGCGGCGCCCGTCCGGCCGCGATCGCCACCCTCGAGGACCAGGATGTCCTGAGCGTCATGTTCCGCGTCCAGAGAAACTTCCTGCCCTGATCGCCTGATCATCGAATCAGGTGCGAAAACCCCGGCGGTCCTCCGCCGGGGTTTTTGCATGTCGGCAGCCCTGTCGGAACGATCCGCTCTCGCCTATAATGAGTCCAGGAGAGCCGGCCATGAACATGGAGCTCAAGGCGCCGTTGCGGGCGCAGAAGTCCAAACTCGAGATCGTCGACTGCGACATCCATCCCAAGATCGCGCTCGACCAGCTCCGCCCGCATCTCAGTGCGACGCTGGTGGGACTATCTGCAGACCTACGGGGCGCGCCAGCGCCACGCCTATGTCAAAGGCTATCCGTTTCCCAAGGCGACCCCGCAGGCGGCGCGCCGCGACTCCTGGCCGCCCACCGGCGGGCTGCCGGCGAGCGACCTCGACTTCCTGCGCAAGCAGCATCTCGACCACTACGGCATCGGCCACGGCATCATGAATCCGCTCTCGCCCACCGGGCAGGGCGACCAGAACGTCGAGTTCAGCGCCGCGATGGCGCGCGCCGCCAACGAGGCGCAGGTCGAGCACTGGGTGGGGCGCGAGCCGCGGCTGCGCGCCTCGGTCTGCGTGCCCTACGAGGACGGCGAGGCGGCGCGGGCCGAAATCAGGCGCTGCGCCGGCCGGCGCGAATTCGCCCAGGTGTTCCTGCTCAGCCGGACCGCCGAGGCGCTCGGCCGCCGCCGCTACTGGCCGATCTACGAGGCCGCCGTCGAGGCCGGCCTGCCGGTCGGCATCCATGTGTTCGGCTACAGCGGCTGGGCGGCGACCAACACCGGCTGGCCGTCCTTCTACATCGAGGAGATGACCGAGCACGCGACCTCGTCGCAGGCGCTGGTCACGAGCTTCATCATGGAGGGCGTGTTCGAGCGCTATCGCGATCTCAAGGTCGTGCTGATCGAATCCGGCTTCGGCTGGCTGCCGGCGCTCGGCTGGCGCCTCGACAAGCACTGGAAGCGCATGCGCGACGAGGTTCCGCATCTCAAGCGCGCGCCGTCCGAATATATCCGCGAGCATATCTGGGTCACCACCCAGCCGATGGAAGAGGCGGAGAAGCCCGAGCATCTGATCGACGTGATGGGCTGGATCGGGCTCGACCGCATCCTGTTCTCGAGCGACTACCCGCACTGGGATTTCGACGATCCCTTCAGGGCGCTGCCGCCGAGCCTCACCGACGAGCAGCGCCGCAACATCTACGCCGGCAACGCCAAGGCGCTCTATCGGCTCGGCTGACGCGCCGGCGGTTCTTGCCTGTCGACGTCCACGGGCTTGGTGCACGCTGTCGAGGCGTGTGTCCGCTACCCGTTCATGGGGTGTCCACAGGGTTCTGCACGGCTTATTCCCGGGCCTGTCGACCGGAATTGCCGCCACACAGCGGCATTCGCGCACGTTATCCCTGGGGCGTCCGGCTTGCGCCCGCCAGCCGCGCGATCGCCTCGATCATGGCGGCCGGGCTCGCGATCCCCTTGCCGGCGATGTCGAACGCGCTGCCGTGGGCGACCGACGCGAACAGGATCGGGCTGCCGATCGACAAGGCCGCCGACTGGTTGACGGCCAGCAACTTCGCCGGGATGTGGCCCTGGTCGTGCAGCATCACCACGAAGGCATCGACGCCTTTGCGGTGGAACATGGTGTCGGCGCCGAACGGACCCGAAACCTCGATGCCGGCCGCCTTGGCGTCGTCGATCGCGGGCCCGATCGTTTCGATCTCCTCGCGTCCGAACAAGCCGCCTTCGCCTGCATGCGGATTGAGTCCGCTCACGCAGATGCGGGGCGTGGCGATTCCGATGCGCCGCAGCGCCGTATCGGCGGCGCGGATCGCGCGGCCGACGCGATCGCGGGTGATCAGCGTCAGCGCCTCGGCGACGCCGACATGCAGCGTGCAATGAACGATGCGCGTGTCGCCGAAAGCCAGCATCAGGAACACGTCGTGGTGGTTCATTCCGGTCTCGCGCGCCACGAATGTCGGATAGCCGTCGAAGGGAATCTTCGCGGCCGCGATCGAGGTCTGGTTGTGCGGCGCCGCCACCACCGCGTCGACGTCGCCGGCGAGCGCCGCCTTGATGGCGCGCGCGGCGCTCGCGAGCGCGGCGCGGCCGCATGCCGCGTCATTGACCCCGAAGCCGAGCGCGGCGCCCGCCGCCGACGGCACCGCGAGAACCTCGAGCGCGCCCTTGCGCCAGGTCGCGTGCTTCGACCTCGGAAACGATGTGGAGTTGCGGCCGGAGACCCGCCGCCGCAGCGTGCGCTTCGATCGTCGGCCGGATCGCCGACCAGGAGCGGACGACAGATCCCGTTCACGCCGGCGTCGAGCGCGGCCTTGAGGCTGACCTCGGGGCCGATGCCGGCCGGGTCTCCGGTCGCGATCGCGATCCGCGGCAGTGGATGGTCCGGCATAGGGGTTCCGGCGCGTTGCTGGCTGCGCCGAGAGGCCGCGGCGCGCGCGTTTGACGTTGTGGCCCTGCCGGGCTTAAGTCCTCGCGCGGCTGGCAACGCTGTCAATTAAGACAAAATGGAGCGCCCGTGAAGCGACATTCCGCAGCCCTCGCAGCCGTGCTCGGCGCCGTCTGGCTGGCGATCGTGCCCGCGCCCGCCCAGGAGTGGCCGGCGCGGCCGGTCAAGATCATCGCGCCGTTCGCGCCCGGCGGCAGCGCCGATACGCTCGGCCGCATCATCGCCGAGCAATTGTCGGATGCCTTCAAGCAGCAGTTCTTCGTCGAGAACAAGCCGGGCGCCGGCGGCGTCGTCGGCTCCCAGCTCGCCGCGCACGCCGAGCCCGACGGCTACACCTTCGTGATCTCCGGCATCGCGTCGCACGTGATCGCGCCGATCATCAATGCCAATACGGGCTACGATCCGGTCAAGGACTTCACCCATGTGGCCTATCTGGGCGGCCCGCCGATCGTGATCGTGGTCAACCCGAGCCTCGGCGTGAAGACGCTCGCCGACCTGATCGCCTACCAGAAGAAGAAGGGCGAGCCGCTGACCTACGCGTCGCCGGGCGCCGGCACCAACGGCCATCTGGTGGCCGAATACTTTGCCAAGAAGGCCGGCATCGCGGTCGAGCACGTGCCCTATCGCGGTGCGGCGCCGGGCGTCATCGACGTGGTGGCGGGCCATCTGACCTTCGGCTCGATGACGTGGACGACCGCCTCCGGCCACATCCAGGCCGGCACGGTCCTGCCGCTCGCGGTGTCGTCGAACGAGCGCCTGCCCGATTTCCCCGCCGTGCCGACCCTCAAGGAGCTCGGCTACCCCGAGCTCGTCTGCACCACCTGGTTCTCGCTGTCGGGTCCGCCGGGAATTCCGCCGGCAATCGTGCGAGAGGCTCAATCGCGAGGTGGTGAAGGCCATGCAGTCGCCGGCGGTACAAAAGCGCCTTTCGCAGGACCAGATTCTGACCGAGCCGATGAATCCGGCGCAGTTCGCCAAATTCGTCGCCGACGAGGTGGAGCGCTGGCGGCCCATCTCGCACAATGCCGGCTTCGCGACGCACTAGGGCGTTATCGTTTCAGATTGCAGCGATAGCATCGACTCCAGTACTTCACGCCACGTTCGCCATGACGGCAACTACGACGCGCAGCGGCATTATCTCCGGAAGGTACTGGCTCGTCGCCGCAGGAGCGCGGCACTCGGTGCGGCGCGAAGCGGCCGCTCGGGTCATGCGAGCGGCGAAGCATCGCGCAACAGTGGCGGAGATTGCTCGCTTCGCTCGAATGAGGGCGTAGCGTCGCGATTCGCCCGATAAGCGATACTGCACCGGGCGTTTTCCGGAAGATGGACGCCGGTTTTCCGCGGAACATGCGACCAAATCAAATTCCAGTATTCAGCTTTTCCGGATCCGAAACACCAGCACGTCGCCGGTCTGCGACTTGCCCTCGACATGGTCGCCGGTCTCGCGGATCAGGTTGGGAATGTCGATCTCGGCCAGCGGGTCGGTGCATTCGACCACCAGAATGTCTCCTGCCGGCATCTTGGACAGAGCCTTACGGGCGCGCAGCGCCGGAAGCGGACATTTGAGCCCGCGCAGGTTGATCGTGGTCTCGGCCATTCGGGTCTCTTGTGGGCCTCATGTGGGCCTCTTGGGCCACGCCGCCATTCGCCATGCCGGGCGACGATACGTCAAGGGCGCGTGCGCGTGGCCCTCGCGCCGCTGGGCGCGCTTGACCGCGCATGGCCCGGCTCCGCCAGATATCGACCGATGGTTGACCCCTTCGAGGCCGCACAACGGATCGAGCGCCTGACGCCCCTGGCGGATGCCTTGGCGTGCATCGACCGGCTGGTCGCGTGCGGTGGCGCCGCGCCGCATCGAGACGCCCGCCGCAGGCGGACGCACGCTGGCGGCGGATGCCCTCGCGGCCGGCGCCCGTCCGGCGGTCGCGCTCGCGCTGCGCGACGGCATGGCGGTGCGCGCCGAAGCGACGCTCGACGCCAGCTCCTATGCGCCGGCGGCGCTCGCCGGCGTGCCGGCGATCCTCGCGGTCGGCGATCCGATGCCCGCCGGCACCGACGCGGTCGCGCCGCCCGACGCCATCGAGTTGCGCGCCGGCACCGCCTACGCGCTCGCGCCGTTTGCCGCCGGAGACGGGATCCTGCCGGCGGGCGCGGACGCAGCGTCCGGCGACGTGCTGCGCCGGGCCGGTGCGCGCCTGCGTCACAGTGATATGGCGGCATTCGAAATCCTGGGCGTCACTCGATGTCGAGGTCCGTGAGCCGCGCGTGTGCGTCGCCGCGGCGAGCCCGCGGCGCGACGGCGTCATCGAATCGATCGTGGGCCTGCTCGCGCGCGCCGTCGGCGCCGAGGGCGGGATCGTCATCACGGCGCCGCCCGATGCGATCGGCCTGGAAGGCGCGCTCGGCCTCGAGGGCGTGGACGCCGTCATCGTGGTCGGCGGCAGCGGGAGCGGACCGCGCGATCGCAGCGTCCGCGCGCTCGCGCGGCTCGGGCGGCGTTGCGTTCCACGGCGTCGGGCTGATGCCGGGAGAGACCGCGGCATTCGGCACGATCGCGCAGCGGCCGGTGCTGGTCGTGCCGGGGCGGCTCGACGCGGCGCTCGCGGTCTGGCTCACGCTCGGCGGCCGCATGCTGGCGCGGCTGTGCGGACGCGAGCCCGAAGATCGGGCCACGCGCGTGGTGCTGACGTCGCAAGATCGCCTCGACGCTCGGCTTCGCCGAGCTGGTGCCGGTGATGCGCGACGAGAACGGCGTCGCGCCGCTCGCGTCCGGCTATCTGTCGCCGCAATCGCTCGCCTGCGCGGATGGCTTCGTTCTGGTGCCGGCCGAACGCGAGGGCTATGCGGCAGGCGCCGCAGGTCGAGATGAGGCGGCTGCCGTGACGGGAGAGCACACGGGAAGATACCGGCGCCGCCGATCTCGTGGCCGCGGTGCGCAATGCGGCCACACAGGAGCAGTTTCTCGAGGTCGTCTCGGCCGACGGAGGCGCGCCGCCGCTTCCACGCCCATCTCGATCTCGCGCCGCTCGCCGCCGAGACGGTCGGGCTCGCGCAATCCCTCGGCCGCGTGCTCGCCGCCGACGTGGTGGCGCCGGTCGACGTGCCGCCGTTCGACCGCTCGGGCGTCGACGGCTTCGCGGTGCGCGCCGCCGACACGGCGGGCGCGAGCGACCGCGCGCCCCGGCGCTTCCATCTCAACGCCGAGGTGATCGCCTGCGGCCATCCGCCCGCCTTGCAGGTCGAAGCCGCGACCGCCACCACGATAGCGACCGGCGGAGCCATTCCGCGCGGCGCCGACGCGGTCGTGATGGTGGAGCTGACCGAGCTCGTCGAGACCCCGCAGGGTCCCGCGATCGACATCCGCCGCGCGGTCGCGCCTGGCGGGTTCGTCGCCTTTGCGGGCTCCGACATCGCGCGCGGCGAGACCCTGCTGCGGCGCGGCCTTGAGATCGGATCGCGCGAGATCGGCATGCTGGCGGCCTGCGGGCTCGCCGCTGTCGACGTGGTGCGGCGCCCGACAGTCGCGGTGCTTTCCACCGGCGACGAGCTCGTGCGGGTGGGCGATCCGCTGCGACCCGCCGCGGTCTATGACAGCAACGGCGCGATCGTCGCCGCGGCGGTGGCGGAGGCGGGCGGCGAGCCGGTGGCGTTCGGTGCGTTCCCGGACGACGAGGTCGCGCTCGAGCTCGCGCTGCGCAGCGCGCTCGCGGCGTGCGACATGGTGGTGTTGTCGGGCGGCACCTCGAAAGGCGCGGGTGATCTTTCCCATCGTGTCGTCGCGAAGCTCGGGCAGCCCGGCGTCCTGGTTCACGGCGTGGCGCTCAAGCCCGGCAAGCCGCTCTGTCTCGCGGTCGTCGAGCGCAAGCCGCTGGCGGTGCTGCCGGGCTTTCCGACCTCGGCGATCTTCACGTTTCACGCTTTCGTCGCGCCGGTCATCCGCGCGCTCGCCGGCCTGCCGGCCGAGGCGGCGGAGACGGTCACCGCCCGCGTGCCCGTGCGGATCGCGTCCGAGATGGGCCGGCAGGAATTCGTGCTGGTCGCCCTCGTGGCGGGCGAGGGCGGTCCGGTCGCGTTTCCCGACGCAAAAGGGCTCCGGCTCGGTGACGGCTTTCTCGCAGGCGGACGGATTTCTGGCGATCGACGCGCTCGCGTCCGCGCTCGATGCGGGCAGCGACGCCGAGGTGACGTTGATCGGCCGCACCCGCATGCCCGACCTCGTCATCATGGGCAGCCATTGCGTCGCGCTCGACGCGGTGCTCGGTCGGCTCGCCGATCAGGGTTTTGCGGCGCGCACCATCGCGATCGGCAGCATGGGCGGCGTGAGCGCGGCGGAACGCGGCGAGTGCGATCTCGCGCCCGTGCATCTGCTCGATCCGGCGTCCCAGACCTACAACCGCCATCTGGTGAGCCCCGGCATCGCGCTGGTGCCGGGCTGGCGGCGAATGCAAGGCTTGGTGTTTCGCGCCGGCGACGCGCGTTTCGCGGGGAAGAACGCCGGGCAGGCGCTGGCGGCGGCGCTCGCCGATCCGGATTGCCTGATGGTCAATCGCAATGCGGGGGCGGGGACGCGAATCCTGATCGACCGCCTGCTCGATGGCCGCAAGCCGGCCGGCTACGCCAATCAGCCCAGGTCGCACAATGCGGTCGCGGCCGCCGTCGCCCAGGACCGCGCCGACTGGGGCATCGCGATCGCGCCGGTGGCGCGGCTCTACGGCCTGGCGTTCGTCGCGATCGCGCCGGAACACTATGATTTTCTGCTGGTTGAGACCAGGCGGGAGCGCCCTTGCGTGCAGGCGTTCCTCGCGGCGCTGCACGAGCCGTCGGTGCGCGCGCGGATCAGCGCCCTCGGCATGGTGCCGGCCGATGAATAGAACGAAAATACGCGCTGCGCTCGCGATTGCGGTCTTCGCCGCCGCGCTGGCACCGGCGCAGGCGCAGCTGCGCGGCCATGGCGGGCCGGTGCGCGCGCTCGCGGTGTCGGCCGACGGGCAGACCGCCATGTCGGGCAGCTTCGACGAGACCGTGATTCGCTGGTCGCTCGCGCGCGACGCGGCCGAGCAGGTCCTGCGGTTCCACGACGGCTCGGTCAATGCGGTCGCGATCCTCGCCGACGGCCGCGTCGCGACCGCCGGCGAGGACCGCCGCATCGCGTTGTGGGCGCCGGGCGCCGATCGGCCCGGCAGGGTGCTCGAAGGCCACGAGGCGCCGGTGGTCGCGCTTGCGGCCTCGCCCGACGGCGCGATGCTCGCCTCCGCGTCGTGGGATCATACGGTGCGGCTGTGGGGGCTCGACGGCGAAAGCCCGCGCGTGCTCGACGGCCATCAGCAGAACGTCAATGGGGTCGCGTTCACGCCCGACGGCCGCGCGGTCGTGAGCGCGGGCTACGACCTCACCTTGCGCATCTGGCCGCTCGCGGGCGGCGCCCCGACCATCGCGACCCTGCCGACGCCGCTCAACGCTGTCGCGGTCGCGCCCGACGGCGAGATCGTCACCGGCGGCGCCGACGGCAAGATCTACTTCCTGTCCCCGTCCGGCGAGCTGCGCGACGAGGTCGCGGCGTCCGAGACCCCGATCATCGCGATCGCGCTCTCGCGCGACGGCGCGCTGGTGGCGGCGGCGGCCATTCGCGGCTCGGTCGCGATCATCGAGCGCAATGCCCGCAAGGTCGCGCGCACGCTGGTCGGTCCCGGCCTGCCGGTGTGGTCGGCGACCTTCCTGCCCGACAATCGCACGCTGTTGACCGGCGGCGCCGACCGCACGATCCGGCGCTGGGATGCGGTGACCGGCGATCAAATCGGCTCGCTGGCGGCCGGCGGGCCCGAGGACACGCTCGCGCCCTATGCGGGCGATCGCGGCGCGGAGGTCTTCCGCGCCTGCGTGGCCTGCCACACGCTCCATGCCGGCGACAGCAATCGCGCCGGCCCGACGCTGGCCGGCATTTTCGGCCGCCGGATCGCGACCCTGCCGGGCTACCGGTTCTCCGAGGCGCTCAAGCGGCTCGACATCGTGTGGACGCCCGAGACGGTGGCGAAGCTGTTCGAGGTCGGGCCCATGACCTACACGCCGGGCACCAAGATGCCCGAGCAGAAGATCGGCGCCCCCGAGGATCGCGCCGCGCTGGTGCAATTTTTGGAAAGAGTGACGAAGAAGTGAACCCTTCCGTCATTGCCCGCGACAGCGGGCAATCCAGTAATCACAGTGGTGTCAAAATATGGCACCGTGCCTCCACCGCAACGTCACGGCGTACTGGATGCTCCGCTTGCGCGGAGCATGACAATGCAGAGTTACGCACCGTGCGCCCCTTGATGCCTCACGTCTTCTCCTTCTCCTCCCGCTCGCGCAGGTAATCCTCGGTCGTGCGCACGTTGGGGCGCGGGGCGCCGTAGGGGTCGAAGTCCTGCTCGCTCACCGCGGCGACGCGGCAGTTCTCGCACATCTTGAGCACGTCGAGGCGGGCGGCCTGGCCCTTGAACATCCAGTGCCGGCCCTCGAGCTTGGCGGCGACGCGCTCGATCGTGCTCTTGACGCCGAACGGCTTGTCGCAGCGGATGCAGCGGAACGGCTCTTCCTGCTTGAGCATGCGCGCCGCGGCGGTCGCGGCGCGGAAGTCGATCTGCGGCGCGAGCGTGATCACCTTCTCGGGGCAGGTCGCCTTGCACAGCCCGCATTGCACGCAGGCGTCCTCGGAGAAGCGCAGCATCGGCTGCTCGGGATTGTCGCTCAGCGCGCCGGTCGGGCAGGCGGACACGCAGGCGAGGCAGAGCGTGCAGCCCTGCGTGTCGATCACGACGGCGCCGAACGGCGCGCCGGCCGGCAGCGCCACGACATCGACCGGCGCCGGCGCCGCGCGCGTGCAGTTCGCGCAGCGCGAGGCGCAGCACGTCGCGCTTGGTCCCGACGGCGGAGAACGTCGCCGACGCGCGGGCCGGGGGCCGCGGGCGCGATCGCCCGCAGTGGCTACGCCGAGCGCGTCCGGATCGTCGGTCTCGATGGTGGCGACACGGCCGGCGCCGAAGCCGAGGCCCGCGAGAATCGGCTCGGCCAGCGCGATCGTTCGCGTGAGGCCGGCGACGTCGTGGCGCGGGCGCGCGCGCAGCAGGAAGCGCAGCGCCGACGCCCCATAGGCGAACGCCGCCGCGATCGTCTCGATGCCGACCTGCGTCACCTCGTTGACCAGCGAGCGGCAGCACGTTGGCGGGCAGGCCGTCGCCGTGGCGCGCCAGCGCGTCGATCAGCGCGCTGCCGTGCGTCGTCGTCGTGCATCAGCACGATCGGATGGTCGCCGCCCGCCTCGCGATAGGCGGCGAGCAGCGTGCGCAGCTTGCGCATCAGCGCGTCGGCCGGCGGCAGCGCGTAGGCTGCGGCGCCGGTCGGGCAGACCGCGGCGCACTGGCCGCAGCCGGCGCAGACCGCGGCGTCGATCGCGACGTGATCGCCGGCCGGCGCGATCGCCCCGGTCGGGCAGAGGTCGAGGCAGCGGGTGCAGCCGACGATGTGCGAGCGCGAATGCGCGCACAGATGCTCGGTGAACGTGACGTAGCGCGGCTTGTCGAACGTGCCGACCAGGTCGCGCGCCGCCGAGCACCGCGCGCAGCACCGCGGCCGGATCGCCGGGATCGGCGCGCAGATAGCCGTCGCGCAGATCGGGCGCCGGAAACAGCGGCGGGCCGCCCGACAGTCGAGCACGATGTCGCAGCGCGACGCCGCGTCGTCGCGCGCCGCACCGAACGCGAGCGCGCCGCGCGAGGACGGCGCCGGCGCCGCATAGTCGTCGACCACGAGCTCGAACGCGCCGAGATGCCCGGTCGCGGAGCGGATCGTGCCTTTGACCACGGGAAACTCGGTGACCCGCGGCGGCGTGACGCCGGCGGGCCGCGTGAGCAGCACGGTGACGTCGAGATGCGCCTCGAGCAGTTTGGCCGCCTCGATCGCCTGCTCGTCGCGGCCATAGACCAGGATCACGCCCTCGCTGTTGAGCGTCACGAAGGCGGTCGCCGGCATCGGCTCGGCCGCCGCCGCGACCAGCGCCGCCATCTTCGGGCCGGCGGCGCCGGCATCCTTCGACCAGCCCGCGGTCTCGCGGATATTGGCGAACAGCAAGTCCGGCCGCCGCCTCGCCGGCGACCTCGGCGAACAGCGGCGCCTCCTGGGTGCAGGCGACGGTGACGGGCTTGCGGGTCGCGACCGCGGCGCGAAAACGCGCGAGCTCGGCGCGGCAGAGCTGGCGTCCGCTCGTCAACCTCGGCGCCGCGGCAGGCCTTGCGCACCGCTCCGGCGTCGAGCGGCATCGTGTCCTCGCACGAGCACAACAGAACGATGCGATCTTCGGCCATGCGTTTCCTTGCGCTCAACCAACGTGGCGGGCCGGCCACAATCGCGCTGGCGAGCCGGCCCGGACAGGCTATACCTGAGGGCGAAACTAGTCGTTCCGGCGAGGAAATGCCAATCACACGCCCGGCCTCCCGCGCGGCCCTCGATCTGCCGCCGCTCTATCGCCTCGTGACCCTGCGTGAGGTCGGCGACGCCTTCGCGCATGCGACCGCGATCGCCGCCCAGGAGGGCGCCGGCACGCTGGTCTATGTGGGCCGGTTCGATCTCGCCGAGTTCGCCGTGGTGCTCGAGCCCGACGAGCCGCTGCGCACCGCGCGGCGCGCCTTTTACGCCGGCTGCGTGGCGCTCGCCGACGCGCTCTCGGTCCATGCGCCGCCCGAGAAGCCGATCGAACTCGTCTGGCCGGACACGGTCCACGTCGACGCGGGCCTGGTCGGCGGCGCCCGCCTGGCCTGGCCGGCGGGGGCGCCGGAGGACGAGCCGCCGGACTGGCTGGTGTTCGGCGCCATGATCCGTACCGTCGCGATGGGCGAGGAAGAGCCGGGCCTGCATCCGCTCACCGCCGCGCTGGACGAGGAAGGCTTCGACGACGCCGGCTCGGGCCGGCTGGTCGAGAGCTTCGCCCGCCATCTCATGGTGGCGACTCGACGCCTGGCACGAGAAGGGTTTCGGCGAGGTGGCGAAAAGCTACCTGGCGCGGCTGGCGGTCGAGAAAGGCGTGCGCCGCGACATCGACGACAACGGCGATCTTCTGGTGCGCCGCATGGGAAACCCCGGGGTCGAGCGCCTCCCTCTGGTGCCGGCCCTGGCCGATCCGTCCTGGCTCGACCCGAAGACCGGGGGGCCGCGCTAGTGCCGCGAACCCGAAGTTCGCACGACATCCGCGGCAAGCACGTTTGCGAACTTCGGGTTCAAAAGCGGCACTGGAATTAATAGACTTGCTCGTGTCCCTTTGATTCCGAAGTTCGCATCAGAGGGCGCCGCGATTTCTTTGCGAACTTCGGAATCGGGACACGAGTGAAGCTGTTGCGCACCATCCGGCTCGATCCGTCCGACACTTTCGTGTTCGACAAGGCGGCCGAGCCGGGCGAATGGGCGGTGTCGGGCGCCTTCATGTTCGCTCACGCCGATCCGGCGGCGCTCGCCGGCAAGGCGCGCGCGGCGTTTCGCGCCGGGCTGCTCGGGATCGAGTCGCTCGGCTGGTCGACGCTCGCCCAGATCGTCGAGGCGGGCGAGCACGATCGCGTCGCCGCGGTCGAGCTCTTGGCCAGGCGGCTGGTCGCGCATGTCGGCGCGCCCGGCATGGCGGAGGCGCGCGCGGCGGCCGAGGAGGAGATCGCGTTCGCGTCCTCGCTGTGCAGCCATGCGGCCGACACCCTGATCGCGGTCCACCGCACCCACCAGGACGGCGAGATCCGCGAAGCCTTCCGCTCGCTGCGCCCGCGCCAGGGCGCCAAGCCGCTGCGCGCCTTCTCGTTTCTCGAGGTCGAGGGCGACACGGAGCCGGACGAAGAGGTCGATCTCGCCGCACTGGCGCGGGGCGGCGAGGAGAAGAAATAACAGGTTGCCGTCCGCGTCATTGCGAGCGAAGCGAAGCAATCTCGTTTCGCTTGTGCCTGCGTGACCGGGATTGCTTCGTCGCCCTTCGGGCGCCTCGCAATGACGACGGAGAGTGTTACGCTCACTCCACCTTCACGTTGCCTCCCGCGTCATTGCGAGCCCTCGGGTCTTGCCTTCGGCAAGCCCAAGGACAGGCTCCGCGAAGCAATCTCGTTTCGCTTGTGCCTGCGTGACCGGGATTGCTTCGTCGCCCTTCGGGCGCCTCGCAATGACGATGGAGAGGGTTACGCTCACTCCACCTTCACGTTCGCGTCTTTGATCACCTTGCCCCACTTCGCATGGTCGATGCGGATGCGCTCGGCGAATTGCTCGGGCGATCCGGCGATCGAGAAGATCATGCTCGGCGCCAGGAATTTTTCCCGGAACGCCGGTTCGGCGAAAATGCGTTGCGTCTCGGCGCTCAGCTTGTCGACGATCTCGCGCGGCGTGCCGGCCGGGGCGGCGAGCCCATACCACGACGCCGCCTCGTAGCCCGCAAGTCCGCTCTCGGCGATCGTCGGCACGGCGGGAAACTGGACGATGCGCGTGGCGCTGCCGAAGCCCAGCACCGTGAGCTGGCCGGCCTGCCACGGCTGCGTCACCAGGCCGATGCTGACGATCATCATCTGGATATGGCCGCCGATCAGGTCGGTCAGCGCGGGCGCCGCGCCCTTGTAGTGCACGGCCGTGAACCTGGTGCCCGTCATGGTCTGCAACAGCTCGATGTTCAGGTGCCCGCTCGAGCCGATGCCGAAGGTCCCGTAGTTGAGCTCGCCCGGCTTCGTGCGCGCGAGCCCGATGAGCTCGCTCACCGTGCGCGCCGGCACCGACGGGTGCACCACCAGGGCCTGCGGGCTGATGCCGAGGCCGGTGACCGGGACGAAGTCGGCGAGGGCATCGTAGGCGAGCTTGCCGTAGAGGTGCGGATTCATGACGAAGGTCGTGTCCGCGCTCACCATGAGGGTGTAGCCGTCGGGCGCCGAGCGTGCGACGAATTCGGCCCCGACCTGGCTGTTGGCGCCCGGGCGGTTCTCGACCACGACCTGCTGGCCCCAGGTCTCGGCGAGCCGTTGCGCGAGCGCGCGGGCCAGGATGTCGGTGATGCCGCCGGGCGCGAACGGGACCACGAGATGGATCGGCTTGGACGGATAGGACTGCGCGGGCTCGCCGCGCGCCGCAACGCCAAGGCCCGCCCCGAAGACCGCCCCCAGGGCGACCGCGATCGCCGCATTGCGCGCGGCCCGGGCCCGTATGGTCGACATGATGGCTCCCCGGATCGTTGCGGCGCCGTGGTATAGTTGACACCCAGGATGGCGGACGGAGTTCCCCGAGACGCCGGCGCGTGGAGCGATCGTAGGACATGAGCTTGCCACTCAACAATAGACACGACGAGGCCCTCGCGCGTTTCGCTCCCGGGCGCCGCAAATGAAGGATTTCTGGCTCTCCTGCGGGCATCATCTGCTCGATCGCGACGCCGGCGGCGGGCTCGTGGCGACCGACGAGTTTCTCAAGGCCTACCTGGCGCGCCCCGAATTGGCGCCGCCGCCCGACGCTTGCGTGGTGGAGAAGACGCTGCACGCGGCGCTGCTCGCCGATCCGCGCCGGCCGGTCGGAGCGGACGACATCGCGGCGATCGCCGACGCCGACGCACGCGAGAACTGGGAGCTGATGATCGGTTTCCGCGACCACCTGCTCGCGCACCCCACCCTGGAAGCCGCCTATCTGGCGCTGGCGCGCCGCGGCGCCGGCCGCATGCCGCCGCTCTTCATCAACCAGCTCGTGCACGTGATCCTGCGCAATATCCTCGACGGCTGCGACGACGCCTATGTGCTGCGTGCCGCCGAGCTGTTCTTCCGTCCGCAGCGGGTCACGCTGCACGAGGGCGCGCTGCTCGCCGCCGACGAGGAGCGCATCGCCGGCAGCAATCCGGCGCCGGTGTCGCCCTTGGTGTCGATGCTCGGCCTGGAAAAATCCGCCGCGATCGACGTGCTGGTCGACGCCAACGCGGAGGCGTATGTCGAGCGCAGCGACGCCTACGACATGGCGCTCGATCTGACCGCCGGGCGGCGCGGGCTCGCCGCGCTCGCGCAGGTGATCGCGCGCTGGGTGCGCCACCTCCTGGGGGTCGAGGCCGACGTCGAGCCGCTGGTCGAGCTGCGCGAGGCGCCATTGAGCTGGTATGTCGGGCTCGACGCCGAAAGCACGCGGATCGGCGACACGCTGTGGCGGTCCGAGGAGCTCGACGCGGCGACCCGGGCCCAGGTGGTGGGGCTGTTTCGCTTGAGGTTCCGCGACCGAAGCGCGGTCGTGGAAAAAGTCGCGGGCGAGCCGGTCTATTTGATCATGGCCATGACGGCGGACAAGGTGTTGCGCGTGAAGCCGCAGAATCTGGTGACCGGCCTGCCGGTCAGGCACCAGGAAGCCGTGTCATGAGCCGGGCAGGGCCGCTCGCCAAGGCCGTGGTCGGCGTCGTGGTCGAGCGGCGCAAGGCCAAGAGCCAGTGGGTCGACCATGTGTGGCGGCCGGTCGCCGCACTTCCGGGCGTGCCGGACGCGCCGCCCTGGACGGCGCTCGAACGCGATGACGAGGCCACTCGATTTTACGCGGGCCCCGCCGAGGTCGGCTTGTATCGGACCGACACCGCGCAATACCGCGACAATCTCGCTTCCGGCAGTCCCGGCCTTTGGGTGGTGCTGCGTCCGACCGGCGCCGAGCCGCCCTACCAGATCGTGGCCGTCACCGCCGATCCGAGCGAGGGCGAGGCGTTCACCGAAAGCGGAACCGATCTGGTCGAGCCGGTTCCGATGCCCGAACCGATCCGGGCGATGATTGAAGCTTTCGTCGCCGAGCACCATGTCGAGCAGGCGTTCTACAAGCGCAAGCAGAAGCGCGCCGACCCGGAAGCGTTTGCGCGCGGCCGCCCGGTCCGCAAGGACGAGGACTCATGAGCGAGCCCGAAGGATTTCTGTCGCGCTGGACGCGGCTCAAACATGAGGCCGGCGAGGCGCCGGAGGCTGCCGCACCCGAGGAGCCGCGCGAACCGGGCCCGGACTCGGGGCGCGCCGCGCCGCCCGCCGACGGCGTCGAACCGTCCGCGCCGGCGAGCGCCCCGGAGGCGGCCGTCGATCTCTCCGCATTGCCGCCGATCGAATTCGATCACCGCCACGACCGACATCCGCGGGTTTCTGGCGCCGGGGGTTCCGGCCGAATTGACCCGTGCGGCCCTTCGCCGCGCGTGGGTCGCCGATCCGAAGATTCGCGACTTCGTGGGCATCGCCGAGAACCAGTGGGACTTCACCGCGCCGGACGCGATGCCGGGGTTCGGCCCGCTCGGCCCGCTCGACGATGTGCGCCGGCTGGTCGCGCGCGCCATGGGAGAGGAGCCGGACGGCTCCGCGGCGTCCGCGCTCGCCGGCGCAGAAAATTCTCCAGACACGGCTCCCGGCGGCAAATCCATAGCGCCCGCGTCGCCCGAACCGAACGCAACCCGGGTGAGATCGCCGCCGCCGCGGACGAGCCGCCCGCGCTCGCGGCGCCGCCGCGCATGATGTGCAATGCAGCGATACAAAATGCTGCAGCGCACAAAGATGATGTCGGACGGTTTTGCGTCAGACGAGCCGACTCGCCGAGCGCATGGTGGGGCTTTGCCCAAGTAGCTCACGTGCCATCAACTTTTGTTTAAGGCGCCCGATAGCCTCCGACTATTGACCCACGCCGCGTACACGGGGCTACTTTTTTACTAAGAAAAATTAGAAGTGAAAATAGAGCGCGCAATGCGTGATGCGGGCCTGGAGGAGGCGATCAAGGCGGCGGGCGGCGTGGGCGCGCTCGCGCAGAAAATCGGCATTTCGCAACCTTCGGTCTCCAACTGGGCGCGCGTTCCGGCCGACCGGGTCGTGTCGGTCGAGGCCGCGACCGGCATCACGCGCACCGTCCTGCGGCCCGACCTCTACGGCGAGCAGCCGGCGGCCGCGATCGACGACGTCGACGCGGCGCGCGCCGCCGAATACGCGCTGCTCTCGGTTCTGCTGGCGCGCGCGCCCGACGCGGAATTGCTCGAGCGGCTGGCGGGGCTGCGCGCCGACCCGAGCCCGCTCGGGCTTGCCCATGGGGCGCTCGCCGAGGCCGCCGCCGCCACCACGGCGGAGCGCGCCGAGCGCGAATTTTTCAACCTTTTCATCGGGCTCGGTCGCGGCGAGCTGATGCCCTACGGCTCGTACTACCTCAGCGGCTTTCTGTACGAGCGGCCGCTGGCCCGGCTGCGCGAGGACCTCGACCGGCTCGGCATCGCGCGCGCCGAGCGCAACTGCGAGCCCGAGGATCACGCCGCGATCCTGTGCGAGATCATGGCCGGCATCGTCGGCGGAAAATTCCCGGCGCCGGCCGGGGCCGACCGCGCGCTGTTCGAGAAGCATCTCGCGCCGTGGATCGGCCGGTTCTTCGCCGATCTGGAGCGCGCCGAAGAAGCGGATTTTTACCGGCGAATAGGAACGCTCGGCCAGGTGTTTATTAACATCGAGACCGAAGCTTTCGCGTTGCCGTCGTGACGGCGGCCCCACGAGCGAAACCCAGGAGGATGCGGCCATGAAACAACACGACAAGGCGACCGCGGGCGGTCGCGAGGTCGGCCGGCGTGACTTCCTTCGCGTGCTCGGCGCCGGCGCGGGCGCCGCGGCCGTTGCGGCGCCGCTCGGCCACGAGGCGAGGGCGGACACCGAAAGCAACGATGAGAAGCGCAAGGCCCGCTACAAGGAAACCGATCACGTCAAGACTTTCTACCGGGTCAACCGGTATCCGAGCTGAGGAGGCACGCCGTGCTGATCAAGCGAACCGAACGTCAGGCCCGCCGCGGCACGCTCGCCGCCGCATTGGCCGAGAACCAGAACGGCGGCCTCGATCGCCGTACCTTCCTGCGCCGCTCCGGGCTGGCGGCCGGCGGCCTCGCCGCGCTCGGCACGCTGCCGCTCGCGGGCGTGCGCAAGGCGCAAGCCGCGTTTCCAATGCCGCGGCCGCGACCGACCATCCGCAAGAACATGTGCACCCATTGCTCGGTCGGCTGCACCGTCATCGCCGAGGTGCAGAACGGCGTCTGGGTCGGCCAGGAGCCGGGCTGGGACAGCCCGATCAATCGCGGCTCGCATTGCGCCAAGGGCGCGGCGACGCGCGAGGTCGCGCAGGGCGACCGCCGGCTGAAATATCCGATGAAGCTGGTGAACGGCCAGTGGAACAGGATCTCGTGGGATCAGGCCATCAACGAGATCGGCGACAAGCTGATGGCGATCCGCGGCAAGTCGGGCCCGGATTCGGTCTACTGGCTGGGCTCGGCCAAGTTCACCAACGAAGGCGCCTATCTCAATCGCAAGTTCGCGGCGTTCTGGGGCACCAACAACTCCGATCACCAGGCGCGCATCTGCCATTCGACCACCGTCGCCGGCGTGGCCAATACCTGGGGCTACGGCGCGATGACCAACAGCTACAACGACATCCGCAACGCCAAGACCATGATCATCATGGGCGGCAATCCGGCCGAGGCGCATCCGGTGTCGCTGCAGCACGTGCTGGCCGGCAAGGAGCTCAACCGCGCCAACATGATCGTCATCGATCCGCGCCTGACGCGCACCGCCGCGCATGCGACCGAATATGTCCGCATCCGCCCCGGCACCGACATCCCGGTCATCTGCGGCATGCTCTGGCACATCTTCCAGAACGGCTGGGAGGACAAGGAGTTCATCAAGCAGCGCGTCTACGGCATGGACGACATCCGCAAGGAAGTCGCGAAGTGGACGCCCGACGAGGTCGAGCGCGTCACCGGCGTGCCGGGCGAGCAGCTCAAGCGCGTCGCCAAGATGTTCGCGACCGAGAAGCCGGCGACGCTGATCTGGTGCATGGGCGCGACCCAGCACACGGTCGGCACCGCCAACGTGCGCGCGTTCTGCATCGCGCTGCTGGCGACCGGCAATGTCGGCAAGTTCGGCACCGGCGCCAACATCTTCCGCGGCCACACCAACGTGCAGGGCGCGACCGATCTCGGCCTCGATATCGTGACGCTGCCGCTCTATTACGGCCTGGTCGAAGGCGCCTGGAAGCACTGGTGCCGGGTCTGGGAGGTCGAGTACGACTGGCTGGCGTCGCGCTTCGAGGTCGCGACCGGCGCCGACGGCAAGCCCGTCAAGATGATGGAGACGCCGGGCATTCCCTCGACCCGCTGGTTCGACGCGACCCTGCTGCCCGAAGGACCAGGTCGCCCAGAAGGACAATCTCAAGGCCATGTTCGTCATGGGCCACGGCGGCAACACCGTCACCCGCATGCCGGACGCCGCCAAGGGCATCGAGAAGCTCGATCTTCTGGTCGTGGCCGATCCGGTGCCGACCACCTGGGCGGTGCTCTCCGAGCGCAAGGACGACACCTACCTGCTGCCGATCGCCACCAGCTACGAGACCAACGGCTCGCGCACCGCGTCGAACCGCTCGCTGCAGTGGGGCGAGCAGGTCGTCAAGCCGATCTTCGAGGCGAAGGACGACAACGAGGTCATGTATCTGCTGGCGAAGAAGCTCGGCTTCGCCGACCGGATGTTCAAGAACATCAAGGTCGAGAACAACCTGCCGGTCGCCGAGGACATTCTGCGCGAGATCAACCGCGGCGGCTGGTCGACCGGCTATTGCGGCCAGTCGCCGGAGCGTCTCAAGATCCACATGGCGCAACCAGAAGGACTTCGATCTCGTCACGCTGCGGGCGAGCGACGGTCCCGCCAAGGGCGACTATTACGGCCTGCCGTGGCCGTGCTGGGGCACGCCGGAGATCAAGCATCCCGGCACCCACACGCTCTACAACACCAACCTTCACGTGAAGGACGGCGGCGGCACGTTCCGCGCCCGCTTCGGCGTGGAGCGCGAGGGCGTCAGCCTGCTCGCCGAGGGTTCCTACTCGCTCGGCTCCGAGATCAAGGACGGCTATCCCGAGTTCAACTACGGGGTGCTCAAGAAGCTCGGCTGGGACAAGGATCTCAGCGAGACCGAGCGGGCCACCATCGAGAAGATCGGCGGCGCCAATCCGGACGGCGATCTCGTGGTCGATCGATCTGTCCGGCGGCATCCAGCGCGTCTGCCTCGAGCACGGCGTGATGCACTACGGCAACGGCAAGGCGCGCGCCAATGCGTTCGGGCTTGCCCGACGCCGATCCCGGTCCACCGCGAGCCGATCTACACGCCGCGGCCGGATCTCGTCGCCAAGTATCCGACCCTGCCGAATGCGCGCCAGTTCCGCATGCCCAATGTCGGCTTCGACGTGCAGAAGGCGGCGGTCGACAAGGGGATCGCCAAGGAGTTCCCGCTCATCCTCACCTCCGGCCGGCTGGTCGAGTACGAGGGCGGCGGCGAGGAGACGCGCTCGAACAAGTGGCTGGCCGAGCTGCAGCAGGACATGTTCGTCGAGATCAATCCGGCGGACGCGGCCGAGCGCGGCATCAAGGACGGCGCCTGGGTCTGGGTCTACGGCGCCGAGAACCAGTCCAAGGCCAAGCGTCAAGGCGCTGGTCACCGAACGCGTCGGCAAGGGCGTCACCTGGATGCCGTTCCACTTCGCCGGCTGGTTCCAGGGCGTCGACCAGCGCAGCAAATACCCCAAGGGCTCGGATCCGATCGTGCTCGGCGAGAGCGTGAACACGCTCACGACCTACGGCTACGATCCGGTGACCGGCATGCAGGAACCAAAGGCTACGCTCTGCCAGATCACGGCGGCGTAAGGAGGCGGGACCATGGCTCGAATGAAATTCCTCTGCGACGCCGATCGTTGCATCGAGTGCAACGCCTGCGTCACCGCCTGCAAGAACGAGCACGAGGTGCCGTGGGGCATCAACCGCCGGCGCGTCGTCACCATCAATGACGGCACGTCCGGGCGAGCGCTCGATCTCGATGGCCTGCATGCACTGCACCGACGCGCCCTGCGCAGGCGGTCTGCCCGATCAACTGCTTCTACACCACCGCCGACGCGGTCGTGCTGCACTCCAAGGACCTCTGCATCGGCTGCGGCTATTGCTTCTACGCGTGCCCGTTCGGCGCGCCGCAATATCCCAAGGTCGGCAATTTCGGCTCGCGCGGCAAGATGGACAAGTGCACCTATTGCGCCGGCGGCCCGGAAGCCGACAACTCCAAGGAAGAATACGAGAAGTACGGCTCGAACCGGCTCGCCGAAGGCAAGCTGCCGCTGTGCGCCGAGATGTGCTCGACCAAGTCGCTGCTCGCCGGCGACGGCGACATCATCGCGCAGATCTACAAGGAGCGGGTGGTCAAGCGCGGCTACGGCTCGGGTGCCTGGGGCTGGAAGACCGCCTACCGCGAGACGATCGCCTCCTGATGCACGCCCGGACGGCGACCGCGCCGCGCGGCCGCCCTTCGTCCCGACCAACCGCCCGGTTCCACGGACCGGACACAACCCAAGGGGAGCAGACATGCCGACGCTTCTCGTGACTTGCCTCAAGACCTGCCGCCTCGTGTTTGCGCTGGTGGCGCTGCTCGCTCTGCCGGTGCTGGTCGACGCCCGCGGGCGCCCAGCAGCCGAACTCGGTCAATCCGACCGCGAGCTCGGTCAAGGAAGATCAGCTGCTGGAGCAGATGCGCATCATCAGCGGGCGCGGCACGCATTCCGGACGCCAAATCGTACAACCTGGAACAGCCCGCCGGCCGCGACTGGCGCCAGTTCCACGAGGTCACGCTGCCGTGGATCGGCGCCATCGCCATCCTCGGCATCCTGGCCGCTGCTGGTGCTGTTCTATCTGATGCGCGGCATGGTGCGGATCAAGGGCGGACGGTCGGGCCGCACCATCGTGCGGTTCAACGCGCTCGAGCGCTTCGTCCACTGGATGACGGCGACCTGCTTCATCATCCTCGGCGCTGTCGGGCCTCAACATCACGTTCGGCAAGCGGCTGCTGCTGCCCCTGATCGGCCCCGAGGCCTTCGCCAACTGGTCGCAATGGGCGAAGTATGCGCACAATTTCCTGAGCTTCCCGTTCACGCTCGGCGTGGTCATGATCCTGCTGATGTGGATCGCGTGGAACCTGCCCAGCAGGAATCGACCTCGAATGGCTGAAGGGAGGCGGCGGCATCGTCGGCGACAAGGATCCGCCGGCCGGCCACTTCAACGCCGGCCAGAAGATGATCTACTGGATCGTGGTGCTGGGCGGCGGCCTGGTGGCGGCGACCGGCTACCTGATGATGTTCCCGTTCTACCTCACCGACATCGCCGGCATGCAGCTTGCGCAGACCCTCCACGGTATCGTGGCGGTGCTGTTCGTCGCCGCCATGCTGGCGCACATCTATATCGGCACCATCGGCATGGAGGGTGCGTTCGAGGCCATGGGGACCGGCGAGGTCGACCTCAACTGGGCCAAGCAGCACCACAGCCTGTGGGTCGAGCAGGAGGCCGCCAAGGAGCGCGACGCGATGGCGCCGCGCCGCGCCGCCGCCAGCCCGGCGGAGTAGGCCGATCGTCCGGTTTCCCCCAATCGTGAATTCGCCCGGCGCGGTTGCGCCGGGCGTTTTGCTATAAGGGGCCATGCGCATCATCGGACTCGCCGGCTGGAGCGGCGCCGGAAAAACGACGCTCATCGCCAAGCTCATCCCGGGCATCCTCGCGCGCGGCCTCAGGGTCTCGACCGTCAAGCACGCGCATCACGGCTTCGACATCGACCGGCCGGGCAAGGATTCCTATGAGCACCGCATGGCCGGCGCCACCGAGGTGCTGGTCGCGTCCGACCGGCGGTTCGCGCTGATGCACGAGCTGCGCGACGAGGGCGAGCCGCGGCTGCTCGAGCTCTTGGCCAAGCTCGCGCCGGTCGACCTCGTGATCATCGAGGGCTACAAGCGCGACCCGCATCCCAAGCTCGAGGTCTTTCGCGCCGGCGTCGGCAAGCCGCTGATCCATCCGGACGATCCCCATGTGGTGGCGATCGCCTCCGACGTGCCGCTGCCGCACGCGAAGGTGCCGCGCGTCGACCTCGACGACACCGGCGCGATCATCGATATCCTGCTCGCGCGTGCGGCCGCCTTCGCGCCGCCGGCGGGCAGCGACCGGAGCGCGTGATGGCGCAGCTCACCGACGACTGCTTCGCTTTTGCGGGCCCGCTGCTGCCGATCGCCGAGATGGAGCGGCTGATCGCGGAACGCATTGCGCCGGTCGCGCAGATCGAGGACGTGGGCTTGCGCGAGGCGCTCGGCCGCGTGCTCGCGCGCGATATCGTGGCCGGCCTCGATCTGCCGCCGTTCGACAATTCGGCGGTCGACGGCTACGCGGTGCGCCATCGCGACCTCATGGGCGCAACAGAGACGCGGCTGCGTGTCGTCGATCGCGTGACGGCGGGCGCCGCGGCGGCGCGGCCGCTGGCCTGCCGGGGAGGCGATCCGCATCTTCACGGGCGCGCCGATGCCGCCGGGCGCCGACACGGTTTTCATGCAGGAGGATTGCCGCCTCGAGGGCGGCGCCGTGATCCTGCCGCCCGGGCTCGAGGCCGGCGCGAACCGGCGTCTGGCCGGCGAGGACGTGAAAGCAGGCGCCGTCGCGCTGCCGGCCGGGCGTCCGCTCGCGGCGCGCGACCTCGCGCTGGCGGCCGCGGTCGGGCTGGCGGCGCTGCCGGTGCGGCGGCGAATCCGGGTGGCGTTGTTCTCCACCGGCGACGAGATCGTCGAGCCCGGCGCGCCGCGCGCCGCGAGCGCGATCTACGACGCCAACCGCTATCTGCTGGCGGGCCTGCTGCAAAAGCTCGGCGCCGAGGTCACCGACCTCGGCATCCTGCGGGACGATCCCGCGATTCTGGCCGCCGCCCTGGCCCAGGCCGCGCGTCGGTCACGACCTGGTGCTCACCTCGGGCGGCGTGTCGACCGGCGAGGCCGACCATGTGCGCGCCGCGGTCGAGCAGATCGGCCGGCTGGTGTTCTGGCGCGTCGCCATCAAGCCGGGGCGGCCGGTCGCCATGGGGGTCATTCCGGGACCGACGCCGGGGACCGGCGCGGCGTTTGCCGGGCTGCCGGGCAATCCGGCGGCGGTGTTCGTCACCTTCGTGCGGGTGGTGCGGCCGTTGCTGCTGCGGCTGGCCGGCGCCGTGGTGGCGCCGCCGGTGGCGCTGCCGGTGCGGGCGGCGTTCTCCTACGCCAAGAAAAGCGGGCGGCGCGAATATGTCCGCGTCGCCCTGCGGACGGGCGCCGACGGCTGGGTCGAGGCGGTGAAATTCGCCCAGGAGGGGGCCGGCGTGATCACGTCGCTGACCGAGACCGCGGGCCTGGTCGAGCTCGGCGAAAGCACCACGACGGTCGAGCCGGGCGCGACCGTCGGATTCCTCTCCTACGCGGCGCTCGCGGATTAGACGAGGCACGACGCCGTCATTGCGAGCGAAGCGACGAATCTCCGGCCGCGCATGAGACGGTGGCGTGGATTGCTTCGTTGCGCTGCGCGCTCCTCGCAATGACGACGGAGATTGTTATTTGTCATTGCGAGCGAAGCGAAGCAATCTTGTTTCGCTTGTGTCTGCCTGACCGGGATTGCTTCGTCGCGCTGCGCGCTCCTCGCAATGACGACGGAGATTGTTATCTGTCATTGCGAGCGCAGCGAAGCAATCTCGTTTCGCTTGTGCCTGCCTGACCGGGATTGCTTCGTCGCCTACGGCTCCTCGCAATGACGACGGAGATTGTTATTCGTCATTGCGAGCGAAGCGAAGCAATCTCTCTTCGCTTACTCCGTGCGCCTTGCCGGGATTGCTTCGTCGCCTACGGCTCCTCGCAATGACGCCGTTCTTCGAACGGCTATTCCCGGCCATGACGGAATGCGAGGCCGTGCCGATCAAATCCGCACGGCGTTGGTCGTGAACGCGACGTCGGCCGGCCGCTGGATGGTGTCGAGCGCGAGCGCGGCCAGAACCGCGATGACGGCGGCCGCGATGCAGGCGGTGATGAAGATGCGCATGTGTTTGCCTCCCGGAACCCTGGTGCCGAGAACCTTATACCACATGGGACGCCGGGGGTGTGGGGTTCAACCGGCCGATCGTCGCAGCCGCGCGTCCCCGTCCGCGCGTCCCGGTTCACGCGTCCCTGTTCACGTGTCCCCGTTCAGGCATTCCTGTATTGCGACGCAATACGTCCGGCCTCGGCCGCATCCTCGGGCGTGTTGACGTTGAAGAACGGGTCGACCGGCGCCGTCGGCCAGTCCGCGATGGCGACGCCGTGGCGGCCGGTCCACACCTCGATCTTGCGCAGGTCTTCCGCGATCAACGCGTGGCGCAGATCGGCCCGCAGCGCGACCGGCCAGAGCCCGACCACCGGATGGCGCCATTCGCCCGAGCGCGCGCAGGCGAGCGGCTGGCGCTCGGCGGCGCGGGCCGCGTGCAGGCGCGCCACCATGTCGCGCGGCAGGAACGGGCAGTCGCCCGGCACGCTCGCGACCCAGGCGATGCCCGGCGCGTGGACGGCCGCCCAATCGAGGCCCGCCAGGATGCCCGCCAGCGGCCCGGCGAAACCCGGCACGTCGTCGGCCACCACGGGCAGATGCGGTGAAGGCGAAGCGCGCCGGGTCGCCATTGAGGTTGAGGATGACGCCGCCGCATTGCGGCGTGAGCCGGTCGAGCACCCGCTCGAGGATGGTCGCCTCCCCGATCCGCAGCAGCGCCTTGTCGCCGCCGCCCATGCGGCGCGCCAGGCCGCCCGCGAGCACGAGGCCGAGCGTTGCGGGATAGGTGGTCATGCGCTTCTTCCCCCTCCCCCGTTTACGGGGGAGGGCGGGGAGGGGGAAGCCACGCACGCATGAGCAAGCCTCGCCCCCACCCGGCGAGCTTCGCTCGCGCCCCTCCAACCGAAGTCGGATTTATCCGACTTCGGCCGATTTAAAGTGCCGAAATCGGACAAGTCCGATTTCGGATGCAAGCGGGGGAGGGGATCAAGCAACTCACTCCTCATGCACCGCCGCCTTGCGCCGGTGCTTCGCGCTTTCCTCTTCGACGTAGGAAAGGTCCTGGTCGAACACGATGCGGTCCAGGCCGGCGAGCGCCACGAAGCGCTTGCCGCGCGCGCGCCCGATCAAGGTGAGGTTCGCCTTGCGGGCGAGCTCGACCCCCCAGGCGGTGAAGCCCGAACGCGACACCACGATGGGGATGCCCATGCGCACGGCCTTGATCACCATCTCGGAGGTGAGCCGCCCGGTGGTGTAGAAGATCTTGTCGTGCGCCGGCACCCGGTGGCGGAACATCCAGCCCGCGATCTTGTCGACCGCGTTGTGGCGGCCGACGTCCTCCATGTAGACCAGCGGGCGATCCTGCGCGGCGAGCACGCAGCCGTGGATCGCGCCCGCCTCGAGGTAGAGCGAGGGCGTGGTGTTGATCTTGGCGGCGAGCGCATAGAGCCAGGAGGTGCGCAGCGTCGCGGCCGGCAGCTTTGCGTTCTCGATCACCTCCATGAGGTCGCCGAACACGGTGCCCTGCGCGCAGCCGGAGGTCTGCACCTTCTTCTTGAGCTTCTGCTCGTAGTTGGTGGCGCGCTCGGTGCGCACCACCACGACCGCGAGCTCCTCGTCGTAGTCGACGCCGCTGATGACGTCGTCGGGCGAGATCATGTTCTGGTTGAGCAGGTAGCCGAGCGCCAGATAGTCCGGATAGTCGTTGATCGTCATCGCGGTGACGATCTCCTGCGCGTTGAGGAAGATCGTCAGCGCGCGCTCGACCGTCACGGCGGTCTCGACCGGCCGCGCCGGTCTGGTCGATGCCGCGCACGCGCTCGGTCAGCCGCGGGTCGGCCGGATCGGGTCGCAGCAGATAATCGTCGGAAAAGGATGCCATCGCGGCACAATGTGGCCTGGGGGCGCGCTTTTCAAGTGGCGCGGAGGCGGGCGCGGCCGCCCGGC
>CAWBRI010000008.1:0-356409 GCA_963791155.1 uncultured Pseudomonadota bacterium
GAATGGAAGCGCAGGGCCTCGGAGCATGGCTCGACACCGTGCGAAACACGCAGCCAGACGTATCAGCATTGCTTGATCGTAACCGGCATCGCAGTGGCCTTCGCCCACACCTCGGGCTGTCCCGGTTCGACCAACTGCGGCTGTCGTTCGGTGCCATGCTGCACGATATCGGCAAGGCCCGTATCCCGATTGCGATCCTCGAAAAGCCCTCGTCCCTCACCAGCGATGAGATGGCCGTGATGCGCAAACATCCCGAGTATGAACTCAAGGCACTCGAGACCTCGCCCGGACTGAACAGCGAGCTGCACGATATCGTGATCCACCACCACGAATATCTAGATGGATCTGGCTATCCACACGGGCTGCGCGCAAGCGAGATCTCAGACCCCGTACGCATCATAACCATTTGCGATGTCTTCGGTGCGCTGCTCGAGCGCCGCGCCTATCGGCCGCCGCTGGCCGCCGACGTCTGTTATCAGATGCTGCTCGACATGGGGGACAAGCTCGATAAGGACCTGGTGCGCGAATTCGGATTCACCAAGACAATGCGTTTCGACACGGCGGCATGAGCCGCGCTTGGTCGCAGCCGCACGTGCCCCAGGCAACTGCCAGGTGCAGCTTCTTGGCCGCTCTTGGCCCGGATCGGCGGTTCGTGGCAACGCAGCGATACGTCCGGAGTCTGGGGCGAACCGGAAGTGCTCGGCGCGCGCTCGATATGACGCGATTGACCCGACAGCGACATTGGCTGTGCACTGCGGCAATGTTTGATCCCGGTTTCAGACGCCTTTACGGTGGAATTCTCCCGGCCGTGCCGGCCCATTTACGGGGACGACACCGGCAATAGGAAACAAGAAATGCGGCACTCGATTTGGGTGTCGCCTTCTTGATTCCGCCTGCCGCAATGGCGACCACCTCGACCAGAGGAGACACCAGCGAGGCCGCCGATCGCACCCATATAACCATAACGGTAGGCGCCATACATTCTGTTTTTCGGCACCATCCTATGTAAGGGCTGGCCTCAAGCATCTGAACGAGACGACAAGTGGAGTTTCTGCCTGAAGAGGCGGATCAATGTTTCCGTCAAGTGAGACGAGCTTTCCTATGTGCAGCCTGCTCCTTCGGGCGGCGGGGCCTCTGGGACGCCGAACGTCTGGAAGCGGATGAAATAGACGGCCGGCAAGGCGGCCTGTCCGGCCCCATCGCCGGTGCTGGCCTGCCCGGCCTGATGTTGGCAGGCGGTGGCCTGCTCGGCTGGTGGCGGCGGAAGCGGAAGGCCGAGGTGGCCGCCCGAACCTAGCGAACGATGCAAGCAAAGCCCCGGCCATTGTGCCGGGGTTTTTGTTTGTCGGATGTCTGGACATGGCCGATTTTGTTGCAAAAGTGATTTGAGGCGGCTGCCGAACAGTGATTCCGTCGTGTTGATGCGGACATCGACGGGAGCGGGCGATGATGGGACGGAGCAGCCAGGATCAAGGGCAGCTTTTCTATTCCTTCAAGCTTGAGGAGGTGGTGCCAGACGATCACTTGGTGCGCGCCATTTCCGGTGTTCTCGATCTGGCGTGGGTTCGGGGCGAGCTGGCGCCGCACTATTCTCATACCGGACGACCCTCGATCGATCCGGTGCTGATGATCCGGATGCTCATCATCGGCTATGTGTTTGCCATCCGCTCGGAACGCGCGTTGTGCCGCGAGGTTCGGCTCAATCTCGCCTATCGCTGGTTCTGTGGCCTCGGCATCGAGGATAAGATCCCCGATCATTCGGCGTTCTCCCGCGCCCGCAACGAGCGTTTCCGCGACAGCGATATTTTCCGCCGCGTGTTCGAGCATGTTGTCGGGGCATGCATTGCGGCCGGCCTCGTAGGCCGTGAAGGCTTTGCTGTCGATGCGAGCCTCATCCAGGCCGACGCCAACAAGCACCGCTCGATCCCCGGCATGGAGTGGAACAAGGACATTGATCCGGAGCAGGCGCGGCATGCGGTCAAAGAGTATCTGGCAACGCTCGACGATCCGGCCTACGGCGCAGCAAGCGACGTTACGCCGAAGTTCGTCTCACCATCCGATCCTGCCGCCCAATGGACTGGCGCGCTGCGCAACGCAGCATTCTTCGCCTACGCCAACAACTATCTTATCGACGTGAAGTTCGGGATCATCATGGATGTCGAGGCTTCGCGCGCCATCCGGCAGGCCGAGGTCGGCGCATCCCAGACAATGATCGAGCGGACAGAAGCCTGCTTTGGCATCAAGCCCGAATGGCTTGCGGCCGACACCGCCTATGGCTCAGCGTCCAACCTCGACTGGCTGGTCAACGAGCAAGGGATCGCACCGCATGTCCCCGTTATCGACAAGTCTAAACGCGATGATGGGACATTCAATCGGGAAGACTTCACGTTCGACAAGGAGCGTAACGTTTACATCTGTCCGGCAGGCAAGATTCTCACGACGACCGGCAGGTTGGTCAACGATGGGGAGACGACACTGCTTTACTTCGCGAGCGTGCTCGACTGTCGTATCTGCCTGCTCAAGGGGCGATGTTGTCCAAACATGCCTGCTCGCAGGGTCCCGCGCAGCATCTACGAGGATGCGCGTGACGTTGCCCGGGCGCTGGCAAAGACTAAGGCGTTCGAGCAATCGCGCCGTGATCGCAAGAAGGTCGAGATGCTGTTCGCACACCTCAAGCGTATTCTACGGCTTGGTCGATTGCGCCTTCGCGGTCCCAGCGGCGCGCAGTTCGAGTTCACCCTGGCAGCCATCGCACAGAACCTGAGGCGGCTCGCCAAGCTTGTGGCTCGCCCCCCGCCGGCCACGTCCATCGCACGCGTTGCGTTCGGTGCGTAGAGTCAATATTGCGTGGCAAGCGTAGGCTCCAGTGCGTCAATGACGACGCTCCGCCGGGAGCGAGCGGAAACGATGCACAGGCCTCTGCCTCAAAAGTCCGCCGAGGCGGTCAACGCCACCTCAAATCCGACTTTTGCAACAAAATCGGCCCAGACCGGCGGTTCGCCGCGACGCAACGATATGTCCGGAATCAGGGGACAACCGGACCCTCAGTGGACGTGGCCGGGAGGTCCGTTCCTGACCGATGCTGTTGAAAAAGTCGCTCGTGATCATCGGCGAATCGTAATTCCGTCTGCTTGAGGCTCACAGCGACGGAGGCGGATCACCACCGCGTCAGAAAAGTTGGCAGCCTCACCAGCGCGCGAACTCGGTATCACGCGTGATACAAGCGCAGCCGCTCTCCGAGCACGCATCGGCGCCGACGCGCCTCTGATCTCGCTGCCGCTTGCACGCAGTCTCGCCTGCCGGCGAGTTAGGTGCTTGGCTAGGCTGGGGGGGTAAAATGTCACTTAAAATGTTGCAGTGCATTCAGAGGGTTAGAAATGTCCAAAATTTACGTGTTGACCCCAGGCCTTAGCATACCGTCCTAGTGCCGGTAAGGTTTCACCAAGCGGTCAAGTTGGCCGCGCGGGAGGGTTAGATGAGAAGGTCACTTGCAGGCCTGAGTTTGGCCGCCGGGCTGGCGGCAATCGCGCTCGCCCAGACCACCACGGCGGCCAACGCTGTAAACTTCACTATCTCGGACATCATGGGCGTTGGTAACCAAACCTTTGGTACGCTGACCGCCGTTGACCTCGGTGCCAACCCCGGCCCAATCCCCGGGTCGCCAGGCACGCCGAGACCGGCTTCGACCGACACAGTGGAAGTCACGATTGATATGTCTCCCTCGTTCTTCATCGATGTCGGGAGCCACTTCTTGCTTACGATGTCGCTCGTGGGAACGGGGCGCTTCGATCAATCGACATTCGACGCACTTAACCCGACGCTTGTTGGTGATCTTACCGCCCAAAGTCACGGTGGTTCCTATGACAACGGAACATTCCACGGCTTCACGGATGCGATTGCGGGCGCCTGTGGCTCCGGCAGTAGTTCTGGCGGCTGCGGCTCCGAAGTCACGTTCGACATCATCAACTTCCAGGGCTTCGACAGCATTATGAATGGCGGCATCAACATCTTTGCTGCCGCTGACATCTCCTACAAGAACACCGGAAATACAGGTACCGTCGGTCTCACTGGCGGCGTTCCGGTTCAGCTTTCGTCGGTGCCCGGCCCCATCGCCGGTGCTGGCCTTCCTGGCCTGATTTTCGCAGGCGGCGGCCTGCTCGGCTGGTGGCGACGGAAACGGAAGGCTGAAGCGGGAGCCTGATCTCTCAGCAACGAACACAAAGCCCCGGCCAATGCGCCGGGGTTTTTGTTTGTGGCATGTCTGGACATGGCCCAGACCAGCGGTTCCCACTGATCTGTGCCGGCTTGACTGCCGTCGTCTATGGAACCGTTTTTACGGTCCAGGCCATGCGGCAGACGACGGAAAGCGAAGCGCAAAGCGGTCGAGCTTTCAGCCTGGCGACGGCTTTGATGTTCGCCTTGACGCTTTCCGGGATACTCATCGCCTCCGCAGCACTGCGGGAATGGTATGGCGAGACGGGCATTATTGTGGCTGCAGCCCTTGCCGGCTTCGTCGACACGCATTCAGGCGCAATCTCGGTCGCTTCGCTCGTCGCATCGGAAAAAATGAGCGCAGCCGACGCCGTCGTCCCGATTCTGGCGGGGCTTTCGACCAACACAATCAGCAAGATGATCCTCGCCGGCGCCAGCGGCGGGCGTTCTTTTGCTCTTCGCGTGATCCCGGGATTGATCGTTGTCGCGCTGGCAGCCTGGGCCGGCGCGCTGAATGGTCTGATCGCCGGCTGACGGAGTGAATTTCATGAGTCGTCTTCACGTGCACCCCGAAACCCACCTTGTTGCCCGCATCGGGTGGCTGAGAGCCGCAGTGCTTGGGGCCAACGATGGCATCGTCTCGACCGCAAGCCTGATTGTCGGCGTTGCCGCGGCGGCTGCGACACGGAACGAGGTCCTGATCGCCGGCGTCGCGGGGCTGGTGGCCGGCGCTATGTCTATGGCTGCCGGCGAGTACGTCTCCGTCAGCTCGCAATCCGACACCGAGCAGGCGGATCTCGCGCGTGAACGCAAGGAGCTGAGCGAGAATGTCGAGTTCGAACAGCAGGAGCTTGCCGAGATCTACGTCAAGCGCGGCGTCGAGCAAGGCCTGGCGCGGCAGGTGGCTCAGCAGCTCATGGCAAAAGACGCCTTGAGCGCCCATGCGCGCGATGAGCTCGGGATATCGGAAATCACCACCGCGCGTCCCGTCCAAGCCGCACTGACGTCGGCCACGACGTTCGCCCTAGGTGCGGCCATGCCCTTGCTCATGGTTGTCGTATCGCCCGCGAATGTTCTAGTTCCCATCGTCTCGGCAGCGTCCTTGGGCTTCCTCGCCCTTTTGGGCGCGATCGGTGCAAGGGCAGGCGGCGCGAACGTCTTGCGGGCAACGGCCCGGGTGACGTTCTGGGGCGCGTTGGCGATGGCGCTGACCGCGGGTATCGGAAAAATGTTCGGCACAGTCGTGTGAAGCGCGAGGCGCGGTGAAATCATTCGCGCAAGGCGGCTCCCACGCCTCGCGATCTCGCCCACTGCGGTACTTTCCTCCGTATTGAACTTCCTCAATGCCCCATGCAAGCAAGGCCATGATGCCATCGTCATAGCGCGCCGGCGACACTGGGGTTTCCACCACGCGTACGAACGGCCTTGGCGTGTTCCGGCTAGGCGATGTCGTGCGCGAGACGACGGATGTCCGTTCCTAGCCCGGATCGGCGGTTCATTGCGACGCAGTGATACGTCCGGAGTCAGGTGCGAACCGGACTCACTGCGGACGCGCCTGGGAGGGTTATGCTGCTGTGGTTGCCTTTGCTGCCTGCATCGCCGCCGACTTCGCCGCACTCATCGCTTCAGTGAGCGGCCTATCGCGATCCGGCCGATTTCGCTGACGGCTGCCATTGAGCTTTCAATCCGACGCGCCTTGGAGGCCGCGGGCGTCGAGTTCATCGACGAGAATGGCGGAGGGCTTGGCGTGCGACTGCGAAAGCGATCAAAAGACAGTTCGCGACGGTAGGTGCGCCAAACCAAAGGCGCCTTGACATCAAAGGCATCAAGCTCATCGACTTGACGGCGGGTCGCGATCTAGCTGTCCGCCGAGCTGTCAAACGTTGTTGCGCCGCTCCGATTTTATGTAATACAGAAACTATGGCTCGAGCCCGAAACAGGCGAGGACGTCCCGCGACCGGTCACGACCCGGCAGTGCCGGTTCGCCTCCCGGCGAAGCTCGTGCGCGACATCGACGCATGGGCGCAGGTTTATCGAGACGACGCCTACGAAATGACCCGTTCGACGGCCATTCGATGCCTGATCTTGCTTGGGCTTCAAGCAGTCCAGTATCGGGTTGTCGACCCGAAGGACAAAAAAACGTTCGAAGGGGCGACCCTCCCGCTCCTTCGGTTTTACAAGAGGGGCACGGTCACGAAATGGCTGCTCGAGGGCACCTCAAAGGCGGCCAAGCGGACCCCGCCCATTGTCAAGAGGCGAGCCCGTCATGAACGGCTGACAAAGGCGCAAGTGATGGACGCCGTTGACCGCGCGTTTGCGCGGTCCAAACGCGGGAAGCCGTCGACGTGACGAGGGTGCAATAATGATGTGTCCCAACAATGCATTATCTCGGATCGCCTGCCACGCCCAATCTCCCAAGCACACTTTGGAGCCATCCCCGGCAAGGCGTTAGCGCTCGCCCCGCAATCAAAAGGCCGATCGACACTCATGGCTGATCAGGGGGTAACCTGCAGCATGAGCCGTTCGGGAAACGTTTGGGACAATGCGACGATGAAAAGTTTCTTCTCTTCGCTCAAGACCGAACGAACAGCATTTACCCGGCGCGGGACCGGGCCAAGGCCGACGTATTTGACTGCATCGAATGCTTTGGCGGTTAATAGGACGAGGGGGCACATCTAGCATGCAGGTTCCAGGTGCGAAGTGGAAAGTGATCTGCTAGTCTAGTGGGGAAGGAGAATCTGGAAGATGCCCCGCGTCTATGTGAAAAAGGGCGGCAACGGTGGGCGACGTCCTGGTGCTGGTCGACCGAAGGGCTCGATATCGAAGAAAGATTCGCTGCTACACGTTAAGTCGCTGCGAGAAAAATATCCGCTTCTGCCGCTCGAGCACATGCTCAGAGAGTTGAACGACGAGGAGGCGGACACGGAGCACCGCACCGCGATGGCGAAGGCCGCGGCTCCGTATGTTCACCCGCGTCTTGTCCAGAGGCGCGCAGAAATGCCGACGCGCTATTCGCTCGATACGACCAAGCTGAGCGATGACGAACTGGTGTTGTTTGAGAGGCTCATGGCGAAGGCGCAGATTCCGCTCTGAGAACAACGAGAATGCGGAGCAAGATGAGCATGCGAAACTTTTCTCCGAGTCGCGTGGGTAGCGGAAGGCGGAGAGCGATACGATTTGGCGCGAGACGACCTTATTCGTCGCAACAATGGCTGCAATTGTGTTATTTTACACGCGATGATTGCATCGCGGCAATATCGATTTATTTCAAGTTCTCGTGATTTATCATGGGCCGAAATCAGTTTAATCAGTTTCTCCCAGGCTCTCGAGCGGGGTCGCGAGCGCTTGGAAAGCGCTGAACGAACCCAACCGAGCAAAAACGGGTTTTTTTGCGACCCCCTGACGCAACGTCACTGACCGCGTATTAACACTCTGACGCTAGAACCCGGGTGGGATTGGAAGCGGATTCCCGGCGTAATTCGAGTATCGCATGACACCCCCCGCCATCAGCAGCGGCCTTCGGCCGGGATTGAACGCGCGCCTGGTCGCCTCGATGGCGCTCGTGGTGCTGGCCGTGTTCGCGCTGTACGCGGGGTTCGGCTACGGTCTTGCGCGCGAGGGCGACGCGCGCCACCAGGATCACCGGCGTGCCTCGCTGCTCGGCGTGATCGACGAGTTCCGCACCGTGTTCGCCGACATGACGCGGCGCGGGGCCATGAACCTCGCGGCCGGTTCCCTGACGGCGCCCGAGCTCGCCCGCGCCCTGACGCCGCGAGGACTTTCGCGCTACCGGCACCAGCAGGCCTATCTGCTCGGCGCGGACGGCGGCCTGCTGGGTGCGTTCCCGGCGGCCGAGCGCGTCGCGCCGGCGCTCGCCCGGGTGGCGGCGGCCTTTCAGGCCCGCAACCTCAACCCTGTGGACGCCATCGCGGGTCCGCAGGAGCTCGCGCCGGTCGCGACCGAGACCATCCTGCTCGACGGACGCGCCGCCATCGTCGCGCTGGCGGCCGTGCGCACGGCCTCAATGCCCGACGATGATCACGCCGCGATCCTCGCCCGGGTGACGCGGCTCGATGCGGGGCTCATCGGCGTGTTCGAGAAAATGTCGGGCGTCGCCGAGCTCGCCTTCGACGCCGACACGCCGCAACAGGATCGCGACACGCAGCCGCTGTTCGACGCGCAGGGGCGCATGGTCGGCTGGCTGAGCTGGAAGCGCGAGCACCCGACGATGGACGCGGTGGAGCGGCTCTCGCCGCTGCTCGCGATCGTGGCGGCCTGCCTGCTCGGCTTCGCCGGCCTGGCGATCCGCCAGCTCGGCCGGGCGACCGGGCGGCTCGCGGCCAGCGAGGCGGCGGCCCACAAGATCGCCTACGAGGATCCGGTGACCGGCCTGCCCAACCGGCGCATGATATTCGACCTCCTCGACGCCGCCCTCGCCGAACGCGCGTCCGCCGCCGGCGTCACCTTCGGGTTGCTCGCGGTCGACGGCTTTTCGGACCTCAAGGACGGCCTCGGCGATCAAGGCAGCGACGAGCTGCTGGCCGTCGTCGGCGAGCGCCTGCGCGGCGCCATGCCGGCCGCGGTGACGCTCGGACGCATCGACGCCAACGAGTTCGCGCTGGTCGTGGCGGACGCCGACGGCACGGACGGATGGGCGGCCGCGCAGGCCGCCGTGAAAGTGATGTCGCGTCCGCTCCGGATCGCCAACCAGCTGGTGCAGACCGGCGTCACCATCGGGTTGGCGCGCGCGCCGCGCGATGGCGAGACCCGCGACGACCTGGCCCGCCGGGCCGATCTGGCGCGCCGCTCGGTCAAGGACGGCGGCCATGCGCGGATCGCCGGCTTCGATCCCGAGATGGAGCAGGAGTTCCAGGATCGCCTGTTCGTCAAGCGCGAGCTGCGCCGCACGCTCGCCGAGAACGGTTTCGAGGTGCACTACCAGCCGATCGTCGCCGCCGAGGGACAGAGGATCGTGGGCGTCGAGGCCCTGGCGCGCTGGAACCATCCGACGCGCGGCATGATCCCGCCGGCCGAGTTCATTCCGGTCGCCGAGCAGACCGGCCTGATGGTGCAGCTCGGCGAGTTCGTGCTCCGCCGCGCGCTCGCCGATGCGGTGCGCTGGAAGGAGATCTACATCGCGGTCAATCTGTCGCCGTTCCAGATGCGCGACCGCGGCCTGGTGGACCTGGTCGCGGCGGTGATCGCCGAAACCGGGATCGCGTCCTCGCGGGTCGTGCTCGAGATCACCGAGGGCGTGCTGATCGATAATCCGGACGAGGCGAACGAGCGGCTCGAGCAGTTGCGCGCGCTCGGCGTCAAGATCGCGCTCGACGATTTCGGCTCGGGCTATTCGAGCCTGAGCTATCTGCGCAGACTCCCGATCGACAAGCTCAAGATCGACAAGGAGTTCGTCGCGCCGCTCGGCCGCTCGTCGGACGGCGGCGTGATCATCCAGGCCATCATCGCGCTCGGCCGCGCGCTCGGCCTTACCGTGCTGTGCGAGGGCGTCGAGACCGAGGAGCAGCGCATCCTGCTGCGCCTCGCCGGCTGCGACGAGATGCAGGGCTTCCTGTTCGCCAAGCCGGCGCCGCGCCTGGCGATCGACCGGATGATCCTGGGCCCGCAGGCCGGCGAAGCGGTGCGCAAGCTCGCGCTCGGATGACGAGACGCTGACATTGGCGGACCGGCCGGTGTATAGCATGCATTGCGAGCTCGTCTGCCGGAAGCCGGACAGCTCCGCGAAGCAATCCCGGCAGTCACGCGATCTGCGGATCGAGATTGCTTCGCTTCGCTCGCAATGACGACACGCGGCTGCGAGGCATCGTCATGATCCCCAATGCGTGGTCCGGCTTCGATTTCGGGCTCGGCGAGGACATCGACCGGCTGCGCGAGACCGTGCAGGATTTCGCGCAGCACAAGATCGCGCCGCGCGCCGACGAGATCGATCGCAGCAATACGTTTCCGCGCGACCTGTGGCCGCAGATGGGCAGCGCTCGGCCTGCACGGCATCACGGTCGAGGAGGAGCTCGGCGGCATCGGGCCTCGGCTACCTCGCGCATTGCGTCGCCATGGAGGAGGTCTCGCGCGCCTCGGCGTCGGTCGGGCTGTCCTACGGGGCGCATTCGAACCTCTGCGTCAACCAGATCCGCCGCAACGGCAGCGACGCGCAGAAGCGCCGCTATCTGCCGCAAGCTGATCTCGGGCGAGCATGTCGGCGCGCTCGCGATGTCGGAGCCGGGCGCCGGCTCCGACGTGGTCGTCGATGCGCACGCGCGCCGAGAAGCGCGGCGACCGCTATGTGCTCAACGGCTCGAAGATGTGGATCACCAACGGGCCGGAGGCCGACACGCTGGTGGTCTACGCCAAGACCGATCCGAACGCGGGCGCGCGCGGCATCACGGCGTTCCTGGTCGAGAAGGGCTTCACGGGATTCTCCACCGCGCCGAAGCTCGACAAGCTCGGCATGCGCGGCTCCGACACCTGCGAGCTGGTGTTCGACGATTGCGAGGTGCCGGCCGAGAACGTGCTCGGCGCGGTCGGGCAGGGCGTCAACGTGCTGATGTCGGGGCTCGACTACGAGCGCGTGGTGCTCGCCGCGGGACCGCTCGGCATCATGCAGGCCTGCCTCGACGCGGTGATCCCGTATCTGCACGAGCGCAAGCAGTTCGGCCAGCCGATCGGCGCGTTCCAGCTCATGCAGGGCAAGCTCGCCGACATGTACGTGACCATGAACGCCGCCAAGGCCTACGTCTACGCGGTGGCGCGCGCCTGCGACGCGGGCCGGACCACGCGCGAGGACGCGGCCGGCGCCATCCTCTACGCGGCCGAGCGCGCGACCGCGGTCGCGCTCGACGCGATCCAGTGCCTGGGCGGCAACGGCTACATCAACGACTATCCGACCGGACGCCTGCTGCGCGACGCCAAGCTCTACGAGATCGGCGCCGGCACCAGCGAGATCCGCCGCATGCTGATCGGCCGGGAGATCTTCGAGAAGACCGCATGATCCGCCCCCGAACATGAGGCGGACGGGCGTTGCAACCCCACGGGCAACGGATAAGTTGGCGCCCAACCGAGGGAGCACCGATGTCGGTCCGCCTTGCATTCGTGGCCGCAATCGCGGCCGTTGCGGTCTTGTCGAGCGCGAGCTTCGCCCAGAGCCCGGCGCGCCCGAAGGACGCCGCCGCGATCCGCGGATGCGCCGAGAAATATCGCGAGAACGTCGACGAAGGCGAACGGCGCTGCGTTTTCGCGCTGGTATCCGATCCCTGCGCCAAGCGGCCGTCCGCACAGTCGGACGCGAGCAGAGCGGAGTGTTTTCGCGCCGAGCAGGCGATCTGGGACGAATTGTTCAACGAGAACTTTCGCACGCTGCGCGAAGACCTCGACGACGAGCAGAAGGCGAAGCTGCGCGACATGCAGCGCGCCTGGATCGCCTATCGCAACACGACCTGCGAGTTCTACTACCACAAGATCCAGGGCTACGATGTCGATCACGATGACGGCGGCCTGCCTCACGCGCGAGACCGCGCGCCGCGCGCTGCTGCTCGATTTTTTCAGCGGGTTGTGACGGCCGCACCCACATCGACGCCGGGCCCGGATCGCGGTATACGTCCCGACCCCACGCGATCGAACAGGAGAGCGAACTTGATGCAATTCGTTGAAGCCAACGGCGCGCGCATTCCGGCCCTCGGGCTCGGCACCATGACGCTCAAGGGCGATGTCTGCGTCACGGCGGTGAGCACGGCGCTCAAGCAGGGCTATCGCCATCTCGACACGGCCGAGCGCTACGGCAACGAGGCCGAGGTGGGCGAGGGGCTGCGCGCTTCGGGCGTCGACCGCGAGCGAGGTGTTCGTCACCACCAAGGTCTATCAGGACAAGCTCGCGCCGGCCGATTTCGAGCGGTCGTTCGACGAAAGCCTGCAGAAGCTCAAATTGCCGTCGGTCGATCTCCTGCTGATCCACTGGCCCAATCCGAACGTGCCGCTCGCCGACACCATGCGGGTGCTGTGCAAGGCCAAGACGGACGGCCGCGCCCGCCATATCGGCATCGCCAATTTCACCCTGCCGCTGATCGAGGAGGCGGTGCGGCTCGTCGACCGAGCCGCTGGTCACCAACCAGATCGAGGTGCATCCCTTTCTCGACCAGAGCAAGGTGATCGCGGCCTGCCGCCGGCACGGGATGTCGGTCACCGCCTATTGCCCGCTCGCGCGCGGCAAGGTCCCGGGCGACGCGGTGCTCGACGCGCATCGGCCAGGCGCACGGCAAGAGCGCCTCGCAGGTCGGCGCTGCGCTACCTGGTGCAGCTCGGCGTCATCGTGATTCCGCGCAGCCGCAATCCCGAGCGGCTCGCCGCACAACATGGCGATCTTCGATTTCGCGCTCAGCGACGCCGAGATGGCCGAGATCGCCGGGCTCAAGCGGCCGGACGGCCGGGTCGTCAATCCGCCGCACGCGCCGAAATGGGACAATTGACCCGGCCTTGCATTGCGAGCGAGCGAGCCATCTGGGCCGCAGGTGCATGACTGGCGCGAGATTGCTTCGTCGCGAAGCGCTCTGCAATGACGCGCATAGCAGACCCGATGACTATCGTCGAGGCCAACGGCGCCACGCATTCCGGCGGTCGGGCTCGGCACCTGGGAGCTGCGCGGGCGCGCCTGCGCGCGCGTGGTCGAGCAGGCGCTGCGGCTCGGCTATCGTCATATCGACACCGCCGAGATGTACGACAACGAGCGCGAGGTCGGCGAGGGCCTGCGCGCGTCCGGCGTCAAGCGCGACGAGGTGTTCATCACCACCAAGGTGTGGCAGACCCATCTCGCGCCGCCGCGAACTCGAGCGCGCCGACCAAGGAAAGCCTGGTGCGGCTGCGGCTCTCCGAGGTCGATCTGCTGCTGATCCACTGGCCGAACCCGCACATCCCGCTCGCCGAGACGATCGGCGCGCTGTGCAAGATGAAGTCGGTCGGGCTATGCGCGCCATATCGGCGTGTCGAACTTCACCGTGCCGCTGCTGCGAGGAGGCGGTCAAGCTTGGCGACCGAGCCGCTCGTCACCAACCAGATCGAATGGCATCCCTATCTCGACCAGAGCGCGGTGGTGGCGGCGACGCGCCAGCACGGACTTGTCGGTCACCGCCTACAGCCCGATCGCGCGCGGCCGGCGGCCGGCGACGCGAAGCTCGACGGCGATCGGCATGGCGCACACGGCAAGACCGCCGGCCAGGTCTGCCTGCGCTTCCTGGTCCAGGAGGGCGCGATCGTGATTCCGCGCACCTCCAAGGTCGAGCGGCTGACGGAGAACATTGTCGATCTTCGATTTCGAGCTCAACGCCGCCGAGATGGACGAGATCCGCAAGCTCGCGCGCCCGAGCGGCCGCATCGTCGATTGGGCCGGAGCGCCGAAGTGGGATTGAATCCGTTCACTCGCGCATCGCTGCGCGGGCTTGACTCGCGCATGCCCGGCATCTCAGGAAGCTCGTGCGCTCCTAATGCGGGATTGCTCGTCGCTTCGGCTCCTCGCGACAGCTCGGATGGAGCGAAGCGAAGCACCGGGCTGACGATCCGCACCTGGGCTCGCAGTGACCGCTGATCGCCCCGACACCGCGCTCGTCCTGTTCTCCGGCGGGCAGGATTCGACCGTCTGTCTCGCCTGGGCGCTGGAGCGCTTTGCGCGGCGTGGAGACGGTCGGCTTCGACTACGGCCAGCGGCATGCGGTCGAGCTGGAGGTGCGGCCGCGCGTGCGCAGGAAGATGGCGGCGCTCGATCGCGGCTGGGCGGCGCGGCTCGGCGACGATCATGTCATCGCGCTCGACGCGCTCGCCGCGATCTCCGACACCGCGCTCACCCGCGACGGTCGAGATCGAGATCGCGGCGAGCGGCCTGCCGACCACCTTCGTGCCCGGCCGCAATCTCGTGTTCTTCTGTCTTCGCGGGCGCGCTCGCCTATCGGCGCGGCGCCCAGCACCTGGTCGCCGGCATGTGCGAGACCGATTTTTCCGGCTATCCCGATTGCCGCGACGACACCATCAAGGCGATGCAGGTGGCGCTCAGGCTCGGCATGGACCGGCGCTTCGTCATCCATACGCCGCTGATGTGGATCGACAAGGCCGCGACCTTCGCGCTGGCCCAGGAGATCGGCGGCGACGCCTTCGTCGACCTGCTGGTCGAGGAGACCCACACCTGCTATCTCGGCGACCGCTCGCACCGCCACGCCTGGGGCTATGGCTGCGGCGAGTGCCCGGCCTGCCGGTTGCGGGCGCAGGGTTTTGCCAAATGGAAGGCATCGCGATGACGAGTTGAGGTTTTGATGAGCACCGCCAACTATGACAAGCTGCGTCACGTCACCACCGCGACCATCACCACGATGCTGCTCAAGAAGGGCATTCGTCGCTGCTGGATGCATGGGCCGATGCCGCTCAACGCGGGCGGCCAGCGGCTGATCGGGCCGGCCTTCACGCTGCGCTTCGTGCCGGTGCGCGAGGATCTGGCGACGCCGGAAAGCTGGGGCAAGCCGATCTCGACGCGCGCCGCGATCGAGGCCATGCCGGAAGGCTGTGTGGCGGTCGCCGACGCCATGGGGGTCACCACCGCCGGCATCTTCGGCGATATCCTCACCATGCGGATGGCGCGGCGCGGCGTGACGGCGCTGGTCACCGACGGCGTGATCCGCGACAAGGCCGGGGTGCTCGCCACCAAGCTGCCGGTCTGGTGCGCCGGAACGGCGGCGCCCGCCTCGGTGAACGGGCTCACCTTCGTGGGCTGGAACGAGCCGATCGCCTGCGGCGGCTGCGCGATCTTTCCGGGCGACCTCATCGTGGCCGACGACGACGGCGCGGTGGTGGTCCCGCAGAACCTGATCGATTTCGTGGTGGCGGAAGGCGAGGAGCACGAGCGCTACGAGACCTGGGTGGTGAGCGAGGTCGAGAAGGGCGTGAAACTCCCCGGCCTCTACCCGCCCGACGAGGATGCGAAGAAACGCTACGAGGCGTGGAAGAAGGGGCGGTGAGGATTTTGGTCATTGCGGGCCCCCGGGTCTTGCCTTCGGCAAGCCCAAGGACAGGCTCCGCGAAGCAATCTCGCTTCACTTGCGCATGCGCGCGCGGTGGAGATTGCTTCGGCGTGCTTTGCACGCCTCGCAATGACGGTTGAGATCGTCGATGTTCTTTCTCCTCTCGAAAATCCTCGGCTTCTTCGCGCTGCCGTCGAACGTCGCGGCGACATTTGTGGCGGTGGGCGTGGTGCTGCTGTTCACGCGCTTTCGATGCGCCGGGCGGCGGGTCGCGACGCTCGGCGTCGTGCTGCTGCTGCTCGCGGGATTGTCGCCGCTCGGCAACGCTCTGATCTACCCGCTGGAGGAGCGCTTCCCGCCCTGGGATGCGTCGCGCGGCGCGCCCGACGGAATCGTGGTGCTCGGCGGCGCGATCGGGCCGGACATTTCGGCGGCGCGCCACACGCCCGACCTCAATGAGTCGGCCGAGCGGCTGACCGCCGTCGCCGATCTGGCGCGACGATATCCGTCGGTGCATATCGTCTACAGCGGCGGCGATGCGCGCCTCGTGTTCCACGGCGGCATCGAGGCCGACTTCGCGGTGACGCTGTTCGAAAGCTTCGGCATTCCACGCTCGCGCGTCATCGTCGAACGCAAGGCGCGCAATACCATCGAGAACGCGGTCTTCAGCAAGGAACTGGTGGATCCGAAGCCCGGCGAGCGCTGGTTGCTGGTGACGTCCGCTTATCACATGCCGCGTGCGATCGGCGTCTTCCGACGAGCCGGATTTCAGGTCGAGGCCTATCCGGTGGACTGGCGCACGCGCGGGCTGATCGATCTCGCGCTGCCGTTCGATTCGGTCGCCGCCGGGCTCCGCCGCACCGACACCGCGACGCGCGAATGGATCGGGCTGCTGATGTACTGGCTCGCGGGCCAAAGCTCGGAACTCTATCCCGCTCCGTAGGTCGCGGGCTGCGTCCCCGGCGCTTATGCTGTCCGGCGCCCCGGGAATCCTTCCTTGCCGCGGCTTTACCGCCCTTGCGGGTGGGATAGAATATCGCCGAGCGTTTCCGCCACATGAGGATCCCCATGCCGGCCCATGCGATGAATCATTTCACCATTCTGACCAAGAACGTCGCCGCCACCGAGGCGTTCTACGGCGAGCTTTTGGGACTCAAGGCCGGCTATCGTCCGCCGATCAGCCGACCGGGCGTCTGGCTCTATGCGGGCGAGGCGCCGATCCTGCACGTGATCGATCCCATCGAGATGCCGAAGGAGACGGCCGGCGTGCTCGACCACATGGCGTTCAGCGCCACCGGCCTGAGCGAGGTCGCGGCCAAGCTGAAGAAGCGCGGGGTCCGCTACGATCTGCGCCAGCAGGGCGAGACCGGCACCTGGCAGATGTTCTTCCACGACGTCAACGGCGCCAAGGTCGAGCTCAATTTCGAGAAGGACGAACCGGGCGCAGTGGCGCTGCGGACGGCGTGAGGTGTTTTTGGAAAGCGCGAGTAGCGCGTGGCGAATAGCGAATAGGGAATAGGGAAAAGTCGCCGATCTATTCGCTACTCGCCATTCGCCATTCCCCATTCCCCATTCCCTCAACTGGAGACCCCGCCCATGAACATCCATACCCCGGCCATCAAGAAGGCGCCCAAGGGCATGTCGGCCGCGGAGTGGCAGGCGCGCGTCGACCTGGCGGCGGTCTATCGTCTGGTGGCGGATCACGGCTGGGACGACGTGATCTACAATCACTGTTCCATGCGGGTGCCGGGCGAGGCGCGCAAATTCCTCATGAAGCGGCACGAGCTGCTGTGGACCGAGGTCACGGCGTCGAATCTCGTCAAGGTCGACATGGACCTCGACCTCGATGAATCCGCGGGCGTCAACCGGCCCGGCTTCACGCTGCACGGCGGCGTGCTGCGCGGACGGCCCGACGTCAATTGCGCGGTGCACGTCCATACCGAGATCGGCATGGCGTTCGCCGGGCTCAAGAGCGGCTTGCGCATGATCTCGCAGGAGGCCACGCGTTTCTACGGCTGCATCGGCTATCATCCCTACGAGGGCATCACGGAGGATTTCGGCGAGCGCGAGCGCCTGATCGCGCATCTCGGCAACAACCGCGCCATGATTCTGAGCAATCACGGCATGCTCACGGTCGGCAAGACCGGGCGCGAGGCGTTCATCCTGATGAAGCATCTGCTGGAAGCCGCGAAGATCCAGCTGTTGATGGAAGCGACCGGCAGCGAGCTGATCGAGATTCCGCCCGCCGTCTGCGCCAAGACCGCCGCCCAATACGACAAGCACGACAGCGGCCGCGGCGCCGCCGACTGGCCTGCCTATCTGCGGAAGCTGGATCGGCTCGATCCGAGCTATAGGACGTAAGCTTCCGCGTCATTGCGAGGCGTGCACCGATCTCGGGTTTACCCGAGATCGGCACTTAAATATGCCCAAGTCGGGCAAGCCCGACTTGGGTGCACGCCGAAGCAATCTCGACCGTCGAACGCGCGGCAGGGATTGATTCGCTCGCAATGACAGGAGCGCGAATAAGGAGACGACCGCATGCTGACCACCACCAAGCCGTCGCGGGCCGCGCCCGCCGTTCCGTTCGACACCAACCGGCTCGATCTCCTGATGGAGGAGGCCGGCATCGACGTCCTGCTCGCCACCTCCAAGCACAATGTCCAATATCTGCTCGGCGGCCATCGCGCGTTCTTCTTCGACTACATGGACGCGATGGGGCTCAGCCGCTATCTGCCGGTGTTCGTCTATCCCAAGGGCGCGCCCCAAAAGGCCGCGTATTTCGGCCACCGCCTGGAAGGCTTTCAGAAGGAGAACGCGCCGTTCTGGGTCGGGGAGGCGCAGACCACGGCGTCCGGCTCGGTCGACGCGATGCAGAAGGCGGTCGACCATATCCGCAAGTCGGGCGTCAAGGCGCGCCGCATCGGGGCCGAGCTCGCATTCCTGCCGATGGACTCAGGCGCCGCGCTACGCAATGCATTTCCCGACAGCGAGGTCGCAGATGCGCTGTTCGTGCTCGAGCGCCTGCGCGCGCGCAAGACCCCGCAGGAGCTGGAAAAGCTGCGGGTCGCCTCGGAGTTCGTCATCGCCTCCATGCTGGCGGTGATCGCGAGCCACGGCCCGGGCGCCACCAAGCGCGAGCTGACCGAGGCGTTGCGGCGCGAGGAGACCAACCGCGGGCTCATCTTCGAGTATTGCCTGATCACGGCGGGCACCAGCCTCAACCGCGCGCCCTCCGACCAGCGCTGGGAGGCGGGCGATATCCTGTCGCTCGATTCCGGCGGGAATTACCACGGCTATATCGGCGACCTCTGCCGCATGGCGATCCACGGCGAGCCCGACGCCGAGCTGGTGGACCTGCTCGGCGAGATCGAAGCAGATCCAGCGCGCCGCCATGAAGCCGATCAAGGCCGGCCTCATGGGGGGCGACGTCTACGCGGCCGCCGACCCGCTGGTGCGGCGCTCCAAGCAGCACAATCACATGCATTTCCTGGCGCACGGCATGGGCCTGGTGAGCCACGAGGCGCCGCGCCTCACCGCATCGGGACCGGTGCCCTATGACGCCTATGACGCGAGCCGTCCGCTCGAAGCCGGCATGGTGGTGTCGGTCGAGACCACGCTGGCGCATCCGCGCCGCGGCTTCATCAAGCTCGAGGACACGGTGGTGGTCACCGACAAGGGTTTCGAGATTTTCGGCGAGGGCGGGCGCGGGTGGAACCGCGGCGGGACGGCGGCGGCCGGGTGAGACGGGCTAACCCTCGATCACCGCGCGCCGCGACTCGGACGCGAACTGGCGCCCCCACATGACCACGATGACGGCGGCGGTCGACGCTATCAGCACATAGGGGCCGGCGAACCAGCCCAGATAGCCGATCGCGAGGAAGAAGCCGCGCTGGCCGCGGTTGAAGTGCTGGCCGGCTGAGTTGAAAAGGCGCGCGGTGCGGCGGATATGGGCGTCGGCCTCGGGCGTCTCCTTGTCGGCCGAGAACGGCATCGCGCCGAGCAGGATCGCGACGTAATTGTAGAGCCGGTACGACCAGGCGAACTTGAAGAACGCATAGGCGAAGATGATGACGAGCCCGATCGTCTTCGCCTCCCATTGTGGGCGGCTGGTCGGAACGCTGAGCGGCAGCGCGCTCATCACGGTGAGAATGTCGTCGGTCGAGTGCAGCAGGCTGAGCGTGCCGCCGATCGCGATCAGCGAGGTCGACGCAAAGAACGCGGTGCCGTTCTGCAGCGCCGCCATGATCTGCATGTCGACCATTCGGGCCTCGCGGTGCAGCATCCGCCGCATCCAGATCTCGCGGTAGCGGTCCATGTGGGCGTTGAGGCTGTCGCGGCCGTGCGGCGTCCATTCGACCGCGACCGCATAGGCGATCCAGGCCCCGACGAAGCAGCCGAGCGCGATCAGGTCGACGGTGGCGAACAGATGCATCGACCTCGGCCGCCCATCCCCGGTTTCTGTCGGCGCGCCGTCGGAACTTTGCCCCGTGCTGCGCGTTTCAGTGTTACGCGCGTTTTCCCGGATTCTCAACGTCCGGGGTGCGGCGGCCGGTATGTCTCGCGTGCGGCCGGGGAGTGGCGGATGGCGATCCCCAGCGATCGTGGCACGGAAAGCTCAGATTTCGAGGCGCTGTGGCCGATGCTGTGGCTGGGCGCGGCGGTGGTGGCGATCGTGGCGTTCACCTTTTGGGTCAACGCGATCTGAGTTCTTCTGCGGCAGAGGATCATGAGCGTGCGGCGGCGCGATCATCCGATCGCGCCGTTTTTGCTGGTTTTTTCGGCGGGCGGGCGCTTGACCGGGCTGCGGCGGTGCAGCAAATGACCCCATCCGATCCGGGGCCGCCGGCAGACCCATGAGCTACGCCGTCAAGGAAATCTTTCTGACGCTGCAGGGCGAAGGCGCCCATGCGGGGCGCGCGGCGGTGTTCTGCCGTTTCGCCGGCTGCAATCTTTGGTCGGGACGCGAGGAGGATCGCGCCGGCGCGACCTGCAAGTTCTGCGATACCGATTTCGTCGGCACCGACGGGACGGACGGCGGCCGCTACGACGGCGCGCGGGCGCTGGTCGACGCCGTCGAGCGCGCCTGGGGGACCGGCCAGTCCGGGCGCTATGTGGTCCTCACGGGCGGCGAGCCGCTGCTGCAGGTCGATGCGGCGCTGATCGCCGAGCTGCATGGCCGCGGCTTCGAGATCGGGCTCGAGACCAACGGAACCTTGGCACCGCCGGACGGGATCGACTGGATCTGCGTCAGCCCGAAAGGCGCAACGCCGCTGGCGGCGCGGGCCGGCCACGAGTTGAAGCTGGTCTATCCGCAGCCCGACGCGCCGCCCGACGCATTCGCGGCGCTTGCGTTCCAGCGGTTTTCGCTGCAACCCATGGACGGGCCGGCGCTCGCCGAGAACACCGCCAAGGCGGTCGCCTACTGTGTGGCGCATCCGCAATGGCGCCTGAGCCTGCAGACCCACAAGGTGCTGGGAATTCGTTGATGTGGGAAATCGTCAAATCGTTCCGCTTCGAGGCGGCCCACACGCTTTCCGGCACCACCCTCGGGTCGGACGCCGAGCATGTGCACGGCCACTCGTTCCGAGCCGAGGTCGCGGTGCGCGGCACGCCTGATCCGAACACCGGCATGGTGAAGGATTTCGGCGCGCTCGATGCGGAGCTCGCCGAGATCCGGCGCACCCTCGACCATCGAATGCTCAACCGGATCGACGGGCTCGCGACGCCGACCCTGGAGGCGCTCGCCCGTTATATCTTCGACCGCCTCCGGCCGATCCGAAACCTCGCCCGCGTCACGGTCTATCGCGACAGCTGCGGCGAGGCCTGCAGCTATTTCGGCGAGGATCGGCGATAATCCGTCGGCGTATTTTTCCCGGGGGATGAAATGGCGCAGAACATCACGGTCCATGTCGACGCCCTGGTCGCCGCCGCCGAGCGCGAGATCGAGACCTTGAGCGCCGCCGAGGCCATCAAGCTGCACGGTCGTCCCGAAGTGGTCCTGGTCGACATCCGCGACGTCCGCGAGCTCAACCGCGAGGGCCGGGTGCCGGGCGCGTTCCATTGCCCGCGCGGGCTGCTCGAATTCTGGGTCGATCCGCAAAGCCATTATCACAAGCCCGTCTTCGCCGAAGACAAGCGCTTCGTGTTCTTTTGCGCTGGCGGCTTGCGTTCGGCGCTCGCCGCCCAGACGGTGCAGCGCATGGGATTGCGGCCGGTCGCGCATGTCGCGGGCGGCTTCGGGGCGTGGAAGGCGGCGGGCGGGCCGGTGGAGGCGCCGGAGCCGCGCAAATGACGGCGATGCAATTTTTGGTCGCATTTTCTGTGGTGAACCGGTATCCATCTCGGATCGAGTCCAGGACGGGCGTGTCCAGAACATTCTCCAGCAGGAACAGGACATGGCGGACGAGCGACCGATCCTGATCGCCGGCGGCGGCCTCGGCGGACTGTCGGCCGCGCTCGCGCTCGGCCGCAACGGCCGCCCGGTGCGCGTGCTGGAGCAGGCGGCGAAATTCGCGCCGATCGGCTACGGCATCCAGCTCGGGCCGAATGTCTTTCCCATGTTCGAGCGTCTCGGCATCACCGAGGCGGTGATGGCCGAGGCGACGATCCCCAAGAACATCCTGATGCTCGATGCGCTGAGCGGGGAGGAGGTCACGCACATTCCGACGGGTGACAAATTCCGCGCCCGTTTCACCCATCCCTACATCATCATCCACCGCGAGGACATCCATCGCGTTCTGATCGAGGCGTGCGCGGGGGTGCCCCACATCGTGATGGAAGGCGGCGCGGAGGTGGTCGGCTTCGAGGACAACGGCCCCGGCGTGCGGGTCGAGCTCGCGGACGGCCGCCAGATCGACGGCGCGGCGCTCATCGGCGCCGACGGGTTGCGCAGCGCGGTGCGCGCCAAGCTCGCGGTGGAACGCGAGCCGAACCCGATCGGCTACGTGGCGCATCGCACCATCATGCCGATGAGCGATCTGCCGGCCCACGTCCCGTATCGCGACGAAGTGGTGCTCTGGGGCGGGCCGGGCTTCCATATCGTCCACTACCCGCTGCGCCACGGCACGCTGTTCAACATCGTGGCGGTGTTTCGCACCGCCACCTTCGCGGAGCGGCTCGATCTCGCCGCCTACACGGCCGAGGTCCGCAAGACCTATCGGGACGCCCAGCCGGTGATGAAGACGCTGACCGACATGATGGATCTCGGCCGGCGCTGGATCATCGCCGACCGCGATCCGATCCGTCACTGGGGCAGGGGACGCGTGGTCCTGCTCGGCGACGCCGCGCACCCGGTTCTGCAATCCTTCGCGCAAGGCGCCTGCATGGCGATCGAGGACGGCGTCCTGCTGGGCGCGCTCGTCGAGCACGCCGGCGGCGACATCGCCCAGGCGTTCAAGCGCTATCAGGAGGAGCGGCTGCTGCGCACCTCGCGGCTGGTGCTCGAGTCGCGCTCAGATGTGGGAATTCTATCACGCCGAAGGGCTTGCGCGCGACGTGCGCAACGACACCTGCGCGCACCAGACCGAGGAGGACGTTTTTCGCTGCCTCGCCTGGCTCTATGACGGGATTTCGCTGCCGATGGCGGCCAAGCCCTGAAGCGTCGAGGTCGGCGTCGGCCTTGCCGGCGCCATGACGAAGGTAATCCACAACCAAATCGTCCTTCGACACAAAGTGACGGTAGAGCGCCATTCGATCCGCGCCATGTCGAGGCCGGGCGGCCTCGGGTCGACGACCGAGGCCGCCCGGCGCTGCTCTATCTCTCTCCTTTGTGGCCCGGATCAGCATAATTCGCTTGCCGGTTCGCGCGCGCCCTTGCATGCCTGTTCGTTATTGGAACCCTTTCGGAGCGGGCGGCGATGGGCCTTCATCTCGTCATCGGCAACAAGAACTATTCGTCGTGGTCGATGCGGCCGTGGATCGGCATGAAGGCCGCCGGGATTGCGTTCGACGAAACCGTGATCTCGCTCAACGCGCCGGATTTCAAGCCGCGGCTCGCCAAGCTGTCGGGCACCGGCAAGGTGCCGGTCCTGATCGACGGCGATATCCAGGTCTGGGAATCGCTCGCGATCCTGGAATATGTCGCCGGAGAAATTTCCCGAAGCCGGCCTGTGGCCCGCCGACGCGGCGGCGCGCGCGCACGCCCGCGCGCATCGCGAACGAGATGCATGCCGGCTTCATGCCGCTGCGCCGCCATTGCCCGATGAACATGTGGCGGCCGGTGCGCAAGCGCTACCTCACCGCCGAGGCGGCGGCCAACGTGAAGCGCATCGACGCCATGTGGGGCGATTGCCGCGCGCGCTTCGGCCGGCGGGCCGTTCCTGTTCGGCAACTTCTGTGCCGCCGACGCCATGTACGCGCCGGTGGTGTCGCGCTCTGCATACCTATGCGGTCGAGGTGAGCGCGGCGTCACGCGCCTACATGGAGGCCATGATGGCGCTGCCGGCGTGGGAGGAGTGGACCGCGGCCGCGCTCGCGGAGCCGTGGGTGCTGGCCGAGGACGAGGTGGATTGGCCGACGGTGCTGCGGGTGTCGTGATTGCACCGTCATTGCGAGCGAAGCGAAGCAATCTCCGCCGCAAGCGCATTCGGCGGAGATTGCTTCGTCGCCTTCGGCTCCTCGCAATGACGGCGCCTCACGTCACCGCGATCGGCGCCAGCGCGTCGATGTCGGTGACCACGTCGATCATCGCCGGCCGGTTGGCGGCGAGCGCCTGCGCGAGCGCGGCCGGAAACGCCTCGGCGTCCTCGACCCGGATGCCGAGCGCGCCCATGTCCTCGGCGATGCGCGCGAAGTTCATCTTGTTGAAGGTCCACAGTTCGCGCGCCTGCTCGGTCTGCTTGCCGCCATAGACGCGGTCGAAGCCGCGCTTCGACTGGTTGCCGCCGCCGTTGTTGTTGACCACCGTGACGGCGTTGATCTTCCAGCGCACCGCGGTCTCGATCTCGCCGATGTGATACCAGAAGCCGGCGTCGCCCGTGAACGTCACCACCGGCCGGTCGGGCGCGCCGCATTTGGCGCCGAGCCCGGCCGGAAACGCCCAGCCGAGATGGCCGGCGCTGCGCATGTAGCTCTGCTGCGGGCTCTTGAGATCGTACATGCCGCCCATCCACATGCCGGCGTGGCCGGTGTCGACCACCACGATGGCGTCGTCGGGCACGTGCTGGGAGAGCTCGTGGCACAGCCGCTCGGGCCGGATCGGCACCGCGTCGGAGGTCGAGCGCCGACTTGTATTTCGCGCGCCATTCGCCGCAGATGCTCTGCGCCTCGGCGATCCACGCCTTGCGCTTGCCGGCGCTGCGCGCGATCGGCGCTCTCCAGCATGCGCGCGAGCGTCACCTTGGCGTCGCCGTTGACGGCGGCGAGCAGCGGATAGTTGCGGCCGAGCGCCTCCGCGTCGATGTCGATCTGGATCGCCGGCGTGCCGATCGCCGGCACCGCCCAGAAATGGGTGGTCATGCCGCCGGTCTCGGTGCCGACGAAGCAGACGAGATCGGCGCGGTTGACCACGCGGTTGGCGCTCTCGCGCGAATAGGTGCCGACGACGCCGACCGAGAGCGGATGATTGCCGGGGATCGTGTCCTTGCCGTTGAGCGAGGTCGCGACCGGAATCTGCAGCGCTTCGGCGAGCGCGACCAGCTCGGCCGCCGCGCCCGAGGCGCGCACGCCGCCGCCCGCGACGATCACCGGCCGCTCGGCCGCCTGCAGATGCTTGAGCGCCGCGAGCACGCTCGCGCTGGTCGGGCTCCGGCCGGAACGGCGGCACGCGCGCGAACAGCGGCTCGACCAGCGGCTCCATCTCGGCCTCTTCGAGGTCGATCTGGCCCTCGTTGCCGCGGAACTGCAGATGCACCGGACCGGGCGTGCCGGACACCGCGACGCGGAACGCCTGGCGCACCATGTCGGGGAAGCGCGCGACGTCGTCGACGGTGGCGTTGAACTTGGTCACCGGCTCGAACGCCGGCACGTCGTCGACCTCCTGGTAGACCTTGCGGAACTTGGTCTTCGGCTCGCGCCCGCCCGTGAAGGCGATCACCGGCGAATGGGCGAGCCAGGCGTCGCGCAGCCCGGCCGCGAGATTGAGCGCGCCGATCACCTGCGCCATGCAGATGCCGGGCTTGCCGGAGGCGCGCGCATAGCCGTCCGCCATGTAGGCGGCGGATTTCTCGCCATGCACATGCAGGCGCTTGATGTCGGTGCGCCGCTCCATCTCCGCGAAGGTGCGGCGCAGCACGGCCGGCACCATGAAACACATGCGTGACGCCGTAGCCCTTGAGCATGTCGGCGAGGCATTCCGCGCCGGTCATCTTCTTGCGGTTGTGTCCGATGAGCATGGCTTTTCTCACTTCTGATCTTACAGCGTCATTGCAGAGCGAAGCGCGAAGCAATCTCCGCCGCGCGCGCATGCGCAAGTGAAGCGAGATTGCTTCGCTTCGCTCGCAGATGACGCACGGCGCGGCGCGCGCTCACTTGATCGCCAGCGGATTGACCGGCGAGCCGACCGCGCCGGTGATCGGGATCGCCGGCGCGACGAACATGAACTCGTAGACCTTGTCGGCCGCGCAGTCGTCGGCGAGGTCCTTGAGGTTGAAGATCTCGCCCATGGTCATGCCCATGATCGGGATGGTGATCCAGTGCCACGGCTGGTTGATGCCGGGCTCGGTCTCGTTCGGCCGCACCTCGCAGCCCCAGGTGTCGCGAGGCGAGCGCGGCGAGCTCGATGCGCTTGATCCATTCCAGCGTCTCGAACGCGAAGCCGGGCGCGTCGCCGCCCGGATAGCCGTCCCAGCTCTCCGGCCGCGATGCAGCGTTCCATCTGCCCGGTGCGCACGATCACGTAGTCGCCGCGCTTCATCGGCGACGCCCTGCTTCTTGGCGGTCTCGTCGAGATCGGCGCAGGTGATGCCGTAGCCGTCGTCGAGCAAGTCCACTCCCTTGTGGCGCGCGACGTCGAGCAACACGCCGCGGCCGACCATCTTGTTCTTGGTCTTCTCGATGCCGCATTTCTGCGCGCCGGCCGAGGTCACCTCGCGGCAGTCGTAGCCGTTCCACATGTTGTTTTCGTAGAAGACGTGGCCGAGCCCGTCCCACTGGGTGCCGCATTGCAGCGGCATCATCACCATGTCGTCGGCGGCGCGGATGCCGCGCTGGTCGAGCACGCCCGAATAGGCGTCGGTGCCGGTGCGCAGCATGGTGTGGATCGGATTGGTGCGGCCCATCGCCGGATATTTGCTCTTGGCGCCCTGCGGCCCGGTGTGGTCGAAATTGAGCGCGAGCGAGATCACCTTGCCCTTTCTCACCAGCTGGGCGGCCGCGACGATGTCCTCGGCGCTGGTGTAGTTGAGCGTGCCGATCTCGTCGTGCGGACCCCATTTGCCCCAGTTCTTGTACTTCTCGGCGGCGTCGCGCAGGTCCTGGCGGGTGAGTTTCTTGGCCGGCATGGGGCGTCCTTTTTCGGATGAATGGTCGGTGGGATAAAGCCCGTAGAGCGCGCAGCTGCGGCCGCGCCACATCGGCATTTCTATAGCGTTCCAAATCCAGCGCGTCACCCCCATTGCGTGCCGCCGATGCGATGGAACGCGCCCGTATCGACGGCGTGCCCCGAGGTGCTACTATCGCCACACGGCAGGCAAAAAATGCGACACAGGCCACCGGGAGGTAGCGATGAATTGGTTCGTCCGTGGCTTCGCCGCCGGCGCAACGGTCGTTGTCGCCGCCGCAAGCCATGCACAGGATGCGGCGAACTATCCGAGCCACCCGGTCCGCATCATCGTGCCGTTCGCGGCGGGCGGTCCGCCCGACGTGATCGCGCGCCTCGTCGCGCAGAAACTTTCGGAACGCTGGGGCCAGCAGGTCTACGTGGAAAATCATCCGGGCGCCGGCGGCAACACCGGAACCGCGACCGCGGCTCGCGCGGCCCGCCGACGGCTACACGCTCTATATGATGAGCACCGGTTTCATGGTGAACCCGAGCCTTTACGCCAAGGTGCCCTACGACCCGATCAAGGACTTCGCGCCGGTGACGCTCGCCGCCGCCTCCCCGAACGTGCTGTTCGTTCATCCGTCGGTGCCGGCGCACAGCGTCAAGGAGCTGATCGCGCTGATCAAGAGCAGTCCGGGAAAGTACAGCTATGCCCAACCCTCGACCGGCTCGACGCCGCACTTGTCGGGCGAGCTGTTCAAGCTGCAATACGAGCTCGACCTCGTGACCGTGCCGTTCAACGGCGCCGCGCTTGCGGTCAATTCGACGCTTGCAGGCCACACGCCGATCGCGTTCACGGCATTGCCGCCCGCGATTGCCAACATCAAGGAGGGCAATCTGCGCGGACTCGCGGTCACGGCCGCCAAGCGCTCGGCGGCGCTGCCCGACGTCCCCACCATGGCGGAGGCGGGGGTGCCCGACCAGGAAGCCGAGACCATCAACGGTCTGCTGGTCCCGGCAGGCACGCCGAAAGAAATCATCGAGCGTATCAATCGCGATACCAACGCGGCGCTGTCGCAACCGGATGTGATGGGGCGCCTGGCCGCGCTCGGCTTCGATCCGATCGTCAGCACGCCGGCCGAATTCGGCGCCCGTATCAAGAGCGAGATCGCCAAATGGGATAAGGTGGTGCGTGCCGCGAAGATCAGAATCGAATAGGCGGGACGATCGCGGTGAATTCGATGATTGCTTCGTCCTCGGTCACGGCGCCGCGGGAGGGGCCGGAATCCACGGTCCGCAACGGTGGGCATCGATTCCGGCCTGTATCGGGCCCCGGAGTGATGGCGAGTGACCCCTGCGGGGCGAATCAAATGGAGAAGACGTGATGTGGAATGCGCGAATTGGGGTCTTGGCGGTTCTTGCGGTGCTGGCGTCCTCGGCGACGTCGCATGCCCAGATCGCGGCCGGCAATTATCCGGACAATCCGGTACGCGTCATCGTGCCGTTCGCGCCCGCCGGCCCGACCGACGTGGTGGCGCGGCTGATCGCGGCCAGAAGTTGTCGGAACGCCTGGGCAAGCAGTTCTATGTGGAGAACGTCGCGGGGCGCCGGCGGCAATCTCGGCATGGGGCAAGCGGCGCGCGCGGCGCCCGACGGCTACACGGTCCTGTTCGTGTCCTCGAGCTACGTCGTCAATCCGAGCCTCTATGCCAAGATCCCGTACGATCCCTACAAGGATTTCGCGCCGGTGACGGTCGCGGGCGATGCGCCCAACGTGCTGCTCGTGCATCCGTCCATTGCCGGCCAAGACCGTCAAGGAGCTGGTCGATCTCATCAAGGCCAATCCGGGCAAGTACAACTTCGCCTCCGCCGGAACCGGGACGACGCCGCATCTGTCGGGCGAATTGTTCAAGCTCTCGCTCGGCCTCGATCTCGTGCACGTGCCGTTCGGCGGCGCCGGGCCCGCGATCCAGTCGCTCGCCGGCGGGCATACGCCGATCGCTTTTACGTCGCTGCCGCCCGCGATCCCGCTGATCAAGGACGGAAAGATCCGGGCGCTCGCAGTCTCGGCAGCCAAGCGCGTCGCGATCCTGCCCGACGTGCCGACGATGGCGGAGGCGGGCCTGCCGGATCAGGAGGCGGACACGTTCCAGGCGGTGCTGGTGCCGGCCGGCACTCCGAAGGCGATCGTCGATCTGCTGTACCGCGAGATCAAGGCGATCGTCGCGTTGCCCGACATCAAGGAGCGCTTCGAGGCGCTCGGTCTCGAGGCCGTCGCCAATTCGCCGGCCGAGTTCGCCGCCCAGATCAAGACCGAGATCCCGCAGTGGGGCAAGGTGATCAAGGGCGCCAACATCAAGATCGATTAGGGCATCAGCCATGACGCCGATGGTGCGCTGCGCGCTTGCCGCGCTGGCGTTCTGGCTGGCTGGCGGCGCGCATGCGCAAACGCCGCCGGGCAGGGCGGGCTATCCGGTGCGTCCGGTGCGCGTCATCGTGCCGTTCGCGCCCGGCGGCGTCGCCGACGTGATGGGCCGGCTGCTCGCGCAAAAACTGTCGGAACGGCTGGCAGAGCAATTCTACGTCGAGAACCACGGTGGCGCGGGCGGCAATATCGGCACCGGCATCGCGGCCGGCGCGGCGCCCGACGGCTACACGATCCTGATCACGAGCTCGAGCTTCGTGGTCAACCCGAGCCTCCACGCCAAGGTCCCCTACGATCCGGTCAAGGATTTCGCCGCCGTCACCATCGCGGCCGCCTCGCCCAACGTGCTGGTCGTGCATCCCTCGGTGGCGGCCAGGACCGTCGGCGAACTGGTCGATCTCATCCGGGCGAACCCGCACAAGTTCAACTACGCGTCGGCCGAAATCGGCACCACGCCGCACCTGTCGGGCGAGCTTTTTCGGCTCACGCTCGGCCTCGATCTGGTTCATGTGCCGTTCGGCGGGGCCGGTCCCGCGCTGCAATCGACGCTCGCCGGTCACACCTTGATCGCATTCACCGGCGTCCCGGGCGCGGCCGCGCAGGTACAGGCGGGCGCACTGCGTGCGCTCGGCGTGACCAGCACGCAACGCAATTCCGCATTGCCCGACGTGCCCACGATGGCGCAAGCCGGCATCGCCGGCCAGGAAGCCGAAACCTTGATGTGCGTCCTGGTGCCGGCGAGCACGCCCAAGCCCATCATCGCATTGCTGCATCGCGAGATCGTCGCGATCGTGGCATTGCCCGACGTGCGGCAGAAATTCGCGGTGTTCGGATTTGACGCGCTGGCGGGGACGCCGGGAGAATCCACCGCGCGGATCAGCCAGGAACTCGCGCGCTGGGCCAAGCTGATACGTGACGCCAACATCAAAGGGGAATGACGGTCGCCTAATCCTCCTGCGTCATGCCCCGCGCAAGCGGGACATCCAGTACGCCGTGCCACCGCGATTTGACAGGGGCTTGATCGAAACGGCGATGTGTACTGGATTGCCCGCTTGCGCGGGCAATGACGCAGTAGGACTGGAGTGAAGGGTCAGCTGCCGTCGAGGCCGTGGGTGTCGGCCAGAAACAGATCCTGCCAGGTCGCGGGCATGGTTCTTGAGCGCACCGACGCGGCGCATGAAGGCGTAGATCTTCATCACGTTCTGCGGCGCCGGCGCGTAACGAGAACTCCGGGTCGGTGATCATCTTTTCGATGAAGGCGACCGGCAGCTTGGAATTCTCCAGTCTGCACGAAAATCTCGCGCCGTCTCGCGCGGATCCCTGGCGATGAAGTCGTTCGCCTCCAGCGATCGCCGCGAAGACCGCCCGGTAGATCTGCGGATTCGATTCGCGCAAGCGGTTGATCGTCGCCGACGACGCTGAACGTGTTGGGTCCGTCGGTCGCGTCGTAGGAGGATGACGACCTTGTGGATGGCCGGATTCTCGAGCTGTTGATACTGGAACGGCGCCGACGTGAAATGCGCCGAGATCTCCAGCTTGCCGGACAGCATGCGCGGCGGTCCCGTCCGGATGGCTCATGCCGACCGTGAGCTCGTCGAGCGACGTCGTGCTTGCCGGCCCGAAGGTCTTCTCGGCGATCATCTCCAGCATGATCGCCTGCACGGAGACCTTCGGCGCCGGCAGCGCGATGCGGTCGTTGTCGGTGAAGTCGCGCAGCGAACGGATGTTCGCGATGCGCGTGTTGAGAAAAGCCGGCTGGCGATTCAGGGCCACGACGCCATGACGTTCGAGGTTGCCGCGCGTCTTGTCCCACAGGGTCAGGAAGGCCGGCAGGCCGACGCCGATGAAATCGACATTGCCGGTCAACAGCGCGTCGGTGAGGGCGGTCGGCGTGCCGAGCGCCGAAGCCATTGCGTCGTCACCTTGCCGAGGCCGAGCCGCTCGCGCCTGCTTTTCGACCAGCTTGCGGTCCTGCATGACGTGGAATTGCAGATAGCCGAGGCCCGAGCTGGCGGGCGAAACGGACCTGGTTGACCTCCGCGCCGGCGGGATGCGCGAATGCGACGAAGGCCAACAGAACCGCGAGAAGCCGCGCAAGCATTGTGGCCATGAGAAGCATCTCCCCGTCACGCGGTCCGGATCACGTGCGCAGCCGCCGCTGCCAATACCTAGCCAAATTGACCGGCACGTGGATAGAGTGCAGCGGAGAAGCGGACGGAAGAATTGCAACGTCTTTCTCTCTGCTCGCCGCTTGCGTCGAAAAGCCGCAAGACGCAAACCGCATTGGCAGGCACGCCCAAAGCGAACTATCATTTGCCGATGCGGCGGTCTCGTGCCGCTTTCGATTCAGCTAGCACGCATTCAATCCGGAGACGACGATGTCCATGGTCTGACCTCGATCACGCCCGCCGTCGGAGCGGAGATTTCCGAACGTCGATCTGCGCGCTCGTTGAGCGATGCGGAGCTTTCGCGCAGATCGAGCAGGCCTGGAATCGTTACGGCGCGCTGCTGTTGCGCGGCCAGACATCTCGTCCGACGACGATCTGCTCGCATTTCAGCCGGCGCCTCGGCGAACTCGACCCGCCGCCCAACCAGGAGCACGGCCGCCAGAGCCCGCCCGGCTATCCGGACGTCTACGTCGTCTCCAACGTGCTCGACGACAAGGGCGCGCCGATCGGCGCGCTCGGCGCCGGGCGAAGCGGTCTGGCACACCGACATGAGCTATCTCGACCTGCCGCCCGACGCCTCGATGCTCTACGCCTTGAAGTCCCGCCGAGCGGCGGCAACACCTGGTTCCTGCGGCATGCAGGCCGCGTGGGCGGCGCTGCCCGAGCCGCTGAAGGCGCGGCTCGCGGGCCGGCGCATCAAGCACGACGGCACCTACAACAGCGGCGGCTATCGTGCGCAAAGGCGTGACGCCGACCGACGATCCGCACCAGGCGCCGGGCGCGTGGCATCCGGCCGTGATCAGCGCATCCGGTCACCGGCGTGCCGGCGCTCTATCTCGGGCGCCGGCGCAATTCCTACGTCGAAGGGCTTGTCGCCGGCGGAGTCCGATGCCCTGCTCGACGAGCTTTGGACGCAGCGGCGAAAGCCCGAGCTGCGCTACGAGCACCGTTGGCGCATCGGCGACCTGGTGCTGTGGGACAACCGCTCCACCATGCACCGGCGCGATCCGTTCGACAATGCGACGCGCCGCGTGATGCATCGCACCCAGATCAAGGGCACGCGGCAACCGCGCGCCTTCGTGGCCGCGGCCTGACGCGTGCTGACGCTTTTGCGCATGGTCGTATCGGCGAACCGGCGGCCGCCCTCGGAACTTGGGCCTGCCCGAGTTCCACACTATTTGATGCGAAAGTCGGATAAATCCGACTTGCGTCGCAACACGCGCTAGCATGCGCATCGTCGATATCCGCGAGACCGCGGTCCCGTTGCGACTCGCAGCTCAAGAACTCGAGCTTCGATTTCTCCGAGATGACGACCTCGGTGGTGGCCGTCATCACCGACGTGGTGCGCGAGGGCAGGCCGGTCGCGGGCTTCGCCTTCAACTCGACCGGCCGCTATGCGTGCGGCGCACCAGATGCGCGAGCGATTCATCCCGCGCGTCCTGCGCGCCGACCCGACGTCGCTGCTCGACGAGACCGGCCACAATCTCGACCCGGCGAAGATTCTGGCCGCCATGCGCCAGCGCGAAAAGATCGGCGGCGACGCCGAGCGCTCGATCGGCATCGGCACCATCGAGGTCGCGGTGTGGGACGCGGTCGCGAAGATCGCCGGCCAGCCGCTCCATCGCGTGCTGGCCGAACGCTACAGCGGCGGCAAGCACCGCTCACAAGGTGTTCTGCTATGTGGGGGGCGGCTGGTACTGGCCGGGCCAGACCCTGCAGGACTTGCAGGACGAGATGCGCCGGCATCTCGATGCCGGCTACACCATGGTCAAGATGAAGGTCGGCGGCCTGCCGCTCGACCAGGATTGCCGCCGCATCGAGGCGGTCCTGGAGGTGCTCGGCGCCGAGGCGAAGCTCGCGGTCGACGCCAACGGCAAGTTCGACCGCGCGGAGTCGCTCGCCTACGCCAAGGCGCTGGCGCCGTTCCGGCTGCGCTGGTTCGAGGAGCCGTGCGATCCGCTCGACTTTGCGCTCTACGCCGAGATCGCGCACCACTATGAGGCGCCGCTCGCGACCGGCGAGAACCTGTACTCGACCCAGGACGTGCAGAACCTCGTGCGCTTCGGCGGCTTGCGACCGGACCGCGATATCGTCCAGGTCGATCCGCCCGCAGGCCTACGGGATCTGCCAATATGCGCGCACCATCGAGATGCTGGCGCGCGAAGGCTGGACGCGCGGCTCGCTGTTTCCCCACGGCGGCAACCAGATGTCGCTTTCCATCGCGGCCGGGTTCGGGTTGGGCGGGGCGGAGTCCTATCCCGGCGTTTTCGGCGCCTTCGGCGGTTTCGCGGACGACGCCAAGGTGGCGACGGCGCCATCACGCTGTCGGACCGTCCCGGCATCGGCTTCGAGGGCCAGGCCGCGCTCTATGCCGTCATGAAAGAGCTTGCCGCGTAAGCCCGCCCAATCACGTTCCGCCCGTTAACCTTCGCTATGTCATTTGCCGATGCGCCGGGGTCGTGGCGCAACGTCGCACTTGCGCTTTCGCCCAAAAAACTCCTTAACTCCGTACCGATTTTGTCATGATCGGGAATGAAACAACCGCTCATTCCGACGGCGCCCCTTTCGGCGGACTCCGCCGGAGGGGGCGGCCTCTAACAACACTTTGACGTTGTCATGGGAGATGTCGCCATGCGGGCCTCGCTATTCGCCCTCGTTTCCACCGCTTTTTGCCTGGCCGTAGCCCCCACCTTCGCGGCCGATGCGCCGAAGGACGTGAAGGGGCTCTATCTGTTGACCGACTATCCGGCCTTGTCGGTGCGGCCCGGGACCACGTCGAGCATCGCGTTGCGGCTGCAGAACTACGGCCTGAGCCCGGAACGTTATCAGCTCTCGGTCGCCGACGTGCCGACCGGCTGGACCGCGACGCTGCTCGGCGGCGGTCAGCCGGTTGCGGCCGCGATGCCGGCGACAGATTCCAACGTCGCCGCTGCAGCTGCGGCTCGACGTGCCGGCGAACGTCGGCCATCGGCACGCAGACGCTGACCGTCAAGGCGGAGGGGGCGGGCAACCAGGTCAGCCTGCCGATCGCGGTCACGCTCGCCAAGGAGCTGCCGGCCAAGCTCAAGGTCGAATCGCCGCTGCCGGCGCTGCGCGGCACGCCCAAGTCGAGCCTTCGACTATCAGCTCACCATCAAGAACGACAGCGGCCGCAATCTCACGGTCAGCTTCGTCGCCGACGCACCGAAGAATTTCGAGACGTCGTTCACCGAGAACTACGGCAGCCAGCAGCTCACCTCGATCCCGGTCGACGCCGGACAGTCGAAGGACGTGAAGCTTCAGGTTCGCCCGCCCTCGACCGCCGACGCCCAGCGCTATCCGGTCGCGGTGACGGTTTCGGCGGAGGACGCCACCGCCAAGACCGATCTGTCGCTCGAGATCGTCGGCCAGCCGCAGCTGCAGATTTCCGGCCGTGACGGCCTGGTGAGCGCGCGCGCGGAGGCCGGCAAGCAAAGCTCGGTTCCGATCATGGTGACCAACACCGGCAGTGCGCCCGCCGACGGCGTCGAGCTGTCGGGTTCGGCGCCGAGCGGCTGGAAGGTCGACGTTCGAGCCGCCGACCATCGAGCGCATCGCGCCCGGGAAGGACGCCGAGGTCCAGGCGCTGATCACCCCGACCGCGACATCGCTCGCCGGCGACTACATGGCGACGATCCGCGCCACCTCGCGCGGCGAGGCGGCGTCGACCCAGTTCCGCATGGCGGTCACCAGCTCGACCACCTGGGTGATGGCCGGCGCCGGCATCATCGGCGTCGCGGTGCTCTTCATGGTGGCCGCGGTCGTGCGGTTCGGTCGCCGATGAGCGCGCCCGTCATCGCGGCGCAGCGGTCTCACCAAGCGCTACGGCAAGGCGACCGTCGTCGACGGCATCGACCTTCGACGTCGCCAAGGGCGAGATCTTCGGGCTGCTCGGCCCGAACGGCGCCGGCAAGACCACCACCATCCTGATGATGCTGGGTCTCACCGAGGTCTCGGCCGGCGACATCCGGGTGCTCGATCACGACCCGGTGCGCGATCCGCTCGCGGTCAAGCGCCGGGTCGGCTATCTGCCCGACCAGGTCGGCTTCTACGACAATCTCACGGCGGCCGACAACCTCGCCTATACGGCGCGGCTGATGGGTATCCCGGCGGGCGAGCGCCGGCGCCGCATGGCCGATGCGCTGGCGCGCGTGCGCCTTAGTGACGTCGCCGAAAAGCGCGTCGCGACGTTCTCGCGCGGCATGCGGCAGCGGCTCGGGCTCGCCGAGATCGTCATGAAGGGCGCCGAGATTGCGATCCTCGACGAGCCGACCTCGGGCCTCGACCCGCAGGCGACCATCGAATTCCTCGAGATGATCGAGGGCCTCAAGCGCGAAGGCGTGACCGTGCTGTTGTCGTCGCATCTGCTCGATCAGGTGCAGCGCGTGTGCGACCGCGTCGCGCTCTTCCAGCGCGGCCGCATCGTTCTCATGGGAACGGTCGCGGAGCTGGCGCGGCAGGTTCTCGGCGCCGGCTTCGTGGTCGAGGTCGAAGCGGACGCCCCGACCGATCTCGACGCGCGCTTCAGCGCGGTGCCGGGCGTGAGCTCGGTCGCGCGCCTCGGCGCCGATCGCTACCGGCTCACCGCCGACCGTGACGTGCGCCCGGAGGCGGCGCGGGCCGTGGTGGCGGCCAACGGCGCGCTGCGCCGGCTGTCGGTCGATGATCCGAGCCTGGACGCGATCTACGCGCGCTTCTTCCAGAAACAGGCGAGCGTCGACGAGGGAGCCAGAGATGCGGCGTGAAGGCTCTCCCTGGCAGGGACTCGGCACGGTGGTGGTCAAGGAGCTTGCCGACCACCTCTCCAGTGCGCGCATGCGCGTACTCGAAATGCTGGTCGTGCTGACGGCGTTCGCGGCGCTCTATGGGGCGATCGACACGATTCGCCAGACCACGGCCGAGGATCCGTTCATCCTCCTCAAGCTGTTCACGGTCAGCCGCTCGCCCCTGCCGTCGCTGTTCGGCATTCTGGGATTCCTGATTCCGCTGATGGCGATCGGCCTCGGCTTCGACGCGATCAACGGCGAGCACAATCGGCGGACCCTGTCGCGCATCCTGTCGCAGCCGATCTATCGCGACGCGCTGCTGGCGGGGAAGTTCCTCGCCGGCCTGGCGACGCTGGCCATCAGTCTGTTGTGTCTGTGGCTTCTGGTGGTCGGCCTCGGCATCATCTTTCTGGGCGTGCCGCCGGGCGGCGAGGAGATCGCGCGCTCGCTCGTCTTCCTGCTGATCACGCTTGCTTACGCCGGGACGTGGCTGGCGCTTGCGATCCTGCTGTCGATCGTCTTCCGCTCGGCGGCGACCGCCGCCCTGGTGGCGCTCGGCCTGTGGCTGTTCCTCACCTTGCTGTGGCCCATGCTGGCGCCGTTGTTCGCCAACCTCATCTCGCCACCCGATCCGCGCTACGTGCTGTTCGGCCTGCCCACTCCGGCGACGGTCGAATGGGAGCAGCTGCTGATGCGTATTTCGCCGAACCATCTCTTCGGCGAGGCCGCGACGTCGTTGCTGGCGCCGGACACGCGCTCGGTCGGCACGATCTACTTGAGCCAGCTGCAAGGCGCCATCATGGGCTCGCCGCTTCCGCTCAGCGAGAGCCTGGCGATCGCCTGGCCGCAGGCGGTGGCGTTGATCGCGGGCGTGATCGTGCTGTTCGTCGCCGGCTACGTGGTGTTTCAGCGCCAAGAGGTGAGGGCCTGACGCCCGGCGCCGTCTGCCGGCTGTCTTGAACGAAAAGGGGCGGCCGCAGCCGCCCCTTTTTTATTTTGTGGTCCGTGCCGGACGTCAGGCCGGGATGACGGCGACGATTTGCATCGTCCGCGGATCGACGATCACGATCTCGTCGCCGACCAGGAAGTACTCGAATCCGCGCCACGACGGCTGGATCTCGATGATCGAGGTCGGAACCCGCGCGAGCCGCACGCTGCGCGGAACCGCAACGCCGACGTTGAGCTGGAAATTCACGCTGGCGACGCGGGGGGCGCTGCGATCCGAGATGATCACCTGGTGAATTTTCGTCTTCTGCTCGGCGTTCAGGGTTGCAGAGGCCGAAGTGGAGCCGGTGGTTGCGGTGCCGCCGCTCTTCTGGGTCGTGCTTGACCCCGACCTGCTGTCGAACTTGTCATCCTTCGAGGCCGGCGTCTGAGCGGTCGAGTTGCTCTTGGTCTCGGTCTTGCTCTTCTCGCTGCCCTGGTTCATGGGCGCCTGACCGGTCGTCTCGCTCTTGCTCTTCGCGGACGGGCTGGACGCCTGACCCTTGGTCTCGGTCTTGTTCTTGGCGTCCGGGCTGGACGCCTGACCGGTGGTTTCGGTCTTGCTCTTGGTGCCCTGATTGGTTTGGCCCATCCGGTTCGGGGACGCGGCCTTGTCCCCGGCTTTGGGCGCGCCCTTGAGCTCGCCCGCGCCGGGCTGTTTGGCGGCCGGCGCCGTCTTTTCGGCCGGGGCACTCCTCGCGGCCGGATTGCCCTTCGAGGCCGGGTTGGAGTCAGGGGCCTGCGCAAGCGCGAAGCCGGAACCCGCCGTCAAGGCGGCGACCGCAGCGGCGATCAGTAGCTTGTTTTTTCGTACCGTCGTCATGTTCGTGTTCTCCAGAGATCGCCCCATGCTTCACCGGATGATTCCAGCGACCGCATAAAACGCGTACCGGCCCAACGCCCATTGACAGGCAACGGTTCCGGCCACGCAGAGGCAATTGTCGAAGGTGTCACCGGAACCGGTGTGGCGCTGAGCGGGGCCGAAAGCACGTCGCCACAAAGCAAGAGGTGGAAAGTCCGATGGAACGCCAACGGACATGCACGCTCCGCGCCGCAGACCCGGCCCGAGCTCGCCTCGTGAAAACGCGCAGCACGATGGCGGAGCGCCGGTCGACGCTGCACCATCGATCTTTATCGTGTGGTTACTGCGTCGTACTGCTTACTTGTCCTTCGGACCGCCACGCGAGTTGCGGTCGCCGGTCGACTGATGGATGCTGCTGTCGTTTTTCATGGCCGGCGCCATAGCGTTGGGGGTTTTTACCGTCGAGCCGGCGCCCGACGTCGCAGAGCCCGACTCCGACGGGGGAGCGTCCTTGACCTGCGGGGTACCCGGGGTCTTCTTGCTGCCTTCCATGTCGCCGCCGCGCTGGTCCTGTCCGGCGGAACCGGCGCCCGGCGTGCTGCCCGGCGCGTTGGTGGTTTGCGCATTGGCTACCGCAATGCCCGCCAGCAGAGCGCCGGCCGCAGCGATGGTCATCAATTTCCTCATAGGGTTATCCTCTGTTTTCATTTCATTGAAGGTTTGAAGGCTTCATTGAAGGACGTTTTGATTTTCAGGCGAACCAGGCGAACAGCGTTCGCCTCACCCGTCGTCAACCACTTCCAAGCAGGTCTGTTCCGGTCGGGCCTTTTGGCGTGGTGCACTTGTTCGTGTTCGGCAGCGCGGGAACTGTGCTCACACTGTGGCGACCAGGAATTGTTCCCGTGTTCGAGAAAAATCGCGGGTTCGTCGACTCCGAGGCTCCCCGCCCGGGCCCGCCGCCACCGGCATTGCGTTCGCACGCCGCTCAAGGCAGCCTCTTGGCGAGGGAGGAAAATCATGGCGATTCTCGCTTCCGGCATCGATACCGCGGGGGCCGGATTTTCGCGCCAATGCGGTGCGCATGCGCGCGCTTGTCGCCGAGCTCCAGCGGCGGCGCGAAGAGGCCGCTGCCGGGGGCCCGGCGCGCGCGCGCGAACGCCACCTCGGGCGCGGCAAGCTGCTACCGCGCGACCGGGTGATGACGCTGATCGATCCGGGCTCGCCGTTTCTCGAGCTTTCGCCGCTCGCCGCCAATGGCATGTATGACGACGCCATCCATGGCGCCGGCACTGATCACCGGCATCGGCGCGCATCGAGGGCCGCGAATGCATGGTCGTCGCCAACGACTCGACCATCAAGGGCGGCACCTATCTGCCGATGACGGTGAAGAAGCACCTGCGCGCCCAGGAGATCGCGCGCGAGAACCGGCTGCCTTGCATCTATCTGGTCGATTCCGGCGGCGCCAACCTGCCGCACCAGACCGAGGTGTTTCCCGATCGCGAGCATTTCGGGCGCATTTTCTACAACCAGGCGACGCTGTCCGCGGCTCGGCATCGCGCAGATCGCGGTGGTGATGGGCTCGTGCACGGCGGGCGGCGCCTACGTGCCGGCGATGTCGGACGAGACCGTCATCGTGCGCAACCAGGGCACCATTTTCCTCGGCGGGCCGCCGCTGGTGAAGGCGGCGACCGGCGAGGTGGTGTCGGCCGAGGAGCTCGGCGGCGCCGACGTGCATGCGCGCCGCTCCGGCGTCGCCGATCACTACGCGGCTCGACGATCGCCACGCGCTCGCGATCGCCCGCCGCATCGTCGCCAACCTCAACACCCGGAAGTCGGTCGACATCCCGCTCGCGCAGCCGCGCGAGCCGGCATTCGCGCCGGAGGAGCTCGACGGCATCGTGCCGGTCGACCTGAAAAAGCAATACGACGTGCGCGAGGTGATCGCGCGGCTCGTCGATGCGTCCGAGTTCGACGAGTTCAAGCAGCTCTACGGCACGACGCTCGTCGCCGGCTTCGCCCATATCCACGGAATTCCGGTCGGCATCCTCGGCAACAACGGCATTCTCTATTCGGAATCGGCCCTCAAGGCGGCGCATTTCGTCGAACTGTGCTGCCAGCGCCGCATCCCGCTGCTGTTTCTGCAGAATATCGTCGGCTTCATGGTGGGGCGCGAATACGAGGCGGGCGGCATCGCCAAGGACGGCGCCAAGATGGTGACCGCCGTCGCCTGCGCGCAGGTGCCGAAGATCACGCTGATCGTCGGCGGCTCCTACGGGGCCGGCAATTACGGCATGTGCGGCCGCGCCTACGGGCCGCGTTTCCTGTTCACCTGGCCGAATGCGCGCATCTCGGTGATGGGCGGCGAGCAGGCCGCGAGCGTGCTCGCGACCGTGCGGCGCGACAACATCGAGGCCGACGGCGGCAAATGGTCGGAGGTCGAAGAGGAGGAATTCAAGCAGCCGATCCGCGAACAGTACGAGGCGGAAGGCAATCCCTACTACGCGACCGCGCGGCTGTGGGACGACGGCATCATCGCGCCGGCCGAGACGCGGCGCGTGCTGGGGCTGAGCTTTCTCGGCGGCCCTCAATGCGCCGATCCCGGAGACGCGTTTCGGCGTGTTCAGGATGTGAATCCCCGGGGGCGACAGGCGGGAGGCGGCGCCACGCTGCTGATCGTCCGGCTCAAGCCCACGGACAAGCCGGTCATGCGGCTGGTGCGACGCACCGATTGACGACGCTTTCGCCTTCCCCGCGCGCGCCGCGTCGCGGGGAAGGGCGGGGCGCCTCACTCCATCGTGAGGACCACGTTTCCTGCGGCCTTGCCTTGCTCGACGGCCTCGTGCGCCTGCACGATCCGCTCGAGCGGCAAGGTCAGCGCCACGTTGTGGATCAGGCGCTTCGCCTCCATCATGCCGGTAATGGTGGCGACGGCGGCCGCGCGTTCCTCCTTGGTCAGCTCGTAGACGAAAATCCATTTCACCGTGATCGCATTGACGAGCAGGAATTGCGCCGGAATCTGCGACTTCCGCCGCACCGGTTCCGTAGACGACGACGTGGCTGCGGGCGTGCAGGATGCCGGGATAGAGCCTGGCATTGGCCGCAAGGTCCATCTCGATGACTTCGTCGACGCCCGCGCTGTCGGTCAGGTCCATCACCGTCGCGCCGACGTCCTCGCGCTTGTAGTCGATGACGTGATCGGCGCCGGCCTGCCGCGCGAGCTTCGCCTTCTCGTCCGAGCTCACGGTCGTGATCACCACCGCGCCGCGCGCTTTGGCGAACTGGATGGCGTAGTGGCCGACGCCTCCGGCGCCGCCAGAGATCAGCACGGTCGAGGCGGCGTCCGCCTCCGCGCTCGCGACCGCGTGCACGGCGGTCATCGCCGGAATGCCGAGGCAGGCGCCTTCCTCGAAGCCCGACGTGATCGGGCAGGCGCACCGCCAGCGCGGCGGGCAGCACGATGTATTCCGCCGCCGTGCCGAATGGCGCGCTTCCATTGGCCGTTCCAGACCCACACCCGCTCGCCGACGCGCGACGGCGGCACGCCGCTGCCCACCTTGTCGATCACGCCGGCGCCATCGCTGTGCGGGATCACGCGCGGGAACGCGATCTTGCGGGTGCGGCCTTCGCGCGATTTCACGTCGGAAGGATTGACGCCCGAGGTCGCGAGCCGCACGCGCACCTCGCCGGGGCCGGGCTCGGGCGTTGCCACATCGGCCAGGTGCAGCACCTTTGCGGCCGGGCCATTGGCTTCGTAGTAGGCGGCGCGCATCGGCTTCTCCTGCGGTCCTTTATCGATCGGTCGGGGCGCTGACGGCAAGCGGCGGGCGGCCGATTTTCGCCCATTTGTCCCCCATGATCGCCCTATTGTGCCGCATTATCCCTCTTGCCCCCCTCGCGGCCGAGGCGGCGGGCGGGTATAATTTGAATGCTAACCGGGGCGACGACGTGATGAAGTGGCTGACGGCGGTATTCATTTTGCTGCTGCTTGCGCTCGCCGCCGTTCCGGCGGCGTTTGATGCGGCGAGCCGCTGGATCAGCCACCGGGGCGCCAGCGTCCAGGCGATCGACTATTTGTCGCGCGACGTCAACGAGTTGAGCGCCAGCCGCCGCCGTTCCCCGCCCCAGCACAGCCCGCGCCATGGCGTCACGGATCAGAATTCGAACGCTCAGAGCCCGGACGAGCCGAGGCCCTGACGCCGCGATCGTGGGGCGTGCGAAGCCAGCCCGCACGCGGCCGAACGTCTTAGTCCAGCGCTTTGTAGAATCGCTGGTCGAACAGCGCGCCGCTTGCGGGGGCGAGCTTTTCGCGAAACGCCCGCGTCTTCGCGTTCATGCTGTGGGCGTCCGCGGTCTTACGATTCCTCCAGGCCTCGATCACGGTGAAATGGTTCTGCCGGCTGGTCTGCGTCACTGATTCGAAGCGCAGATTTCCGTCGTCCTTGCGAGCATCATCGGCAAGCTGCTTCACCAGCGCGTTCCCGTTCTCGCGCTGCGGCGGGATGACGTCGACATGCGTGACCCCGATGACGGCGGCGCCGCCGAGGCTGGCCGGCAGCGGTCCGACCGACAGGGCGAAATGGACGCGTTCGTCGTAAGGCGCGTTCTGGATCGCCTTGAGCTTGTCGTGAAACTGCGTCGTGTGCGCGGCCTTGGCATGAGCGTCGAACGAGGCCTGATCCTTCCAAACGTCGAGGATCACGAACTGGTTCGGCATGCCGATCCGCCGCCCCGCCTCGACGCGCAGATTGCCGTCGTCCTTGCGGCTCGCGTCGCGGAACTGACGCACCAGCGCGGCGCCCTCGTCTTTCGCCGTCTGCATCACCTCCACGTAGGTCACGACGTAGCGCGGGCCGTCCGGCACCGGAGGCGGCGCCGGCGGCGCCGGCTGTCCTTGCGCCGTCGTCATCGCGATGCCTGCAAGGATCGTCGCGCCGAGCAGCAGGTGAAAAGTGGATGTCATCGAATTCCCTCCCGGATCGTTTCCAGTTTGTCGTTGCGGTCAGGCTATCGTTCCGACCGTGATACCGTCAACCCGCGGAACCCGGCGTTTCTTCACGCGTTGTATGTAAAGGATAGGAGTATCCGCGCCGGAAATTTCCGGCACGCGGTGGCGATTCGCCAGTTCGAAGCGACGCAAGGAGATGGCCATGCCTTATCGCGTCTACAGCGGCCCGCACGGGGCTGGAGCCCTCAAGGCGGTCGAGAAAGACCGCATGCTGTTCAAGGAGTTTTCTTCGCTCGATGAGGCGATGAGCTGGGCCATGCATCTCGACGCCAGCGGGCTTACCGCATTGCTGATCGAAGGCGACGACGGGACCCGTCTCGCCAAGCAGGAGATCGTTGCCGCGTTGCGTCATCGCGAAAACGAACGCAGCAGCGCGGACCGTCCGGTCTGAAGCTTGTCGGGCGGCGGCGCCGGCAAATCGCCTCGCCTTGCGGTCGCGCGCGCTCCGACGGAACGGGCGGTGCTTACTCCGGGTGCTTACTTCGTCAGCCTGTTCCACTGAGCGCGCGCGCGCCTCGATGGCACCGTGCGTGACGTCTCCAAGTTGATCCCAATTTACCAGCGGCTTGGCGTCCGGCCCGGCCGTCGACGTATCGTGAACGTAAGCGGCTCCGAGGGTGACCGCGATGCCGAGCAAAAATGCAATGATGGTACGCATGCGGTGCTCTCCTGATTGAAATGTGTCAAACACATGAGCGAAAATTGCGGCGACTTAGCGGAGCCCGATATAACGGCACGCGGGGGCGAATTCCATGGCTGAAACGCGGTATCGGAAGGCGTTGATCGTCGGCGCGGGGTCCGGCCTGAGTGCCGCGCTGGCGCGCGCCTTCGCCAGGGATGGGCTTTCGGTCGCGCTCGCGGCGCGCACGCCGGATAAATTGCGCACACTCGCCGCGCGAGACCGGCGCTCAGCTCTTTTCCTGCGACGCGTCGCTCCGCGGCGACGTCGAGCGCCTGTTCGCCGACCTCGACGCGCAAGGCCCGCCCGACGTGGTCGCCTACAATGCGAGCTATCGCGTGCGCGGGCCGTTTGTCGAGCTCGACGCCGAGGAGGTCGAGAAATCGTTGCGCGTGTCGGCGCTCGCCGGCTTTTTCGTTGCGCAGGCCGCGGCGCGCCGGATGCTGCCTCAACGGCACGGCGCGATCTTCTTCACCGGAGCATCCGCGAGCGTGAAGGGATACGCCCAGTCGGCGCCGTTCGCGATGGGAAAATTTGCGCTGCGCGGGCTGGCGCAGAGCCTCGCCCGCGAGCTGTCGCCGCAGGGCATTCACGTGGCCCATGTGGTGGTCGACGGCGGCATCCGCTCGGAGCGCCGCCCGGAGCCGCCGGACAAGCCCGCAAGCCTGCTCGATCCCGACGCGATCGCGGCGGCCTATGTGCACCTGCTGCGGCAGCCGAAGAGCGCGTGGACCTGGGAAATGGAGCTGCGGCCTTGGGTGGAAAAATTCTGACCGGGACATCCTGAAGAATCGCACCACGCGGCGGGCCGAGTGTCGTCGTGTCCGGCTGCCCAAATCCGGCCGCAATCCGGCCTTGCCGCCCGGGAAACCGGCCGCTATAAGCCCGCCGCGACCCAACTGAACCCCGTTATTTCCCCTCAAGGACCGTTTGCAATGGCGATCGAGCGTACCTTTTCGATCATCAAGCCCGATGCGACCGCGCGCAATCTGACCGGCGCGATCAATGCGATGATCGAGCAGGCCGGCCTGCGCATCGTGGCGCAGAAGCGCGTGCGCATCACCCGCGAGCAGGCGGAGACCTTCTACGCGGTGCATCGCGAGCGGCCGTTCTTCGGCGAGCTGGTCGATTTCATGATTTCCGGACCCGGTCGTGGTGCAGGTGCTCGAGGGCGATAACGCGATCGCGAAATATCGCGACGTCATGGGCGCGACCGATCCCGCCAAGGCGGCGGCCGGCACCATCCGCAAGGTGCACGCGAAGTCGATCGGCGAGAACTCGGTGCACGGCTCGGACGCGCCGGCACCGCCGCGCAGGAGATCGCCCAGTTCTTCGCGGGAAACGAGATCGTGGGCTGACCGGACGAGCGTCGTGGGGGGCCATGGCGCGGCGATCTCGGCGCTGGCATGCTACCCGGCGGCGAGCCTTGTACACTGGTGCGTCGGAAGCATAAGCGCCGTCCGCGGCAGCCGTCGCGGCAAACGAAGGGGAAGACCGGTGGAAGCGCTGGCAACGGAATTCACGCGGCCGACATTCTGGCTGGCCGCGCTTCAAGATCATGGGAATCAACATCCTGCTGTCGGGCGACAACGCGGTGGTGATCGCGATGGCGTGCCGCGGGCTGCCGCCGCGCGAGCGGTTCTGGGGCATGGTTTTCGGCGCCGGCGTCGCGTCCATTCTGCTGATCCTGTTCACCGGCATCGTCGCCACATTGCTGAAGCTGCCCTATCTCAAGCTGGCCGGCGGGCTCGCGCTGTTCTGGGTCGCCGTCAAGCTGGTGGCGCCGCAGGCGCACGACGCGGAAGATACGCCGCGAGGCCGTCGAAGACCTGTGGCGCGCGGTGCGGGTCGTGGTCGTCGCCAACATCGTCATGAGCCTCGACAACGTGATCGCGGTGGCGGCCGCCGCCAACGGCAACTATGTGCTGCTCGGGCTGGGACTCGCGGTCAGCATTCCGATCGTCATCGCCGGCAGTGCGCTGTTCCTGGCCATTCTCGAGCGGTTTCCCGTCGTCGTGTGGGCGGGCGGCGCGCTGCTCGGCTGGATCGCCGGCGGGCTGCTGCCGGACGACCCCGATCGTGGCACCATATCGTCGTCGGGTACGACCACCGTCGGGCATCGATACCACCTATTCGTGGTTCGGCAGTGCCGGCCAGCTCAAGTGGGACTTCGATGTCGAGCTCGCCGAGGTCATATGCGGGCTATTGGGTGCGATCTTCGTGGTCGCCATGGGCCTGTATCTGCAGAGATCGAGTGCGGATCGCTGGCGCCGGAGCACGCTCCAGCCGAGTGAGGGAGATCGCGGCGCGATGAACCAAGCCATGCGGCCGGCGTCGCGCCGCCGGTTCGCATCGCGTTCCGTCCGCCTGCCCGCATGACTGCCCGTCGACTTGCGCGCTCGAGGTCGAGGTCATCGACGAGCACACCATCGGACGCGTTCGCGGCGCGCCCGACAACAGCTACACGGCGGGCGTCATCTGCGCCAAGGTGGCGCGCTACGCCGAGCGCGTGCATCACCCCGATCGCCTGCTTCGTCCGCTTCGGCGCAAAGGCCCCAAGGGCTCAGGCGAGTTCGTGCCGATCTCGTGGGACGACGCGCTCGATCTCGTCGCCGAGCGGCTGCTCGCCGCGGAAGGGCGTCACGGCGCGCAGGCGGTTTGGCCCTATTTCTACGCCGGCACCATGGGCCTGGTGATGCGCGACGGCATCAACCGGCTGCGCCATGCCAAGAAATATTCCGGATTCCATTCGACCATTTGCGTCAACACCGCCTATGCGGGGTTTGCGGCCGGCACCGGCAAGATCGCCGGCCCCGATCCGCGCGAGATGGCCAAGTCCGACCTGGTCGTGATCTGGGGGACCAACGCGGTCAACACCCAGGTCAACGTGATGACCCACGCGATCCGCGCCCGCAAGGAACGCGGCGCGAAGATCGTCGCGGTCGACGTCTATATGAACGCCACCATGGAGCAGGCGGATCTCGCCGTGCTGGTGCGCCCCGGCACCGACGGCGCGCTTGCCTGCGCGGTGATGCATTGCGTGTTTCGCGACGGAAAGGCCGACCGGGCGTTTCTCGATCGTCTGCACCGATGCGCCGCGCGAGCTCGAAGAGCACGTGCGCACGCGCTCGCCGCAATGGGCCGCGCCCATCACGGGATGCGACGCCGCGACCATCGAGCAATTCGCCCGCCTGGTCGGCGACACCAAGCGCGCCTATTTCCGCCTCGGCTACGGCTTCGCGCGCTCGCGCAACGGCGCCGCCAACATGCATGCGGCGAGCTGCATCGCGGCCGTCACCGGCGCCTGGCAATACGAAGGGGGAGGGGCGTTCCACAACAACGCCGACATCTATCACTGGAACAAGAGCATGATCGAAGGGTCCGATCTCCGCGACCGGTCGGTGCGGATGCTCGATCAGTCGCGCATCGGCGCGGTCCTTTGCGGCGATGACGACGCGCTGGCGGGGGGCCCGCCGGTCACGGCGCTGTTCATCCAGAACACCAATCCGGTCTCGGTCGCGCCGGACCAGAACCGGGTCAAGCGCGGCTTCGCGCGCGACGACCTGTTCGTCTGCGTGCACGAGCAGTTCATGACCGAGACCGCCAGAATGGCCGATGTCGTGCTGCCGGCCACCATGTTTCTGGAGCACGACGACGTGTATCAGGCCGGCGGCAACCAGCACATCCTGCTCGGCCCCAAGCTGATCGAGCCGCCGGGCGAATGCCGCTCGAACCACGAGGTCATCGGCGCCCTGGCCAGGCGCCTCGGTGCGCACCATCCGGGCTTCGCCATGAGCGCGCGCGAGCTGATCGACTGGACCTTGCAAAAGTCCGGATGGGGCACGCTGGCGGAGCTCGAAGCACAGCGCTGGATCGACTGCCAGCCCGATTTCGACACCGCACATTACGTGCGCGGGTTCAACTGGCCGGACGGCAAATTCCGCTTCAAGCCGGATTGGCCCAACGTTCCGTTCCGCAGCCCGTGTCGGGCCGGCCCGATCGACGCCATGCCGGCATTGCCCGACCATTGGGACGTGATCGAGGAGGCGGACGACGTCCATCCGTTCCGGCTCGCGACCTCGCCGTCGCGCAACTTCCTCAACTCGACCTTCAACGAGACGCACGACCTCGCGCGCCAAGGAGGGCGGCCGGCCCGAGGTGATGATCCACCCGGCCGACGCGGCGGCGCTCGCGATCGGGGACGGCGACGAGGTCGTGCTCGGCAATGGCCGCGGCGAGGTCCGGCTGCACGCGCGACTGTTCGAGGGCGTGCAGCGCGGCGTGCTGATCGCGGAATCGATCTGGCCGAACCATGCCTATCCGGATGGATGCGGCATCAACACGCTGACCGGCGCCGACGCGGTTGCGCCCTATGGGGGCGCGGCTTTCCACGACAATAAAGTGTGGATCCGGCGCTACTGACCGCTACCAGCGGAATTCAAGTCCGATCGTGCCGCCATTGGATTGGAATCCATGGCGGAAGCGCCCGTCATAGAGCGCATAGAGGCGCGCGATCGGGGAGAGCCGCACCGACGCCATGACGCCGGCGTCGATTCCATATTTTCCTTCCGCAACCCCGAACACGGTCACCGGCGTCGCCGGCCCGCTCACCGCGCTCACCGTCAAGGTCGGGACTCGCTGCGACAGGATGTCGACCGCTTTCGCGTAGCCTGAGAGATCGAACACGGTCGCGCCGGCGACCCAGGTGTTGCCGATTTCGGCGCCCGCAAAGATGCGGCTGCGCTCGGCGGTGCCGCTCGGCACCGTGACGGCATCGATACCGCCCGCCTCGGAATAGGTTCTGGTGTGGGTCTGCGTCCAGTCGGCGCCGAATTTCGGCACGATGCGCGCCGAGCCGAACGGCATGAAGTAGCTCGCCTCGCCGATCACGCCCCACAGTCCGGCCCGATAGAACGCCGTCGCGGGCCCCGACAGGGTGTCGCGGTTCGAATCGATGCCCGCGAAACCGGCGACGCCGGCGGCCGAAAACGTCCACGCACCAAGCTCATAGGCGCCGTTGATGCCGACCTGGGTGAGGTCGAGGGCGGCGGTCTGCGGCAGGCCGGTGATGTCGATTTTGGTCCGGCTCTGGTCGACCGACAGGCCGAGCATCGCGCCCGGCGCCACGTTCATGGCGAGACCCGCCACGCCGCCGTAGCTGCGCCGCGAATCGCCGGGGAAGTTGGGCTGCGCGCCGGTTTGCGCCGCCAGCCCGTAGAGCTCGGTCCAGACGCGATATCTGGGTGGCGCGGGCGGCGCCGGCGCGCCGCCGCCGCCCGGATTGGGACCCGTACCGAACAGGCTGGCCTGCTGACCGGGCCCGCCGAGGCCGCCGAGATACTGCAAGTAGCGCGAGCCGAGATCGAACAGGGCATAAGACGAGGCGACACCGACGGCGGCCGAGGTGCTGGCGACCGGCACCGGCGGCGGAGGGGGCGGCGGCGCCACCGAGACCGACTGAGCCTGGGTTGCGGTCGCGGCGAACATGGCTGCGGCCACGGCCGCCGCCCGCAAGACGGCGGTCCCGCAAAGCGGGCGGCGCGGTCCGGCGCGCCCACCTGTCGCTGCGCGCGTGGCGCGTTCGATCCGCACGGTTGAAATCCCGTTATGCCGGCAGCCAAAATCCACCGATCTCAGCCGCTTGCCGTTGCCAGTGATGGCGGCCGATTGCGAATTCTCAGGTTTTTCCACCCCGGGTCAACGTTCGTGAGGTCGAACGTCCGTCGCATTCCTGCCGCTGTGGTGATTGCGCAACAGATGCGCGCTCGCTCGCCGTCGCGGCTGGAGCCATGGTTCAGCCGTATTTCTCATATTTTTTTGTCTTAACAATCGGATTTTGGCCAATCGGCGCGCAGTGCGTCCATGTCCATTTCAAAGCTGGCGCTCTCGTATCTGACTTCCTCCAAGACCCGGATTGTCGCGCGACTTGCAGCGGTTGCGGTCGCGTGTTCACAAGACCTTCTAACCGACTAGGAGACAGACGATGCAGAAAGGCACCGTCAAATGGTTCAATCCCACGAAAGGCTATGGGTTCATCCGGCCGTCGACCGGCGATAAGGACGTCTTCGTCCATATCTCGGCCGTCGAGCGCGCCGGGCTGGCCACCTTGAACGAGGGGCAGGTGGTCGAGTACGAGCTCGTCAGCAATCGCGGCAAGACCTCCGCCGAGAACCTCAAGGTCGCCTGAGGGATTTTCGGAAATAGCCTGTTCCGCACTTGCTCGGGGGGACGCCGGTCTTCCGCCGAAAATCCAATCCGCCAAAGAGTCCAAGGCGACCAAGGCGACCAAGGCCGGCCTTCCGGTCCGCGGGTGATTCGCGCAGCCCCCGTCGTCCACCGGGGGTTTTTGTTGCCATGAAGCTCTTCCCGCCGCGTCGTTCACGTCGCGCCGGCCGCACCCGTTCCTTCGACACGGCAGCGCCCGTCCTCGATCCGCACGCGTCCCTCCGCGACCAGCCTCAGCGCCAGCGGATAGATCTCATGCTCGACCGAGAGAACGCGCGCCGCCAGCGTGTCCGTCGTGTCGTCGTCGCGCACCGTCACGGCGGCCTGCGCGATGATCGGGCCGAAATCGATTTCCGGGGTGACGAAATGGACAGTTGCGCCGTGGATCTTCACGCCGGCCGCGAGCGCGCGCGCGTGGGTATCGACGCCTTTGAACGCGGGCAGCAGGGCGGGATGCACGTTGAGCATGCGTCCCTGCCAGCGCGACACCAACCAGGGGGTGAGCAGACGCATGAACCCGGCGAGACAGACGATGTCGATCCGGCGGGCCTCGAGCTCGCGCTGCAGCGCCTGCTCGAACGCTTCGCGATCCTTTCCGAATTGGGTGTGGTCGACGATCGCGGTCGCAAGGCCAGCCGAACGTGCCATCGCGATCCCTTTGGCGTCCGGCCTGTTCGACAGGACGAGCGCGATTTCGGCGGGGTAATCCGGCGCCTGCGCGGCCGCGATCAGGGCCGCCATGTTGGAGCCGCGTCCGGAAATCAGGATGGCCGCGCGGCGCTTGGCCGAGCGCTCACTGGAGCTCATGGGCTCACCCAAGATCGAGGCCGCCCACATAGGTGACCGGCACATCCCCGGCGGCCGTCACTTCGCCCAACCGGGAAACGCTTTCACCGGCGCGCGTGAGCTCGGCCGCAACCGCCTCGGCTTGCGCCGGCTCGACCACGGCGATCATCCCGATGCCGCAGTTGAAAGTGCGCAGCATCTCGGGTTGCGCGATCGCGCCGACCGCGGCAAGCCAGCGGAACACCGGCAGGACGGGCACCCGCGCAAGGTCGAGCCTGACGCCCAGCCCGACGGGCAGCACGCGGGGAATGTTGTCGGGGAATCCGCCGCCCGTGATGTGGGCGAAGGCCTTGACGGCGCCGGTCTTGCGGATCGCGGCGAGGCAGGCGGCGACGTAAATCCGGGTCGGGGTGAGCAAGGCTTCGCCGAGCGAGCGCGTGCGGTCGAACGGCGCCGGCTCGCTCCAGGCAAGGCCGCTTTTCCCGACCACTTTGCGCACCAGCGAATAACCGTTGGAGTGCACGCCCGAGGAGGCGATCCCCAGCACCACGTCGCCGACCGCGATGTCGCGCCGCGGCAGCAGCGTGCCGCGCTCGGCCGCCCCCACCGCAAAGCCCGCGAGGTCGTAGTCGCCGGCCTGATAGAGGCCCGGCATTTCCGCTGTCTCGCCGCCGATCAGGGCGCAATTCGCCGCTTTGCAGCCGGCCGCGACGCCGGCGACGATCGCCGCGCCGGTCGTGGGATCGAGCTTGCCGCAGGCAAAATAGTCGAGGAAGAACAAAGGCTCGGCGCCCTGAACCACGAGGTCGTTGACCGACATGGCGACCAGGTCGATGCCGATGCTGGCGTGCTGGCCGGTCTCGATCGCGATCTTGACCTTGGTGCCGACGCCGTCGGTCGCCGCCACCAGGACGGGGTCCTTGAAACCGGCGCCCTTGAGATCGAACAGCCCGCCAAAGCCGCCGATTTCCGCATCCGCGCCGGCACGCGCGGTCGCCCGCACCAGCGGCTTGATCAGGTCGACCATGCGATTGCCGGCGTCGATGTCGACGCCCGCCTGGGCATAGGTCAGCCCTTCATTCAGGCCGTGGCGGCCTTTCTGGTTCATGGTTCGGGTCCCGCTGCTCGGGGGCGTGGTACGGCGGAATCGGGCCGGGTGCAATGGCTGCCCCGCGCGGCCGCACCTTGGCAAGCGCGCGTGGCAGGCTACATTCGACGACCGCGCGCCGTGCTCCAGCGCGGCCGGTCCGGGGGCGTGCCTTGAATCTTCCCAATCTGATTACGATTGCCCGCATCCTGCATGGTGCCGGTCGTCGTCTGGGCGATCGCATCGCGCCAGATGCAGGTCGCGTTCCTGCTGTTCCTGGCGGCCGGCGTGAGCGACGCCGTCGACGGCTTCCTCGCCAAGCGCTTCAACATGGCGAGCGAGCTCGGCGCCCATCTCGATCCGCTCGCCGACAAGACCCTGATCGTCTCGATCTATGTGGCGCTCGGGATCACCGACGCGATCCCGCGCTGGATCGTGATCCTGGTCGTCTCGCGCGACATTCTGATCATCGGAGGCGTCATGCTCGCCTGGTTTCTCGGCGAGCCGATGACGCGTCAGGCCGCTGCTGGTCTCCAAGCTCAATACCGCGGCGCAGATCGTGTTTGCCTGCCTGGTGCTGGCCTCGCTCGGATTCGGCTTCGACGCGGACGTCGCCCGCACCGCCCTGATGTGGGTCGTCGCCGCATTGACCCTGATATCGGTCGGCTTCTACGTGCGCGAGTGGGTGCGCCACATGAATGCCGGCGGAACCGGCGCCTGAACGGGTTCCGATGATGGACATGCTCCTCAAACGGCAAGCGGCGTTCTGGTTGGCGGCGCTGGTGGTCTTCGTGGCGGTGCTCTGGCTGCTGCACGATATCCTGCTGCCGTTCGTAGCCGGCATGGTGCTCGCCTATCTGTTCGACCCGCTGGTAAACCGCCTCGAGCGGCTCGGGCTGGGCCGCTTCGTCGCCGCCTTCGTGATCATCGGGATTTTCCTGTTGGTACTGATCGTCCTGACCATTCTGCTGGCGCCGATCCTGATCGGCCAGCTCGGCGGCCTGGCCGACAATCTTCCGGGTTACGTGTCGCGCCTGCAATCGCTGGTCACCGATCCGAGCCGGCCCTGGCTCACCAAGATCGTCTGGGCGGCGGCTTCGCGGACGCCGAGATCGGCGATCTGGTCAAGCAGGCGACCGGCGGCGTGGTCATCCTGCTGCGATCGCTATGGTCGGGCGGCCAGGCCCTGCTTTCGCTGTTCTCGCTGGTCGTCGTCACCCCGGTGGTGGCGTTCTACCTGATGTGCGACTGGCAACGGATGGTGACGACGATCGATGGCTGGCTGCCGCGACGGCAAGCCTCCACCATCCGCATGCTCGCGGCCGAGATCGACGGAGCGATCGCAGGCTATATCCGCGGCCAGACCGGCATCTGCCTCATTCTCGGGTCCCTGTACGCCACCGGCCTGTCGCTCATCGGGCTCCACTTCGGACTCCTGATCGGCATGCTGATCGGCATCGTGAGCTTCGTGCCTTATGTGGGCTCGCTCACCGGGCTGGTGGTCGCGGTCGGGATAGCGATCGCGCAGTTCTGGCCGGAGGCGGTCCCGATTGCGGCGGTGATCGGCGTCTGCCTGGTGTGCCAGTTCGTCGAAGGCTATGTGCTCGCACCCTACATGGTGGGCCGCGTGGTCGGGCTGCATCCGGTCTGGCTCTTGTTCGCGCTTGTTGCGTTCGGATACCTGTTCGGCGTCGTCGGCCTGCTGCTCGCGATCCCGCTGGCGGCGGCGGTCGGCGTGCTGACACGCTTCGGCTTGCGGCGGTATCTCGCGAGCCCGTTCTATTCCGGCGAAGGGTCCCGTTGAGCCACATGGGTGAAGTACCGCGTCAACTCGCGCTCGCCCTCGGCTTCCGCGAGAGTTTTGCCCGCGAGGATTTTTTCGCGGGACCGTCGAACGCGGCGGCCCTGGGGCTGATCGAGCGCTGGCCGGACTGGCCGGCGCGGACGGTGGCGCTGGTCGGTCCCGAAGGCTCGGGCAAGAGCCATCTCGCGGCGATCTGGGCGAAGGCGGCGGGCGCGCGCTTGATCGCCGGCCACGCGATCGAGCCGTCGAACGTGCCCATGGGGCTCGCGACCGGCGCGCTCGTGATCGAGGATCTGCGCGCGGACGCGTGCAACGAAGCCGCGCTGTTCCATCTGCTCAATCTGGCGCGCGAGGAGGGGGCCTACGTGCTGATCACGGCGCTCACCGCGCCCGCCGGCTGGACGATCCGGCTGCGGGACCTGGCGTCGCGGCTGCGCGCGCTGCCGGTCGTCACGCTCGCGCCGCCCGACGACGCCTTGCTGCGCGCGGTCCTGATCAAGCTGTTCGCGGATCGCCAGCTTGCGGTCGACGAGGGCCTGATCGGCTATCTGGCGACCCGGATCGAGCGTTCGTTCGCGGCGGCGCGCGCGGTGGTGGCCGAGCTCGATCGCGAGGCCATGCGGCAAAAGCGGCCGTCAACCGGACCCTGGCGGCGGAAGTTTTACGCGATCGTTGAACATTTGTTGAACAAGGGTTGAACCTGCAGCGGCCGAGCGCGCGCGGCGGTAGAGGTTGTTGAGGTTATTGTGCCATGATGGTCACGGAGCCGTCATTTTGGCCCGCAACAATGCCCGAAAGGGGCACGCAGTTAGCATGAACGAACGCGCTCAAGCCATTGTTTCCCCGTTGGAATTTCGCGCCGACTCGCGTGCGGAGGAGGCCCCGGCGAAGCCCGCCCCGGCGGCCCCCTTGGCGGCGGTCGCCGATATTGCGGATCGCTTCATCAACCGCGAGCTGTCGTGGCTGCATTTCAACCGGCGCGTGCTGGAAGAAGCCGAAAACCCCACCCATCCGCTGCTGGAGCGGGTGCGCTTCCTGTCGATCTCGGCCAACAATCTCGACGAGTTCTTCATGGTCCGGGTCGCCGGCCTCAAGGGCCAGGTGCGGGCCGGCATCGCCACCAAGAGCCCGGACGGACTGACGCCCTTCCGAGCAGCTTGACGCGCATCGGCGAGGCGGTCGCGATCCTGGCGAGCGACCAGCAGGCGCGCTGGCGCGAGCTGCGCAAGGAGCTCGCGCGAGCAGAACATCGTGCTGGTCGAGGGCGATACCCTCAAAAAGGCCGACCGCACCTGGCTCGAGGACTACTTCCTGCGCCACATTTTTCCGGTGCTCACGCCGCTCGCGATCGATCCGGCCCATCCGTTCCCGTTCATTCCCAATCTCGGCTTTTCGATTGCGCTGCACCTGGCGCGCCAGAGCGACGGCAAGGCGATGAACGCGCTGATCCGCGTGCCGCCGAAGGTCGAGCGCTTCATCCGCCTGCCGGCGCTGGCCGAGGGCGGCTCGGCGCGGCTGATCACGCTCGAGCAGGCGACCGGCCTGTTCATTCCGCGCCTGTTTCCGGGCTACACGGTCAAAGGGCAGGGCGCGTTCCGGGTCATCCGCGACTCCGAAATCGAAATCGAGGAGGAAGCCGAGGACCTGGTTCGCCAGTTCGAGCCCGTGCTCAAGCGGCGCCGCCGCGGCTCGGTCATCCGCCTCGAGATCGACGCCGCCATGCCGGTGGAGCTGCGGCAATTCGTGCAGCGGGCGCTCGCGGTCACCGACGACGAGGTGTTTCTGGTCGACGGCGTGCTGGCGCTCAGCGAGCTCGACCAGCTCATCGGCCGTCGACCGGCCCGATCTCGAATTCGTGCCCTACAATCCGCGCTTTCCCGAGCGCATCCGCGATCATGCCGGCGACTGCTTCGCGGCGATCCGGCAGAAGGACCTGATCGTCCACCACCCGTACGAATCCTTCGACGTCGTGGTGCAGTTCCTCCAGCAGGCGGCGCGCGATCCGGACGTCATCGCGATCAAGCAGACGCTCTATCGCACCTCCAACGACAGTCCCGATCGTGCGGGCGCTGGTCGAGGCCGCCGAGGCCGGCAAGTCGGTGACGGCGGTGGTCGAGCTCAAGGCGCGCTTCGACGAGGAGGCGAATATCCGCTGGGCGCGCGATCTCGAGCGCGCCGGCGCGCAGGTCGTCTACGGCTTCATCGAGCTGAAGACCCACGCCAAGCTGTCGCTGGTGGTGCGGCGCGAGGGCGACTCGCCGCTGCTGCTACGTGCATGTCGGCACCGGCAACTATCACCGGTCACGGCGCGCATCTATACCGATCTGTCGTTCTTCACCGCCGATCCGGTGATCGCGCGCGACGTCGCCCGCGTCTTCAACTTCATCACCGGCTATGCCGAGCCGGCCGAGCTCGAGCGGCATGGCGGTGTCGCCGCTCAATCTCAAGAAGCGCATCCTCGATCACATCGCGCAGGAGATCGCGCATGCGCAGGCCGGCCGCCCGGCCGCGATCTGGATGAAGATGAACTCGCTGGTCGATCCCGACGATCATCGACGCGCTCTACGAGGCCTCGCGCGCCGGCGTGAAGATCGATCTCGTCGTGCGCGGCATCTGCTGCCTGCGGCCGGGCGTGCCCGGCTTGTCCGAGAATATCCGCGTCAAGTCGATCGTCGGCCGCTTCCTCGAGCATGGCCGCATCTATTGCTTCGGCGCCGGCTATGGCCTGCCGCATCCCAAGGCGGCGGTCTACATCTCGTCCGCCGACATGATGCCGCGCAATCTCGACCGCCGGGTCGAGGCGCTGTGCCCGATCCTCAATCCGACCGTGCACGAGCAGGTGCTCGATCAGATCATGATCGCCAATTTCAAGGACAACGAACAGAGCTGGACGCTCTTGCCCGACGGCACGTCCACGCGTATCAAGGCGGCCGACGGCGAAGAGCCGTTCAACGCCCACAAATACTTCATGACCAATCCAAGCCTGTCGGGCCGTGGCAAATCGCTCAAGGAATCTCCGCCTCGCAGCCTGTCGCGGCGGGCGGATCGTGCCTAAGCGTCGCGGCGGCGAAAAGGCCGCGCAGGGGCGTCTCGATCACGGACCGCCGATCGCGGTCATCGACATCGGCTCGAACTCGGTCCGCCTGGTCGTCTACGAGGGGCTGACGCGCAGTCCGACGCCGATTTTCAACGAAAAGGTGCTCGCCGGTCTCGGCCGCGAGGTGCAGTCGACCGGCCTGCTCGCGCCCGACGCGGTCGAGAAGGCGCTGCGGCGCGCTGCTGCGCTTTCGCGCCCTGTGCGACACGATGGGCGTCGGCGCGCATGTGGGCGATCGCGACCGCGGCCTGCCGCGACGCCCGCAACGGACCGGCCTTTCATCGCCGAGGCGCGAGCGAATCTGCGGCACCCCGATCGACGTGCTGTCGGGCAAGCGCGAGGCGGAGCTGTCCGCGCTCGGCGTCGTTTCGGGCATGCTACAAGCCCGACGGCATCGTCGGCGACCTCGGCGGCGGCTCGCTCGAGCTCGATCGACGTCCACGGCCACCGCATCAGGCCGGGCGTGACGCTGCCGCTCGGCGGCCTGGCGCTGCAGGACATCTCCGGCACGCTCGCTCAAGAAGGCCGAGAAGATCGTCGAGCGACGCGCTCGCCGACGTGCCGGCGCTCAAGGCCGGCGCGCGGGCGCACTTTCTACGCGGTCGGCGGCACCTGGCGCGCGCTTGCGCCGCCTGCACATGTGGCAGACCGGCTATCCGCTGCACGTCATGCACGGCTACGTCATCCCGGCGAGGGAGGCGCTCGAGTTCTCCCGCCTGGTGCAGCGGGTCGATCCCGAGCACGCTGTCGCAGATCGAGGTCGTCACCGACGCGCGCCGGCCGCTGCTCGCCTATGCGGCGCTGGTGCTCGAGCACGTCATGCGCATCGCCAGGCCGAAGCAGGTCGTGATCTCGGCGCTCGGCGTGCGCGAGGGGCTGCTCTATTCGCTGCTGAGCGAGAAGGAGAAGAAGCGCGACGCCCTGATCGCCGCCGCCCAGGAGCTCAACCTGCTGCGCTCGCGCTCGCCGCGCCACGGCGAGGAACTGATCGACTGGACCGACCGGTTCATGGCCTCGACCGGGATCGACGAGACCGCCGGAGGAGAAGCGGCTGCGCCACGCCGCCTGCCTGCTCGCCGATATCGGCTGGCGCGCGCATCCGGACTATCGCGGCGAGCAGTCGCTCAACATCATCGCGAATGCGGCCTTCGTCGGCGGTCGATCATCCGGGCCGCGCCTTTCTCGCGCTGGCGGTGTTCTTCCGCCATGTCGGGCTGCATCGACGACGAACTTGTCGCCGCATGTGCGCGAGCTCGCCACCGCCCGCATGCTCGACCGCGCGCGCGTGCTCGGCGCCGCGATGCGCGTCGCCTATCTGGTGTCGGCCGCGATGCCGGGCGTGCTGCCGCAACACGCCGATGGTGGTCGAGCGCGGCAAGCTCAAGCTGAAGCTCAAGGGCCGCTATCGCGGCGCTCGCCGGCGAGCGGCTGTTCGACCGGCTGCGCCAGCTCGCGCGCCTGATCGGCCGCGAGCCGGTGATCGTGACGGATTAGGCTTCGGCCGCCCGCTCGACCGCGATCACGCGGTTTTCGTCGACCGCGAGCGCGAGCTGGCCGTGCTTGAGCGCGAGCGCCTTCTCGCCGAACAGTTCGCGGCGCCAGCCGTGCAGCGCCGGCACGTCGGCCTCGTCGTCGCGGCGATGCGCTCGAGGTCGTCGACGGTGGCGATCACCTTGGCGGCGACGCCGTGCCGCTCCGACGTCATGCGCAGCAGCACCTTGAGGAGTTCGACGCGTCGCAGTGCCGTTGCTGCCCGAGCGATGGCCGCTCGAGTCGCGGCAGGGTCTTGGGATCGCGGGCGAGGCCGCGCGTCGACCGCCTCGACGATTTCCTGGCCCCATTTCGAGCGTTCGAAGCCCTTGCGGCAGCGAGCGCAGCCCGGCGAGCCGCTCGATCGTGGTCGGCGCCTGCGTGGCGATCTCGCCCAGCACGTCGTCCTTGAGCACGCGACCGCGCGGCACGTCGCGCGTCTGCGCCTCGCGCTCGCGCCAGGCCGCGACCTCCATCAGGACGGCGAGCTCCTTCGGCTTGCGCACGCGGGTCTTGAGCCGCTCCCAGGCGTTCTCGGGGTCCGCCCGGTAGGTTTCGGGCGAGGTGAGGACCTCCATCTCCTCGCCGACCCACTCGGCGCGGCCGCGCTTGGCGAGATCGGCCGACAGCGCCAGATAGACGTCGCGCAGATGGGTGACGTCGGAGATCGCGTAGGTGACCTGAGCCGGGCTCAGCGGCCGGCGCGACCAGTCGGTGAAGCGGTGCGACTTGTCGAGGGTGTCGCCGGTGATGCGCTGGACCAGCTGGTCATAGGAGATCGAATCGCCATAGCCGAGCACCATGGCGGCGACCTGGGTGTCGAAGATCGGGTGCGGGATCAGATTGGCCTGGTGCCAGACGATTTCGATGTCCTGGCGGGCGGCGTGGAAGACCTTGAGCACGCGCTCGTTCGCCATCAGCTCGTAGAACGGCTCGAGATCGAGGCCCTCGGCCAGCGCGTCGATCACCACGGCCTCGTCGGGGCTCGCCATCTGCGCGACGCACAGCAGCGGGTAATAGGTGGTCTCGCGCAGGAATTCGGTGTCGACGGTGACGAACGGATGGCGCGCCAGCCGCTCGCAGGCGTCGGCCAGGTCACGCGTCGTGGTAAGCAGGTCCATGACGGGTGGTCTACCGGAGTCGGGCGGCCCTGTCGCGTGCCGAAAACCGGGGTATCATCGCGCAAATCCGGGACATCGAGGCGGTCGCCGGCGGGACATTCATATTCAGATGATGCGGCATGCCCTTGTATTGATGATCGTGGGCCTGTTGTCCACCGCTGTTGCGGCGCGCGAGACCGAGGACGCCACCGGTCGGCGGATACCGATCCCGGACCGCGTCGGGCGCGTGATGGCGGCGGGGCCGACGGCCGCGGTGGTCCTCTACGTGCTGGCGCCCGACAAGATGATGGGCTGGCCGAGCGCGCCACGGCCGAACGAGCGCCAATTCATCCTGCCGGTAGCCCGCGACCTGCCCGAGCTCGGCCGGCTGACCGGGCGCGGCGACACCGCCAATGTCGAAGTGGTGCTCGGGGCGCGGCCCGACATGATCTTCGACTTCGGTTCCGTCACGCCGACCTTCGCGTCGCTGGCGGCCCGCGTCCAGGACCAGACCGGTATCCCCTATCTTCTGATCGACGGCCGCCTTGACCATACGGCAGCCTCGATCCGGCAGCTCGGCAGCGCGCTCGGCGTGCCAGATCGCGCCGAGGCGATCGCACGCTACGTCGAGGACACCGAGCGGCTGATCGACGAGCGGCTCAAGGACGTGCCGACCGCGGCGCGCCGCCGGGTCTATCTTGCGCGCGAGCCCAACGGGCTGGAGACCGGGCTCGCCGGCTCGATCAACAGCGAGATCATCGAGCGGGCGGGCGGCGTCAACGTCGCCGAGCGCGGGTCGGGGCGCGGCGGCATCGCCAATGTGTCGATCGAGCAGGTGCTGGCCTGGGCGCCGGACACGATCATCACCTGGGATGCGAGTTTCTTCGCGACTTACGCGTCCGACCCGGTCTGGGGCGCCGTCCCGGCCGTCAAGGCGAAGCGCGTCTTCCTCGCGCCGCGTCTGCCGTTCGGATGGATCGACGCGCCGCCCTCGATCAACCGCATCATCGGGCTGCGCTGGATCGCCGGGCTGCTCTATCCCGAAAAATTCCCCGACGATATCCGCGCGAGCGCCCGCGCGTTCATCAAGCTGTTCTATCAGGTCGACGCGAGCGACGCCCAGCTCGACCGCATTCTCGCCGGGGCGCAACCCGGCGGCCCGGGGCGGTGAGGCGATGCGATACGGCGTGTTTGCGCTGCTGCTGGGCGCGCTCGTCGCGACGCTCGCCCTGGGGCTCGCGGTCGGTCCGTATCCGTTGAGCCTCGCCGACGTGCTCCACGCGGCGGCTCGCGCGTTCGGGCTCGACCATGGAGCGCCCACGCCGGGCGAGATCGTGTTCGGCCGCGTGCGCCTGCCGCGGGTCGCCGCCGCCATGCTGGTGGGCGCCGCGCTCGCCGGCGCCGGCACCACCTACCAGACGCTGTTTCGCAACCCGCTGGTGTCGCCCGATATCCTCGGCGTCGCCAGCGGCGCCGGCCTCGGGGCGGTCGCCGGCATCTTGCTGTCGCTGCCGGTCGCCGGCATCCAGGCGCTGGCCTTCCTCGGCGGGCTTGCGACCGTCGCGCTGGTCTACGTCATCGCCGCCGCCTTGCGCGGCCACGACCGCACGCTCGTGCTGGTGCTGGGTGGCGTGGTGGTCGGCGCGCTCGCGGGCGCCTGTATCTCTCTCGTCAAGATCCTGGCCGATCCGTACGACCAGCTGCCGGCGATCACGTTCTGGCTGCTCGGCAGCCTGGCGGGCGTGCGGCTCGCCGATCTCGCGACCGTCGCCCCGCTGGTGCTCGCCGGATTGGTGCCGCTCGTGCTTTACCGCTGGCGCATCGGCGTGCTCTCGCTCGGCGACGACGAGGCGCGTTCGCTCGGCGTCGACGTCTTCCGGCTGCGCGCCCTGGTGATCGCGGCGGCGACGCTGATGACGGCGAGCGTGGTCGCGGTCTCCGGCGTGATCGGCTGGGTCGGGCTCGATGATTCCGCATATCGCCCGCATGCTGGTGGGGCCGAATTTCTCGCGCCTGCTGCCGGCCTCGATGCTGCTCGGCGCCTCCTTCATGCTGATCGTCGACACGGCGGCGCGCAGCATCGCCCGCGTCGAGACGCCGCTCGGGATTCTCACCGCGGTGCTCGGCGCGCCGTTCTTTCTGTGGCTGCTCGCGCGCGGCCGGCGGACCTGGGGCTGAGGATCGGATGGCGCAATCGGTGGGACATGCCATGCGGCTCGAGGCGCGGAATTTGTCCATCGGCTACCGCGGCCATCTGGTCGGCAGCGATATCTCGCTGTCGCTGGGAGCCGGCGAGGTGCTGTGCCTGCTCGGCCCCAACGGCGGCGGGCAAGACGACGCTGTTCCGCACCTTGCTGGGGCTGCAGCCGCCGCTGGGCGGCGCGGTGCTGATCGACGGCGCGCCGCTCGCCGCGCTGCCGCCCGCCGAGATCGCGCGCCACCTCGCCTATGTGCCGCAGGCGCACGTGACCGAGTTTTCCTATTCGGTGCTCGATGTGGTGCTGATGGGACGCACCGCGCGGCTCAAGCCGTTTTCCAGCCCGGGCGCGGCCGACGAACGCATCGCGCTGGAGAAGCTCGCCGGGCTCGGCATCGCCGATCTGGCGTCGCACGACTACACGCGCATTTCCGGCGGCCAGCGCCAGCTCGCCCTGATCGCCCGCGCGCTGGCGCAGGAAACGCCGATCCTGGTGCTGGACGAGCCGACCGCGAGCCTCGATTTCGGCAACCAGGCGCTCGTGCTGGGGCGCATTCGCGATCTGGCGGCGCAAGGTTTCGGGATCGTGCTCTCGACCCACGATCCCGATCACGCGCTGCTGGTCTCGACCCGGGTCGCCGTCATCGCCGACGGCGGCTTGCGCGCGGTCGGCCCGCCCGGCGAGGTGGTGACCGCAAAGATGCTTTCGGCGATCTACCGCACCGAGGTGCTGGTGGAGGAGACGCCGTCCGGCCGGCGCGTCTGCGTGCCGGCATGGGAAACGGCCGCTCCGCGCGGGTAGACCCCCGGGTAGGTTAATGCAATCGCCTCATTTTGACCGGCGCCGGCTTTGAATCGTCAACTGGTCGTATCGTGAAATGCCTGGCGAGCCCGCAGGCAATGGCTGCGAGCGAACCAGGGAGTCGAACATGCGAGGGTCTTTCCCGGCGTGGCGGCCGACGACGATGGTTGCGTTGATCTGGCTCTCCGGAGCCCTTACGGCGACGGCCGACGAGGCGCGCCTGCGCGTCAATATCTTTGCGGGTCCGCAAAACATCGGGCTGTTGGTGGCTCAGGAAAAAGGGCTGTTTGCCAAGCGTGGACTGTCGGTCGAGATTCAAATCACGCCGGGCTCGCGCGCGCAGCGCGACGGATTGATCAACGGCAGTTTTGAGATCGCCCAGTCCGCCGTCGACAACGCCGTCGAGCTGGTCGAGAACGAAAACGCCGACGTGATCATCGTGGCGGGCGGCAGCAACGGGATGCTCGAGCTCGTGGTGCGGCCGGAGATCAACTCCTACGAGGACATCCGCCACAAGGGTGTCGTGGTGGACGCTCCCGACACGGCCTACGGGCTGATCCTCTACAAGCTGCTGGCGCTCAAAGGGCTTCGGAAAGGCGACTATACGGTCATTCCGGGAGGCGCGTGCCCGCAACGCCGGGCCGCCCTGCAGCCGGGTCGTGGCGGCGTGGTGGCGATGTTGAACCCTCCGTGCAACCTGATCGTCGCCAAGGAGGGATATAAAAGCTTCGGGCGCGCGATCGACGTGATCGGTCCTTATCTGGCGGACGGCATTTGGGTCAGGCGCTCCTGGGCGCAACGCAATGGCGACACGCTGGTCAAGTATCTGCAGGCCGTCATCGAAGGGCTCCGCTGGGGATCGGATCCGGCCCACAAGGCCGAGGTGATTGGGATCGTGGCGAAATATCTGAAATTCGATCCGGACATCGCGGCCGGAGCGGTCGAGGCCGCGGTCGGGGCGCAGGGCGGCGTCGCGAAGGACGCTCACCTCGATATGGAGGGATTCAGGAACACATTGAAGCTGCGCGCCGAGATGGCGGGCGGCGACCCCGACGCGAAGCCCGAAAAATACCTCGACCTTTCCTATTACCAGCGTGCCTTGGCGGCCTTCTGACGGCCGTCATTGGGGCGCGGGGACGAGGTCTGCACCGCGCGAGCCCCTACTTATTCCGCACTCCCGGCGGGAGGATGAACTTCCACGGGCTCGGCATCGGCCCGACCGGCACCTCGATCAGAGTCGGCGTGTCGCGCCGTTTGAACGCGCGGCGGAGCGCGGCGCGCAACGCCTTCGGATTCTTGGCGCGCTCCGCCGCCGCGCCGAAACTTTTTCCGAAGCGGACGAAATCGGGATCGGCGAGATCGCAGGCGATCAGCCGCTTGCCGAATTGCTCCTGCTGGATGCGCCGGACATTGCCGAAAGCACCGTCGTTGAACACGACGGCGGTCAGCGGAATGCGGTGGAGCACCGCGGTCGCGAGCTCGTTCGCGGTGAACATGAAGCCGCCGTTGCCGTTGATCGAGACCACCGGCACGTCGGGCCGCGCATGCTGCGCGCCGAGCGCGGTCGCGAAGCCCCAGCCGAGATTGTCCTGGTAGCCGGGCGACAGAAACGTGCGCGGCTTGTAGACCGGAAACGCGAGCCGCGCGACGAAGCCGATCTGCGTCACCTCGTCGACATAAATGCCGTCCTCCGGCAGCTCGGCCCGAATGGCGTCCAGGAACGCGACCTGCGGGGCGAGCTCCTTCGCGAATCGTTTGCGCCAGGCGGTCTGGCGTTCCGACATCTCCATTTTGCGCGAGGGGCGATTTGCGTTGCGGGTCGCAAGGGCATCGATGAGCCGCCGCAGGATCGGTTTGGCATCGCCGATGAGCGCCACCGAGGGGGCGCGCAAGCGACCGGGCTCCTGCGGATCGGAATCGACACGGATCACGGCGCGATCGTCGTCCATGCCCCACTGCCGATGCTGGGTCAGCATGCGCGTCCCGATACCCAGCACCGCGTCGGTGCGCGCCCATAATTCGCGGCCGAGCGGCAGCGTCACGCTGAGCGGATCGCGGCTGTCCAGCACGCCGCGGCCGCGCCGATAGCCGAGGACGGGGGCCTGCAGCATGCCGGAGAGCTCGGTCACCTCGCGGGCCGCATCCTGTGCGCCGCCGCCGCAGATGATCATCGGGTTTCGGGCCGCGCCCAGGCGCCGGGCCGCCGCCAGGATCGCGTCCTCGTCGATGGCGGGCTCGCGCGGCGCCAGCGGCGTTTGAAGGGCGACGGCGCCCGCTTTGCCCCACACGTCGATCGCGCATTCGAGCGCGGCCGGACCGCGCCGTCCGCTGCGCATCTGGCAGATCGCCTCGGCGACCAGGCGCGACGCCGTTTCGGGCGCATGGATGCGCGCCGAATGGTCGACCAGCCGGGCGATGACGCCGGCCTGGTCGCGCAGCTCGTGCAGGTGGCCGAGATTGCGGCCGATATCGAGCGTCCGGGATCTGCCCCACCAGGGCGAGCACGGGCGCGTTCATCGAATAGGCTGTCAGCAGGGCGGCCGCGCTGTTGAGCAGGCCGGGACCGGGCACCACCGCATAGGTCTGCGGCCGGCCGGTGGCGAGCGCGGCGCCGAGCGCCATATAGGCGGCGCCTTGCTCGTGGCGGGTATGGACGGTGCGGATGCGCCGGGAGGCCCGGAACAGCGCATCGAACAGCTGGTCGTTCTGCACGCCCGGCAAGGCGTAGACCGCGTCGATGCCGTGGGCGACGAGCGAGGCGACGGTCGCCTGCGCGGTCGTCATCGGCGCCGTCTTTGCGGGCTTGGGCGATTCGGGCTTGGACATTCCGGGCCTTTCCAGGCGCCCTCCTGCGGCGACTGTGCAGATCGCCGGCCCCGCTGTCGAGAGGCTGCGAATTCTTGACAAAGCCGGGACGCCATGCACCTTCCGCACGCCAGCCGCAAACGCCTGATTTGCCGCCCCGAAAGGTCCGCCCATGCATCGTTATCGCACCGACACCTGCGGCGCGCTTCGCGCGAGCGACATCGGCAACCCGGCGCGGCTTTCCGGCTGGTGCCACCGCATCCGCGACCACGGCGGTCTGCTTGTTCATCGACCTGCGCGACCACTACGGCCTCACCCAGTGCGTCGCCGACCCGGATTCGCCGGCCTTCCGATCGCCGAGAAGCTGCGGTCCGAATGGGTGGTGCGGATCGACGGCAAGGTGAGACAGCGCCCCGAGGGCACCGAGAATCCGGACCTGCCGACCGGCGCCGTCGAGGTCTTCATCAGCGAGATCGAGGTGCTGGGGCCGGCCGGCGAGCTGCCGTTGCCGGTGTTCGGCGACCAGGAATATCCCGAGGACATCCGGCTCAAATACCGGTTCCTCGACCTGCGGCGCGAGCGCCTGCATCGCAACATCATGAAACGCGGCGCGATCATCGATTCGATCCGCCGCCGCATGAAGGAGGGCGGCTTCTTCGAGTTCCAGACGCCGATCCTGACCGCCTCCTCGCCCGAGGGCGCGCGCGACTTCCTGGTGCCGTCGCGGCTCCATCCCGGCAAGTTCTACGCCCTGCCGCAGGCGCCGCAGCAGTTCAAGCAGCTGCTCATGATCTCGGGCTTCGATCGCTATTTCCAGATCGCGCCGTGCTTCCGCGACGAGGACGCGCGCGCCGACCGTTCGCCCGGCGAGTTCTACCAGCTCGACGTCGAGATGAGCTTCGTCACCCAGGAGGACGTGTTCGATGCGGTCGAGCCGGTGATGCGCGGCGTGTTCGAGGAGTTTGCCGGCGGCAAGCCGGTGACGCCGAAATTCCCGCTCATCCCCTATGCGCAAGCTCTGCGCCAGTACGGCACCGACAAGCCCGACCTGCGCAATCCGATCAAGATGCAGGACGTGACCGAGCATTTCCGCGGCTCCGGCTTCAGGGTGTTCGCCGGCATGATCGCGGCGGACAACGCCGTCGAGGTATGGGCGATTCCCGCCCCCAAGGGCGGCAACCGCGCCTTCTGCGACCGCATGAACGAATGGGCCAAGGGCGAAGGCCAGCCCGGCCTCGGCTACATCTTCTGGCGCGAGACGGAAGAGGGCGGCGCCGGACCGGTCGCGAAGAACCTCGGGCCGGAGCGCACCGAGGCGATGCGCCAGCAGCTCGGCGTCGGCGTCGGCGATGCGGTGTTCTTCGTCGCCGGAAAGCCAAAGGACTTCGTCAAGTTCGCCGGGCCCGCGCGCACCAAAGTCGGCGAAGATCTTGGCCTGATCCAGAAGGACCGCTTCGAGTTCTGCTGGATCGTCGATTTCCCGATGTACGAATGGAACGAGGAGGAGAAGAAGATCGACTTCTCCCATAATCCGTTCTCGATGCCGAACGTCGCGCCCGAGGAATTCCTCGCGCTCGACCCCGCCGACGCCGACAAGATTCTCGGCCTCAAGGCGATCCAGTACGACATCGTGTGCAACGGCATCGAACTGTCGTCCGGCGCGATCCGCAATCACCGCCCCGACGTGATGAAAAAGGCGTTCGCCATCGCGGGCTACGGCGAGGACGTGCTGGAGAGCAAGTTCGGCGGCATGCTGCGCGCGCTCTCCTACGGCGCGCCGCCGCACGGCGGCATCGCGCCCGGCATCGATCGCATCGTGATGCTGCTGTGCGGCGAGGAGAATCTGCGCGAGGTCGTCGTGTTCCCGATGAACCAGCGCGCCGAGGACCTGCTGATGGGGGCGCCCTCGGAGGTCACCGCGAAGCAGCTGCGCGAGCTGCATATCCGGCTCAATCTGCCGGTGAAAGGCGAGTAGTCGAGGTTGCGCGGCGCCCGCGACACGGCCCGCGATCCCGCTTGATTCGTCCCACCGCTTGGCGTTCACTTTCCTCAATCCGTGATCACAACGGTAGCCCGTGCCGCGAGCGGCAGCGGGACAGGGAGGAAAGTCATGCACGGCATCGAACGGCGCGCCTTCGTGCAAGGCGCCGGCGCGCTCGCCTTCACGGTCGGCGGCGCGGAAGTTCTGCTCACCCCCGGCGAGGCGCGCGCCCAGGGCGTTGCGCTGCGCACCCTCAAGCCCGACGAGGCCGAGACCATCGAGGCCTTGGGCGAGACGCTGGTTCCCGACGCGCGCAAGGCCGGCATCGCGAATTTCATCGATCACCAGATCTCGATCCCCGCCGAGGAGGCGCTGCTGGAGGCGCGCATCCTCAACGTCCGGCCGCCTTACGCCAACTTCTATCGGGGCGCCATCGGGGCGATCGATCGCGCCAGCCAGGCCCGCGGCGGCAAGCGGTTCGCGCAGCTCGACGACGCCGCGCAGCACGAGTTCGTCGACCTCATGCGGCAGAACAAGATCGAGGGCTGGCAGGGCCCGCCCGGACCGTTCGTCTATCTCGTGCTGCGCAGCGACGCGGTCGACGTCGTGTACGGCACCATGGAGGGCTACGAAGCCCTCGGCATTCCCTACATGCCGCACATCGCGCCGACCAAGAGGTGGTGACCATGGCGACAAACGAAAAAGTCGATGTCGTCATCGTCGGCGCCGGCGCGTCGGGCTCGACCTATGCGGCCGTGCTCGCCAAGGCCGGCAAGAAGGTCGTGCTGCTCGAGAGCGGACCGGATTGGAAGCTCTCCGATCTCATCAGCTCGGACATCTGGGGACGGCGGGTCAAGCCGGCGGGGGCTCCTTTCCTCCTCGAAGGCAAGAATCCCTACGGCTACGCCTACCAGGCCGGCTGGGGCGTCGGCGGCGCGGCGCTGCACTACTTCGCGAACTTCCCGCGCCTGCTGCCGAACGACTTCAAGATCAAGAGCGAGCACGGCCGCGCGCTCGACTGGCCGATCTCCTATCAGGACGTCGCGCCCTATTACGACCGCGTCGCGGACGACGTCGGCGTGTCGGGCGACGCCAAGGCGGAGGAGATCTGGCGGCCGGCCGGCAAGCCCTATCCGATGCCGCCGATGAAGACCTTCCGCAACGGCGAGATCTGGCTCAAGGGTTTCGAGGCGAACGGCATCCGCATGGTGCCGACTGCGGTCGGCATGAACTCGACCGAATACAAGGGCCGGCCGGCCTGCATCTATGACGGCTGGTGCCATGTCGGCTGCCCGACCGGCGCGCTCTCCAATCCGCTGGTGACCTATCTCGCCGACGCCAGGAAGGCCGGCGCCGAGGTGCGGGCGCTCTCGACGGTCACGCGCGTGCTCACCAATCCGCAGGGCAACCGGGTGACCGGCGTCGAATACTACGACGCCAAGAAGGAGCGCCAGGTCCAGGAGGCGAGCGTCGTGATCCTCGCCGCCTGGTCGGGCCACAACCCGCGCCTCATGCTCAACTCGGCGACCGACAAGCACCCCAAGGGCCTCGCCAATGCGAGCGGCCTGGTCGGCAAGTACATGATGGCGCACTACGCGTCGGGCACGTTGGCGATGTTCGACGAGGACGTCCAGAACCACATGGGCACGACCGGCGCGCAGTACATGTCCTACGACCGCTACGACAAGAACAGCCACAAGGGCGCGTTCGGCAGCACGTATATCTCCGCCGGCACCGCGCTGAAGACCAGCGATCTCGGCGGCTTCGCCAATGCGCGGCTCGACCTGTTCGGCCCGGCGCTGGCGGACTTCATGAAGCGCGCCGCGCGCGGGCTCACCCGCATCGGGGCGTTCGGCGAGGAAATGCCGAACATCGAGAACCGCGTCGAGCTGGTGAGCGACAAGGACGAGTTCGGCATGCCGCTCGCCAAGATCGTCCACAGCTACGACCAGGATGCGGTGGCGTTGTGGAACGCCAATTTCGAGGAGGGGCTCAGCGTCGCCAAGGCGACCGGCGCCAAGGAGGTGTGGTCGGGACGCGGCAACATGCCGACGATCCATCTGTTCGGCGGCACCATCATGGGCACCGAGGCCGGCAATTCGGTGGTCAACAGCTACGGCCAGACCCACGAGATCGGCGAACCTGTAGGTCGCCGGGCCGGGCATCTTCCCGACCGAAGGCGCGTCGAACCCGACCTACACGATCTTCGCGCTGTCGCTGCGCGGCGCCGAGCAGCTCGCGGCGAATTGGGGAGCCGTCGCGGGGTGAGGGGAGCTTCCGGCGGCACCGCCGCCGGAACGCATCGGTTGCGACGAGCAGCGCCCCGGTTCAGCCCACCTTGATGTTGGGCAGGAGCTGCATCGCGTTGCCGCGATCGATCGCGCGCGCGTCGGCCTCGCTGAACTTGTAGTCGGCCAGCCCGTCGACCGCCTCGACACCGGAGCGGTACGGATAGTCGGTGCCGAACAATACCTGCGAGACCGTGACCAGCTTCATCAGCGCGGCGAGCTGGCCGGGCGTGTTTCCCTGCGCGATCTCGTAGTGATATTTCTGCAGGATCGGGAGCGGGCCGTTCGGCATGCGCGCATCCTTGCGTTCGCTCGCCAGCCGGATCAGCCGGCCGGTCAGGAACGGCAGCGTGCCGCCGCTGTGCGACCAGATCCAGCGAATGTCCGGGAAGCGGAACGCGCTTCCGGCCTCGCCGAAGATCAGGCTGGTGATCGTGCGGGTCGTGTCGGTGGCGTATTCGATCGTTCCGGGCGGAATGCCCTTGATCAGCGCGCCGCAGCAGGCCGGGCGTGACGGGGTGGACATAGACGATGGCCTTGCGGCGGTTGAGCTCCTCCAGAACCGGCACGAAAGCGGGATCGCCCAGGTACTTGTCCTTGTAGCTGGTGAACAGCCCGATGCCGTCGGCCTTGAGCGTGTCGAACGCGTAGTCGATCTCCTTGAGGCTGCCTTCGGGATCCGGCAGCGGAATGGCGGCGAACAAGCCGAAGCGGCCCGGATGATCCCTGACGAGCCCCGGCGCCATAATCGTTGACCTCGCGCGCGAGCTTGCGCGCCGCCTCGTTGTCGCCGAACCACACGCCGGGCTGAACCGAGGAGATCACCGAGGTCGCGATGCCGGACTTGTCCATGTCGTCGAGCGACTTCTGCACCGACCAGTCGGGCAGGCCGGCGCCGCCGCGGTTCTTCGACAGCACCTCGCGGTGGAACGGCGGAAGGTAGTGGTGATGCACGTCGATGCGCGGCTTGGCGGGCGCCTGCGCGAGCGCCGGCCGGCTCCCCTGGGCGGTGCCGAGCCCCAGCGCCGCGACGCCGCCGGCCAGGAAATTGCGCCGGCTCAAATGTCCGCCGGCCAGGGGCGCCGGGGCGTCGTTGCAGCAGAAGCAGCCGCGCAGCGGGCGGCGGGTTGAAGCGGTCATGAGGTTTCCTCGGCGTTTGCTGGCTGTTCGTGGGCCGTACCCGGCCGCATCGTCGGCATTTCGTCGCATGGCGAGCTTGCGTACCGCCCGCCACGTCTCGGTCGCTCGGCGCCGGCGGCTGGCCGGACGCGAGCCGTAAACGTGGGGCCGTTAGGGCCCGCCGGTCAAGCGCCTCGGCGGCGCATCGACGGATGCAACAACCTGTCGCTTCCCGCCGCGATTTTGGGTACACGCCAGTGGGACTGCGCGTCAAGAAGCGAGGAAACGCCGTGTCATCCAATGAGTCGGACAGCCAGTCGGACGATTTTCGCCTCAACGCGCTCGCCTATCATCGCGCTGCCGCAAGCCGGGAAAGATCGAGATCCAGGCCACCAAGCCGCTCGGCAACCAGCGCGACCTCGCGCTCGCCTATACGCCCGGCGTCGCCGCCGCCTGCGAGGCGATCGCCGCCGATCCGCGCCAGGCCGCCGAGCTGACCGCGCGCGCCAACCTCGTGGCGCGTCGTGACCAACGGCACCGCCGTGCTCGGCCTCGGCAATATCGGCCCGCTCGCCGGCAAGCCGGTGATGGAGGGCAAGGCGGTCCTGTTCAAGAAATTCGCCGGCATCGACGTGTTCGACATCGAGGTCGCCGCGACCGACGTCGATCGGCTGGTCGAGGTCGTGGCGGCGCTGGAGCCGACCTTCGGCGGCATCAATCTGGAGGACATCAAGGCGCCGGAATGCTTCGAGGTCGAGGACAGGCTCAAGCAGCGCATGAAGATTCCGGTGTTCCACGACGACCAGCACGGCACCGCCATCATCGTGGCGGCGGCGGTGCAGAACGCGCTGCACCTGACCGGCAAGCGGATCGGCGACGTCAAGATCGTCACCTCGGGCGCCGGCGCGGCGGCGCTCGCCTGCCTCAATCTGCTGGTCTCGCTCGGCGCCCGCCGCGAGAACATCTGGGTCACCGACATCGAAGGCGTGGTCTATGCAGGGCCGCCGCGCGCTGATGGATCGCTGGAAGGCGGTCTATGCGCAGAAAACCGACAAGCGGACGCTCGCCGAGGTCATCGACGGGCGCCGATATCTTTCTCGGCCTGTCGGCCGCCGGCGTGCTCAAGCCCGACATGGTCGAAGCGCATGGCGCCGCGCCCGCTGATCATGGCGCTGGCCAATCCGACCCCGGAGATCATGCCGGAGGAGGCGCTGGCGGCGCGTCCCGACGCCTGATCTGCACGCGGGCGCTCCGACTACCCGAACCAGGTCAACAACGTCCTGTGCTTTCCCTACATCTTCCGCGGCGCGCTCGACGTCGGCGCCACCACCATCAACGAGGAGATGAAGCTCGCGGCGGTCGAGGCCATCGCGGCGCTCGCCCGCGAGGCGCCGTCCGAGGTCGCGGCCCGCGCCTATGGCGGAGAGGCGCGCACCTTCGGTCCCGGCTCGCTCATCCCCAATCCGTTCGATCCGCGCCTGATCCTGCGCATCGCGCCGGCGGTCGCCCGGGCGGCGATGGAGTCCGGCGTCGCGACCCGCCCGATCGTCGATTTCGACGCCGTACGAGGAGCGGCTCAACCGGTTCGTGTTCCGCTCGGGCTTCATCATGAAGCCGGTCTTCGCCACAGGCGAAGACCGCGCCCAAGCGCGTGGTCTATGCCGAGGGCGAGGACGAGCGCATCCTGCGCGCCACCCAGGTGGTGGTCGAGGAGGGCCTGGCGCATCCCGATCCTGGTCGGGCGGCCCGGCGTGATCGAAAAGCGCCTCGAGCGCTTCGGCCTGTCGATCCGGCCGGGGCGCGACTTCGCGCTGATCAATCCGGAGGACGACCCGCGCTATCGCGACTTCGTTCAGACCTATGTCGAGGTGGCGGGCCGCCGCGGCATCACGCCCGAGGCGGCGCGCACGCTCGTGCGCACCAACGCGACCGTGATCGCGGCGCTCGCGGTCCGGCGCGGCGAGGCCGACGCCATGATCTGCGGCGTCGAGGGCCGCTTCTTGAGCCACCTGCGGCACATCCGCGACATCATCGGCTTCGCGCCCGGGCGTTCGCGATTACGCCGCGCTCATCCTGGTGATCACCGCGAAGGGCCATTTCTTCCTGGCCGACACCCATGTGTGCCCGGATCCGACCGCCGAGGAGATCGTCGAGATGGCGGTGCTCGCCGCCGCCCATGTGCGGCGCTTCGGCATCAAGCCCAAGATCGCGCTCTTGTCGCATTCCAATTTCGGCAGCCACGACACCGAATCGGCACGCAAGATGCGGCGCGCGACGGAGCTATCTGACGACCCGCCACTCCGATCTCGAGGTCGACGGCGAGATGCACGGGGACGCCGCGCTCAGCCCGTCTTTTCGCGACGCGCGTACTGCCGCATTCGCGCCTCAAGGGTGAGGCCAACGTGCTGATCATGCCCAATCTCGACGCCGCCAACATCGCCTATCAGATGATCAAGATGCTCGCCGACGCGCTTCCGGTCGGGCCGATCCTGATCGGCGCGGCGCGCCCGGCCCACGTCCTCACGCCGTCGGTGACCGCGCGCGGCATCGTCAACATGACGGCGGTCGCGGTGGTCGAGGCGCAGGCGGCGGCGACCGGGCGATGATCGGGGAGGACGGCATGCGCCAAAGCGCCCTCTTGCGATCGGGGAAGGGCTCGGGAGCAGTGGGACCCGCCCGCAGGAAAAGCGTCGCAGCTCGCTCCGCGGATCGTCGCGATCATTTCGTCACCCGCAACGGGACGCGTTGCGCCGGCGTCCACCTCATCATCGACCTGCACGGCGCCGCGCGCCTGAACGATCTCGACTATATCGAGACGGTCTTGCGCCGCTGCGTCGACGCGGCGGGCGCGACGCTGCTTCACATCCATCTGCACCGTTTCCAGCCCGACGGCGTATCCGGGGTGGTGGTGCTGGCGGAGAGCCACATCTCTATCCACACTTGGCCGGAGGCGGGCTACGCGGCGCTCGACGTCTTCATGTGCGGCGAGACCGACCCGGACCAATGCGTGCCGATCCTGCGCGCCGCGTTCGCGGCCAAGCGCGTGGATGTGAAGGAATTGTTGCGCGGGCAGGTCGTTTGAGTTCTTTCGTTGCGCCGCGAGCGGATAGATATGCCATGACCGAGAAGCGGTGGATCGCCGAGACCCTGTTCGACAAGCTCGGGCTGCGCATGACCTACTCGGCCGATCGGGTGCGCTACGAGGCGCAGACCGAACATCAGCATCTCGTGCTGTTCGACCATCGGCATTTCGGCAAAGTGTTGATGCTCGACGGCGCGACCCAGCTCACCGGCCGCGACGAGTTCATCTATCACGAGATGATGAGTCACGTGCCGATCTTCGCGCACGGACGCGCCCGGGATGTGCTGATCGTCGGCGGCGGCGACTGCGGCATCGCCGAGGAAGCGCTCAAGCATCGGTCGATCGCGCGTCTGACCCAGGTCGAGATCGACGCTGCGGTGGTCGATTTCGCCAAGGCGCATTTTCCCGAGCTCGCGGGTCCGGTGCTCGCCGACAAGCGCTTCGAGCTCGTCATCGAGGATGGCACCAAATTTGTTGCCGCAACCGCGCGTCGCTTCGACGTCGTCATCGTCAATTCGACCGATCCGCAGGGGCCCGGCGCCGCCCTGTTTACGCGGGACTTCTATGCCGCCCTCAGCCGTTGCCTCGCGCCGGGCGGGGTGCTGGTGACGCAGGTCGGCGTGCCGTTTCTTCAGCCGGCCGAGCTCGTCGCCTCGGTCGGCCATTTGCGCGATCTGTTTGCCGATGCCGGCTGCTACGTGGCGGCGGTCCCGACTTATGTGGGCGGGCACCTGGCCATGGGCTGGGCGAGCCACAGTAAACGGCCGCGCCGGGCGTCGGTGAAGACGATTGCCGAGCGCTACCGGCAGGCCGGGCGGTTTGCGACCCGCTACTGGACGCCGGAAGTTCACGCCGCTGCTTTCGCGCTGCCGCGTTACATTTCGGCCCTGATCGAGCGGGCAGGCGCGTGATCTCGGGCGTCGAAGCATGTTCGCGCGAATTTAATCGGAACATGCGGAGCATTCCGCGATCGTCACGCGGGTGCCGCAAAGGCTCGCCTGCTGGGGACGCCGTGCGCCGACGCCGTTATTCTGCGGCCTCGGTCGGCGGCTTGCGTCGCGTGCGGTAGAAGCCGAGAACGCGCCGGGCGGTCTCCGGCTGCAGGCGGGAGAAATTCGACATGGCCTGATCGAGGTCCTGGGCGGTCAGGCCGCGCTCCGAAGATTGCAGCAGCAGGATCGCCTTCGCGGTCGTCCACGACAGATTGGCGTATTTGGCGAGAATGAGCGCAACCTCGGCGCCCGGATCGAGCATGGCGCGCTCCACCACGTCGACCTCGACGTCGCACAGCAGCGACAACGCAATGACGGTCGGCTCGAACTTGCGCTCGCGTGCGAACTGATGGATCGCCTGCTCGTTGAGCTGCTTTTTGCGCACGAGGGCCTCGACCAGAGTCTTGGCCTCGGCATAATTGGTGGAGGCGTCGCGCGTCTCGCTGCGGATGCCTCCCGTCACCTCGGCGACCGCGTTCTTGACCGCGAGCGCGCACTGCGGATTGAGCGCGGTGAGCTTCTCCCGCACGCTGGCGGAGGCGCGCTCGATCAGCTTGAGGTAGTGCGCGCGCGGGATGTCGCGGCGGGAGCCGACCGAAGTGGTGAGCAAGTCGTCGCCGGTCGAGCGTGTCACCAGGCGGCGGAAGCCCGCATTGGAGAACCGCGCGCCGGAATTGCTGGCGACGGATCGGACCACTTCGCGGTCGCCGCGCTCGACCAGCACGTCGGTGATGGCTTCGCTCAGCGATTTGCGCTCGGAGATCGCGAGCAGATGCCCTTGGCTCTGAGTGCGCGCATTGTCGACCAGGTCGGACTCGTCGAGCCGTTCCGAGCCGACCAGGACCGGCCGCGCCACCATGATGTCCTCGTGGAAGGCGAGCTCCTTCACGATCCGTTTCGGCGCGTTGGCCACCGGCGCGAGCCGGTTGGACAGCCTTACGAGCGATTTTGCCTCGATCCGGGCCGCGATCTTGAGCAGCACGTCGTCGAAGATGTCGATCTGCTCGTCGGAGTAGCTTTCGGCGCCGATGACGAAAAGGTCGGTGATCCGCGCCAGCGTGTGGATGCGCTGGTCGCTCGTGCCGGAGGCAAGCGCGTTTTCCAACTCGTCGATTAATGAGGTCCGGTTTGCCATGGGCTACTGCGTCGTTCGGCGCACCACCGGAGCGCGTTGCGAAATCGTTGAAGAAATATGGCGCAGCAACAGTGAAGAAACGATTGCTGATCCGAGCGATATCTTAACTAGCTGAATTTGCGCGAGATTTTTCGGCTGTCCGGGGGTGCTCCGGGAGGGGGCTGCAACCGGCCCGGCATGGGCGTCACGGCCGGCTCGGCGGAAATGCGCCCATCCGGTCGCGAACCTCGGCCGGCACCCCGTACAACCGCATCACCACGCCGCCGTCGCGCAACCCGCAGGCCTCGCGCTGGACGATGAATTGCCACAGCGCCAGCGCGGCGGCCGCCACCAGGGCGGTGCGCGCCTTGCGGTCCCGCCCGTCCGCCGGATGCGCGGCGTCGAAATCGGCCAGCGCCTTCAATGCGGCTTCGAGCGCGCGGCCCTGCCGGCCGAGCGCCGAGGCGGTCTCGCGGGCGAGCTCGTAATCGAGCACGCCGGCCGGGCTCTTGCTCCACAGATCGGCGGCCTGCTTGCCGGGAGGACGCGACACCATGGGGGCTTCTCTGTCGCCTGCTTAGCGCATTTTCCGCAAAAAGCCCGCCGCGAACCAGATCCGGGGGAGGCATTTTCGGGCTCATGCGCTAGCCACGTCCCCACCGGGTGACGGTGACCTGGCGGCTCTCATCGAGCGCCTCGACGGCCTGCGGGACCATGCCGTGATCGGCGAGCACGGCCTCCGGGGTCCGTTCCGGCACGCCGGGAAACACCGGCCGTCCGTCCGGGATGCGCGCCGGGGCGCGCGACAGAAAGAACAAGTCGTAGCCGATGTCGAGAAACTGGCCGAATACATCGGTACCGCCGATGACCGCGAGCACGCCGTCGGCCTCGAGCCGGTCCCACGCTTCCTCGAACCGGCTGCCGGCCGGATTCCACAACAGCGTGTTGGGGTTGTCAGGATCGGTGGCGAGCATCGGGATGCGCCGGGTGAGGACGAGCCGGGGACGTTCGGCGGCGTGCGGGCCGCCCTCGTCGGAATGCCGGCCGTTTGCGATTGCGGCCGCCCGCGCGAGCGCCGCATGGAAGAAGCGCTGATCGGCTTCGATCTTGAGCGCCGCCGGCATGACGCGGTCCGCCGTGGCGATCATGCCCTCGCGGGACACGATGGCGTAGCCCTCGATCCGCTGCGGCCGCGCCATTCAGAAAACCGAGAGGTACCGCAGCAGCGACACGATCCCGATGATGATGACAATGATCCGGACGATGTACTTGGCCCGTCCGTCGATCGGCAGCATGTCGACCAGATACAGGACCAGAATGACGACCACGAATGTAATGAGAACGCTGATGAGCAATGACATGGCCCCAACCTCAAGCGCCGCTGCGGCGTCGGATCATGAACGTGCAGCGTTGGAACAAGTTCCCACGGATCGAGGGCTCAGGATCGTGAGCGATAAGGCGCCGCATCGACCACGCGCCCGAAAGGCCGGAAAAATGGTTGAATCTGCCGGAATCGCAGCCGACGCAACGGATTATGGCTGATTATGCGGCTTGGGCGAGTTGGGCGTCGCGTACGGCCCACTCGTGGGTTTCGCCGCAGGCCGGGCACAGGGCCCGCACGGTCCGCGATCGGATGCGCAAGAGCGTGCTGATCTCGGTCGTCACGCCGACATCGACCGGGCGCCGGGTTTGCGGGCAAACGAATATGAGGCGTTCCATGACAGGCCTCCCACCACACTAGGTCTGTACAATCAATCGTACAGGCCCGGGAAGGTTCCACGATTGCGTCAGCCGAATGGCCGCTACCCTCGAAAATCATACCTTGTGGGCGATCGAGGCGCGCGCCGCGCGGGGTCTCGGTGCCATTCGGGGCGGCGGGGAGCCGGTTGCCCCGCGAAACGGCGGTCTGCTATAGGGCGGAAAGGCCTCCCGGGGTCCCGCGTCCGAGGTCACAGGCCCGAGGTCCCATGTCCGTCGATGCCACGACCGTTCGCCGCATAGCGCATCTGGCGCGCATCGCGGTCGCCGACGAGGAGGTCGACCACCTCCGGGGCGAGCTCAATGCCATTTTGGCCTTTGTCGAGCAATTGTCCGAGGTCAATGTCGACGGCATCGATCCGATGACGTCGGTGACGCCGATGGCCATGATGAAGCGCCCCGACCGGGTGACCGACGGCGCGATCGCCGACGACATCGTCAAGAATGCGCCGGCGCGAGAGGACCATTTCTTCGTCGTCCCCAAGGTGGTGGAATGATGCGCGGAGCGCATCATTCCACCATCCTCGGGCGCGCGCATCGCGACCCGAGGATCTCGCGCCGCGAAGCGAGGACGGCTAACATGCGCGCCGCGCCGCAAGGGACAACAAGGGCTGCCTGATGTGCGAGGAATGCGAAGAGATCGAGCCGCTCACCGTCGCCTATTTCGGCACGGCCGATCGCAAAGGCTGGCGGCCGCCGGCGGCGGCAAAATCCACGCCGGTGAATGACGATAGACTTCTGGCCGACCGGGTCGTGTCGGGGCGGCCCTATGCGATCCAGGCGCCGCGGTTCGTGTGCGCGCCGGAAGGCCCGCAAGAGGTGGAGTGATGTGCCTCGCCTGTCAAATGGATGACGAACTGTGGTTCGCCTATCTCGACCATGTGGCGCAGCAGGAGAAGGAAACCGCTGCCGAGGTGGCTGAGCCATTGCGGCCGGCCGTGAAGGCCGCGGCATCGCCCTTCGTTTGCGACGAGCCGCCCGCCGAATGACCGATCCGACCTCGCTGACGCTCGCGCAGGCGCGCGACCTGCTGCGCGCCAAAAGCATCTCCGCCGTCGAACTCGCGGACGCCCATCTGACGGCGATCGAGAAGGCGCGCGGCCTCAACGCCTTCGTGCTGGAGACGCCGGGCCGGGCGCGGGCGATGGCCAAGCGCGCGGACGAAAGCCTGGCGCGCCAGGAGGGCGGGGCGCTCGCCGGAATCCCGCTCGGAATCAAGGATCTGTTCGCCACGGAGGGCGTGCGCACCACCGCCTGCTCGCACATTCTCGATAATTTCGTGCCGACCTACGAATTCGACCGTCACGGCCAATCTGTGGCGCGACGGCGCCGTGCTGCTGGGCAAGCTCAACAATGACGAGTTCGCCATGGGGTCGTCGAACGAGACCTCGTATTTCGGGCCGGTGGCCTCGCCGTGGCGGCGGCAGGGCTCCGACACCAGGCTCGTCCCGGGCGGATCCTCGGGCGGCTCGGCGGCGGCAGTCGCGGCCAATCTCTGCCTGGGGGCGACCGGCACCGACACCGGCGGCTCGATCCGCCAGCCGGCGGCCTTCACCGGCATCGTCGGCCTCAAGCCGACCTACGGCCGCTGCTCGCGCTGGGGCATCGTCGCCTTCGCGTCCTCGCTCGACCAGGCCGGGCCATTCGGGCGCACGGTGCGCGACTGCGCCATCCTGTTGCGGTCGATGGCGGGCCATGACCCCAAGGACACCACCTCGGCCGACCGTCCGGTCCCGGACTACGAGGCGGCGGTCGGCAAATCGATCAAGGGCATGAAGATCGGCATTCCGCAGGAATACCGCGTGCCCGGCATGGCGGCGGAGATCGAGACGCTGTGGCGGCGCGGCGCGGAGTGGCTCAAGAGCGCGGGCGCCGACCTGGTCGAGATTTCGCTGCCGCACACGAAATATGCGTTGCCGGCCTACTATATCGTGGCGCCGGCGGAGGCTTCCTCCAACCTCGCGCGCTACGATGGCGTACGTTACGGGCTGCGCGTGCCCGGTCGCGACATCATCGACATGTATGAGCAGACGCGCGCGGCGGGTTTCGGCCAGGAGGTGCGCCGGCGCGTCATGATCGGGACCTATGTGTTGTCGGCCGGATACTATGACGCCTATTACCTGCGGGCGCAGAAAGTCCGGACGCTGATCAAGCGCGACTTCGAGGACTGCTTCGCGCGCGGCGTGGACGCGATCCTCACCCCGGCGACGCCGTCGGCGGCGTTCGGGATCGGCGAGAAGGGCCAGGCCGACCCGATCGAGATGTATCTCAACGACGTGTTCACCGTGACGGTGAACATGGCAGGCCTGCCGGGAATTTCGGTTCCCGGCGGTCTCGACGCGCAGGGTCTGCCGCTCGGGCTGCAGCTCATCGGGCGGCCGTTCGACGAGGAAAGCCTGTTCTCGCTCGGCGAGGTGATCGAGCAGGCGGCCGGACGCTTCGCGCCGGCGCGCTGGTGGGCGGCCTGACGACTGGGCTAGATCGGGATGACTTTTCTTCGAATCGTCATCCCGCTCTAGCTTAGTGTTGGAGCATGATCTTTTCCGAAAACCGGTGCCCACTTTTCGGGATCAATGCAGACGTGGACGTACTCCCAGCCGACGCCGCGGCTATTGCTCTGCCCTCTGCGGTCGCCGGTGATGCGATGGCCGATCTGATTGAACTTGCCCAGCTTTTTGATGTCGATGTGGATGAGCTCCCCGGGATGCTCGCGCTCATAGCGGCGCACCGGCTGGGCCGGTTCCAATGCGCTCAGACAATTTAAGCCCAGCCGCTTCAGAACACGGCTCACCGTAGCCGGCGAGATGCGAAGTTCGGCGGCGATCTGCTTGCCCGTATAGCGCTGCCGGCGCAGCTGCTCGACCTGTTCAACCACAGTCTGGGGCGTCGGCCGATGCAGGCGATGGGGCCGCGAGACTGCGGTCACTGAGACCGCGCCGCGCCTTCCGCGCCGATGACGCGCCTACGCATTTGCGAGCTGTCTTGACGCACACGCCGAAGGCCGTGGCCACGGCCTTCGGCGTTGTCCTTCGTCCACAACGCGACGTACCAATTCGGCTCGACTATGCGGCGTCAGGCGGGGAATAGGGCTTCGCCATCCATGCTGGCCTCCTTCCCAGTGGCCAGTTTGAATCACAATTTGATCAGTTTGGGATCCAAAATCCGATTCAATCGGATCGGACAATGCTCTAGAATTGCGGCGTGACACCCGCCGAATTCAAGCGGACCCTGCGAGCGAAGGCCGCGCCGCCCGGCTGTGCGCCGGCGCTCGCCGCGCTTTGGTGGGCCCGCAAGGGCGACTGGGAAAAGGCGCACAAGATCGTCATGGACGCGGACGGCCGCGACGCCGCCTGGGTGCACGCCTATCTGCACCGCCGCGAGGGCGACGCCGGCAATGCGGCCTATTGGTACAGGCAGGCGAAGAAGCCCGCCGCCACCGCCGCGCTCGACGCGGAATGGGACGCGATCGTCGCCGCGCTGCTGGCCGGCGAGCGCTGACCGCCGTTCCGCCGCGATCCCGTGCGGCTCGGGGCGTTCAGCCCGGCTCCATGCCGTGCTTCTTGATCACAGCGGCGGCGCTCGGCGCGCTGATGAACCGCACGAGCGCCTTGGCGGCATCGGGGTTGCTGGCGCCCGCATGCAGGCCGGCGGAAAATACCGTGATCTGCTGGACGTCCGGCGGCAGCGGACCGACGATGTCGATGCCCTTGACCGGCAACAGCTCGCTCATCTGGTGAAGGCCGATCTCGGCCTCGCCGCGCGCCACCAGTTCTCCCACGGCTCCGCCGGGTGGAATCTGCTTCATCTTCTGCTTGATCTGGTCCGCGATGCCCATGCGTTGCACCAGGCCCGCCAGATAGACGCCGCTCGGCCCGGACGAATAGGCGATCGACCGCGCGGCGAGCAGCGTCTGCTTGACGGCCTCGCCCGACGAGATGTCCGGCCTGGGGGTGCCCGCCCGCACCGCGAGCCCGATGCCCGACTTGGCGACGTCGACGCGGCTGCCCGGCACGATCTTGCCCAGCCGGGTCAACTCGTCGAGCGAATTGCCCGCCATGATGACGAGGTCGACGGTCTCGCCGCCGCTGATCCGCTTGTTGACGTCGACCGTGCCGGCCCACACCGTCGAGACCTTGTGCCCGGTCTCCTTCTCGAATTGAGACACCAACTCGGCATAGAACTCCCGCACGCCGGGCGTTCCCAGGACCTTGATCTCGGCCGCCTGTGCGATGCCGGCCATGATGCCGCCGCCGAGCACGGTCGCCGCGACGGCGAGCGATGCCATTTTCATGATTGCCTCCCGAAATCGAGTTCTGTTGTCCCGTTGGAGCATAGGGGGCCGCCGGTTGCCGCGATAGGCGGGGTGTTCTATCTCCTTCGGCGAGACCGCGGCATAGCGATCTCCGGATGTCCGCCATATTGCGAACCGCCAAGGAACCGCATGAACGCCCCCACCAAGGTATCGAAGCTGATCAAAGGCGCGACCGGCGACTGGGAAGTGGTGATCGGCCTGGAGGTTCACGCCCAGGTGACCTCGCAGGCCAAGTTGTTTTCCGGCGCCTCGACCGAGTTCGGCGGCGCGCCCAATTCGCACGTCTCCCTGGTCGATGCCGCCATGCCGGGCATGCTGCCGGTGATCAATGCGCAATGCATCGCGCAGGCGGTTCGCACCGGCCTCGGCCTCAACGCCAAGATCAATCTGATGTCGGTGTTCGACCGCAAGAATTATTTCTATCCGGATTTGCCGCAGGGCTACCAGATCAGCCAGTACAAGTCGCCGGTCGTGGGCGAGGGCGAGGTCGTGGTCGACATGCCCGAGGGCAGTATCACCGTCGGAATCGAACGCCTCCATCTCGAGCAGGACGCCGGCAAGTCGCTGCACGACCAGCACCCCACGATGTCGTTCGTCGATCTCAACCGTTCCGGCGTCGCATTGATGGAGATCGTGTCGAAGCCGGACCTGCGCTCCTCCGACGAGGCCAAGGCGTTTTTGTCAAAGCTGCGCTCCATCCTGCGCTACCTCGGCACTTGCGACGGCGACATGGAGAAGGGCAGCCTGCGCGCCGATGTCAACGTGTCGGTGCGCCGCCCGGGCGAGCCGCTCGGCACGCGCTGCGAGATCAAGAACGTGAACTCGATCCGCTTTGTCGGCCAGGCGATCGAGTACGAGGCGCGGCGTCAGGTCGGGGCGATCGAGGACGGCGGCACGATCGACCAGGAGACGCGGCTGTTCGATCCCGCAAAGGGCGAGACCCGCCCGATGCGTACCAAGGAGGAGGCGCACGACTACCGCTATTTTCCCGATCCCGATCTGCTGCCGCTCGAGCTGACACAGGACTATGTCGACGGCCTCAAACGCGAGCTGCCGGAATTGCCCGACGACAAGAAGGCACGCTTCATGCGCGACTTCGGTCTCTCCGGCTATGATGCCGGCGTGCTCGTGGCCGAACGCGAGAGCGCCGATTATTTCGAGGCCGTGGTCAAGCGGCCGGACGGATCGGACCGCGACCCCAAAGGGGCGGCCAATTGGATCATCAATGAGCTGTTCGGGCGGTTGAACCGGGAAGGCAAGGAGATCGCCGCTTCGCCGGTGTCGGCCGTGCAGCTTGGCGCCATTCTGGATCTGATCGCGCAGGGCACGATCTCGGGCAAGATCGCCAAGGATCTGTTCGAGATCGTGTGGGCCGAAGGCGGCGATCCACGGGCGATCGTGGAAAATCGCGGCCTGAAGCAGGTGACCGACGTCGGCGCAATCGAGAAGCTCGTCTCCGACATCATCGCCGCCAATCCCGACAAGGTGGCGCAGGCCAAGGCCAAGCCTGCGATGGTCGGTTGGTTCGTCGGACAGGTGATGAAAGCGTCCGGCGGCAAGGCCAATCCGCAAGCGGTGAGCGATCAGCTGAAGGCCAAGCTCGGAATCGAGTGATTTTCCGTCGACACAGCGCCGCGATGCCGCGATTCGAGGCCATCGGCGCAGCTGCGCGCGGCTGGTGAGGGCTGCGGCGCCGGTTCGACACCGCGCGGATGGGGCTTGGACGAGCTTCGAACCGTCCCAACGACATCGAACGGCGAAAATCGGAGCCGGATGCGCCGTGTGCGCCCGCCGGCCCCTCGTGTGAGGGCGCGTCGAGCGCGAGTCGAGGCTCGCGAGGCTCGCGTTGGCGCGTCAGGGGCCCGAGCGAGACGCGAATTGACGCTGCTCGGCCTCTTCACCGGCCTCGCAATGCGCATTTTCGGGCGACTCGATCGCCGCGTTGGCTGCCCGAAGCGCCGCGTGCGCGAATCGGTTGTCGACCGATTCGCTCGATTCGAGTCGCATTCGGGCCGTTGGAGAGCGGATTCGGCACAATCATACAAAAAAAATTTTCGCTCCACTTTCCTGCCCACATCGACGCGATTTCGGCGCCTTCGCGGCTCTCGCGCGCGGCGAGAATCGTTTTTCTTCCGCCGCGCGACGCGGCGCCGGCGTGCACGAGAAGTCCGCATTTCACAGGCATTTCTTGCATCGGAGAAAAATGCTCCGCGAAATCTCGCGGCGAACGCAATAGTTCGCGGCGCTTGACAAGAAGTTCGCAGCATCGCGCCGCGCATCGATCGTGTTCGGCGCGCGCGTCAACGCTTCCTTAAGGCAGAGAGTGTTTTTTTCATCGCGTTGTAGTACATCAACACGTGTGCACGGGCGCATCGCAAGTGCACTTCAACGAAGATGCCAACACTTTGGCAAGGAGCGCAGTATGGCTAAGAAGGCAAAAGCGAAGAAGAAACCCGCGAAGAAGGCGAAGCGGAAGACCAAGCGTTAATTCGCCGCCTGGAAGTCTTCGGCGCTTTGTCGAGGACTTCATCGACTGATCCAATTTCGTCGCACGGGCGATCGCCTCGCGGTCGCGGCAGGTGAAAGCGGGTCGATCGAGAATAGAGGGCGTCGGCGAGACCGAGATTCGAACATCCCGAGGTTCGACCGCGCGTCGGGCGGGCCAAGGGAACAGAGGGCGGAGAAATTCCGCGCCTCGCCACCGGCGGACCTACCGCCGCCTGGGTTCGCGCCTCGGACCTCTCGCCGACGCCCTCAGCATTTTTGAAGCGTTGCGATCATTTCCCGAACGGATTGACCCAATGGCTCGTCATGCCCGCGCTCGTCGCGGGCATCCACGTCTTATGGCATGAGCCGCGAAAAGACGTGGATGGCCGGGACATAGGCGAGCGAAGCGACGCCGTTCTTCGAACGGCTATGCCCGGCCATGACGGAATCCCGGTTCATTCCAGAGTGGGAAAAGCTCTAGATCATTTTTTTCGGCTGGCCGATCGCCCGGGGATTTTTCCACAGCCCGTCGGGACTCCTGCGGCCGTCCTTGAGCCACTCGACTGACGAGCTCGCGCGGATCTCGAACGCGGTGGCGGGACGAAGCCGGGGCAGATTTCCTTTCGGTACGATGCCGATATGCGGGGATGCGTCGAGCGCGTGCACCAGCCAGTCGAGCTCTGCGTCCGCCGTGACCCAGGTTTCCGGAGCATATCGCGACAAATCGAACGGCTTGGAAAAGGAGCGCAGCGACTTGCGGCCGTCCCAGAGATAATATTCGTGAAAGTAGGATGCCGCGAGGCCGTGCGTCGTGCGATGGATCGGATCGCGAAAGCGCAGGCCGGGGTGATTGGTCTTGCTGATGGCGCCCCAGTGACGGTTCTGGCGGAACAGCGCGACGACATGATCCTCGTCGTCATAGGCGGCCTGGAAATCGAGCAGCAACGGGCGGGCGCCATGATAGGCGCAAGCCGCAGCGGCGAGCAGGGCGCCTTCCACGCAATGGGCCTCGCCCGTGCTCAGGACGCGCCGCGGCGACATGTAGGTGCGCGCGCCGAGCTCCATGTTGATCGCGAGCGTGTCGAGGAAATCCTGGATCTTGCGGGGCGAGCTGAGGGTCCGGAAAACTTTCGCCTCGGCGTCCGACAGGACGGACCTCACCCTCTTGGCGTAGCGCGACAGCATTGAGGGTCGTACCGGGTTGGCGAACAGCGATGCGGCCCGCGAATCGCGGTCGCCCCCGACTTTAGGGCAGATCAACGGCGGATTGGAATCGGCCTCGTCCGGCGCCCACAGGACGCGGAGCCATGATGGCATCGGCCGGCAGCAAAGACCGCGAGCCGATCGCCGGTTCAGGCATGCGCCGAACGGCGGGCCGGCTAGCGTCACGCAGGCGACGCAAGCCGGCCCGGCCTGAAGTCTCAGGATGTCGGCGTGTTTTCGGCGGCGACGGAGCAAGCCGGATTGGGCGAGCGCCCCGCCGTTACGCCTTCAGGCAACCGCTCATGAAGGTCCTGTAGGCGTCGCGGCCCTTGGCGCCGGTCTTCGCCTTTTCGTCTTTCCATTTGGCGGCGCAGTCCTTCATTTTTTGCTGCTGCGGGGTCGGTTTCTTTTCCTCCGCGCTCGCCGTCGGCGCGATCGCGACCGCAAGGAAAGCGCTCGCGATCGTCGCCGCAAGGATACGTTTCATCATCGGGCATCTCCCTCCCAAGTGGCAGTGGCGCCGCATACTAGCCAGCACGGGTACTGCCGTCTACTACCACCTGGGCGCGACCACGGTCGGGCTCGGACGCTTGGTGCGGCCGGCCAAACCACGGCCGCAAAGGCGATCCGGGGCCGATCAGTTCGCGCGTGTCCAGATCTGTGCCTGGCACAAAAGGCCACCCATGATGCAGCCTTCGACCTTCAGGTTGTTGGGGCTGGTGAGCTCGAGATTGCCGTCATAGGTCTTGCCGTCTTCGGCATTGTAGAGCCGCCCGGTCCATTTGGCGGCGCCCGCCGGCTTCATCGCGATGACGACCTGCACGCCGATGAGCGGCCGGTTCCGTTGCGTCGCGTCCTCGTTCTCGGTGTCGGTCAGCGGGCGGCCGGTGGCCGGATCAATCGGATCCTTCAATGCGACGATGATGCCGCACAGGGCTTCGCCGCACTTCCCGATACGCACTTGCGCGAGCTGTCGCTCGGTATGCCACGTTCCGATCGGTTCGGCGGCGCTTGCGCCGGTCGCCGGAGCAAGCAAGAGCAGCCAGCTCGCGGCCGCCCAAAAGCGCAGGAGGAACTTCATCGATGCCTTTCCGCCGCCCAGTGCCGTCACTGTAGTGGTCGGAGGTTGCCACGTGAAGCGCCTTGGCGCGGCTGCCGCACGTAACGGGCAATTCCGTCTCGTGCCGGAAAACGCGACCAACTTTCTTGACGGGCGGGTTACAGGCGACATGGCGCGATGGTTAGCGGCGGCAGAATCGCGACGGTTAGCGGGACGTGTTCAAAACGCCGAAATCCCCGTCAATGGGGCACTTGCGTGCTTAATGGGAGCTTGCCGGAAACGCGCGAATTCGAAGCGTTCACGCTCGATTCATCGCATTGCTTAAACCGAGATTCAAATCTTCCCCACATGATCGCCCCGTTCGATCGCTGATCGGGCAGGGGAATGAACGCCGGATTGCGTCATCCGGCGAACAAGGCAGGGGAGGCCAAAATGGCCCGATTCGAAGTCATGGACGGCGACAATGCCATGCTGGGCGAGGCGAATGCCTCGAGCGACGTCCTGTTCCAGCTCGGCATGATGTACTCGACCGGGAGTTCGGTCCCGACCGACTACGTCTCGGCGCACAAGTGGTTCAATCTCGCGGCCATGCGCGGCAACGAGGATGCGATCCGGCTGCGCCGCGAGATTGCCGAGCAGATGTCGGAAGGCGAGATTGCGGAGGCCCAGCGCGCGGCGCGCGATTGGCTCAAACACTGATCCGCCACGGATGGACGGGGCGGGTGGGGCTGCGAATCCGACGATCTCGCCGTCGGGTCCAAGCTTCCGGTTCTGCAGCCGACCAAGTTCGAGCTGGTCATCAACCTCAAGCCGCCACGGCGCTCAATCTTACGGTGCCGCCGATGCTCATTATCGTCACCGACGAGGTGATCGAATGAACGATGCGGCGGCCGGCCGCGAGCCGGAAGATCGCTTGGGCTGAAACGCGAGGGGGAATTTGCTAGAGTTTCTGGCTCCTTCCTAGTGATTTGCTGGTTCAACGCTCATGGTCGGTCAAGCTAATCCGTTGCAGAGGTTGATTGCGCTTCATGGCAAGGGGCGGTTTGCCGAAATGGAATTGCTCGCGCGCACCCTGCTCAAGCGCGGCGCGCCGCCCGTCGTCAACGAGCTCCTCGGCATCGCCTTGTGCGCGCAGCGGCGGTTTACCGAGGCCTTGTCGCCGCTGCAGGAAGCAGCTCACGTCGGGAAAACCGACGCCCAGTTCTGGGAAAATCTCGCTTTGTGCCAGCGCGAGCTTGGGCAATTCGCCGAGGCGGAGCAGAGCCTGCGCACCGCACTTTCGCTTCGGCCGTTGGCAGCCGAGACCCTCAACTCGCTCGGCAGCGTACTGCGCTCGCTTCTGCGACATGGCGAGGCGGAAGCCGCCTTGCGCCAAGCGCTTGCGCTCGCGCCGCGGCACGCCTCCGCCTGCTTCAATCTCGGGAATGTGCTCTCCGACATCGGTCGATTCTCCGAAGCTGAAGCATGCTTCCGCCAGGCGATTGCGATCGAGCCTGACAACCCGCGGTCCTATTCCAACCTTGCGGTCATCCTGTGGGATCTCGGACGAAACGGTGAGGCGGAAGCGGCTGCGCGCGAGGCCCTCGGCCGCATCGGTGCGCTCGGCGAAACCGCATCCGATGACGCTAAATTGATCGCAGATGTCGCGGCTGGCGTGCTCGCGCGCATCGGCCAGGTCAACGAGGCCGTACGCATCTACCGCGACACCAGCGGATTCCGACGTTCGCCCGGCCGCATGATGGATGCCTTTTTGGCGGCGCGACGCGCCTGCGATTGGGACTTTGCGACGGCCATCGAGGCAGAGGCGCGGCGGCAGGACTTGGCTTTTTGGACGCGTGAGCGGGCGTCCCCCCATTCGACGTTGTTGATGACGAGCGCGACCGCGACCATTCAGCTGGCTGTCGCTCGCAGGCAGGCGCAGGAATACGCGGCCATTCCGGCGCGAGCGCCCTCGAGCGCAAAATCGGCCTCGACCAGCGGTCGTTTGCGGGTCGGGTATCTGTCCGGCGACCTCCGAGATCACCCGGTCGGCGCCGTGATGGTCGGTGTGTTCGAGGCGCACGACCGGAATTGTTTTGAGATCGTCGGCTATGATTACTCGCCGCCTGGCGCGAGCGAGCTTCGGCCGCGCATCGAGCGTGCGTTCGATTGCTTGGTCGGGATTTCGCGATCTGTCGTTTGCGGATGCGGCGCGCCGGATCGAGCATGACGGCTGCGATGTCGTGGTCGATCTGGCGGGCTGGACTGCCGGTACGCGCAGCCCGATTCTCGCCGCGCGGCCGGCACCCACGCAGGTCCAATGGCTGGGATTTGCGGGTACGATGGGAGCGCCGTGGATCGACTACATCGTGGCCGATCGCACCGTGCTGGCGGCGGGCGAGGAGGAGAGGTTCACCGAAAAGATCATTCGCCTGCCGCAGACCTATTCGCCGACCGATGACCGGCTGGCGGTCGGAACGCCGCCGTCGCGCAGTGCGCTCGGACTGCCGGAACAGGGCTTTGTCTTCTGCTCGTTCAATCAGCCGCGAAAGTTCACGCCGGAAGTGTTCGATTGCTGGATGCGACTCCTTTCCGAGGTCGAAGGCTCGGTGTTGTGGCTGCAAGACCTGAATCCGGACGCGACGCACGCGTTGCGTGGGCATGCGGCTCGTTACGCCGTAGGCGCGGACCGGCTCATCTTCGCGCCCTGGGCGACGGACAAGGCGGCGCACCTCGCACGCCTCTCCCGGGCGGATTTGGCGCTCGATTGCTATCCATACGGCTCGCACACGACCGCAAGCGACATTCTCTGGGCCGGCGTGCCCCTGGTAGGGCTTGCCGGCGAGACTTTCGCGTCGCGTGTTTCCGCAAGCATCCTGACCGCCGCCGGTATGGCCGATTTCGTGACCGTGTCCCTACAGGACTATCATGACCTTGCCTTGCGCGTGGCGAAGGATCCGGCGGCCTTGGCGGAGGCGAGACGCCGCGCCGCCGCGTCACGTCGCATGTCGCTGTTCGACACGGCCGGCTTCACCCGTACCCTCGAATCGGCCTATCGCACGATCGTGGAGCGGCAGCGTGCAGGGCTGTCCCCCGACCACGTGACGATCCCCGAAGGAAGCTTGCCGGGCTAGGTCGGTCAGTCCGCCGGGAAAGCCTGCCAGCGGCCGGCGCTGGCCCGGCGCGCCGCGCCGCTATTGGCAGCCGCCCCGCCGGCGGGCTATAGGAGCGGGCGCAGCAGGCCCAGTGTTACCCCGGAGCACCGCCGCGGCGGGGCAAGATGGAGAAGCCGGTGTTTACTGGGTTTTTTGCCTCCGGAGAGGTGGCCGAGTGGCTGAAGGCGGCGGTTTGCTAAACCGTTATACGCTCTCAAGGCGTATCAAGGGTTCGAATCCCTTCCTCTCCGCCAATCATGTCGAGGCGCCGGCGATCCTCCGCGGGGCTGGCATTGGCGCATCAACGGCTTCGACGATGCTTTCCGACCCTCGTCTTGCTGCTTGCGCAGATCTCGATCGGCGACCTGAGCCGCAAGATCAGGCCGCGGTGGTTGCGCGGTGCGTCACCCGGATGAGGAAAGCTTCCAGTTCCGCGATGCAGGCGCGGTCGCCAAAGACGGCGTGCCGATTGGCTTCCATCCGGGTCATCACGTGCCGGCGCCAATCTGCGTCCGTCGCCAACCGGACGGCGACCGCCACATAGTCGTCGAGCGTCTCGGTGATCGTCTCGGTCACGTCCATCATCCGGAGGATCGCCATGGTGTGGCGACCGCGCATCAGGCGGCCCGCCATTGTCACGATCGGCAGATGATGGTGCAGGCTTTCAAAGGTCGAATTGCAACCGGACCAGCCGATGCTGTCGAGGATGATATTGCAGCATCCGATCGCGGCGGCGAACTTGTGCGAGTTCGAGCCGCGGCAGAAATACGCAATGATGCGCGGCCGCGAGCCCGAACGAGGCGAATGTCCGCTCCAGTCGCTGGCGGAACAGCTCCGTGATGTCGGGGGCCGCATGGTGTCCGATGAAGACGAATTGGCAATCCGTGACCTCACGCGCGATCCTGGCAAAGACCTGGTCGAACTGGGGCAGATATTTGAACAAGGATTGTCCGCACCAATAGGCGGTTGCGGTTGAACGCAATCCAATCTCGGAACGTTCGACGGCGTCCTGACGGATCTCCGGCGGCTCGTAGTAGAACGAGAGATTGGGCAGGCGGACCAGGCGTTCGCTGTAATGATCATCCCCGTCCGCCGGTTCCATGAGATCGCTGCTCAGAAAGTAGTCCAGCGTCGGAAATCCGCTGGTATCCGGATGGCCCCAGGAATTGCACTGCACCGGCGCCAGTCGTTGGGCGGCGAGCTGGACCGAAACGCTATCCATGCCGACCTCGGGATAGATCAGAACATGCGGCGTATCGGCCAGGATCGTGTCGCGCCAGCGCGCGACCGGCAGGGGACCGCGGACGAAGCGCTCGCACAGCCGCGCCGCCTCCTCGGTCTGCGCGTCCGTGCGCCCGTCGGTGTAATAGCCGAACAGGCGAAACCGTTGCCGGTCGAGCTCGCTGAGCCAGCCCTTGATCGGGATTTTCCAGTTCGAATGGCTGCGAAAGAATCCGCTGACGATGCCGACCTTGATCGCCGCCCCTGGCGGCGGCATCGCGGCGATCGCCGCCCGCGGATAGCGCTCCGCCATGATCTTGCAAACCATGGCGCCATAGACGCTTTGCAGATCACGATCGCTTTCGCCCTGATAGGCGAGATAGAACGGCTGCTTGGGTCCGACGCCGGCGGCGAAGTCGCGCGCGTGGCCGCGGGCGACCTCGGCGCTCAAGGCCTGCAGCCGCCCGGCATAAAGGTCGCGGCGCTGCGCGATCTCCGCCGCGTCCATGTAGAGCGTCGGCAGCGACGCCATGCACAGCGCGAACTTGGTTTTGGCGTCGCCGGGCCTCGCCTTGAGCGCCCGTTCGTAGCTCGCGACCGCATCCTCGCAACGATTGAGCTCGCCGAGAACGAATCCGCGATAATACAGCGCGTCGGCGTCGTTCGGCGTGATCACCAGCGCCTTGTCGAAGCTGTCCAGGGCCTCGTGATGCCGATTGAGGGCGGTGAGCACGACCCCGCGATTGGTCAAGGCTTCGGCGAAACGAGGTTCGAACGCGAGCGCCTGGTCGTAGCTCGACAATGCGTCTTCGAGACGGTTGAAGACATGGAGCACGCCGCCGCGATTGTTCAGCGCGCGGACGTGGCGAGGCTCGATCGCCAGGACCCGATCGAAGCCTTGCAGCGCCTCGGCGCTGCGGTTGAGAGCCACAAGCGCGACCCCGCGATTGTAGATCGCCTCGACGTCGCCGGGACGCAAGCGCGATGCGCTTTCGTAGCTGGCGACCGCTTCGTCGTGACGGCTGAGGAGCTGGAGAACGTTGCCGCGGTCGATCAGCGCTTCGAAATAGTCGGACTTGAATTTGAGCGCGCGATCGATCAGGGCCAGCGCCCGATCGAGCTGCGCGTGCCGTATCGCCATTGCGGCGAGCAGGTGGAGCGCGATCGGGCTGGCCGGTTTTTTGCGAAGAATCGTCTTGCACAGACGTTCCGCCGCCGTCAGGTCGCCGACTTGATAAAGCCAGACCGCGCGATTGAGCGAATTGGAAATTGACGTCGGATCGGAAACTGGTGGCTTGCCATGCGACAACGCATTCACCTTTGGGATCCACCTTGGAATTCGCCGGAGCGGGAGGGCGCCAGAAAGGCGTCGGTGGCTGCGCCGCAGTCTCAAGCGTGTTCCAATCAAGTGGAATCGCAACACGCTCCGGATTCGATACTTGGTCGCATTTTCCATCGCGAAACCGCTTCCGGGTCGCCGGAAAATGCTCACCTCAACATATCAACCGGGTGCCGCGCGTTCCACCGCGTAACACGTGCGGACATGGATCGCCGGCCGCGCGAGCCGCAACCCAACGCCAGCGTGCAAGACGCGCCGATTCGACGAGCCGATGGGCTTGCGGCGGCCTCCACTCGGGTGTGGCTCACGCTCGGCTCCGCCGCGGCCGGATGGTGCCGCGCTGAGGACTTCGGGGCGCATGATTTTAACGCATTGTAAATACTGATAAATTCACGCGCGCGCAAGAACGCCGCCCGACCCGAAAGAGTGCTTTTTATGCAACAGGTGTCCAAAAACCCGCCACCGCAGCCTGTTGGTAGCTGCATTCTTCATTGCGTGCGAGGGACGCTTCTGTAGATTAATGCGCAGCGACGGAGGGGGGCATCCCCGGGTCGCCGCGCTGGGTTTCTTGATTGTACGACACGGCAATCTGCCGCCGACATACAAAAAGAGGCCGGGTGGTTACGGGGATAAAAGGGGACCTTCCCGGGTGCAGGCGCACTCTCACGGAACCCTCCCAAGAGCAAGTCAACTGGAGGTTCAAAATGAAGATGGTGAAAAGCCTTCTCCTGGGTTCTGCGGCGGGTCTCGTCGCGGTGGCCGGGGCGCAGGCCGCCGATCTTCCCGTAAAGGCCAAGCCGGTCGAATACGTGAAGGTCTGCAGTCTGTATGGGGCTGGCTTCTGGTACGTTCCGGGAACGGACACGTGCTTGAAGATCGGCTCGTATGTTCGCGTGCAGACGGCATGGGACGCCGACGGTGGCGGCATTCCGATCGGCATGGGCACCGGCGGCGGACAGTTCACCCGCGTCGACACGAGCGAGTTCAACTACCGGACCCGCGCGGCGCTCAGCGTCGATCTGCGCACGCAGACCGAATACGGCACGTTGCGGTCCTACATCGAGGTCGGCGCCGAATACACGACGGCGTCGTCCAGCACCGCGCGACGCCGAATGCGGTGTTCTTCGACCGCGGCTTCATCCAGTTCGCCGGGTTCACGGCGGGCCGCATCCGGTCGTACTTCGACATCAACTCGTTCGCGCCCTACGGCTACTCGAACAACCGCGTGTCGGGTGACACCGGCGCGACCGGCATCTACGGCATCGCCTATACGGCTCAGTTCGGCAACGGCGTCACGGCCTCGTTGTCGTTCGAAGACGGCGGCGCCTCGGTGGGCGGCAACAACACCGGCTCCGCCGGCGGTCGTGGTCGCTTTACGGAGAACGCGAGTGCGGCCATATTCGCGGTCGGCGCGACGACGGTTGACAACAGGGGGATGACCTTCCCGGACGTGGTCGGCGCTCTTCGCATCGACCAGTCTTGGGGCTATGCGCAGGTCGCGGCGGCCCTGCATGACGCGAGCGGCGGCTACTACGGCGCCTTGCAAACCACTGGCCATCCTGGCGACAAGGTGGGCGCTGCGTTTACCGGCGGCTTCACGTTGAACGACATCCTCGGCTTCAAGGGGGATACGTTCGGCATGCAGGCGGCCTACTCGCAAGGTGCGGCCGGCTACGTCACCCGCGCGACTACCCCGTTTGCTGCGTTCAGCAGCGGCAACAACTGTCGGCGTGGCCTTCTTGACGGACGGCATTTATGCGACCGGTTCGGGGATCGAGCTGACCACGGTGTGGGGCATCAACGGGGCCCTCCAGCACTTCTGGAACCCGAGGTGGCGCACGTCGCTCTATGGCGGCTATGTCGAGGTCGACTACGACAACACCGCCAGGACCTTCATCTGCGGTTCGCCGGCGGCTAACTTCACGGTGACGAACTGCCAGCCGAACAGCAGCTGGTCGCAGCTCGGTACGCGGACCCAGTGGAATCCGCATCCGGACCTCGACATCGGCGTTGACGTGCTGTGGACGCACCTGAACACGGCGTTCAAAGGCCCGGGAGTTGTGACGGCCGCCGTCGGCGCGCGGCCGCCCGGCCTCTACGCGATAGACGACCAGGACGTTCTGTCCGTCATGTTCCGCATCCAGAGAAACTTCCTGCCGTGATCGTCTGATCACTGTCGGTCGACTCTCGGAACCCCCGGCGGCTTGCCGCCGGGGGTTCTTCTTTTTTTGGGCGCGCACGCGGCGGATGTCGGATCGTGGCGGGAGCGGATCAAGCGCACGAGGCGGGTCTGAAAAATGCCAAAATCTCGGCCCGTGACGAGACCCATGATATGATGAACGGCCGAATGTCCGCGGCCGGCGGCGCTCGGACACGGAACCCAAACGCGATGTGGCTGCGATGAGTTGATCCGAGCACCGACCCACCCGAAGCGCGGTCCGTGGCCAAGCCGCCGCATCCCTCGCCATCGCCGTGCGGCTTCATCGGGCGGGCGCGTTGGCGGAGGCCGAATCGCACTATCGCGGCGTGCTCGCGGCCGACGCGAACAACGTCGAATGTCTGCACAATCTCGGTATCCTGGCCATTCAAACCAATCGCAACGAGCTCGCGGTCGAGCTCATTGGGCGGGCGGTCGTCCTCAACGGCCGGTTGCCGGATGCCCACTACAATCTCGCCTGCGCGTTGCAGGGCTGCGGCCGCTCCAGCGAGGCGATCGAGCACTACCGGCGGGCGGTTGCGCTGAAGCCGGACTATTCGGCGGCGCATATGAACCTCGGCAACGCGCTGGTGCAGCAAGATCTCGCCGATGAGGCGATCGGTTGCTACGAGCGGGTGCGCGCGATCGAGCCGCGTTCGGCGGTTGCGCATTACAACATCGCCAACGTGCTGGCGCGGCAGAAGCGGTTTGTCGAGGCGGAGACGTCCTATCGGGCGGCCATCGATTGCAATCCCGGCTTTGCCGAGGCTTACAACAATCTCGGCAATGTCTTCAAAGACCAGGATCGGCTGGCCGAGGCCGAGGGCTGCTATGCGCGCGCTCTGGCGCTCAAGCCGGGCTATGCCGAGGCGCACAACAATCTCGGCGTCGCCACGTCGTCGCGGGGCGCGTCGGTCGACGCGCTGGCGCATTTTCAAGAGGCGGTGCGACTTGCGCCTCGTTTTGTCGAGGCCCGCAGCAATCTCGGACTCGCGCTGTCACGGGCGGGCCAGCCGGAGGCCGCCATACGGGAATTCCGGGCGGCGCTCGGGCTGCGTCCCGGCGATCTGGACGCCACCCATCATTTGGCGCGCGAGCTGCTGGCGCTCGGCGATCCGGAAGAAGCCGCGACGTTGTTGACGCGGGCGCTTGATGGCGGCACGGCGGAAACCAGAAGCCTGTTCGCGCTGTGCCTGCAGTCCCTGCCGGCGGACCATCTCGAGCCGCTACGGCCCTATGTGATGCGCGCCTTGTCGGAGGGATGGGCGCGGGGGGGCGAGCTGGAGCATGTCGGAATCACCTTGGTCAAGCGGGCGGCCGGCATGTCTGCATGCGTGGCAAAGCTGAGCGGCCCCATCGGGTCGATGCTCGGGGCGGCCGATGTTGCCGCGCTCGCCGGCGATCCGCTTCTTCGCCAGGTGATGATCTCCGGACGGGCGAGCGACGCCGATCTGGAGAAAGTGCTGACCGCCGCCCGCCGAAAGCTGATCGAGAGCATGGCGGGCGAACCGAATGCCGAGCTGCTGGATTTCTGCTGCGCGCTGGCGCGCCAGTGCTTCATCAACGAATATGTTTTCGCCGAAGCCGCCGGGGAACGCTCCGAGGCGGAGCGCTTGGCTGCAGCGGTGGCCGAGCGGCTCCGATCGGGTGAGAATATTCCACCGCTGTGGCCGGTCGCGCTCGCGGCCTATTCGCCTCTCCACCGCGTGCCCGGCGCGGAGCGTCTCCTCGAGCGCACGTGGCCGGCGTCCGTCGACGAGGTGCTGAGGCAGCAGATCCGCGAGCCCGCCGAGGAGCAGAAGATCAAGCAGACGCTGCCCTTCCTCACCGAGATCGACGCCGACTTCGCGCAGCGTTCAGGCGCAGTACGAGGAAAATCCCTACCCGCGCTGGGTCACACCGCCGCCATTGCTCAAGCCCTTGAGCGTCAACGACTATGTGCGCGCCAAGTTTCCACGGGCACCGTTCCGCCCGATCTCCACGCCGGAGGGTCCGGACGTGCTGGTCGCGGGCTGCGGGAGCGGCTCGCATGCGATCGAGGCCCATCGCCGGTTTGCCAACGCCCGCGTTCTCGCGGTCGATCTCAGCCGCACGAGCCTGGCCTACGCGGTGCGCAAGACCCGCGCGCTCGGCCTCGCCATCGAGTATGGCCAAGCCGATATCCTCAGGCTCGGCAAGCTGCAACGACGCTTCGACGTCATCGAGGCAGCCGGTGCGCTGCAATGCCTGAAGGATCCGGCAGCCGGCTGGCGTGTTCTGCTGTCGCTGCTCAAACCCGGCGGCGTCATGCTTATTGGCCTTTACAGCAAGCTCGCGCGATCCGACATCAATGCGGCACGGGCGTATGTCGCCGCGCGCGTGACCGGCGAAAGCGCCGGAGACATACGGCGCTGCCGGCAGGAGATCATGGGTTTTCCCGACGGCGCGCCCGGCAAGTCCGTCACGCGCGCGGGCGATTTCTATTCGACGAGCGATTGCCGCGATCTTTTGTTCCACGTGCAGGAATATCAGCACACCTTGCCGGAAATCGCGCAGTTCATCGCGGCGGAAAATCTCACGTTCCTCGGCTTTCAGCTCGACGCGCGCGTGCTGCTCGCCTATGCGGCGAGCCACGCGGACGATACGACGATGACGGATCTGGCCCACTGGGACGCCTTCGAACGCGCGCATCCCGACATGTTCGCCGCCATGTATCAATTCGCCGTCCAAAAGGCCTGACGGCTGCGGGTTCGGCGGTCGCGGCGCCCTCCAGGATCGTGCACCCAGGCTAGGCGCCGTCGGCCGCCGTCTGCACCTGTGTGACGAACTCCGCGATGCGCGCGATGGTGTCGGCTTCGGCCAACAGTGGCGCATGGCCTTGGTCGGGAATCTCGATGACCGTGGTGTCGCGTCGGCGCGCCCGCATCGCCGCCACCGTGGCGGCCGACAGGATGTCGGAATTGGCTCCCCTGATGACCATCAAGGGCACGTTGCCGAGGGCGTCGAATTGCGGCCATATCGGGGGGAGGGGGTGGGCGGGATCGATCGACGCGAGCGCGCGTGAGAGCCGCGGATCGTAGGTGACGACGTACCGGCCTTCATGCTGCCGCCAGCTTCTGCGCGCGAAGGCGAGCCAGTCGGCGTCCGTGAGCTTGGTGAACTGGGCGCCGAACAGCCGACGCATGATTTCGGCGCCTTCCTCGAAATCGCGGGGTTGCGGCAGCTTGCCGACGTAACTCTTGATCCGCATCAAACCTTGCGGCTCGATCACCGGCCCGATGTCGTTGAGCACCGCGCCCGCGATGACGGTGGGACGAACGGCCGCCAGCGCCATGGTGATGAGGCCGCCGCGCGACGTTCCGACGAACACCGCCGTTGCGGCCGCGCGGGCGGTCAGCACCGCCAGGACATCGGCGACCTCGACGGGGATCGAATAGTTGCCGGGATCGCGGTCATGATCCGAGAGTCCGCGGCCGCGATAGTCGAGCGCAAGCACCCGCCGCGGACGATCGGGGTCGCCGGCCAGTGCGGCGGCCAGCCGATCGAAGTCGGCGGTGGTGCGGGCGAGGCCGGGCAGGCACACGACCGGCAGGCCGGGCGCCGTGCGGTCGCCCCATTCGCGCACGTGAAGCCGCAGCCCGTCCTGCGCGGTCACGAAATGGTCGGTAAAGCCGCCGTTCTTCATGCGCGTTGCCGCCGAAATGCCAGTACTGCGTCATTGCCCGCGCAAGCGGGCAATCCAGTACGCCTGGGAGTCGATGATGAGCAGGGAGCGAACTTGCTGAGTTTACATCCTCGTCCGCCGATTGGAAATATTCAGCTCATCGAGCCCTCAAATCCAAATGGGACGACTTCTTCCTTTCCATTTCCAGCGCTTGCGTATACTGGATTGCCCGCTTGCGCGGGCAATGACGGCCGTAGGGCTACTCTGCCTGCGTGCCGCGGTGGATGTCGGCTTCGATCATGAGCTTGGCGCCGCCACCGAAGCGCACACGGTAGACCTGTAGATTTTCGAGGATACGCTGAACATAGTTGCGGGTCTCGGAAAACGGAATGCGCTCGACCCAGTCGACCGGATCGACGCGGGGGTCGCGCGGGTCGCCATAGCGCTCGACCCATTCCTTTACCCGGCCCGCTCCCGCATTGTAGCCGGCGAAGGCGAGGATATAAGAGCCGCGGTAGCGCGTGATCACGTCGCCGAGCTCGGCCGCCCCCATCTGCATGTTGTAGACGGTATCGTTCAGCAGGCGGTGCTGATCGAACGAGACGCCGAACTTCTTGGCGATATAGCGGCCGGCGTCGGGAGTCACCTGCATCAGGCCGAGGGCGTTGGCGCTCGAGACCGTCTTCGGGTTGAAGGCGCTTTCCTGGCGGGCAATCGAATAGACGACGGCCGGCTCGACCTCCGGCCCGATCGCGCTGTAATGCGGCAAGGCGCCCACCGGAAACGCATATTGGTCGAAAGGAAGTCCGCGCCCCAACGCGATCTTGCCGATGAGGAGGACCGAACGGGCGTCGGCGTTCTTCTCGGCGAGATCGGCGAGCGTGGCGAGCGCGCCCTGGTCGTGCGTCTTGTCGGCGAGGTCGGCGACCATCGGGACGACGAGGTCGCGCTCACCAACGGCGTAAAGTATCTCCGCGGCGCGGACCACTTCCAGCCGTGCCAAGGTCTGGCGTCGGTCGGCCGGAAGGGCGGGCGGCGCCGAGAACGCGATATCGCCGTGGCCCAACCGGGCGCGCGCCAATTGACCGTAATAGGCGGTGGTATGGCGCGCTGCCGCCTCGTAATGCGCGCGCGCCTCCTGCGGTTTGTTGGCGGCCTCGGCGGCACGCCCGAGCCAATAGCCGGCGCGCGCCAGCGTGATCGGGTTCGCATTGCCCAACGCGACGCGCGCGAAGTGCTGGGCGGCGGTCGCCGGGTCATGCAGGAACCGCAGCGCGATCCAGCCGGCCGTGAATTGGTGCTCGGCGCGGTAGTTGTCCTTGGCCGGCGGCACCGCATCGCGCACGACCGCATAGGCCAGCTTGGCGTCGCCGATGTCGAGCAGCTTGCGGGCGACGAGCCGGCGCTCGACCCACCATTCATCGAGGTCTTGCAACTGGACCGGATCGCGCGGCGCGGTGAGCATCAGCGCGCCCGCTTCGGCGATCTTGTCGTTGCGCCGCAGCCATTGGGCCCGGCTGAAGATATAGCCGGCGTCGCGGCGAGCCTCGGCCGGCACCGCATCGAGCTGAGCCTTGGCGTTGCTCGCCTTGGCGGAGACGGAAATGCGCGCCTTGGCGATGGCGGGTTCGGCCCCGCCGAGGCGCTTGGCGGCGCGCAGCCCCGCGTCGGCGTCGTCCGCCGTGTAGAGCCGCCGGTCCATGCGGGCCTTCTCGTCGGCCCGCGTGATGAACTCGCCGAACAGCTCGATCGCCTGCGCCTCGAGGTCGCTCGAGAAGGAATCGTCGCGCCACGCTTCGCGCGCGTAGGTCTGGGCGCCGGCGCGATCGCCGTCGGACATCAGCGCGCGCGCAAGCGCAAACTTGCCCTTGGCGGCTCAGCGGCTTGGCGCCCCCGAAATAGGCCCGCACGGTGGCGGACGGCGCACGCTCCTGCCACAGCATCGCCTCGGCGCGGCGGCGGAACATGACCATGCTCGGCCAGCTCGGGTTGGCGGCAATGAACGCGTTGAAGCGGGAAAAATCGGCGCCGTTGTCGTCGCTCCGCAGGATCACCCATTCGACCAGCTTGCGGGCGAGCGGATCGGAAATGCCGCGTTCGAGGGCGCTGGCGTCGCCGATCTTGCCGGCGCGCACGAGGCCGATGGCCTGCTTGACCGCGTCCATGTCGGCCGGCGAGGTCGACGCGGTGGTCGCCGTGGCGAGCGGAATGCCGGGCGTGACCGCGGGCGGCGCATAGGCCAGCGCCGCCATCGGATCCGCGCGGACGCCGGACGGCGCCGCACCCTGCTGTTCCGGTCCCACGAGGGTTCGGCTTGGCGCGGTGAAGGTCGGGCGGGAGCGCGGCAGCGGCACATGCGCCGCGGTCCTGGCCGCAACCGTGACGGGCTTGGTGGCGGCCGGCGACTTCGGGAGCGGCTTGGACGCGGACGTTGCACCGGATTTGGCGCCGGACTTGGTGTCGGATTTGGTGTCGGACTTCGCGCCGGATTTGGCGTCGGGCTTGGTCACGGACTTGGCGTCCGTCTGAGTGCTGGTCGGCGGATTGGTCGCCGCAGCCGCCGGCGCCACCAGCGTCAGGGCGGCCACGATCGCGCACAAGCTCGCCGTGCGGTTTCCCCTGCTCACAGGCAACGTCCTCCCCGGGCCGAGTCGCGTCCGTCCCATGAAACCTATTGCGTTGATAAAATTGACGAAACCCTAATCCGGCGCAATCGCGGCTATGTTGTGACCTGGAACCGGATCCGCTGCGGCGCGGCCGTAACGTTTTGATGCCCTGGAGCTTTATCGCCTCCAGCCCGGCCTCGATCACGAAAATCGTTAGGCTCCATTGACGAAAATCGTTAGTCTGCGCCTCGAAAAATCGTTACCGGTGAGGTGCTTCGCGCAATGCCGCCCAGCCGGTCGGGGAGACCACCATGGCCGCCAAGACGGATTTCAAGACGAATTTCCGCGGATCGTTCACCGCGCTCGTGACGCCTTTTCGCAACGACGACGTCGACCAGAAGGCGTTCCGCGACCTGGTCGAATGGCAGATCGGCGAGGGGACCAATGGGCTCGTCCCGGTCGGCACCACCGGCGAGAGCCCGACGCTCTCCCATGACGAGCACAAGCACGTGGTCGAATGGTGCATCGACCAGGCCAGAGGCCGCGTCCCGGTGATCGCGGGCGCCGGATCGAACTCGACGCGAGAGGCGATCGAGCTGTCGCAACATGCCGAGAAGGCCGGCGCCGACGCGGTGCTGATCGTGACGCCCTACTACAACAAGCCCACCCAGGAAGGCCTGTACCAGCACTACAAGGCGATCAATGACGCCATCGGAATTCCGATCATCATCTACAACATTCCCGGGCGCTCGGTGATCGACATGTCGGTCGACACGATGAAGCGGCTCTACGAGCTGAAGAACATCGCCGGCGTCAAGGACGCAACCGCGAACATGGTGCGGGTATCGCAGCAGCGCGCCGTCCTGGGGCAGGGGTTCAACCAGCTCTCCGGCGAGGACGCCACCGCGCTCGGCTTCATGGCGCATGGCGGTGATGGCTGCATCTCGGTCACCTCCAACGTGGCGCCCCGCCTGTGCGCGGAGTTCCAGAGCGCGTGTCTGCGCGGCGACTATGCGGCGGCGCTCGTGCTGCAAGACAAGCTCATGCCGCTGCATCAGAACCTTTTCGTCGAGACCAACCCGGCGCCCGCCAAATACGCCCTGTCGGTCCTCGGCAAGATCGCCGACACGGTGCGTCTGCCGATGGTGCCGCTCGGCGACAAGTCGAAGTCGGTGGTGCGCGACGCGATGGTGCATGCCGGCCTGTTGAACTGACGCCGCACGAGCATTTTCCGCAAGAAACCGCCCGGACTTGACCCGGGAGCCGGTCGGGGACTCGATCCGGGGTGGGCCGCGGCCTCCGTGAAAAAAGCGCGATCGAACATGGGGTTGGCCGACGCCTTTCGCGTTCTTTCTAGGCCAGCGCACAGCCGCGCCCCGCCGAGCCCCAAGGACATCCAACTGTTGACCGGGTTTCGCGACCTGCTCAAAGACTAGTTCGACCGCTCACGCGGCCGCGACGGGCGGGCGCGCAGGCGGCGCGGCCAGTTTCATCAAGCCGAAGGTCGCCACGAGCGTCGCCGTCCACACGACGAGCTGGAGCGCGCTCGGCCGATCGCTGTAGCCGACCAGCGCGTGGAGGGCGCGGCCGAGCATGCTCGTTTCGGGCAGGAACCGAGAGGTGTCCCACGCCACGTCATCGAGCCACGCCAGCATGTTGGCCTGCTCCAGGAATCCGATGGCCTGCGCCGCCATGCCGGCTGCGAGAAACGCGATCAGGACAGTGGTGACGGCGAAAAGACGCCGGGGCGGGATCACGATCAGGCCGACATATGTGAGCGCGCTGACGAGCGCGCCGAGCGCAAGGCCGATCAGGGCGCCGGCCATGAGCCCGGAAATCCCGTTCGACGCCGCAATGCCGTAAAGAAACAGGACGACCTCGGCGCCCTCGCGCAGAACGGCGACGCCGATCACGACTGTCAATCCGGCGAGACTCCGCGAGCCGGCGACGACCGCTGCGCCTGCCGCCTGCATGTCGGCCGCCATCTCCCGGCCCTGACGCGACATCCACACATTGTGCCAGGTCAGCATGATGACCGCGACGGCGAGAATGCCGGCATTGAACACTTCCTGGCCCATCCCGCCGAAAAACGCCGACAGTTCTCCGACAAACGCCGCCATGACGCAGGCACCGGCCAGCCCGCCGCCGACGCCGGCCGCGCTGTACCATCCGCGGTATTTGAGCCCGCGCGTTGCGGCGAGCACGATGCCGATGATGAGACCGGCCTCGAATACCTCGCGAAAGACGATGATCAGAGCGGCGAGCAACGGAACCTCACGGTACCACCAATGTGCCTTTGGCCTGCGGATTAAAGTCGTCGAAGAAGTTGTAGCGTCCCGGCTGCAGCGGCCGCAAATTGATGACGCCTTCGCCATTGGGGGCGACGACTTTTTCGACCCTGAGCGTCACGCTTTCGAACTCCATCGCGGTCGCGTCGAGATTCCGGATCTTGAGCACGATCCTCGTATTGGCGGGCGCGTGAATTTCGCCCGGCTGGAATTGATGGTTCTTCACGGCGAGCGTGACGACGTTCTCCTGCGCGCGCGCAGGGGCCGCCGTGAGGCAAGTCACGAGCGCGGTGACGACAAACAACCGAACGGACCTCGACATCGCCATATTCTCCGTGTGGACCGCGGACCGCGCAGATTTATTGTCCCGTTGGAACGCACATTAGAACTCGACCCCGACCTTGAGTCGCGCCCGGTGATGCGAAAAATCGACCAGGTTGAGCGCGCCCGGCATCTCGGTCGAGCGGCCGGTCACCTGGGTCGACCAGGCGGCGGTCACGAACGACTTGCGGGTGAGCTGATAGTAGAAGGTCGGTCCGATGTAGAGCGCGTCGCCCGTGAGCTGGCTCAATCCGAACGCGTCATAATGGCGGAAATACTCGATTTCCGCGCCGATCGCCAGCGCGGGGATCGGTCGGAAAGCAAGCGCCGAGGAGAAGCCGAGCGTCGCTTCCCGCACGATCTCGCCGTCCGCCGTGCGCGTCCATTCCGGCTCGTAGAGCAGATTGAAGCCGAGATAGAGCCGGTTGGGCACGAGCTCGGTGTCGGCGGCGATGCGGGTCTCGAGCTCCAGGTTCGTGACGCGCGCGCCGCTGGTCTCGTCGACGCGACGCCAAGTGGGCTCGACCGACACCGTCACCGCGAAGGGGGAGGATGCGCCGCGTTCGATCGCGAGATAGCGCAACTCGCCGAACGCCCCGGAGACCGCGGTCTGGTTGCGGTCGTCGAGACCGGGCACGTTCGAGATCGCGTGCGACGCGACAAGCGCGCCCATCTCGATCTGGACGTACTGGTTGGGCGTGTGCTCGAACTCGAGCTTGGTTTCACTTGCGCGATACCTGTCGCCGCCGCGGCCGAATCCGGCGAAAGTATCGACCGAGAACTCCTTCTCGCCTTCCAGCCCAATTCCGCTGCCGGTCGTGAAACCGAAAATATACTTGGTTTCGAGCTCGTAGAAATCGTCGGGGACTTGCTGCGCATGGCCGCGCGCGGGCAGGGCCGCACAAACGAGACCGGCCAGCAGGGCCCGCCGGCAGGCGGCGGTGAGGATCATCGTGGGCTCCATTGGCGAGGTTCAAGGCCCCGCAATCGAGTGGGTCGGCGGTGGACAAAGTAATAAAACGAGTTGTCGTCGAGTTACAACATAAAAATACTCATTGGAATTGGTATAAATCTAACCGCCGTCGGGAATAATACTGTTTAGAATGACAATAAACTGGGCGGCCTTGTATTTAGAACAATGAAAAACGGGCGCCGGTCTGCCGGCTGCGATCAGGGGCCGGCGTGGCGCGCAAGCCTTGTTCGGGCCGGCGGCGGTGACTAAACAAGGCGGTAACGCAAAAGCGCATGCGCGGTTGGCAGGCGGCCCATTCCCCTGCGGTTGCAACGAGGCTCGCCGATGGCGGAGAAGAAGGAGCGGCCGCTCAAAGTCGTGGCCGACAATCGCCGGGCGCGGTTCAATTACGAGATCGGAGAGGTCTTCGAGGCCGGCATCATGCTGACCGGCACCGAGGTGAAATCGCTCCGCCTGGGCAAGGCGACGATCGCGGAATCCTACGCCGACACCCGCAATGGCGAGCTCTGGCTGGTCAATTCCAACATCCCGGAATATCAGCAGAGCCGTGCCAATCATGCGCCCAAGCGGCCGCGCAAGCTTCTGCTCCACCGCCGGCAGATCGACAAGCTAGCGGCCGGAGTCGAGCGCGAAGGCATGACCGTCGTGCCGCTGAAGATGTATTTCAACGAGAAGGGGCGCGCGAAGGTCGAGGTCGCGCTCGCGCGCGGCAAGAAGCTGCACGACAAGCGCGAGACCGAGAAGAAACGTAGCTGGGAGCGCGAGAAGGGCCGGCTCCTGCGGGCGAAGGGCTGACGCGATGGCGCTGCCGACCAAGCTCGATCATTGCGTCATCCATGTCTCGGACTGGGAACGCTCGAACGCGTTCTACCGCGATGTGCTGGGGGCCGAGCTGGTGCGACGCCCGGCCGGGTTCGCCTACCGGTTCGGGGACAAGCAGCTCAACGTGCACGGGCCGGGCGTCAAGCCGGCGGAGGTCGCGCGGTTGCCGGTGCAGCCCGGCAACAGCGACCTGTGCTTCGAGTGGTCGGGACCGATCGCCGACGCGATCGCCCACTTGGGGCGCCACGGCGTCGCCATCGAGGCGGGTCCGATGGAACGGTTCGGCGCCAAGGGCGCGGGCACCAGCGTCTATTTCCGCGATCCGGACGGATCGCTGATGGAGTTCATGTCGTATGCGGGCCGGGACCGCGATCCGCCATGACGGTTCCGCACGATCCGACCGTGCTTCCGGCGCACTTGCCGGTGCCGACCGACGACGGCGCCGCCCGTCATCTGCCCGGGGCCCCGATGCCCGACCTTGCGCTGATGGCGACCGATGGCACATCGGTGAATTTGTCCAAACTCAAGGGCCGCGTGGTCATCTATGCGTATCCACGCACGGGCCGGCCGGGCCAGCCGCTCCCCGCGGGCTGGGACGCCATTCCGGGAGCGCGCGGCTGCACGCCACAGTCCTGCGCGTTCCGCGATCATTTCGCTGAACTCAAGCGGGCCGGGGCCGACCATCTGTTCGGACTTTCGACGCAGGACACCGGCTATCAGCGCGAAGCCGCAGAGCGCCTGCATCTTCCATTCGTGCTGCTGTCGGATGCCGGCCTCGCGCTCACGCGCGCGCTCGCGCTGCCGACCTTCGAGGTCGACGCAATGACGCTGCTCAAGCGTCTCACCCTGGTGGTCGACCACGGCGTGATCCGCGTCGTGTTCTATCCGGTCTTTCCGCCGGACAAGAACGCCGAGGCGGTGCTCGCCTGGCTTCGCGCCGCGCATTGAGGCTCGGCGATGGGTTCGTGATCGCCGGGTGGTGGCGGCGAATCGGTGCGCGCTCGGGACTAGGCGCCGGATTGGCTGATGGCCTGAGCCCGCACTTTTGCGAACACATCGCGGAACATGTCGGGCGTCAGCCGTCCCGTATTGGTGTTGTAGCGCGAGCAATGGTAGCTGCCGAACAGCATCAGCTTGCCGGCCACGTGCACCGATCCGTGACCGAACGGCAGGCGTGACCGTTTTTCGCCGAGCGTCGCGATGACGCTGTCGTGCGCCACCCGGCCGAGGGCGACGATCGCGCGCAGGCGCGGCATTTCGGCGATCTCGGCGGACAGAAACCGGCGGCAGGCCGTGATCTCGGCCGGGGTCGGCTTGTTTTCCGGCGGCACGCAACCGACCGCGTTGGCGATCCGGCAGTCGACCAGCGTGAGGCCGTCATCGGGCCGCTCGTCGTAGTGGCCGCGTGCGAAGCCGAACTCGAGCAGCGTCGCGTAGAGCAGGTCGCCCGCATAGTCGCCGGTGAAGGGCCGCCCGGTCCGGTTGGCGCCGCGCAGGCCGGGCGCCAGGCCGACGATCAGCAGCCGCGCGTCGCGCGGCCCGAACGGCGGGACCGGCGCGTTGAACCAGGACGGCTCGCGCGCGCGCCACGTCTCGCGGAAAGCGACCAGGCGCGGACAGAGCGGGCAATTCCGCCCCGGCGCGGACGTCACGGCCGTCTCAATCCTCGAATTCGTCGTCGTCCGCGGCGTCGGCGGTCGCGCGTTGCGGCGCGGTGCTGCGCTGGAGGAACTGCGGGGTGTGGCCTGCATGGCGCGGTTCGCGCGGCTCACGCGGACCGCGCTCGGTCCGCTCGGAGGGGTCGCGGCCGATCTTGGGCTGCAGTTCGACGATGTCGAGGAAGATGTCGGCCTGGCGGCGCAGCTCGTCGGCGACCATGGGCGGCTGGGTCGAGATCGTGGACACGACCGTGACGCGCACGCCGCGCCGCTGCACCGCCTCGACCAGCGAGCGGAAATCGCCGTCGCCGGAGAACAGCACCATGTGGTCGATGTGGCCGGCGATCTCCATGGCGTCGACCGCGAGCTCGATGTCCATGTTGCCCTTGACCTTGCGCCGGCCGGTCTGGTCGACGAATTCCTTGGTCGCCTTGGTGACGACCGTGTAGCCGTTGTAGTCGAGCCAGTCGATCAGCGGTCGGATCGACGAATACTCCTGATCCTCGACCACGGCGGTATAATAGAACGCCCGCAGCAGGTAGCCGCGCGATTGGAACTCGCGCAGCAGCCGCTTGTAGTCGATGTCGAAGCCGAGCGACTTGGCGGTGGCGTAGAGATTGGCGCCGTCAATGAACAGAGCGATTTTTTCGCTGGGTACGGACATGTGGGCTCTCGGGTTTCTTGTGGGTTTTCTTGTGAGGTTGTCTTGGGCTCTTGTCGGTTCGGACAGGCTTTCAAGCCGGGCAGGCCGGAAATATCCGGCGAATCCGGTGTTGCGATGGCAGAAATGGACGGCATTGCCGTCGGCACGGGAACTGGCGAGCGAACAGCGAAATAACGCTGCGGCACCCCGCCGCGGCCGGCCCGCAATCGTTTGGCCGGCAGCGCCGTGTTCCGATTGTTGGGTAACAGAGGTTTACCGTCGACGCCAAGTCAATTGTTGTCGACCCAGTTCGGCCTTGCGCTCGGGCCAAGATCACGATACCTAACGGGTGAAATTCCAGTCAGATCATCCCGTAAGAGGAGTGGCGAGGCCATGGCCCGTGTCACCGTTGAGGATTGCATCGACAAGGTCGACAACCGGTTCGACCTGGTCCTGGTCGCGAGCCATCGCGCGCGCATGATTTCGTCGGGCGCGCAGATCACGATCGATCGCGACAACGACAAGAATCCGGTGGTGGCGCTGCGCGAGATCGCCGACGAGACGATCTCGCCGGGCGACCTCAAGGAAGACCTCATCCATTCGCTGCAGAAATACGTCGAGGTCGACGAGCCGGAACCCGAGACGATGCCGCTGATCGGCGCGCCCGGCACCGGCGTCGATGCCGACGATACCGAGGTCGTGGCCGATCGCATGACCGAGGAGGAGCTGCTCAAGGGCCTCGAGGGCCTGGCGCCGCCCGAGGAGAAGCCGGAACCGGTCGAGACCGACGACGAGGAATAGGGGCGCGGCTTCAATCGCGGCGCCAATCACGGATCCAAGTCCGCATTCATCGATCGCAACGGCCCGGCCACCGCCGGGCCGTTTTGCGTTGTCGTGCGCCCGTCGGATGCAAATCCCGCGGCGCGATTTGGCAGGGGACCGCCCGGGCCGTGGTCCCGGCCCAACCGACCGGGACGCGCGCCCCGCGGGCATTTTCCGGAGAAAGCCCGCGCTTTGGGGCGGAAAGAACGTAAATTATTGCTTTTTGTTAACGGCCGCTTCGGGCTGGAACATGTTACTCTAGCCAAATAGACAAACGTGCCGCCGCGCTCACGCGCCGCGGCCCGGCAAGGATCGCCATGGCGTCGACCGATCTGCCCCGCATGCAGCACCAGCCGCGGCCTCGCGCGCCGGTCGAGCGCGGCCGCAGAAACGCGTCCGAAGCAGCCGAAATGGCGGCGCCGAAGGCCAAGCCGCAGATGATGCGGCAGTACGAGCTGGTCGAGCGGGTCCGCAAATACAACCCGGACACCGACGAGGAGCTGCTCAACCGCGCCTACGTCTACGCCATGAAGGCGCATGGCGAGCAGAAGCGCGCCTCGGGCGATCCCTATTTCTCCCATCCGCTCGAGGTCGCCGCCATCCTCACCGACCTCAAGCTCGACGATGCCACCATCGTGGCGGCGCTGCTGCACGACACCATCGAGGACACCGAGGCGACCCGGGCCGAGATCGACCAGCTGTTCGGCAGGGACATCGGGCGCCTGGTCGAGGGCCTCACCAAGCTCAAGCGGCTCGACCTGGTGTCGCGCGAGGCCAAGCAGGCGGAGAACCTGCGCAAGCTCCTGCTCGCCATCGCCGAGGACGTGCGCGTGCTGCTGGTCAAGCTCGCCGACCGTCTGCACAACATGCGCACGCTCGATCACATGCCGCCCGAGGCGCGCCGGCGCATCGCGCAGGAGACGATCGACATCTACGCGCCGCTGGCGGCGCGCATCGGCATGTACGAGATGCGCGAGGAGCTCGAGAACCTGGCGTTCCGCGAGCTCAATCCGGACGCCTACAGGGTCATCAATTCCCGCCTCGACGCGCTCGCGGCCAGGAACGGCGGGCTGATCGGGGAGATCGAGGACCAGCTCACCAAGAAGCTCGCCGACAGCGGCATCATGGCGCGCGTCACCGGCCGGCGCAAGCGCGCCTATTCGGTCTGGCGCAAGATGGAGCGCAAGGCGGTCGGCTTCGAGCAGCTCTCCGACATCTTCGGCTTCCGCGTCGTCGTGCGCAAGCCGTCGGAATGCTACCAGGCGCTCGGCATCGTCCACACCACCTGGCCGGTGGTGCCCGGCCGCTTCAAGGATTACATCTCGACGCCCAAGCAGAACGACTATCGCTCGATCCACACCACGGTGATCGGGCCCGGCAAGCAGCGCGTCGAGCTGCAGATCCGCACCGACGAGATGGACGAGATCGCCGAATTCGGCATCGCGGCGCATTCGCTCTACAAGGACGGAATCGGCTCGCCCACCGAGATGCTGTCGCGCGAGTTGAACGCCTATGCGTGGCTGCGGCGCACCATCGGGCTGCTCGCCGAAGGCTCGAACCCGGAGGAGTTCCTCGAGCACACCAAGCTCGAGCTGTTTCACGACCAGGTGTTCTGCTTCACGCCCAAGGGCAAGCTGATCGCCCTGCCGCGCAAGGCGACGCCGATCGATTTCGCCTATGCGGTGCATACCGACGTCGGCAACCATGCGGTCGGCTGCAAGATCAACGGCAAGATCGCGCCGCTCGTCTCCGAGCTCACCAATGGCGACGAGGTCGAGATCCTGATCTCGAAGGCGCAGGTCGCGCCGCCGGCGGCGTGGGAGTCGATCGTCGTCACCGGCAAGGCGCGGGCCGCGATCCGGCGGGCGACGCGGGTCGCGGTGCGGGCGCAATATGCCGAGCTCGGCCGTCGCATCGTCGAGCGCCTGTGCCAGCGCGCCAAGCGCGACTATTCCGACGAGAAGCTCGCGGGCGCGCTGACCCGGCTCGCGCGCGCCTCGATCGAGGACGTCTTCGCCGCGGTCGCCCGCGGAGAGCTGCGGGCGGCCGACGCGGTGCGCGCCATGTATCCCGACTACAAGGACGAGCGCGCGATGGCGCCGGCGGCGCCCAAGTCCGAAACCGGCTGGTTCGGGCTGCGCAAAGGCAAGGCGGTGAAGTTCAAGGTGCCGAGCGGCACGGCCGAGGGCATCCCGATCCGCGGCATCAACAGCGACCTGCCGGTGAGCTTTGCGCCCAATGGCGGCGCGGTGCCGGGCGACCGCATCGTCGGCATCATGACGCCGGGCGAAGGGATCACCATCTATCCGATCCAGTCGGCGACGCTGCAGGAATACGAGGACGTCCCGGAGCGCTGGCTCGACGTGCGCTGGGACGTCGACGACGGCAGTCCGCACCGGTTCCCGGCGCGTCTCGCGGTGCAGTCGGTGAACGAGCCGGGCACGCTCGCCCAGGTCGCCCAGGTGATCGCCGAGCACGACGGCAATATCGACAACATCCGGATGGAGCGGCAGTCGCCCGACTTCACGTCGCTGACGATCGATCTCGAGGTCTACGACCTGAAGCACCTGACCGCGATCATCGCGCAGCTGCGCGCCAAGCCCGTGGTCGCCAAGGTCGAGCGGGTGATGGAATAGGCAGGGTTGCATCCGGGCGTGTCTGCGTCGCGGGTTACCATCCTGAATTCCAGGTCGGGCAATCATTAATCGAGATTCTCCAGCTCTCCGCCATCCTTTCGTTTCCATCGCGGAATTGTCCCGCGTCGCGGGACAAGTATCCGCCAATTATCGAGAATTGTGGGACATGCGCACCATGACGGCGGTCGCACGCGCTGCATACTCCGCGCCTCAAGCCTGCCAGAGGGAGCCAAATATGAGTCGTCGTCGCATGCTCGCTACCTGTGCCGTCGCTTTGCTGGGGTTTGCCGGGGCGGCGATGAACGCTGTCGCCCAGCAACCGTCGCTCGATGAACAGCTCATCGGCAGCTGGATGATCGTCTCCGCCACGACGACACGGCCGGACGGCACCAAGGTCGATACGTTCGGACCCGATCCGAAAGGCCTGCAGATCTTCGAGCGGGGCGGGCGCACGTCCGCGATCATCGTCGGGTCCAACCTGCCGAAATTTGCCAGTAACAATCGGGCCACCGGGACGGCAGACGAGAACAAGGCGGTCATTCAGCGCAGTGTTGCGTTTTTCGGCCCGTATACATTCAACAAGGCGGATCAATCAATCACGTTTCAAGTCGAGGGGTCGACATTTCCGAATTGGGAAGGAACCACACAAAAGCGATTTATCGCCATCTCGGGGAACGATCTTACGATTACCATTCCGGCCGGATCGGCGGGCGGAACAGGCGAATCCCGGTGGAAGCGTGTGAAGTAGGCGACCGCCGCGTTTGCGCCCACCCCATGGACGCGATCGAAAGGCCATGAGCGCAGCGTCGTTGCCGGCCGGCGCCGGCAACCTCCGTCGCGGGAAAGAAGTCCGCCTGCCTGTCCGCCCGCCTAGCGCCTCCACGCGGGGGGCGGTAGGCTGGCAAATCCATGCGCCATCCCCTCGAGCAGGTTCGATTCGCCAGGAGCCGCGACGGCGCGCGCATCGCCTATGCGGTGTGCGGCGAAGGGCCGCCGCTGATCTGGGTGCAGCATTGGATCCATCACCTCAGATTTGATTGGGACTGTCCGATCTGGCGGCCGTGGCTCGCGTTTCTCAGCCAGCATCATACGGTGGTTCGCTACGACTGGCGCGGCTGCGGATTGTCCGACCGGGACGAGGTCGCATTCTCTTTCGAGAAGATGACCGAGGATCTGCAGGCCGTGATCGAGGCCGTCGGTTTCGAGCGTTTTGTCCTGTTCGCGATGGGCGGCGCCGGCTGTGGCGTCGCGATGCGCTACGCGGTCGGCCAGCCGCAGCGGGTGAGTCACCTCGTCCTGCAGGGACCGCATACCAGAGGTCGTTTCGTCGACAGCTCCACGCCCGATCTGGCCAAGGAAGGGGAAGCCCGTCTCCAGATCTACGAACTCGGATGGCGAAAAGACACGCCGGCCTACTGCCGCTTCTTCGCGGCGCTGCACATTCCGGACGCGAGTCCCGCGCAGACGCAGGCCTACGACGAGTTGTTGCGGAAGACGACGTCTCCAGCCAATGCGGTCGGCCTCTTGCGGACATTCTGGAGCATCGACCTGCGTGAAATCATCCCGCAGGTGTCCTGCCCGAACTCTCGTCCTCCACGCGCGGGGTAATTCAGTGATTTCGTCCGACGAAGGCCGGAAGGTGGCGACCCTGATTCCGGGTGCCCGGTTTGTGGCGTTCGACGGTCGCAATCACGTGCTGCTCGACAGCGAGCCCGGATGGCGGCAGTTCGTCGAGGCGGTCGATGATTTCCTGCCGGTCGCATGCTCGCCATCGGCCGCGGTATGGCGCGACACGCTGACCGCCCGGGAACAGGAAGTGCTGGAGGTACTCGCCCAGGGCCTCGACAACGGCGAAATTGCAGCGCGGCTGAAGATCAGCGGAAAGACCGCGCGCAATCACGTGTCCGTCATCTTCGGCAAGCTCGGAGTGAAGAACCGCGCACAGGCCGTCGTGCTCTCCCGCGAAGCCGGCTTCGGCCGCAACGGCGTCCGATGATCCGGACCCCGAACGGAGCCGGGATATCGTCCTTGCGTGCGCGCCCGAGGGCGGCAATGGGCGAAGCGATCGACCGGATGTCTCCCCGGCGGTCGGGGCCATCGGGGCGGGACGAATCGTGCGCCGACGCGTATGATGTCATGCCCGCGACGGTTTCGCCGAGGGACGGACGCTTCCTCCGCGAAAGGTCACGAGCGCTTGTTTCAACGCCATGCTTGATCGTCGAATCCGATAGCCATGCCTGATCGCGCCACTAACCTTGCGCAGCCGACGTCCCGGAGCGGGGCCGTGCTCCGACCGCTGCGCCTCGGCATCAATGTCGACCATGTGGCGACCCTGCGCAACGCGCGCGGCGGGCGGCACCCCGATCCGCTGCGCGCCGCCGAGGTCGCGGTCGCGGCGGGCGCCGACGGCATCACGGCGCATTTGCGCGAGGACCGCCGCCATATCCGCGACGACGACGTGGCGCGGCTGATGGCGCGGCTCGCGAAGCCGCTCAATCTCGAGATGGCGGCGACCGACGAGATGACGGCGATCGCCTTGCGGTTCCGCCCGCATGCCGCCTGCCTGGTGCCGGAGCGGCGCGAGGAGCGCACCACGGAGGGCGGCCTCGATGCGGCGGCCGGGCGGGCGCAGATCGGGCCGGTCGCGCGGGCGCTCGGGGCGGCCGGCATCCGGGTGTCGCTGTTCGTCGCGGCGGACGCCGCCCAGATCGAGGCCGCGGCGGAGATCGGCGCGGCGGTGGTCGAGCTTCACACCGGCGCCTGGTGCGAGGCGGTGGCCGGACACGATGCGGCGGCGGCGGCGGCCGAATTCCAGCGCATCCGGGCCGGTGCGGCGCTCGCCGCCAAGCTCGGTCTCGAGGTTCATGCGGGCCACGGCCTGGACTACCTGACCGCGGAGGCGATCAGCGCCCTGCCGGAGATCGTCGAGCTCAATATCGGCCATTTCCTCATGGGCGAGGCGATGTTCGAAGGGCTGGCGACCGTCGTGGCGCGCATCCGGACCGCCATGACGCGCGGACGCGGCAAGCCCGCATGATTCTCGGCATCGGGACCGACCTGGTCGACATCCGCCGCATCGAGCAGACGATCGCGCGGCACGGCGATCGCTTCATCAACCGCATCTACACCGAGAGCGAGCGCGCCCGCGCCGAGCGCAGGGCCAACCGCGTCGACACCTATGCGAAGCGCTTCGCCGCAAAAGAAGCGTGCGCCAAGGCGCTCGGCACCGGCTTCCGCCGCGGCGTGTTCTTCCGCGACATCGGCGTGGTGAACATGCCGTCGGGAAAGCCGACATTGCGGCTGACCGGCGGGGCGCTCGCGCGCCTCGCCGCGATCACGCCGGCCGGCTGGGAGGCGCAGATCGACCTTGCGCTCACCGACGAATATCCGCTCGCGCAGGCCTTCGTGGTCATTTCGGCCGTCCGCCGGGCGGGTTTCGAAGCCCCGGTCCAACACCCGACCACAGGCCCATCCGGTTGATTGCGCGGCGGACCGCAAGCCGCTACAAGTGCCGGAATTCCGGGCCTGTTCGGGCCTCCCGGAATGGTGGCGGCGACACACGTAAGCGCCTGAATATAAGGGATTTTTCTGCTCTCTGCACCGCCCCGAAGGGTGGCGCGGGGCGAGCCGGCCGGTGGCGCGGTGGCGAGGGTTCGACGGCGTGTCGAGCCCGCGGGCCGCGACACGAAGTCTTGATTTGCGGGGCGGCCCCGAGAGCACCCACACGAGAGGCCTATGAGCGTGTCGAGCCAGGATAAGCAGCGGGTGAAGCCGCAGGAAAAACGCAAGGAAGGCGGCGCGGCCGAGACCGGACGCGTGATCTTTCACGCCCTCATCATCGCGTTCGTGATCCGCACCTTCCTGTTCCAGCCCTTCAACATCCCTTCCGGATCGATGATGGCGACGCTGCTGGTCGGCGACTATCTGTTCGTCTCGAAATACTCCTACGGCTACAGCCACTATTCGCTGCCGCTGTCGCCGCGGCTGTTCTCGGGCCGCATCTTCGGCTCGGAGCCGCAGCGCGGCGACGTGGTCGTGTTCCGTCTGCCGAAGGACGATTCGACCGACTACATCAAGCGCGTCATCGGACTGCCCGGCGACCGCATCCAGATGATCGACGGCGTGCTGAACATCAACGAGCAGCCGGTCAAGCGCGAGCGCATCGACGACTTCATCGACGAGGACGGCGGCCGCACCGTGCGGGTCAAGCGCTGGCGCGAAACGCTGCCGAACGGCGTCAGCTACAACACGCTCGACCTGCAGGACAACGGGTTTCTCGACAATACCCAGGTCTACACCGTGCCGGCCGGCCACTATCTTCATGATGGGCGACAACCGCGACAACTCGACCGACAGCCGCGTGCTGAGCCAGGTCGGCTACGTGCCGTTCGAGAACCTGGTCGGCCGGGCGCAGATCATCTTCTTCTCGGTCGGCGACGGCGAGCCGGCCTGGCATTTCTGGAACTGGCCGTGGTCGGTGCGCTGGAGCCGGCTGTTCACGATCGTGCGATGAGCCGCCGGACGAAGGGCACGCAAGCGAGCTCGAAGAGCGGATCGGCCACAGCTTCGCCGACAACGCATTGCTCGACAGCGCGCTCACCCATAGTCTCGGCGCTGTCGGGCAAGAGCCGCGCCAGCAGCTATCAGCGGCTGGAATTTCTCGGCGACCACGTGCTCGGCCTGGTCGTTTCCGACATGCTGTTTCGCGCCTTCCCCAAGGCGGACGAGGGCGAGCTGTCGCGCCGCCTCGCCGACCTGGTGCGCAAGGAGACCTGCGCGGAGGTCGCCCGCGCGATCGATCTCGGCGCCGTCATCAAGCTCGGCACCTCGGAGGCCAATACGGGCGGGCGCCGCCGCCTCGCCATCCTGGCCGACGTCTGCGAGGCGCTGGTCGGCGCGGTCTTTCTCGACGGCGGCTATCCGGCGGCCGCCGCGCTGATCGAGCGGCTGTGGGGCGAGCGCATGCGCGCGCCGGCGCGCCGCTGCGCGATCCCAAGACCGTGCTGCAGGAATGGGCGCAGGCGCGCGGGCTGCCGACGCCGCTCTACCGCGAGGTCGAGCGCACCGGGCCGCACCACGATCCCGAGTTCCGCGTCTCGGTCGTGCTGCCGGACGCTGCAGCCGGCCGAGGGGGTCGGCCGCTCCAAGCGCGCCGCCGAGCAGGCGGCGGCCGCAGCCCTGCTGACGCGCGAGGGCGTCGAGGCGGCGGCAAGCGATGGCTGAGCCGACATCGAGCGCGGACCAGACCGGCGCGCCCACCCGCTGCGGCTTCGTCGCCCTGATCGGCGCGCCCAATGTCGGCAAGTCGACGCTGGTCAACGCGCTGGTCGGCAGCAAGGTGACGATCGTCAGCCCGAAGGTGCAGACCACGCGCACGCTGGTGCGCGGCATCGCCATCGAGGGCCGCGTCGCAGCTCGTCTTCATCGACACGCCGGGCATCTTCGCGCCGCGCCGCCGGCTCGACCGCGCCATGGTGACGATCGCCTGGAGCGGCGCGCACGACGCCGACATCGTGGCGCTGCTGATCGACGCCAAGCGCGGCATCGACGACGAGGCCGATGCGATCCTCGGCCGGCTGGGCGACGTCGCGGCGCGCAAGCTGCTTGATCCTCAACAAGGTCGACCTGGTGGCGAAGCCGCAGTCTGCTGGCGCTCGCCGCAGGACGCCAACGCGCGGGCGCCGTTCGCCGCCACCTTCATGGTCTCGGCGCTCACCGGCGACGGCATCGCCGAGGTGAAGGCGTGGCTCGCCGCGCAGGCGCCGGAAGGGCCGTGGCACTATCCGGAGGACCAGATCTCCGACGCGCCGCTGCGCAGCCTCGCCGCCGAGATCACGCGCGAGAAGCTGTTCAACCGCCTGCACCAGGAGCTGCCCTACCGCTCGACGGTGGAGACCGACAGCTGGAAGGAGCTGCGCGACGGCTCGGTGCGCATCGAGCAGACGATCTTCGTGGAGCGCGAGAGCCAGCGCAAGATCGTGCTCGGCAAGGGCGGCCAGTCGATCAAGGCGATCGGCGCGGAGGCGCGCAGCGAGATCGCAAAGATCATCGAGCAGCCGGTGCACCTTTTCCTGTTCGTCAAAGTGCGCGAGAACTGGGGCGACGACCCGGAGCGCTATCCGCGAGATGGGGCTGGAGTTTCCGAAGGAGTAGGGTGGGGATTGCGCTGCCTCTCGCACGCGTGCGGCGGAGAGTGGTCGGGATCGAGCGTGAGGCGCAATTCCCTGCGCTCGGACGGCGCGGAGGCGACCGCCGCTCGACTCCGGTTGCCGACAGCGAGCGCCTCGGCACCTCCGACCCCTCCCCGCCACGCGCTTCGCGCGCGGGTGGAGGGGAGAGCGCAGGAGTTGAGGCAAGCGCGCCATGGAATGGACCGACATCGGCATCGTGCTCGGCACGCGCCAGCACGGGGAGGCGAACGCCATCCTCGAGCTGATGACGCGCGAGCACGGCCGCCATCTCGGGCTGGTGCGCGGCGGCGCCGGCTCGCGGCTGCAAGCCGGTGCTGCAGCCGGGCAATACCGTGACGGCGCCACCTGGCGGGCGCGGCTCGACGAGCATCTCGGCCATTTCGTGGTCGAAGGCATCGACCTGCGGGCGGCCGCGCTCCTGCCGGCCGCGCATGCGGTCTACGGGGTGACGCATCTCGCCGCGCTGTGCCGGCTCCTGCCCGAGCGCGATCCGCATGCGGTGGTGTACGAGGCGTTCGACGCGGCCGTCGACCGGCTCGGCGATCCGGCCGCGGTGGCGGTGCGGATCGCGCGCTTCGAGCTGCAGCTCCTCGCCGAGCTCGGCTTCGGCCTCGATCTTTCCGCCTGCGCGGCGACCGGCGGGCTCCTCGACCTCGTCTACGTGTCGCCGAAATCGGGCCGCGCGGTGTCGCGCGCGGCCGGCGAGCCGTGGCGCGACCGGCTGCTGGCGCTGCCGGCATTCCTGGGCGACGAGAGCACGATCCAGCCCTCGCCCGACGATCTCGCGGCCGCCTTCGCGCTCACCGGGTTCTTTCTCGAGCGCTACGTCTATGCGCCGCGCGGCGCCGCGGTGCCGGAGGCGCGGACGCATTTCATCGCCGCGGTGACGCGCGCGATCGCCCGGGTGGCGTGAGCTGCAGACATGAAAAAGCCGGCGGGACGCCGCCGGCTTCGCGTTCTCGAGGCGGGTCGGCCGCGACTCAGCGGCACACGCTCCAGCAGCGGAACGCATTGCAGCGCCGCACGCAGGCGGGCGCCACCACCACCGGGCCCACGCCCGGCGCCACGACCACGCCGCCTCCGCCCATGGGACGGCAATGGCCGTAGGGTCCGCGGGCGAAGCCCGGCCCGCAGCCCTGGGCGACCGGCTGGAGCAGGCCGCCCTGATCGAGCGCGACTGAAAGGCCGGCAGGGTTCTGCGCCGGCGCGGCATCGCTGCGCACCGGCAGCAGCGTGGCGGCGATCAGCGCCATGGCGGCGAGGGTGAGAAGTATCTTTCGCATGCAGTCCTCCCTTGGATGAGACGATGAGCCTTCCACCCCACCGCAAGAGATTCGCGGCGCGCCACGCGAGCGTAGCAGCAAGGGGCAGGCACGCAAGGGCGGCGGGGCACGCCGGACGCAACAGCCACCGGGTTCGCGCGCAGCAATCACTTATGTGGCGCCGCGGCGAACCCTCACGTGTCCGCGAAACACCACGCGCCCGGCGCATACATCGCGTCCCCCGCGACCAGCATCCCAACCAAACAAAAGCCGGCGGGGACGCCCCGCCGGCTCGGTCTTTCTCGCCTCGCGCAGCCGCGACGCTGGCGGCGCTACGGTCCGCCCGCCGCGCCACGCTCAGGTCCGGCGTTCGCCGCGGCGCGCCGTCACCAGTGGCGCCAGTGCCGGCGCCAGCCCCAGCCATAGCCGCGATAGCCCCAACCGGGGCGAACCACGTAGCCGCGGCAGGGATACCAGCCGTAGCCGTTCCAGCCGTAACGGTAGCAGGCGGTCTTTTCGACCTGGTCGAGCGTCGCGGCGGCGCCCAGCACGCCGGACGGCGCGCCGACCGGCATCGCCCGGGCCGGCCCGGACAGCAGCGCGGCGGCCGAGAGCATCGCCGCGGCGGCGGCCAGTGTGGTCATCTTTCGCATGACTTTCTCCTTGGATCGCCCCCGTTCGGGGTTCGGGAGATGTCTCCCGGGTGGAACAATAGCCCGCCATGTCTCAAAGACACATGGCTAAGTCGTTCATCGCGCGTTCATTCTCCCGGTTTCGTGGCGTCGGAATCCGGGAAAAATTCTACGCCGGGCGCAACGCGGCGCGGCCGCGTTTGGTTCCCGCCAATCCCGGTTGTTCGCGGGCGGCACGCGCGCTATCGATTCGGCATGGGCAAGCAACTGATTCCCCCCGAGCCGTCCGACGTGCAGGAAATCGCCCTGCGCGAGGCGCTGGAAGAGCGCTATCTCGCCTATGCGCTCTCCACCATCATGCACCGCGCGCTGCCCGATGCGCGCGACGGCCTCAAGCCGGTGCACCGCCGGCTGCTCTATGCGATGCGCCAGCTGCGGCTCGATCCCGGCGGCGGCTTCAAGAAATCCGCCCGCGTGGTCGGCGACGTGATCGGCAAGTTCCATCCGCACGGCGACCAGTCGGTCTACGACGCGCTGGTGCGGCTCGCGCAGGATTTCGCGCAGCGCTATCCGCTGATCGACGGGCAGGGCAATTTCGGCAATATCGACGGCGATAACCCGGCCGCCATGCGCTACACCGAGGCGCGCCTCACCGAGGTGGCGCGCCTCCTGCTCGACGGCATCGACGAGGACGCGGTCGATTTCCGCCCGACCTATGACGGCTCGGAAAACGAGCCGGTGGTGCTGCCGGGCGCGTTCCCCAACCTGCTCGCCAACGGCTCGCAGGGCATCGCGGTCGGCATGGCGACCTCGATCCCGCCGCACAATGCGGCCGAGCTGTGCGACGCCGCGCTGTTCCTGATCGACAACCCCAACGCGCGCAGCAAGACGCTGCTGAAATTCGTGCCGGGGCCGGATTTCCCGACCGGCGGCCTGATCGTCGATCCGCGCGAGGAGATCGCCGAGGCCTATGCGACCGGCCGCGGCTCGTTCCGCGTGCGGGCGCGCTGGACCAAGGAGGACACCGGCCGCGGCACCTATTCGGTGGTCATCACCGAGATCCCCTGGCTGGTGCAGAAATCGCGCCTGGTCGAGCGGATCGCCGAGCTGCTCAACGACAAGAAGCTGCCGCTGGTCGCCGACGTCCGCGACGAATCCGCCGAGGACATGCGCCTCGTGATCGAGCCGCGCGCCCGCACGGTCGATCCCGAGCTGCTGATGGAGTCGCTGTTCAAGCTCACCGAGCTCGAGAGCCGCATTCCGCTCAACATGAACGTGCTGCTCAAGGGCCGGATCCCCAAGGTGATGGGGCTGGCCGAGGTGTTGCGCGAATGGCTCGACCACCGGCGCGACGTGCTGCTGCGGCGCACGCAGCTTCCGCCTCGAGCAGATCGACGCACCGCCTCGAGGTGCTGGGCGGCTATCTGGTCGCCTATCTCAACCTCGACAAGGTCATCAAGATCATCCGCACCGAGGACGAGCCCAAGCCCGTCCTGATCAAGACGTTCAAGCTCACCGACGTCCAGGCCGACGCCATCCTCAACATGCGGCTGCGCAACTTGCGCAAGCTCGAGGAGATGGAGATCCGGAGCGAGGACAAGGCGCTGCGCACCGAGCGCAAGGCGCTGCACGCCCTGGTCGGGTCCGAGAAGGATCAGTGGAAGAAGATCGCCGACGAGATCAAGGCGGTGCGCGCGACCTTCGGGCCCAAGACGCCGCTCGGCAAGCGCCGCACCGATTTCGCGCGAGGCGCCCGAGCACGACGAGGCCGCGATCGAGGAGGCGATGGTGGTGCGCGAGCCGATCACCGTCGTGGTCTCCGAAAAGGGCTGGATCCGCGCGCTGCGCGGCACCGTCACCGATCTCTCCGGCGTCGTCTTCAAGGCCGACGACGGCCTCAAATTCGCGTTCTGCGGCCGAGACCACCTCCAAGATCCTCATCTTCGCCACCAATGGGCGCTTCTACACCATCGAGGCCGCGAAGCTGCCGGGCGGCCGCGGCCACGGCGAGCCGGTGCGGCTGTTCTTCGACATCGAGCAGGAGAGCGACCTGGTGTCGGTGTTTCCGTTCGTGGGCGGGCGCAAGCTCCTGCTGGCGAGCCACCAGGGCAAGGGCTTCGTCGTCGCCGAGGACGAGTGTCTCGCCAATACCCGCAAGGGCAAGCAGGTGCTCAACGTGAAGATGCCCGACGAGGCGCGCGCGATCGCGCCGGTCGAGGGCGAGCTCGTCGCGGCGATCGGCGAGAACCGCAAGATGCTGATCTTCGCGCTCGACCAGCTGCCCGAGATGACGCGCGGCGCCGGCGTGCGGCTGCAGCGCTACAAGGACGGCGGGCTGTCGGACGTCAAGACCTTCAAGGCGGCCGACGGCCTGACCTGGACCGACACGGCGGGCCGCACGTTCTCGCTCACCCTCAAGGAGCTCGCCGACTGGCGCGGCAACCGCGCCGACGCCGGCCGCATCGCGCCGAAGGGTTTTCCGCGCACGAACCGGTTCGGCGGCGGCGGAAATGGCGAGTAGGGAATAGCGAATAGCGAGTAGGGGCTAATTATTCGCTATTCGCCACTTCCCATTCGCTCTTGCGCTAGCTCCGCACCTGCACGAACCGCGCGAACGCCTTCAGGCTCGTCTCCGAGACGTGGTGCTCGATGCCCTCGGCGTCGGCTTCGGCGGCTTCCGCCGGCACACCGAGCGCGAGCAGCACCGCGACGACGAGGCGATGGCGGGCGCGCACGCGCGCGGCGAGCGCGTGGCCGGCCTCGGTGAGGAACACCCCGCGATAGGGGCGCGCCGTCGCCACCCCCTCGCGCTTGAGGCGCGCGATCGCCTTGATGGCGGTGGCGTGGGACACGCCCAGCCGGCGCGCGATGTCGGTCGGCCGCGCCTCGCCGGTGCCGCCCAGCAGATCGTCGATGAGCTCGACATAATCCTCGAGCAGCGCGCTCGACTGCGCCGAGCGCGCCTTGCCGAAGCGGCGCGCCTGGGCGGTTTCGGTCGGCAGCGCCGGCGCGGTTTTGTTGCGCTTTTTCAATGTCTTGCGGGGCATTTCGCATCCACCTGTTGCGATTCCGGCCGCCGTCCGGGGGAGCTTGCGCCGGCGGCCCGCGTTTTTCAATACGCGATCAAAGTGAACCCTACCACACATCTTGTGACGGGGATTGCCAATTCTACCCTATTAGTTATTTTGTAGCCGAGGATACATATTGGTGTTCGTACTACCCGGGATGTCGCGATGATCCAATCCGTCTTCCAGCGCAACACGATCTCGGACCGCACGGTGGCGGTCGCGCGCTCGGTGCTGGCGGGACGGCGGCCGGGATTGCGCGGATACCTGGCGTTCGCCGGTCCGGCCGTGGTGGCGTCGATCGCCTACATGGACCCCGGCAACTTCGCGACCAACATCCAGGCGGGCGCGAAATACGGCTACGAGCTGCTGTGGGTCGTGCTGCTCGCCAATGCGATCGCCATGCTGTTCCAGGGCCTTTCCGCCAAGCTCGGCATCGTGACCGGGCAGAACCTGGCCGAGATGTGCCGCGCGCAGTTTCGGCGGCCGGTCGTCCTGGTGATGTGGGTCGTGAGCGAGATCGCCGCCATGGCGACCGACCTCGCCGAGTTCCTCGGCGGCGCCATCGGACTGTCGCTGCTGTTCGGCCTGCCGCTGCTCGCCGGGATGGCGGTCACGGCGGCCGTCGTGTACGGCGTCCTGATGTTCGACCGCTTCGGGTTCCGGCCGATCGAGCTGATCATCGGCAACCTCGTGGCCGTCATCGGGCTTTGCTACCTCATCGAGATGTTCGTCGCTCCGGTCGACTGGCCGTCCGCGGCCCTGCATTCGGTGGTGCCGCACATCGCCGATGTCGGGAGCGCTGCTGCTCGCGGTCGGCATCGTCGGCGCCACCGTCATGCCGCACGCCGTCTATCTGCATTCGGGCCTGACGCAGGCGCGCATCCCGGTCCGCAACGACGGCGAGACCCGGATGGTGCTGCGCATCTCCAATACCGAGGTCGTCCTCGCGCTCGCGGTCGCCGGCCTCGTCAACATGGCGATGGTCATGATGGCGTCGAGCGCCTTCCATGCCGGCCACAGCGAGGTCGCGGAGATCGAGACCGCCTATCACACCTTGACGCCGCTGCTCGGCGGCGGCGGCGGCGGGCGTGTTCCTGGTCTCGCTGCTCGCGTCCGGCGTATCGAGCTCGACGGTCGGAACGATGGCCGGCCAGATGATCATGCAGGGCTTCGTCGGCTTCCGCATTCCGATCTGGCTGCGGCGGCTCGTCACCATGGTGCCGGCCTTCGTGGTGGTGGCGCTCGGCGTGAACGCCACCCACGCGCTCGTCATCAGTCAGGTCGTGCTCAGCATCGCGCTGCCGCTTCCCATGATCGCCCTGCTGATGTTCACCGGGCGCCGCGACATCATGGGCGGGTTCGCCAACAGCCGGCTCACCAACGCGGTGGCGATCGTCGCCACCGTGGTGGTGCTGGGGCTCAACGTCATCCTTATCCTGCAGACCCTGGGGGTGGGGATCCCGGGCCTCGCCCAGGGGGGCTAGTGCGACATCGCTTCAATCTGAAGCGATCTTTCTCGAGGCAGGACACTGTCATTGCGAGCCCCCGGGTCTTGCCTTCGGCAAGCCCGAGGACAGGCTCCGCGAAGCAATCTCGTTTCGCTTGTGCCTGCCTGACCGGGATTGCTTCGTCGCGCTGCGCGCTCCTCGCAATGACGACGGGTATTTGTCATTGCGAGCGACGCAATCTCGTTTCGCTTGCGCCTGGCTGACCGGGATTGCTTCGCTTCGCTCGCAATGACGCCGAGCGGATGGCCCGCCCCGCGGACGTCAGTTTTCGACTCTGACCCAGCCCTCCGCCATCAGGCGTTCCTGCGGCAGGAAGCGGCCCTTGTAGTCCATCTTGCGCGAGCCGCGTACCCAATAGCCCAGATACACATAGGCCAGGCCCATGCGCCGCGCGCGCGCGATATGGTCGAGGATCATCAAGGTGCCGAGCGAGCGGTCGGCGGCGTCGGGCTCGTAGCACGAATAGACCATCGAGAGGCCGTCGCTGAGCACGTCGGTAAGGGCGACCGCCAACAGGTCGCCGCCGCGTCCGCCAATGCCGGTGTCGGCCGAGCGCAGCCGGTACTCGACCATCTTGGTCTCGACATGGCTGTCCTCGACCATCATGGCGTAATCGAGCACCGTCATGTCGGCCATGCCGCCGTCGTGATGGCGGGAATCCAGATAGGCGCGGAACACCGAATACTGCTCGGAGGTCGGCATCGCGGCGCGCATCTCGCCCACCATGTCGGAATTGCGGTCGAGCACGCGCCGCATGCTCCGCGTGGGACGGAAATCCTCGACCGCGACCCGCACCGACACGCAGGCGCGGCAGGCCTCGCAGGCCGGCCGGTAGGCGATCGACTGGCTGCGGCGGAAGCCGCCATGGGTCAGCAGGTCGTTGAGCTCGCGGGCGCGCTCGCCGACGAGATGCGTGAACACCTTGCGCTCCTCCTTGCCCGCCAGATACGGACAGGGCGAGGGAGCGGTCAGGTAGAACTGCGGCGTGTCGCGCGAATGCTGGGTCAACGGTCGTCCCGTGCGTCATGTCCGGCGCCCGGACGGCGTTTCGATCCAGCCGGATCTGGACACCGTCCAGGCCTGGTCGTCGGTGGCCTGCCTGTCCCCGCGAGTCGCCCGAAGCGCGGGGGCAGGACACCAGGATTGCCTGCCGGACGTCCCTTCGTCAAAGGTCTTTTCGCGTCACGGCGCGCCCGCGTGCCGCAGTTGGGCGGCGCGGGCCGGATTGTTGATCACCACGGTGCCGAGCACGATGTCGTGCAGCAGCCGGTGGCGCTCGTTGAAGAAGCAGACGCACAGCACGAGCGGGGTCAGGGCCGAGATCGACACGTAGAACGCGACGGCGTGCACGGCGCCCAGCACGAAATAGCACGGCGCGCCGTACCAGGTGCGCATCTCGATCTCCAGGACCCGCATCCCGAGGGTGGCGGAGGCCGGGCTGCCGAGGGTCGACCCGTAATAGACCAGGGCCCAGATCACGGTTCCGGGATAGAGCAGCCATAGCAGCGCCCACCCGATTCCGAAGGTCACGAGCCCGAGCAGGATGATGCACACGAAGGCGAGCGCGACCGGGGCCAGGATGACGGCGACGTCGATCGCAAACGCCAGCAGGCGGCGGGCCAGCACCCCCTCGAAAAGCTCCGGGTTGCGGACCGGGTCATAGGCGTGCGGCTTCATCTCGACGGTGACGCCGATGCGTCTGGGCTCGCTTTCCGCCACGGGCAATCTCCAAAGCCGCCGGCCAGGGCCAAGATTCCGAAAAAAGGCCGCGCTCCGCAACCCACATGATGGCGCGACTTTCCGGCCGGAACGTTTTAGCCTTCGGGCGTGGACGATCCAAGAGTCTTCGCGGAGCCCAAGAGGAGTCCATGTTGGCCGTCAGGCTCGCCGATATCGAGGCCGCGCGCCGTACCCTGGCGGGCGCGGTCCTGCGCACGCCGATCCTGCCGGCGCCCAGGCTCTCCGCGCTGACCGGCGCGGAGGTCTACGTGAAGTACGAGAACCTCCAGGTCACCCATTCGTTCAAGGACCGCGGCGCCTATGTGCGGCTCATCGGGCTCACGGCCGACGAGCGCCGGCGCGGGGTGGTGGCGATGTCGGCCGGCAACCATGCCCAGTCGGTCGCCTACCATGCGCGCCGGCTGGGGATCCCGGCGACCATCGTGATGCCCGCGACCACGCCGTTCGTGAAGGTGGAGGCGACCGGCGCCTACGGGGCCGAGGTCGTGCTGGAAGGCGATACCTTGAGCGCCGCGCAGGCCAGGGTCGAGGCCTTGAGGGCGGCGCGCGGGCTCACCCTGGTCCACCCCTATGACGATCCGAGGATCATCGCCGGCCAGGGCACGATCGCGCTCGAGATGCTGGAGGAGGTGCCGGCGCTCGACATGCTGGTGGTGCCGGTCGGCGGCGGCGGCCTGATCGCCGGCACCGCGATCGCGGCACGCGGCGCCAAGCCCGCCATCGAGATCGTCGGCGTCGAAGCCGCGCTTTATCCGTCGATGCGCAACGCGGTCCTGGGCGAGCGCCGGCCGATCGGCGGCACCACGCTCGCCGAAGGCATCGCGGTGAAGAATATCGGCGAGCTGACGCTGCCGGTGGTGCGCGAGCTCGTCGCCGACATCGTGCTCGCCGGCGAGGTCGAGCTCGAGCGCGCGGTCAATGCCTTCCTGACGCTGCAGAAAACCGTGGCCGAAGGTGCGGGCGCGGCCGGCCTCGCCGGCATGCTGGCGGCGCCGGAGCGTTTCCGCGGCCGCCGAGTCGGATTGATCCTGAGCGGCGGCAATATCGACCCGCGCATCCTCGCCTCGATCATGGTGCGCGAGCTCGAGCGCGACGACCGCATCGTGTCGATCCGGCTCACCATACCGGACCGGCCGGGCCTGCTGGGCGAGGTCGCGACGCTGTTGGGACGGCTCGGCGTGAACATCCTCGATGTCCATCACCGCCGGAATTCGCTCGACGTGCCGGCCAAGGGCGCCAGGCTCGACGTCACGGTGGAGACCCGCGACCGTGCCCATGCGGAGGACGTCATGGCGGCGCTCGCCGACGCCGGCTACGCGCCGGTCCGCATTGATACCGGCGCGGCGATGGATTGAGGCAACGCACCGCGACGACGGACGCGGAAATCGGAGCGGAAATATACGGTTCGGTCAGCGCATCCGATCGACTTGCCGCTCGAAGGCCGATTGCTCGGCCGCCGGGATGTCGACCTCGGTCTCGGGCCGCGGCCGCGGCAGCGGGATGCCGAGCCGCACCGCGATGGCATGGCTCGGCCGACTGCGCGGCAATGGCACAAATTCGGCCGCATCGGCGGATGCGCTCTCCGGCGTCACCGAGGCCGTACGGATCGTGCCTGTGTCGGCCGGCTCCGACGAAGCGGGCGCCGGAACGGCCGCCGAGGCGGTGTCGGTCGGCCAGGGGGCGAGCGACGGGGTGTCGAACCGCGAGGACGCCGATGTGGTGATGGCGGGCGCCGGCAAAGGTGCCGCGGCTTCGTCTCGGGGCGGCGCGGCAGCGGGCGCAGGCCTGGAGGCGAGGGCGGCGGGCGGCCGCACCGTGACCGGCTGCACAGCAATCGGCTGCTGCGCGGTGGCGCGCGCATTGGGGCCGGACGGGACGCTCGCCGTGTGGTTGGCCAGCAGGATCGGTGCGAACACCCAGGCGGCGATCAACGCCACGCCGAGGGTGGACAGAATCACCAGCACGCGCGAGAGCCGCGAGGGGCGTTCATGGACCAGATGGATCGACGTGCTACGCATCGTCGCCTCGTCCCCGGCAAGGCGTGAAACACTGCATCGACAATGACTTACGCATGGAACCTGCGGGTTGCCTTCAAGCCACGTGCCCGGCGTCCTGACGCAGCCTTTCGGCCATCTTGGGGGCGAAATAACGTCAGCACCCCGTCGGCTCCCGCCCGCTTGAAGGCCATGAGGCTTTCCATCATCGCCTTGTTCGCCGTCGAGCCAGCCGTGGCCGGCGGCAGCCATGATCATCGCATATTCGCCCGGACACTTGGTAGGCGAAAGTCGGCCGCCCGAACGCGTCTTTGACCCGCCGCACGATGTCCAGATAGGGCATGCCCGGCTTGACCATGACCATGTCGGCGCCCTCGGCAAGGTCGAGCGCGACCTCGCGCAGGGCCTCGTCCGAATTGGCCGGGTCCATCTGATAGGTGCGCTTGTCGCCGGTCGAGCGTCTTGGTCGAGCCGACGGCGTCGCGGAACGGCCCGTAGAAGGCCGAGGCGTATTTGGCCGCATAGGCCATGATCTGCACGTCGGTGCGTCCCGCCGCGTCGAGCGCCTTGCGGATGGCGCCGATCCGGCCGTCCATCATGTCGGACGGCGCGATGATGTCGCAGCCCGCCTCGGCCTCGACCAGCGCCTGGCGGACCAGGACCGCGACGGTTTCGTCGTTGACGATCTCGCCGTCGCGCAGCAGGCCGTCGTGGCCGTGGCTGGTGTAGGGATCGAGGGCGACGTCGCACAGAATGCCGAGATCGGGCACTTCCTTCTTGATCGCCCGAATGGCGCGGCAGACCAGATTGTCGGGGTTGAGCGCCTCGCCGCCCTCGGCGTCGCGCAGCGCGGGATCCGTATAGGGAAACAGCGCCAGACACGGGATGGCGAGCGTGCGCGCGCGCACCGCCTCGCGCACTGCCTGGTCGACTGACAGGCGCTCGACGCCGGGCATCGAGTCGACCGGCGTGCGGGTCTTGTGGCCGTCGACCAGGAACAGCGGCCAGATCAGGTCGTCGGTCGTGAGCACGTTCTCGCGCACCATGCGGCGCGCCCATTCGGCGCGGCGATTGCGGCGGGGCCGGCTGGTCAGATCGAGCGCGGCGGCCTGATTGGCGGCCGGTTCAACTTCGACCGGCACGAACCCGATCGGGCGGCCGTGTTTGAGACCCATGGGCATTCTCCAGATCCGGGGTTCTTTTTAGCCCCTCCCGGGAGGACATGCCAATGGGCCGGACCGGGCGCATTGATCGACCTCAAGGCGGCGTTAACGGCGCGCCTCGCCCAGGTGGCTTTGCGCAAGGCTGTCGCGCTCGCGTCCGGATTGTGATCGCCGCATCTCCATGCCACAGTGCGTCCATCGCCATCAACCGAACGACCTGCCACCATGGCATCCCTTGGTCCCGACGCGCCCCGCCAGCCGGTCGTGTCGGACACGACGGTCGCGATGATCGTCTACGTCCTCTATTTCGTCAGCTACTTCACGGGGCTGACGGGGCTGATCGGCGTCATCATCGCCCACATCCAATACGGTTCCGCCGACCCGCTCCTGCAGTCGCACTATCGGTTTCAGATCCGCACGTTCTGGATCGGCATCCTCTATCTGGTGGTCGGGGTGGTGCTCTGTCTCGTGCTGGTCGGGTTTGCGGTCCTGCTGTGGTGGCTCATCTGGTCGCTGGTGCGCAACATCAAGGGCATTCTCGCCTTGAACGAGGGGCGGCCGATCGCGATTCCCACCTCGTGGATGTTCGGGTGACGCGCACCGCCGAGCGTTGACGGCATGAGGCGCGCGCACTATCGCTGAACCGCATGGACTTCCAGCTCACCGAGGAGCAGCAGGCCTTCCAGGCGACCGCACGCGACTTCGCGACGGCCGAAATGATGCCGCATGCGCGGGCGTGGGACGAGGGCGAGATATTTCCCGTCGACGCCCTGCGCAAGGCGGCCGCGCTGGGCTTCGGCGGGATCTATGTGAAGGAGGACGTCGGCGGCAGCGCGCTCACGCGGCTCGACGCGACGCTCATCTTCGAGGAGCTGGCGCAGGGTTGCGTCTCGACCGCCGCCTACATGTCGATCCACAACATGGCGGCCTGGATGATCGATCGCTACGGCACCGACGAGCAGCGCCGCCGCTTCCTGCCGAAGCTCTGCACCATGGAGCATTTCGCGAGCTACTGCCTGACCGAGCCGGACGCCGGCTCGGATGCGGCGAGCCTCACGACGCGGGCGGTGCGCGACGGCGACACCTACGTGCTCGACGGCGCCAAGGCGTTCATCTCCGGCGGTGGCGTCTCCGACATTTATGTCGTGATGGTGCGCACCGGCATAGGCGAGCGAAGCGACGCCGTTCTTCGAACGGCTATAGGCGAGCGAAGCGACGCTGGTCCTCGAACCGCTATGCGCGGTCCCAAAGGCATTTCGTGCATCGTGGTCGAGAACGGGACGCCCGGGCTCGCGTTCGGCGCGCCCGAGAAGAAGCTCGGCTGGAAGTCGCAGCCGACCGCCATGGTGATGTTCGAAAATTGCCGGGTACCGGCCGCGAACCGCATCGGACCGGAAGGCGAGGGGTTCGGCATCGCGATGGCCGGGCTCGACGGCGGCAGGCTCAATATCGCGGCCTGCTCGATCGGCGGCGCGCAGTTCTGCCTCGACCGCACGCTGGCCTATATGAGGGAGCGCAAGCAGTTCGGCTCGCGCCTGGCCGACTTCCAGGCGCTCGCCTTTCGGGTCGCGGATTACGCCACGGAGCTGGAGGCGGCGCGTCTGATGGTGCGGCGTGCGGCGAGCGCCGTCAGCAATGGCGAGAGCGGTGCGACGCGGCTCGTCGCCATGGCCAAGCGCCATGCCACCGACGCCGGGTTCGAGATCGTCAACGGATGCCTGCAGCTCCACGGCGGCTACGGATATCTCCGCGACCATCCGATCGAGCGGGTGCTGCGCGACGTGCGTGTGCACCAGATCCTCGAAGGCACCAACGAGGTGATGCGGCTGATCGTGAGCCGGGATCTGCTCGGGAATTGAGCGCGCGGCCGCTTTGGAATGGCCGCCCGCCATTGCGTTCGGCGACAATTTCAGCAATGGCTGCGCGCATCGCGCAGCCCCTCGTACCCATTCAAGCGATGACCGTAGAGCCTGAAATCCTGTTCGATCGGCGCGGCGCGGCCGGCCTCGTCATCCTCAACCGTCCGCAGGCGCTCAACGCCGTCACCCATGGCATGGTGCGGGCCTTGCGGGCGCGGCTCGATGACTGGCGACACGATGGCGCGGTCACGCGGGTCGTCGTCATCGCCAACGGGGCGCGCGCGTTTTCGGCCGGCGGCGATCTGCGGCGGCTTTACGACCTCGGTCGCTCCGGCCGCTACGAGGAGGCTCTCGACTTCTGGCGGGACGAGTACGCGCTCAATGCGACGATCAAGCGTTACCCGAAACCCTATGTGGCCTTGATCGACGGCATCGTCATGGGGGGCGGCGTCGGCATTTCGATCCATGGCTCGCACCGGGTCGCGGGCGACAGGTTTCAGTTCGCCATGCCGGAGGTCGGCATCGGCTTCTTCCCCGATGTGGGCGCCACCTGGTTCCTGCCGCGCCTGCCGGGCGAGACCGGGACGTTTTGTGCGCTCACCGCCGAGCGGCTCGGGGCCGCGGATGCGGTCGATGCCGGCGTCGCGACACATCGGGTGGCGTCGAGCCGCTTCGACGATCTGCTCGACGGGCTGTGCGGCACGGTCTCGGTCGATGCCATGCTGGCGGCTTTTGCGGCGCCAAGCGGCACGGTGCCGACTGGCGCGGGGCCGGTGACGAAAATGCGCGGCGCGATAGATCGCCACTTCGCAGGCGACACGGTCGAGGATATTTTGCTTGCACTGGACGCCGACAGCGGCGAAGGCGCGCGGGCCATGGCGGCCACGATGCGTACCAAGGCCCCGCTGAGCTTGAAGATCGCGCTCGCGCAAGTCAGGCGAGGGCGCAACTGGGAATTCGACGCGTGCATGCGCGCCGAGTTCCGCATCGTGTCGCGGGTCGTGCGGGGCAAGGATTTTTACGAGGGAGTGCGGGCCGTGATCGTCGACAAGGACAATGCGCCGCGCTGGAGTCCGGCAACGCTGGCGCAAGTCGGGACCGCCGACGTGGAGGGCCACTTTGCGCCACTCGCGCGCGAGCTTGTCCTGCCATGACGGGCCCGACCACCCGCGACCCGATCAAGGAGCTCGCTCCCGTTCTGGCCGAACAGGAAAAGAGCTCGGTCGGCGTCTGGACCGAACGGCTGGTGCTGTTTCTGCGCGTCATGGCGGGCGTGTCGATGCTCAAGGGGCTCTATCACTGGGCGGCGGTGTGCGGATTCATCGGCGAAACCGACGGCGGCTTCCTGGCGCACGGAACCCAATGGCAGACCGCGACCGTGTTCTTCGCCGTCATCGACCTCGTGGCCGCCGTCGGGCTGTGGCTGGCCGCGCCTTGGGGCGCGGTCGTCTGGCTCACGGCCGCCGTATCGATGGCGGTGGTCGACGTGTTCTTCCAGCAGGTCTACGGCCAGCAGACCGCCATTGTGGTGCTGGAGGCCGCGGTGATCGTGGCCTATCTTGTGCTCGCCATCCAGGCGGCGCGCGAGCAACCGCAGTGAGACGTCGTCGCCGGATGTCGCAGCGGGAGGCACGGTCCGGCGCGGTCTCGACCGCGTCGGCAGGCGTTCGCCGGAAAGCACGAGAACACTGAAGCCAACCAGACAGGCGGCCGAGGGAAGCAACATGGCACGGATCGGTTTCGTCGGGCTCGGCAACATGGGTTTGCCGATGGCGCAGAATCTGCTCAAGGCCGGGCATGCGGTGACCGGCTTCGACGTCGTCACGGCATCGGCCGACAAGCTCCGTCTCGCGGGCGGCGCGGCGGCGACGTCGGTCGCGCAGGCCTGCGCGGGCGCCGAGGCGGTGATCACGATGCTGCCGGCGGGCCGGCATGTGCGTGACGTCTACCTGGATGCGCAAGGCGTGATCGCGAGCGTCGTGCCCGGTGCGCTGCTCGTCGATTCCTCGACCATCGACGTCGCGACCGCCCGCGCGGTCGCGGCGGCCGCCGAGGCGAGGGGGCTCGCCATGATTGACGCGCCGGTGTCGGGCGGCGTCGGCGGCGCGCAGGCTGCGACGCTCACCTTCATGGTCGGCGGCAGCGCCGCCGCATTCGGGCGCGCCAAGCCGATCCTGGAGCAGATGGGCAAGACCATCGTGCATGCCGGCGGCGCCGGCAACGGGCAAGCGGCGAAGATCTGCAACAACATGATTCTCGGTGTGTCGATGATCGCGGTGTCGGAAGCGTTCCTGCTCGCCGAAAAGCTCGGGCTCGACGCCCAGAAGCTGTTCGACATCTCGTCGAAATCGTCGGGCCAGTGCTGGTCGATGACGAGCTACTGCCCGGTGCCGGGTCCGGTTCCGGCCTCGCCAGCGAACCGCGAGTACCAGGCCGGCTTCACGGCCGCCATGATGCTCAAGGATCTGCGGCTCGCGCAGGAGGCCGCCGGCCTGGCCGGCGCCACGACGCCGATGGGCGCCGAGGCGGCCGCGCTTTACGAACGCTATTGCGTGGGCGAGGCGGGCAGGGATTTCTCTGGGATTATCCGGATGCTGCGCGGCGCGCCATAATACCAATCGTCTCCGGGGCCGACCCTCCACATATTTCATATTTGATGTGATGCGCCATCAAGGCGTGGATGCCCGGCACAAAGCTTACACTCGGGCCGGCCGAAGGCCGGACCCGGGTGCCGGGTATGACGAGTCGGCGCTTGTGAGTACCGGCATACGGCGACTTGCACCAAAATGGGCTGGATTTTGCGGAGACCGGCGACGATTCCCCTTCGGTTCTCGTCGGCGTGCGAACGAAGGGTGTTCAAAGCATCACCAAAGTGTAAAGCCGAAAGCCGCAATTCTAAATTCAAACAAGCATTTACCTTCGAAGATAAACCGAATCTTTATATTGTTATTTAAGCGGATCTTAGACCGCACTGCTGTAATTTCGCGTTGTGGGACGGGGAAACAGGGCCTCGTCGATCAACAACAAAACGATCAAAGGGCGTCATCATGAAGACCTTACTCAAAGCGGCGGAGCCCGCCGAGTCCGCAGAGCGCGCCGAGCGGGTCGGTCAGGTTCGTCCGCTCTATCTCGAAGCCTTGACCTTGGTCGAGCGGCTGCATCGCCGGCTCCTCGACGTCATCAAGGACGAGTTCGATCGCCGGGGCCGTTCCGACATCAATTCGGTGCAGGCGCTGCTGCTCTACAATATCGGCGACAAGGAGCTCACCGCCGGAGAGCTGCGCACGCGCGGCTACTATCTCGGGTCGAACGTCTCCTACAATCTCAAGAAGCTGGTCGAGATGGGTTTCCTCGACCATCAGCGCTCGCGCGTGGATCGCCGCTCGGTTCGCATCAAGCTCACCGAGAAGGGCATCGATGTGCGCGACACGGTCGAGCAGCTCTACCAGAAGCACGTGCGGACGGTGGAGCAGGTCGGCGGCATCAGCAACGACGAGTTCGCCGCGCTCAACAAGGCGCTGCATCGGCTCGAGCGTTTCTGGACCGATCAGATCCTCTACCGTTTGTGAGCCTCAAGTTCACCCCCTCAAGCCAAGCCCCGGTCGCAAGACCGGGGCTTTTTGCTATTGGGTGCGCCGAGATGGAATCCGCGGAAGATCGCGTGAGACCGAAGCGATCTTGCGCTCCATCTTCCTGTGTTTGCGCATGGTCGCGTCCGAAAAGTCTGTCAGCCTCTCGGGATCATGCGCTAGGCTCGCGGCGGCGCCGGGGCCGGCAATGACCACCCGGCCCCAGCCGGCCGCGAAGGGAACGGATGAGCGAAGACCCGCGCGAGGTCTATTTCGAGTTCACTCAGCTCGGGCCATCGGTGAAGGTGACCGCCATCGACGCGGCGACCGGGGTCGAGGTGACGGTGGTCGGGCCCGCGACGGCGACGCCGTCCCATCTGCAACAGGTCGCGCTCGCCAAGCTCAGGGCGCGGCTGGTGCGAGAGAACAAATAGCGGGAAGTGAGTAGCGAGTAGCGCGTCAGTGGCATCGCCGGCTATTCGCAACTCGCCCTTCGCTCCCCGTATCGCCCGCCTGCAACCGCAACATATTGCGGCAGATGTCGACCGCCAGCGCCAGAACTTGGCGCTGGGGACCCGATATGCTATCGCGGCGACGCTGTCCGGAGACACCGAATGCCCGCAAATCTCAAGCCGGCGAATGACGCCGCTTCGCACGACCTTTTCACGGCGCCCCTTGGCGAGACCGATCCCGAGATCGCCGAGGCGATCCGGCGCGAGCTCGGCCGGCAACGCGACGAGATCGAGCTGATCGCGTCGGAAAATATCGTTAGCCGGGCGGTGCTCGAGGCCCAGGGCTCGGTTCTCACCAACAAGTATGCGGAAGGCCTGCCGGGCAAGCGCTATTATGGCGGTTGCCAATTCGTCGATATCGCCGAAACCTTGGCGATCCAACGGGTTACCAAGCTTTTCGGATGTAAATTCGCGAACGTTCAACCGCACTCCGGCGCATCCGCCAATGCGGCCGTGTTCATGGCGCTGATGGCGCCGGGCGACACCTTCATGGGGCTCAACCTGGCGGCCGGCGGTCATCTCACCCATGGGTCGCCCGTCAACATGTCGGGCAAATGGTTCAAGGTCGTACCCTACGGGGTCAGTCGCGACACCCAGACCATCGATATGTCCGAGGTGCGCCAACTCGCGCTCGCGCACCGCCCCCGGGTGATCATCTGCGGCGGCTCGGCTTATCCGCGGACGATCGATTTCAAGGGATTCCGCGCCATCGCGGACGAAGTCGGCGCGTTGCTGATGGTCGACATGGCGCATTTCGCCGGCCTGGTCGCGGGCGGGGTGCACCCGAGTCCGTTCCCGCACGCCCATGTGGTGACGACCACAACCCACAAGACGTTGCGCGGTCCGCGCGGCGGCGTGATCCTGACCAATGACGACGAGCTGGCGAAGAAAATCAATTCGGCCGTATTCCCTGGCCTCCAGGGCGGCCCGCTGATGCATGTGATCGCGGCGAAGGCTGTCGCGTTCGGCGAGGCTCTGCGGCCGTCCTTCAGGCTGTACGCGCAGGCGGTCGTCGACAACGCCAAGGCGCTTGCCGAGACGCTGAAACAAAAGGGCTTCGACATCGTGTCGGGCGGCACCGACACCCATCTGATGCTGGTCGACCTGCGGCCCAAGCGCCTGACCGGCAAGGTCGCCGAACTGGCGCTCGGCCGCGCTCACATCACCTGCAACAAGAACGGCATCCCGCACGACCCCGAGAAGCCGACCGTGACGTCGGGCGTCCGTCTCGGCACGCCCGCCGGCACCACGCGCGGATTCGGCGTTGCGGAATTCCGCCAGGTCGGTGAGATGATCGCCGAAGTGCTTGATGCGCTCTCGAACAAGGCCGTCGAGGCGGACGACGCGACGGAAGCGGCCGTGCGCGACAAGGTGAAGAGATTGGTGGGGCGTTTCCCGATTTACGACGCGTGACAGCACCATGAACGCCGCGTCCGTCATGCCGGGCAGAGCCCGGCCATCGCGGAGACAGCACGGGGGAGCCGGGCATGCGCTGTCCGAGCTGCAATAGTCTCGATACCCAGGTGAAGGACTCGCGTCCGACCGAGGATTCGGCCGCGATCCGCCGGCGCCGCTTGTGCCTGGCTTGCGGTTTCCGCTTCACCACCTTCGAGCGCGTGCAGTTGCGCGAGCTCGTGGTCATCAAGCGCAACGGCCGGCGCGTGCCGTTCGACCGCGACAAGCTCGCGCGCTCGGTCGAGATCGCGCTGCGCAAGCGCAACGTCGATCCCGACCGGGTCGAGCAGACCATCTCGAAGATCGTGCGCGATCTCGAGAGCCTGGGCGAGAACGAGGTCACCACCGAGACGATCGGCGAGACCGTGATGGCGCATCTGCGCGAGCTCGACGACGTCGCCTACGTGCGCTTCGCGTCCGTCTACCGCAATTTCCGCGAGGCCAAGGATTTCGAGGCGGCGCTCGCGGAGTTGTCGGGCGAGGAGGAAAGCGCCAACGAGAGCGTCAAGGCGGGCGCAACGGCGCCCGCGCCCAAAACGTCGCAAAAGTGACCGATCGAACCGCAGATTCGGCCCTTCATGGCGCTGGCGCTCGCGCTCGGCCGGCGCGGGCTCGGCAACACCTGGCCCAACCCGGCGGTCGGCGCCGTGCTGGTGCGCGCGGAGGGCGGCGAGCCGGTGATCGTCGGCCGCGGCTGGACGCAGCCCGGCGGGCGGCCGCATGCCGAGATCGAAGCGCTGCGGCGGGCCGGCGCGGCGGCGCGCGGCGCGACGCTCTATGTCACGCTCGAGCCGTGCTCGCATCACGGCAAGACGCCGCCCTGCGCCGACGCCATCATCGCGGCCGGCGTCGCCCGCGTCGTCTGCGGCGCTCGAGGACCCCAATCCGGAGGTCGCCGGCCAGGGTCATGCGCGGCTGCGCGCGGCCGGAATCGCGGTCGACGTCGGCCTCGGCGCCGACGAGGCGCGCGCGCGCCCATGCCGGCCATATCCGCCGCATGCGCGATGGCCGCCCGCATGTGACGCTCAAGCTCGCGGTCTCGGCCGACGGCAAGGCCGGCTTGGCCGGCCGCCGGCCGGCTCGCGATCACCGGCGAGGCGGCGCGCGCGCGCGTGCACCTGCTGCGGGCGATGAACGACGCGATCCTGATCGGCATCGGCACGGCGCTCGCCGACGATCCGCAGCTCACCTGCCGGCTGCCCGGCATGGCAGCGCGCTCGCCGGTGCGGGTGGTGCTCGATGCCGGTCTGCGGCTGCCGCCCGGCAGCGCGCTGGCGACGAGCGCGCGCGCGACGCCGGTCTGGGTGGTGGCCGCGCCCGACGCGCCTCGCCGAGGCGGCGCGCGCCCTGCAGGGACTTGGCGTCGAGGTGCTGCGCGCGCCGGCGCGATCCGGCCGGCTCGATCTCGCGGCCGTGCTGAAGCTGCTCGCCGGCCGCGGCATCACGCGGCTGATGGTCGAGGGCGGGCCGACCGTCGCGGCGGCGTTCGTCGACGGCCGATCTGGTCGATCGAGGCGGCCCTGTTCCGCTCACGCAAGATCATCGGGCCCGACGGCATCGACGCGCTGGAGGGCATGCCGCTCGAAGCGTTGACCGGCGGTTGAAGCCGCTGGGCGGCGAGCCGGTCGGCGAGGACAGCGTCGAATTTTTCGAACGGGCGTGATACGGCATGATCCGACAGTGCGTTCCGGCTTGGACAGATCAGCAGCAAACCCGAGCGGAGCAGACGACGCTTCGAGCAATGACGTGGGCAGGCGGCACATGTTCACCGGCATCGTCACCGACATCGGCGAAGTGCTCGAGCGTCAAGCGCGCGGGCGGACAATCTGCACCGCCTCAAGATCGCCTGCGGCTATGACGCGCGCCGGCGATCGCCGACGGCGCGTCGATCGCCTGCTCCGGCGTCTGCCTCACGGTGGTGGGCACCGGCGAAGAGGACGGGCGGACGTGGTTCGCGGTCGATGCGGCAGCCGAGACGCTGCGCCTGACCACGGCGGGCCGCTGGCGGCACGGCACACGGCTCAATCTCGAGCGCGCGCTCAAAGTCGGCGACGAGCTCGGCGGCCATCTGGTCTCCGGCCATGTCGACGGGATCGCGAAGTTGATCGCGCGCGAGGATCTGACCGACATGGCGCGTCTCGACATTTCGGGCGCCGGCGGCGCTCGCGCGCTTCATCGCGCAAAAGGGCTCGGTTGCGCTCGACGGCGTGTCGCTCACCGTCAACGAGGTCGCGAGCGATACGCTTCTCGGTGCTGATCATCCCGCACACCTTGGCGGTGACGACGCTGGGTGCGCTGCGTCGTCGGCGACCGGGTCAACCTCGAGATCGACCTGATGGCGCGCTACGCGGCGCGGCTGATGGCGCAGCGTTGAGCTTAACGCCGGCATTCCGAGGCGGACCGGCCGCCATGACGGGAAGCGCCTTGCTCTCCTGATACCTGGCTTGCTACTCACCACGCGACCGGAGAGACAGCGATGGCCGGGCCGCGCAGGGCAGCGAGCGACGAACGAGGGACCGCTGAACGGCGCGCGCATCCTCGTGGTCGAGGCGCGCTATTACGACGACATCGCCGACGCGCTGCTGGCGGGCGCCAAGCGCGCGCTCGACGCCGCGGGGGTCGACTACGACGTCGTCGACGGTGCCGGGCGCGCTCGAAATCCCGCAGGCGATCGCGCATCGCGCTCGATGCGGCCGGCCAAGCGCAAGGCGTCCCTATGACGGCGTGGTCGCGCTCGGCTGCGTGATCCGCGGCGAGACCAGCCACTACGACATCGTGGCGGGCGAGTCCGCGCGCGCGCTGATGGATCTTGGCGTCGGCGCGCGCATGCCGGTCGGCAACGGCATCCTCACGGTCGACACGGAAGCGCAGGCGCTGGGCGCGCGCCCGCCCGGACGGGCAGGACAAGGGCGCCGCGGCGGCGCGGGCAGCGCTCGCGCTGGTGCGGCTCAAGCGCCGCTCGGCAAGCCGCGGGGCCGGATGGCGATGGCCGCGCCGAGGACGGCCGCAAGGCCAACCGGCGCGGCGCGGCGCGGCTCGCCGCCGTGCAGGCGCTCTATCAGATGGACATCGCCGGCAACGGGCTCAACGATATCCTGCGCCGAATTCGAGAGCCACTGGCTCGGCCGGGAGGTCGAGGGCGAGCAGTATCTGCCCGCCGAGGCGGCGTTCTTCCGCGACATCGTCGGCGGCTTCGTGCGCCGAGCAGCGCCGGCTCGATCCGCTGATCGACCAGGCGCTCGCCGCCGGCTGGCCGCTCAAGCGCATCGAGGCGATCTTGCGCGCGGTGCTGCGCGCCGGCGTCCTACGAGCTCGACCAGCGGCGCGACATTCCGGCCCGCGTCGTCGTGTCGGAATATGTCGACGTCGCCAATGCCTTCGTCGACCGCGACGAGACCGGCATGGTCAACGCCGTGCTCGACGCAGCTCGCGCGCAAGCTCCGCGCCGGGGAGTTCGCGCCGGCGACGACTGACGTTGACCGGATCCGCACCCGCGGGTCAGAGCACGCAATGGCGGCGCGCAGATCCGCACGAGGTCCGCCGAGGACCGGCTGATCGCGCGGTATTTCCGGCCGCTCGCGACCCATCCGGGTGCGTTCGGCCTGGTCGACGATGCGGCGGTGGTCGCGCCGCCGCCGGGCCACGAGCTCGTGCTCAAGACCGACGCGGTCATCGGCGGCGTGCATTTCTTTCCCGACGATCCGGCCGACGCGGTCGCGCAGCAAGGCACTGCGCGTCAATCTCTCCGACCTCGCCGCCAAGGGCGCGAAGCCGCTCGGCTTTCTGCTCTCGCTCGCGCTCACCGAGCGGACGTCGGCGACGCGTGGCTCGCGCATTCGCGGCCGGGCTCGGCGCCGACGCCGAGGCACTATCGGCTGTCCGCTGCTCGGCGGCGACACCGATGCGCACGCCGGGGCCGGTGACGATCTACGATCGCGGCCTTCGGCACGGTGCCGCGCGGCACCATGGTGCGGCGCGCCGGCGCGCAGATCGGGCGACCGCGTGATGGTGACCGGCACGATCGGCGACGCGGCGCTCGGCCTGATCCTGCGGCAGGACGCCGGCGCGGCCAAGCGCTGGGGGCTCGACGGCCGGATGCGCGACCATCTGCTGCGCGCGCTATCTGCTGCCGCGAGCCGCGCAACGCGCTCGCCGAGGCGCTGCGCCGGCACGCCAACGGCGGCATGGACGTGTCGGACGGGCTCGCCGGCGATCTCGCCAAGCTGTGCCGCGCCGCGCGTCTCGACGCTGCGGTCGACGTTGCGCATGTGCCGCTGTCGCGCGCGGCCCGCACGGCGCTCGCGGCCGAGCCCGCGCTGATCGAGACCATCCTCACCGGCGGCGACGATTATGAGGTGTTGGCCGCGGTGCCGCGGACGCAACGTGGACCGCTCTGCGCAAGGCCGCAAAGCCGCGGGCGTCGCCGCTCACCGAGATCGGCCGCTTCACGGCCGGAGCCGGGCGCGGCGCGCTTCGTCGGCCCGCGACGGCAGGGCGCTCAAATTCGCCCGGCCGTCGTTCAGCCATTTCTGATAGACGTAGGGCAGGGGATCCACGATGGACGACGTCACCAAGGCGACGGAGCTGGCCGCGATCGCGCCGGCCACGCGGCACGAAGACCGGGCTCGAGCGCAAAGCCGGGCTGTTCCGCCGTTTCCCCACCATCGCGCATCTGCGCCGCGCACGCGCCGCGCCACGCCCCCGCGCTTCGCGTTCGAATACATGGACGGCGGCGCCGGCGAGGACACCGGCATCAAGCGCAACTGGGCGGCGCTCGACGCGGTCGAGCTGGTGCCGCGCTACGGCATCACCACCGAGCTGCCGCCGGTCGAGATCGAATTGTTCGGCCGGCGCTATGCGGCGCCGATCGGCGTCGCGCCGATGGGCGGACCCTCGATCGTGTGGCCGGGCGCCGACGAGTATCTCGCCGCCGCCGCCCAGAAGGCGCGCGTGCCCTACGCGCTCGGCACGGTCGGCGGCACCACGATCGAGGCGGCGGCGAAGATCGCGCCCGACGTGCTCTGGTTCCAGCTCTATCGTCTGGCGCGCAACGATCACGCGGTCGGCTTCGACCTGGTGCGGCGCGCGGATGCGGCCGGCGCTCACGTGCTGGTGCTCACCCTCGACGTGCCGGTGCGCACCACGCGCGCCGCGCGAGGTGGCGGCCGGCGTCACCACGCCGTTCCGTCCCGATCTTGCGCATGCTGTGGGACATCGCGACCTCGCCCGGCTGGTTGTGGTCGATGCTGCGCAACGGCATCCCGCGCTTCGCCAACCTGCGCGCCTATGTGGGTCGCAACGCGGGCATCGCGGCAGTCGCGCAGTTCGCCCGCAGGAAGTGAGCGGCGCCTTCACCTGGGACGAGGTCGCGCGCTATCGCGACCGCTGGAAACGGCCGCTGGTGCTCAAGGGCATCCTCCATCCCGACGATGCCGAGAAAGCGATCGCGCTCGGCGTCGACGGCATCGTGGTGTCGAACCACGGCGGACGCCAGGTCGAGGCGCTGCCGGCGGCGATCGACGCGCTGCCGGCGATCGTCGTCGCGGGTCGGCCGGTCGCACCATCGTGCTGATGGATTCCGGCATCCGCAGCGGCGCCGACGTGGTGCGCGCGCTGGCGCTCGGCGCGCAGGCGACGTTCGCCGGCAAGGCCTTCCTGTGGGGGCTCGGCGCGCTCGGCCGCCGCGGCCCGGCTCACGTCATCGATCTCCTGATCGAAGAAACCCAGGCCGCGCTCGGCCAGATCGGCGCCCGCCATCCCGCCGAGGCGCGCAACATCGTGGTCCGCCATCCCGGCGCCTTGCGGTTCTGACCGGATAGGCGGCCGCGCCCGGTTCGCATCTGCATTGCGCCGCCCGCAGTGGCGGCCGTCCGCGGTGGTCGCTAGAACAATCGCGTCGTTCCGGATTCGATGGTTGGTCGCGTTCGTTCGGCGGACCGGTGGCGATCCGGATCAGGTCCGCGACGGGCTTTCGCCGGAAGCCGCTCCAGCGGAATCGCATTGCAAGGAATGTTGATGTCGGCCATCGCCGAGCCCGCCATCGTCAGCCGGCGACCAGCTCGCCAGGCGCAACGCGCTGGTGCTCGCGGTCGCGCAGGCGCTGGCCGGCGGCAACAATCGGTGGTCATCGTCGGCACCGCCGGCATCGTCGGCGGCGATGCTGGCCGACAAGGCGCTCGCCACCGTGCCGGTCAGCACCTACGTGCTCGGCATGTGGATCGGCACCCTGCCGGTCGGCGCCATCTGCCAAGACGATTCGGCCGCCTCGCGGCCTTCGAGCTCGGGGCCTTGTGCGGCGCGCTCGCCGGGCCTGCTGTGCTGCCTCGCGGTGCTGCAGGCGTCGTTCTGGTTGCTTTGCGTCGGCACGTTGTTCGGCGGCTTTTATGCGTCGGTGCACCAGTCCTACCGCTTCGCGGCCGCCGACACGGCGAGCGACGCGTTCAAGGCCAAGGCGATCTCCTGGGTGATGGCGGGCGGCCTGTTCGCCGCCGTCGTCGGGCCGCAGCTCGTGATCGTCACCAAGGACCTGTGGCCGCCCTATCTGTTCGCGGCGAGCTACCTCGCCCAGGCCGGCGTCGCGATCCTGTCCGGGCTGGTGCTGCTGCTGGTGCGCATTCCGCGCCGATCGAGACGGACGGGCGCCAGACCGGCGGCCGGCCGCTGATCGAGATCTTCCGCCAGCCGCGCCTGGTCGTCGCGGTGGTCTGCGGCGTCGCCAGCTATTCGATGATGAACCTGGTGATGACGTCGGCGCCGGTCGCCATGCTCGACTGCAACCATTCGGTCACCGACGCGACGCTCGGCCTGCAATGGCACGTGATGGCCATGTTCGCGCCGAGCTTCTTCACCGGCGCGCTGATCGCGCCGCTTCGGCACCGACCGCGTGGCCGGCTGCGGCCTCGCCATCATCGCGGCCGGCGCGGCTGATCGCGCTCTCCGGCATCACCATCTGGCATTTCTGGACGGCGCTCGTTCTGCTCGGCGTCGGCTGGAATTTCGCCTTCGTCGGCGCGACCGCGCATGGTGACGCGTGCCACCGCCCGAACGAGCGCAACAAGGTCCAGGCGGTCAACGATTTCCTGGTGTTCGGCTCGATGGCGATCGGCTCGTTCTCTTCCGGCGACCTGCTCGCGAGCTTCGGCTGGAGCATGGTCGCCAGGTGGTGCTGCCGGTGGTCCTGGTGGCGGGCGCGCTGCTCGTGGGTGTCAACCTGGCGGCGCGTCCGAAAGCGGCGTGACAGCCCGCTTTTGCGTGGCAGGCGGCGTCGACGGCCGCGTTGGCCGTGCCTGACGCGACGGGCGCCCGGCACCGGCCCGGCCGGCCGCGCCGGCGGTCGCGGAAAAACCGATGGAATCACCAAATCGATGGCTCGCCGCCGTTGCGTCGCAGCGGCGTTTTTGGCTATGTCCGCGCCGGATTGCGGCGGGACGGCGACGTCCTTGGCCGTGCTGCGGCCGGGCGGGGCTCAAAGCCCGGCTTTTCCAGGATAACCGGGGTTTTCCAATGACAGCTTTGTGGGTGATCGTCGCCTGTGGGGCGCTCTGCGATCGTTTACGCGATCTGGGCGATTCGCTCGGTGCTGACGGCCGACGCCGGCAATGCGCGAGATGCAGGAGATTGCGGCCGCGGTGCGCGAGGGCGCCCAGGCCTATCTCAAGCGCCAATACACGACCATCGGCATTGTCGGCGTCGTCGATCTTCCTGATCGTCGGCTAGCTCCTCGGCTGGCTGGTGGCGGTCGGCTTCGCGATCGGCGCGGTGCTGTCGGGCGCGGCCGGCTTCATCGGCATGAACGTCTCGGTGCGCGCCAATGTGCGCACCGCCCAGGCGGCGATCCGCTCGCTCGCGCGGCGGCCTCGAGCTCGCCTTCAAGGCGGGCGCGATCACCGGCCTGCTGGTGGCCGGCCTGGCGCTGCTCGGCGTCACGGTCTATTTCGGCTTCCTCGTCGGCACGCTGCAAATTCGCCCCGAACGACCGCACCGTGATCGACGCCCTGGTGGCGCTCGGCTTCGGCGCCTCGCTGATCTCGATCTTCGCCCGTCTCGGCGGCGGCATCTTCACCAAGGGCGCCGACGTCGGCGGCGACCTCGTCGGCAAGGTCGAGGCCGGCATTCCGGAGGACGATCCGCGCAACCCCGCCACCATCGCCGACAACGTGGGCGACAATGTCGGCGACTGCGCCGGCATGGCGGCCGACCTGTTCGAGACCTATGCGGTGACCACGGTCGCCACCATGGTGCTGGCGGCGATCTTCTTCGCCGGCACGCCGCTGCTGCTGCCGATGATGACGCTGCCGCTCGCCATCGGCGGCGTCTGCATCATCACCTCGATCGTCGGCACCTTCTTCGTCAAGCTCGGCGCCAGCCAGTCGATCATGGGCGCGCTCTACAAGGGCCTGATCGTCACCGGCCTGCTGTCGCTCGTCGGCATCGCGCTGGTGATCGAGTGGCTCGTCGGCTTCGGCCCGCTCGCCGGCGTGAAGTTCACCGGCATGTCGCTGTTTCTCTGCGGCGTCGTCGGCCTCGTCGTGACCGCCCTGATCATCTGGATCACCGAATACTACACCGGCACCGACTTCCGTCCGGTGCAGTCGATCGCGGCGGCCTCGGTCACCGGCCACGGCACCAACGTCATCCAGGGACTGGCGATCTCGCTCGAGTCGACGGCGGCGCCGGCCATCGTCATCATCGCCGGCATCCTCGTCACCTACGGGCTTGCCGGCCTGTTCGGCATCGCGATCGCGGTCACCACCATGCTGGCGCTGGCCGGCATGATCGTGGCGCTCGACGCCTTCGGGCCGGTCACCGACAATGCCGGCGGCATCGCCGAGATGGCGGGCCTGCCGAAGGAGGTGCGCAAGTCGACCGACGCGCTCGACGCGGTCGGCAACACCACCAAGGCGGTGACCAAGGGCTACGCCATCGGCTCGGCCGGCCTCGGCGCGCTGGTGCTGTTCGCGGCCTACAACGAGGACCTCAAGTTCTTCATCGCGAACGCGGCGAAGTTCACCTACTTCAAGGACGTGACGCCCGATTTCTCGCTCAACAATCCCTACGTCGTGGTCGGCCTGCTGTTCGGCGGCCTGCTGCCCTACCTGTTCGGCGCGATGGGCATGACCGCGGTCGGCCGCGCCGCCGTCCTCGATCGTCGAGGAGGTGCGCCGCCAGTTCCGCGAGAAGCCCGGCATCATGAAGGGCACCGAGCAAGCCGGACTACGGCCGCGCGGTCGACATGCTCACCCGCGCCGCCATCAAGGAGATGATCATCCCGTCGCTGCTGCCGGTGCTGTCGCCGATCGTCGTCTACTTCGTCGATCTACGTGATCGCCGGCGGCGGCGCGGCCGGCAAGTCGGCGGCGTTCTCGGCGGTCGGCGCCATGCTGCTCGGCGTGATCGTGACCGGCCTGTTCGTCGCGATCTCGATGACCTCGGGCGGCGGCGCCTGGGACAACGCCAAGAAGTACATCGAGGACGGCCATTACGGCGGCAAGGGCTCCGACGCCCACAAGGCGGCGGTGACCGGCGACACGGTCGGCGATCCCTACAAGGACACGGCCGGTCCGGCCGTCAACCCGATGATCAAGATCACCAACATCGTGGCGCTGCTGCTGCTGGCGGTGCTGGCGCACTGAGGCGCAAGGCCGCAAACGATCGACCCCGCGGCGCGCGCCGCGGGGTCTTTCGTTGGGGCGCCACTTCGGCGCCGCGTCGTGTTACGATCGACGGGAAGCCAGAATGGCGACATGATCATGATCGGCCCAATACGGGGAGGGCGGCGCTTCGGCGTCGTGCTAAGCCGCTGTTGGCGGCGCATGTCGCGCCGGCATGGGCGGCAGACGCCGATGCCTATCCCTCCAAGCCGATCCGCCTCATCGTGCCGTCGAGGCGGGCGGCACCACCGACATCGTCGCGCGCGCGCTCGCCCAGGCGCTGGGGCAGCGCATGAATGCGAGCTTCGTCATCGAGCAGCGGGTCGGCGGCAGCACCAATATCGGCATGAATTACGTGGCGCAAGTCGCCGCCCGACGGCTACACGCTCCTCGTCGTCACCGACACGCTCACCTCCAACGCCTCGACGTTCCGGGATCCCGGCTACGATCCGGTCGACGAGCTTCGCGCCGATCACCATGCTGGCCAGGGCGCCCGGCGCGCTCGCGGTCAGGCGCGATCTCGGCGTCGCCACCATGGACGAGTTCGTCGCGCTCGCGAAGCAAAGGGGCAGGGACCTCACGGTCGCGTCGACCGGCACCGGGACGGTCAGCCATCTCACCGGCATCATGTTCCAGCAGCAGATGGACCTGCCGCCGTGGACCGACGTGCCCTATGCGGGCTCGGCCAAGGCGGTCACCGATCTGCTCGGCGGCCATGTCGATGCGATGTTCTCCATGGTGGTGCCGCTGGTGCCGCATGTCGAGCGCGGCGACCTCAAGCTGATCGCGGTGACGACCAGGACGCGCTCGCCGACGCTGCCGGACGTGCCGACCGTCGCCGAGACGACGACGCTCAAGGACTTCGACGTGATCAACTGGACGGCCCTGCTGGCGCCCGCCGGCACGCCGCGAACCGATCGTTGCAAAAGCTCGCCGCACAGGCCGCCTCGGCGTTGCACGATCCGGACGTCGTCAAGCGGTTCGCGCTGCTCGGCGTCGAGCCCGCGGGCGACGGACCCGACGCGCTGGCCCGGGAGATCCGCCGCACCGTCGCGCAGTGGCGCGAGGTGGTGCGGCAATCCGGAATGAAAGTGAACTGATGAGCCACGTGTCATCCGAACGTTCGCTGTCGAGCCTCGCGCTGATCGACGTCCACCACCACGTGCTGCTGCCCGAATACGAGCAGGCCTTGATCCGCTCGGGCGCGGCCGATCCTTCGCGCCCGTTCCGCCGCCACGACGGGCCCGCCGTGACCTGCGAGAAGATGGCCGAGCTCGGCATCGATGCCGCGATCGTCAACCCGCTGTCGGTCGCGGGCGTCCATCACGGCAATGATGCGAATGCGCGCTATCTCACGCGCTCGGTCAACGAGGCGCTCGCGCGTTTCGTATCCGGCGCGCCGGAGCGACTCGGCTTCTTCGCCACATTGCCATTGCCCGACGTGGACGGCGCCTTGCGCGAGATGGGCCACGCGCTCGATACGCTCGGCGCCGACGGCGTGATCCTGCTGTCGCACCAGAACGGCGTCTATGTGGGCGACCGCGGCATGCGAGCCGCTCTATGCCGAGATGGATCGCCGGGGCGTCGTATGCTTCATGCATCCGACCATTCCGGCCTACTTTCCGGCCGGACTGAACCTGCAGATGTGGCCGGCCTATCTCGAATACGCGTTCGATACGACGCGGGTCGCCGCCAACCTGATCTATCACGCGTTCATGCGCAAATATCCCGCCATCAAATGGCTGCTGGCGCATGCGGGCGGAACATTGCCGTATTTGAGCATGCGGCTGCGCCTGATGGAGGAGCTGGAGACCAAGGGGCGCAAACCGCCGTTTCCCGGGCTCGGCGCCGGCCGGCCGTTCAACGAGCGCGTGCCGGAAGGGGTCGCGCCCTATCTCGACAAGTTCTATTTCGACGTGGCCTTGTCGGGCGCGGACGCGCCGATGGCGGCGCTCACCGCGCTCGCCCCGGCGACCGCATCTTCTACGGCAGCGACTGGCCGTTCGTGGAAAAATCCTTCGTGGTCGAGCAGCAGGAGAACCTGTTGCGCATGCCGCATTTCTCGGGCGACCGGTTCGCCGCGATGGAGCGACACAATGCCATCGAAATGTTCAAGCGGTTCGCTAGGCGGGCCGATTGAACGCGGCGCGGGTCACAACTTGAACATCTTGAACAAGTAGCTGAGCGCGTTCTGCTCCTGGCCGCCCGACGGGGTGGTGCGGCTGATATAGTCGAAAATCTTGCCGTCCTTGATGCCGTAATTGGCGAGCCGCTCGACCTTGCGGTTCTTGTCGAAATAGACCGCGACGACGCGCCGGTCGACTTCCTTCTGCGGCAGGAACGAGGTCTGCTCGGTGCGCTGCGAGATGTAGTAGAACACCTCGCCCGAGATGGTGGCGACGGTCGAAGGCGTGCCGAGCACGATCAGGACCTGCTCCTGCGAGGCGCCGAGCGGGATCTGATCGAGCGCGCCCTCCGGAACCAGGTAGCCGCGCTGATAGGTCTGGGTGATGCAGCCGCCGAGCAGCGCGCCGAGCACGAGCACGACGGCAGCCGCGCGCCGGCGCGCCGGCTGTCGACGGTGTGGGTGGTGACCTCGTTGACTCAAGCGCCGCATTCCCCTTGCATCGGCCGGGCCGTTGACCTAACTCGCCGCCGGCGCGATTTCAATGCGCCAAAACGCTGACGGCAAGTTGAAATCATGATTTTTCGGCTGTTTCGCCGCGATCCCCAGGCCGGCACCATCGCCGCGCTCTATGGCGCGATCGTGGCGCAGGCCCGCCATCCAAGCTTCTACCTCGGGTTCGGCGTGCCGGATACGACCGAGGGCCGATTCGACATGATCGTGCTCCATCTCGCGCTGTTATGCCGCCGGCTCGGCCGCGAGGGCGCGACGGCGCCGTCCCTCGGTCAGGGTGTTTTCGATATGTTCTGCCGTGACATGGATCACAATCTGCGTGAGATGGGGGTCGGGGACCTGACCGTGCCGAAGAAGATGCAAAAGCTGGCCGAGGCCTTCTATGGCCGCCTCGAGGTTTACGATCGCGCGCTGGCGGCAGCCGGCGAGCAAGACCTCGCCGTGGCCCTCGCGCGCAACGTGCTTGGGGAGGCGGCGCCGTCGGGATCCGCTCGCAGGCTTGCGGCCTATGTGCGGGCGGCGGCGCGGCGGCTTGACGAGACGCCGCTCGCGGCCTTGAAGGGCGAGGCGCTGAGCTTTCCCGGATCCGGACACGATCCCGGGGCTGGTCCGAGGGGCGCCCCATGACGGCTGAAGCTCCATCCAAGATCCCATCCAGGGTTCCTTGGAGCGTGCGGGTGCGGCGCGATGACGTGCCGGAAACGGGGCTCCATCGCGACCTTGTGGCCGATGAGGCGACCCGCGCCGCGGTGGCCGCCGTGGCGGGAGTCGCGGCATTGCGGCGCCTGGAGGCCAGCTTCGACCTGACGCGACAGGGCACGGCTCTCAAGGTCGCGGGCATGGTCTCGGCCACGGTCGAGCAGACCTGCGTGGTGACGCTTGAGCCGATGACGAGCGAGGTGCGCGAATCGATCGACCTCGTATTCATGTCGGCCGACCCCCACCCGCTTCCCGAAGCCGATCAGACGCCCGACGAGATCGATCCGGAGGCCCCGGATGGACCGGAGATCCTGGTCAACGGAATCGCCGATCTCGGGGCTGTGGCGACCGAATTCCTGCTGCTCGGGATCGATCCTTACCCGCGTAAGCCCGAGGCGGTGTTCGATGCGCCCAAACGCGCGGGCGAGGAGACCGGCGCCAACCCGTTCGCCGTGCTCGCCAAGTTGAAGCCGGAACCGCCGAAAAACTGACCCGAGGACGGCTTGGTTCGCCGGATTGCCGGAAAATCGGCCGAAATCGGCAGAAAATCTCCCATTGTCTCAGTCCGCCGACACGCTATTGTCCCGGCTGCCCGGGCCCATCGGTCGCGTCGGACCGAGCCTCCACCGAGAGACCCGTCGCCGATCCATGCCGAAGAAGGTCCGAATTGCGCTCGACGCCATGGGAGGTGACCACGGCGCGGCCGTGGTCGTGCCCGGCGCCGCGGTCGCGCTGACGCGCCATCCGGACAGCGAGTTCATCCTGTTCGGCGATGCCGCGGTGATCGAGCCGCTGCTCCGGCAGCATCCGGCGCTCGCGGCGGTCGTCGCGCGTGGTCCACACCGACGTCGCGGTCAAGATGGACGAGAAGCCGAGCCAGGCGCTGCGCCACGGCCGCTGGAAGTCGTCGATGTGGCTCGCGCATCGACGCGGTGAAGAAAGGCGAGGCGGATGTCGCGGTGTCGGCCGGCAATACCGGCGCCCTGATGGCGATGGCCAAGTTCAACTTGAAGACGATGCGCGGGCATCGAACGGCCCGGCGATCGCGGCGCTGTGGCCGACGCTGCGCGGCGAATCGATCGTGCTCGACCTCGGCGCGTCGATCGGCGCCGACGCGCGCCACCTGGTCGATCTCGCGGTGATGGGCGGCGCCATGGCGCAGGTGCTGTTCGATCTCGAGCGGCCGACGATCGGACTGCTCAACATCGGGGTCGAGGAGGTCAAGGGCCTCGACGAGGTGCGCGAGGCCGGCCGCATGTTGCGCGAGACGCCGCGCGACACCTTCGACTATCACGGCTTCGTCGAGGGCGACGACATCGGCAAAGGCACGGTGGACGTGGTCGTGACCGAAGGATTTGCCGGCAATATCGCGCTCAAGACCGCGGAGGGCACGGCCAAGCAGTTCGCCGAGTATCTGCGCAGCGCCATGAGCCGCACGCTGATGGCGCGGATCGGCTATCTGTTCGCGCGCCGGGCGTTCGCGGCGCTGAAGGAGAAGATGGATCCGCGCCGCTCCAACGGCGGGGTCTTCCTCGGCCTCAACGGCATCGTGATCAAGAGCCACGGCGGCACCGACGCGGAAGGCTTCGCGGCCGCGGTCGATCATCGGCTACGACATGGTCAGGTACGAGCTGCTCGCCAAGATCAACCAGCATGCTCGGAACGCGCGTCGGCAGCCGCCCCTGCGGTCGCGGGGGTCGCCTCGTGAGCGTAACGCGTTCGGTCGTTCTCGGCGTCGGGCGCTATCTGCCCGAGCACGTCCTCACCAATGCGGAGCTCGCCCGCAAGGTCGACACGTCGGACGAGTGGATCGTCCAGCGCACCGGCATCCGCGAGCGCCGCATCGCGGCGGCCGGCGAGATCACGTCCGATCTCGCCGTCAAGGCGGCGCGCGGCCGCGCTCGCGGCGTCCGCACTCGAGGCGCCGTCGATCGATCTGATCGTGCTCGCGACCGCGACGCCGGACAACACGTTTCCGGCGAGCGCCGTGACGGTGCAGGCCGGGCTCGGCATCACCCAGGGCGCGGCGTTCGACCTGCAGGCGGTGTGCTCGGGCTTCGTCTTCGCGCTCGCGACCGTCGACGGCACTGCTCAAGGCCGGCACGTTCAAGCGCGCGCTGGTGATCGGCGCCGAGACCTTCTCGCGCATCCTCGACTGGAACGATCGCGGCACCTGCGTGCTGTTCGGCGACGGCGCCGGCGCGGTGATCCTGGAAGCGCAGCAACTGCCGGGCACGCGCGAGGATCGCGGCATCCTCGTCTCGCGTCTGCGTTCCGACGGCCGCTACAAGGACAAGCTCTATGTCGACGGCGGCCCGAGCTCGACCGGCACGGTCGGCCATCTGCGCATGGAGGGCGCGTGACGTGTTCAAGCACGCGGTCGCGATGATCACCGACGTGATCCGAGGACTGCTTCGTCGAGACCGGCTACACCGCCGCCGACATCGACTGGTTCGTGCCGCATCAGGCCAACAAGCGCATCATCGACGCTTCCGCCGTGAAGCTCGGCATCGCGCCCGAAAAGGTCGTGATCACGGTCGACAAGCACGGCAACACGTCGGCGGCCTCGATCCCGCTCGCGCTGTCGGTCGCGGTCGCCGACGGGCGCATCAAGAAGGGCGATCTGATCCTGCTGGAAGCGATGGGCGGCGGCTTCACCTGGGGCGCGACGCTGCTGCGCTGGTAGGGCGCGCAGCGCACAGCTTGCTTCCGATTGGGGTGAGGAAACCGGCGACCGATTCGTCGGCAGCTATTGTGGCTGGCGGGATTGCAACATTCGCGAAATACCCGCCGAACTGGCGGGCTGGGAGGTGCTCTCCTGCGGTCCGGGCCGGCAGCCGGCGCGGCGCCTCATCCCCATTGATGCCCTAACCCCCTGTTGACCAAGCGTAATCCAGCACATATCGTTGAATTTCAAGCGGGAACTCTGGCGTGATCGGGGCTGGGCGATGACCGGAAAGACAGTCACACGGGCGGACTTGTGCGAGGCCGTGTACCAGAAGGTCGGTCTGTCGCGCACCGAGTCGTCCGCGCTGGTGGAACTGGTGCTCAAGGAAATCACCGATTGCCTCGAACGCGGCGAGACGGTGAAGTTGTCGTCGTTCGGTTCGTTCGTGGTGCGCAAGAAGGGTCAGCGCGTCGGCCGCAATCCGAAAACCGGGACCGAAGTTCCGATTTCGCCGCGCCGCGTGATGGTGTTCAAGCCCTCGGCGATCCTCAAGCAGCGCATCAATCAACGACTCCGGCGGCGACGCCAAATAGCGCAGCAGATGACGGCGGCCGCGGGCCGCAGGCATGAAAAACGAGGCGGTTCTTGGACAATAAGGCGCCCGAAGCATTCCGCACGATCAGCGAAGTCGCGGACGAGCTCGACGTGCCGCAGCACGTGCTGCGTTTCTGGGAGAGCCGGTTTTCCCAGATCCGTCCGATGAAGCGCGGCGGCGGCCGCCGCTATTACCGACCCGACGACGTCGATCTTCTGCGCGGCATTCGCCACCTGCTGTACGGCGAGGGCTATACGATCCGCGGCGTCCAGCGGATCCTGCGCGAGCAGGGACCCCGCTTCGTGCAGGCGGTCTGGCAGGAGGGCGCGCCGCAACCGCCGGTCGGGCGCGGCATGGAGCCCCAGGAGGGCGAGCGCGGCCGGTTCGGCTTGTGGCCCGCCATGGGGGCGACCGAAGAGGCGGGGGGCGCCGACGACGAATCACCTGGCTCCGACGACCAGGTTCCGCATATGCGGCTGGGCGGGCGGCGTTCCGCGCCCGCCATGGCGCGGCCCGCGCCGGCCGGACTTGGCGCCGAGGACACCAAACGGCTGCGCTCGACCCTCGACCGACTGATCGAGTGCAAGAGCCTGCTGGAAACCGCTCTCGCGTCGCCGGCTTAGCGGTCGGGCCGCTGATGCCGGCCCGTGTCCATGAGGGACTGGCCGATGTGAGACGGGACGGGGGTCGGGGGGTTTGACGGGAGACCGGCACAGCCGCCGTGGCGGGTTGTTGCCCAAGCCCCGAATAGGAGCCCGGAAATACGGGAATAAACGTGACCGTCCCTCAGTCATTCATGGACAGCCGTGCGGCTTCGCGCCGGGTGGAGGCGCGGTGAGCGACGAGAGGACGCGTTTTGCCAATGTGGTGCTGCCGCATCTCGGCGATGCCTATGCGCTTGCGCGCTGGCTGGCGCGCAACGACAGCGACGCGGAGGACATCGTGCAGGAGGCCTGCCTGCGCGCCTTTCGCGGGATCGCGGGCTTCGGCGACGTCAATGCCCGCGCCTGGGTGCTGAGCATCGTGCGCAACACCGCCTTCACGTGGCTCAGGAAGCACCGCGACCCGCGGCTCGTCGCCGTCGAGAATGTCGAACTGGTGGAACCAGGCGGAGCCGAAGCCGACATGGGACCGTCTCGGGCCGTCCTCGCCGGAAGCGGCGCTGATCGAACGCGCCGACGCGGCGCGGCTCGAGGCGGCGATCGGCGCGCTGCCCGAGGAATTCCGCGAGACCCTGGTGCTGCGCGACGTGCAGGGCCTCGATTATCGCGCGATCGCCGAGATCACCGGCGTGCCGATCGGAACCGTGATGTCGAGACTCGCGCGCGCCCGCCGCCGGCTGATGGCGCAGTTGGGAAAGGACATGGGATGACGCAAGCGGACGATCCATTCCTGCTCGTGCACGCCTATTGCGACGGCGAGCTCGACCCGGCCAACGCGCTCGCGCTTCGAGCGCCGCATGGCGGCGGACCCGCGGCTTGCGGCCGAGCGCGACCGCATCGAGGCGTTGCGGCGTGCGATGAAGCAGCTCAAGCCCGCGGCGCTGCCGCCGGCGGCATTGCGCAGGCGCATCGAGAGCGCGGTCGGATTGCGGCGGCGCGCCGCGCAGCCGACCTGGAGCGCGCTCGCCGCCTCGCTGGCGGTCGCGGTGATCGTATCGGCGGCCGCCACCTGGTCGGTGCTGGCGCCCGGTCGGGCCGGCCTGGTCGAGGACGAGGTGGTCGGCAGCCATATCCGGGCCCTGATGGGGGCGCAGCCGTTCGACATCGCCTCGTCCGACCGCCACACCGTCAAGCCGTGGTTCAACGGACGCATCGCGCAGGCGCCGCGCGTGGTCGACCTCGCGAGCCACGGGTTTCCGCTGGTCGGGGGGCGCATCGACGTGATCGCAAGAACGCCGGTGCCGTCGCTGGTCTATCGCTATCAAAAGCATCTCATCAGCGTGACCGCGACCCAGGGCCTGGGCGCGCCGCCGCGCGAGCGCGTGGCCGACGGCTACCACGTGATTGGATGGAGCGACGGCGGCGTTTCCTATTGGGCGGTGTCCGATGTGGGCCTCGGCGAGCTGGAGAAATTCGTGCAATTGTTTCGCGCCGCGCCGACCGACGGGTGAGGGGGGCATGTTGTGCTCGCCGCGAACTCGGCGAGCTCCCTCTCCCCGCAAGCGGGGAGAGGTGAACGACGACGGTTGAATTCGCCCGCGAAATCAGTTTGGCTCGCGGGCTCATGTCCGAACCCCTTTACATCGGCAAGCCGCTGCGCCGGCGCGAGGACGGTCCGCTGCTGCGCGGGCAGGGCCGCTTCGTCGACGACCTGGTTTTTCCCGGCACGCTCGAAGCCGCGTTCGTGCGCAGCCCGCATCCGCATGCCCTGATCCGCTCGATCGACACGCGCGCCGCGCGTGCGCTGCCGGGCGTGCATGCGGTCTTCACCCTCGACGATCTCAAGCCGCAGCTCGCGCAGGAGCGGCTGCCGCTGCAGTTTCGCACCGCCCAGCTGCCGCCCGACATTACCCCCTTCGTGCTGGCGAAGGACGAGGTCGCGTTCGTCGGCGAGGCGGTCGCGATCGTGGTCGCCGACACGCGCTACGTCGCCGAGGATGCGGCCGGCCGGGTGGCGGTCGATTACGAGGCGCTGCCGGCGGTCTCCGACTGCCGGCTGGCGCTCGCGCCCGGCGCGCCGCTGGCGCATCGCGGACGCAAGAGCAACGTGATGGTCGAGTTCAGCCAGACCTATGGGGACGTGGCGTCGGCGTTTGCGCGCGCGCCCCATCGGGTGAGCGTGAACCTGAAGCAGCATCGCGGCGGCGCCCATTCGATCGAGGGGCGCGGCGTGCTGGCGACCTACGACCCCAACGAGGAGCGGCTGACCGTGTGGTCGTCGACCCAGCTCGCCCACGAGGTGCGGGCGTTCCTGATGCTGCTGCTGCGGCTCGACGAGAACCAGGTGCGGGTGGTGGCGCCCGACGTCGGCGGCGGGTTCGGGGCGAAGTTCGTGATGTATCCCGAGGAGGTCGCGGTCGCGGCCGCATGCCTCAAGCTGCGGCGCGCTCGATCAAATGGATCGAGGACCGGCGCGAGCATTTCCTCGCGGCGGTGCAGGAGCGCGACCAGTATTGGGACGTCGAGGCCGCGTGCGACGGCGACGGCCGTCTGCTCGGCGTGCGCGGCCGCATGATCCACGACGAAGGCGCCTACACGCCGCAGGGAATCAACCTGCCGTACAACGCCTCGACGGCGCTGCCCGGCCCCTACATCCTGCCGGCCTACGATCTCCTGGTGCAGGTGGTCGAGACCAACAAGGTGGCCACCATGCCGGTGCGCGGCGCCGGCTATCCGGAAGGCGCGTTCGCGATGGAGCGCCTGCTCGACCGGATCGCCGCAGAGCTCGGCCTCGACCGTGCCGAGGTGCGGCGGCGCAATCTGGTGCCGCCCGAGCGCATGCCCTATGTGACGCCGCTCAAGACGCGCTCGGGCTCGCCCGTCACGCTCGACAGCGGCGATTTCCCGGCCTGTCTGGCAGCGCGCGCTCGCGGCGATCGACTATGCGGGCTTCGCGGCGCGCCAGAACGATGCGCGCTCGCGCGGCCGCCATCTCGGCATCGGCATCGGCAATCGGCGTCAAGGGCACGGGCCGCGGACCGTTCGAGTCCGGCATCGTGCGCATCGGCCGCTCCGGGCGCATCTCGGTCTATACCGGCGCGATGCCGATGGGGCAGGGCATCAAGACCGCGCTCGCGCAGATCTGCGCCGAGCAGTTCGGCGTCTCGCCCGACGAGGTCAGCGTGACGGCGGGCGACACCGCGGTCATTCCGCACGGGCAGGGCGGGTTCGCCAGCCGCCAGACCGTGACCGCCGGCTCGGCGGTGCATCTCGCGGCGGTTGCGGTGCGCGAGAAGGCGTTCAAGGTGGCGGCGCATCTCTTGGAGGCGAGCCCCGCCGATCTGGAGATGCGCGACGGGCGGATCGAGATCGCCGGCGCACGCGGCAGCGGCTTCTCGCTGCGCGAGATCGCCGAAGCGGTGTCGGGCGTGCCGGGCTACGCCATGCCGGGCACTTTCGAGCCCGGGCTCGAAAGCCTGCAGAACTTCATGCCGAGCGCGCTCACCTATGGGGGCGGTTGTCATGCGGTCGAGGTCGACGTCGACGTCGAGACCGGCGGCGTGCGGATCTTGCGCTATGTCGTGGTCAACGACAGCGGCCGCGTCATCAACCCGATGATCGTCGAAGGCCAGGTGGTCGGCGGCACCGTGCACGGCATCGGCAACGCGCTGTTCGAATGGATGGGCTACGACGCCGGCGCCCAGCCGGTCACCACCACGCTTCGCCGACTATCTGCTGGCGGGCGCGACCGAGGTCCCCAAGATCGAGGTCACGCTGGTGGAATATCCCTCGCCGCTCAATCCGCTCGGCGTCAAGGGCGTGGGCGAAGCCGGCTGCGTGCCGGCCGCCGCCGCGATCGTCTCCGCGGTCGAGCACGCGCTCGCGCGGTTCGGCGTGCGCATCGAGGAATATCCGGTGTCGCCGGCGAGGTTGGTGGGGTTGCTCGGCACGCGCACGGCTTGAAGACCCTCGTGCTGGACGAGAAAGCTGCTGCGGCGCGGCTGTGGCCGCAGTAGAAAGTCGGGGTCGCGGGCCGGCCCGCAAGCGCCCGAAAAGGAATCGGCATGGATCAGTCGTTCGAGACGCTTCAAACCCAGACCCTCGACGGCGGCATTCTGCGCAGTCCTGCTCAACCGGCCGGAGGCCGCCAATGCGTTGAACACGCAAATGGGGCGCGACCTGCTCGCCCTGTTCTCGGGCCTCAATGCCGATCCGCAGCAGGCCCGCTGCATCATCCTCTCGGGCACAGGCGAGCGCGCGTTCTGCGCCGGCGGCGACCTCAAGGAACGCAACGGGATGACCGATGCGCAGTGGCAGGCGCAGCATCTGATTTTCGAGCAGATGATCCGCGCCATCATCGACTGTCCGATTCCCATCATTGCGGCCGTGAACGGCGCGGCCTATGGGGGCGGCCTCGAGATCGCGCTTGGCTGCGACTTCATCTATGCGTCGCGCACGGCGCGCTTCGCTCTCACCGAAGTCACGCTCGGCATCATGCCGGGCTGCGGCGGCACCCAGAATCTGGCGCGCGCCGTGGGCGAGCGGCGCGCCAAGGAGCTGATCATGAGCGGCAATGCTTTCTCGGCCGACGAGGCATCGCAATGGGGCCTGGTCAACCGGGTCTGCGAGCCCGACAAGCTGTCGGGCGACGCTCTGGAGATCGCGCAGAAGATCGCCGCCAACGGCCCGATTGCGGTGCGGCAGGCCAAGCACGCCATCCATCATGGGCTCGACCTGTCGCTCGCCAACGGCATGCTGCTCGAGATCCAGGCCTATAATCGTCTGCCGCCGACCCAGGACCGGCGCGAAGGCATTCTGGCGTTCAACGAAAAGCGCCGTCCGGCGTTCAAGGGAAACTGAGAGGCACAATGCGTCCGCACGCCACTATCCGCGAGGTCGGGCTCCGCGACGGCCTTCAATTGGTGAAATCGTTCCTGGCGACCGAGCGCAAGATCGCCTGGTGCCGCCAGGAGGTGGCGGCCGGCCTCGCGGAGGTCGAGGTGACGTCGTTCGTGCCGCCGAGCGTCGTGCCGCAGTTCGCCGACGCCGCCGAGGTGGCGCAGGCGGCCGTCGAGATCGACGGCCTGACCGTGGCCGCCCTGGTGCCCAATCTCAAAGGCGCGACGCGCGGTTTCGATGCCGGCGTCCACAAGATCAATTTCGTGCTCTCTGCCAGCGAGGCGCACAATCTCGCCAATGTGCGGCGGACCACGAAGGAATCCGTCGAGGACTTCGGCCGCATCATCGCGGAGCGCAAAGCCCGCGGGCTCGCCACCAAGGTGGTGGGCGGCATCGCGACCACGTTCGGATGCACCATCCAGGGACACGTGCCGGAGACGCAAGTGCTGCGGCTGGTCGAAAGCCTTGCGGCGGCCGGCAGCGACGAGATCGTGCTGGCGGACACGGTCGGCTATGCCAACCCGCGGCAGGTGCGGCGGATTTTTTCCGCCACCGCGGCGATCTTCGACAAGCCGATCTATGCCCACTTCCACGATACCCGCGGGCTCGGCCTCGCCAATGTCAGCGCGGCGGTGGATGCCGGCATCACCCGTTTCGATGCCTCGATCGGAGGCCTCGGCGGCTGCCCGTTCGCTCCCGGGGCGAGCGGCAATATCGATACCGAGGACTGCGCGTTTCTGCTCGAGTCGCTCGGCTTCGATACCGGCCTGGACATCGAAAAGCTGGTGGCGCTGCGCGAGCGCGTGGCGCAGTGGCTTCCGCAGGAGCGCGTCGGCGGGATGATCGCGCAGGCCGGCCTGCCGAAGACGTTTGCGCGCGCCTTGCAGTCGGCGACGTGAGCGCCGGAAGCTCGAGGTGAGGCGCGTCCATGGAGCCCCGCATGTCGGCTTCCCGCGCCCTGTCCTTCCGGGTTAAGTTGGCTGGCGCGCGCGAAGGCACGCGTCACAGGAGGTCATCATGCTTTTGGTCCTCATTAATGTGCTGATCATTTGCGTCGTCGGCGCGGTCTTGTTCTGGGTCATCGACAAATTCGTTCGGGATGGACGGCTCGCAAACCTGCTCAAGATCCTGGTCGTGTTGATCTGTCTCGCCGCGATCCTGCAGCGGCTGCTTCCCTATTTGGGATTGAGCGGGGTGCTGTAGGCATCCTGGCATGTCGAAGCTCGAGCGTGCGGGGACTGCCCTTTTCGATTGGGTCGCAGGTGTGGCCGACCTCGCCGAGCTCGCCAAAGGCTCGACCGTCTGGCTCGCGGTCACCGGCTTGAACCGTTCCGGCAAGACGGTCTTCATCACCAGCCTTGTGCACAATCTGCTCAGCGCGCTGCATCAGCCGCATCGCATGCCGCTCTTGCGGGTGGTTGGAGAAGGCCGGCTGATTGCGGCCAGGCTCGACAGCCGCAAGACGGATCGCCTGGCGCGCTTTCCCTATCGGCGAAATATCGAACGGATGGCGGGTACTCCTGCCGAGTGGCCGGCGCGCACGACCGACATCAGCGAAATAGAGATCGACATTCGCTTCGTGCCGACTGGCGCGCTCGGTTTCCTGCTCGGCCGGGTCGGGGGCGGCGCCGCGACCTTGCGGCTCAAGATCGTCGACTACCCCGGTGAATGGCTGCTCGATCTGCCGCTGCTGACGCAAAGCTATGCCGATTGGTCGCGCGCCACATTGCGGCTCTGTCGGCGCGGCCTGCGTGCCGATGTCGGGCGCGATTTCCTCGCCTATGTGTCGGATCATCGGCATGATTCTGCGGCAGGAGACGAAGAGGCGAGGCGAGCGCACGAGCTTTACCGCCAGCTGCTGCTGGCGGCACGCAACCAGCACGGTCTGACCTTTCTCCAGCCCGGCAAATTCCTCGAGCCCGGGTCGCTCGGCGAACGACCGTATTTGTGGTTCGCTCCGCTCGATATCCCCGACGGTGTGGAACGCCAAGGCGACGGCACGCTTGGCGCGCTGATGGAGCAGCGCTTCGAGACCTACAAGAACGAAGTGGTTATGCGATTTTACGACCAGCACTTCCGCAACTATTCGCGGCAAATCGTCTTGGTGGACGTCCTCGGCGCGCTGCTGGCCGGCCGCGAGGCGTTCGAGGATACGCGGCTTGCCATCGAGGCGATCCTGGAAAGCTTCCGCTATGGGCACAGCGGCATCATCATGCGGCTGTTACGCGGCGTCCGCATCGAGAAGGTGCTGCTTGCCGCCACCAAGGCCGACCACGTGCCCGAGGTGCAGCGCGACCACCTCGCCGCGCTCTTGCGCAACATGGCGGCGCTGCCGGCGCTCGAAATCGCGAGCCACAGTGCCGGCATGGACGTGGCGGCGCTGGCGTCGGTCGTCTCGACGGACGAGGACACTCAGGAGATCGACGGGCATCGTGTGCAGGTCGTCGTCGGCAGGCCGGTCGGCCGCGCCAACAAGGCCAAGTTTTTCGTCGGCAATGTGCCGATCCGTCCGCCGCGGCCGGAGGCCTGGGGCAAGCCGTTTCTCAACATACCGGTGTTCGAGCCGCCGGTCATCGACGTGTCGCCGGTGGACGGCGTCGCGCACATCAATCTCGATCTGGCGCTCGACTATCTCATCGGGGACCGACTGCGATGAGCGATCAGTCGAACCGCGGCGGGCCTGACGACGTGGCGGGTCCGCGCGTCCTCATGACGGAAGCGTTCCAGGAGGAGGGCGGGCGCCATGCCGCCGCATTGGCGCCGCGGGTGTTAGAGACAGCCCAGACCGGGCGCATCGTCCCGGCCTCGCCCGTCGGGCCGCAGCTTGCGCCGGCCGGACCGGCTCGGCTGCGCCGGAGCAGCCGCGCGGTGAAGCTCGGTGTGATCGGCATGGGCGCCGCCTTCCTGGGCTGGGCCGGCGTTGATCTGTATCTCTGGATCGCATCGGCCTTTGCGCACAGCGCCGCGCTCGGATGGGTGGCGAGCGCCGCGGCCGCCGCCGGCGTCGCCGGCGCCGGGCTGGTGATCGGGCGCGAGCTCAAGAGCTTCCTTTCCCTCCAGAGCGTGGAAGCCAACCAGCGGCGGATCGCGGGGCAGTTCGACACCATGCGGCCGGCCGACACGCAGGATGCGATCCGCGGCGTGCTTGCGGTGATCCCCAAGGACCACGAGAGCAAGACCGCGATCGAGGCTTTTCAGCGCAAGCTGCAGCGCCACCATTCGCCGACGCAGCAATTGGAGCTTCTGTCGCAGACCGTGATGACGACATTCGACCGGCGCGCCGAGGCGATCGTGCGCCGTGCCGGCGCGCGCGCCTTCGGCATCACGGCCATCAGCCCGACCGCGATCACCGACGCGCTGTTTTTCATCGCCTGCAGCATACGCATGGTGCGCGAGATCGCGGCTTGCTACGGGCACCGGCCGACGGCTTCCGCCACAATCCATCTGTTGCGGCGGCTCATGGTCGAAGCCGGAAAACTCGGCGCTGTCGACCTCGCCGCCGCCACGCTCACCCAGCATATCGCCGGTGCCGTAGCCGAGCGGGTGGCGGCGAGCGCGGCCGAATCCGTGTATGCGGCGCAGCGCATGGCCCGGCTCGGCCTCGTGACCATGGGTCTTTGCCGCCCGATCCCGTTCCGGCCGCAGGAGATCCCGGGCATCCTGCCGTCGTTGATCGGCAATCTGTTTGCGGGCGGTGCACAGAGCGCGCATGAGGACCCGGGCGCCGGATAGACTTCGCACCTGTGGTGAGCAGACTGACGCGTGGCGATTTCCGAGCGGGCCATTTGATTCGGAAAGCGCTGCAGATTCATTCGTCGCGCGCATGTTCTGCGGAAGTCCGTGATGCGCGTGGAACTTTTTTGCTGGTTCGTCGTTGACGTTCCACATTCACCCCATGGCTTCGAACAGAGGTATCTAAGATGATCAGAATCGCGCTTGCCGCGGCGACGGCGGCTGCCGTTTTCACCGCCGCGTCCTCGTTTGCCGGAGTCGCTCCGGCCAAGGCGGAAAATCTGCAAATCGCTCAGATGGGCGTCGAGGTGCAGGTGGGTCGCGACCGCGACGTACGCGAGGAGCGGGGTTATCGCGAGCGGCGGCGGGATTCGGATGTCACCGTCGGTGTCGGCCCGGGGGGCATCAGTGTCGGCCCGCGCGACCATTGCCGCATGGTGACCACCACGGTCGAACGCGACGACGGCCGCACGATGACGCGCCGGGAGCGTCGCTGCGACTGAGCACGAATTGAGACGGAAACGGTCCCGCGCGCGGGGCCGTTTTCGCGTTGCGAACCCCTGCCTACACGGCGCCGTTGATCTGGGTTAAACTAAACGCCGCCTCGTTCTCCCGATTTTGGTCGGCAAATTACGTCCTCGCAAATTCTCGAAAGGACAGCACCATGTCGCTCGGACTCATCCTGGTCATTATCCTTGTCATCTTCCTGCTCGGTGGGTTCAGTGGCCGCTTCGGCGGCTACGGCTACGGCTATGGTCACGGCGGCGTCGGCATCATCGGCACCATCCTGATCATCGTGGTCATTCTGATGCTCCTCGGACGCCTTTAAGCGCCGGCGCTACGGCCGACGACCGAGAGGCCGCTGCGGTCGGTTCGTAGCGCCGGCCCAGCTCCGACCCGCTGCCGGGGGCTGAAAGTGATTGCGGTCGCGGGCTACTTTTCACGCACTCTGGATTCGGTACTTGGCGCATTGCAGTTGATCGAGCATGAACGCGCGAACCCCGTTTATCGAAAAGCACGGATTGTGGACCGACGCGCAAAGGCGGCGGGCGGAGGAGATCAAACGCCGGCTGGAGGCGGACAAGCTCCAATATGTCAGGCTCGCGTGGGGAGACGCCCACGGCTATGCGCGTGCGAAAACACTGACCATCCCGGCTTTCCTCGCGGCGTTGACGGCCGGCCACAACATCGGGGTCGCCACCACGACGCTCGATTCCGCCGGCGCGCGCGTTTTTGCGTCGTTCACCCGCGGCGGCGGCATGGGGATGGACGAGATGACGGGCTCGCCCAATCTCACCATCGTGCCCGACCCCGCGACCTTCCGCACGCTGCCCTGGGCGCCGGGCGTCGGCTGGATTCTGTGCGACGAATATTTCAACGATGGGCGGCCGTTCCCGTTCGCGCCGCGCCAGCTTCTGCGCACGGCGCTTCGCCGCCTCGCGCGATCACGGCTACGGTTGCGTGGTCGGGCACGGAGATCGAGTGGTACCTGCTGCGCGTGGCCGAGGATCATCTGACCGACGAGAATGTCGGTGCGCCGGGCACGCGCGGCCGTCCGATCCGGCACGTGGCCGGCCGAGCCCGGCTATCATTACCATTCCGAATCCAACATGGACCTGATGCAGCCGGTGTTCGGCGCGCTCGGCGACGCCTTCGACGAAGCTCGGGCTCGGCCTGCGCTCGATCGAGAACGAGTGGGGGCCCGGGACAGGTCGAATGCACATTTGCGCCGCGCCGATGCGCTGGAGGCGGCCGACAACGTGCTGCTGTTTCGCACCGCGACGCGCCAGATCTGCCGGCGGCTCGGCTATTTCGCGACCTTCATGTGCCGGCCGGCGCTCAAGGGCTACTATGCGAGCGGCTGGCATCTGCATCAGTCGCTGGTCGATGCGGCGAGCGGCGTCAATCTGTTGATGCCGGAGAGCGCGGCCGAGCCGCTGTCGCGGCTCGGCCGCTCCTACCTCGGCGGGCCTGCTCGCACTACGCGGCGCCCGGCACGGCGTTCGCGACGCCGACCGTCAACGGTTACCGGCGCTTCCGGCCGAACTCGCTGGCGCCCGATCGCGCGACCTGGGCCTACGACCACCGCGGCGTCATGGTCCGCGTGCTGGGCGGCGCCGGGCGATCCCGCCACCCGGATGGAGAACCGCGTCGGCGAGCCGGCGGCCAATCCCTATCTCTACGTCGCTGTCGCAGGTCGTCGCCGGGCTCGCCGGCATCGACGGCAGATCTGCTGCCGCCGCCGCCGGACGACGAGCCCTATGCGGCCGAGCGCACCATGCTGCCGAAGAGCCTGCCGGAGGCGCTCGACGCGCTCGACAAGGAGCCGTTGTTCCGCCGCGAGCTCGGCGATACGTTCATCGATTACTTCGTCACGCTCAAGCGCACCGAGGCCGGCCGCTATCAGCGTTCGCTCGAAGAAGCGCGGATGCGCCGCACGGAGCGACGAACCGAGCGCATGGGAGCAGAACGAGTATTTCGATTTCTTCTAGTGAAGGGTCGTTGCGAGCGAAGGCTAAGCAGCTCCGTCGCGGGCCCAATTGCCGGGATTGCTTCGCTTCGCTGGCCAGGACGGAATAAGAGGAGCACGTCATGACGGCGCTCGAGAAGATCGGTCCGGCGCCCAGCCGGCTCGGCGGGACCGCGCTCTACGATTGGGATCGACCTGGTCCAGGAGGACCGCGCGCATCGGCTGATCTACACCGATCCCGCCATTTTCGAAGCCGAGATGACGCACATCTTCGGCGGCACCTGGACCTATCTCGCGCACGAGAGCGAGATCCCGCAACGACAACGACTTCATCACGCGTCGCATGGGCCTGCGCCCGCTCATCATCGTGCGCGACGGCGAGGGCAAGATCCGCGCGCTGTACAACCGCTGCACCCATCGCGGCACCACGCTGTGCCGCTGCGAGAAGGGCAATGCCAAGTCGTTCCAGTGCCCCTATCACGGCTGGAACTTCCTCAACACCGGCAAGCTGCGCGGCGTGCCATGGCCCGAGGGCTACGCCGCCGACCTGCGCGATCCGAAGTACAACGTCGCGCAGGTGCCGCGCGTGGAGTCCTATCGCGGCTTCATCTTCGGCACGCTCAACCTGGATGCGCTGCCGCTGGTCGAGCATCTCGGCCCGATCGCGCACGGTCATCGACGAATGGCTCGACCGCAATCCGGGCGGCAAGGTCGTGGTGTGCGAAGCCAACCGGCATCAAGTACAAGGGCAACTGGAAGCTCGCCTACGACAATTCGTGCGACGGCTATCACGTCGCCTATTCGCACCGCTCGCTGCTGGAGACCGAGAACCGCTTCGCCGGCGACAACGCCAAGGGCATGTCCTACTACCGCAACTCGCCCGACAGCCTGCCGATGTACATGCGCTACACCGGCCACGGCAATCACTTCAAGGACAAGCGGCCGAACCTCGAGAAGCGGCCCGGGCGGGCTGTGGGCGCTGGAGTCGGCGCATCCCGGCATGGAGCACTACGAGGCCGAGTTCATCCGGCGCTACGGCGACCGCGCGCTCGCGCTGCTCGATCTCGCGGGCTCCGAGCCCGTCAACATCAACGTGTTTCCCGAATTTCTCGCTGCTCGGCAACCACATCCAGGTGTTCGAGCCGGTCAGCGTCGACGAGACCAACGCGATCTGGTACGGCACCATGATCGTCGACGCGGACGGCGAGCTCGGCGACGCGGTGCACCGACATCAATGCGCTGCGCATGCGCACGCAGGAGGGGTTTCCCGAATTTCGGCGAGGTCGACGACGTCGCCAATTTCGAGCAGATCCAGCGCGGCCTCGATGGCGCCGGAGGACGAGTGGGTCTACATGAACCGCGGCCTCGGCATTCCCGGACCGCATCAAGACCCACGAGGACGGCAGCATCACGGCGCCCGCCACCGACGAGGCGTTCATGCGCGAGCACTTCAAGGAATGGAAGCGGCTGATGAAGGCGCGCCCGAATCTCGCGATCCAGCGGGAGCCGTGAGATGACGACGCAAGCCGCGCACGAATCCGTCGCGCAGCTCGTACTACGTCAACGACGCGCTCTATCGCGAGCTGATCGCGAATTTCTCCGACTGGCAGGACGACGCGCGCGCGGTCACCGATCTGGCCGTGCGCGACGAGTTCCGCAGGCTGCTGGAGCGCGAGGCGCGCCTGCTCGACCAGCTGCGCTACGACGACTGGCTCGCGCTGCTACGCGCCGGAATGCATCTACTGGGTGCCGTCGACGCCCGAGCGCCGGCGATCCGCGGCGCGAGATTTCGGTGATGTTCGACGACCGCCGCCGGCTCGAGGACCGCATCTACCGCTTCCGCACCGGCTTATGCCTGGTCGCAGGCGCCGGCCTCGCGCACGGTGCGGCTCGTCACCAATGTCGAGGTGTTCGCCACCGCACGGCGCCGACACCCGCATGGTGCGCTCGAATTTCCTCATCAGCGAGTTCTGGGGCGACGAGACCCGCGTGCTGACCGGCTGGGCCGGGCACCGCGTCGTGCGCGACGCGCGAGGCGCTGGAAGATCCAGGCCAAGCAGGTGAACCTGATCGACTGCGACCAGTGCATCCGCAATCCGAGCATCATTTTGTAGGGACTTGGGCGTTGTCATTGCGAGCGAAGCGAAGCAATCTCGGCCACAAGCGCGTACGGAGGAGATTGCGTCGTGGAGCCTGTCCTTGGGCTCGCCGAAGGCAAGACCCGAGGGCTCGCAATGACAGGAAACCGATCTTCATCTCATGAAAAAACTCGAGCTGACCCTCGCCTGCGGGCGCTATGACCGTACCCAACCGCTCATCGACGGCCGGGTGCAGCCCGAGGGCGTCGAGCTGACGTTCATTCCGCTGCGCCCGGGCGAGACCTTCTGGCGCATGCTCAATCACGGCGAGTTCGACGCGTCCGAAATGTCGCTCTCGTCCTATACGATCCTGCGCTCGGAAGGCGACACGCGCTTCATCGCGATCCCGGTCTTTCCGTCGCGGGTTTTTCGCCACTCGGCGCTCTATGTGCGGGCCGACTCGAAGATCGAGCGGCCGGAGGACCTCAAGGGCAAGCGCGTGGGCGTGGGCGACTATCAGATGACCGCGGCCGTATGGGTGCGCGGCTTCCTGACGCACGAGCACGGGGTGGCGCCGGAGGACATTGCGTGGGTGGTGGGCAAGCCGATCCGCGCCATCAAGCCGCCCGCGGGCATCCGGCTCGAGCCGATGCGGGCCGATACCACGCTGGAACAGATGCTCGAGCGCGGCGAGATCGACGCACTCGCCTCGGTGATGATCCCGGGCGGGCTCGGCAAGACCGTCCGGCGGCTGTTTCGGGATTCGCGCCAGGTGGAAATCGCGTATTACCGGAAGACCGGCATCTTCCCGATCATGCATACGCTGGTGCTGAAAACCAGCCTTTACGAGCGCAAGCCCTGGCTCGCCGTGAGCCTCTATCACGCGTTCTGCCGCGCGCGCGACATGGCCTACCGGTCGATGTACGACACGGACGCGCTGGCGGTGAGCCTCCCATGGGTGATCCAGGAGACGGAGGCGACGCGCGGGATTTTCGGGCCGCAGATCTGGGACTACTCGATCGAAGGCAGCCGCCCGACGCTCGATGCGCTGGTCAGCTATCTCGACGAGCAGAAACTGTCGCGGCGGCGCATGAGCGTCGAGGAGCTGTTCGTGCCGAACATCGGCCCAGGCCTGGCGGAATACTTGCGGGCGACCGGCGAGGATTGAACGAGCGCAGCCGGGACGGCGCGAAGCGCAATCCGGGACAATCCGCCCGCGCACCCGACCGGCCATCGTTGCCAAATGAGCGGCAGGCTGCAAAGCTGAACCGAAGACGCACGGGGGACATTTCATGCCGGCAACCTCATGGTATCGCGTCGCGGCCCTCGCGTTGGCGATGGCCGCGCTGGCGCGGCCGGCAGCGGCGCAGGATTTCCCGACGCGGCCGATCACCCTCATCGTCGCCTTCGCGGCCGGTGGGTACGCCGACAGCTTCGCCCGCATCCTCGCGACCCGCCTGGGCGAGCGACTCGGCCAGAACGTCGTCGTCGAGAACCACGGCGGCGCCGGCGGCAACATCGCGGGCGGCGAGCGTGGCGCACGCGGCGCCCGACGGCTACACGCTGCTGGTCACGACCAGCAGCGTCGCGGTCAACGACACCTATTACAAGAACAAGATCTTCGCGGCGACCGATCTCAAGGCCATCGCCCTGCCGGCGGGCGCGCCCGAGACGCTGTCGGTGAAGCCGACCGATCCGGCGAAGACGCTCGGCGACGTGATCCAGGCGGGGCGGGCGAAGCCGTTCGACTACGCGAGCGCCGGCGTCGGCACCGCGTCGCATGTGGCGGCCGCCTATTTCTTCAAGATGCTCGCCAAGATCGATTCGGTGCACGTGCCGTTCCAGGGCGGCGCGCCGGCGGTGAACGCCGTGCTCGGCGGCCACGTCCAGGTGCTGGTCGGCACGCTGCCCGGCTATGCGGCCCAGTTCCGCTCCGGCACCATCCGCGGGATCGCGGTGGCGAGCCCGCAGCGGGTGCCCGAGTTCCCGGATATTCCGACCTATGGCGAGGGCGGCTTTCCCGGTTTCGTCGCCGAGACCTGGGTCGGCGTGTTCGCGCCCGCCAGGATCGACCCCGCGATCGCCACCAAGCTGAATGCGGTGATCAATGAGATCGTGCGCGAGCCCGAGACGGAGGCCCGGCTGCGGACCTTCAGCATGCAGACGCGCGTGCGGACGCTACCCGACACGGAGACTTATTTCCGCGACGAGGTCGCCAAGTGGGGGACGATGGTGAAAGCCGTAGGGCTATCCGTCGAATAGCGCGCGTTGTCGGGTTCTTGGCTTTGCGCATGATCTTGTCCGAAAAGTCTGTCAACTTTTCGGGATCATGCGCTATCTCAAATGGCACGCCACCCACTGCCCAGGCTTGACCTCGCGCAGCTCCGGCGACTCGACCCGGCAGCGCTCGACCGCGTAGGGGCAGCGCGTGTGGAAGTGGCATCCGGACGGCGGGTTGATCGGGCTCGGCACGTCGCCCTGCAGCACGCGTTTCTGCCGCTTGACGCGTCGGATCGGGCACCGGCACCGCCAGCAGCAGCGACTTCGGTGTAGGGGTGCAGCGGCCGGACGAACAGCGTCTTCTTGTCGGTGTATTCGACGATCCGGCCGAGATACATCACGGCGATGCGGTGGCTGATGTGCTCGACCACCGCGAGGTTGTGCGAGATGAACAGATAGGCGAGGCCCGAGCTCGCGCTGCAGGTCCATCATCAGGTTGAGCACCTGCGCCTGGATCGAGACGTCGAGCGCCGAGACCGGCTCGTCGGCGACGATCAGCTTCGGGCTCGAGCGCGAGCGCGCGCGCGATGCCGATGCGCTGGCGCTGGCCGCCGGAGAACTGGTGCGGGAAGCCGTCCATCTGCGCCTTGCGCAAGCCCGACGCGGTCGAACAGCTCGGCGACGGTGCGCTTGAGCTCGCGGCCGCGCGCGGGCCGGTGCACGCGCAGCGGCTCCGCCACGATGTCGCCGGCCGACATGCGCGGATCGAGCGAGGAGAACGGATCCTGGAAGATGATCTGCATCTGCGGCCGCAGCGGGCGCAGCTCCGCCTTGGTGAGATGGGTGATGTCGCGTCCGCCGAGCGGATGCGTGCCGGCGGTCGGCTCGATCAGCCGCAGGATCGCGCGTCCGACCGTCGACTTGCCGCAGCCGGACTCGCCCACCAGCCCGAGCGTCTCGCCCGGCTGCGATCGTAGAAGCTCACGCCGTCGACCGCGAACACGTGGCCGCCCGCGCGCCGCAGGAACCCGTGGCTGATCGCGAAATGCTGCTTGAGGTCGCGCACCTCCAGCACGGGGGGCGTCGGGTCGTCTCGCCGCCTCAGCCATCGCGGTCCCCGAAAATCTCCTGCGAGCGCCAACAGGCCGCCCAATGGCCGCGGCCGCTTCTCCTCGTAGACAGGGTAGCCGGCCCGGCAGCGGTCCTGCGCGAAGGCGCAGCGCGGCGCGAACACGCAGCCATCCGGCAGGTTGCTCAGGGCCGGGACCATGCCGGGAATTTCCTGCAGCCGCCCGCCCGTTTCGGCGTCGTCGCCGCGCATGAGCGCCAGGCGCGGAATCGACGCCATCAGGCCGCGCGTATAGGGGTGCTGCGGGTGGGCGAACAGGTCTTCGACGGAGGCTTCCTCGACCTTGCGGCCCGCATACATCACGATGACGCGCTGCGCGGTCTCGGCCACCACGCCGAGATCGTGGGTGATCAGGATAACGGCGGTGCCGAGCTCGCGCTGCAGCTCCAGGATGATCGCCAGGATCTGCGCCTGGATGGTGACGTCGAGCGCGGTCGTCGGCTCGTCGGCGATCAGCACGTTCGGATGGCAGGCGAGCGCCATCGCGATCATGGCGCGCTGGCGCATGCCGCCGGAGAGCTGGTGGGGATAGGCCTTCGCGCGCTGCTCGGGCTCCGAAATGCGCACCAGCCGGAGCATGTCGATCGCCTGCTGCCACGCCTGCGCGCGGCTGAGGGGTTCGTGCAGCAGCACGGCCTCGGCGATCTGGCTGCCGATCGTGAGCACCGGGTTGAGCGAGGTCATCGGCTCCTGGAAGATCATGGCGATGTCCTTGCCGCGCACGCCGCGCATCGCCTCCTCGTCGAGACCGATGAGATCGACGCCGGCGAGCTTCACCGATGCCGCCCACGATGCGGCCGGGCGGATCGGGCACCAGCCGCATGAGCGAAAGCGCGGTGATGCTCTTGCCGCAGCCCGGACTCGCCGACGATCGCCAGCGTCTCGCCGGGCGCGAGCGCGAAGCTCAACCCGTCGACGGCTTTGACGACGCCGTGGCGCGTGGTGAAGAACGTCTGCAGTCGGTCGACCTCGAGCAGCGTTTCGGCGCGTGGCGGCGCAGGTGCGGCCCTCGTCGGGGCGGCGTCGCGGTCGCTGGTCGTCACGGTCATCCGGCGGCCCGTCAGTCGCGCAGGCGCGGGTCGAGGAGATCGCGCAGCGCATCGCCGAGCAGATTGGTGCCGAACACCACGAGGCTGATGGCGACGCCCGGGAAGATGACCAGCCAGGGCGCGACGCGCACGTATTCGGCCGCCAATTCCGACAGCATGCGGCCCCACGAGGGATGCGGCTCGGGTATCCCGAGCCCGAGAAACGACAGCGAGGATTCGGTGAGGATCGCGGCGCCGAGCTGGGCCGTCGCGAGCACGATCAGCGGCGCCAGCGTGTTGGGCAGCACGTGGCGGACCGCGATGCGGAACTCGCTCATGCCCACCGCGCGCGCGGCCTCGACGAACGGCATCTCGCGCAGCGCCAGGGTGTTGGAGCGGATGACGCGCGCCGCATAGGGGATGAGCGGGATCGAGATCGCCACGATCGTGTTTCCGAGCGCCGGTCCGAGCGCGGCCGCCATGACCAGGGCGAGCACCAGCAGGGGCAGGGCCTGCATGACGTCGACCAGCCGCTGCACCACGAGGTCGACCCAGCCGCCCAGATAGCCGGAGACGAGCCCCAGCACGACGCCGAGCGCGCAGCCGAGCGCGGTCGATCCGAGGCCGACCGCGAGCGAGATGCGGGCGCCGTAGATGATCCGGCTGTAGACGTCGCGCCCCATGAAATCGGCGCCGAGCAGATGCTCCGCGCTCGGCCGCGCCAGCGAGAGCGCGGAGTTCGTGCTCACCGGATCGTAGCGGGTGAGGAAATCGGCGAACACGGCCGCAAAAACGAACGCCGCCATGATGGCGGCGCCGAAGACGCCGAGCGGATGCCGGGTGACGACGAAGCGCAGCTGCGGCCACAGCCGAGCCACGGGGATGATTTCCACCGGCGTCGTGGCGGCGTCATCGACGTTAGACATGCGGCGCCCTCCGGTCGCGCGTGGCGGTCCAGCTAGTCGGCATATTTGATCCGGGGATCGAGGACGGCATACAGCAGGTCGACGATGAAATTGATCACCACCGCGACCGCCGCGATGAACATCACCAGGTTCTGGACGATCGGGTAATCGCGCCAGCGGATCGCTTCCACCAGGAAACGGGCGACGCCCGGGATGTTGAACACCGTCTCGGTGACGATCAGGCCGCCCATCAGGAACGCGGCCTCGATGCCGATCACGGTCACCACCGGCAGGATCGCGTTGCGCAGCGCGTGATGGTAGTTGACGCTGCGATCGCTGGCGCCCTTGGCGTGGGCGGTGCGGATGTAGTCCTGCCGCAGGACCTCGAGCATGGACGAGCGCGTCAGGCGCATGACCAGCGCCGAGCTGCGAAAGCCCACGGCGGCGGCCGGAATGCTGTAGAGCAGCAGCTCGTCCCACAGCGTCGCCGGCGGCGCGGTGTAGATCGGCAGCGTGCCGAACCACGACACAGCCGCCATCAGGATCAGCAGACCGAGCCAGAACGACGGCATCGACAGGCCGCTGAGGCTGATCACGCGCAAGACGTAGTCGAGCACGGTGTTCTGCCGCACCGCGCTGATGACGCCGAGCGGGACCCCGAACAGCACCGAGAATGCGAGCGCCAGCGCGGCGAGCTTGGCGGTGATCGGAATGCGCGGCGCGATCTCGTCGAGCGCAGGCTTCTCTGAGACGTAGGAATAGCCGAGATCGCCGTGCAGCAGGCCGCCGATCCAGCCGATATATTGCGTCGCGATCGGTTTATCGAGGCCGAGGTCCTTCTCGAGCTGGGCCTTCTCGGCCGGATTGATCATCCCGGCGGCGTCGAACAGGATGTCGGCGATGTTGCCGGGCACCAGCCGCAGCATCACGAACACGAGCACCGAAATCCCGACCAGCGTCAGGAGCATCAGGAAGAAGCGCCTGATCAGATAGGTCCCCACGCGCGCCTCCGATCAATGCTCGACATCTTGCGAGCCTCGGGTCTTGCCTTCGGCAAGCCCAAGGACAGGCTCCGCGAAGCAATCCCGGCCGCTGGAATCCAGGCGGCCGAGATTGCTTCGTCGCACGCAAGTCGGGCTGCCCGACTTGCGCACTATTAGTTGTCGATCTCGGGTAAACCCGAGATCGATGGCTCCTCGCAATGACACTAGTTTCACGTTTCTACTTGTCCAGCCACACGTCCTCGTAGCGAAAGCCGTTGTACGAGCTGTTGACCATGATGGTCATGTTCTTCACGTAGGGCTGCCAGCAGGTCACCATGTGCGAGTGGAACAGGATCGGCCGCGCGACGTCCTCCTGGATCTTCTTGTCGATCTGCCAGACCAGCGTCTTGCGCTTCTGCACGTCGGTCTCCTGCGATTGCTGGTCGAACAGCTTCTCCAGGTCCTTGTTGCAGTAATGGGTGTAGTTGCGCTCGGATCCGCACGCGTAGTTCTCGTAGAAGCCCTGATCGGGATCGTCGATGCCGTTGCCGGTCAGATTGAGCCCGACCGAATAGTCGCCGCGCGCGACCTTGGCGAACCAGACGCCCGTCTCCACCGGCTCCAGCTCGGCGTCGATATAGATGTCCTTGAGCTGGTCGATGAGGATGACGGCGGGGTCGCGATACTCCGCGAGGTTGCGGGTCGACACCTTCATCTTGAGCGGCTTGCCGGGCCCGTAGCCGAGCTTCTGCCATGATCTTGCGCGCCTCGTCGCGATTCTTCTGCACGTCGGCGCCGTAGCCGGGAATCGTCTTCAGGATATCGGCCGGCAGGCCCCAGACGCCGGCGGGCGGCGGCAGCAGCGAGCCACCGATGTCGGCCTGTCCCTCGAACAGGATCTTGACGAAGGCCTGGCGGTCGAGCGCCAGCGTCATGGCGGTGCGCAGATCCGCGTTGTCGAACGGCGGCGCGTCGCGGTTGATGATCAGGTTGGTGCTGACATTGGTCGGCTCCAGGTCGCAGATCGCGTTCGGCGCCTGCGCCTTGATGTCCTTCATCAGCGCGACGGAAAGCGCCGTCGGGAAGGTCATGTCGACTTTGCCGGTGACGAAGGCGAGCACGGCGGTCGAGCGATTGGGAATGATGGTGTATTCGATGCCGTCGAGATAGGGCAGGCCCTGTCTTCCAGTAGTCCGGGTTTTTCACGAGCTTGATCGACTCGTTCTGCTTCATCTCGACGAACTTGTAGGGACCGGTGCCGATCGGATGCGTGCGCATCTGCGCCGGCGGGACGTGGCACGGATAGACCGGCGAATAGCCGGAGGCGAGCATGGCAAGGAGCGAGGGCTGTGGCCGCTTGAGCTGAAAGGTCGCCTCGGAGTCGCCGTTGACGGTGATTCCGGTGACGTTCGCGTACCAGTCCTTGCGCGGGTTCTTGCGGAATTTTTGCTCCGAGACGCCGCGCAGCATGTCCCAGGTGCACTTCACGTCCTTGGCGGTGAAGGGCTGGCCGTCGTGCCATTTGACGCCCTGGCGCAGCTTGAAGGTGAGTTGCGTCTTGTCGGCGCTCCACGACCAGCTGGTGGCGAGCTCCGGCACGATGGTGTCCATGCTGTTCTGCGGTTTGTGCTGGTCGTAGATCACCAGGTTGCTGAACACCCCCATCATCGGCACGTTGGTCGAAAAGGTGGCTTCCTCGTGAATGGAGATGCCGCCGGGCGTTTCGCGGTGATACATCCGCAGAATTCCGCCGTGCTTGGGCTCCTGCTTGGGCACGTGCTTGGTTTCTTGGGCGGTGGCGGCTGCGGCCGCTGCGATCGTGAGACCCGCAGCCAGCAGCGTGGCAAGCCTGCATGCCATGTCGTCCTCCCATGGTGGCGCGCGCCGGGCGTTCATCCGCCGCGGCTCTTGTTCTTATTCGGTGACGCTAACCGGGCGAAATTCAGCGATCAACCCGACCGGTTCGCGCGTTGCGCCATCATAACGCGCCTTGTGGCCCGCCAATACGGCGGCTTCGGAAAAGGCGGCGTCGCGGGGTCGATTTGCCGCACCGCTCGTGCGGGCTGGCGGCTTCTGGCCCTACAGGCACTGGAACGCCACCAGGCCGCCCGCGGCCGCGCTGTCCATCTGCGTGACGATGGCTTTCTTGTTGTACTTGGCGCAATGCACACGCGCTGTGTTCATCGCGGCCGGCACGTTGTTGAAGCCATTGGGGATCTTTCCGCCGTTTTGGTCGCCGGCGTACGGAAGGAGCCGGCCGGAGTCGGTCGAGCCGAGCGTGTTGCACGCAGCCCGGCTCCTTGACGGCCGCCGCAACGTTCTTCTTGATGGCGGAAATCTATGTCTCGCATCTCGGCCGGGATGATGTCGAGGTCGACCGCGTTGACGTCGGCCTGCGGCGCCGGGCCGGCGAGAACAGCGCGTTCCCGGGGACTGCGCCGGACATTGCAACGGGCGGCTTTTTCTGGACCAAATAGGCGCGCAGCCTTCTCCGCGCCTTGGGTGGTGTCTCATGAGATTCTTGTCGCGACTGTTTCTCGGCGTCATCGCGGTCCTCGCGGCCGCCGGGCTCGCGCCCGCACAGGACTTTCCGGCGAGCCGCATCACGGTGGTGGTGGCATTTTCGGCCGGCGGGCCTGTCGATGTGGTGGCGCGGGTATTCGCCGACCGGCTGTCGCAGCGTTGGGGCGTGCCGGTGACGGTCGAGAACCGCACCGGCGCGGGCGGCAATATCGCGGCCGCGATCGTGGCCAGGGCTGCCCCCGACGGCTACACCCTCCTGTTCACCGCGACCGGCGTCGCCATCAATCAGAGCCTGAGCGCCAATCCGGGTTTTGCCATCGCGGACCTGATGCCGATCCTGGTGCCGACGCTCAGCACGACGACGCTCGCGGTCAATCCCGACAATCCGGCGCAAACGCTCGCGGCGTTCATCGCGGCGCACAAGTCCGATGGATTCACGTTCGGCACCGCCGGCATCGGGTCGGCCGCGCATATCACGGCGGAATATCTGTTCAAGACGCTGGCGCGCATCGACGCGATCCACACGCCCTTCCCGGGCGCTCCGCAAGCCGGCACCGCGCTGCTCGGCAATCACATCGACCTGATCTCGGTCGCTTCCTCGGACGCCGTTCCTCTGATCCAACAAGGGCGGCTGCGCGGGCTGGGATTGTCGGGCGAGGTGCGCAGCGACGCCACGCCGGCAGTGCCGACCTTGCGCGAGCAGGGATTCGATCTCGTATCGCACGGCTGGGTGATCGCCATGGCGCCGGCGAAGACGCCGGCCGCGATCGCCGAGAAGCTCAACGCGGCGCTCAACGACATCGCGCAAGACACGCAGGTGCGCCGCCAACTCGCAAACGCCGACCTTTTGCCGCGCCGGCAGTCTCTTGCCGAAGCGGCGGAGTTCCTGCGCGGCGAACTCGCCAACTGGAGCCGGATGGTCGGCGCGATCGGGCTCAAGCCGCGGTGAGCGCCTGCCGCGTCGATTTGACCTCCCGCTTTCCTGCTTCCCGTTTTGTGCCGGTGCGCTATACGCTTCTTTCCATGGTGGCTGCGCAATTGGTACAGTGCATCCGTCACTCGTTTACCCGCCGCGCTTTCGCCTGCAAAGAAACGCCAAACTAGGAGGATCCCATGCGCCGCGTGCAACGCCCGTTATTGGCCCTGGCTTCAGGCGTTCTTGCCACGCTCGTCCTGTGGGCGACGCCGTCGGCGGCGCAGACCTGGCCGCAGCGACCGGTCAAGTTCGTCCTGACGCTCGGCGCCGGCTCCGGCGTCGACATCGGTGCGCGCCTGTTCGCGGACCGGCTGAGCACGCGCTGGGGCCAACCGGTCGTGGTCGAGAACCGGCCCGGCGGCGACGGCATCGTGGCGATCAGCTCGTTTGTCGCCGCGCATGACGACCACGTCCTGCTGATGTCGCCCACCTCGTCGTTTACCGCCCATCCGTTTCTGCACGAGAACCTGACGTACAAGCCGAGCGATCTTCAGCCGATCGCCCGGGTCTCGAACACGGTCGTCACCATCGGGGTGCCGGCGTCGATGAACATCAAGTCGCTGGACCAGCTGTTCGCGCTCGTGCGCGCGCAGCCCGGCAAGCTCAATTGGGCGGGCGTCACCGGCGCGCTCGATTTCCTGTTCGACGGCTATCTCAAGAGCGCCGGCCTCGACATGGCGAAGGTGCCGTACCGCAATCCGGTCGACGCCGCGAACGATCTCGCCGAGGGGCGCGTGCAGGTCTACGAGGCGGCCTTGGCCATCGTGCGGCCGCGGGTGCAGTCCGGGAAGATCAAGCTGCTGGCCGTGACCAACACCGAGCGGGCGCCGGCCGAGCCGGATCTTCCGACCGTCAAGGAGGCCGGATATCCCGGCACTCACCATCGACGGCCTCGTCGGCCTGTTCGGTCCCCCGGAAATGCCGATCGCGCTGCGCGAGCGCATCGCCGCGGATTTCCGGGCGGCGTCGGCCGACCCGGTCATCGCGGATCGATTGGCGTCCAGCGGGCAGATCCTCAATATCGGCGGGCCGGCCGAATTCGGGAAGTCGATCGACGAGCAGCGCGCCGAGGTCGCCAAGATGGCGAAGATGCTCGGGGTGGCGGCGAAGCAGTAAGGAGCGGCCGGGCGCGCTACTTCTTGCCGTAGGGTCCGAATTTCTTGAGCGCCGCATCGACGAAGCGCGGCTCGAGAACTTCCGCCGGCGTGGCGGCGCGCGGCAGGTTTCCGAGCTTCACGTTGAGGTCGGCGGTGAACTCCTCGATCTTCGGATCGAGCCCGCCGTCGACGCCCCAGAGGTTTTCGCCGTTGAGATCGTGCACGACGCCCTTGAGGAATCCGAGCTCGAGATCGGGCAGCCGCTCGTGCAGGATTTGGGCGGCCTCGTCCGGGTTCTCCATGATGAAGCGCGAGCCGCGAATCCCGATATCCGTCATGGTCTGGAACGCGGCGACGAGCTCGGGTTTGCTCAGCGATTCCGTGCGCACCACGTTCCACACATAGCCGAGGCCGGGAAATTCCTGCGACAGGCGGGTGAGAAGCGTCACCTTGCCGTCCTGGACGCCCTTGAGGGCGGTGACGGTGTTGATCAGCGTCGCATCGGCGTTTCCGCCGATCACGGCCTGCAGCCGCGCGGCGTGTCCGCCGACCTGGACGAAGCGCGCGGTCGATTCGTCGATGCCGTATTTGCGCATGATCATGCGCGGCAACTGATCCGGCAAAGCGCCCGGTCCCGAGGCCGCGATGGTCTTGCCCGCGAGGTCGGCGAGCTTCGTGCCCTTGCCGGCCGCAAGTACGAGGCTGTAGTCGCCGATCGGCTGCCAGGAATGGATGGCGCGGACCTTGGCGCCGGCCTGGAGCGAGGCCAGCACGTTAAGCGTCCCGATCAGCCCGATGTCGGCATTGCCGGACAGCACGGCGCGCATCGCATTGGCGTCGCCGGTGACGAATATGTCCTCGACCTCGAGGTCGCCGAGCCATCCTTTCTTCTGCGCCACCAGATAGGGCAGCGAAAAAGTCGTGACCGGGCCGGGAAACACCATCGTGATCTTGGTGGCCGAGGCGGGCGCGGCGGCGAGACCCGCCAAGAGGACGAGCGCAGCACCGGCGAAGCGCGTCGATGTGTTCGCGAAGGGTTTGGTGGCCATGGGGGGTCCTCGAGGCGTGGCGGGTCGTCACGGTCTGCGATGCCGACTGTAACGGATATGCGGCGCGGGGTTGAGAAAAATGTCGGCGTCGCCGGAGAATGGATGCGATGTCTGGTCGCATTCTACCCGGCGGACCGACGTCCTTCCGCCCGAAAATGCTCCCCTTGCGCAATCCGGGACAACTCGCCACCCTTGTGGCCGCGCTTGAGATATTGACCGTCCGGTCAACCGACGAACAGGAACCCCCATGATGAAGCGGCGCGAATTCTTGACGCGGACGGCGGCCCTTGCGGCCGCGGGCGCCATGCCGGGTCGGGCGCGCGCCGAGGAGGAGTGGCCGCAGCGGCAGGTCACGGTCGTGGTGCCGTTCTCGGCGGGCGGCTCGGCCGATCTGATCGGCCGCATTCTGGCCCAGCACCTGCAGACGAAATTCGGCGCTCCCTTCGTGGTCGAGAACCGCGGCGGCGCGGGCGGCAGCATCGGGACCGCGGTGGTCGCGAAGGCGGCGCCCGACGGCTACACGCTGCTGGTCGGCACCGTGAGCACCCATGCGATCAACCCTTCGCTCTATGCCAGGCTTCCTTTCGACGTGGAGCGCGACTTCCAGCCGATCTCCCTGCTGGTGCGGCTGCCGAATCTCCTGATCGTCAACAAGGAGGTGCCCGCCAAGACGGTGCCGGAGCTCGTCGGCTACCTCAAGGCGAACGACGGCAAGGTGAACTTCGGCTCGTCCGGCAACGGCACCTCGTCGCACCTCGCCGCGGTGATGTTTCAGCTCGCGACCGGCACCCATATGACCCATGTGCCGTTCCGCAGCACGTCGGAAGAGATGAACAACATGATGGGCGGGCATATCCAGCTCGCCATCGACAGCATGACCACGATCTGGCCGCTCGCGAAATCGGGCGAGGTCCGTGCCATCGCGGTGAGCACGCCGCGGCGCGTCGCCGCCGCGCCCGATGTGCCGACCATCGGTGAGACCATCAAGGGATTCGAGGCCACCGGCTGGCAGGGACTTTATGCACCCGCCGCGACGCCGCGCGCCATCGTGGACAAGGTCGCCGCCGAGGTGAAACGCATCTTCGGCGATCCCGACGTCAAGGCCGCGCTGGAGAACGTCGGCGGCGAGCCCGCCCCGATGACGCCGGACGACTTCGCCGCCTTTGCGCGCGCGGAGCGGGTCAAATGGGCCGAGGTGGTCAAGGCCGCCGGCGTGCGCATCGAGTAGGGCGGCGTGTGCGCATCCGAAAGCGGCGCCGGACTGGGAGGTTCGCGTGAATCTCGCCGGCCTCCGCCTCGAACCGAGATGAGCGGGTGAGCACAGCAAGACGTCCCACCAACCGGCTGGTCGGCAGCCCGGTCGCGCGGATCGAGGACCTGCGCTTTTTGCGCGGGCGCGGCGAATACGTGGACGACCTCGCGCCGGAGGGGTTGCTGCATGCCGCGATCCTGCGAAGCGCCGTCGCGCACGGCCGCGTCCGCGCGATCGATGCGGCCGCGGCCCGCGCGCGGCCGGGCGTGACGGTCATCACGGCGGCGGATATCGGCACGGTGCCGATGATCCCGATGCGCCTGGAGCCGCTGGCGGCATTTCGGCGCTATGAGCAACCGGTGCTCGCGCACACGAAGGTGCGCTACGTCGGCGAGCCGCTCGCGGTCGTGGTGGCGCAGAGTGCGGCATTGGCGGAGGACGCCCTGGAAGTGATCGCGGTCGATATCGACGCCCTGCCGGCGGTGGCGGACCGGGATTCGGCGCGGCGCGATACGGTGCTGCTGTTCGAGGAGGCGGGCACCAACGTGGCCGGCACCCTCACGGCCGTGCTGGGCGACGCCGATGCGGCGTTCGAGACCGCTCCCTATCGGCGGCGCGAGCACTTCAAGGTGCAGCGCCACACCGCCGTCGCGATGGAGCCGCGCGGGCTCCTGGCACAATGGGACGCCGGGCGCGCGACGCTGACGGTGTTCGGTGCCGCCAAGATAGCGTTCCCCAACCGCCGCATGCTGGCGAAAATGATGGATTTGCCCGAGACCTCCATCCGCATGGTGGAGAACGACGTCGGCGGCGGCTTCGGGGTGCGCGGCGAATTCTATCCGGAGGATTTTTTGATCCCGTTCGCGGCGCGGCTGACCGGCCGGCCGGTGAAATGGATCGAGGACCGCCGCGAGAACCTGCTCGCGTCCAACCACGCGCGCGATGCCGAGATGGAGCTCGAGATCGCCTGCACGCGCGACGGGCTGATACTGGGGCTGCGCGGCCGCGCCTTCACCGACGTCGGCGCCTATATGCGGACGGGAGGCGCGACCGGCTCGCGCAACGTCGCGCAGGTGCTGTCGGGGCCCTATGCGGTGCCGAACGTGCGGGTCGCGGTATCGCCGGTGATGACCAACAAGACCCCGGTCGGAACCTATCGCGGGCCGGGGCGCTTCGAGGCCGATTTCTTCCGCGAACGGCTGATTGACATGGTGGCGGACGATCTCGGGATCGACCGGGTCGCGTTGCGGCGCCGCAACCTCATTGCGGAAAGCGCGATGCCCTACCGGCTCGCGACCGTGGTCGAGCTCGACATCGCGACCGAGACCGACAGCGGCGATTATTCGGCGACCCTCGACCGCTGCCTGGCGGAGTTCGACTGGGCCGGCAAGACGGCGCTGCAAGGTCAAGTCGTCGACGGGCGACATCACGGCTGCGCCGTCGGTTGCTACATCGAGGGCGGCGCGTCCGGGCCGAAGGAGAACGCGCGCCTGGCGCTGGACCGCGACGGCAGGGTTTTGGTCTATGTCGGCTCGTCGTCGGTCGGGCAGGGTGTCGAGACGGTCTTCGCGCAGATCGCCGCGGACGCGCTCGACCTGCCGATGGACGCCATCGCGGGGGTGTTTCACGGCTCCACGGATCATGTGACCGAGGGGTTCGGATCCTACAGCTCGCGCTCGGTGGTGATGGGCGGCTCGGCGGTGGTCGACGCGGCCGCAAAGCTCGAGGCGGCGATCCGGGCGGCGGCGGCCAAGCGCCTGGGTTGCGAGGCGGGCGAGGTGACGCGCGAGCACCTCAAGATCGTGGGTCCGGCCGGCCAAACGATCGCGCTGCGCGATCTCGCGGCCGAGGGAATCTCCGCCGAGGGCACCTATGCGAGCGACAAGCGCACCTACAGTTACGGCGCGCACGCGGCCCATGTGGCGGTCGATCCGAAAACCGGCCAGGTCGAGGTGATCGACTATGTGGCGGTGGAGGACGTCGGGCGGATCATCAATCCGGAGACGCTGCACGGCCAGTGCGTGGGCGCGATCGTGCAAGGGCTCGGTGGCGCCCTGATGGAGCACCTCGTCTACGACGCGGACGGGCAACTTCTCACCGGCACGCTCGCCGACTACCGGATGCCGACCGCGGGCGATTTCCCCCGCATCCGGGCGATTGCGCTAGAGGACAAGCCGGCGCCGCATAACCCGCTCGGCGCCAAGGGGGCGGGCGAGGGCGGCATCATTCCGGTCGGCGGCGTGATCGCCAACGCGGTCGCGGCGGCGCTCAAGCGGTTCAATGTGCAGCCGCGCGAGCTGCCGCTCTCGCCGCCGCGGGTGTGGGCGATGATCAATCAACGCTCCGTTTGACGCCGACTGTCATTGCGCTCGTCGGTCAGCGGACGCCCAAATAACAGGTATTTTATTTTTTATCCCGCTCAGGTAGCATCGATGAATTCGGCGACGGTGCCGGCCGCGGCAGCCACACGTGATGCGTGCCCGCGCGCCCCGCATTGCAACGAGCGCCGAAAGTCCAGCGATGGGAGGAGCAAATGACGACCACGTTCTTTCGGCAAGCGCTGACAGTCTTGGCAGTGGCCTTCGGCTTGGCGCTTCTCGTCCCTACCGGTGCGGTCGCGGTCGGAGTTCGGCAAGACCTGTGGCGGCATCGCAGGTGTCTCGTGTGATAAGGGGCTCTGGTGCGATATTAAGGCCGGGTCGTGCCACATCTCCGACGCGCAAGGAACATGCATCAAGGTGCCGAGGTTCTGTATCAGGATCTTCAGGCCCGTCTGCGGATGCAACGGGAAAACCTACGGCAACAACTGCGACCGTCAGGCCGCAAAAGCGCAATTGGATCACATCGGCAAGTGCAAATAGTCTTTCGGACCCGGCGTCCCGGCCGGTTGATTGCGCCGGGTTCCGCGTCGCGGCCGTCGCGCGCAACGCGGAGTCCCGGAACGTCCTGCAAGCTGGCTGGGTGCGATTATTTCCCCGTGGTCATCTTGTAAGCCGCTTCGATATTGGTCGGGAAACGTTCCTGGCGGCCCAGCTAGCGTATTCGGGCATTTTCACTTCTTTCTTGATGTCGTCGAGCGATTTTCCTTCCTTGACCAGCTTGCCGACCCGGTCGAGAAGGAGCGCATAGTACTTCTCGCCGTCCTCGAACAGCTTCACCGTGCCGGGAACCCCATGCCCGGGAACCACGTGCTCCGGGTTCAGCGCCTTCATCATCTTGCCGGCGGCCAGGATGTCGGGAATGGTGACGAAGGGACGCAGGATGTTGATCTGGTTCGCCACGAACGCCGACGCCGAGAACAGCACGCGTTCCTTGGGCAGCCATACGGCAGTGTCCGCTTCGCTATGGACGCCCTTCAGATAGAACAGTTCGAACGTCCGTTCGCCGACATGCACCGTCGCCTTGTCGTGATACTCGACGTGGGGCGCGATGAATTTATAGCCTTCGAGGGCGGCTTTCATGTCCGGCGACGTGGCGGCGAGCTTCTCGATGCGCTGCGGATCCTGGCGTTCGCGGGCGCGCATCGACTCGCCGGCGCCTTCCGCGGCGATGATCGCGGCGGGCGGAGAGAAGACGAAATGGCCGGTGGTATGGTCGGAATGCGGTTCCGTATCGATGAGGAAGCGTACCGGCATCGGGGTGAGCTTTTTGATGGCATCGAGAATCGCGCGTGAATCCGTCGGGTTATGCCCGCTGTCGATCAGCACGACGCCGTCCTGCGTAAGCACGATGCCGCAGTTGGAATTGAAATTCTTTCCGACGTAGACGTAAATCCCGTCGCCGAGCTTCTGGATCTGAGGCCCGAGATCCTGAGCGGAAGCGGGTCCGCCCGCCACACATCCGACGATAGTCGCCAACGCCACTGTGGCCGTGATCCTCATGGCTGCCTCCCTCTTGTGCCGGGATTCGCCGGATGAACTTCGAACGGACCCGGATGATAAAAACCTTTTGGACTTCCGGAAGCACGAATGGCGGACGTGCAAACGACGGCTTTGCGCCGCGCACCGGCAACGCCACGGGCTATATCTTCGTCAGATCATAGGTCGACGGCACGAACATCTCGTCGACCCGCGAGCTTGCGCACCGACAGGCCCTGGTCGAACGAGTAGCCGGCGAGCTTGTCGAGCACATGGCGGTTCTCGTTGGCGCCGTAGCTCCAGTAGTCCTCGCCCAGCGCCGCGCGCGCGCGCTCGTAGTCGGACGACGCACCACGGCAGCGAGACCGCGAGGTGGCCGATCTGGCCGAGCTCGGCCATGCAGATCTGCTTGGCCTTGAGGAACGCCTTGTAGACGCTGACCGCGAGCCAGGGATGCGTTTCGACCAGCGAGCGGCGGATGCCGATCGCGTGCATGATCGGAAAGATGCGGGTCTTCCGGAAATAGGCGGCCTCGACCGCGGGATAATCGGGAAACAGCCGCGTCGACCTTGGGCACGCCGCGCGAGGAAGCAGCTCGGCGCGCGCGCCGACACCAGGCCATCGATTTCGCCCGCCGCCAGCATCTGCGACAGCGTGCGGTCGTTGCGGGACCTGGACTGCAGCTCGATCGCCGGCCGGCAGCGTGATGCGGGCGCGCTCCTCGCGGCCGGCCTCCTCGAGCCCGCCGCGCCGCCATTTGATGTCGGACGGTTTGACGCCGTATTCGTCCTGCAGGATGCCGCGCACCCAGACATTGGCGGTCATCTGATATTCGGGCAGCCCGATGGTCTTGCCCTTGAGGTCCTGCGGGCTGGCGATGCCGCGATCGGTGCGGATGTAGATGCTGCTGTGGCGAAACAGCCGCGACACGAAGGCCGGGATCGCGACGTAATGCGCGTCGCCGCGCGCCGTCGTCATCGTGTAGCTGCTCATCGAGATTTCGGTGACGTCGAACTCGGTGAACTTGAAGGCGCGGTGGAACGACTCTTCCGGCTCCAGATTGACCGCGGTGACGCTCGCAACCCTCGATCGGCGCACGGCCGTCGAAGATCGCGCGGGTGCGGTCGTAGTCGCAGACGGACAGGCTCAGCTTCAAGGCCATGGGGTGCTCCGGAGGGGCGCGCGAGACGAGACCGAACCTGCTATATTATTGACGGAGCGGTCAACCCGATGCTACGCAACACGTGGTCTTTCCGCCATCACGCGGTTCGAATTGATCCCCCTGCATGAAACTGCCCGCCTTCGAATATGCGTGTCCGGCGACGCTGAGCCGAGGCGGTCGCGCTGCTGGCGTCGCACGACGGCGACGCCAAGGTGATCGCCGGCGGCCAGACGCTGGTGCCGATGCTGGCGTTCCGCGTGGCGGCGCCCTCGCTGCTGGTCGACCTGCGCAAGCTGCCCGGCCTCGGCGCGATCAAGATCACCGACGCCGGCGTGCGGCTCGGCGCGCATGGTGCGCTGGCGCGACATCCTGGACGATGCGCGGCTGCGCACGCGCATCCGCTGCTGGTCGCCGCCGTCAAGCACGTCGCGCATTACCAGATCCGCAACCGCGGCACGGTCGGCGGCAGCATCGCCCATGCCGATCCGGCGGCCGAGATGCCCGGCGTCGCGGTCGCCTGCGACGCCGAGATCGCGGTGACCGGCAAGGCCGGCGCGCGCGTGATCGCGGCGGAGGAGTTCTTCCTCGGGCGCGCTGACGACCGCGCTCGAGCCCGACGAGATCATCACCGAGATCCGGCTGCCGGCGTGGCCGGCCGGGCGCCGCTTCGGCTTCGAGGAGTTCGCGCTGCGGCGCGGCGATTTCGCCATCGCGGCCGCCGCCGTGTTCTACGACCTCGACGCGGCGGGCCGCGCCGCCAATGCGCATGTCGGCGTGATCGGCGTCGGCGACCGGCCGGTGCGGCTCGCCCTCGGTCGAAGCGCTGCTCGACGGCGCGCGCGTCGATGCCGCCGTGATCGCACGGCGGCGGCCGCGGCCTCCGCCGCGGTCGATGCCGCAGGACGACATCCATGCGAGCGCCGCCTATCGCCGCTCGCTGGTCGGCACCATGGTCGAGCGGGCGCTCGTCGCGGCGGCCGGCCTGACCGCCGCAAAGCCGTTTGCCGGAGCCCACATGCCCACCCGATTCGAAGTCAACGGCAAGCCGGTCGAGGTCGACGGTCGAGCCGCGCATGACGCTCGCCGACTGCCTGCGCGACGTGCTGCGGCTGACCGGAACCCATCTCGGCTGCGAGCACGGCGTGTGCGGCGCCTGCACGGTGCTGCTCGACGGCGCGGCGGTGCGCTCCTGCCTGATGCTGGCGGTGCAGGCCGAAGGCCGGCATGTCACCACGGTCGAGGGCCTGTCGCACGATGACGACCTCACGCCGCTGCAGAAGTCGTTTCGCAAGCACCACGCGCTGCAATGCGGTTTCTGCACGCCCGGCATGATCACGACCGCGCACGCGCTGCTGACCGAGGAGCCGGATTGCGACGCAGACCGGGTGCGCGAGGTGCTGTCGGGCAATATCTGCCGCTGCACCGGCTATATCTCGATCGTCGAGGCGGTGCTCGATGCGCGCAGCGCCTATCGCAAGGGCGGCGGTGAGCCCGCATGAGGAACACCTTCGTCGGCGCTCCGGTCGAACGGCGCGAGGATCTGCGCTTCCTGCGCGGCCGCGGGGAATATGTCGACGACCTCGCTCCAAAGGGCCTGCTCCATGCGGTGATCCTGCGCAGCTCGGTCGCCCATGGACGCATGCGCGCGATCGATGTCTCAGCGGCGCTGAAGATGCCTGGCGTGCATGCGGTCATCACGGCGAACGACATGCCGGGCGGACCGCCGATCATCCCGATGCGGCTGCAGCCGCTTGCCGGAGTTCAAGCCGTTCGAGCAGCCGGTGATCGCGGCCGACAAGGTCCGCTATGTGGGCGAGCCGATCGCGGTCGTGCTCGCCGAAAGCGCGGCGATCGGCGAGGACGCGCTCGAGGCGATCACGGTCGATATCGAGACCTTGCCGGCGGTGACCGACCGCGCTTCCGCGACGCAGGGGCGACAGCCTGCTGTTCGAGCAAGGCGGGGGCAATAAGCGAGCAACATCGCCCTCACGTTCCGCGCCGTTTGCGGCGACGCCGGCGCGGCGTTCGGGACAGCGCCCTATCGGCGGCGCGAGCGTTTCAAGGTGCAGCGCCACTTCGGGCTCACCATGGAGCCGCGCGGCCTGCTCGCCGAATGGGACGCGGCGCGCGGCCTGCTGCGGGTTTTCGGCGCCGCCAAGGTCCTGTTCTTCAATCGGCGCATTCTCGCCAAGCAGATCGGCCTGCCCGAGGACGCGATCGACATGGTCGAGAACGACGTCGGTGGCGGCTTCGGCGCGCGCGGCGAATTCTATCCGGAGGATTTTCTGATCCCGTTCGCGGCACGCCACGTCGGGCGGCCGGTCAAATGGATCGAGGACCGGCGCGAGAACCTGATGGCGATGAATCACGCGCGCGAGGCCGAGGCGAGATCGAGATCGCCTGCCGCAGCGACGGCACCATCCTCGGCTTGCGCGGCCACACCTACACCGACATGGGCGCCTATATGCGCACCAACGGCGCGGTCGGCTCGCGCAACGTGGCGCAGTTCATGTCCGGCCCGTACCGCATCCCGAACATCGACGTCGACGTGACGCTGTTCATGACCAACAAGACACCGGTCGGCACCTATCGGGGCCCGGGACGGTTCGAGACCGATTTCTTTCGCGAGCGCCTGTTCGACATGGTGGCGAAGGATCTCGGCATCGATCGCGTCGAGTTCCGCCGCCGCAATCTGGTCGCCGAACCCGAGATGCCCTATGCGGTCGCGACCATCACGCCGTTCGAAAGCAAGGACCAGTTCGACAGCGGCGACTATCAGATCACGCTCGACCGCTGCCTCGCCGAGATCGGCTGGACCGAGAAGGCGAAGCTGCAGGGCACGCTGATCGACGGGCGCTATCACGGGCTCGCGCTCGGCTGCTTCATCGAGGGCGGCGCGGCCGGGCCGAAGGAGAGCGCGCGGCTCGTCGCTCAACGAGGACGGCTCGTATCACGGTCTACATGGGCTCGTCGGCGGTCGGGCAGGGCGTCGAGACGGTGTTCGCGCAGATCGCGGCCGACGCGCTCGAGGTGCCGATGGATCGCATCCGCGAGGTGCTTCACGGCTCGACCGCCCATGTGAGCGACGGCTACGGCGCCTATCACTCGCGCTCGGTCGTGATGGGCGGCTCGGCGCTGCTCGACGCGGCGGAGAAATTCCGCGCGGCCATCCGGGCCGCGGCGGCGAAGCGGCTGGGCTGCGACGCAACGGCGGTCAAGATCGGCGAGGAGACGGTCGCCGGGCCGGACGGCCGCTCGCTGCAGCTCGCCGAGCTCGCCGGCATCTCGGCCGAGGGCGCGTTCCTCAACAAGAAGCACACCTATACGTATGGCGCGCACGCCGCCCATGTCGCGGTCGATCCCAAGACCGGCCACGTGCAGGTGATCGACTACGTGGCGGTCGAGGACGTCGGGCGCATCATCAATCCGATGACCCTCAAAGGCCAGGTGATCGGCTCGCTGGTGCAGGGGCTGGGCGGCGCCTTCATGGAGCACCTGGTCTACGACGAGCACGGCCAGCTGCTGACCGGCTCGCTGATGGACTATCTGCTGCCGACAGCGAGCGATTTTCCCAATCTGCGCAGCGTGACGCTGGAAATGAAGCCCTCGCCGATCAATCCGCTCGGCGCCAAGGGGGCGGGCGAGGGCGGCATCATCGCGGCGGGCGGCGTGATGGCCAATGCGGTCGCCAATGCGCTCGCGAGTCTCGGGGTCGAGCCGCGCGAGCTGCCGCTCTCGCCGCCGCGGGTATGGGCGTTGGTGAACGCGGCGCGGTCGTAACGTGGGTCAGGCGCGGAGTGCCGTAACCCACCAACAGCCGCGCGATGTGCCCGATGGCGGGTTTCGCTCCGCTCAACCTGCCCAACGGGTTGAGAATTGAATAATTGACTGTCCGGTCAACGAACGCATAGATTCGACCACGACATCGCCGTCCCCAAAGGAGAATTCTCATGAGCGTTGCACGTCATCCGCGGCCGCCTGAGCTCGTCGGCGTGCCGATCGAGGAGATCATGCGGAAATATGTCGGCCGCTTCCGCGAGAAGAAGCCGGATTGGGCGGCATTCGAGGACGCCAAGATCGAAGGCTTCAAGCGCGCCCAGCACCGTTTCATCGGCGCCGGTGGTTCCGGCAAGCACAGCGATCCGAGCGTCATCCCGGCCGGAAATTTCACGCTCTCGATCATGTATGTCGAGCCCGGCCAGGGCAACGCCGCCCATACCCACGAGGTCGAGGAATGTTTCTTCGTGCTGCAGGGCTTTCTCGACGTGTTCGTCGAGGACGAAAGCGGCAAGCGCCTTACCACCCGGCTGGGACCTTGGGAATGCGTCTCGTGCCCGGCCGGCGTGATCCACGGCTATCAGAACGACAGCCTCGGGCCGGTCTATTTTCAGGTCATGCTCGGCCGCGGCAAGCCGGAGACCATGGGCTATGCCGACGACAAGCTCTACCAGCGCCGCGACGCGCATTTGAAGCCGGTGGAGAAATGATTTTCCGCTGACGGCGGTTCGTTCGCGCGATCGGGCCGACCGGCGCAACCCGTTACCGTCATTGTCACATCGGGGCCGGCGCGCCGCGGGCGACCAGCGGCACGCCCGGCGTTGCGGTTTTACGCCCATTTTATGCGACGATTTCGGAACAGCACTGATAGATTTGTGGTTTCCCAGGTGGAGGTGTCGCAGATGCGACTGCACCTTAGCCAGCCGGTTACCAGGGCGATCGACCATGTGGGCGCCGTCTGCGCCTATGTGATCATCCTTGGCATGCTCGCGACCGCGCTCGCGCCGCTGTTCTCGGCGGTCTGGCAACACTGACGCGCGCGGGCGCTATCGAACGAATGGATGCCGGCGCGCGGCGCGGCTCACATTGTGAGCAGGATTTTCCCGATATGAACGCCGCTTTCCATGTAGGCATGGGCCTGCGCCGCGACGGCGAGGGGAAACGTGCGGTCGACCACCGGCTTCACACGGCCGTCCTCGATCAGCGGCCAGACCGCCTTGCGGACCGCCGCGACCAGCCGCGCCTTCTCGGGGATCGGCCGCGGGCGCAGTCGTGAGCCCATCATCTTGGCGTCTCGGCGTTGGAACACCGAAAAGTCGAACGTCGAGCTTGCTGCCGTTCTTCAGCGCGATGATGGCGAGCCGTCCCCCGAAGGCGAGCGCGCCCATGCCGCGCTGAAGATAGTCGCCGCCGACCATTTCGAGAATCACGTCGACGCCGGCCCCGGCCGTCTCCTGCTGGATGACCGCCGACGAAGTCCTCGCGCCTGTAGTCGATCGCGCGGGCGGCGCCGAGCGCCTCGCAGCGGGCGCATTTTTGCGGCGAGCCGGCGGTGGCATAGACCCGGCTTCCGAGCGCGCGCGCGAGCTGGATCGCCATGGTGCCGATGCCGCTCGCGCCGCCATGCACCAGCAGCCGCTCGCCCGGGGCGCAAACCCGCAAGCTCGAACACGTTGAGCCAGACCGTGATGGTGACTTCCGGCAGCGCCGCCGCCTCGATCAACGAAACCCCGCGCGGCACCGGCAGGCATTGCACGGCGGGCGCCGCCACATATTCGGCGTAGCCGCCGCCGACCAGGAGCGCGCACACCTGGTCGCCGATCTTCCACGGCGCGACACCTTCGCCCACGCGCCACGATGGTGCCGGCCGCCTCGAGGCCGAGAATGTCGGTCGCGCCGGGCGGCATCTCGTAGCGTCCGCGCCGCTGCGACAGGTCGGCGCCGTTGAGACCGGCCGCCGCCACCTTGATCAGCACCTCGCCGTGTCCGGGTCGCGGCACCGGCCGTTCGACCTTGGTCAGGGCTTCGGGACCGCCGGGGGTCGGCGCCACGATCGCCGTCATGGTGCTGGGGACGTTGCTCATCTGGAGTCCTGCGGTGAAGGGGAAAGAGCTGGCGCCAGTCTTTATCAGCTGGTTGCGGTCGGGCAAAGACGTGCCCCGGGACCGCGTCCTGGCGGATATCGCGGTCTCGGCGCCATTCGTTTGGTTGAGTCCGCGCCCTAAAGGCTTACAATATTTGCTGGCGGGGCGGTCCCGCAGGGAGCGGCGCGATGAGCGCGTTGTCGGGCGAGCAGATACGTTCGTTTGTCCAGCCCGGCCGTGTGCACCGCCGTCTCTATGCCGATCCGGAGATTTTCGAGCTCGAGCTCGACCGGATCTTCGGCAGGTCCTGGATCTATGTCGGCCACGAGAGCCAGATCAGGAATCCGGGCGATTTCGTCGCGACCCGGATCGGGCGCAAGCCGCTGCTGCTCGCGCGCGATCCGGAGGGAAGGATCCAGCTGGTCCATAACCAATGCGCCCATCGCGGCGCCATGGTGGTGGCGTCGGACGGTGGCAACAGCAGCGAGTATCGCTGCTGCTATCACGGCTGGACCTATCACCTCGACGGCCGCATCAAGGCGGCGCCGCTGATCCACGGCTATCCGGTCGCATTTCGATCCCAAGGATCCGCAGGCCGGCATGCGGCGCGTGCGCGCGCGTGGCGAGCTATCGCGGATTCATATTCGGGAGCCTGGCCGAGGAGGGGCCGAGCCTGGAAGAATTTCTCGGCCACATGACGACGTCGTTCGACGACATGGTCGACCGCGCGCCCGATGGCGAGATCGAAGTCGCGGGCGGCACCTTCAAGCACACCTACAAGGCTAACTGGAAGCTCTATCTCGAAAATCTCTGCGACGCCGCCCATCCGCTGTTCACCCACGAGTCCTCGATCGTCGCGGCGCAACGCCAGGCGGACGATGTCCACTCGGACGGCTCGGGCGAGATCGCGATTCGGCAGATGCGCCAGAACGGCGCGCCCTATTCGTTCTGGGAAGCAGAATGTCGGCATCTGGACCTATCCGAACGGACACAGCTTTCTCGGCGACTACCACGACGACTCCAAGCTGGTGGCCGGAATGAACGATCCGGCGTTTCGCGACTATGTGGCGGCGATGGAAGCCAAGAAGGGGAAGGATAAGCACGAAGAAGATTCTCGAGGTCCGGCGCTGGAACAGCAACGTCTATCCGAACGTCTCGTTCATGAGCCAGTTCCAGCAGCTGCGGGTCGTCCATCCTGTTTCGGTCGGCGAGACCGTGGTGCACACCTACGGGTTCCGGTTGCGCGGCGCGCCGCCGCGCATGTTCGAGAACATGATCGCCTTCGCCAACATCGTGAACGGCACCGGCTCGCTGGTGCTCACCGACGATCTCGAGATCTACAACCGCATCGGCATGGGCCTCGCGAGCCAGGGGCCGGAATGGCTGGAGATCGGCCGCGGCTACGACAGCGACCAGCCGGACGAGCACGGCGGTCGGCGCGGCAAGAACTCGACCAGCGAGGTCTATATCCGCAACATGTTCGATGCCTGGCTGGATTTCATGACCAAGGAGCCGCAGAACGCGCGTCAGGGCCGTCCTGCGGTCGCGGCGGAATGACGGGCGCCGGCGCCATACGCGGGCCGAGAGCGGCCGCCGCTGCATTCGACCTCGCGGTCTGCGAGCAGTTCCTGGCCCACGAGGCGCGCCTGCTCGACGAGGCCCGCTTCGACGCATGGCTGGCGCTGTTCACGGCGGATGCCTGGTACTGGGTGCCGTCGCAGCCCGGTCAGATGAGCCCGCGCGACACGATCTCGCTGATCTACGACGACCGCCGGCTGCTGGAGACGCGGGTGCGCCGCCTGACCAGCCCGCGCATCTATTCGCAGGAGCCGCGCTCGCGCACGAGCCGCATCGTCGCGAACGTGACGCTGGAGGAGACCGACCCGGACGGGGCCGCGTGTACGGTCCGATCGAAATTCCAGCTGCTGGAGTACCGGCGGAACGTCGCAGACCACGTATGGCGGCACCAGCTTCCACCGGCTCGTGCGCGCCGGCGACGCTATGCTGATCGCCTGGAAGCGTGTCGACCTCGTCAATTGCGACGCCGCGCTCGAAGGGCTGCTGGTGCCGTTCTGACGCGGTGCAAACCGCCATCCACGCGCATCGACGCGCTCACGGCGGCATCGGACATGACTTCAGACATGAAAATGGATCTGTGCGAATGGATACGCGAGACTTGGAAAAAATCGCCGACCTGACGCTGGCGCATTACAACCAGCGGGCGGAGGAATTCTGGGAGGGGACGCGCGATCACGACGTCAGCCAGAACATCACAGCGCTGTTGCGCTACATCGAGGGCGAACGGACCTTTCACGATCCTCGACTTCGGCTGCGGACCCGGGCGCGACCTCAAGGTCTTTACCGGGCTCGGCCACGTCGCGATCGGTCTGGAAGGCGCCGCGCGCTTCGCCGCAATGGCGCGCGCCCACAGCGGCTGCGAGGTTTGGCGGCAGGATTTCCTCAAGCTCGATCTGCCGGACGGAAAATTCGACGGCGTGTTCGCCAATGCCGCGCTTTTTCATGTTCCGACCCGGGAGCTGCCGCGCGTGTTGCGGGAGCTGCATGCGTGTCTGAAGGCGGGCGGTGTCCTTTTCAGCTCGAACCCGCACGGTCACGACGAGGAAGGCTGGAACCACGGGCGTTACGGCGTGTATCATGATCCGGAGACGTGGCGCCGCTACGTGTCGGCGGCGGGGTTCGTCGAGCTGACCCATTATTACCGCCCGGACGGCCTGCCGCGCGAACGGCAGCCCTGGCTGGCGAGCGTCTGGCGCCGCTAGAGACGGCTTCGGATCGAGGCGATGTCACCCCGACGAGGTTTCCGGTGTTTTCATTGCAGGGACGCCATCGCGCATGAGCTTCTTTGAGCGCCTGAAGACGCAAGCATCGGCCGAGTGGCGCGCCTACACCCGGCACCCCTTCACCGCCGCGATGGCCGACGGCAGCCTGGCCGAGGCGGCCTTTCGCCGCTATCTCGTGCAGGACTACCTGTTCCTGATCGAGTTTGCCCGCGCCTATGCGCTCGCCGTCTACAAATCGCCGCACCTCGCCGACATGCGCGAAGCCGCGTCCGGCCTGTCGGCGATTCTCGACGTCGAGATGGATCTGCATGTGAAGCTGTGCGCCGGCTGGGGTCTGTCGCCCGGCAATCTCGAGCAGGCGCCGCCTGCCGCCGAGATGCTGGCCTATACGCGCTACGTGCTCGACGCGGGAATGCGTGGCGACTTGCTGTCGCTCAGAGTGGCGCTTGCTCCCTGCGTGATCGGCTATGCGGAGATCGCGGAACGCCTGGCGGCGCACCCCGACGCATGTGCGGCCACGAACCCCTATCGGGTCTGGATCGAGGAATATGCGGGCGGGCCCTACCAGGAGGTGGCCGCGAAAGCGCGGGCGCACCTGGACCGCCTGGCCGATCTCTACGCGACGCCCGCGCGCGAGGCCGAGCTGATCGTCATCTTCAAGGAAGCGACGCGGCTCGAAACCGACTTCTGGGACATGGGTTGGCGCGCCGGCGGATCATCGACGAAATCGGGCAGTTAGCCGGAAAGCCGCCGGTTCCGACTCACTCCGCGGCCTTCAAATCCGCGTCGTCGGCAGCTGAAAATGACGGCGCGCTCGGTTCCTCGTCGCCCGAACGCGCAGCGGGTGCCTTGCGCCGTGATTTACGCGGCAGGCTTCCGGCGGGCTTGGGGGTCGATACCCGACCCACGGCTTTCTTTTTGGCGGGTTTTGGTTTCTGTATTTCTGCGGCTGCCGTGTCGGCAGCTTCCCTCGCCAAACGCAGCGCGCGCAGCCGCGCCGTGTTGACCAGTTGTGCACGCTTCTCAGCCTCGTATTCCCGCATGGCCTCTTCTTTGTCTCGCGAGCGCTCCGCTTTCGTTGCGGCCAATGTCGTGCGGTGCTCGAGTTCTTTGGCATTCATCGTCATTTGCATCTCCTCGGTCATCACGTTCCTTCACGGACTCACATCGCGCGAGGCAGTCATCGGCAAAAAAGAGTCCCCGCGCCGGCGAACCAGCCCGGGGGACTCAGAACCATAAGCCTTGCCAGTACATCCGTGGTCAAAGCAAAATGGCCTCTTGCGCGCCCGATCAGACGGCGCGCAGATTCTCGGCGGCATGCGTGCCGGTTCGTCGATTCCGGAGAACATACGAGCGCGCCCGTCGACAATGGGGCGAATTGGCCCACTCGTTTGGCCAAGTATCGATTGACCTCATATGGGAACGACGTGAAGCGATTTCAAGGCCTTGGCGCGCGCGTCCCGGTCGGCCGGTGCAGGGCCGTCTTGATGCGCTGGCGCACCAGCCACTTTGATTTTCCGGCGAGGCGGAACGTCAGATTGCGAAGGAAGGGCGGCCATGCGGTCGGAACGCCCAGCAAGACGGACACGCGCTGGGTATGCTCGGTGATGGGCCGCTCGTGGGTTTCCCAGGCTTGCAGCGCGGACGAAATGTCGGCGCTGCGATCCAGATGCACGGCGAGCGATAGCGCGTTCATCATGGCGCAACCGGCGCCCTGTCCGATATTCGGAGGCAGCGCGTGGGCGGCGTCGCCGATCACGGCCACCCGGCCGGCAGACCAGCGCCGGAGCCGGATCCACTCGAACGGATCATAGCGTCCCTGCGTGCCGAAGCGGTCGATAAGCTCGGCCAGATGCGGAAACGAACGCGTCCACTCCGCTTTGTCGATCGGAACCCTGGTCGCGGCCCGGTCCGAATTGAGCATGGTCAGCGCGATATAGATGTCGCGGTCGCTGCAGGGCGTGAACACGAGGCGGCGCGAGCCCGACCAGTATTCCGTCGTGCGGCCGTCCGCGCCCGCCGCGCGCTCCGTTTCGTTCTTGTCGATCAGCAGCCGGATGGCGCCGTCCGGCAGACGTTTGCGCTTTTGCAGCAGGCCGAGCGAATTCCCTAATCCTCGAATTGGTGCCGTCGGCGCCGATGATCAAATCGGCCGCGAGGCGGCGGCCGTCCGCCAGCACCAGCTCGCCTTGCGCGGTGGCCGCGGTCGCGCCGGAACCGGTGGCGATGACCGCGCCCGCCCGCTGCGCCGCGGCGGCGAGCGCGTCGATCACGCGCTGGCGCACGATGCTGTAGACCCGGCTCGCCGTCGTATCCCAGCGATGCACCGACAGGATACGATTGCGATCATCCCGCGTCTCGCGCGTATGGGCGATGTGCGCGCCCGCGATGGCGTCGTCGCAGGCCCCCAACGCTTCCAGCACGCGAAGTCCGTTCTCGTAGATGTAGATTCCGGCTCCATCGGTCCGCAGCGCGTCGGCGCGCTCGTGCACCTGGACGTTCCAGCCGCGTTGCGCCAATGCGCAGGCCGCGGCGAGGCCGGAAAAACCCGCGCCGACGATTTCGACGCGCCGCTGCTTGCTCATTCTGCCGTCCGTTTCGAGGCCATGGCGCGGTGCGCGGTCCACGCGTGCAAAATATTGCCCTGGCCGGCGCCGGCCGGGCAACCGTATAATGCGCGGAAAGCCAAGCGCGCGAGGAGGAGAACATGGCCAAGCTGCGCCACTTTGCGGTTGCGGTGAAGGACCTGGAAAAATCGGCGGCGTTCTACGAGAGCGTGTTCGGGCTCAAGCGCGTCGGGCGCGAGGATCTGGAGATCGGCTCCGGGATTTATCTCAGCGACGGGGTGATCAATCTGGCGCTGCTGTCCTTCCGGGGCGAGAAGGGATCAGGACTCAAGGACGCCAAGAGTTTCGTCGGCGCCCACCATTTCGGCTTCCAGGTGGACGATCTCGCCGAGACTCAGCGGCGCATCGAAGGCGCCGGCGGCACGTTCTTCTTCGATCTCGGCGAGACCAAGGACAAGGTCAACTTCGAGCGCAAGTTCAAGGATCCCGATGGCATCATCTTCGATATTTCGGAGCGCGGCTGGCTCGGCACCGAGGACCAGAAATAGCGCCGAGGGTCGCACGTCGCGGCCGCGGTCCCAGGCGCTATTCCTGATGCGGTTTGACCGCGCCGACCACGTCATGGGTTATCTCGACTGTCCCGATGTGGTCGGGGCGATCGGTCACGGCGGGCAGCGTGCGCCAGTTGACCTTGACGACGAGCCGTCCGTTGCGTTCGCCGATACCGGCGCCCGCGAATGCCTCATGGCCTTCGAATCGCCTGACGATCTCGGCCTTGACGCCGCGTACCTGGTCGAGGGTCGGTCCGTCCATGCGTGTCTTCTCACAGCGGCCCCAGGTTGAGCGCGCTCATGCCCCGGACCAGGGAATTGGCATAGGTAACGCCCAGGCCGTCATCGGTGAATTCGTTGCCGCAGAATACCAGGCCGACCGCCTCCTTGGCGTCGGTGACGACCAGGGATCCGCTGTCGCCTTCCTTGCTGAATGGCGCGTCGATCCCTTTGATCTCGATCTGGTCGTCGAAGGTGACGTTCCCGATGTCGTAGCCCACCAGGATATGGTCGACCTCGGTCGCCGTGACGGTGCCCACCGTCAGGCCGGAGGTGCGCCCGAGTTTCATCACCTTGGTTTTCGGCGCCAGCGCATTGGCGGTCGGAATGGTGAAGGCGCCAATGCCGGCGATCGTGCCCGGGACGAGATCGATCGTGGGGTCCGGCACGGCGACCGCGATATCGACGAGGTTCGAACCGGACGTCTTGAGCGGAACGAAGTCCAACAATGCGGCGACGTGCGGCGCCGCGCCGCCCGCGTCGAGCCGGCCGGGCTGGGTGATGCCGTCGCCGATCGCCGCCATGCCGGCACGTGCGAGCACGTGGCTGTTGCTGACGAGCACCGGTCGGTTGGTCTTGTTGTGGCGGCAGATCAGCCCGAGCGTTCCGGCCGTGGCGGTGGCATGCGCGATCGAGCATCCCAGCACCAGCGGTCGGCACTGGCCTTGCAACGTGGCGGGATCGGTCGGAGCGTTGAACGGATGCAAGGCGCCGACGAAGGAAACGTCGACCTCGTCCTTGGCCATCGCGATGATGCGCTGGACCATGGCGTCGATGACGGGATGCTTGTCCTGCAGTCGCAACGCCAGCGAAAACTCGCCCGGCTGGCGGCCGATGCCGATGCCGATGCCGATTCGCCCGGTCGGCAACGCGAGCTTGAAACGATCGAGCTTGGGCCTGAGCACATGCTCGATCATGTCGTTTGCGAGCGGCTCGAAGATTTCGAACGCGACCTGACGCTTGAGATCGCGCGCCGACTGCAGAAGCATCGCCCTGGCTCCGGGTCAACGGTCTCGGGTTATGATTTGCATGCGCTCGTATTTGAGCGGCGCGTAGGTCTTGTCCGGACCCGAGCCGAGGCGGTGAGGCACCAGCTCGACCGTGATCTGGCGGCCGGAAAACTGCCTGACCGCGGCGGTGACGTCGAACACGAGGCGCTGGCTCGGCCAGACGACCTTGCCGGCGGTATTAACGGCCGAGAACGAGCCGACCTCGAGGCCGGGATCGCCTTGCGGAGCATCCGCCGCCTTAAGGTAGACGCCCACGTTGACCGGTTCAGGCGGCGCCTGGACGCCGGAGATTTCAAGAAACTTGCGCTCGTCGGGATTGGCGGCCTGGGCGGACAGCGGCACGTCGAGCTTTTCACTCGCGACCGGTGGGAGACGATCCTGGGCGGCCTGGGCCACGATGGCGACCGGTTGGTTGGGACGAAACACCTCGAGCGTATCGTACGTATAGCCGAGTTTCGTCGTGTCAAGGATATCCGACATCGCGACGTGGATCGGCGCGCCGTCCAGCCATGTGAAGACGAAAGTGTGGTTGCGGAACGCGGCGGCCTTCGGTTCGGTCGCCTTGCGGGCCGGGTCCCGGCGCCAGGTTTCCCACAGCCGGTCGAGATTGCCGTGATGGGCGAAGAAGATCGGATCGCGCCCGGCGGTTGTGAAATCCGACATGTCGCCGCCGACATAATTGTGAATCGTGCCGTGCGGCGTGCCTTCGAGCGCATTGTTGCCGAACTGGCCGCTTGAATTCGGTCGAGCTATGCCGCCGAAGCTGAACGGGATGTCGTTCGCCGTCTGGGCTTCGAAAAAAGTCGACGCCAGCGCGGCAACACCCAGTGCCTTCAGCTTGGGATCGCTTGGGACGAAACCGACCTCGCCGTCGCGCGCAGGTCGGGCCGGGGTGTTGCGCACCGCATCGGCCAGCGAACTGCCGGATTTGGCGTAGGCGGCGGGAATGCGCCGGTCGCTGCTCCAGTTCCAGTACGGATAGCGGAATGTCGGATCGCCGGAGATGTTCTGGATCTTGCGCTCGGTGACAGAGATATAAGCGCGATGCCAGGCGAGAAACCACCAGCAGAAATGAATCTGCTTGGGGTCTGTCTGGGCAATAGAACAGAAATCGCGATGGGTATTCGCGACCGCCAGCCATCCCTTCGGATCGCTTGGCTTGGCCTTGGAGCGATCCTTCATTTGTTTCACGGCGGCCTCGAACTTGGCCAGCCGGTTGGCGTCCTGGGCGAAGGTTTCGATGTCCAGGCGGGGCGCGGTGGCCTGGCCGAACACCGGCCTGGGTGTCACGACGCCGAGTGCGGCGGCGCCCGCCAATCCGGCCGCGCCGCCGATGACCGCGCGTCGCGTCGTCGTGGAGGACGGTCCGATGCTGTTCTTGCGCATGATCGATCTCCCTTGATTGCTCACCGAAGCGGAATGCGAGTGTCTATGTCGCGGTAGGGGAATTTTCAGTGATTGCATGGCGGCTGTCAAACGCGGAGATACGTCTGCGGGAAAAATTCGATGAATGGTTGCATGCGCAATAATACAAGCTCGCCACGCGCGATTCGCTTCATCCGGCAAGTTACGACAGGCCTCGGCGGCGCAGGGCCGCCCGACATTTCACTTGATGAATTCGTTGGTGTAGAGATCTTCCATCGCCGATTTCTTCTGGATGATGCCCTTCGCCAGGTAGAAATCCTGCAGCTTGCTCAGGCGCTCGCCGTTGACCTCGCCGAGCTGCTTCTGGCCCGGATAGACGAGGTCGACGTAGTATTTGAAGGCCGCTTTCACGGCCGCTTCCTTGCCTTTCCATTCGGGAACGAACGTCACGAAATCGTCCGCTGCCTTGTCGGGGTTGTCCATGATGTCCTTCATGCCCCGCAACGCGGCCTTGACGAATTTGCCCACCAGTTCCGGCCGCTCCTTGATCACCTGGTCGGACGCGCCAATGCCCTGCGCCATGTGCGGGAAATACTCGTCCGACGGAATTACCTTCACCTTGACCCCGGCGGCCTGCACCGGCGGAATCCAGTCCGGGACGCCGGCCATGCCGACCGACTTACCTGCGGCGACGAATTCCCACACGCCGGTCGGTCCGACGGCCTGGATGTTCACGTCGTCCTGCGTGAGCCCGGCGCTCGCCAGCAGACCGAGCAGCGCATAGAACGTCGTATCCTGATAGGACATGACGGAGATCGTCTTGCCCTTGAGATCGGCGGGCTTCTCGATTCCCAAATCTTCGCGCACCACGAGCTGCATGAAGCCCTTGCCGCCGAACATGGCCACGATCTTGATCGGCACGCCGTTCTGCCGGACCATGATCGGGCCGTCGCCGACGATGCCGCCGAGCGGCGCATTGCCGGCGCCGACCTGCTTGGCGACGTCGACGCCGCCGCGGCCGACCGCGAAGTTCACGTCGAGGCCGGCTTGCGCAAAATAGCCCTTGCCCTTGGCGATCTGGATAGGCCCGAAAGCCGGGAGTATCGGCGGGGCCGGAAACAGATAGGTGATGGTCTCGGCCGCTATCGCGCCCGATCCGGACATCAGGCCCAGTCCGAGCGCGAGCCCGGCCGTTCTCGCCCAAACGACCCAGGCCTTGCAGACATCGGCGCGCATATTCGGTCTCCCCGCGAAAACGACCCGGCTTTACATTAGCGCATGATCCCGAAATGTTGCAGACTTTTCGGACAAGATCATGCGCAAAAACAAGAAGATCGAGAGCAAGATCGCTTCAATCTGAAGCGGTTTTGCTCTAGCTTGCGAACTGTAGTCTTGTCAGCCATGTCGGCATTCGCCGAAGCGCGTCCATTCCGCAGCACAGCCGCATGTCGAATCTGGTTCGCCTCGAATATCGCAGCGTCACGATGCGCTTTCCGGGCGAGGCGGGCCGTCAGGAGATTACCGCGATCCGTGATGTCAGCTTCGCGCTCGGGGACGGCGAGGTCGTTGCCCTGATCGGACCGAGCGGCTGCGGCAAGAGCACCTTGCTCAACATCGGCTCCGGCCTCTATCGGCCGAGCCAGGGCGAGGCCTATGTGGACGGCGAGCGCATCGAGGGGCCCAGCGCCCACGTCGCCTTCATGCTGCAGAAGGACCTGCTGCTGCCCTGGCGCACGATCATCGACAACGTCATGTTCGGGCTGGAAATCCAGAGCCAACCTCGGGCCGAGGGGCTGCGCAGGGCGCAAGAGCTGCTCGCGAGTCTTCACCTTTCCGACTTCGCCGGCCATTATCCGCACCAGCTGTCCGGCGGCATGCGGCAGCGCGTGGCGCTCGCCCGCACGCTCGCGGTGAATCCCTCGGTGCTCCTGCTCGACGAGCCGTTTTCCGCCGTCGACGCGCAAACGCGGATCGTCCTGCAGCGCGATCTGGCACGCACCTTGACGCAATCCGGAAAGACCGCGCTCCTGATCACGCACGATCTCGCCGAGGCCGCGCTGATGTCGGACCGGGTGTTGGTGATGAGTGCGCGGCCGGGGCGGATCATCGACGAGATCAGGATCGACATGCCGCACCGGAGCGACCCGATCGCGCGCCGGAAGGATCCCCGGATGGGCGACTATGTGGCGACGTTGATGAGCCGCCTCGGTATCGGCGGTGCCGATGTCGAGCAAATCAGCGCCTAGGAGTCGCATGAGCGCGATCAACCGGCAGACCATGATACGCCGCGGGGCGCTGGCGAGCGTGCTGCTGCTGATCGTCTGTCTGGCGGCCGGGGAGTGGGGTCCCGGACTGCTGCGCATTCCGCCGTTCATCATTCCGCCCCTGTCCGCAGTCGCCGCCGAGGCCGTCCGCATGTGGCACGTTAGCCACCTCGCGTTCCACACCGGCGTAACCTTTGCCGAGGTAATCGCCGGCTTCGCGCTCGGCAGCCTGCTCGGGGCGGCGATCGGCTATCTGCTCGGCATGTCGCCGACCGCGGAGCTCGCCCTGTCGCCTTATATTCTGGCGCTTCAGATCGCCCCCAAGGTCGCTTTCGCGCCGCTGTTCATACTGTGGATGGGGTTTACGGTGTACCCCAAGATCCTGGTGGCGGTGCTGATCGTGTTCTTCCCGGTGATGGTCAATGTGCTCACTGCGGTTCGCACGGTCGATCCGGACCTGATCAGCCTCGCGCGCGCCTTCAAGGCGACGCGGGCGCAGATCTTCTGGAAGATCGAATTTCCGGCCTCCATGCCGGCCATGTTTGCGGGGCTGCGGATCGGCTCGACGCTGGCGGTGGTGGGAGTGGTGGTCGGCGAGCTCGTCGGCGGCAACATGGGCCTCGGCTATCTGTTGTCGTTCGGCGAGGGGCAGGCCAATACGGCGATGGTCTTCGTCGCCATCATGATGCTCACCCTGGTCGGCGGCGTCGCCTATCTGGCGGTGATCCTGGCCGAAAACCGCGTGCTTCATTACATGCCGGCGCGCGGCCATCACGGGTATTGAGCGGGCGAGTGGCGAGTAGCGAACAGCAAGAAGTCAAATTAATGTTCGCCATTCGGCATTCGGCATTCGCTACTCGCTACGCGCTATTCGCTGTTCGGCAAAAGCGCTACACTGCCGCCAGCCCAACCAGCTTGGCGCATCCATGGCGGAAAGATCGTTCAAGACCGAAGTCGCCAAGCTCAAACTCGGCGCTGGCGCGCAATTCCGCGGCGAAGGCATCCTGGCGGTGACCAAGGCCCTGCTGCAGGCCGGAGTCTCATATGTGGCCGGCTATCAGGGCGCGCCGGTCTCGCACCTCATGGACGTACTCACCGACGCCAATGACATCCTGGCGGAGCTCGGGGTTCACTTCGAGACCAGCGCGAACGAGGCGACCGCCGCGGCGACGCTCGCGGCCTCCGTGAATTATCCGCTGCGCGGCGCGGTCACGTTCAAGTCGACGGTCGGCACCAATGTGTCGTCCGACGCGCTCGCCAACCTGGCGTCCGGAGGGGTGACGGGGGGCGCGCTCGTCATCGTGGGCGAAGACTACGGCGAGGGCTCCTCGATCATGCAGGAGCGCAGTCACGCCTTCGCGATGAAGTCGCAGATCTGGCTGCTCGACCCGCGGCCCAACCTGCCGTCGATCGTGCGCGCCGTCGAGCAGGGTTTTGCGCTGTCGGAAGCGTCCAGCACGCCCGTGATGCTGCAGCTGCGCATCCGAGCCTGCCACGTCTATGGGAGCTTCGTGGCGGGCGACAATCTGCGGCCGCGCTTCACGCTGCGCGACGCGCTCGAAAACCCGCGGCGGGCGACCGATCGCATCGCGCTGCCGCCCGCCACCTACGCCCATGAGAAGGAGAAGATCGACAAGCGCTGGCCCGCGGCGGTGGAATTCATCACGCGCAACCGGCTCAACGAAACGTTCGACGGAGAAGCGGCCGACATCGGGATCGTGGTTCAGGGCGGGCACTACAACACCGTCATACGCGCGCTGGAGCGGCTTGGCCTCGCCGACAGCTTCGGGGCGACCCGGATTCCGCTCTATGTGCTCAACGTGACCTATCCGCTGATCGACCAAGAATTCGTCCGGTTCTGTACCGGCAAGGCCGCCATCCTGATCGTCGAGGAGGGGCAGCCCGACTACATCGAGCAGGCCGTCAATACGATCCTGCGGCGCGCCGATATCCGGACGGCAATTCACGGCAAGGATTTTTTGCCCATGGCGGGGGAATATACCGGCGCGGTGGTCGGGCCGGGCGTGAAGGCATTCATCGGTCGCTATCGCGGCGATCTCATTGATCGCGGTGACCGGGCCGGCGACGCGGTGGAGCGCGGCGATCGCGCGCTCGCCGAGCGACCGGCGCGCGCGCTCGCGCGGGTCAGGGGGCAGGTGCAGGGCCGCCCGCCGTCGTTTTGCACCGGTTGTCCGGAGCGTCCCATCTTCGCCGCGATGAAGCTGGTCGAGCGCGAGCTCGGCCCGCACCACGTGAGCTGCGACATCGGGTGTCATTTGTTCTCGATTCTTCCCGCCCTTCAACATCGGCAACACGACCATGGGATACGGTCTGGGCGCAGCCGGCGCGGCGGCGCTGAACGTCGAGGCGGGCAAACGCGCCATCGCGTTCATGGGCGACGGCGGATTCTGGCACAACGGTCTTGCGAGCGGCGTCGCAAACGCGGTGTTCAACAAGAGCAACAACGTTCTGGTGATCGTCGACAACGGTTACGCGGCGGCGACCGGCGGGCAGGATCTGCCGTCGTCGCGCGCCGACAGCGCGATCCGCACGATGCGCAATCCGATCGAGAAAGCGGTACGTGGCGTCGGGGTGAACTGGGTGCGCACGCTGACGCGGACCTATGACGTCGCAAGAATGCGCGACACCCTGAGGGAAGCGCTCACGACGCCGGAACGCGGCCCCAAGGTGATCGTGGCGCAGTCCGAATGCATGCTCAACAAGCAGCGGCGCGAGAGGCCGCTGTGGCGCCGGCGCGCCGAGCAGGGCGGGCGTGTGACACAGGAGCGCTTCGGCGTCGATGCGGACACCTGCACGGGCGATCATTCCTGCATCCGCCTGTCGGGCTGTCCGTCGCTCACCATCGCGCCCAATCCCGATCCGCTCCGGCGCGCACCCGTCACCAAGGTGATCAGCTCCTGCGTGGGCTGCGGCCTGTGCGGGGAGATCAGCCACGCGGCGGTGCTGTGCCCATCATTCTACCGCGCCACCCTGATCACCAACCCGTCCGGTTGGGACCGCCTCAAGGCGAGGTGGCGCGCCCTGGTCATCGGCTTCCTGCAGCGCCGGATCGCGCGCGCGGCATTCGCCGGACGCTGACCCATGGGCGTTGCGCCGCGGCCGATCACGATCGCCATTCTGGCCATGGGCGGGGAAGGCGGCGGCGTCCTGGCGGATTGGCTGATCGATGCGGCCGAGCACGGCGCGCATATCGCGCAGCTCACATCGATTCCGGGCGTCGCGCAGCGAACCGGCGCCACGGTCTACTATCTCGAGCTGTTCGCCGAAAAACACGCCAAGGCGGCCGGTCGCGATCCGGTGCTCTCGCTGATGCCGGTCCCGGGCGACGTCGATCTCGTGGTGGCGTCGGAGCTGATGGAGGCCGGACGCGCGATCGAGCGCGGCCTGGTGACGCCGGACCGCACCACCCTGATCGCCTCGACCCATCGGGTCTATGCGATGACGGAGAAGATCGCGACCGAGGACGGCCGGGTCGACTCCGCGCGGCTCGTCGACGCCTGCGCGATCGCGGCCAGGCGTTTCATCGGCGCCGACATGTCGGCGCTCGCCGATGCGACCGGCAGCCACATCAGCGCGGTCCTTCTGGGTGCCATTGCGGGCGCCGAGGTATTGCCGTTCGGGCGTCCCGCGTTCGAAGCCGCCGTGCGCCGGAGCGGCGTCAGCGTGAGCCAGAACCTCGCCGCATTTGCGGCCGGGTTCGAGGCGGCGCGCGCCGACCCCATGGCGCCGGCCGCCCCTGCGGCGGCGCCGGCCGCCGACGGACCGCGGTTCGCCGCCGAGATCGCCCGCATGCCCGTCAATGCGCGCGATCTGGTGCGGGCGGGCGTGGACCGACTGATCGACTACCAGGACGTCGACTACGCGCGCAGTTATCTCGACCGGCTCGCAGCGGTCGCGGAGGCGGAACGCCTGCATGGCGACGGCAGCGGGCGATTGCTGGCCGAAACCGCGCGCGAGCTGGCGCTGGGCATGTCCTATGAGGATACGGTCCGGGTGGCGGAGCTGAAAATCCGGCCTGACCGGTTCGCGAGGGTGCGCGAGGAGGTGCGCGCCACGGACGGGCAGATCGTCGAGATCGCCGAGTTTCTTCATCCGCGCATCGAGGAGATCGCCGATACCTTGCCGGCGGCCGCCGGCCGCTGGCTGTTGCGCACCGGTTGGGCGCGCCGGCTGGTCGAGCGGCTGACGCGCTCGGGCAAGGTGGTGAAGACCACGTCGGTCACGGGGTTCGGGTTGCTCTATGGGGTTGCGCGGTTGAAGAGATTTCGCCGCCGCTCGCTGCGCTTCGCGGTGGAAGCCGAATTCGATCGACGCCTGGCTTGCGACGGTCATCCGCCTGGCGGAGGCGAACTATCGGTTGGCGGCGGAAGTCGCGCAGGCGCGTACGCTCCTCAAGGGCTACGGCGATACCCGTCTGCGTGGTCAGGATCGCTTCGCCCGCCTGATGAGTCTCGTTTCGGAGCTCTGCGCCGAAACGGAGGGGGCGGCCAAGTTTGCGGGCCTGCGCAAGGCCGCCTTGGCGGACGAGGAGGGCACTGCGTTCGCGCGTGCGCTGGCCGAGATGAAGCTGGTTTCGCCCGTCCCCGGGCCGCAACCGGACCAACGGCCAGTTTGAGGCCCGGATCGCGATATGAGCGCAAAGGTCTTTCTCGGTTACGACCAGGCGGAGCTCGATCTTCAGTACGATCAGCGTGCATGGGCGCCCAATGCCATCGAGGTGATCAATCGCTATGCGGCGGACAGCGAGGTCGTGCGTGGCCGGCTGGGCGAGCCGGAGGCCCACCACTATGGCGACGGCCGCGCCGAGACCCTTGACCTCTTTCGGACGCACCGGCCGCACGCTCCCATCCACGTCTTCATCCACGGCGGCGCGTGGCGCATGCTGGGCAAACGCGACAGCGCGTTCGCGGCGGAGACCTTCGTGCGTGCCGGCGCGCATTTCGCCGCGCTCGATTTCGCGCAGCTGCCGGTCGCGTCGCTCGACGAGATGGTGGGACAGGTCAGATCGGCGGTTGCCTGGACCTATCGCAACGCGGATCGGCTCGACGCCGATCGCGATCGCATCTTCGTTTCCGGCCACTCGTCGGGGGCGCACCTGGCCGGGACCGTGGTCACGACCGACTGGAAGGCGAAGTTCGGCCTGCCGCCGGATGTCGTGAAAGGCGCGCTGTGCATCAGTGGAATCTATGATCTCGATCCGGTTCGCCGCAGCGCCCGCAACGACTATGTGCAACTCGACGCCGCCATGGTCGACGCACTCAGCCCGGCCCGGCATGTGCGCCATGTCGCTTGCCCGGTCGTGGTGGGATTCGGCGAGCGCGAGAGCGATGAGTTCAAGCGCCAGGCGCGCGAGTTCGCGGCCAGCATCGATCGCCAAGGCGGCCCGGTGGATTTACTCGAGGGCAGGGACCTCAATCATTTCGAGATCATCACGACGCTGGCGTCGCCGTTCGGGCTGCTGGGACGGGTTGCGCTTCGCCAGATGGGCTTGGGTCTGGGGTGAGGCCGGGGCGCGTGGCGCGCCGCCCCATGAGGCTCCCCGATCGGCGCCTTTGCGGCAGTTCCGCGGGATTTTGAATTATTGTTAACAAATGAACTTTAGCGTGCATCCGGGCGGATTCGCGTTGGCGGGCACGATATCCGGCAACGACGTTTGGTCGTCGGCCTCGGTGGCCGGCAAGCGCCGCGCAGGCGGCGCGCCACTGGGGATTCGATCGGCTGGAGGCTTCATGTTTCGGCTTAATTTTCGCATCGGAACCAAGCTCGGCTTGGCGGGCGGCGTCGCTCTGCTTACGGTGGGCGCGATCGCGCTGAACCAGTCATGGGATCGCCAGACGCGCGCCGAGCTTACCGCCGAGGCCGACAATGTCGACGCCGTCCGGACCGCGACCTTGACCGCCACGGTGGCCACAAGGCGCGTCGTCATCATGGGCCGCGACGTCCGGCTGGCGGCGACGGCGGCCGAAATCGACGAGGCGCTCAAGAAAGCCGACGCCTTCACGGCCGCGGGCGTCAAGGCGATCGACGCCGCTGCGGCAGCGGCGGCGACCGCCCAGAGCCGCCAACGTTTCGCGCATGCGAAAGACGTGACCGGGAAATACCTGGCGGCCATCCACGAACTCGCAGCGGCGCGCAAGGAGATCCTGAAGTCGGGCGGCCCTATGGCGGCCGTGCTGAAGGATGGCGCCGATCCGGTGCGTGTCGAGCTCGACAAGATTCTGGACGAGGCCACCGCGGATTTCAACGCGCAGGACGCCGAAATCCAAGGCAGGATCGGCGCTGAACAAATCCGTAGCCGGATGGTCGGGCTGATGCTCGACGCCGTCGTGGCCATGATCATCATCGGCACCATCGTGTTCTCGTTCCTGGGCGTCTCGCGTCCGATCGCGCGCCTCAACGACGCGATGGAGAAGATGGCCAAGGGCGATCTCGACATCGACGTGCCGGGCGCCGGGCGCGGCGACGAGATCGGCGACATGGCGAAGACCATCACGGTCATCCGCGAGAACGCGGCGCGCGCGGCGATCGAGAAGCAGGAAGAGGCCAAGCGCGAGGAGGCGGGACGCGCCGGCCGGCGCAAGGCCAACATGCAGAAGCTCGCCGACGAGTTCGAGAACGGCGGTCGGCGACATCGTCGACGACGGTGTCGTCGGCCTCGACCGAGCTGGAGGCGGCGGCCGGCACCCTGACCAAGACGCGCCGAGACCACGCAGCAGCTCTCCGGCATCGGTGGCGGCGGCCTCCGAGGAGGCCTCGGCCAATGTCCAGTCGGTCGCCTCGCGCGACCGAGGAGATGACCGCCTCGGTCACCGAGATCAGCCGGCAGGTGCAGGAATCGAGCCGCATCGCCGGCGAGGCGGTGAAGCAGGCGGAGAAGACCGACGCGCGCATCACCGAGCTGTCGCAGGCGGCCGGCCGCATCGGCGACGTGGTGAAGCTGATCACCGCGATCGCCGAGCAGACCAACCTGCTGGCGCTCAACGCCACCATCGAGGCGGCGCGCGCCGGCGAGGCCGGCAAGGGCTTCGCCGTCGTCGCGCAGGAGGTCAAGGCGCTCGCCGGCCAGACCGCCAAGGCGACCGACGAGATCGGCACGCAGATCGCCGGCATGCAGATCGGCCACGCAGGATTCGGTCGCGGCGATCAAGGAGATCGGCGGCACCATCGGCCGCATCTCGGAGATCGCCGCCGACCATCGCGGCGGCGGTCGAGGAGCAGGGCGCGGCGACGCAGGAGATCGCCCGCAACGTGCAGCAGGCGGCGCAAGGCACCACGCAGGTCGCCGCCAACATCACCGACGTCAACCGCGGCGCCGGCGAGACCGGCTCCGCCTCGACGCAGGTGCTCTCCTCGGCCCAGTCGCTCGCCAACGAAAGCAGCCGGCTCAAGATCGAGGTGGAGAAGTTCCTCGCGACGGTCCGGGCGGCCTGACCGTAAGGAGGCCCTGCGGCCGTCCGCGGCCCGCCAGCCGGCGTGGAGAACGCCGATGACCAAGCCCGATGGCGGTGTGCTCGCAAGAATCTCGGAGCACGAGGCTCTGGCCGAGAAGGCCTATGACGCCATGTACGACGCGCGCAATGCCGCGGCCCATTACAGCAATTTGAAGCACCATTTTGCGGACGCGATCGGAGCGGCGGAACGCGCGGGATTGACACGGGAGGTCGAGCGGCTGACCAAACGGCTCGATCATTGTCGAGAGGTCTATCGCCGCCAGTTTTCCGGCTTTTGACGTTCCGCGATGTTTCCGCGATTTGCCGGATGGACCTTTGCGGGTGGTGTGGCGCGATCGACTGGGATCCGTCGGGCGCGGCTGAGGGCCTGAGGCGCCTCTTGCATTCGGCCGGTCGTTGGAGTGAATTATCCCATCGTCAACCGTCACAATGAGGCTGTGCCATGTGGGGCCTGATCCTGTATGTCATCTTCGTCATCGTCGGCGCGATGATTTCGGCCGGCGTCGGATTTTATGTCGAAAAGGCATTCTCACCGGCCTTGAGCCTGATCGTCTTCTTGACGATGTTTTTCGGGAATTTCATCGTGTCGTGGTTCTTGACACTCCTGATCGTCGAGCGTGTCATTCATCCGCGGATCGACAAGTCCGGAAGCGTGGCCGGCTGACCCGCCCCTTCACGAGCCGGTCTCGGGCACGGATCCGCCCGGGGCGAAACATCGCTCGCGGCGGCGCCGTGGCTGCCGCCCGGTGACCGCCGTCATGACGGCGATCGCGGCGTGCCGGGAGCGCCATCTCATGCGGAATCGGGTCGGCGTGGCGCCGCGATGGCGTGCTTGGGAGAAACAGACCCGCTGCGACGCCGGCAAGGGCCTCGGCACCGGGGCGTTTCAGAAATCCGCGCTGACCAGGTCGTAGGACCCCTTGTGTCCGCGCCCATAAACCTTGGCCGCGGTTGCGTAAATCAAGTCGCGGTTCGAATCGAAGGCGCCGAGCAGGCCCGCTTCATCGAACCGCATGTCGGGCTGGATCCGCTTCAACGCGTCTTCGGCCACGAAAAACGAGGCCTCCATCGCGCTGTCGTGTCCCCAAAACCGGACGGCGCGGCGTGTCGCGTCATAGGAGCGACTCGGATTAGGAAAGCTGAGTGTCATCGCCCGCACGGCATGTCGCAGCCGCCATGTTGCACGCATTGTCCACGCTCGATACCTCGTGACGTTCCCGAATTTCATGCCGGTGCGGCGTTGCGCCGGCTCGGCGCCATGCACGACCGCGATCCGGCCGCGGGCTAGTGTCCGTGCGAGAGCCGGTCGAAGTCCGCGAGCACCGCGGCGATCAGCTTCTGCCTGCGCGGGTCTTCGGCCGCGAACGTAGCAGCAACGAGTTTGAGAAGATAGCGCGCCTTTTCGGCGGCTTCTTCCCAGGTCGCGGCCGGCGCCGCTATGAGGTGGGCTTCCAATTCGTCTTGCCGAAGGCGCAACGCCTTTTCGTTGGCGTCCACCTCCGCCAACATCCGGCGAAAATTCGTGGCCTTCTGAGCCGCCATCCCGCGGTGCTCGTCCAGATCGACCGGCTTGTCCGTCATCGTCATGCACCTCTCGTTAGAGCCGGTCGTCCCTGCATAGCAGATGCAATGGATGCGCTCGAATAATATCGTGGTTTGCCACAATGATAGCTGGAGTCCATCGCTAATGCCGCTAGGCCAGGCTGTTGGCGGGAGGTGCCAGGCGGTGCGCGGCCTCACGCATGGCCCGATGGGCGGTTCGTCCAGGAGACCGGCCGCTCAGCGCGCCGCCGTATCGGCCGACGACCGCGGGCGCCGCGCGCAAGCGTCAGATCATGCCGGGGGAATTCTTGTCGAAGATGCCGAGGTGGCGCTGCGCGGCTTCCGGCATGTCGGGCACGTTGATCTGGCGGCCCATGAACGTGGTCCACGGCTTCTCGGCGATCGGCTGAAGGGCCGCGAAATTCCAGAACTGCCGCTCGTTCATCTCGATTCCGGTCACCTTGTTGTCGAGTACCCAGCTTCGCAGCATGGTCAGCCGGCTGTTTTCCGGGTTGGTGAACATCTGGTCGGACAATGCTTTTTTCACGGACCTGTCTCCTCGTGATCGGTTCGGTTGCCGCTGGGCGCGCGGCGGCCGCATTCGGGCGATCGGATCGCTGGGTGAAGCCGCAAGATATGTAATGCGCGCGCAGCGCCGACCGGATCGGCGCGTTGCCAACCGAGATCGGTGCGACGTGACACGGTGCGGATCGTCCGCGGATACGCGCGGCACCCGTTTTTCCCGACGGGCTACCGCCAGCATATCAGGCAAGAGGTAAACAAGTTGGGCTGGCGTGGCGCTTTTCGATATGCGCCGACCGATGTTTTCGATGCTGTCGAGCCGCGCAAGCCTCTCGTGAGCGCGCAAGATGGACAATAATCACATTTCCTGTCACTCTGTCACTGAGAGCCGTTAGAATTTGGCTCCCGCGCGCGGCGCTCCTTCGTAGATCGTATGCAACAAGCCATAAAGACTTGGGGTGTCTCATGACGAACACGGTGCGACGGAATTTGTTGCCGTGCCTGGTGATTGCAGTCGGACTGGGACTGTCGCAGGCCGCTCAAGCAGCCGGCTATAACCCGGTGACCCAACAAGCGCAGTCGAAACTTGCAGCACTTGGTCTCAATCCCGGTCCCTTGGACGGAGTTGCGGGCAGCGCCACACAAGCGGCCGTCCAAGCGTTTCAAAAACAATCGGGACTGCCGGAGACGGGCGCTCTCGATGCGGCGACGCTCGAGAAGCTTGGAATTGGGACCTCGGTGGACAAGGCCAATGCCGTCGCGGATTGGATACCGGCTCCGACGCAAGACGATCTGGACAAGCTCGAAGCCAAGCCGATCAATGATCCGGGTTCCCCATATACGGACTATCGACCCAATGCACCCGCCGCCAACCTGGCGCTTCCCGGGGCGGCGATTTTGGCGGCAATGAATACCAGCGCCGATATTTTTGGCAGTCGGCTCCCAGGGCAGCCCAAGCATACGGATGAAGGCTATAAGTATTTGACGGGATGTCTCAAGACCGGGTTCGCCCCGACGCACTGGTCCGATATTACCATCCACTACTATTGCCAGATGTCAAAACCGCGCGCGTGTTATACCTACGCACTTTCGGGAAAATCGACAGGCGGTGTAAAATTACCCCGGCCAAAAGCCTATCAAGGCTGTGCGGCCGGAACGTTGCCCCAGGCAGATGACTTTTTGTTCGTGGCCAAAACGCAGCCGCTGATCTTTCAATATGTGATGCTCGGCCAGACCCACGCGTTTGATCATGAGCAAGAGCAAGCCGTGATTAACGCATTTTACGGCGTGAAAAATCCCGCCGATCGGAATGAGTGTCGACTCAAACGGCCCCGGCGGACGGAAGACCCCGCCGATGGGACCCACTGCCTCGTGAACAAAACGATGAGCGTGAAATTGGTCGGCAGAGGCGAATAAGTCATCTCTCGCGTCGACAGGCCTTTGAAAATTTGGGGTTGTGCAATTTGGCGTGGCCTGAGTGGTTTCGGGAATTAGAAACTTGCGTCCCCGCCGGTGCCCTGTGGCCAGAGCCCGGCCTTTTTTGCGTCCAACAACGATGCGCGGCTGACGTTCGTTGAAATGTTTCCGACCCGGAGGGAGGTGCTACCACCCGACCGCGCGGAATGCAGCGTACGATTTGTGCCGCTGATTCGCTGGAGGTAGCCAATGTCGCCGACCGAGTTTGGTACCCGCATGTCCGCCGCCGACGAGCGCTTCGAGCGCGCTCGTGAGCGTGATGATATCTCTGAAATGCGCGCGGCCTTGGCCGAGAAAACCGCACTACTCAAAAGTTACTACGGTGTGCCGCAAAGACGAAGCGAAACCCTACGTTCTGCTTGATTGAGCAGCTTCTTCACGTAGGCGCAGCTTTTCGTTCCATGAGCGTCGCGGGTGGGCCAGGCGACGTCATGGCTGTGTCGACACAATTAGCGTCTGATTAGGCGCGAATTGACCCCCGCAAGTGATACCGTAGCAATCGAAAGAACGGCAGCCGGAAATCGTCGGCAGATTTCACATCGTAAGAACCTCTGCGCACTGCTCACAACAGCGGTTCAGCTTTAAGAGCGGGGTTCGCTACCGCAGACTTATTATCGGCGGAAGAGGTGAGAGCTTCGGCGCTCCGTACCTCCGCTCGACAGGGGAATGATGCTATATTTATTTCAGAAACTGACAGTGCAGTTCCTGAGCCTCGGCCGGTGCTCTGTGGCCAGAGCCCGGCCGTTTTTTGCATGCAACAACCGTGCACTTATGACATTCAATGAAATGTTACCGATCCGATGGGACCTATTACCACTGAATTACGTGGGATCGAGCGCACGATCGTGCTGCAGCTGATTCGCGAAAGGTAACCGAATCCGCGGGCGGAATATGATGTCCGCACGCCGCTACGCCGAGCGCTTCGACCGAGTCGGATGATGATGTCTCTGAAAAGCGAACAGTCGTTGTCGAGAAATTTGCAAAACAAGAACGCCAGTACGGCGTTCCACGAAAAGAATGAAAATCCAGGCGTTCCGCGTGATGCATGAGCTATTGCGGCCGGTCCCTTTTGCAACGCAAGGAGGCCGAGTGACGTAGCGGATATGACGGCTCGACGGGCGTCGAGTTATCGGTGGAGTGGGAGTGTTTGGCATGTCACAAAAAGAGTTTTCGACGCGTCACCTTGGTGGCCATGCGCGAGAGTGTCTGAGTAGGCGCGACGGTGAGCACGGACGCTCAGAAATCGATGCGCTCATGGAAGAAAATGCCGGACTGCGCACACTCATCGTTCAACTGACGAAACTCGTCATCAAGAACGTTGTCGAGCGGAAAAACTGATCCGCTCTATTGGCGTAGAGCCAGGTGACGAGGCCGAACGACGCAAGGTACGCGACGCCCATCTCGCCTGGGTCGCGCGTGATGACGCCGTGGCGGAGCAAGAACCACAAGGTGAGGCCGGCAGCAAACAGGGCGAATGCGGTGCGCCGATTGAGCTTCAGGAACTCGGCGATGGCGTGGAGAGTGCCGTCTATCCTGGCTTGCTTCCCAGGCCATTCGCAGGCCTGTTTTTCTGGGAAGCAAATTCGAACTAGGTGTTGGTCGGAGCGCCGAGATTTGAACTCGGGACCCCCAGTCCCCCAGACTGGTGCGCTAACCGGGCTGCGCTACGCTCCGAATTGCGGCGGACTATAGTGAGGCCGCGCCCGCGAGGCAACCGCTAGGAACCGACCGGTCGGGCGAGGCACCCGGTCCGTTCGGGCATGTCCGCCGGCGCCCGGCGTGATGCGTGGCCGGCCAGCAGAAGCCCCCAGACCACGCCCATGATCAGGTAGTAGTGGCGCCAGTGCTGCACGTCGATGATGTAGCTCTCGCCCACCTCGCCCACGAAGGCGGCGTAGGCCGCGATATAGGTCGGCTGCCAGGGGGTGCGGACGAACACGTGGCGCAACCCGATCGACGAGCGTCACCAGGACGAGCGCCAAGAACGTAAAGCCGCCGAGCCAGCCGCCCGCCATGAAGGCGTCGAGGAACGAGTTGTGCGGGATCCTCCGGGAAATATTTCGAGAACTGCAGCGGGCCGACGCCCAGCGGATGATCGAAGATCAGCAGCGCGCCGAGGATGTGCCGGCCGAAGCGGCCGAGATGCCCGGCGTCGTAGTTCTGCACCAGGCTGGCGCGCTGCTTGAACAGATCCGCCACCTCGTCGAGCGACAGCAGCGCCACGATGAAAGCCGTGATGATGGCTGCGCCGATCGCGGCGACGACCACGATGCGCAGCCGTTGCGCGCTCGACCGCGTGGTCAGATACGTGAACATCAGCATGATCAGCGCCGACGCTCCGAAATGTCCCCAGGCGCCGCGCGAGAAGCTCAGGAACAGTCCGGCCGCGACGATGAGCGGCGACCGTGCCGTTGAGCACGAAGGCGCGCAGGCCGCCGATACATGATCCGCTGCAGCACGATCAGCGCCGGGCAGGACCAGAAATGGCCCGAACACGTTGGGGTCCTTGAAGGTCGAGCGCGCACGCAGCGCGAAGATGAAGGTCTCCCAGCCCGGGATGAGCTTGAAATAGGCGAGCATCGCGATGATCGAGGTGATCACCGCGCACGCGACATAGCCGCGCATCAGGATATCGACCCGTCGCGCGGTGTCGTCGGCGAGCGCCACCGCGAAGAACAGCGTGGTGAGCGACAGGAAGCAGGACACCGCCGTCCATTTGGCGGTGTCCTCGAGCTCGATGACCGGCACGAGCGAGGTCGCGAAGCCGATATTGTAGAAGATCAGCAGGAACATCAGCGGCAGATGCCCGGTGCGCAGCGTCAGCCCGGTCGCGACGAACACGATGGCGGAAAGCACGACCAGGAATTCGTAGGGCGCGGGCTCGATCATCACGAAGCCGCTGATGGCGCCGAGCAGCCAGAGCGATCCAAGGCGCAGCCGGTCGATGAGCGGGCCGCCGGCGGCGCCGGATCGTGCGCCGGCCGCCGCGTACGGTCCCTCATAGATACCGGGTGCGGCGAAACTCATCAATACGCGTTCTCGGTGCGCAGCAGCGCGAACGGCGTGCGCAACAGGATGTAGAGGTCGAACAGCAGCGACCAGTTCTCGATGTAGTAGAGGTCGTGCTCGACCCGGTGCTGCAGCTTCTCGGGCGTGTCGACCTCGCCGCGCCAGCCGTTGATCTGCGCCCAGCCGGTGATGCCCGGCTTGACCCGGTGGCGGGCGAAATAGCCGTCGACCACCTCTTCCCACAGCTTGTTCGCGGTGCTGCGCCTCGACCGCGTGCGGGCGCGGGCCGACCAGCGACAGCTCGCCGCGCAGCACGTTGATGAGCTGCGGCAGCTCGTCGATCGAGGTCTTGCGGATGAAGCGGCCGACGCGGGTGACGCGCGGATCGTTCTTGGTCACGACCTGGCTGCGCGTTCGGATCGGCGTGATCGTGACGGAGCGAGCGGAACTTGAAGACCTCGATCACCTCGTTGTTGAAGCCGTGGCGGCGCTGGCGGAACACGACCGGTCCCGGGCTGTCGAGCTTGATGGCGAGCGCGGTCGCCGGCCATGACCGGCAGCATGGCGAGGAAGATCAGGCTGCCGACGACGCGGTCGAACGCCGACTTGATCACCATGTTCCAGTCGGCGATCGGCTTGTCGAAGATGTCGAGGACCGGGACGTTGCCGATATAGGAATAGGCGCGCGGGCGGAAGCGCAGCCGGCTCATGTGCGCGGCGAGCCGCACGTCGACCGGCAGCACCCACAGCTTGCGCACCATGTGCAGCACGCGCTCCTCGGCGGTGAGCGGCAGCGACACCAGGATCAGGTCGACGCGGGTGCGGCGGGTGAACTCGACGAGGTCGTCGACCGTGCCGAGCTTGGGAATGCCGGCGACGACCGTCGGGGCTGCGGTCGCCGGCGCGGTCGTCGAACACGCCGCAGATGCGCAGATCGGAGTCGGCCTCGTGCTCGAGCGCGCGCACCAGCGTCTCGCCCTCGCGCCCGCCGCCGACGATGATGACGCGCCGCACCAGCCGCCCGCTGCGCGCCCAGCGCCGCACCAGCGAGGTCAGCACCAGCCGGTCGGCGAACAGCGCCGCCGAGGCCGGCGAGATACCAGCCCGCCGCCCAGCTGCGCGAGAACTGTCTCTCGAACTTGATGAAGAAGGCGAGCGCGAGCGCGACCAGGAACACCATCGTCCAGGCGACGCCAGAGCCGGCTGAGCTGATGCACGTGGGTGCGGAATGCGGTGACGTCGTGTAGATCTCGAAGGTCTGGAACGCGATGATCGCCGCGAACGCGACGGCGAGATCGGCGAACGACGTAGCGCCACTCGAAGCCTTCGATCGGGTAGACCGTGTAGCGCGTAGACCACGGCGCCGATCGCGACGACGATGGCGAACTCGATCGCCTGCACGATGCCGGCGAGCACGACCGGCGAGATCGGCCTGCGATGATCGGCTCGGCCGCGATGGCGCGGGCGAGCGGGCTGAGCTCGCGCACGCTTGCGCGCCGGCGTGCGGCTGCGACGGCGGACGCGGCGGCGCTTTGCGCGTTGTCAGCCCGGACGGCAGGAGATTCGCTGCCCCTGATCATGGTTAACCGAAACGCTCCGCCGGCTACTTGGACAAGGTCGACCCGGCTTGAATAAAATGGAGAATTACGGGCAATTCGTCTCGAAAGAGTTAATTCAAGGTAAATATTGGGGCGCGCGCGGTTGGGCGTCCGTGCGGACACCCGTGGCGGCCGGCGGCATGCGTCGGGCGCCCTTGGCGGCGAGAATGTCGTCGTACAGCTCGCCGACCTGATCCTGCATCAGGCCGATGTTGAACCGGGGCATCAGCCAGTCGCGGCGCAGCTCGGCGTCGCGCGCGGCGCGCGCCGGGTCGGCCATGAGACGGTCGATCGCCGCAGCGAGCGCCTCGGGGTCGCCGGGCGGGACGAGCTCGTCGGCGCGCGGCCCGAATATTTCCGGGATCCCGCCCACACGCGTCGCCACGAGCGGCAGTCCGGCGGCGATCGCCTCCAGCACCACATAGGGCATCGATTCGGCGCGCGACGGAACCACCAGCGCGCGCGTCATCGCGAACGCCTCGCGCGTCGGCCTGGGCGCGTGGAAGGCGACGCGGTCCGCGATGCCGAGCGTGCCCGCGAGGGCGCGATGGGGCGCAAGATCGTTCGGTCTGCCCGATGACGTGCGCCGTGACGACGCGGCCGTGCCGCGATTGGAGCCGCGCCAGCGCTTCGAGGAACACATCGATGCCCTTGAGGCTCGCGGATCATTCCGAGGAACAGAACGTCGCGGGCGTCGGTTGCCGGCACGATCGGCACGTACTCGTCGGCGCGCAGGCCGTTGCGGATGATGACCGCATTGCAGCGCGGGACTCCGACCTTGCGGCGATAGGTCTCGGCCTCATAGGCGCTGACATGCACCAGCGCGTCGGTAAGGCGCTCGAAGTGCCGCTCGACCGCGAAATAGACGCGTCCTTCGAGCGAGGTTTCGCGGTAGTGCAGGCTGCCGCCGTGCGGACTGTAGACGCGCGCGATCGGCCGCTTGCGGCCCAGCCATGTGCCGATCAGGCGACCATAGACGCCGCCCTTGGCGCCGTGGCCGTGCACGACGTCGGGCGCGAGCGCGCCGAGATGGCGCAGCAGGTCGCGCATCGCGCGCATGTCGGACAGCGAGACCTGCCGCCGCATCGGAACCCGCGTGGCGCCAAGCGCAAGCCGGGGCGCCACGGTGGCGATCGCGTTGTCCTCGAATGCGCCGCCCGTCAGGGCATCGCAAACGATTCCGACCTCATGCCCGGCTTCGGCCTGCGCGGTCGCCAGATCCACGATGTGGCGAAATATTCCCCCGATCGGGGCGCGCACCACATGAACGATCCTGAGGCGGGCATGCGCCATACGCGCACCTGATGGCTGACGCGCCGGCGCGGTCCGGCTCCAAATGGGAATGAAGTAGACACCGTTCGGGGTTAACGAAACCCTTCGACGCCATGGGGAGGCCGGCAAATTAACTCGCTGGCAACCATAATCGGGTCTGATCGGAGTGGGTCGGGGTGCGCGTTGTTTGTGAGTCGGTGGAGTAGGTAATGTTGTTCAAGGCGAAGGCGTCCGCCGCAAAGGTCGGGCAGACCGCCAGGATCGCGTCGGGCGAGACGGCCGGCCGCTCGATCCGAGCGGCGAGCTCGACATCCGCGCGCTCGGGCGTGCGCTGTGGCGTCGCAAGCGCGCGATCGTCATTCCGACCCTGATCGTCGCCGCGCTTGCCGCCGTCGCGGTCAATCTCATCTCGCCGCAATACAAATCGGAAGCGCGCATCCTGTTCGACGGCCGCGAAAACATCTTTCTGCGCCCGGAGGCCGAGAAATCCAACCTCGATCGCGGGTCGGCCGACCTCGAGGCGCTGACCAGCCAGGTCCAGCTCGTGCTCTCCCGTGATGTCGCGCGCGACGTGATCCGCAAGCTCAATCTCAACGAGCTGCCGGAATTCGACCCGGTGCTCAAAGGAATTTCGCCTTTGAAATACGCGCTCGTCACGGCGGGCGTGTCGCGCGATCCGCTGCGCATGACGCCCGCCGAGCGGGTGCTGGAGGCATATTTCGATCGGCTGACGGCGTTCCCGGTCGATCGATCCCGCGTTATCACGATCGAGTTCCAGTCGTCCGATCCCGATCTCGCGGCGCGCGCCACCAACGCGGTCGCCGACGCCTATCTGGCGCTCGAGCAAACCGTGAAGCAGGACCAGACCAAAGCAGCCGGCCAGTGGCTGCAAGGCGAGATCGAGAAGCTGCGCCAGCGCGTGGCGGAAGCCGAGGCGAAGGCCGAGGAGTTCCGCGGCAAGAACAATTTGTTCGTCGGCACCAACAACACCACGCTGTCGAACCAGCAGCTCGGCGAGTTCAATTCGCAGCTCGGCTCCGCGCGTGGCCAGAAGGCCGACGCGGAGACGCGTGCGCGTCTCATCCGCGACATGCTCCGGCGCGGCGAGCCGATCGAATCCTCCGATGTCGCCAATTCGGAGCTCATCCGCCGCCTATCCGAACAGCGCGTCACCCTGCGCGCTCAGCTCGCCGAGCAATCTTCGACCCTGCTCGACGGGCATCCGCGCATCAAGGAGCTCAAGGCGCAGATCGCCGATCTCGACCATCAAATCACCGGGGAGGCGGAAAAGCTCATCCGCTCGCTGGAGAACGACGCCAGGATCGCGGGCGCACGGGTCGAAGCGCTCAGCGCCAATCTCGATCAATTGAAGCGCCAGGCCGCCTCCACCAACGGGGAGGACGTGCAACTGCGCGCGCTCGACCGCGAGGCGAAGGCACAGCGCGAGCTCCTCGAGTCCTACCTCGCCAAATACCGCGAGGCGAGCGCGCGCGAAACTATCGGCAGCGCGCCGTCCGACACCAGAATCATCTCGCGCGCGGTTGCGACCAATACCCCGTACTTTCCGAAGAAGATGCCGATCATCTTCGTCGCCGCACTGGCCACCATGGTCGTATGCGCGGGCTTCGTCGCCACCGGCGAATTGATGCGCTATTCGCCAAGCGGTATGTCGGCGGCGGCTGTGCGGCCCGCAAGCGCGCGGCTGAGCGCGGTCGCGACCCATCCCGCCCTTGGCGTCCCAATCAGCGCGATCGACGAGCTTGCGAGCAGCCTGCGTGCCGCCGGGGAGGGCGGGCGGCGTGTCGTCGTGTTCGGCGCCTCGCGCAATGTCGGCACGACCTTGAGCGCGGTCACGCTGGCGCGCGCGCTCGCGCGCGATGCGCGGGTCGTGCTGATCGACCTCGCGGTCGGGGCTCCGAATCTGGCGGCGATCTCGACCGATCCGCATGCGCCGGGCGTTGCCGACGTCGTTCGCGGAACGGCGTCGTTCGGCGACGTCATCACGCGCGACAGGCTATCGCGTGTGCATCTCGTCGGCGCAGGCCGGGTCGGCGGCGATGCTCCGGCGATCGTCGCCTCCCAGCGCCTGGCGATGTTGGTCGAGGCGTTGGCGCGCACATACGATCACGTCATCGTCGACGCAGGTGCAACATCCGAAGCCGCGGTCGAGCGGCTCTATCGGCTCACGCCGCGCGCCGTGCTGGTGGCGTCCGACCAGGCGGCAGCGTCCGCCGAGGCGGCGCGCGAGCGTCTCGGCGCGGCCGGCTTCCGCGAGATTGCGGCGCTCGATGGCGCCACGGCCGCGGTGTCGGCTGCGGCGGCGTAAGGCGAGGTGACTACCGTGTGGTGGCGCGCCGCACGGCGCGGACGATCGCCCATAGCGACGCGCTTGCCTTGATCCAGCGCTTGGCGGCAAATCCGCCGCGATAGGCGGCCGCCGCGATGTGCCCGCGCTCGGAGAATGCCAGGAAGCTGTCGAACAGCGGGTCGACCGTCTTGCAGAAGTATCGCTTGTAAGCCCCGTAGCCGGCGCCGAGATCATAGCTCTCGAGCCCGCGATCGGCGCAATTCCGCACCATGTGGGCGATCAGGATAAGGCCGGGGACTCCAGCGCGCGTGTTCGGTCAGGGTGTAGGAATTGAACATCGCCGAAAAGCGATGCTCGCTCGCGGCGCCACCCATGACGGCGAGGACTTCCCCGCCGCCCTCGATGGCGTGTAACTCGATCGCCGGATTGCCGGATGCGAGACCTTCGACGCACGCCGCACGCAGGAATGCCGCGATCCCGGGCTCGGCAAACACGTTCGGCACGCCCTGCGCCTTGAAGTGGGCGGCTTTTTGCGTGAGGAACGCGGTGAGCAGGCGATCCGCCTCGGCGGCCGTCGCGGCGCGGAAATAGCGGTAGCCGTCGAGCTTGGCGAGCTTCTTCTCCTTGCTTTTGAGCACGCCGCGCAAAGCCGCTTTGAGCCCGGTCTTGAGCACCTCCTCGCCGCTCGCGCCCTGGAAGTCCATCCTGAAGACCTCGTCGGGGGACGCCTGGTGCGCGATCTGCGCGAGCGGATTGCGCCGTCCGTCCCACCATGCCGGTTGATTGAGCAGGAGGAAGAGATCGATCCCGTGCCGCTCGGCGATCGTCGCGAATACGGAACTGATATCCTCCGCCGTCACCGCCGCCGCCGCGTCGCGACGCCATATGCCCATGTTGAGCTGCGAGTGGGCGCCGCCGGAATAACGCGCGACCGTAAACATCCGCCCCGCCCGGTAGGCGAGCGGCAGCAGGAACAGCGGCTCATCCCATTCGTCGCGCGCGAGCGCAATGAGCGGACGAAGCCCGTTCGGCCCGCCGACATGTCGATGCCACAGCTCGATCCAGTCGCGGCGGCCGAACGGCGTTGCGCTGGCCGCGTTCGCGGTGAGGCGATCCCAGGCCGGGGCTGCGGCCGAGAAATCGTGGAATACCTCGATGCGGGCGATGTCGACGCTGAGGGCGCCTGCGGCCCGCAAGGTCTCCGGTTTCGCGACCGCCTGACGCAACGCAACATCGACTAACGGCATCATGGTCACCGGATCATTAACTCGGTTTAATCGACAGGGTCGCAAATAAAAATCAACAAATGGTTGGTTATAAGGACGGCTGTCGGTCTTGCCAGTCCGAGGGTTAACGATGTCCGCCGAAGTCGCCGTTCTGATGGCTGCCTACAACGCGGACGCGACGGTCCGCGAAGCGGTGGACAGTATCCGCGCGAGCACCTTTCCGTGCGATCTGTTCGTCGTGGATGACTGCAGCCGGGTTCCGGTCCAGGAACTTCTGGGATCGCCCGCCGGCGTCACGTTCATCCGGCTTGCGCGCAACGGCGGCCTGGCGGCCGCATTGAACGCCGGCCTGAAGCATATTCTGCCGCTCGATTACAAATATATCGCACGGATGGACGCGGACGATATCTCGTATCCGCACCGTATTGCGGCTCAGGTCGCCTTCCTGGAAAGGCATCCGGAGGTCGGGTTGGTCGGAAGCGGGGCCCGCTTCATCGACGACAGGACCGGCGCGCTGGTAATGTATTACATGCCGCCGCTCGCTCCGGAGGCGATCGATAAGGCGCTGTTCTTCAACAATTGCTTCGTTCATCCGACCTGGCTGTTCCGCAGCGAGGTGCTGTCGCGCCTGGGGCCGTATTCGCTCGCCTATCCTGCCGCCGAGGACTACGAACTCCTGCGCCGGATCGCTCCGCAGGTCGTACTCGCCAATGTCGGCGATTTTCTCGTGGACTATCGCATTTCGTCCACCGGTATCTCGGTGTCCAAGCGCCGACGCCAGTTGTTGGATCGGCTGAAGATCCAAATCAAATATCTCGACCCGCTGGAATGGCGCTGTTGGGCCGGCATGGCGAAAACGCTGATGCTGTTCGTGATCCCGCGCAAGGTCGTGTCCGTCCTCAAGGCGGAATGGCGCAGCTGGCCCGGCCGGCCCGAGCCGGAGATCGGTGACGTTCTTAATCATGTGGGTTTACCAAGCAACGGGTCGAAGATTGCAAGGCGCGCGCCCAGGGGCGATTGGTAGTCGTCTGCAATTTATCATGCAAAATCCCATGAACGCCAAAACCACCATCGTCCGCGCCGGCTTGGAGACGCTCTATTTCAGCGGTGCGCATATGTTCATGCGCCCGTTCGTCGGCGGTGTTGGTGCGATCCTGATGCTGCATCACGTGCGACCGCGGCGCAGCGAACAATTCCAGCCCAATCGACAGCTCGAGGTCACGCCCGACTACCTCGAGCGTGTCATTCGGCGTTTGCGCGGTATGAATGTCGATCTCATTTCGCTCGACGAGGTGCATCGCCGATTGATCGAGCGCGACTTCCGCGCCCGGTTTGCCTGCCTCACCTTCGATGACGGCTATCGCGACAACAAACAGTGGGCTTATCCGATCCTCAAGGCGGCGAAGGTCCCGTTCGCGATCTACGTCGCGACCAGCTTTCCGCAGCGGCTCGGCAAGCTTTGGTGGCTCGTGCTCGAAGCGGTGATCGCCCGTACCGACCGGCTCGCGCTGGTGATGGACGGCGAGGAACGCCACATCGAATGCGTCAGCGTGAGCGCCAAGCGTGAGACGTTCGAGCGGCTCTATTGGTGGGTGCGCGGATTGCCGTCGGAAACCGAAGGCGTCGAGGTAGTGCGCGACCTTGCGGCCCGTTACGGCGTGGACCCGGCCGCGTTGTGCGGCGAGCTCTGCATGGATTGGAGCGAGATCCGCGAGATTGCGCAGGACCCGCTGGCGACCATCGGGGCGCATACGGTCAATCACGTCATGTTGGCGAAGTCGACCGACACGGAGGTGCGCTCCGAGCTGAAGACGAGCCGTGCCGTGCTGGCGTCAGCACTCGGCGCGGCGCCGGCGCATCTCGCCTATCCGTTCGGCGACCGAACCACGGCGGGTCCGCGCGAGTTCCGCATCGCCGCCGAGGTCGGCTTCAAGACGGCGGTGACGACGCGGCCGGGCGTGCTGTTCGCGGAGCATGCCGATCACCTCATGGCGCTGCCGCGCATTTCGCTCAACGGCGCCTATCAGGACGCCCGTTTCGTCCCCGTCCTCATGTCGGGCGTCGCGACCGCCCTTTGGAACGGATTCCGTCGCGTCGACGCCGCGTGAGCGTTTAATTCCCTGGTCGCATTTTCTGCGGAACACCGGGATTCGCCCCGGATCACGTCCGAGGCAGGCTTTTTCGGGATCACGCGCCAATTTTACTGCGTCATGCCCCGCGCACGTGGGGCATCCAGTACTCCGTGCGACCGCGATTTGACAGTGGGCTCAATCGAAACGTTTGTGACTACTGGATTGCCCGCGCTCGTCCGCCGTAGCTCGAAGAGCGAAGGCGGATGCGCGGGCAATGACGCAGTAGGATTAATCCGGACGGGACATCCATGTGATGAGCGGCATCGCGGGCAGCACCCAGCCGAGCCCGGCGACCACGTAATAGAGCGCCTCGACCAGACGGTTTGCCGATCCGAGCACCGCCTGCGCAAGCGCCATCGCGAGCAGCGCCCACACCGCCACCAGGGCGATGAGCGCGACGGCGCCGATCAGCTTGCGGATGCGGATGGGCAAGGACATGGGTGGGGCCTTTGTTGCTGATGCGTGATTGCCCGCGCGGCTGCTCCAGCGTCATTGTCCGCGCATCCGCCTTCGCTCTTCGAGCTACGGCGGACGAGCGCGGGCAATCCAGTACACGCAAGCGCGGGAAATGGAAGCGAATAGGTGGTCTCGATTTTGATTTGAATTTGGCCCCGTGCTAATCACCGACGCCCGGGGTTACTGGATTGCCAGCGCTCGTCCGCCGTAGCTCGAAGAGCGAAGGCGGATGCGCGGGCAATGACGTCGCAGAACGATAGTCCGCCCCTGCATTGAAAGCGCCGCCATCGACATGAGAGAACCGCATCCCGTCCGCGACGCGCGCCACCGCATCATACGGCTGTGGCTGTGGTCGATCGCAGCGCTCGTCTTCGCGATGGTGCTGGTCGGCGGCGCGACACGGCTGACCGAATCCGGGCTGTCGATCACCGAATGGCAGCCGGTCGCCGGCACGCTGCCGCCATTGTCCGAGGCCGCCTGGACCGCCGAGTTCGAGAAATACAAGGCGATCCCGCAATACCAATACCTCAATCGCGGAATGAGCCTTGCGGAGTTCAAGACGATCTTCTGGTGGGAATGGGCGCACCGCCTGCTCGGCCGGCTGATCGGAGCCGCCTTCCTGCTGCCGTTCCTGTGGTTCCTGTGGCGTGGTTGGGTCGCGCCCGGGTTGCGCGCCCGGCTGTGGCTGATCTTCGGTTTGGGCGCATTCCAGGGCGCAGTCGGCTGGTGGATGGTGGCCTCCGGGCTCGCCGATCGCGTGGAGGTGTCGCAATATCGGCTGGCCTTCCATCTCACGTTGGCGTGCTTGATCTATGTGGCGGTGCTGTGGACGGCGGTGCGGCTCGACGCCCGGGATCCGGGCCAAGCGAGCGCGCGGCTGGGAGCAAGCGCGGTCGCGCTGGTCGTGCTCGTACTCGCGCAGATTTATCTCGGCGCGCTCGTCGCCGGACTGCGCGCCGGGCTTTTGTACAACACCTGGCCGGCGATCGACGGCGCGCTGGTGCCCGAGAGCGGTCGTCTCTTCTTCGATCAGCCGCTGTGGCGGAATTTCTTCGAGAATGCCCTGATGGTCCAATTCGAGCATCGCATGATGGGCTACGCGGTTTGGATCGTCGCGGTGCTGCACTGGATCGATGCCGCGCGCCGGCCTGCCGGCGAACCTGCGCCCGCCGGCAGGCCGGCGCTGGCCGGCGCCCTCATACTCGCAATCGCCGCAACGTTGCAAGTGGCGCTCGGGATCCTGACCCTGATCTATCAAGTGCCGGTCGCGCTGGCGCTTGCGCATCAGGGATTGGCATTGATCGTGCTCGCGCTCGCCAGCCTCCATGCGGCGCGTCTTACTGCGCCGGCGCGGCGCAGCGCGTTCGTGCCGGCGCGTGATGTTGAGGGCGCGGCCGATCGTCTCTGAGCGCGACCCATCCGGCGTTCCGCGGCGGGAAAAGTCTACGCCTCGCCCAGGGCCTGCTCGAGATCGGCGATGATATCGTCCTTGTCCTCGAGGCCGACCGACAGGCGCACGACGTCGGGACCGGCGCCGGCCTGCACCTTTTGGGCGTCGGAAAGCTGGCGGTGCGTGGTCGAGGCCGGGTGGATGATCAGCGAGCGGGTGTCGCCGATATTGGCCAGATGAGAGAACAACTTCACGTTCGAGACCAGCTTGACGCCGGCGTCATAGCCGCCCTTGAGGCCGAAGGTGAAGACGGCACCCGCACCTTTCGGCACGTATTTCTTGGCGAGATTGAAGTAGCGGTCGCCGGCAAGGCCCGGATAGCTGACCCAGGCGACTTTCGGATGCTTGGACAGCCAGTCGGCGACCGCCAGGGCGTTGTCGCAATGGCGCTGCATGCGCAGCGGCAGCGTCTCGATGCCGGTGATGAACAGAAAGGCGTTGAACGGCGAGAGCGCCGGCCCCATGTCGCGCAGGCTCAGGACCCGGCAGGCGATCGCGAAGGCAAAATTGCCGAAAGTCTCATGCAGCACGATGCCGTTGTATTCCGGCCGCGGCTCGGACAGCATCGGATAGCGGTTTTCGCGCGACCAGTTGAACGTGCCGCCGTCGACGATCAGGCCGCCGATCGAGTTGCCGTGGCCGCCGAGAAACTTGGTGAGCGAATGGACGACGACGTCGGCACCGTAGTCGATTGGCTTGCACAGATAAGGCGTCGCCAGGGTGTTGTCGACGATGAGCGGCACGCCGGCGCGCCGCGCGATATTGGCCACCGCCTCGATGTCGGTGATCACCCCGCCCGGATTGGCGATCGACTCGATGAAGATCGCCTTGGTCTTGGGGCTGATCGCGCGCTCGAACGTGCCGATGTCGTCGGGATCGGCCCATACGACGTTCCAGCCGAAATTCTTGAACGAGTGATTGAACTGGTTGATCGAGCCGCCATAGAGCTTCTTGGAGGCGACGAATTCATCGCCCGGCTTCATCAGCACGTGAAACACGAGGACCTGGGCGGCGTGGCCCGAAGCGACCGCCAGTCCGGCGGTGCCGCCTTCGAGCGCGGCGACCCGTTCCTCCAGCACCGCATTGGTCGGATTTCCGATGCGCGTGTAGATGTTGCCGAAGGTCTGCAGTCCGAACAGCGAGGCGGCGTGATCGACGTCCTCGAACACGAAGGACGTGGTCTGGTAGATCGGGGTGGCGCGCGCGCCGGTGGTCGGGTCGGGCTGCGCGCCGGCGTGAATGGCGAGCGTCGAAAACCCCGGGGTGCGTTCGGTCATGTCCGGTCCTCGTTGAGGCGGGCGAAACCCGCGCAGTTGGCGGCCTATCCGGGTGACGGGTTTATCCGACCCCGGCGGCGCGTCAAGGCGGCTGCGGATGATGCGTTAATGGGGGAAGGGGCGAATAGCGAATGGTGAATTGCGAATAGAGGACCGATCGGGGTTTCCAATTCGCTACTCGCTATTCGCCTCCCCGTCGCGGAACGCGCGCTCGGCGGCCGGGGTCGCGCCGCCCGCGGTGGTCGGTGCGGTTGAGCGACATGCGCTGGATGCCGCGGCCCGAAATCTGCGCTCTCTTCGAGGTGAGCGTGCGTGAGTTGACGCCCATCCAGGACATTTCCGACGACAGCCGGCCGTATTCGATCTTCGGGCAGCGGTTCATCACCACCTTGAGCCCGTTCGCCTCGGCGAGCGCGGCCGCCTCGCCGTTGCGGATGCCGAGCTGCATCCACACCACGCGCGGGCGCGGCTGCATCTTCAGCGCCTCCTCGACGATCGGCGACCACGTAGGGCGAGGCGCGGAAGATGTCGACCATGTCGACCGGCTCGGAAATATCGGCAAGCCTCGCGAAGGTCTTCTGACCGAGAAGGTCCTTGCCGGCGAGACCCGGATTGACCGGGATCATGTGATAGCCGCGCTCGAGCAGATACTTGAAGGCGAAATAGCTCGGGCGGCTCTCCTTGGCGGAGACGCCGACCATGGCGATCGTCTTGACGGTATTGAGAATGCCGCGGATGTAGCCGTCGTCATACCTGTCGTGGTTCATCGCGCCGCCGCCAATCTGGAGCCGACCATAGATAGGATTGCGGCGGCGGAATCTGAAGGGCGCGTTGAACTCAATTCTTCGCGGCGTCCGAGTGCCTGACCGGTGGCCTGGTCATGACGATGCGGCAAGCCGGACTGATCGCCTTCAACTTGCGCTTCAGGCACTGAACGATCGCGTCGCGGTCGGGGATGAATTCTCCGCAGTGCGCGTGGACGTCGTCGATGCAAGCAGCGCGGTCCTCGGGGGTCTCGGCGCGGGCGGCGAGCGACCATGCGCCGAGCGCGCAAAAGGCCAGCACGGTGGCGACGAGCGAAGTCCGGTTCGGCATGGCATTACCCCCCTTGCGTCAGACACATATCGACGTCTGTTGCATCGACGTTTGTTGCGTTCTTGAATCGCGACGTGCGTTCATCCTTAACATGACGGAAATCACGCCGCAGGCGCAAGCTTTTTTGGCGTGGTGCCTTTTTTCATCGACTCTTTTTTCAATAAAAAATTCACCGCCGACGGTTCAGCCGTCTTCCCAGTCCGGCTCACGCTTTTCCAGGAAGGCCGCGATACCTTCGGACGCGTCGTACCGCAACATGTTCTCGACCATCACCTGCGAGGCCAGCCGATAGGCGTCGGAAAGTTCCATGTCGATCTGGCGGTAGAAGGCCTCCTTGCCGAAGCGCACCGCCGTGGATGACTTCGCGGTGATCCGGCGCGCGAGCTTGATCGCACGCTCGCGTTCGGTTCCTGGCGGCACCACGCGGTTGACCAGGCCGATGCGGGCGGCATGCTCGGCCGAAACCGTCTCCCCTGTCAGCAGCATTTCCATCGCATGCTTGCGCGCGACATTGCGCGTGAGCGCGACCATCGGGGTCGAGCAGAACAGGCCGATGTCGACGCCGGGCGTGCAGAAGCCGGCAAGCGAGGAGGCGACCGCGAGGTCGCAACTCGCGACCAGCTGGCAGCCGGCCGCCGTCGCGACGCCCTGAACCGCGGCGATCACCGGTTGCGGCAGGCTGACGATCGACTGCATCAGCGCGCTGCAGGCATCCATGATCTGCAGGAAATAGGCGCGGCCACGATCGGGATCGCTACGGTGTGCGGTGAGTTCCTTGAGATCATGGCCCGCGCAGAATGCTGGTCCGCCGGCCCCGATCACGACGGCGCGCACGTTCGGGTCGCGTGCGATGGCGGCGAACGCCTCGCCGAGCGCCGACAGCATGGCCTCGGAAAGGGTGTTGCGCAGCTCGGGCCGGTTGAGGGTGAGCAGCGCGATGCCGCCACTGTTCTCCAGCAGCACGATCGGCGAGGATGCGACGGCTTGCGCGGCAGGGCCTGTGGCTTGCATCGTGTCTTGAACTCGTCCGGCAACGGGCTCGGTTCATTGTATCCGATCCGGCCTGCGGCGCGAGACAGGCGACCCGTAATAATGAGCCACGCGTCGACGACGGCCAGGAGGGCAGGGGCATGGATGCGGCGCTGACGGCGGCGGAGCTCGAACGACGGCTCGCCGCGGAGTTCCCCGAGGCTTTCCACGCAGGCAGCGGTCTTGCCATACTCGAGGTCGCACGCGGCCGTTCGCGCGTGCGGCTTGCGCCGCACGACAAGGCGACGCGTCCGGGCGGAACGGTTTCGGGTCCGACCCTGATGATGTTGGCCGATGTGGCGATGTACATCGCGGTGCTGGCCTCGATCGGGTGGGTGCCGCTCGCGGTCACCACCAGTCTCAACATCAATTTTCTGCGGAAACCCGCTCAGGGCGCTCTCATTGCCGAGTGCCGGCTGCTCAAGCTCGGCAAGCGCTTGGCGGTCGGGGAGGTGACCCTGCGTTCCGAGGGCGGCGAGGCGGTGGTGGCGCACGCAACGTCGACCTACTCAATCCCGACGCGGGTCAGCTGATTATGACGTGGTAATATTACACCTAAATCGCAAGTGATTGATTTGATTAAATTTCATGCCATCACAGGGCGTTGACCCGAATGCGGCCACGCGCTAGAAGCGCACCCGATGGTGCCGTCCTCAACGGCCGGCGCAAGAAATCACGGATGCCCTGCTCATGAAGACCTATTCGGCCAAACCTGCCGAAGTCGAGAAGAAATGGGTGATGATCGACGCCCGAGGCCTCGTCGTCGGACGGCTCGCATCGATCATCGCTATGCGGTTGCGCGGCAAGCACAAGCCGACCTACACGCCCCATGTCGACTGCGGCGACAACGTCATCGTGGTTAATGCCGAGAAGGTGGTCCTGACCGGCCGCAAGCTGCAGCAGAAGGTTTATCACCACCACACCGGCTTCATCGGCGGCATCAAGACGCGCAGCGCCAAATTCATCATGGAAGGGCGCTTCCCGGAGCGGATCGTCGAGAAAGCGGTGGAGCGCATGCTGCCGCGCGGGCCGCTCGGGCGCGTCCAGTTCGGCAATTTGCGGGTCTACAAGGGCCCTGATCATCCGCACGCGGCGCAGACCCCCGAGACGCTCGACGTCGGATCCCTGAACCGCAAGAACAAGAGGAGCGCGTGAGCATGACCGAGACGATTCAATCGCTCGATCAATTGGCGGCGCTGAAGCCGGCCGCTCCCGAGGCGCCCAAATATGTCCAGAAGCTCGACAAGCAGGGTCGCGCCTATGCGACCGGCAAGCGCAAGGATGCGGTCGCCCGCGTCTGGATCAAGCCCGGCCCCGGCAAGATCCTGGTTAACGAACGTACAATCGAGATCTATTTCGCCCGTCCGGTGTTGCGGATGCTGATCCAGCAACCGCTGGTCGCCTCGAACCGCAACGGTCAATACGACATCGTCTGCACTGTGTCGGGTGGCGGACTTTCCGGCCAGGCCGGGGCCGTGCGCCATGGCATCTCCAAGGCACTCACCGCGTTCGAGCCCGATTTGCGTGGCGTCTTGAAGCGCGGCGGGTTCCTGACCCGCGACTCGCGTGTGGTCGAACGCAAGAAGTACGGCCGCGCCAAGGCCCGGCGTTCGTTCCAGTTCTCCAAACGCTGACGCGGTTCACCCGAAAGCACCAAAAAGGGGCGCTCGGCGCCCCTTTTTTTATTCTTGCAGCGGATTCGTCGCGTTTTCGCGGATACGTCGCCTTTTAGCGAAATATTCGCGCGTGTTTTCTGGATGTTTTGCAAGTGTTTTTGGCCGGTATTGTCTGCGTATTCGCCAACAAACATCCCGCTTCCCTAAATATTCGGCAAAGTCTGTTCCGAGACTCCGCTCGGATATCTTCCCGTCTGCTGTTATTGCTCTCTCATCGCCAACCCGGTTGGGAGCAAACGCATGTTCGAGCACGGCACCGCAACCACGATCTCGCTGGACGCCGGGACGCTGTTCGTCGTCGCGGCAAGCGTCACCGTGCTCCTGGGCGTCTTTCTGCTGTTCACCTGGACTGCAGGAACGCATCCGTGCGCTCGCGTGGTGGGGTGCCGCCTATCTGATCGGCGGATTTTCGGTCGCACTGTGGACCACGGGTGTGCCGGCCATTCCTTTCATGCCGGCGAGCTTGCCGAGTGCCTTGCTGTTCGTCTCCTGCGGCATGATCTGGAACGCCGCTCGCCAGTTCCAGGGCCGCAACGTTCTCTGGCTCGGCCTCTTCGCGGGCGCGGCCATCTGGATGTTTGGCTGCGCGCTCCCGGCCTTCGTGCAAATAAGCTCGGCTCCCGTCGTATTGGCCTCGCTCATCGTCTCGGCCTACGCATTCCTGTCGGCCACCGAGCTGTGGCGCGAGCGCCGCAAGCCGCTCATTCGGCGTTGGCGCGCGCTGTTCGTACCGGCGCTGCACGGGGCGGTCTTCCTGATTCCGATCGCGCTCGCGAGCCTGATGCCGGATGAGCGGGGCCTGGTCACGCTGGCGACCGGCTGGATGGCCGTCCTCGTCCTCGAGATGCTACTCTACGCGGTCGGCACCGCCTTCGTCGTGCTGACCCTCACCAAAGAGCGCACGCTGAGCTCGCACAAGGCCGCGGCCTTGACCGATCCGCTCACCGGACTGTTCAACCGTCGCGGCTTGATCGAGGCCACGCGCGGGCTCGCCGAGCAGAATTCGCATCGCGCGCAGCCGATCTCGGTGCTTGCCTTCGACCTCGACCACTTCAAGTCGATCAACGACCGCTTCGGTCACGCGGTCGGCGACGACGTGCTGAAGCTGTTCGCGTCGGTTGCGAGCACCAACATGAGGGCCACGGACGTCATCTGCCGTCTCGGCGGCGAGGAGTTCGTGGCCATCATCCCGGGTTCGCTCGATGACGCGATCGCGATCGCGGAGCGCGTCCGCGTCGCATTCGAGGCCGCCGCCCGCACGGTGTCGGGCCGTTATGTCGGCGCCACCGTCAGCGTGGGCGTGGCATCGCACGAGGCAGCGACCAATATCGATGCGCTGCTCGCGCGTGCCGACACGGCGCTCTATGCCGCCAAGGCGGGCGGACGCAACCGGGTCGAGACCGACAAGGCCCGGGTCGATGTTCCGCATGCCGACGCGCCCGTGTCCGACGCGACGGCGCACACGACGCCCGACAATACGATCGAGTGGACCAGCTACCGCCGGCCGCAGGGCGCTGCGCCGGAAAGCCGGGCCGCGTAGCCGCCGCAGCGCGATACGAAAGCGAAAGGGCGGGCAAAGCGTGCCCGCCTTTTTTCATTGCGACGGCCCGGCAACGCCACGCTCGCCGCCAAGCAAGCGCGATCCGACCGGAATGCATCGGAAAGCGCTTTCTCAACCGCCTGTTTACCAACGCCGAGTTAGCTTCAGGCGATGTTGCGTCAGTGGAGCGTCGCCCGTATGCGGTCCGAGCTCGGCGCGCTCGAGGCGAGTGCCGAGCGCGCCAGAGCGGCGCTCGGGTGCATTTATTCCTCGTCGGGCGAGTTCGAGGCAGCCGAAATGCGCGCACGCCAAGCGGTGAATTTGTGGGGGCCGCGGACGATCGGCTCGATGCGCCTGGTCCTCGGCGCCACGGCGCTCGCCGCGCTGGCAGCCCTGGTGGCGCTCGGCGTCTAGCGCAAGATCGCTTGAAGCGTTCTTGCTCACTATCTTCTTGTCTTTGCGGATGAATTTGTCCGAAACGTCAGTCCGCCCCGGATCAATTCCGGGACGCGTATTCGCCGGAAAACCCGCCAAGTCGCCGATCGAAAAAGAGGGCGCCCGAGGGCGCCCGCAAGGTGAGATCGCGTCCGCGATCTTGGGAGGAAGTGGTACGCCTCACGCCGAATAGTACATCTCGAACTCGACCGGATGCGGGGTGTGCTCGAAGCGGATCACTTCGGTCATCTTCAGCTCGATATAGCTGTCGATGAAGTCGTCGTCGAACACGCCGCCGGCCTTGAGGAAGGCGCGGTCCTTGTCGAGCTCGTCGAGCGCCTGGCGCAGCGAGCCGCACACGGTCGGGATCTGCTTGAGCTCGGCGGGCGGCAGATCGTAGAGGTCCTTGTCGATCGCCGGGCCCGGATCGAGCTTGTTCTTGATGCCGTCGAGGCCGGCCATCAGCATCGCGGCGAAGGCCGAGATACGGATTGGCGAGCGGATCGGGGAAGCGCACCTCGACGCGCTTGGCCTTCGGATTGGTGGTGTAGGGGATGCGGCAGGAGGCCGAGCGGTTGCGCGCCGAATAGGCGAGCAGCACCGGCGCCTCGAAGCCCGGCACCAGCCGCTTGTAGGAGTTGGTCGTCGGATTGGTGAAGGCGTTGATCGCCTTGGCGTGCTTGATGATGCCGGCGATGTAGCTCAGGCAGGTCTCGGACAGGTCGGCGTATTTGTTGCCGGCGAACACCGGCTTGCCGTCCTTCCAGATCGACTGGTGGCAGTGCATGCCGGAGCCGTTGTCGCCGTAGACCGGCTTGGGCATGAAGGTCGCGGTCTTGCCGTAGATGTTGGCGACCTGCTGGATGCAGTATTTGTAGATCTGCATCCGGTCGGCCATCACCGTGAGGGGCGAGAACTTCAGGCCGAGCTCGTGCTGGGCGGACGCCACCTCGTGGTGGTGCTTCTCGACCTTGCAGCCCATCTTGGCCATGGCGGCGAGCATCTCGGAGCGCATGTCCTGCACCGAGTCCTGCGGCGGCACCGGGAAGTAGCCCTTCTTGGTGCCGATGCGGTGGCCGAGATTGCCGCCCTCGTAGTCGGTGTCGGAGTTGCTCGGCAGTTCGACCTGATCGAGCTTGAAACCGGTGTTGTACGGATTGGCCGCATATTTCACGTCGTCGAACACGAAGAATTCGGCTTCCGGGCCGAAAAAGACGGTGTCGCCGACCCCCATGGACTTCACCATGGCCTCGGCCTTCTTGGCCATGCCGCGTGGGTCGCGGTTGTAGGGCTCGCCGGTCGTCGGCTCGAGCACGTCGCACACGAGCACCAGCGTCGTCTCGGCGAAGAACGGATCGATGCAGGCGGAGGCCGGATCGGGCATCAGGCACATGTCGGACTCGTTGATCGCCTTCCAGCCGGCGATCGAGGAGCCGTCGAACATCTGGCCTTCCGCAAAGGTCTCCTCTTCGATCATCCCAATGTCGAAAGTGACGTGCTGCCACTTGCCGCGCGGGTCGGTGAAACGGAAATCGGCGTATTTAACGTCGTTGTCCTTGATCATCTTAAGGACTTCTTTGGCCGTCGTCATGGATCGCATTCCCTTTCTCAGCAGCGGGCGTGAATGTTCGATGTTTAAGAAGATCGGGCCAGGACCCGCGGTTCAAATGGCATCCACACCGGATTCCCCCGTTCGAATCCGGATGGCTTCCTCGATGTTGGAGACGAAGATCTTGCCGTCGCCGATCCGCCCGGTCTGGGCGGCGCGTCGGATCGCCTCGACGGCTTTCTCGACCATCTCGTCGGTGAGCACAATCTCGATTTTCACCTTGGGGAGAAAATCCACCACGTATTCGGCGCCGCGATAAAGCTCGGTGTGGCCCTTCTGGCGGCCGAATCCCTTGGCTTCGGTGACGGTGATGCCTTGCAGACCGACCTCCTGCAGCGCCTCCTTCACCTCGTCGAGCTTGAAGGGTTTGATGATCGCCTCGATTTTCTTCATTGCGTCTCCGTCTCTGGCCCGGCCGTGGGGGGCGCCGGCGGCCGGCCCGCGAACTGGTTAGCAGGGTCCATGCCAAGCCCGATTTTTCGCCGAAACCCGCGCTCTATCAGTTGGTTGTGGTGTCCCCCCGGGGGGTGCCCGGTGGCCCCGTGGGCAGCCCATGATTAATTATTAGGCGTCCTGCATGTAAATGCGTCAAGCCCCTTCACTACTCCCCAACCGGCTGTTTGTTGGACATTTTCGCACACCGCACGCCGCTCGCCGTCCCGGCGAATTCCCTCGATGGCGCCGTGTGCGCGTTGTCCAGCCGGGTCGGCCGCCGTACTGTCGCCCCGATGCTCGAGCTTTTGACCAATTCCGAGATGGCGCAGGCCGACCGGCTGACCACGGCCGCCGGCATTCCCGGCATTGACCTCATGGAGAATGCCGGCCGGGCGGTGGCCGACGCTATCTCGGCCCGCCATCCGCCGGGCAGCCGGATCACCATGGTGGCGGGACCGGGCAACAATGGTGGCGACGGGTTCGTGGCCGCCCGCCTACTGGCGGGGCGCCGCAATCGTGTGCGGCTCCTCCTGCTCGGCGATCCGGGTCGGCTCGCCGGCGACGCCGCCGAGGCGGCCAGACGCTGGCAAGGGCCGGTCGAGGCGGCGACGCCGCAGGCCCTGCGGGGGGCGCAAATCATCATCGATGCATTGTTCGGCGCCGGCCTCGATCGTCCGGTCGAGGGGCCGGCCCGCCAGATGATCGAGGCGATGAACGCCAGCCAGTCGCCGATCATCGCCGTCGACCTCGCGAGCGGAATCAATGGCACGAGCGGTGCGGTCCTGGGCGCCGCGGTGCGGGCGAGCCGGACGGTAACGTTCTTTCGCCGCAAGATCGGACATCTGCTGTTGCCGGGCCGTGTCCATTGCGGCGCCGTTCAGGTTGCGGATATCGGGATCAAGCCGGACGTGCTGGCGCGCATTCGGCCGCGCGCTTGCGCCAACGATCCCGCGCTGTGGCGCGCGCAATTTCCGATTCCACGCATCGACGGCCACAAATACAGCCGCGGCCACGCGGTCGTGGTGTCGGGCGGCATGGTCACGACCGGCGCCGCGCGGCTCGCGGCCCGGGCAGCGCTGCGCGCCGGGGCCGGGCTCGTCACGATCGCGGCGCCGTCAGACGCGCTGCCGATCCACGCGGCCGCCACGACCGCCGTCATGGTGCGTCCGGTCGACGGGGCGGGCGCGCTGCAGGTTTTCCTCGCCGATCGGCGGTTCAACGCGGTGGTGCTCGGACCGGGCGGCGGAGCAGGGCCGGCGCTGCGCGACCAGGTCCTGGTTGCGCTCGCGGGCGCGCGCGCCGTGGTGCTCGACGCCGATGCGCTGACCAGCTTTGCCGACGACCCCCGGCGCTTGTTCGCCGCGATCGCGGCGCGAGGGGACCAGAATACGGTTCTCACGCCGCATGAAGGCGAGTTCGCAAGGCTGTTCAGGGGGGCGTCTGAAGGCCCTGATAACAAATCAAAATTTGACAGATGCGCGGGTGCGGCGCAGGCCGCCGGCGCGGTCGTGGTCCTGAAGGGGCCGGACACGGTCATCGCGCATCCGGACGGCCGCGCCGCCATCAACCAGAATGCTCCGCCCTGGCTCGCGACCGCCGGCACCGGCGATGTGCTGGCGGGCTTCATCGCCGGGCTGATGGCGCAAGGCATGCCGCCGTTCGAGGCCGCCAGCGCTGCGGTCTGGCTGCATGGCGAGGCCGCGGCCGAAGCCGGGCCGGGGATGATCTCGGAGGATCTGTCGGAGATATTGCCGGCCGTTTACCGGCGCTTGTTCAGCGGCATGCTGGCAACCGCCTGACGGATGGCCGGGTCGTGGCGGGCGGTCGGATTTTTATGCTGCACCTTCGTGTTTGGCCTGATATAAGCCGCGCCGCGCGGCGGCAGACCCGGCGCGGCCCTCGGCGGGCGTGGCGGAATTGGTAGACGCGCTGGATTTAGGTTCCAGTGACGCAAGTCGTGGGGGTTCAAGTCCCTCCGCCCGCACCACCGCAGGGCGCGGCCCGCGACGAGTGCCCAATTCTCGCGATTCCGCGGGCGGCGACCGACGACGGCGACTTCAACACGATCAACGACGAGTGTTCGTTCCATGCAGGTGACCGAAACCAACACCGACGGCCTGAAGCGCGAGTTCAAGGTGGTCGTGCCGGCGTCCGATCTCGAGGCGCGGCTCAACGACCGCCTGGCGGCAGCTCAAGGACCGGGTCCAGCATCCACGGCTTCCGCCCCGGCAAGGTGCCGGTCACCCATCTCAAGAAGGTGTACGGCCGTTCCGTCATGGCCGAGACGATCGAGGAGGTGGTGCGCGAGACCAACGCCAAGATCGTCACCGACGACGGCTTCAAGCTCGCGATGGACCCCAAGATCACCATGCCGGAGAGCCAGAGCGAGATCGAGGGGATTATCGCCGGCAAGTCCGACTCTGGCCTACACGGTGGCGCTCGAGGTGGTGCCGCCGATCACGCTCGCCGATTTCAAGCAGATCACGCTGGAGCGGCTGATCGCCGAGGTCACCGACGACGAGGTCCAGGAAGCCATCGGCAAGATCGCCGAGCAGAGCCCGGCCGTTCGGTCCCAAGGGCGAGGGCGGCAAGGTCGAGAAGGGCGACCGGGTCATCGTCCGGTTCACCGGAACCATCGACGGCAAGCCGTTCGAGGGCGGCACGGGCGACGACATCGCGGTTCAGGTCGGCTCGAATACCTTCATTCCCGGGTTCGAGGACCAGCTGATCGGCATGGCGGCGGGAGACGACCGCACCGTGAAGGTCACGTTCCCGAAAAACTACATGGCGCCCAATCTGGCCGGCAAGGACGCGGTTTTCGAGGTGTCCGCGAAGTCGATCGAGACGCCCGGCACGGTGACGGTCGACGACGAATTCGCCAAGTCGCTCGGCATGGAGTCGCTCGACAAGCTCACGCGACGCCGTCAAGGAGCGGCTGACGCGCGAGCATGCTTCCGCGAGCCGCCAGAAGCTCAAGCGCACGCTGCTCGACGAGCTCGACAAGCTGCACAAGTTCGCTCCGCCGCCGACCCTCGTCGAGGAGGAGTTCAAGAACGTCTGGGGCACGGTCCAGTCCGACCTGCAATCGCAGAACCGCACCTTCGCGGACGAGGGCACGACCGAGGAAAAGGCGCGCGAGGAATACCACGCCATCGCCGACCGCCGGGTGCGACTCGGCTTGGTGCTGGCGGAAATCGGCGACAAGAACAATATCAAGGTCACCGACGAGGAGATCACGCGGGCGATCGTCGAGCAGGCGCGCCAGTATCCCGGGCCGCGAGCAGGAGGTGTGGGACCATTACCGCAAGAATCCGAACGCGGTGGCGACCCTGCGCGCGCCGATCTTCGAGGAGAAGGTGGTCGACTTCATCGTCGAGCTCGCCAAGGTCACCGACAAGCCGGTGTCGCGCGAGGAGCTCTACAAGGAAGACGACGCCGGGATATAGTGGCGTTTCGTATCCGGCCCGGCCGTGGAGCCGCGAGCGGCGCCCGGACGGCGCCTCGACCGCCCGTCCGAACCCGTGGCGGCGGCGCGAATCGTGGCATAAGCACTGTCGGAACGACCGCAAGCTTGTTTCTGCCGGTTCCGGCCATATCTTTGACGCCTGGGTCGCCTAGCCGGGAGGGGCCGGCATCTTGCAATCGGACCGGTTCGGTCTCTGGAACTCTATGTTTGGTTGCATCGTCGGCGAAGCGCCCTCCGTTTCGCCCGGCATGCTCGCGGTAGGACAGGAAAAAATGCGGGACTCCGTCGATACTTACATGAACTACCTGGTGCCCATGGTGGTCGAGCAGACCAACCGGGGCGAGCGCGCCTACGACATCTATTCGCGGCTGCTGAAGGAGCGCATCATCTTCATCACCGGGCCGGTCGAGGACGGGATGTCGACGCTGATCGTCGCCCAGCTCCTGTTTCTCGAGGCCGAGAACCCGAAGAAAGAGATCGCGATGTACATCAACTCGCCGGGCGGGGTGGTGACCGCCGGGCTCGCGATCTACGACACCATGCAGTTCATCCGTCCGCCGGTGTCGACCCTGTGCACCGGCCAGGCCGCCTCGATGGGGTCGCTGCTGCTGGCGGCCGGCCACAAGGACATGCGCTTTGCGCTGCCGAATGCGCGCATCATGCTGCATCAGCCGTCGGGCGGCTTCCAGGGCCAGGCGACCGACATCATGCTGCACGCCCAGGAAATCCTGAACCTGAAGAAGCGTCTCAATGAAATCTACGTGCAAGCACACCGGCCAGCCGCTCAAGACGGTCGAGGATGCGCTGGAGCGCGACAAGTTCCTCACTGCCGAAGGGCGCGATGGAATTCGGCATCGTCGACAAGGTGATCGCAAAGCGGCCCGAGGAGGCGAGCAAGGCGTGACCTTCCGTCGAACCGGTCCCGCGGGGCGAATCAGGCGCCAGATATCGGTGCGTGGACCGGGGCGTCCAGGCGGGTCCGCTTCGATTTTGCCATAAAGATTGGCGAATCGCTGGGGGGCGGTCCGAAGGCAGCCCTGGAACTCTCGAAAGTGCTGGGATTTCATCGTTAATGAAATCTTGATTATCCCCGCACTAGCGTGTTTCGTTACAGGTCACGAGGGTGTCGACGGCGAAATGGCGGCCAAGTGTTGCATCGGCGCTACGGATTCTTAGGGTCGAGGCGAGTAGGATCGGAGGCCGCGGAAGAGGTCCGGGTCACGACGGGCTGGCGGAGAGCATGGAATGAGCAAGGTCGGCGGCGATTCAAAGAATACCCTGTACTGCTCGTTCTGCGGTAAGAGCCAGCATGAGGTCCGCAAGCTCATCGCAGGGCCGACGGTCTTCATCTGCGACGAGTGCGTCGAGCTGTGCATGGACATCATCCGCGAGGAGAACAAGTCCTCGCTGGTGAAGTCGCGTGACGGCATCCCGACGCCGAAAGAGATCCGCAAGGTTCTCGACGATTACGTGATCGGCCAGGATCACGCCAAGAAGGTGCTGTCGGTCGCGGTCCACAATCATTACAAGCGGCTCAACCACCAAACCAAGCATCAGGACGTCGAGCTCGCCAAGTCCAATATTCTGCTGATCGGGCCGACCGGTTCGGGCAAGACGTTGCTTGCGCAGACGCTCGCGCGCATCCTCGACGTGCCGTTCACGATGGCGGACGCGACGACGTTGACCGAAGCCGGCTATGTCGGCGAAGACGTGGAGAACATCATCCTCAAGCTGCTGCAGTCGGCCGACTACAACGTCGAGCGCGCGCAGCGCGGCATCGTGTATATCGACGAGATCGACAAGATCAGCCGCAAGTCCGACAATCCTTCGATCACCCGCGACGTATCGGGGGAAGGCGTGCAGCAGGCGCTGCTCAAGATCATGGAAGGCACCATCGCGTCGGTGCCCCCACAGGGCGGGCGCAAGCATCCGCAGCAGGAATTCCTCCAGGTCGACACCACCAACATCCTGTTCGTGTGCGGCGGCGCGTTTGCGGGCCTCGAGAAGATCATCTCGGCGCGCGGGCGGTCGACCTCCATCGGATTTTCGGCCAAGGTCCTGGCGCCGGAAGATCGCAAGCAGGGTGAAATCTTCCGTGAGGTGGAGCCCGAGGATCTGTTGAAGTACGGCTTGATCCCGGAATTCGTCGGCCGTCTGCCGGTGGTGGCGACGCTGGAAGATCTGGATGAGCCGGCGTTGAAGCGCATCCTGACCGAGCCCAAGAACGCGCTGCTCAAGCAATACCAGCGGCTGTTCGAGATGGAGAGCGTCGACCTGACCCTCGCCGAGGAGGCGCTGGGCGCGATCTCGCGCAAGGCGATCGAGCGCAAGACCGGCGCGCGCGGCCTGCGCTCCATCATGGAGAGCATCCTGCTCGACACCATGTTCGATCTGCCGAGCCTCGAAGGGGTCGAAAAGGTCGTGATCTCGAAAGAGGTGGTCGAAGGCACCGCCCGGCCGCTCTACATTTATGCCGACCGGGTGGGCGACGCCGGCGCGACCGCTTGAGTCGCCGGATCCGCGACCGCGTCGTTGCGCGCGGGGTGGCGGCGCACACCCCGTCGGCTGCCGGTTACCCCACGTATTTACTTGATTTCCCGGGATTACTTGACACGCCCCGGGGGCATCGCCACCTAATGGCGGTGAACGTTTGATGGTCGAGTCGAAGCGTTCCGCAGACGTCTCCGGGCAGGGTTCCCGCCCCGAAATTCGGACGCGGCAGCCTATGTGTTCCCTTCCCGGATGGATTGCACTCCTGTGCGACGGCGCCATGACGGCGGGTCGGGGGGAGGGGCACAACAAAGGAATTGGAATAAAGCCATGACGACGACCCCATCGAAGCCTCGCGCGTTGCCCCAGCCCGGTGAGACAAGGACCTACCCGGTCCTGCCGTTGCGCGACATCGTCGTCTTCCCGCACATGATCGTGCCGCTGTTCGTCGGGCGCGAGAAGTCGATCCGCGCGCTCGAAGAGGTAATGCGCAACGACACGTTCATCCTGCTCGCGACGCAGAAGAACGCCTCCGACGACGATCCGGCGACCGATGCGATCTTCGAGGTGGGGACGCTTGCGAGCGTGCTCCAGCTGTTGAAATTGCCGGACGGCACCGTGAAGGTGCTGGTCGAGGGCGCAGAACGCGCGCGCGTCGTCAAATACGGCGAGCGCAGCGACTATTACGAGGCCGAGGCGACCGCTTTGGCCGACAATTCCGGCGAACGGGTCGAGGCCGAGGCATTGGCGCGCTCGGTCGTCACCGAGTTCGAAAGCTATGTGAAGCTCAACAAGAAGGTGTCGCCGGAAGTCGTCGGCGTGGTCCAGCAGATCGAGGACTACGCCAAGCTGGCCGACACCGTCGCGTCCCATCTCGCCGTCAAGATTCCCGACAAGCAGGCGATCCTCGAGACCGCGACCGTGACCGAGCGCCTGGAAAAGGTTCTCGGCCTGATGGAGAGCGAGATTTCGGTTCTGCAGGTGGAAAAGCGCATCCGTACCCGCGTGAAGCGGCAGATGGAGAAGACGCAGCGCGAGTACTACCTCAACGAGCAAATGAAGGCGATCCAGAAGGAGCTCGGCGACGAGGAAGGCAAAGACGAGCTCGCCGAGCTCGAGGACAAGATCAAGAAGACCAAGCTGTCGAAGGAAGCGCGCGACAAGGCCACGCACGAGCTCAAGAAGCTGCGCCAGATGTCGCCGATGTCGGCGGAAGCGACCGTCGTGCGCAACTATCTCGACTGGCTGTTGTCGATCCCTTGGAACAAGAAATCGAAGATCAAGAAGGACCTTGGTCTCGCCCAGACCATCCTCGACAACGACCATTACGGCCTGGAGAAGGTCAAGGAGCGCATCGTCGAGTACCTCGCGGTGCAGACCCGCGCCAACAAGCTGACCGGCCCGATCCTGTGCCTCGTCGGCCCGCCCGGCGTCGGCAAGACCTCGCTCGGAAAGTCGATCGCACGCGCGACCGGCCGCGAATTCGTGCGCGTGTCGCTCGGCGGCGTGCGGGACGAGGCGGAGATCCGCGGTCACCGGCGGACCTATATCGGCTCCATGCCCGGCAAGGTCATCCAGTCGATGCGCAAGGCCAAGACCTCGAATCCGCTGTTCCTGTTCGACGAGGTCGACAAGATGGGCGCCGACTTCCGCGGCGATCCCTCGTCGGCGCTGCTCGAGGTTCTCGACCCCGAGCAGAACCATACTTTCAACGACCACTACCTGGAGGTGGACTACGATCTGTCTAACGTGATGTTCATCACGACGGCGAACACCCTCAATATCCCGCCGCCCCTGATGGACCGCATGGAGATCATCCGCATCGCCGGCTACACCGAGGATGAGAAGGTCGAGATCGCGCGCAAGCACCTGATCCCGAACGCCATCACCAAGCACGGCCTGCACGCCAACGAATGGGCGATCGAGAACGACGCGCTGATGACGCTGATCCGCCGCTATACGCGGGAAGCCGGCGTGCGCAATCTCGAGCGCGAAATCTCCAATCTTTCGCGCAAGGCCGTCAAGGAATTGATGACCTCGAAGAAGAAGACCGTGCGGGTCACCGCGGAAAATCTCGCCGACTACCTCAGCGTTCCGAAGTACCGCTACGGCGAGGTCGAGGCGGAGGATCAGATCGGCGTCGTCACCGGTCTCGCCTGGACCGATGTGGGCGGCGAGCTGCTCACCATCGAAGCCGCCATGATGCCCGGCAAGGGCCGCATGACGGTGACCGGCAATCTGCGCGACGTGATGAAGGAATCGATCTCGGCGGCGGCGTCCTATGTCCGCTCGCGCGCGATCGCCTTCGGCATCGAGCCGCCGCTGTTCGACAAGCGCGACATCCACGTGCACGTTCCGGAGGGCGCGACCCCGAAGGACGGCCCGTCGGCGGGCGTCGCCATGGTGACGGCGATCGTGTCGGTCATGTCGGGCATTCCGGTGCGCCGCGATGTCGCGATGACGGGCGAGATCACCCTGCGCGGCCGCGTGCTGCCTATCGGCGGTCTCAAGGAGAAGCTGCTCGCGGCGTTGCGCGGCGGCATCAAGACCGTGCTGATCCCGGAGGAGAACGCCAAGGACCTGGTGGAGATTTCCGACAGCGTCAAGAGCGGTCTCGAGATCATCCCGGTCACGCGCATGGACGAGGTGCTGGCACGTGCGCTCACCCGCACGCCGGAGCCGATCGAGTGGGAAGACAAGACCGACGTCAAGGCCGGCAAAGACCGAGCCGGCCGCGGCCGAGGACGACGAGGCTTCGCAGCTCACGGCGCATTGACGCCGGCCGCATCGGTAGCCGAATGAGGACGGCGGCGCCACGGCGCCGCCGTTTCGGTTTGCGCGCTCGCCGGCCGGCGGGATTTTGGTCCCGGCGCGGCGGCGTGCCGCATCGCAACGGCGGCGCCCGGCCGTCATTTTGGCCGGGTGGCGGCAATTTCTCGTCAAGCAAGCGGAGTCCACAATGGCTGGAGCAGCCACCACACGGGCCAAGCGCATTTTCGACGAGCTCAAGGGGTTTGTGCTGACCGTGGGCCTGATGCTGCTCGCCGGAACGGCGATCGGCCAGCCTTTCATCGTGCCGTCCGGCTCGATGGAGCCGACGCTGATGATCGGAGACGAGATCGCGGCGGCGAAATACGCCTATGGGTACAGCCGCTATTCCTCGCCCGTCGGCGTGATTCCGCTCAAGGGCCGCATTCTCGAGCAGCCGCCGGAGCGCGGCGATATCGTGGTGTTCGCGCTGCCGCGCGATCCGTCGCAGACCTATGTGAAGCGCGTCATCGGGTTGCCCGGCGACCGCGTCCAGATGCGCGACGGCATGCTGTATATCAACGGCCTGGCGGTGCCCCGCCGCGCCATTGGTCCGGTGACCATGACGACCGACGGCACGCCGGTGCGCGGCACCCACTATGTCGAGACGCTGCCGAACGGGCGCACGCATGACATCGTCACGATTCCGGGTGGGCCGCTCGACGACACGCCGGAGTTCACCGTGCCGCCCGGACAGCTATTTCATGATGGGCGACAACCGCGACAACTCGCTCGACAGCCGCGTCGAGCCCGGCCGAGGGCGGCGTCGGGTTCGTGCCGGCGGAAAATCTGATCGGCCGGGTCGACCGCGTGTTGTTCTCGATCACGCCGTTTGGCAACTGGCTCGACGTCGCCTCCGACCCGCGCGACCTGCGCGTGTCGCGGCTGTTTCACGCCGTGCAGTGAGGACAGTTTTTGGTCTGATGGCGGCTGGCCGCGCGCATCCATCCGGCTTGCGCGGTGCGGGCCGGCTGAGCCATATAGCGGGCAGGGCGGTTAGCTCAGCTGGTAGAGCATCTCGTTTACACCGAGAGGGTCGGCGGTTCGAGCCCGTCACCGCCCACCAGCCTACGCCCCTTTCGGGGGCTTCGGCTGGCAAGCCAGCCTTCGCGACGGCTGGCATCGCAAGAAAAAAAGGGGCGTAGGCTGCCCGTCGTAGCCTGAAGGGCGGAGACGGGCGAGACGATTTCCGACTTCGTTCGATTGCGAAGCAGCGAAGGCGGAAGGTTCTTCGCTTTGCGCTCCCAAAAAGAATGAGGCCCCCGCAGGGGCCTCACTTTATTCAACAGCGTGATTGACCGCCTTATTACACCGCGTCCTTGGCCGCCTTGACGGGACGCGCCCTGACGATTTTCCGGGCGGGCTTGGCCTTGAACGTCATCGGCTCGCCCGTGAACGGGTTGGTGCCTTTGCGCGCCTGCGTGGCGGGCTTTTTGATGACGACGAATTTTGCAAAGCCGGGAACGAGAAAAACGCCGGATTTCTTCAGCTCTTTATAACCGACGGTTGCGAGCGTCTCGAGGACGCCCTTGATGTCCTTCTTCGACATTTCCGAGTGCTGCTCGTTGATCTTCTCGATGAGCTGCGATTTCGTCAGATGGGTCGGCATTTTGCCTCCTGTTTGGGTGATTTATGGCGACGAACAGTTTTTAGCAATTCAGCCGAACGCGACATGTCGTGCAGCGGCTGCCGAGAGGGCCGAGGGATCGAGCCCGTCACGCCCACCCGCCTTCGCGCCGAGGCGCTTGGGTTTGTGAGCTGGTCTTCGCCACGAGGGCTGCCCGTCGTGGCCCGCAGGGCGAAGACCTGAAAAACTCCCGGCTTCGCACCCAGCTTCGGGCGAAAAACCGGACGGCGCTTACACAGCTTCCTTCAATTCCTTGGTGGCGCGGAAGGCGACTTTCTTGCTCGCCTTGATCTTGATGGGCTCGCCGGTGGCCGGATTGCGGCCCATGCGCGCGGCGCGCTTTCTCACCACCAGAATGCCGAGCCCGCCGATCCGGATGCGATCGCCCTTCTTGAGGTGCTTGACGATCATCCCGATGAAGTCGCTGAGGATCAATTCGGATTGCTTCTTCGGCATCTCGTGTTCGGCGGCGATGCCGGCGGCGAGATGCTTGAGCGTCACCGTCGGCTGCGAGGTTTTGGCCATGGAAGTTCCTCCTTGGTCTACCAATCGGAACGCAACAACTGCCGTGACATATGCGATTCTCGCGTCTCTTGGCCATGAGCAATTGCAAAAAAGCCCGGTTTTTGTGGCGAATCTGCGTGGACAACTGCACAAAAGCGCGATTTTCGGCGCTTTCTCGCGCTTTGCGGTGGACAAACAGTCGAATTTCCGCGGGAAACGGGGTGTTTCCTGCACCCGCATGGGACCCACGGAGGCTCGGGGGCGGGCGCCGGTGGCCGCAAAAGCGGCGACCTTGACTTGGTAGGGGGGGTCCCGTATCTCCGGCGCACCGCGGACGCAAGCGTCACCGTGGGGGCGTAGCTCAGTTGGTTAGAGCGCCGGCCTGTCACGCCGGAGGTCGCGGGTTCGAGCCCCGTCGCTCCCGCCAGTGTCGTCAAGGCCCGGAGCGCCGGTGCCGCGGCGCGCCACAATGCGGTCCCCGCTCTCGCCGAGCTTGGCACCGCGCCCGGTGGTGTTTCGGGCGGAGCGCCACTACACTGTTGCGGCGTCGTCCTCGTCCGACCTCATGGCACATCCGATCGTTCCCAAGCTCGCCGCGCACGGCGCCGAAATCCCTGTCATCGGCTTCGGCACCGCCGGACTCGCCGAGCCGGTCGGCGAGATCGTGGCGACCGCGCATCCGCGCGGGCTATCGACATCTCGACGCCGCGCGCAAATACGGCACGGAGGAAGGAGTCGGCGAGGGCATCCGGGCCGCCAAGGTCGCGCGCGAGGAGCTTTTCATCACCACGAAAGTCTCGCACGAGAATCTGCGTGCCGCCGATTTCGCGCGCTCGGTGGACGCCAGTCTGAGGGCGCTCGGGGTCGGCCATGTCGATCTGTTGCTGGTGCACTGGCCGAATCCGCAGATCGAGCTTGCCGAGACCATGGAGGCGCTCGCGCGGGCGAAGCGGCAGGGTCTGGCGCGTCACGTCGGCGTCGCGAATTTCAACATCGCGCTGCTCGACGAGGCGATCCGGCTTTGTCCGGAGCCGCTCGTGAACCTCCAGGTCGAGTATCATCCCTATCTCGATCAGACCAAAATACTGGACGCCTGCCGGCGTCGCGGACTTGTCATGACGGCCTATTGTCCGCTCGGACGCGGCCGGCTGATGAATGATCCGGTCATCGGCGAAATCGCGCACCGCCAAGGCAAGACGGTGGCGCAGATCGTGCTGCGCTGGCTGATCCAGCAAGGCGTAGTGCCGATCCCGCGCTCGTCGAACGCGCAGCGGATCGCCCAGAACCTCGATGTCTTCGATTTTTCCCTGAGCGAGGACGACATGACGCGCATCGCCGCGTTGCGTCGCGCCGACGGCCGGATCGCCAATCCGGCCGGCCGCGCGCCGGCTTGGGATTGAGGGAACGCGCATATGGGCAAAAGAGCGGGCGCGCAGCCACACAGCAGGGGGACGCCTTGGATATCGACCTGACCGCACCTGGCCTCGAGCGCATCGTCGGCGCCGACGCGCCGCTCGACCAGATCGCGCACGGCCTCTACTTCGGCGAGGGCCCGGTCTGGGACGGCGCAAGAAGCGCTTCCTGTGGATCGACATCATCGGCGACACGATCTACGAGTGGGTGCCGGGCGTCGGCCAAAAGGCGCTGGTGCACCCCTCCAGCCACGCCAACGGCATGACGTTCGACCGCGAAGGCCGGCTGATCATCGCGGGCTGGTCGCAGCGCACGATCTGGCGGATCGAGCACGGACGGTTCCTTCACCACCATCGCGTCGCGCTACCAGGGCAAGAAATTCAACAGCCCGAACGACATCGTGGTGCGCCGCGACGGCAGCGTGTACTGGACCGATTCCGCCGGCGGCCTGGTGATCCCGGGCATGGTCGGCGAGGACATGCAGCGCCATCTCGACATCCAGGGCGTGTTCCGGCTGACGCCGCAGGGCGAGGTCGAGCTGGTGGTCGAGGATACGGTCTATCCCAACGGGCTGTGCTTCAGTCCCGACGAGAACATCCTCTACGTCAACGACACGCGGCTCGGCCTGATCCGCGCCTTCGACGTCAATGCCGACGGCAGCGTCAGGAACGGCCGCGTGTTTCACAAGCTCACCGGCAGCGAGCCCGGCGTCGCCGACGGCATGAAATGCGACCGCGAGGGCAATGTCTATTGCACCGGCCCGGGCGGCATCCACGTGCATGGACCCGGGCGGACGTCTGCTCGGCCGCCTGCGCGTTCCCGGCCACAACACCAATCTCGCCTGGGGCGACGACGACTGGCGCTCGCTCTACGTCACGACCTATCACTGCGTTTATCGCACCCGTCTCAATATTCCCGGCGTCCGGTATGACTTGGCACATATTCTTGTCGGCGACCCGGGGATCACTTCGCCGGAATATGTGCGTGTAGGAGCGAGCATGGCTTGGCAATTCGAGCTGGTGGCGGGACCGTACGAGGGTCCGGCCGGCGGCGTGGTGCGCGACGGCGACGCGGTCATGTTCAGCACGATCGACGAGGGCCGGCTGTTGCGCTTCGATCCGGCGAGCCAAAGCCGGTGACCGAGGTGCGCCGCTACACCAACCGGGTGAACGGGCTCGCGCGCGGCCCGAACGGCGAGCTCTACGGCGCGCAGGAGGGCGGCCGGCGGCTGGTCGAGTTCACGCCCGACGGCCGCGTCGGTGCCGGTCGACGCGCTGCTCGACGGCAAGTACCACAACCAGCCGAGCGACCTCGTGGTCGACCGCGCAGCACCGCATCTATTTCACCGATCCGCGCCATGCGGTGATCCCGTTCGGGCCGGCGATCTTTCCGTTCCTCGATCATTGCTCGGTGCTGCGGCTCGAGCGCAACGACCGCCGCGCCTGGGTGGCGAGCCGCATCACCTACGACACGGTGTCGCCGCGCGCGGTGCTGCTCTCGCCCGACGAGAAGACGCTCTACGTCGCCGACGGCGAGCCGCGCGAAGGCCAGGCGCGCGAGCTGCGCGCCTATCCGATCCGCGCCCGACGGCACGGTCGATCATCCGATCGTGCTGCACACCTTCGGCAGCGATCATCGCGGCCCGCAGCGCGGCATCGAGGGCATGTGCCTCGACGCCGACGGCAACATCGTCGCGGTCGCCGGCTGGCGGCGCAGCGGGCCGGGCCCGCTGGTCTATGTGTTCGCGCCGCAGCGGCGCGGTGATCGAGAGCCACGCCGATTCCGGCCGACCTGCCGAACAAATGCTGTTTCGGCGGGCCGCGACCTCGATACGCTGTACGTCACGACCGGCGGCGGGCAGCTCTATCGGCGCGAAGACGGACCGGCGCGGCGATGGCTTAGCGTGCGGACGGCATGTCCACAAGCGCGTGCATGATTGCCGCTTGCCCGCTCACGCGCAAGAGCGCGTGGGGGCAGGCGAACAGTGAGCCCGCGGCTGGAGGCACGCCATGAAGCGCAGATTTCGTTCTGTCCGCTCTTCCGCTGTCTGCGCCTTCATTCGTCTGCACGACGCCCAGCGCAGGACTATCCCGTCCCGCTACATCCGTGTCATCGTCGGTCCCGGCCCCGATATCGTCGCGCGGCTGTTCGGCCCGAAGATCACCGAGTCCTCGGGCAGCAGGTGGTGATCGAGCCGCGGCCCGGCGCCGGCGGCATCGATCGCGGCGCAGGCGGTCGCGACTTCGCCGCCCGACGGCTACACGCTGCTGCTGGCGAGCGCGTCCTACACCATCAACACGGCGCTGCAGCCAAAGCCCGCTCGATCTCGCGCAAGGATTTCGCGCCGGTCGGCCTCGTGGTCACGGTGCCGTTCGTGCTGGTGGTGCATCCGTCGGTGCCGGCGCAAGACGCTCGCCGAGCTGATCGCCTACGCCAAGGCCAATCCGGGCAAGCTCAATTACGCGCTCCTCCGGCATCGGCACGCCGCCGCATCTCGCCGGCGAGTTGTTCAAGTCGATGGCCGGCGTCGACATCGTGCACGTGCCGTTTCGCGAGGCGAACTGCGGCGCTCAACGCGGTGGTTTCCGGCGCCACCGTCAGATGATGTTCTCGATCGCCTCGACCGCGCAGTCGCAGATCAGCGGCGGCACGGTGCGCGGCATCGCGGTGACGTCGCTGGCAGGCCGTCGCCGCTGGTGCCCGGCGCTGCCGCCGATCGCCCAGTCGGGACTGCCGGGCTTCGAGGTGATCGGCTGGAACGGATTCGTGGCGCCGCAAGGCACGCCGGCGCCGGTCGTCGGCGAAGCTCGCCGGCGCGCTCGCGGCCGGCCTCGACGATGCCGAGTTGCGCCAGCAAGCTCACGGCCGCGGGCTACGAGCCGGCACAGCAAGAACACGCCGCACCAGTTCGGCGCCTTCATCGCGGCCGACACCGCCAAATGGCTGGATCTGGTGGCGAAGACCAACATGAAGGCGAATTGAGCGGAGCATGACGTTGCGCGCCGGGGGCAGGGCACGGGCCGATCCGTCGCTTTAGTCGGTGCAGGCATAGGCGCCGTCGGCATGGCTTCGTGAGCAAGCGTAGCATAATGGCAACAGTTCCGATATTTGCAGCCGGCCTACCCCGTTGGGACTCGCGAAGCGGCCCGTCCAGTGATTTGCTTCTTTTGACCAATTTGGATCAGGGAGGGCGACAATGTCTCGGACCGTATATGGCTTGCTCGCCGGCGTCGCGCTCGGTGCCCTGGCGCCTCAGATGGCCTCTGCGGCCGACATGCCGCTCAAGGCTGCGCCGCCGATTGTGGCGCCGGTTTGGAACTGGACCGGCTTTTACGTCGGCGCCAACCTCGGCTATGGCTGGGGCAACGGGGACACCGACGTCATTCCGCTTCCGACCGCAGCGATTTTCGTCAACTTGTTGCCGCAGACGCTGAACACGTCCTCCAAAGGCGTGCTCGGGGGCGGACAGTTCGGTTACAATTGGCAGTTTGGATCGTGGGTCGCGGGTCTTGAGGCCGACTTCCAGGGCGCGGACATGAAGGGAACCGTCATCGAATCACCCATCATTCAGAATAACGGGACGCCGTTCCCGGGCGCTGGAAACAATATCACGCTCAGCCAGAAGCTCGACTGGTTCGGGACCGCTCGGGCGCGCTTGGGCACCACGATCGTGAACCCGAATCTCCTGCTGTTTGCCACCGGTGGATTCGCGTTTGGCCACGTCGCCGGTACAGCCAATACCGATTTCCGGCCGGTCGGCACCGAGCAGTATCCGGCGAGCATCAGCTCGACGCGGACGGGCTGGGCTGCCGGCGCCGGCGCCGAATGGGCGTTCTCGCCGCGGGTGTCGGCCAAGGCGGAGTATCTGCATGTCGACCTCGGCTCGGCCAGCGTGACCGCCAACCCGGTTCCTCCCCTCCCGCCATTTGGGGTCACCTATAATTTCAAGACAACGGCGGACATCTTCCGGGTGGGCGTGAACTTCAAGCTCTTTTGAGCCCCTGAGGGTATCGGCGCAAGTTTCGCCTCTCGGCAGCAGCCGTTGCCGAGGGGCTTCTTTTTTTGCAAGCACGCGTCGGCTTGACGCCGGTCACTTGGGGCGCAACGGTTTTTCCGACGGAGCGGGCCCCGGCTTCGGCACCTGCGCCACGTACCAGTCGTAGATCTGCTGCCCGGTCCAGTGCACGACGTCGTGGCGGTTGATGTAGGCGTAGAGCTCCTCGAAATATTTGATGCGGTGGGCGGCGCCGGTCACGTAGGGGTGCACGCCGATCGCCAGGATGCGGGTCGACTCCGCGGATTCCTGCGTACAGGCGATCGAAGGCGTCGCGGGTGCGACTGAGCAGCACGTCGGACTCGTGATGGTGCGACACCATCAGGGTGATGTCGTTGATCTCGGCGCTGTAGGGCATCGACAGGATCGGGCCGTGCGCGGTCTTCACCCACAAGCGGCTGGTCGTCGAGCACCCAGTCGCCGAACCAGGCGAGGCCGCTTCGCCGACATGGTCGAGCGTCTCGAAGGTCTGGCCGCGGCCGGGGCCGAGCCAGCCGGTCGGCTTCTTGCCGGTGAACCGCTCGATCACCTCGATCGATTGCCGGATCACGGCGCGCTGGTCCTCGATCTGCTGGATCGGCATCTGCACGTAGGCATGCGCCATGAATTCCCAGCCGGCGTCGCGCGCCGCGGCGGCGACCTCCGGATAGGTCTCGCAGACCTTGGCGTTGATCGACATGGTGGGCGTGACGCCGGCGTTCGCGAGCGCGCGCATCAGCCGCCAGAAGCCGACCCGCATGCCGTATTCGTACCAGGTCCAGTTCGGCATGTCGGGGATCGGCGTCTGCCCCATCGGCGGCTGCGAGAGCTGGCGCGCCATCGGGCGGGTGATCTCCCATTCCTCGATGTTCACCACCGACCACACGATCATGCGGCCCTTGCCGGCAGCCGCAGCGGCGGGCGGGTGAACGGGGACGAATAGGCGAAGCGGTCGCGCGGATAGGTGACCATCGAAATGCCCTGGCGTCGTTGCGAACCCCCGGGTCTTGCCTTCCACAAGCCCGAGGACAGGCTCCGCGAAGCAATCCCGCTACACTTGCGCATACATCTTCGGCCGAGATTGCTTCCGCTTCGCTCCGCAATGACGAGTGCTATTTCGCCATTGCGGGCTGCTTCGCGGCGACCGGCGGATGGCGCTCGTCCAGCCGGCGGCGTCGCAATACGCATGGGCGACGCGGTAGACCATCGCCTCGTCGAACGCGCGGCCGGCGATCTGCATGGCGAGCGGGACGCCGTCCTTGGAAAAGCCGGTCGGCACCGAGACGGCCGGCCCGCCGGCGACGTTGAACGGCATGCGGCATTGCCGCTCATAGGTACGCGCGATCGCGGCGTCGTCGTCGATGCGGCACGGCAGGTCGAAGCTCGACAGCGTGATCAGCGCGTCGACGTCGCGCAGCACCGCGCGGTACTCCTCGCACAGGACGGTGCGCAACTGCTGCGCCTTGACGTACTCGGAGGCCGCGATGAATGCGCCGCCGAGCATGCGCCGGCGAGTGATCGCCGCATAGTCCTGCGGGCGTTCCTGCAGGTCGCGCTCGTGGATCGCATAGGCCTCGGCGTAGTGGATGATGCGGCCGCAATCCATCCAGCGCGCCAGCGGCGACAGCCGCACCGGCCTGACCTGCGCGCCGAGCCGGCGCGAGCTGCGCGATCGCGGCCTCGATGGCGGCGACCTGCTCGGGATCGGCTTCCATGTCCTCTTCGTAGAAATGCGCGATGACGCCGATCCGGAGGCCCTTCACGCCTTGCCGCAGGCCGGCGATGCAATCGGCGTGCGGGTGGCGCGCGCTCGCCGGATCGGCCGGGTCGTGGCCGGCGATCGCCTGGAACAGGATGGCGTTGTCCTCGACCGTGCGGGTGATCGGTCCGACATGGTCGAGCGAGAAGGCGAGGGGGAACACGCCGGAGCGGCTCACCGCCCCATAGGTCGGTTTCATCCCGATCACGCCGCAGCAGGTCGCGGGATTGCGCACCGAACCGCCGGTGTCGGTGCCCAGCGTCGCCGGCACCATGCCGGTCGCGGTCGCGGTTCCGCATCCGCTTGACGAGCCGCCCGGATGCAGATCGGTGTTCCACGGGTTGCGGGCGGCCGGCCACGGCAGCTCCAGGGTCGGCCCCCCGTTGGCGAATTCATGCAGCGACAGCTTGCCGAGCAGGACCGCGCCGGCGTCGCGCAGACGGCGAACGACCGCCGCGTCCGCCGTCGCGCGGTGGCCGATGCGCAATTTGGAATGGCAGGTGGTGGGCAGGCCGGCGACGTCGAAAATGTCTTTGAGCGCGTAGGGCACGCCGTGCATCGGCCCGCGCCATCGGCCGTCCGCGATCTCGGTCTCCGCGGCCTTCGCCTCGGCGCGCGCGATGTCGGCCGTGACCGCGATGAAGGCGTGGTAGACCGGATCGATCGCCGCGATGCGCCCCAGCAGCGCCTCGGTGAGATCGACAGGCGAGAGCTCGCGCTTGCGGATCAGGCGTCCGGCCTGCGCGATCGACAGATAGGCGAGCTCGGTCATTCGGATTCGTCCGGGAGCGCTGCAAATCGGTTCGCCGGCTCGGTCAGCGGCGAGAAATTTTCCGGGAACGAGCCGATCGGCCGCCGGCCGCGCTCGAACGCGGCCGCGACGATATCGGGATAAAGCGCATGGGCGCGCACGAGGCCGCGCATCTCGACCAGCGTGCGCAAAATGTCGGCGGCTGGTATTTCGGTCTTGGTGCCGTGGCTCATGATCGCCTCTTGAGACCTGTCCATGGTTGCATGGTAAGTTACGCCAACGGGCGGCGCTACCGGGCCGGCCGCACGACAAGATTGCGAGGGTGGGGGGACTCGCGGGGACGGCCGTCGCATGGACGGTGATTGGGCAGGCGGGCATCGCACCGGAATAAGTCGTTATTGCGGGCCGGCCAAGGCCGCCGAAGCCATCTCGTGCCGTTGCATGGAGATGGTTCCGCTCCGCTCGCAATGATGGCAGAGAAAAATCTTGCAACGATAGAGCCCCCACACTGGCCCGCACACAACAAGGGAGGACGTTATGTTTCGTTATTTGGTGGGACTGCTCGCGCTCGCGAGCACGCCAGTACTCGCGCAGCAGCCGCCGGCGCCGCAGGTGCCGCAGATACCCTACGAGTCGGTTCCCGATTTTCTGAAGCTGCCGGCCGACATCCATCTCGGCGAAGCGGCCGGCGTCGCGGTCAATTCGAAAGGCCACGTCTTCGTGTTCTCGCGCGGCGGCAGCAGCCAGGGCCGGCCTTCGCAAACACGGCGGCGCAGCTGCTCGAGTTCGGGCCCGACGGCAAGTTCATCCGCGAGATCGGCAAGAACCTCTACGCCTGGTCGTTCGCCCACACGGTGCGCATCGACAAGGACGACAACATCTGGGCGACCGACAAGGGCTCGGACATGATCGTCAAGTTCAACCCGCAGGGCCGGGTCGTGATGGTGTTCGGGCGCAAGCCGGAGGCCTCCGACGCACGACGCCAAGCCGCTATGAGCCGGTCACCACGCCGCGGCCCCAGGTCGATGGCCGCTTCCGCCAGCCGACCGACGTGACCTGGGATCCGGCCGGCAACATCTTCATCAGCGACGGCTACGTCAATTCGCGCGTCGCGAAATACGACAAGGACGGCAACTGGGTGAAGTCATGGGGCGAGCGCGGCACCGGCCCGAGCCAGTTCAACACCGTGCATTCGATCGCCGCCGACGCGCAGGGCACGATCTACGTCGCCGACCGCTTCAACCGCCGCATCCAGGTTTTCGACAGCGACGGCAACCTCAAGCGCGAGATCAAGATCGACGTGCCGTTCGACGAAAAGACGGCGCGCATGGCGATCGGCAACAAGCCCGACCTCACCGACTATCAGAAGAAGGGCGGCACGTTCACGCCGGGCGCTCCCTGGGCGCTGTGCATCACGCCGCCGCCCAAGCAGGTGCTGTACGCCTCGGACGCCTATCCGGGCCGCGTCTACAAGCTCTCGCTCGACGGCAAGGTGCTCGGCGTGCTGGGCGAGTCGGGCAAGCAGCTCAAGCAGTTCGGCTGGATCCACGAGATCGCGTGCCCGTCCGAGAACACGCTGTTCGTCGCCGAGATCCTGAACTGGCGGGTGCAGAAGCTGATCCTGAAGCCCACCCCGGAGAAAGCGGCGGCGCGCTGAGGAGCCCGCGCTCCCTCCCCCCGCGTGCGGGGGAGGGCGGGGAGGGGGCGCCGCTTGCGCTGACACCCGTGACTTGCCCCTCCCGGCGAGCTTGGCTCGCTTCCCTCCCCCTCGAGCGGGGGAGGGCAAGCGTCACCCGCGATAGAGCGGCTCCGGCTGCGAGAAGAAGCTCATGCAGGATGTGGTACACCATCATGTAGTTCTTCTGCTGGAAGCTCGCGTGCGAGATGCCGGCCATGACGGTGAACTGCTTGTCCGGGTTGGGCAGCTTGGCGAAGAACGCGATCAGATCCTCGAAGCTCGCGATCCCGTCCCACTGGCCGCGCATGATCAGCGTCGGCACCGCGATTTTCTCCGGATCGACCACCGGCAGTTTCGAGCACATGTCCACATAGGTGCCGGTCGGCACCGACGATTGTCGAGCTTGAGGATGTGATCGGCGAAAGCCTCGACGACGCGCTCCTCGGCGGTGCCGGGGTGGTCGCGGGTGAAGATCGAATGCACGAAGGCGCGGTCGATCGGCCGGCGGTTCTTGGTCAGGAACTCGGGCAGCCTCTTGCGGCGGTCCTGCAGCGTCGGGCTGCCTTCGCCCGTCCACACCATGGCGTCGAGCGCGAGACGGGCCACCATCGCGGGGTGGCGCTGGGCGAACAGCGCGGCGCGCAGCGCGCCCGACGAGATGCCGTAGACGAGGAACGGCCGTTTTCCACGAAGTCCCTGGATGTAGGTCGCGGCCGCAAAGCAGTCGTCGGCGCCGAACGAGATCGGCGCATTGTTGTCGCGCCCCTTCTCGGAGCGGCCGTAGCCCTCCATGTCGACGCACCAGGTGTCGTAACCGCGCTGCGCAAACCATTCCATCGCCGAGGAGTCCGGGCGGCCCGGCACGTCGAGATCGAAGGTCGGCTGGCTCGCCATCGACGAGCCGTGCACGAACAGCACGATACCCTTGGTCTTCGCCGGATCGCCGGCGCATTTGTTCCACAGGAAGAGTTTCACGTTTCCTTCCTTGGTGGTCCAATGCTCGGTGCCGGTGAGGCGCTGGGCCGAAGACGGGGCAGCGACGTTCATGGATGCGATCCTCTCATGCGGTTATTGATCTGCCGGGTCGATCCGGCCGATATCGGGTAAGCGCTTATTGAACCTGGATATTGTTGGCCTTGATGAGCTTTGCCCATTTGGCGATTTCGGCCTCGATATGCGCGCCGAATTGGGCCGGCGTCATCGGATCGGGCTTGGCGTCCTGCTTCTCCCACGACTCCTTGATGTCCGGGCGGCTCAATATCGCATTGATCTCGCGGTTGAGCAGGTCGACGATCCGTTGCGGCGTTCCGACCGGCGCCATCATCCCGATCCAGATGGTCGCCTCGTAGCCGGGAACGCCGGCCTCGGCCAGGGTCGGGACGTCGGGGAGCGCGATCGAGCGCGTGCGCCCGCTCGTGCCCAATGCCTTGACCTTTCCGGCCTGTACCTGCGGCGCCATAGTGGGCACCGAGTCGAACATCATCTGGACCTGGCCGCCGAGGATGTCGTTGCGCGCACCCGCGCTGCCGCGGTAGGGCACATGAACCATGTCGGTGCCGGTCAGGTTTTTGAACAGCTCGCCCGCCATATGGTAGTTCGACCCCGCGCCGGACGAGGCGTAGTTGAACTGACCCGGCTTGGATTTCGCGAGCGCGATGAATTCCTTCACGTTGCTCGCCGGCACCGACGGGTGCACCACCATCACGAGCTCGGAGCGAAACAGCATCGCGACGGGAACGAAATCCCGCATCAGCTGATAGGGCTTGTTGGTGAACAGGGTTTCGTTGACGGTCTGCGTCGCCGATATCATCAGCAGCGTGTAGCCGTCGGCAGGAGATTTTGCTGCTGCGTCGGTTCCGATCACGGTGCCGGCACCCGGCCGGTTCTCCATGACGAATCCTTGCTTGAGCGATTTTCGCAGCTCCTCCGCGAGCACGCGTGTGAATACGTCGGTCGGGCCGCCGGCGCCGAACGGAACGATCACCCGGACGACATGGTCGGGATAGTCCTGCTGCGCGTTGGCGGGCGAGAGGAACCATAGCGTCGAGGCAATGCAGGCGAGCGCCGCGGTCTGCCGCAAAGGTGTCATCGCGTGTCTCCTTTCTTGGCTTTCTTGGCGCCAGGCGCGGTTTGCGCTCATCGGCGGCGCGGGAGTATTCGTTTGCGTCAGGAGGCGTGTCAACGCGCGGGACGGTCACGCCTGATGCGCCGAATGTACGCAGGCGCGACCGCGATGGTCACGCTCCGGGCGGGGCGCGGGCCCGCCTTATCAGCGGGTACCGAGCATCTGCCGCGCTTCCGACGGGCTCGCCACATGGTCGCCGAGGATCTCGATGATCTTGGCGGCCTTCTCGACCAGCGCGGCATTGCTCGGCGCGAGCTGGCCCTTGCCGAGATAGATGTTGTCCTCGAGCCCGACCCGGACGTGGCCGCCGAGCAGCACTGCCTGCGCCACCATCGGGAACTGGTGGAGCGAGATGCCGAACGCAAACCACGGGGACTGTTGTGGTAGCAGTCCCCGCATATAGGCCATGGCCTCGGGGGTTGCGGGCTGTCCCCAGGAAATGCCGAGGCAGATCTGGAACATTCCGGGAGGCTTGATGTGTCCGGTCTCGATCAGGCGCTTGGCGAGCAACAAGTGGCCGGCCTCGAACACCTCAAGCTCGGGAACGATGCCGGCATCGCGAATCGCGACCGCCATGGCTTCGAGATAACCCTGAGTATTGATGAAGGCGTAGCCGCCCATGTTCATGCTGCCCATGTCCAGGCTGCAGATCTCGGGGCGCAGCTCGACGACGTGCTTGACGCGTTCGGCCGGGATTTTCAGGTTGGTGGCGGGCCCCGGCTTCCAGGGATCGTCGGGGCCGGGCATGAAGCGCGCGCCTGGTCCGGTCGTGAGATTGATCAAGACGTCGCTGCCGCTCGAGCGCAGACGGTCCACCACCTCGCGATAAAGCGCCCCTTCCATGCTGGGCCGGGTGGTCTGCGGGTCGCGCACATGGATATGCACGATGGCGGCGCCGGCCTTGGCGGCATCGCTGGCCGATTGCGCGATCTGCGCCGGCGTCACCGGGACGGCCGGGTTCTTGCCCGGCGTATCTGCCGACCCGGTGACCGCGCAGGCGATCATGACTTTGCGTTGCATGTTGGCTCCCCCGGCTTGGTTTCGGGCCGCACCTTACCGCGCTTTGATGCGGACGGGATACCGCTGGCCGCCAGGGGCGGGCACGGGGCCAGGGGACGGCGCTGACAGGCCGACGGCAAAGAAAACACAAAAAGCTCCACCGATTTGACTCAAGTCAAAGCCGCGCGCGAGGACCGGCCGTAGGTTCCAAGGGCTTCCTGCTTGGGCCGTATGTATGCTCCGGCGGGGGTAGGGCCCCGGCGTCTCGGGGGTTTCGTCGGGGCCCTCATTTCTCCCCACATCGATGGCACGTCAGGCAGGCGCGCGCCGCAGATGCGCCGCGCGACCGCGCCCGTTCGCCCGGGCGGCTCGGCGCGCGGTTTTCCGGCGGTCGCCGCAGCCGCGTCACAAGACCGGGGAGCCGAGGTTTTCCCCCGGATTTATCCAGTCGAAAGGTTGGCTTGCCACCCTGTGTGCACTGCGCTAAGCCTCCGCTCGCCCCCGCTCGCGGAACGAATTTAAGGCCCGATATCCGAAGATTCGAGACGTGCGAGCCAGCGGCGCTGCATGCTCCCGTGGCTCACGGGCGTGGTTCTCCGGGGCGGCCGAATGCGAGACTTGGATCGCCGAGACTTGGATCGCCCATGAACGCACTCTTGCAGGATTATCTTCCTCTGGTGGTCTTCTTCGGCATCGCGCTGGTCATCGGGATCGCGCTGCTGATTGCGCCGTTCATCGTCGCCTACAAGCAGCCCGACCCCGAGAAGCTGTCGGCCTACGAGTGCGGCTTCAACGCATTCGACGACGCGCGCATGAAGTTCGACGTGCGGTTCTATCTGGTCGCCATCCTGTTCATCATCTTCGACCTCGAGGTCTCGTTCCTGTTTCCCTGGGCGGTCGCCTTCAAGAGCATCGGCGTTTTCGGCTTCTGGTCGATGATGGTGTTCCTCGCGGTCCTGACCATCGGCTTCATCTACGAGTGGAAGAAGGGAGCGCTCGAATGGGATTGAGCGGGCAGCCTGCGGTCGCGCGCGCCGCCACCGGCATTCTCGATCCGCGGACCGGCAAGCCGGTCGGCGCGGACGATCCCTATTTCGTCGGACCTCAACGAGGAACTCGCCGACAAGGGCTTCCTCGTCACCGCCACCGACGACCTCATCACCTGGGCGCGCACCGGCTCGCTGATGTGGATGACCTTCGGGCTCGCCTGCTGCGCCGTCGAGATGATGCAGATGGCGATGCCGCGCTACGACGTCGAGCGCTTCGGCTTCGCGCCGCGCGCCTCGCCCCGCCAGTCCGACGTGATGATCGTCGCCGGCACGCTGACCAACAAGATGGCGCCGGCCCTGCGCAAGGTCTACGACCAGATGCCGGAGCCGCGCTACGTCATCTCGATGGGCTCGTGCGCCAACGGCGGCGGCTATTACCATTACTCCTATTCGGTCGTGCGCGGCTGCGACCGCATCGTTCCGGTCGACATCTACGTGCCGGGCTGCCCCCCGACCGCCGAGGCGCTGCTCTACGGCGTCCTGCTGCTGCAGAAGAAGATCCGCCGCACCGGCACGATCGAGCGCTGAACGATGACCAGCGAGCAGCTTGAAGAACTCGGTCGAGACGATCGCGGCGTGCGTTGCCGGGCGCAGTCGTCGGGCACGCGGTCGCGCACGGCGAGCTGACGATTCACGCCCAGGCCGCCGACATCGTCAAGGTGGTGACGTTCCTGCGCGACGATCCGCGCTGCGCCTTTTGTTCCATCGTCGACGTCACGGCGGTCGACTGGCCGGCGCGCGAGAAGCGCTTCGACGTCGTCTACCACTTCCTGTCGCCGACCAAGAATGCGCGCGTGCGCGTCAAGATCGAGACCGACGAGGCGACGCCGGTCGCCTCGATCATCGATGTCTTCCCGGGCGCCAACTGGTTCGAGCGCGAGGCCTACGACCTCTACGGCGTGCTGTTCACCGGTCATCCGGACATGCGGCGGCTGCTCACCGACTACGGCTTCGAGGGCCATCCGCTGCGCAAGGACTTTCCGCTCACCGGCTTCGTCGAGGTGCGCTACGACGACGAGCAGAAGCGCGTGGTCTACGACAAGGTGCGGCTGGCGCAGGAATTCCGCAATTTCGATTTCCTCTCGCCGTGGGAAGGCACCGACTACGTGCTGCCCGGCGACGAGAAGGCGGGCGGCGAGGCGAAGGGTTCGTGAGATGAAACCGACGCTTCAGGCCGGACTTAACGCATCGCTTTGCCTACCGGGTGCCCGACAACAAGACGGTGCCGCATCTCTATCCCGAAGTTGCCGACTTCCAGGCGATGCCGCGGGTGTTCGCGACCGGCTACATGGTCGGGCTGATGGAATGGGCCTGCATGCAGCTGATGGAGCCGCATCTCGATCCGGGCGAAGGCAGCCTCGGGGTGCATGTGGACGTCAGCCACACGGCCGCAACGCCGCCCGGTTTCACCGTGACGGTCGACGTCGAATGCACGCAAGTCATGGGAAAGCGCGTCACGTTCCACATCAAGGCGCATGACGGCGTCGATCAGATCGGGGCCGGCCGTCACGAGCGCTTCGTGGTGGAGTGGGACAAGTTCAATGCCAGGACGGCCGAGAAGGCCGCGAAGGCGAAGACGGCCGAGAGGGTGTGATGGCCGAAGCATCATTGCGCAACTTCACCATCAATTTCGGGCCGCAGCATCCGGCGGCGCACGGCGTGCTGCGCCTGGTGCTGGAGCTCGACGGCGAGGTCGTCGAGCGCGTCGATCCGCATATCGGCTTGCTTGCATCGCGGCACCGAGAAGCTGATCGAGTACAAGACCTATCTGCAGGCGATTCCCGTATTTCGACCGGCTCGATTACGTCGCGCCGATGAACCAGGAGCATGCGTTCTGCCTCGCGGTCGAGAAGCTGCTCGGGATCACGGTGCCGCGGCGCGGCCAGCTGATCCGCGTGCTCTATGCCGAGATCGGCCGGCTGCTCTCCCATATCCTCAACATCACCACCCAGGCGCTGGACGTCGGCGCGCTCACGCCGCCGCTGTGGGGCTTCGAGGAGCGCGAGAAGCTGATGATCTTCTACGAGCGCGCCTCCGGCAGCCGCATGCACGCCAATTATTTCCGCGTCGGCGGCGTGCATCAGGACCTGCCGCCCAAGCTGATCGACGACATCGAGGCGTTCTGCGATCCGTTCCTCAAGGTCTGCGACGACCTCGAGACGCTGCTCACCGACAACCGCATCTTCAAGCAGCGCATCGTCGACATCGGGGTCGTGAAGCTCGAGGACGCCTGGGCGTGGGGCTTCTCCGGCGTGATGGTGCGCGGCTCGGGCGCCGCCTGGGACCTGCGCAAGGCGCAGCCCTACGAGTGCTATTCCGAGCTCGAGTTCGACATTCCGGTCGGCAAGAACGGCGACTGCTACGACCGCTATCTGATCCGCATGGAGGAGATGCGCCAGTCGGTCCGCATCATGAAGCAGTGCATCGAGAAGCTGCGCGCCGCGGACGGGCAGGGGCCGGTCCGCGCCGACAACAACAAGGTCGTGCCGCCGACGCGCGGCGAGATGAAGCGCTCGATGGAAGCGCTGATCCATCACTTCAAGCTGTACACCGAAGGCTTCCACGTGCCGGCCGGCGAGGTCTATGCGGCGGTCGAGGCGCCCAAGGGCGAGTTCGGCGTCTATCTGGTCGCCGACGGCACCAACAAGCCGTACAAGTGCAAGATCCGCGCGCCCGGCTTCGCCCATCTGGCGGCGATGGATTTCCTCTGCCGCGGCCACATGCTGGCGGACGTCTCCGCCGTCATGGCACGATCGACATCGTGTTCGGGGAGGTCGATCGATGATGGCCGTCCGTCGTCTCGCGCCCGCCGCCGCTCCAGCCGAAGGACTTCGCCTTCACGGCCGAGAATCTCGCCTGGGCGAAGGAACAGATCGCGAAATATCCGGAAGGCCGCCAGGCTTCCGCCGTGATCCCGCTGCTGTGGCGCGCCCAGGAGCAGGCCGGCGGCTGGACGCTCGCAGAAGGCGATCGAATACGTCGCCGACCTGCTCGGCATGGCCTAGATCCGCGTGCTCGAGGTCGCGACCTTCTACACCATGTTTCACTCTCGAGCCGGTCGGGCAAGAAAGCACATGTGCAGGTCTGCGGCACCACGCCGTGCATGCTGCGCGGCGCCGAGGAACTGTCAAAGGTCTGCCAGCGGCGCATCCACGACGACCCGCTCCACGTCTCCGCCGACGGCAAGTTCTCCTGGGAGGAGGTCGAGTGCCTCGGCGCCTGCGTGAACGCCCCGATGGTGCAGATCTGGAACGATACCTACGAGGACCTCACCGCCGAGACCTTCGAGAAGGTGCTCGACGGCCTCGCGGCCGGCAAGACCGCCGAAGCCGGGGCCGCAGATCGACCGGCAGTTCTCCGCTCCGGTCGGCGGCCCGACACACCGCTCAAGACCGCGAAGGCGTGACCGATGCTCGACGACAAGGACCGCATCTTCAGGAATCTCTACGGCACCGACGACTGGGGCCTCGAGGGCGCGCGCGCGCGCGGCGCCTGGGACGGCACCAAGGCGATCCTCGAGAAGGGCCGCGACGCCATCATCAACGAGATGAAGGCGTCCGGCCTGCGCGGCCGCGGCGGCGCCGGCTTTCCGACCGGGCTGAAATGGTCGTTCATGCCCAAGCAGTCGGACGGCCGGCCGCATTATCTCGTCGTCAACGCCGACGAAGTCGGAGCCCGGCACCTGCAAGGACCGCGAGATCATGCGGCACGATCCGCATCTCCTGGTCGAGGGCTGCCTGATCGCCGGCTTCGCCATGGGCGCGCATGCCGGCTACATCTACGTCCGCGGCGAGTTCATCCGCGAGCGCGAGCGTCTGCAGGCGGCGGTCGATCAGGCCTATGCGGCCAAGCTGATCGGCAAGAACAACGTCCACGGCTGGGACTTCGATCTCTACGTCCACCACGGCGCCGGCGCCTATATCTGCGGCGAGGAGACCGCGCTGCTGGAAAGCCTCGAAGGCAAGAAGGGCAGCCGCGGCTCAAGCCGCCGTTCCCGGCCAATATGGGCCTCTATGGCTGCCCGACCACCGTCAACAATGTCGAGACCATCGCGTGGTGCCCGACATCATGCGGCGCGGCGCCGCCTGGTTCTCCTCGATCGGCCGGCCGAACAATACCGGCACCAAGCTGTTCTGCATCTCCGGCCACGTCGAGCAAGCCGTGCAATGTCGAGGAGGCGATGGGCGTTCCGCTGCGCGAGCTGATCGAAACGCCATGCCGGCGGCGTGCGCGGCGGCTGGGACAATCTGCTCGCCGTGATCCCGGGCGGCTCGTCGGTGCCGCTGGCTGCCGGCGCTCGCAGTGCGACGACCTGCCGATGGATTTCGACGCGCTGCGTCGACGCTGAAGTCCGGCCTCGGCACCGCGGCCGTGATCGTGATGGACAAGTCGACCGACATCATCCGCGCGATCGCGCGCATCTCCTATTTCTACAAGCACGAGAGCTGCGGCCAGTGCACGCCGTGCCGCGAGGGCATCGGCTGGATGTGGCGCGTGCTCACGCGCATGGCCGAAGGCCGCGCCCAGAAGCGCGAGATCGACATGCTGCTCGAGGTCACCACCCAGATCGAGGGCCACACGATCTGCGCGTTCGGCGACGCGCGCGGCCTGGCCGGTGCAGGGCCTGATCCGCCATTTCCGCCCGAGATCGAGCGGCGCATCGACGAGTATGCGCAATCCGCGCCCGGACCGGTCGCGGTGGCGGCGGAGTGAGTGATGGCCAATCCGTCACCGGTTCTGGCTGCGTGACCGCGGCGCTGACATGACGCTGGAATGCGTCACGGCGGCGCTGCTAGCTCTGGATGACGCGGCACTGACATGACCAAGCTCATCGTCGACGGCAAGGAGATCGACGTCCCGCCGGAGTACACGCTGCTGCAGGCGTGCGAGGCGGCGGGCGCCGAGATTCCGCGCTTCTGCTTCCACGAGCGGCTGTCGATCGCCGGCAATTGCCGCATGTGCCTGGTCGAGCTGTCGGGCTCGCCCAAGCCGGTGGCGACCTGCGCCTGGGCGGTGCGCGACTGCCGGCCCGGCCCGAAGGGCGAGCCGCCGGTGGTCAAGCACCAAGCTCGCCGATGGTGAAGAAGGCGCGCGAAGGCGTGATGGAGTTCCTGCTCATCAATCATCCGCTCGATTGCCCGATCTGCGACCAGGGCGGCGAGTGCGACCTGCAGGACCAGGCGATGGCCTACGGCGTCGACACCACGCCGCTTCCACGAGAACAAGCGCGCGGTCGAGGACAAGTATCTCGGCGCGCTGGTCAAGACCTCGATGAACCGCTGCATCCAGTGCACGCGCTGCGTGCGCTTCGCGACCGAGGTCGCGGGCGTGCCGGAGCTCGGCGCCATCGGCCGCGGCGAGGACATGGAGATCACCACCTATCTCGAGCAGGCGATGACGTCCGAGCTGCAGGGCAATGTGGTCGATCTCTGCCCGGTCGGCGCGCTGACCTCGAAGCCCTATGCGTTCGCGGCGCGGCCGTGGGAGCTCGGCAAGACCGAGTCGATCGACGTGATGGACGCGGTCGGCTCGGCGATCCGCGTCGACACGCGCGGCCGCGAGGTCATGCGCATCCTGCCGCGCCTCAACGAGGACGTGAACGAGGAGTGGATCTCCGACAAGACCCGGCACGTGGTCGACGGCCTGCGCGTGCAGCGGCTCGACCAGCCCTATGTGCGCGAGGACGGCCGGCTGCGTGCCGGCCTCGTGGAGCGCGGCGTTCGCGGCGATCGCCGCCAAGCTCAAGAACGCCAGCGCAGGCCGCGCATCGGCGCGATCGCCGGCGATCTCGCCGACGGTCGAGGAGATGTTCGCGCTCAAGGATCTGATGACGCGGCTTGGCGCCGGCAACATCGACTGCCGGCAGGACGGCGCGGCGCTCGATCCGCGGCGGGGCCGGGCGACCTATCTGTTCAACGCGACCATCGCCGGCATCGAGAAGGCCGACGCGATGCTGATCGTCGGCTCCAATCCGCGCCGCGAGGCGGCGGTGCTCAATGCGCGCATCCGCAAGCGCTGGCGCGCCGGGCCGTTCGCGATCGGCGCTGATCGGCGAGCGCGTCGATCTCACCTATCCGTACCAGTATCTCGGCGCCGGCCCCGAGACGCTCGCCGAGCTGGCGGCCGGGCGCGGCGACTTCGCGGCGGTCGCTCAAGCAGGCCAAGAGCCCGCTGATCCTGGTCGGCGCCGGCGCGCTGACGCGCCCGGACGGCGCCGCGATCGCGGCGCTCGCCGCCAAGGCCGCGCTCGCGCTCGGCGCCGTCAAGGACGGCTGGAACGGCTTCTGCGGTGCTGCACACGCGCGGCCTCGCGGGTCGGCGGGCTCGACCTCGGCTTCGTGCCGGGCGAGGGCGGCCTCAAGGCGGCCGAGATGGCGACCGTCGGCACGCTCGACGTCGTGTTCCTGCTCGGCGCCGACGAGATCGACGTCGCGCCCGGCGCCTTCGTGGTCTATATCGGCACCCACGGCGACCGCGGCGCGCATCGCGCCGACGTGATCCTGCCGGGCGCCGCCTATACGGAGAAATCCGGCCTCTACGTCAACACCGAAGGCCGGGTGCAGATGGCGGCGCGCGCCGCGTTCCCGCCCGGCGATGCGCGCGAGGACTGGGCGATCCTGCGCGCGCTGTCGGACGTGCTCGGCAAGCAAGCTGCCCTACGACTCGCTCGCGGCACTGCGCGCCGCGCTGTTCAACGCGCATCCGCATCTGCAGCGCATCGACGCCATCGCGGCCGGCAATCCGGCGCGACGTCGACAAGCTCGCCGGCGCTCGGCGGCGCGCCCGACAAGGCGCCGTTCGGCGCGGCCGATCGAGGACTTCTATCTGACCAATCCGATCGCGCGCGCCTCCGCGGTCATGGCCGAATGCTCGGCCATCGCCGAAGGCGCCGCCGCCATGACGGCGGCGGAGTGAGGTCGATGGCCGAGCTCTGGACCAGCTATCTCTGGCCGCTCATCGTCATCGGTGTTCGAGAGCGTCGTGCTGCTCGTGCATCCTGCTGATCGCCATCGCCTATGTGCTGCTACGCCGACCGCAAGATCTGGGCGGCGGTGCAGATCCGGCGCGGCCCCAACGTGGTCGGCCCGTGGGGCCTGCTCCAGTCCTTCGCCGACCTGCTCAAATTCGTCCTCAAGGAGCCGATCATCCCGGCCGGCGCCAACAAGGGCGTGTTCCTGCTGGCGCCGCTGGTCACCTGCGTGCTGGCGCTCGCCGCCTGGGCGGTGATCCCGGTCAACGCAGGGCTGGGTGATCGCCGACATCAATGTCGGCATCCTCTACATCTTCGCGATCTCCTCGCTCAGCGTCTACGGCATCATCATGGCGGGCTGGGCGTCGAACTCGAAATATCCGTTCCTGGCGCGCTGCGCTCGGCCGCCCAGATGGTGTCCTACGAGGTCTCGATCGGCTTCGTCATCATCACCGTGCTGCTGTGCGTCGGCTCGCTCAATCTGTCCGCCATCGTCGAGGCGCAGGACACGCGCTACGGCGTGTTCGGCTGGTACTGGCTGCCGCTGTTCCCGATGTTCGTCATCTTCTTCATCTCGGCGCTGGCCGAGACCAACCGGCCGCCGTTCGACCTGGTCGAGGCGGAATCGGAGCTGGTCGCCGGCTTCATGGTCGAGTACGGCTCGACCCCCTACATGCTGTTCATGCTCGGCGAGTACGTGGCGATCGCCACCATGTGCGCCATGTGCACGATCCTGTTCCTGGGCGGCTGGCTGTCGCCGATCCCGTTCGCGCCCTTCACCTGGGTGCCGGGCGTCATCTGGTTCTTGCTCAAGGCGCTGTTTCGTCTTCTTCATGTTCGCCATGGTGAAGGCGTTCGTGCCGCGCTACCGCTACGACCAGTTGATGCGGCTCGGCTGGAAGGTGTTCCTGCCGATTTCGCTCGCCATGGTGGTGATCGTCGCCGGCGTGCTGCAGTATTCCGGGCTCGTCGCGGCGAAGTGAGGATGCCATGAGGCTCGACCAGGCCGCGCGCGCAATCTTCCTGCAGGAGTTCGTTCAGGCGTTCGTCCTGTCGATGCGCTATTTCTTCAAGCCGAAGCCGACGCTGAACTATCCGTTCGAGAAGGGCCCGATCTCGCCCGCGCTTCCGCGGCGAGCATGCGCTGCGCCGCTATCCGAACGGCGAGGAGCGCTGCATCGCCTGCAAGCTGTGCGAGGCGATCTGTCCGGCGCAGGCGATCACCATCGAGGCCGGCCCGCGGCGCAACGACGGCACGCGCCGCACCACCCGCTACGACATCGACATGGTGAAGTGCATCTATTGCGGCCTGTGCCAGGAGGCCTGCCCGGTCGACGCCATCGTCGAGGGACCGAACTTCGAGTTCGCGACCGAGACGCGCGAGGAGCTCTACTACGACAAGGAACGGCTGCTCGCGAACGGCGACCGCTGGGAGCGCGAGATCGCCAAGAACATCACGCTCGACGCGCCGTATCGGTGAACGAGATGATGCGCGCACCGACGAGAGTTGAAAGCTTGGTTGCTGCGGTGGCCCCATCGTTCCCTCCCCCCTTGAGGGGGAGGGACAGGGACGGGGGTACCCGCTGCGCACGCGTTTGTTGCAGCCCCCACCCCGACCCTCCCCCGCAAGCGGGGGAAGGGGCGCATGCTCAGTGCTCGTGGGGAGTCCGCAATGATCCTGCCCTCCGAGATCATCCCCGCGCTGTTCTTCTACCTGTTCGCCGGCATCTGCGTGGCGTCGGCCTTCATGGTCATCGCCTCCCGCAATCCGGTGCATTCGGTGCTGTTTCTCATCCTCGCCTTCGTCAACGCCGCCGGCCTGTTCGTGCTGCATGGGCGCCGAGTTCCTGGCGATGATCCTGATCGTCGTCTATGTCGGCGCGGTCGCGGTGCTGTTCCTGTTCGTGGTGATGATGCTCGACGTCGATTTCACCGAGCTGCGCCAGGGCTTCCTCGACTATCTGCCGATCGGCGGGCTGATCGGCCTCGTCTTCCTGGTCGAGCTGGTGCTGGTGCTCGGCGCCTGGGTGATCGGGCCGGACGTACCGCGCGCTATCGCGTCGCCGATTCCCGACGCCATGACCAATACCGAGGCGCTCGGGCTGATGCTCTACACGCGCTACGTCTACTTCTTCCAGGCCGCCGGCGTGGTGCTGCTGGTCGCCATGATCGGCGCGATCGTGCTCACGCTGCGCCACAAGCCGAACATCAGGCGGCAGAACATCTCCGAGCAGGTCGCCCGCACGCGCGAGACCGCGATCGAGGTCCGCAAGGTGCGGCCGGGGCAGGGGATCTGACATGACGATCGGGCTCGGGCATTATCTGACGGTCGCCGCGATCCTGTTCACGCTCGGCATCTTCGGCATCTTCATCAACCGCAAGAACGTCATCGTCATCCTGATGTCGATCGAGCTGATCCTGCTCGCGGTCAACATCAACTTGGTGGCGTTCTCGGTCCATCTGCACGACCTCGTCGGCCAGGTCTTCGCGCTGCTCGTGCTCACGGTCGCGGCCGCCGAGGCCGCGATCGGGCTCGCCATCCTGGTCGTCTTCTTCCGAAACCGCGGGTCGATCGCGGTCGAGGACATCAACGCGATGAAGGGCTGAAGCGATGTACCAGGCCATCGTCTTCCTGCCGCTGCTCGGCTGCCTCATCGCCGGCTTCGTCGCGCTGGCGGGCGCCCGCATGCGCTTTCCCGGCCAAAGCCCGGCGCCGGGCGCCGAGGACGGCGCGCATGACCACGGTCCCCATGCGGGCGGCGGCGCGCCGCCGGTAGCCGGCCCCCACGGCGTCATCCATGCGTCGTCGCACGAGCCCGAGCCGCACGTGCCGCCCGCCGCCGGATCGCGGTTCTCCGAGGTGGTGACCACGGCCTTCCTGCTGATCGCGATGCTGCTGTCCTGGCTCGCTTTGTATCGGGTCGGCTTCGGCCACCAGGACGCCCACGTGCCGCTGCTGCCTTTCATCACCTCGGGCGATCTCAAGGTCGACTGGGCGCTGCGCGTCGATACGCTCACCGCCGTGATGCTGGTGGTCGTCACCACGGTGTCGGCGGTCGTCCACCTCTATTCCATCGGCTACATGGCGGAAGACCCCTACCGGCCGCGCTTCTTCTCGTACCTGTCGCTGTTCACCTTCGCGATGCTCATGCTGGTGACCGCGGACAACCTGGTGCAGCTGTTCTTCGGCTGGGAAGGCGTCGGCCTCATGAGCTATCTGCTCATCGGCTTCTGGTACCACAAGCCGGAGGCGAACGCCGCCGCCATCAAGGCCTTCGTCGTCAACCGCGTCGGCGACTTCGGCTTCGCGCTCGGCATCTTCGCGGTTTTCCTGATGACCGGCGCGGTCGACTTCGACACCGTGTTCGCGCAGGCGCCGTCGCTGACCGGCAAGACCATCCACCTTCTGAGCTGGAACCCCGACGCCCTGACGGTCATCTGCCTGCTGCTGTTCATGGGCGCCATGGGCAAGTCGGCGCAGTTCCTGCTGCACACCTGGCTGCCGGACGCCATGGAGGGCCCGACGCCGGTGTCCGCCCTGATCCACGCCGCCACCATGGTGACGGCCGGCGTCTTCATGGTGGCGCGGCTCTCGCCGCTGTTCGAGCTCGCGCCCGACGCGCAGACCGTCGTGACCGGGGTCGGGGCGATGACGGCGATCTTCGCCGCGACCGTCGGCCTGGTGCAGAACGACATCAAGCGCATCGTCGCCTATTCGACCTGCTCGCAGCTCGGCTACATGTTCGTCGCCATGGGGGTCGGCGCCTATTCGGTCGGCATGTTCCACCTGTTCACCCACGCCTTCTTCAAGGCGCTGCTGTTCCTCGGCTCCGGCTCGGTCATCACTGCGATGCACCACGAGCAGGACATCCGGAAAATGGGCGGTCTTTGGAACAAGATCCCGTTCACCTACGCGGTGATGCTGATCGGGACGCTGGCGCTCACCGGCTTTCCGCTCACCGCGGGCTACTTCTCCAAGGATGCGATCATCGAAGCCGCCTACGCCGGCACCAACGTGCTGGCGCCGCATGCCTTCGTGGCGACCGTCGTGGCGGCCGGCCTGACGGCGTTCTATTCATGGCGGCTGATCTACAAGACGTTCCACGGCGCACCGCACGACCGGGCGCACTACGAGGCCGCGCACGAGAGCCCGATGGTGATGCTGGTGCCGCTCGGCGTCCTGGCGGCGGGCTCGGTGCTTGCCGGCCTGCCGTTCGCCGACCTGTTCGCCGGCCACGGCGTCGAGGAGTTCTTCCGCGAGTCGCTCAAGTTCGGTCCCGCCAATCACGTCCTCGAGGCCATGCACGAGCTTCCGTGGCAGATCAAGATTCTGCCCACCCTCATGATGCTCGCCGGCTGGGGCGTCGCCTACTGGTTCTACGTCCTGCGGCCCGATCTGCCGGTCGCGCTTGCCCGCCACAACCCCGGGCTATACCGCTTCCTGCTCAACAAGTGGTATTTCGACGAGCTTTACGACCTCATCTTCGTGCGTCCCGCCATCTGGCTCGGCCGCCTGCTCTGGAAGGGCGGCGACGGCTGGCTGATCGACGGCTTCGGGCCGGACGGCGTCTCGGCCCGGGTGATCGACGTCACCCGCAACGTGGTCCGGCTGCAGACCGGCTACCTCTACCATTATGCGTTCGCGATGCTGATCGGCGTCGCCGCCTTCATCACCTGGTTCATGTTCACGGGCGGAGGCCACTGATGGCGAGCTGGCCGATCCTCTCCGTCACCACCTTCCTGCCGCTGGTCGGCGCGCTGTTCATCATGCTGATGCGCGGCGAGGACGACGCCGTGAAGCGCAACGCCCGCTGGGTCGCGCTGTGGGCGACGCTGATCACCCTGGGGGTATCGCTGCTTCTGGCCTGGCGCTTCGATCCGTCCTCGGCCGAATTCCAGTTCGTCGAGCGGCGGCCGTGGCTCGCCGGCACCATCACGTATCACATGGGGGTCGACGGCATTTCGCTGCCGTTCGTGATCCTGACCACCGGCGCTGATGCCGATCTGCATCCTGGCGAGCTGGCAGGCGATCGAGACGCGCGTCAAGGAATACATGATCGCCTTCCTGGTGCTCGAGACGCTGATGATCGGCACCTTCGGGGCGCTCGACCTCGTGCTGTTCTATCTTTTCTTCGAGGGCGGCCTGATCCCGATGTTCCTGATCATCGGCGTGTGGGGCGGTCCGCGCCGGGTCTATGCGAGCTTCAAGTTCTTCCTCTACACGCTGCTCGGCTCGGTCCTGATGCTGCTCGCCATCGCGGCGATCTACGGCGAGGCGGGTACGACCGACATTCCGGCGCTCATGCGCCACGCGTTTCCGCTCGGCCTGCAGAAGTGGGCGTGGCTCGCCTTCTTCGCGTCCTTCGCGGTGAAGATGCCGATGTGGCCGGTGCACACCTGGCTGCCCGACGCCCATGTCGAGGCGCCGACCGCCGGGTCGGTGATCCTGGCCGCCATTCTGCTGAAAATGGGCGGCTACGGCTTCCTGCGCTTCTCGCTGCCGATGTTCCCGGACGCCTCGGTCGATTTCGCGCCGATGGTCTTCGCGCTCTCGGTGGTGGCGATCGTCTACACGTCGCTCGTCGCGCTGGTGCAGGAGGACATGAAGAAGCTGATCGCCTATTCGTCGGTCGCCCATATGGGCTTCGTCACCATGGGCATCTTCGCGGTGACCACGCAGGGCGTGGCGGGTGGCATCTTCCAGATGATCTCGCACGGCATCGTGTCGGGCGCGCTGTTCCTCTGCGTCGGCGTGGTCTACGACCGCCTGCACACGCGCGAGATCGCGGCCTATGGCGGGCTGGTGAACCGCATGCCGCTCTACGCCGCGGTGTTCATGGTGTTCACGCTCGCCAATGTCGGGCTGCCCGGCACCTCGGGTTTCGTCGGCGAGTTCCTGACCCTTATCGGCACCTTCAAGGTCAACACCTGGGTCGCCACGCTCGCGACCCTGGGGGTGATCCTGTCGGCCGCCTACGCGCTCTGGCTCTACCGCAAGGTGATCTTCGGCGCGCTGGTAAAGCCTTCGCTCGCCATCATCCGGGACCTCGGGCCGCGCGAGATCCTGATCTTCGCGCCCCTCGTCATCCTCACCATCGGGTTCGGCATCTATCCCAAGCCGGTGCTCGACATGTCGGCGGCCTCGGTGACCGCACTGATCGAAAACTATCACCACGCGCTCGGCGGCACGAAGGCCGCGTTGCTCGGCTTCTAGGGCTCGTATTGGAACCGCGATGACCGACGTTTTCGAACTGCCGTCCATCCTGCCGCTGCTGCCCGAGCTCGTCCTGGTGGTCGGCGCCATGGCGCTGTTGATGTTCGGCGTCACGCGCGGCGACCGCTCGACCGGAATCGTGTGCGCGCTCGCGATCGTGCTGCTGGTGGCGGCCGCCGGCCTGATCGTGATGCAGCCGTCCGGCACGGTCACCGCCTTCCACGGAAGCTTCGTGCTCGACAGCTATGCGCGGTTCCTGAAGGTTCTCGCGCTCATCGGCTCGGCGGTCACCATCCTGATGTCGATCGAGTTCCTGAGCCTCCCCGGGCGGCAAAAGTTCGAATATCCGGTGTTGATCCTGCTGTCGACCGCCGGCATGCTGGTTCTGGTCTCGGCGGCCGATCTGATCGCGCTGTATCTCGGGCTCGAGCTGATGAGCCTCGCGCTCTACGTCATCGCGGCGATCGACCGGGACAATGTCCGCTCGACCGAGGCAGGGCTCAAATATTTCGTCCTCGGCGCGCTGTCGTCCGGCATGCTGCTCTACGGCTGCTCGCTGATCTACGGGTTCACCGGCACGGTGAGCTTCGCCGGCATCGCCAAGGCGGCCGGCGCAGCCGGCGCGGGCGGGCTCGGGCTGACCTTCGGCCTGGTCTTCCTGTTCGCGGGGTTCTGCTTCAAGGTCTCGGCGGTTCCGTTCCACATGTGGACGCCCGACGTCTACGAGGGCGCTCCGACCCCGGTCACCGCCTTCTTCGCGTCCGCCCCCAAGGTCGCGGGCATCGCCATCTTTGTGCGCGCCAGCATCATCGCGTTCCCGGGCATCGTCTCGCAATGGCAGCAGATCGTGGTGTTCATCGCGATTGCCTCGATGGCGCTCGGCTCCTTCGCGGCGATCGGGCAGACCAATATCAAGCGGCTGATGGCCTATTCGTCGATCGGCAACATGGGCTACGCCCTGATCGGGCTTGCGGCCGGGACGGCTGACGGCGTGCAGGGCGTGCTGGTCTACATGGCGATCTATGTGGCGATGACGCTCGGCACCTTCGCCTGCATCATCGCGATGCGGCGCCGCGATGGCGCGGTCGAGCGGATTTCAGATCTCGCGGGCCTCGCCCGCACCAAGCCCGCGATGGCGTTCCTGCTCGCCATGCTGCTGTTCTCGCTCGCCGGCGTTCCGCCGCTCGCCGGATTCTTCGGCAAGTTCTACGTCTTCCTCGCCGCCATCAAGGCCGGGCTGTTTACGCTCGCGGTGATCGGCGTGGTCACCAGCGTAGTCGGCGCCTACTACTATCTCATGATCGTCAAGATCATGTATTTCGACGAACCGGCCCCGGGCTTCGAGCCCATGCGGCCCGAACTCCGGCTGGTGCTCGGCGTGAGCGGCCTGTTCGTGCTGCTGTTCGGCATCTACCCGGGGCCTTTGGTGGATGCCGCCGCGGTTGCGGCGAAGTCGCTGTTCTGACGCGATGAACCTCGCCCCGGGCGCGGCCGCAGCGGGCGTCGGCCTGATCGCGTGTGACACCGTCGGCTCGACCAATGCGCAGGCGCTCGCCCATGCGCGGGCCGGCGACAAGGGGCCCTTGTGGATCACTGCCCGCGCCCAGACCGCCGGGCGTGGCCGGCGCGGGCGCACCTGGGTGTCCGAGCCCGGCAATCTGTTCGCCACCCTGCTGCTCACCGATCCGGCGCCGCCGGATCGCGCCCCGCAACTGTCGTTCGTCGCCGCGCTCGCGACCCACGATGCGATCGTTCGGCTCGCGCCAACGATCGCGTCGCGACTCGCATTCAAATGGCCGAACGACGTGCTATGCGACGGCGCCAAGATCGCCGGCATCCTGATCGAGGCGGAAGGAACGCGCCCGCTGATGGTGGCCGTGGGCATCGGCGTCAATTGCCGGCATCACCCCGAGCAGACGGACTTCGCGGCTACCGACTTGGCGGCGGCGGGCGCCACGGTGACGGCCGAGCAGCTGTTCGCGGCCCTTTCGGGCGCCATGGTGGTCCGACTGCGGGAGTGGGGGGCGGGCTTTGCGTCGATCCGATCCGAATGGCTGCGGCGGGCCGGCGCGGCCGGCACCCGGCTGCGGGTCCGGGTCGGGCCGCGCGACCTCGACGGGCGGTTCGAGACCCTGGACGAGGCCGGCCGGCTGGTGGTGCGGCTGCCGGACGGATCGCTCGAGACAATCGCCGCGGGCGAGGTCTTTGGTGTTGCGCCGGCCGTGACGGCCGTGGGACGCTAGCCCATGGCCTCTTCATCCGACGAACTCGTCTTTGCGCCGTTCGGCGGCGTCGGCGAGATCGGCATGAACCTCTCGCTCTATGGCATCGGCCCCGAGCGCGCCCGCAAATGGCTCGCGGTCGATCTCGGCGTTGCCTTCGCGGGCGACGACCTGCCAGGCATCGACCTGATCATGCCCGATATCCGCTTCCTGGTCGCGGAGCGGCGCAATCTCCTCGGCCTGGTGCTCACCCATGCGCACGAGGATCATTACGGCGCGATCATCGATCTGTGGCCGCGCCTGCGCGTGCCGATCTATGCGACGCCTTTCACCGCCGCGCTGCTCGAGGCCAAGCGCCGGTCCGAGCCGGGCGCGCCCGAAATCCCCGTGCAGGTGGTCCCGCTCGGCAACCGCCTCAAGATCGGGGTCTTCGACGTCGAGTTCGTCTCGATGTCGCACTCGATCCCGGAATCGAACGGCCTGATCATCCGCACCGGCCTCGGCACCGTTCTTCACACCGGCGACTGGAAGCTCGATCCGACCCCGGTGATCGGACCCGCGACCGACGAGAAGAAGCTCCGCGCGCTCGGCGAGGAGGGCTGCCTGGCGCTCGTCGGCGACTCGACCAATGCGGTGCGCGAAGGCCGCTCGCCGTCGGAATCGGACGTGTCGAAGTCTCTGGCCGAGCTGATGGCGAATTCGCCCGGGCGGGTTGCGGTGACGACTTTCGCGTCGAACGTCGCGCGCCTGCGCGCGGTCGCGGACGCCGCCAAGGTCTGCGACCGCGAGGTGGTGGTGGTCGGCCGCGCCATGGAGCGCATCGTCGGGGTCGCGCGCGAGACCGGCTATCTCGACGGCGTGCAGGAGTTTCGCGGCACCGATACATACGGCTATCTGCCGCCCGACAAGGTGGTGGCGCTGTGCACCGGGAGCCAGGGCGAGGCGCGCGCCGCGCTCGCGCGCATCGCCAAGGACGAGCATCCCGACGTGACCCTCTCCCGGGGCGACCGTGTCATCTTCTCGTCGCGCACGATACCCGGCAACGAGAAGGCGGTCGGCGCCGTCATCAACGGCCTGATCAACCAGGGCATCGAGGTGATCACCGACCGCACCCATCTGGTGCATGTCTCGGGACATCCGCGCCGGGCCGAGATGGCGGACCTCTATTCCTGGGTCAAGCCACACATCGTGGTGCCGGTGCACGGCGAGGCGCTGCATCTGTTCGAGCACGCGGCGCTCGCCCGCAAGATCGGCATTCCGCAGGTCCTGACGTGCCGCAATGGCGACCTGGTGAAGCTTGCCCCCGGCAGTCCCGGCGTGATCGACGAGGTTCCGGAGGGGCGTCTCTACAAGGACGGCCGGCTGCTGGTCGACGCCGAGGCGCGCACCGTGGCGGACCGCCGACGCCTCAGCATGGCGGGGGTCGTGTCAGTCGCGCTCGCGCTCGACGACAAGGGTATGCTGGCGGCCGATCCGGAGATCGAGCTGATCGGGATCCCCGAGGCCGACCAGGAGGGAGAAAAGTTCGCGACGCTGGCCTACAACGTTGCGTTGGAGACCGTCGAAGACATGCCCAAGGCGCGCCGGCGCGACCCCGATGCGATCGGCGAGTCCGTCAAGCGCGCGGTGCGCGCCGCCATTGCGTCGCGCTGGGGCAAGAAACCGCTCTGTATCGTGCTGGTGGTGGTGGTGTAAGCTGACCGTCATAGCGCGTAGTGCGACGAAGCAATCTCCGCCAATTATTCGACGCTCGTGGCGGAGTTTGCGTCGCTTCGCTCGCAATGACGGAGCTGGGAGATCGAGATGGCCAGGCTCGTGCTTTGGCTTGCGGCAGCGCTTCTGCTCACGGGACGCGCCCACGCCCAGGATTTTCCCAGCCGCTTTGTCACGATCGTGGCGCCGTTCCAGGCCGGCGGGCCGTCCGACACGGTGGCGCGGCTGATCGCCGGTCCGATGTCGAAAACGCTCGGGCAGCAGGTGGTGGTCGAGAACGTAACCGGCGCGGGCGGCACCATCGGCTCAGCCCGCGTCGCCAAGGCCAATCCGGACGGCTACACGCTGGAGATTTCGGGCTCGGGCACGCATGCGGCGGTCGAGCAGCTTTACGCCAATCCGCCGTACCATGCGCTCGACTTCGAGCCGGTCGGCCTCATAAACACCACGCCGGTCGTTGTCATCGGCAAGCGTGACCTGCCGCCCAATACGCTTCAGGAGCTGATCGCCTACCTGCGCGCCAACCCGAAGACCGTCACCGAGGCCGACGCAGGCATCGGATCGGTGTCGCAATTGAGCTGCTCGGTGTTCCACGCGCTCATCAGCGTCAAGCCCACGATCGTTTCCTATCGCGGAACCCCGCAGGCGACCCAGGATGTGCTGGGCGGCAACGTCGATTTCCTGTGCAACCAGATCGTCAACATCGTCGAGCACGTGAAAAGCGGGCAGATCAAGGCCTATGCGGTCACGGGCGACACGCGCTCGCCGATGCTCCCCGACGTGCCGACCACGGCCGAGGCCGGCCTGCCCGAGTTCAAGATCACGGTGTGGTACGGCCTTTCCGCCCCCAAGGGCACCCCGGCGCCGGTCATCGCGAAGCTCAACCAGGCGCTCGCCGCCGCGCTCGACGATCCGAACGTGGCCAAGCGGTTCGCCGACCTCGGCTACGACATCGTGCCGCCGGCGCACCGCTCGCCCGCTTGGTTCGACACGTTCATGCGCAGCGAAGTCGACCTGTGGAAGCGCGTGCTCGGCGCCAAGCCGGCGGCTGCGAATTGACCGGCGAATTGACCTGGAAGCCGCAGCGCGCGCTCGAGATCGTCGCCGGCACGCCGCCGGGCGGCGGGCTCGACCGTTCGGCGCGCGCGCTCGCCAAGGCGATCGAGGCGGACGGACTGGTCGACGTGCCGGTCACAGTCGTCAACGTTGGCGGCGAGGGCGGGCGCAAGGCCTGGGCCCACATCGACCGACATCCGGGCGACGCCCACGTGGTCGGCATCAGCTCGCCCAACATGACGGCGGATTTTTTGATGGGCGTCGCCAAATCCGATCCGGCCCGGTTCTCGCCGCTCGCCATCCTGTACACCGAATACATCGCCTTCGTGGTCCGCACGCCCGACGCCTTGCGCACCGGCGCCGATCTGCTCGATCGCCTGGCGCGCGACGCCAGGGCGGTGACGATCGCGCTGTCGACCTCGCTCGGCAACTCGAACCATGTGGCGGTTGCCAAGGTGATCCGCCACGCCGGCGCCGACGTGAATGCGCCAAGAATCCGCGTGTTCGATACCGCGCTCGACGCGGTCGCCGACGTGGTGGCCGGCCATGCGGATGTCGGCGCCATCACGGCGGCGAGCCCGGTGCCGGAGATCGCGGCGGGGAGACTGCGCCCCATCGGTATCTCGTCGCCGGCGCGCCTGCCCGGCGTCTATGCGGGCGCCCCTGCGTGGGGCGAGCAGGTCTGGGGCGGCCGATCGGTCGATTGCGTGGTCGGGTCCTGGCGCGGGGTCTCCGGGCCGGCCGGCCTACTGCCCGACCAGGTCGCGTTCTGGCGGGCGGTGCTGGCGGCCGCGACCAGGACCACGGAATGGAAATCCGAGCTTGCCCGCCATTTCTGGACCGAGATGCACCTCGACGGGGCGGCGCTGCACGATTATCTGCAGCGCGAGCGCACCGAGATGCGGGCGGTGCTGAGCGGGCTGGGAATTCTGTCGGGGTAGGCTTGCGTCATTGCGAGGAGGCCAAAGGCTGACCACCTGTCCGCCGAAGCCCGAAGCGCAAAGGCGGAAGCGATCTCCGCCACGTATGCGGCGGAGATTGCTTCACTTCGCTCGCAATGACACAAATGGTGTTTGCCAAGCGAGGAAAACGCGATGATCGGACGGCTCAATCACGTCGCCATTGCGGTGCGCGACATCGCGGCGGCGTCACGCGTCTATCGCGAGACGCTGGGCGCCGAGGTGTCCGCCGCGGTGCCGCAGCCGGATCATGGCGTGACGACGGTATTCATCACCCTGCCCAACACCAAGATCGAGCTGCTCGAGCCGCTCGGCGAGGACTCGCCGATCGCCAAATTCCTCGAGCGCAATCCGGACGGCGGCATTCATCATCTCTGCTACGAGGTCGACGACATCCTGGCGGCGCGCGATCGGCTCAAGGAGGAGGGCGCGCGCGTGCTCGGCGACGGCACGCCGAAGATCGGAGCCCACGGCAAACCGGTGCTGTTTCTCCACCCCAAGGATTTCTGCGGCACCTTGGTCGAGCTGGAGCAGGCGTGATGGAGTGTCCTGATGTCTTGGACCACGGGGCTCGCGATCTATTTCGTCGCCTGGTGGATCGTGCTGTTCGCCGTGCTGCCGTTCGGCGTCCGTTCGCAGGAGGAGCAGGGCGCGGTCTCGCCCGGCACCGATCCGGGAGCGCCGGCGGTGCCTTTGCTGGCCAGGAAGCTGATCTGGACCACGATCGTGACCAGCTGTTCTGTGCGGCTTCTTCTTCTGGCTGTTCCTGACCCGAAGAGTGACGCTCGACGATCTCGCGACCCTGTGGGGGTTGCTGTAGGTCCGGCGCCCTGACGCGTGATCACACGGTAGATTGTGGAAACGACATGGAACAACCGCGACGCGGATGCCCGCGATGCGGCGCCCGGCCTGCCGGGATGCTGGCGTGGACGCAAAAAAATGAGCAGGGCCAAAGCCCTGCTCAAATCTCTTCATTCGTCCATTAACCCGGCGTTACGGCCTTTTTGCGGGACTGGCAGCGGGTGACCGCGCCTGGACCATCCTCCCAAGACTTGGACCGCAGAAGCTCATCTTTTCGATGATACCGCGCGACGCGAGGGACACTAGCCCATCAAATTTCGTTTGTCACGCGTCCGGCGCAACTTGCCGGAAACTTTTCGTCCGGCGACGCAATATTATACCGGCGGCCGGCCCGCCTGCCGCCACCGCGCCGTTCCACGCCGCGTCCGAAGCGCCGCGGGGGTTGTGTTTTGGCGCCCGATCCGCTTTCACTCGAACCCCGTCTGCCGCCGCCTCGAATCGGATTCCCGTTTCATGCGCCTGTCCCGCTTCTTTCTGCCCATCCTGCGCGAGACGCCGAAGGAAGCGGAGATCGTCTCCCACCGGCTGATGCTGCGCGCCGGCATGATCCGCCAGGAGGCGGCCGGCATCTATGCGTTCCTGCCGCTCGGCTTGCGGGTGCTGAAGAAGATCTGCGCACATCGTGCGCGAGGAGCAGGACCGTGCCGGCGCGATCGAGCTGCTGATGCCGACCATCCAGTCGGCCGACCTGTGGCGCGAGAGCGGTCGCTACGACGACTACGGCAAGGAGATGCTGCGCATCAAGGACCGCCACGAGCGCGACATGCTGTACGGTCCGACCAACGAGGAGATGATCACGGAGATCTTTCGCGCCTATGTGCGCTCCTACAAGGATCTGCCGCTCAATCTCTATCATATCCAGTGGAAGTTCCGCGACGAGGTGCGGCCGCGCTTCGGCCTGATGCGCGGGCGCGAGTTCCTGATGAAGGACGCCTATTCGTTCGACCTCGACCAGGCGGGCGCGACCGCACTCCTACAACAAGATGTTCGTCGCCTATCTGCGCACGTTCGCCCGCCTGGGCCTGAAGGCGATCCCGATGGTGGCCGAGACCGGCCCGATCGGCGGCAATCTGAGCCACGAGTTCATCATCCTGGCGTCGACCGGCGAGAGCGAGGTCTATTGCCACCGCGACTATCTCGATTTCGAGGTGCCGGGGGAGGACGTCGATTTCGACGACGTGGCGGGCCTGCAGGACGATCGTCGACAAGTGGACCGGGCTCTATGCGGCGACGTCCGAGAAGCACGATGCCGCCGGCTTCGCGCAAGCTGCCGGCCGAGAAGCAGGTGTCGGCGCGCGGCATCGAGGTCGGCCACATCTTCTATTTCGGCACCAAGTATTCCGAGCCGATGAAGGCGGTGGTGGCCGGCCCCGACGGGGTCGAGCGCGCCGGTCCACATGGGCTCCTACGGCATCGGCCCGTCGCGGCTGGTCGCCGCCATCATCGAGGCCTTCCACGACGACGCCGGCATCAAGTGGCCGGAGGCGGTGGCGCCGTTCCGGGTCGGCGATCCTCAACCTCAAGCAGGGCGACGCCGACACCGATGCGGCCTGCGAGAAGCTCTACCGCGAGCTGACGGCCAAGGGCGTCGACGTGCTCTACCACGACCTCGACGAGCGGCCCGGGCTCGAAGTTCGCCGACCACCGATCTGATCGGCGTTCCGTGGCAGGTGCTGGTCGGACCGAAGGGCCTCGCCGAGGGCAAGGTCGAGCTCAAGCGCCGCGTCGACGGCAGCCGCGAGCTGATCACGCCCGCGGAGGCATCGCGCGTTTGACGCGCTAGAGCTCCGGCCGGTCCGGGTGAAGCGAGCGCGCTCCGATTTCTGTTTCGTCGCATTTGCTCCGGCGAACCGGCGACCACCGCGCCGGAAATCGCTAATCTGTGCGCTGCCTCCGCATTACCGCGAATTAAGTGGCATGACCGGCAAATCAGGTGAAATCGGGGGCGGAAGGAGCAACAGATGAGCGAGCCGACACCGACGCGGCCTTTCGCGCCATTCGAATGGATGCTGTCGCTGCGCTATCTGCGGGCGCGGCGGCAGGGAGGGATTCATCTCGGTCATCGCCGGCTTCTCGTTCCTCGGCATCATGCTGGGCGTCGCGACCCTGATCATCGTGATGGCGGTGATGAACGGCTTTCGCAAGGAACTGCTCGACAAGATCCTCGGCCTCAACGGCCATCTGCTGATCCAGCCGCTCGATTCCCCGCTCACCGACTACGAGCGAGGTGGCCGAGCGCATCTCCCGGATGCCCGGCGTGATCGCTCGCCGCCCCGATCGTCGAAGGGCAGGCGCTCGCGTCCTCGCCGTTCAACGCCAGCGGCGTGCTGGTGCGCGGCATCCGCGCCGCCGACCTGCAAGCTCGGCTCGATCGCCAACAACATCAAGCAGGGCACGCTCGACGGCTTCGACCAGGGGCAGGGCGTCGCGATCGGCCGGCGGCTCGCCGACCAGCTGTCGCTGCGCGCCGGCGACAGCATGACGCTGGTGGCGCCGCGCGGCGCGGTGACGCCGATGGGCACGACGCCGCGGATCAAGCCCTACAAGATCGCGGCGGTGTTCGAGATCGGCATGTCGGAATACGACGCCGCCTTCGTGTTCATGCCGCTCGCCGAGGCGCAGGCCTATTTCAATCGCGCCGGCGACGTGACCGCGATCGAGGTCTATCTCGACAATCCCGACGACATCGACAGCTTACGCAAGCTCGTCACCGAGGCCGCCCAGCGGCCGATCTTCATGGTCGACTGGCGGCAGCGCAACGCGACCTTCTTCAACGCGCTGCAGGTCGAGCGCAACGTGATGTTCCTGATCCTGACGCTGATCGTGCTGGTCGCGGCGCTCAACATCGTCTCCGGCCTGATCATGCTGGTGAAGGACAAGAGCGCCGACATCGCCATCATGCGCACCATGGGGGCGACCCAGGGCGCGATCATGCGGATCTTCCTGATCACCGGCGCCGTCGATCGGGGTGGTCGGGACGCTGACCGGCTTCGTGGCCGGCACGCTGGTGTGCCTCAATATCGAATCGATCCGCCAGTTCCTGTCTTGCATGACCAAGACCGAGATGTTCTCGCAGGAGCTCTATTTCCTCTCGAGGCTGCCGGCCGAGATGGCGCTCGGCGAGACCACCGCGGTGGTCGTGATGGCGCTCGCTCTGTCGCTGCTCGCCACCCTCTATCCGTCCTGGCGGGCGGCGCGGCTCGATCCGGTCGACGCGCTGCGCTACGAGTAGGGCGCGATGGCCGAACCCGAAACGCCAGTCCTCTTTCTGCACGCCGTCGAGCGGCACTACCGGCAGGGCGACGCCACGCTCGACATCCTCAAGGGCGCCGAGCTCGCGGTCTGGCCGGGCCAGTCGGTCGCGCTGATCGCGCCGTCGGGCGCCGGCAAGTCGACGCTGCTGCACATCGCCGGCCTGCTCGAGCACCAGGACTCCGGCGAGGTCTATCATCGACGAGATCGCGACCTCCGGGCTCAACGACGGCGAGCGCACCCGCATCCGCCGCAACGAGATCGGTTTCGTCTATCAGGCGCACCACCTGCTGCCGGAGTTCTCCGCGCTGGAGAACGTGATGCTGCCGCAGATGATCCGCGGGCTTTCGCGCCGGGAAGCCGAGGCGCGGCGCGCGGCCGAGCTGCTCGAGCTATCTCGGCCTCAAGGAGCGGCTCACGCATCGCCCGTCCGAGCTGTCGGGCGGCGAGCAGCAGCGGGTCGCGATCGCCCGGGCGGTCGCCAACGCGCCGCGCATCCTGCTCGCCGACGAGCCGACCGGAAACCTCGATCCGCGCACCTCCGACCACGTGTTCACCGCCCTGACCCAGCTGGTGCGCGCGTCCGGCCTCGCCGCCGTCATCGCCACCCACAACATGGACATCGCCGCCCGCATGGACCGCCGGGTCACGCTGCGCGACGGCCAGGTGGTGGAGCTGGAGTAGGTGGGCGAATGGGGAGTAGCGAATAGCGAGCGGGGAATAGCGAGCAGCGAGCAGTACTCCCATTCGCTATTCCCTATTCGCCCCTCCCTTCAGTACCGGTAGTCCTCGATCTTGAGCAACGGGAACGCGCTCAGCACGTGCGGCGCGCTCACCGGCGGCGCCGGGTGCAGGCAGGCCCGGTCGAGCTCGGCAAAGCGCCCGACCCCCAGCATCCCGAGGCAGCGCTGCACCTCGTCCTCGAGGAGCTCCAGCAGGCGCACCAGCGCCGCTCTCGCCGCCGGCGGCCAGCGCATAGCATTGCAGGCGGCCGAGCCCGACCAGGCTCGCGCCCGCGGCGATCGCCTTGACGATGTCGGTGCCGCGCGCGAACGCGCCGTCGACGATGATCTTGGCCCGTCCGGCCGCGGCCGCCACGATCTCGGGCAGCACGTCCATGGAGCCGCGGCCATGGTCCAGTTGCCGGCCGCCGTGATTTGACACGTAGATCCACTCGACACCGTGATCGAGCGCGATCTTGACGTCCTCCGCGGTCGCGATGCCCTTGATCGCCAGCGGAATGTCGAAACGCTTCTTGATGCGCTCGACCGTGCGCCAGTCGAGCGCCGCCTGGAACTCGCGACCCGAGGCCCGCCGGCGCCCGGCGACGACATGGCGCTTGGCGATGTCGCGCTCGCGCCGGCTGTAGATCGCGGTGTCGACCGTGAGGCAGAAGGCGCTGTAGCGGTGGGCGAGCGCGCGCGCCACGTGGTCGTCGACCCAGGCCTCGTCGCCGCGCACGTAGAGCTGGAAGATCCGCACCGCCTCGGGGGCGGCCTCGGCCACCTTCTCGAGGCCCGGGTCGCACACCGAGCTCAGCATGTGGGCGACGCCGAATTCGCTTGGCGGCCCGCACCACCTCGGCGGCCGCGCCGGGGTGGAAGCTTTCCAGCGAGCCGACCGGCGCGAACAGCACGGGCAGGCGCAAGCGTGCGTCCGAACGCCTCCACGGACGGGTCGATCCGGCTCACGTCGCGCAGCACGCGCGGCCGAAAGGCGATCGAGTCGAGCGCCAGCCGGTTGCGCCGCAGCGTGGTCTCGGTCTCGGCGCCGCCGACGATGTAGTCCCAATCGTTCTGATTGAGGTTCTGGCGCGCCTTGGCGACGATCTCGTGCAGTGCCTGGAAATCGCCGCCGGCTGCGACCAGGCGCATCGCGGCGGCTTGTTCGGGATTTTGCTGTTGCATGTCGGAACCCGGCGGGGCGGGACGCTGACCCGCCGTTTGTGGAATGATCCGGCGTCGATGAGAACGCCGTGATCGCCACCGCGCCGCATGACCCCGGGGCCGGGAATACCTTCAAAAGCTGGAATAGTCTATCGGCCGCGGCACCGCCTTCTCGCTGCGAGGTCCGGGCTCACCTGCCGCCGTGGTTGATGATGCACTGGGTAAAGGCTTGGTTCGTGGGCCTTCCGGACGTCGTCTGCCGGGCCGACGCCCATCGGGTGCGCGCTCCGTAAACAATGTAGCCGCCGTTTTGCAACGCGCATGTGCAGCCGAGCTTGTCACTGAATGTTTTACATCTGGGATCGATCTGCAGCGCGACGCCTTCCGTAGCGATCAGGCAGGCGACGGAAAAAACCGTCGCGATGCCGACGGACGTTCGAATGATCGCTGTCGTGGACTTCATGGTGCCCCTCCCCAGGTTTTGCCACCCTATACCAGAGATTGCGTCGCGGCGGCAACGCAAACCACCCGCCGCGCCACGCGGGCGCACGTCATTCGCGGCCACAATCCGCCGCCGCAGCTGATTGGAAAGCCGGGCCTATCCGTTCGACGGCCGCCGCCGTTGCGGCCGCTGGGGCGGACCCTGATAGGCGGGGTTCTGCGCGCAGAATCCGATATTTCCGCCGGCCGACATCATGCATTGCTCGCGGGTCGTGAAATAGCAGGTCCACGAGCCGGTCTTGTCGGAAATGACCAGGCACCACGGATAGTATTGTGCGCGGCTCGCGGATGTGGTGGCGGCCAGGGCCGCTGCGCCCGCGACGACGCTGAGCATGAGGTTCCTCATCGGCGAGCTCCTCTTTGCGGAATGGCGCTCTCAGTACCGGCGCACGCGCCGCTCCGGGCGCGGCGCGCCCCGGTAATAGGGACTTTCGATGCAGTAGCCGCCGATGCCCCACATCGTTGCCAGGCATTGCGCACGGCTCGTGTAGTAGCAGGCCTGGGCCCCGCTTCTGTTGGTATAGACGGCGCACCAGGGATAGTCGTATGCGGACTGGGCTCGGCTCGCCTGCGTTCCGGCCAGCAGGGCGGCGCCTGCGATGATCAGCGGTAGGTGGACCAAGCGCATGGGGAATCTCCCGGCAGTTGCCCCCACCTATGAACACCACGCCGACGCGCCGTATACAACCGTCGTGTGTCGATCGCGGCTACAAGTTTCGGTGAGAACCGGCCGGGTGCCAGCCATGCCGGCAACCCTTGGCACAATAGAAAGAGCCCCGGGGGGTGGGGCCGCCGGGGCTCTTTGTCCTGACCTTAGCGGTCGCTCCTCGGTGCCGTTCGGTCGAGACAATGAACATTTTACAGCTCTCAACGGTGCGGTCTTTGATCGAGATCAACTCCGGCGCGAAATCCCGAGGGCGAAAACGTGCTGACCACCGGGTGGGCACGCGGGGGTATTTGACGATAGGGCAACTGGTCTGGACCGCTGCCGGGTCGGGCGCGAGCGACCGGGTTGAGCCTTGCGAGCCGCACGACCTCGCCCGGAAGCGTGGTGCGCGAATGGTCGGGCGCCGATTTCGGCAATAGGATGGGGCCTCGATAACCGGGAGGGCCGCATGCATTCGTCTCAATTCCCGCAACCGCGCCAGGGCGTCCGGGCGCTGCTGGCTGCGCTGTTGCTGTGCGGCGCGGTCGCGGCGCCGCGCATGACCGTCGCCGAGGAACAACCGGTGTCGCGCCTGCCGCCGCTGCGGCAACCGCTCGATCCGATCATGCAGGAAATGTTCGACAAGCGCCGCGCCATGGGCGGCGCCATCATCAATCTCCAGCTCACCACCGGGCATGCGCCGAAATTCTCCCGCGCCGCCGCCGCGATGGCGTTCACGATCCGGTTCGATGCGGTGACGCCGCGCCGTCTGCTCGAGCTCGTCATTCTGCGCACGGCCGAGATCGTCGGATCGGACTACGAGATCAACCAGCACAAGCCGCTGATGAAGCTGTGCGGCTACAGCGATGCGCAGATCGCCGCCGTCAAGTCATGGCGGGCGTCGGAATTGTTCGACGACAGGCAGCGCGCTCTGCTCGGCTATGTGGAGCAGATGGCCCATGGCGGAGATGTCGACGATGCGACCTTCGCGGGCCTGTCGAAGTTCTTCACGCCGCAGGAGATCGTCGAGATCACCTATACGGTCGGCAGCTACTACGCCAACGGGCTACTCACCAAGGCGCTCAAGATCGAGATCGAGACGGACGGGCGGCTCACGGTCGCCGGCAAGTGCTGATTGGCCGGCGGCGCCCCGCAATCGCGTGGCGCGCCGTAGGCACGGGCGCAATCCCGGCGTAGCATGGCGCGTCCATGCGGGGAGGGGCGAATGTATTCAGGTCGATCGATGCGCGTGAAGACGGCGGCGGCGGTTGCGGCCGGCCTGCTGGCCCTTGCGCCGCACCCCGCCGCCGCCGAAGGCGCGCTGGCGGTCGGAATGCCGGCCGATGTGGCGCGTCAGGGCTTCGCCTATGGGAGCTCGCTGAACAGCGCCACCATGGAGGCGGCGCGCACCGGCGCGATCGACGGTTGCCGCGGCGCGCTCGGCAACGCATCGGCGGAGCTTCGCAAGCTCTGCAAAGTCGTCGCCACGTTTCGCAATCAGTGCTTCGCGGTCGCCATGGATCCGAAGGACGGCACGCCGGGCGTCGGCTGGGCGATCGCCGAAAATCAGCAGATGGCCGATCGCCAGGCGCTCGATCAATGCCGGACGACCGCCGGGGCTTCGCGGCGCGAATTCTGTACCCTCGACGTCCAGCCGGGCGCGCGCAGCCGCGGCTGCGACGGCGCCGCGAAGTAGCGCTCGAGTCGTTACGGCTTTAAACGGGACACGCTTTGGCGCGCGCGGCGCGGTTTCGGCGGCGCGCGGGCACCGGTCAGTAAGCGCGCGGCCGGCGCTCGTCGCGCGGAACGCCGCGATAGTAGGGGCTTCGTATGCAGGAGCCGCCGATGCCGCTCAAGGTGGCCATGCATTGCTGGTAGCTCGCGTAGTAGCAGGCCTGGGCGCCGCTCCTGGCGTAAGAGATGGCGCACCACGGATAGTCGTAGGCAGACTGGGCGGCGCCCGATTGCGTCTGGGCCAGAACCGCAAGGCTGACGAGGGCGAGCAGCAATTTGGCGCGCATGGGAATCTCCCGGTCGTTGCCCCCCGCCCTATTAACATCACGCGCGGACGCCACCTTCAATGACCCCGCGGCGCCATCCCGGACCGCTATTTCGCGCCGGACCGTGTGCCGGCCTGGTTGTTCTGCGTCGCGCCGGCGCCGCGGACATTGCCCCACGGGTCGTTGGCTGGTTTCTGGCTGGGCAATTTGCTGATGGCGGATTTGTAAGCGCTGTCGCGCTCCTGTTGCGCTTTCACTTCTTCCTCGGTCACCATTTTTTTCTGGGGGGTCGCGAAATTCATGCTCTGAGCCTGAGCCGGGATCGGCATCGCCAACCACCCCACCACTGCGGCTGTCAGCAAAGTTCTCATGACGCTAAGTCGCTTGGCGCTAAGTTGTTTGGCGCTAGGTCTCATGGCGCTCCTCCCAGCGGCGTGGCGTCACGCCGAACGAGCCGTGCCGCCACCATACCCCGACGGCGGGGGGGAGCAAGATCCCGGCGGGTCCGACCTGCCGCGTGGGGCGGTGGAAACCGGGCCGGACAAAGCGCATAGTGGCCACATGGCCGACCCGGAAGAAGAACCCGTGATGCTGCCGTTCCAGGACAAGACCGGGACGGGCTGGCATGTCGTCATCCGATACCACCAGGGCCACGAGCGGCGTGTCGACGGCTTTGCGACCCAGGACGAGGCTTTGGCGTGGATCATCGCCAACGCGAAGCAGGTCGATCAGCAGCCGCCGTGACGGGCCGGCGCCCGAGCGCCAGTCGGATCCCCGGCAAAAGCTCGCGATATTTGGACGCGGGCTTCTGATTGCTTGGGGCAGGGGCTGGCCGGCCCTAGCCGTGTGGCCCGATCCGGCGCATATTGGGCGCATGGCCAAAACCAAATCACCCCGCGTCACCTTCAAGCTGCATCGCGTCGCAGAGGATGACTGGCAGATCGAGGCTCACTGCCCCGGCGTCGATGTCCGCCATATCAAGGGATTCAAGACCAAGGCCGAGGTCGACGAGTGGCTGTCGGGCACCCGCCGCATCGACTGGCTGAGATCGCAGGGCTACGCGAAATGACCCGCCGCCCGGCGTCCCGGTAGCCCGGACGAAGCCTCGAGGGTGCGCCCGTATTCGCCGGGCTGCGGCGCCTTCCGGGATCGGATGTCGGCGGCCTTGGTCCGGCTTGAATAAGGCACGGGCCTGATTCTTGGCTCGCTTCATGGACGAAAAGGGCGCATAATTCCCCTCATGGTCGAGCCTCGTGACGGGTTCGTCTTCGAGCCCCAGAAAATCGGCAACGAATGGCAGCTCCGGGTTCATTGCCCGGGGGCCGAAGTCACGTACATCCACGGCTTTGCCAGCAAGGCCGAGGCCAGCGAATGGCTGGCCGGCGTTGGCCGCCCGAGCTGGATCAAGGGCTGGAACGAGGCCGCGTGACCGGCCGGCCCCGCATCCTTGAGAGTTTGGCCGCGCCAAGCGGGTGAATCGACATCGCGTCGCGCGAGTCGAGGGCTGCGAACCAGCGCTTCCGCGAAAGGACCCCGGCTTCCGTGGCGCTTGGCGGCACGCCGATGGGGCGCACCCATCCGCCAGAATTCGAGCTGATCACCCCCCTTGACTCAGGAACAAACCACGAACTATGTTCTCTGTTCGTTCCGACTCGGGGAGGGTGTCATGTTTCGTGCTGTTGTCGAGGAAGCCGCTGCGCTGGCGTCGCTGTCGCTGTTTCTCGGGATGCTGGCCGTGTGGGCGCAGGTGTTTGCGGTGCTGTGAGTGGCGTTGCGTGATGGGTTTGTGAGTTTGCGTGCCTCGCGTCTGACTCGGGTCCGGCCTTTGGGCCGGCCCGAGTGTGGACCGGGTCTCTGCCTCATGAGCCGGCCGGGCAGGGCGTCAGCCTAACCTGTGAATGACCCCGGCGCCCGCCAGGCTATGGGTGGACATGCGGCGCCGGCGTCCCCACTGTCGGGGACGGATTCGTCCCCATCGTTCCACACAGCGAGGCGCGCGTGACCGCCGATCCAGGCTTCGTGCATCTGCACGTGCATTCGTCCTATTCGCTGCTCGAGGGCGCGCTGTCGATCGCGCGGCTGGCCGAGCTCGCCAAGGCCGACCGCCAGCCCGCGCTCGCGCTGACCGACACCGACAACATGTTCGGGGCGCTGGAGTTCTCCGACAAGATGGCGGGTTCCGGCATCCAGCCGATCATCGGCTGCGCGCTCGCGATCGACTTCGGCGACCAGGACCACGGCGCCCGGCCGGCCGGGCTCGCCAATGCGGCGCGCGACCTGCCGCGCATCGTGCTGCTCGCCGCGCGCCAAGAGGGCTACCGCAACCTGATGCGCCTCAACTCGCGCGCCTTTCTGGGCCACCCCGGCAACGAGCCGCCGCATGTCAAGCTCGCCTGGCTCGAAGGCGCCTGCGACGGCGTGATCGCGCTCACCGGCGGGCCGGGCGGCCCGCTCGACCGCGCGATCGTGGCCGGCCAGCCGCCGCTCGCCGCCGCGCGCGGGCGAGGCGCTGCATGCGGCTGTTCGGCGACCGCCTCTATGTCGAGCTGCAGCGCCACGGCACCGCCGAGGAACGCGCCGCCGAGGCGGCGCTGGTCGAGCTCGCCTATGCGCGCGGGCTGCCGCTCGTCGCCGCCAACGAGCCGCTGTTCGCCGACCAGCGACGACTACGAGGCCCATGACGCGCTGATCTGCATCGCCGAGGGCCGCCTGCTGGCCGAGCCCGACCGCCGGCATCTCACGCCCGAGCACCGCTTCAAGACCCGCGCCGAGATGACGAAGCTGTTCGCCGATCTGCCGGAGGCGCTCGCCGCGACGATCGAGATCGCCGGCGTTGCGCGTTCCGCCCGACCATACGCAAGCCGATCCTGCCGCAGTTCACCACCGGCGAGGGCAAGATCGACGAGGCGGCCGAGCTGCGCAACACGCGCCGAGGAAGGGCTCGCTCGCCGGATCGCCGCGCTGGGCGTCGCCCACGGCCATACCGAGGAGGATTATCGCGATCGGCTCGCCTTCGAGCTCAACGTCATCGCCGGGATGAAATATCCCGGCTATTTCCTGATCGTGGCCGACTTCATCCAGTGGGCCAAGCAGGAGGGCATTCCGGTCGGGCCGGGCCGCGGCTCGGGCGCGGGCTCGCTCGTCGCCTATGCGCTCACCATCACGGATCTCGATCCGATCCGCTTCGGGCTCCTGTTCGAGCGCTTCCTCAATCCCGAGCGCGTGTCGATGCCCGACTTCGACATCGACTTCTGCCAGAACCGGCGCGACGAGGTCATCCGCTACGTCCAGCAGCGCTACGGCCGCGACCAGGTGGCGCAGATCATCACCTTCGGCACCCTGCAGGCGCGCGGCGTGCTGCGCGACGTCGGCCGCGTGCTGGAGATGCCCTACGGGCAGGTCGACAAGCTCTGCAAGCTGGTGCCGCAGAACCCGGCCGCGCCGGTGACGCTCGCGCGCGCGATCGACGACGAGCCGCGCCTGCAGGCCGCGCGCGACGAGGATCCGGTGGTGGCGCGCGCCTTCGCGATCGCGCTCAAGCTCGAAGGCCTCAACCGCCACGCCTCGACCCACGCGGCCGGCATCGTGATCGGCGACCGGCCGCTCTGCCGAGCTGGTGCCGCTCTACCGCGATCCGAAATCCGACATGCCGGTGACCCAGTTCAACATGAAATGGGTCGAGCAGGCCGGCCTCGTCAAGTTCGACTTCCTCGGCCTCAAGACGCTGACCGTGCTGGAGACCGCGGTGCGGCTGGTGCAGCGGCGCGGCGTCGACATCGATCTCGCCGCCATCCCGCTCGACGACAAGAAGACCTACGACATGCTGGCGCGCGGCGAGACGGTCGGCGTGTTCCAGCTGGAAAGCCAGGGCATGCGGCGCGCGCTGCTCGACATGCGGCCCGACCGTTTCGAGGACATCATCGCGCTGGTCGCGCTCTACCGGCCGGGCCCGATGGCCAACATCCCGACCTATTGCGCCCGCAAGCACGGCATCGAGCGGCCGGACTACATCCATCCCAAGCTCGAGCCGATGCTGCGCGAGACCTTCGGCGTCATCGTCTACCAGGAGCAGGTGATGCAGATCGCGCAGGTGCTCGCCGGCTACTCGCTCGGCGAAGCCGACCTGCTGCGCCGCGCCATGGGCAAGAAGATCCGCAGCGAGATGCGGGCGCAGCGCGAGCGCTTCGTGTCCGGCGCGGTCGAGCGCGGGGTCGAGCGTGGGCAGGCCGACGCGATCTTCGAGCTGCTCGAGCGCTTCGCCGACTACGGCTTCAACAAGAGCCACGCCGCCGCCTACGCGCTGGTCGCCTACCAGACCGCCTACATGAAGGCGAACTATCCGGTCGAGTTCATCGCCGCCTCGATGACGCTCGACATGGGCAATACCGACAAGCTCGCCGAATTCCGCGCCGAGGCGGAGCGGCTCGGCATCAAGGTCGAGCCGCCCTCGGTCAACCGCTCCGGCGTCGAGTTCGAGGTCGACGGCAACACCATCCTCTACGCGCTGGCGGCGCTCAAGGGGGTCGGACGCCAGGCGGTCGAGGCGATCGTCGCGGCGCGCGGCGATCATCCGTTCGCGGATCTCGCCGATTTCGCCCGCCGCATCAATCCGCGCGCCGTCAACAAGCGCGTGCTCGAAAGCCTCGCGGCGGCCGGCGCGTTCGACTGCATCGAGCCCGATCGCGCGCGCGCCGTGGCGGCGGTCGACGTGATGCTGGCCGCCGCCCAGCGCGCCCACGAGGCGGCGACGCTGGGCCAGAGCGAGCTGTTCGGCGGGCCGGCGGCGCGCGAGGCGCTGGCGGTCCCGGCGGCCGCGCCCTGGCTGCCGGCCGAGCGCCTGCAGAAGGAATACGACGCGATCGGCTTCTTCCTCACCGGCCATCCGCTCGACGACTACGCGCCGCTGCTCAAGCGACTGCGGGTTCAGTCCTGGAGCGAGTTCGCGCGCGCCGTGAAGGCGGGCGCGACCGCCGGCCGCGTCGCCGCCACCGTGGTGTCGCGCACCGAGCGGCGCACCAAGACCGGCAGCAAGATGGGCATCATCGGGCTGTCCGACCCGTCCGGCCATTACGAGGCGATCATCTTCCAGGAGGGGCTGGAGCAATACCGCGACCTGCTGGAGCCCGGCACGGCGGTGCTGCTGTTTCTCAGCGCCGAGGCGCAGGGCGACGACGTGCGGGCGCGCATCCAGACGGTCGAGCCGCTCGACAAGGCGGCGGCCAAGCTGCAGAAGGGCCTGCGCGTGTTCCTGCGCGACGACAAGCCGCTCGATGCCGTGTCGAAGCGCCTCGAGCGCCGCGCAGTCGCGGGCGACCGGCCGTCCGACGGCGAGGTCAATATCGTGGTGCTGCTCGGCGCCGGCGCTGAGGTCGAGGTGCGGCTGCCGGGCCGCTTCAAGGTCTCGCCGCAGATCGCCGGCGCCATGAAGGCGGTGCCGGGCGTGGTCGAGGTGCAGGCGGTGTAATACCGATCCTCACACTTCATTTTTCGTGAAAGCGGCGCGCCCATCCCGGAGTTACGCGAGATCGGCAATCAATAACGCCAAGTTCGTGACGGCCGATTTGGGTGCGCGGCTGTCCGGAATGACGAGTCTAAATTGTGTGGAATGGTCTCAGGCGTACCGGAAAAAGGAAACGCCAAATAACATAACGCACCGAGATGTCATTTGGTTCCCCGCTGCTGTCGAAACAAATGCGAATCTGTTTGCCATCCGTTGATGCAGATCAATCGCCCATGATGATTCGGGAGCTAATCAAAATCACCCCCGACAACAACCAGCCATGGAGCGTGTCATGAAACGCATACTTCTCCTCACGGCGGCGGCAACGCTGCTTGCGTTCCCGGTCTTTGCCCAGACTCAGGGCAGCGATGAGTCGAAGTCCAAAGTCCAGGCGCCGGCCGCCCAGACAACCGGCCAAGGCCAGACCGCCGCTCCCAAGACGGCTCCGGCAGCGCGTGGTGCCAACGACGTCTTTTGCGGCGGCCAATACCTCGGATCGGATCCTGATCCGAAGGTCCGCCTGCAGATCATGCGCGACTACAAGCACGAATGCGAGTGATCGCCCGCAGCCGCGTCACACGTTCCAACGTGCGGGACACGGCGATCATGCCAAAAAAGCCGGCTGGGTCCCCCAGCCGGCTTTTTGTCGGCGGCGCGCGAATGAAACAGCCCCGGACTGTTCCGGCTGCCTCGTGTGTCTTGTGGCGCCGGGCTTGCGTGCGACGTGATTCGTTTCTGCGGGGACGAGCACAGCGTCACGTACGGCGAGCCGCGACACGCGCCGATCGCATGGCGAGTCCCACCGCAATCGCCCAAAAACCCCAAAATTTTCTGATCGTCATTTGAAGAAATACGCACGATCACCGCACGCCGCCGGATAGGCACCTCGCAGCCGTCTCACCTCGGTTTTGAACGAACTCCATGACGGCCCTTATCACTTGCCGCGTCGATCCGCGTTCAGTTGCCGGCTCGCGACGGCCTGCACTGGCGCCTGGTCATCGCAACGTCCGCTGCCTTCCTCGACGCGGAAGTAGTTTCGGCCCAAATAAGATTGGTGATGCTCCTGCCAGATGCTGCCGTGATCAAGCGCCAGAATGCCGGCGGCCGTGACCGCAAGCACGGAAGCCTCCATGTCGCGCTGTTGCGAACCGAGATTTTCGGGAAGCCGAGCGCTGGCATAGTCGACAAAATAAAGCCGGCGCGCGCAGGCGAGCTCCGATGCGGCATCAAGCGCGGCCTTCGCGGTCATGCGATGATCGGAATGGTCATCCGGGTTGATGCCTTGGTCCGGCTCGGCAAGATTGAGCTGAACAGATGGCGCGTGTCCTCGTTCATGGTCCAGGATCGCCCGCAGCGTCGCCACGAGATCGGCCCACCCGCGATAGACCGTCGAACCGTCGACCGCCGAGAGAGCCTCTATCTGCCGGCTCGCCAAACGCGCCAGGGATTGGTTGCCGGTTTGCGGATATCCCGAGCCCGTGGGGTGGCCGTCGGGCAGCCGCAGGAAATAGGCCACCGTATTGCGGTAAGCCACGCGATAAATCCGATGTCCGTTGAAATGCGTCCGGGATACCGACGTATCGAGCGGCAGGTCGGCCGCGTCCGCCATGAAGCGGATGGCGGTCTCCGCGCCATTTTCCCGCGCCAGGTAATAGGGATGTTTCCTGCCCCCGGCGCCAATCCCCAAGCCGGCGTCGCCTGCCGTCACATGGACAAAGACGGTTTTGGTCTTGGCGGCGGACACGTCCAGGAACGCCGACGGATTCATGAAGAGCTGCCAGTCGTCTTCATGCGCCGCGAAGTAGAACGAGACCTTCTGGGGCGCCCCGAAATCGTCGGCGAGCACCATCTGAGCCTGCAGAACCCCGACGGCAAGACAAACCTTCACCGCTAAGCGAGACGTCCGCACCGCACCCTCCGTCATGAATGTCCATTCATGATTCGATCGCCTGGATCAGGCACACGGCCCATACGTAAGCGCGGGATCATGTCAAACAATGGGCAGCGCTCTGAACGCCCCGTGCCGTGTGAATCGCGTTGCGGTTGCGCCGCTCTGCGCGGCGGCACGTCAGACCCGCAGGAAAACCCTGCGGCGGTAAAGGAAGCCGGCGAGGACGATCGCCAAGGCGAGTCCCATCGCGGCGGCGAGAAAATGTCCGGCCCCGGCCGTCACATGCCGGTCGAAAAAGCTGCCCACGTCCCCGCCGACGAGGCGGCCCGCGAGATCCTTGAAGACCACGATGTTGTTGAGGAAGTAGAGCGTGATGGCGTTGGCCCCGATCCATACGAAGATCGTCGCCCAATTGCGATAGCCCCATACGTCCATGACTTGATGGGATAGACCGAGCAGCAGGGCGCTGAATCCGCCGGCCACGAGGACGAAGGAGGATGTCCAGATGCTTTTGATGACCGGAAATTGAAGCCCCCAAAGGAATCCCGCCGCCACCATCACGACACCGGCGCCGATGAGCCACAGGGATTTTTCTTGCGGCTCCACGTGCGAATTCCGCAGCAGCAAGCCCGCGAACACGCCAAGCAGACAGGTGGCGAACGCGGGCAGGGTGCTGAGCAGGCCTTCGGGATCCCACGTTCCGTTCCATTTGCTGCCCGGAAGGTATTGCGAGTCGATCCAGTTCGCGAAATTCGCGGCTTGAGCGAATGAGCCTGCGCCGATCCCGGGCACCGGCACGAAACTCATCAGCGCCCAGTATCCGACGAGGAGCGACACAAACGCGACGATCAGTCCGCGCAAACGGAAGTTCAGGAACAGCAGCGATGCAAGCAGATAGCAAAGCGCGATGCGCTGGAGCACGCCCAATATCCTGATATCCGGCCACTTGTTGCTCGCGCCGCCGTAGTAGACCACCCCCAGCGCGAAAAGCACGGCGGCCCGTCGCAGCACCCGAAGGTGCGCGGTGGATTTGCCTTCGCGCTCCACCAGGCGCGTGAGAGACAACACGATCGACACGCCGGTCACGAACACGAACAGCGGGAAGATGAAGTCGTAGAAGCGAAATCCCTCCCAGTCCACGTGGCTCAATTGATTGCTGAAGAATTTTCCGGGTTGGCTCAGGATGGCAGCCTTTCCGGCGGTCATCTCCCCAAGCGCCCAGGCGACGGCATCTCCGCCCAGAAGCCAGAACATGCTGAAGCCGCGCAGCGCATCGACCGAGGCGACGCGGTGCGCGCCGGGAGGGGCGAGTCCGCAGCGGGCGTTGGGCGCCGATTGTCTTGATCCGGACGGCTTGGCTCATCCGGCTGGTGCGCGAGCGGAAGCGTCGTCGTGGTCGGGCGGGGGCCGAGCCTCAGCGCGCCATCCTTCGGTTCGCTCGCCGGGTTCGCCATGATGGTAATCACTCAAGCGGAATGATCGCCGCCACCCAATCCTGCGATCCCTTTACGTGGGTGCGATGGCCTTTGCCGGACGTATCCTCCATCCGCACGGCGGCACCCGGCCCGAACGTCCGCTTTTCGCCATCGCTGGCGGTGATCTCGATCTGACCTTGCACACAGACGATGAATTGATGCTGAGGCGGGTGAATACCTTCGCCGTTCCAGCCCGACGGCAGTCGCACGAATTGCAGTGCGTTGGTTGGGAAAGCGTGCGACACGAACATGAGCGGCGCCGGCGGTCGGTAGTCGGCCTCGCTGAGCGAAAGGTCGACCTGCTTGAAATGGCTCTCGCCTGCGTGGTCGGCATACAGTTGGACATAGCGCATGTTACAGGCTCCTTTGTTGCGGTCGATACACAGGCGCCAACAGCCGAAATCCGATCGCCATTCTTAAGCGCGTGCGGCCGGCCAGCCTTGAGATAGGTCAAAACGACCATTTCCGTCAGCCTTGCGCCACCTTCGAACCAAATGAGATCGGGATTTCCTCTGAGCCAGGCAGCCCCGGCGCACGGCGCGAGAAAGTGTCCCCGACAGGCGAGCGATCCGTTCCGTCCCGGGGAGAAAAATCTGCCCGGTTCCCGTGCCTGGCTGGATCAGCGGCTAGCCTTTGGTCGACGCGGAAGCGCGCGCCGCACGCCCGACCGGACTGCCGGGCTCCTGCGCAACGGAACCACGACCCGGCGATCGATCTTGGGTCAGAAGCCGCAAGCCGTTCAGCACGACCAACAGCGATGCTCCCGTGTCGGCGGCGATTGCAGCCCACAGGCTCGCCATTCCAGCAAAGGTCAGCACGACGAACACGGCCTTTATGGCGAGAGCGAAAGTGATGTTCTGGCGGATGATTGCGAGTGTCCGCCTGGAATGACGTACAAGCCAGGGAAGTTTGGAAATGTCATCGGTCATGAGGGCGATGTCGGCTGTCTCGATTGCGGCATCCGAACCGATTGCGCCCATGGCAATGCCGAGATTTGCGCGTGCCAAGGCGGGCGCATCGTTCACGCCGTCACCCACCATTGCTACTGTGCCGTAGCGCGCGATGACCTCTTCCAGCTTCTTGACCTTGTTCTCGGGCAGCAATTCGGCATGGACCTCGTCGATGCCGACCTCGCGCGCGATGGCTTCGGCGGTGAGTGCGGTTGTCACCGGTCAGCATGACCACGTGCGCGATCCCGGCGGCATGAAGTTGCCGCACGATTTCACGTGCCTCCGGACGAACAGTGTCGGCCACTGCAACAAGGCCGCAAACGTGTCGCGGGTTTCCGATGACGATGACGGTTTTGCCGTCCGCCTCCAGAGCTTCCGCCTGCCGTGCGACCTCCGGCGCATCTTGGCCGCGTTCAACCACATAGCGATGGGAGCCGAGCCAGAACGGCTCGCCGTCAAAGATGCCCGTCAGCCCCTTGCCCCTCAGCACTTGCACATCCGCTGCGGGCGCTGGCGCAATGCCCTGACGTTCGGCGTAGCGGCGAATTGCGCGCGCCAGCGGGTGCGTGGAGCGCGCCTCAAGTGCCGCCGCGCGCGATATGAGTTCGGCTTCGGTGTGGTTGCCGAGCGGAATGACCTCGCACAACCTCGGGCTCGCCGCTCGTTATGGTCCCGGTCTTGTCCATGGCGATTGCCTGGAGGCGCGCCGGCATTTCGATGAAGCTACCGCCCTTGACCAACACGCCTGCGCGCGCAGCGGAGGCGAGCGAAGCGACGATCGAGACTGGCGTTGAGATTACGAGCGCGCACGGGCAGGCAATCACGAGCAAGACGAGCGCGCGGTAGAACCATTCATCCCACGCTTGGCCGAGGACGATGGGTGGCAGCAGGAATACGAGGAATGCAAGCACCATGACGGCAGGCGTGTAGACGCGAGCAAAGCGCTCCACCCATTGCTCGGAGGGAGCGCGGCGCGCGTGCGCCTCCTCGACCATGTGGATGATGCGGGCAAGGGTGGTGTCCTCCACGGTCTTGGTCGCCCGGATCGTTAGCGTGCCGTCGCCGTTGATCGTGCCGGCAAAGACTTCCGCGCCGGGTTGCTTCTCCACCGGGCACGCTCTCGCCGGTGATGGGTGCCTGATTAACGGCGCTGGCACCTGCTGTGACCCGACCATCGAGCGGGATGCGCTCTCCTGCTGGAACGATGAAGCGGTTGCCGAGCCTGACCTCAGCCACGGGCACCGTTTCTCCGATCCGTCTGGCCGAAGCACGTCGGGCGGTCGGCGGGGCAAGGTCGAGGAGCGCCGCGATCGCCCGGCGTGCCCGTCCGACACTCCAGCTTTCCAGCGCCAGCGATAGTGCGAAAAGAAATGATACGGTCGCGGCTTCGAACCACTCGCCGATCGCCATTGCGCCAATGACCGCGACGGTCATCAGCAGGTGCATGTCGGGCCGCAAATTGCGCGCAGCAAACCATGCCTTGACCACGACGAACCGCGCGCCGAGGAGAGCCGCCGCGAGATACGCGGCAATCTCGGGCCATGGCATAGATGCGCTGGCGTGGCTGCCGAGGAGCCTCCAAGCTGGCGCGAAGCCGCCCGCGAGCACGACATGAAGGGTGAAGCCGATGAGCAACGCTATGCCGCTGGCCGCAGTAAACAGCACCTGCTGGCGGCGATGGTTGTCGGTGTCATCTGTTTTCGCATGGGGCGTCCACGGAACGGCGCTCATCCCGGTTGCGGCTACGGCCTTGAAGATCGGCCTCGTCCGCTACTTCACGCTCGTTGGCGGCGACCGTCATGCGGCCATTCAGGACATCGAAAGCGAGCCGATCCGCGCCGCCAACGAGAGGCCCAACGGCCTGCTTGAGCACCGCAACTTCTTCTGCGCAATCAAGCCCGCGCACCTTGTAGGCGCGACCGGCGCGGAACGCCGGGGCGGGAGCCGCGCAGGTGTCGGCGCCGCAACATGCGTCTGCGCCGTGCTCGTTCCCATGAGCATGGCTGTGTTCGTGATGATGCGTGTGAACCATGGGACCCCGGCGACGCGTTTGGCGATCTCTCGTACTGAAGATAGGACCCAAGGGCCCCGTCGGTTCAAGAGGCTATCTTCGGGTCCGGGAGAGATTTTACCGGCCGAATTATCGCGGCCGACGCCGACCATGCGGCCTGTTCGGCGGATCGGCAGCTCACGTGACCTCGCAACCCGGTGACCGGCTTCAGGCACGGGTCGCAGCGCGGCGCGCCGTATCGTCCCGCAGCACGATGTAGATCGCCGGAATGACCAGCACGGTCAGCAGCGTCGAGGAGGCGAGACCGAACAGCAGCGAGATCGCCAGTCCCTGGAAGATCGGATCGAGCAGGATCGTGGCGGCGCCGATCATGGCGGCGAGCGCGGTCAGCAGGATCGGCTTGAAGCGCACCGCCCCGGCTTCCAGCAGGACGTCGCGCAGCGTCTTTCCCTCGCCGGCGCCATGGCGGATGAAATCGACCAGCAGGATCGAGTTGCGCACGATGATGCCGGCGAGCGCGATGAAGCCGATCATCGAGGTGGCGGTGAACGGCGCGCCGAACAGCCAGTGGCCGAGCACGATGCCGATCAGGGTCAGCGGAATCGGCGTGAGGATGACCAGCGGCAGCTTGAAGCTGCCGAACTGGGCGACGACCAGCATGTAGATGCCGAGGATCGCCACCGCGAACGCGGCGCCCATGTCGCGGAACGTCACGTAGGTGATCTCCCACTCGCCGTCCCACAGCAGCGTCGGCTTCGACTCGTCCGCCGGCTGACCGTGCAGGCGGATGACCGGCTTGGGCAGGGCGCCCCAGTCGTGCGCGTCGACGCGCGTGCGCGACCTCGAGCATGCCGTAGATCGGCGCCTCGTAGGTGCCGGCGAGATCGGCCATCACCATGTCGGCGAAGCGGCCGTCGCGGCGGAAGATCGTCGGCGAGCCGACCTCCTGGGTGACGCGGACGACGTCGCCGAGCTCGACCACGGTCTTGTTGCCGGGCAGCGTATTGGCGGGGACCGGCGTCGAGGCCAGCACCTCGGTCCAGGCGAGGTCGCGCTTCGGGCAGCCGCACGGAGATCTCGATCGGATTGCGGTCCTCGCCGCGATGCGAATAGCCGACCGGCACGCCGCCGAGCAGCGTCTGGATGGTGTCGTAGACGTCGCTCTGCTCGACGCCGAAGAATTCCAGCCGATCCTGGTCGATCGAGATCCGCAGCCGCGGACGCGGCTCGCCGATCGAATCGTCGACGTCGACGATGAACGGCACCGAGGCGAAGATCTTCTTCACTTCCGCCAGCGACGGCGCGGCGCGTCGCCGAGTCCGGCCCGTAGATCTCGGCCAGCAGGGTCGCCAGCACCGGCGGACCGGGCGGCACCTCGACGACCTTGACGACCGTGCCCTCCGGCAGCCTGCAGCGTCTTCAGCCGTTCGCGCAGGTCGAGCGCGATGGCGTGGCTGGTGCGGCTGCGCTCGCCGCGCGGCGCCAGGTTGATCTGCAGCTCGCCGAGCTCGGGCATCTCGCGCGAATAATAGTGCCGCACCAGCCCGTTGAAATTGAACGGCGCCGGCGTGCCGGCATAGGTCTGGATCGAACGCACCTCGGGCAGGCCGCGCACGATGTCGGCGGCCGCGAACAAGATCCGCTCGGTGTCCTCGAGGCTCGCGCCTTCGGGCAGATCGACGACGACCGCGAGTTCCGACTTGTTGTCGAACGGCAGCAGCTTGACGGTCACCGCCTTGGTGGCGAACAGCAGCAGGCCAGCAGCGTCGCGACGCCGACCCCGACGAGGAAAATCCAGGCGGATCGCCGCGTGCGGATGACGGGGCCGCGATACGGCGATAGAGGCGGCCGAGCCGGTCCTTCGCCGCGATGGGCGTCGCTGCCGCCGGCCGCCGCGCGCGGCGCCAGCCGCAGCATCAGCCAGGGCGCGACGACGACGGCGACGAAGAAGGAGAACAGCATCGCGGCCGACGCGATTGGCCGGGATCGGCGCCATGTAGGGGCCCATCAGCCCGGAGACGAACAGCATCGGCAGCAGCGCCGCCACCACCGTCAGCGTCGCCACGATGGTCGGGTTGCCGACCTCGGCGACGGCCTCGACGGCGGCGGCGAGCCGCGAGCGGCCGTCGTGCATCGCCCAGTGGCGCGCGATGTTCTCGACGATGACGATGGCGTCGTCGACCAGGATGCCGATGGAGAAGATGAGCGCGAACAGGCTGACGCGGTTGATGGTGTAGCCCATCAGGTTGGCGGCAAACAGCGTCAGCAGGATCGTGGTCGGGATGACGACCAGCGTGACCACCGCCTCGCGCCAGCCGATCGCGAACGCGATCAGCACGACGATCGACAGCGTCGCGAGGCCGAGATGGAACAGGAGCTCGTTCGCCTTTTCGTTGGCGGTCTCGCCGTAGTCGCGGGTCACGGTGACGTCGACATCGGCCGGGATCAGCCGCCTCTTGAGCGTATCGAGCCGCGCGAGCAGCGCGCTCCGCGACGACGACCGCGTTGGCGCCGGCGCGCTTGGCGAGCGCCAGGCTGACGGCCGGCGTGCGCGTCCAGGCCTTGTCGTCCTGCGGCGAGGTGCTCCAGACGCGGTGCTCCAGCGGGCTCGGGCCGACGACGACCTTCGCGACGTCGCGCACATAGACCGGCCGATCGTCGCGCGTCGTCACCAGCAGCAGGCCGATGTCGGGCACGCCGGCCAGCGTCTGTCCGGCCGCGACCGTGCGCGTGGCGCCGGCATCGCGAACGCGCCGGCCAGGAACGAGCGGTTGGCGTCGCGCACCTTGGCGACGAGCTGTTGCAGCGTGACGCCGTAGAGCGAGAGCTTTTCCGGGTCGGGCTCGACCCGGATCTGCTGCGGGTGGCCGCCGGAAATGTAGCTCAGGCCGACATTGTCGACCTTCATCAGTTCGGCGCGCAGCTTGTCGGCGAGCTGATAGAGGTCCTTCTCGGTCCAGCGGGCGGCGGCCTCGGGCTTCGGCGACAGCGTCACCACCACGATGGCGACGTCGTTGATGCCGCGCCCGACGATCAGCGGCTCTGGAATGCCGACCGGGATGCGATCGAAATTGGCGCGGATCTTCTCATGCACGCGCAGGATCGCGTCGTCCGCCTTGGTGCCGACCAGGAAGCGGGCCGTCACCATGACGCGGTCGTCCTGGGTCTGGCTGTAGACGTGCTCGACGCCGTCGATCGCCTTGACGATCGCCTCGAGCGGCTTGGTCACCAGCTCGACCGCGTCGGGCGCCTTGAGCCCGTCGGCGCGCACCGTGATGTCGACCATCGGAACGCTGATCTGCGGCTCCTCTTCGCGCGGAATGACGAGCAGCGCGATCAGGCCGACCGCCAGGGCGGCCAGCAGGAACAGCGGCGTCAGCGGCGAGCGGATCGTCGCCTGGGTCAGGCGGCCGGACAGTCCGGGATTCACGGCTTCACCAGGCGGTCGCCGGCCTTGAGGCCCGACAGGATTTCGACGCCGTCCGGGCATGATCGGGCCGCGGCAGCTCGCGCCCGCGTTGCACCGGAACGTCGATGTCGTCGTTTCCGGGGCCGCGGACCTTGACGTAATCCACGCCGAACCGCGTCGTGATGAAGGCTGCCGGAACCACGAAGGCCGTCCGCTCGCCCGCCGAGACCCAGACCCGGATGCGCTCGCTCACGAAATAGTCGCCAAGGCCCTGCACCGTCGCATCGGCGACGACCCGCCCGTCCTCGATCCGCGGATAGACGAGCTGGATGGTGCCGAAGCGCGGTCCGGACTCGCCGAGCTCCGCGGCGTCGATGCGGATCGGATCGCCGACCTTGAGAAAGCGGGCATGCCGCTCCGGCACCCGCAGCCGCAGCACGAAATTCTGCTCGGCGATGTCGGCGACCGATTCCCCGGCCAGGATCACCGTGCCGGTCGTGAGCGGCACCTTGAGGACGCGGCCGGCGGCGGGCGCGAGCACGCTGCCTTCGGCCAGCTGCTGCTGGATGACCGAGCGCTCGGCAACGCGCGCCCGCATGGCGTTGCTGGCGACATTGAAGATCGTGCGGAGTTCGACCAGCCGGGTTTGCGGAACGATCCCTTTGCTGGCCAGATCTTCGGCGCGGGTCACGTCGGTCTGAGCCTGCGCGACTTGCGCTTCGAGGCCTTCGATCTGGGCGTCGAGCGATTTCAGCTGCAGCGCGAGCTTCTCGTCGCCCACGGTGGCGACGACCTGCCCGAGCTCGACGTGGTCGCCCTCGCGGACCGCGAGCTCGGCGACGGTGCCGCCGATCCGCGCACGCGCCGGGACGATGCGCCGGCTTTCGACCGTGGCGAAGACGGCCTTCTGGTCCGACACGGAGGCCGGCGCGACCGCGAACGTCTCCTCCGCATTCGCCGGCCGCGCAAGGGCGATTGCGAGCCAGATCGCCGCGATGATGGGAGCGCGCATGTTTTTCCTCACTCGATCGCATGGGGCCGTGCGAACCGGCAATACGCCGCCACCGACATTGGGATTTCCAGGCGTGCCGGTCATTGATCTAGTTCAAACGTTTTGGTGCGGCGCCCCGGAGGGCTCCGCCCGCAGCCGTCTGTGGAACTCTCCCTTTTTCTTCCGCACGGGCTTGCATTATATATTAGCGAATGCTAAATAAGCAATGCCTAACTTAAGGAAACCTCATGAGCAAGCTGGATCGGATCGAGGCAGCCGCGCTCGAGCGCAGAGCCGCCAAGGTCGCCGACGTCCTCCGCGCCATCGGCAACCAGCGCCGGCTGCTGATCTTGTGCAAATTGGTGGAGTGGGGCGAGGCAAAGGTCGGGAGCCTGACGGCCGCCGTGGGTCTGTCGCAATCGGCGCTGTCCCAGCATCTCGCCAAGATGCGCGACGAAGGCATCGTCACCTTCCGGCGGGAGTCGCAGACGGTCTGGTACCGCATCGCAGATCCGCGCATCGAGCAGCTGATTACCACCCTTCACGACTTGTTCTGCCGGCCCGTAGTGAAGACCAGCAAGAAAGGGGCTCGATCATGAGGCCCGCGGACGGTTACCCCGCGACGGCGACGAGTACGCACGTGAAGGGATTCCCGGTGCTTGCCGCCGTCATATGACATGGAGGTTGAAATGAACGTTGATCGTGCGGTGCTGGCGTTCGCCGGCACGATGATTCTCGTGAGTCTGCTGCTGACTTGGTTCGTCAGCCCCTATTGGGTCCTGCTGACCGTATTTGTGGGACTGAATATGCTGCAGGCGGCCTTTACCGGGCTATGCCCGGCCGCCATGGTGTTCCGGAAGCTGGGGCTCAAGGCCGGCTGCGCGTTCCAGTGATCGACACGGCCACAAGGGCCGAGCGGCGCAGCGCGCGCCCCCTGTACCAACTGTTTGCCCGGGGATTTTCCTGGGAGGTCGACGCCGGTTTGTCGTAGAAACGACGACCCGACATGGGCTCTCGAGCGCGTCCCGATATGACCCGGTCGGGACCGGCTCCAGCGCCGAACACCGCAGAGGGGCGGATGTCCACACAACTGGTGCAGGACGCACTGGGGCTGTTATCGGGCTCGTTCGTCGGCTTTTCGCTCGGGCTGGTCGGAGGCGGCGGGTCCATCCTGGCCGTTCCGCTGATGATCTATCTGGTCGGCGTGCCGACCGCGCACGTCGCCATCGGGACGAGCGCCTTTGCGGTCGCCGTGAACGCCGCGGCCAATCTGGTGTCCCATGCGCGCGCCGGAACCGTGAAGTGGAGCTGCGCGGGCATCTTCGCGCTCGCCGGCGTGGCGGGCGCATTCGCGGGCTCGAGCCTGAGCAAGATCGTGGACGGGCCAAAACTCCTGGCGCTGTTTGCGGTCCTCATGCTCGTGGTTGCGGGCGTCATGTTCGCCCGCCGTTCAGGTGCGGGCGATGCGAATGTCCGCTTGACCAGCAAGAATTCTTCCAAGCTCCTGCTGTCCGGTCTCGGGACGGGAGCGCTTTCGGGCTTCTTCGGGATCGGCGGCGGTTTCTTGATCGTTCCAGGTCTGATGTTTGCGACCGGAATGCCGATTATCAATGCAATCGGCTCCTCGCTGGTCGCAGTCACCGCGTTCGGCGCCACCGCGGCCCTGAACTACGCGGCGTCCGGCCTCGTCGATTGGCGCTTGGCCGCCACCTTCATCGCCGGCGGCGTGATCGGCGGACTTGCGGGCGGCCGCCTCGCTCGAATGCTCGGCGGCAAGCGCGGCGTCCTGAACGTAATCTTTGCGGCGGTCATCCTGCTCGTCGCCATCTATATGCTGACGCGCAGCATTCTATCGTGAGGCGCGCAGTGCGTGGATGACGACCTATTTCCGGCCGACGAAATCAACCAGCGCCGACATGCCGACGTGGTGATGGCCTTCGGCCAGCTCGCGGTCTTCCTCGGTGATCTGGACCGAGGAGAAATCGGAAAACGACCGTTCGAGCAGGTCACGCGTCCACAGGTTGGCGGCATCGGATGGGCCGCCGGTGCCGAATTCGTGCTGCCGGAGGTGATATCCCTCCATCAAAAGCAGGCCGCCGGGCTTGAGCGCCTTCTTGATCCCCGCAAACACGCCGTCGCGCGTGTCCGGCCCGGCGAACTGAAAGAAGATCGCCGCAATGACGTCGAATTCCGCCGTCGGCCACGTCCAGCTAAAGAGATCCGCGACTTCCGTCTTGAGCGTGACGCCACGCTGCTTTGCGAGCTCACGCGCCTTGGCGACCGCCTGGGGCGAGAAGTCGAAGGAGCGGACGTCGAGGCCCTGCTCGGCGAGCCAGACACCGTTGCGGCCCTCGCCGTCGGCGACCGACAGCGCCTTCTGGCCCGGCCGCAACAGGTGCGCCTGGCTCTTGAGGAATGCATTCGGCTCGGTGCCGAACAGGTACCCGGGCGCGGCGAAGCGCGTCTCCCAGCGCTCGAATTCCGACATCATCGTCTCCGTGACCGGTGCATGATTCCGAAAAAGCCTGCCCCTGACTTGATCTGGGGTTGCCGGACGTTTTGGACAAGGTCATGCGCCAAGACAAGACCAGGGGGGCAAGATCGCTTCAATCTGAAGCAATCTTGCCCTCGGGGAGTGCTCCTGCTCGCGCCACGCTGAGACAGCGAACGAACGTCTGGTGCGACCGGCAGATGCTCACGGGCCGCCCGATGGCTCATTGATCTTTCGCAAAGCCGAGAATATCCGCGAGACGGCTATTTTCCGCACGCATGTCCGCCGGATGAAAACCCATAAATCGTAAGAGCTTGCTACTTTGGTCGCTGTCGCTCGCAGCCATCGCGGGGGCGGGCCTCGTTGCCTGGGCCGTGCTATTGCGCCCCATCGAGGTCGAGGTGTCGCGCGCCGAGCGCGACGTTCCGGTTCAGGTGTTCGGGCTCGGGACCGTCGAGGCGCGCGTCACCTCCAAGGTCGGATTCAAAGTTGCCGGCATCCTGGTCGAACATCGTGCCGATGTCGGCGACCGAGTCGCCAAGGATGCGGTCCTCGCCCGTCTCGACGACCGCGAGCAGCGCGCCCGGGTCGCCCGGGCAAAGGCCGCGGCCGAGCAGACGCAAGCCAATCTGGAAAAGGCTTTGGCGAGCGTCGAAAAGGCCAAAGCCAACTACGCCAATGCCAAGACCATCAACACGCGTCGACAGACGCTGCTCGAGAGCAAGAACACGTCGGTGGAGCAGGCGGACATCGCAAGGGCCGCCGAGGAGGCTACGGCAGCGGATGTGAATGTGACGTCAAGCGACGTGCTGATAGCGCGCGCCAGCATCGAGGACGCCAAGGCGCAGAAGCAGCAGGAAGCCGCGACGCTCGATTTTCACACTCTCGCGGCGCCTTACGACGCCCTGGTGATTACTCGCCAGAAGGAACTCGGATCGGCGCTGGCCGCCGGCGAGCCCGTATTCACGTTGATCGACCCGCAATCGGTTTGGGTGCTCGCCTATATCGACGAAAGCAAATCCGGGGAAATCCGGCTCGGCAATCCGGCCGAGATCATCCTGCGCTCGCTGCCCGGCCAGCGGCACAAGGGGCGGGTCGTTCGCGTCGAAACCGAGAGCGATCGCGTCAACGAGGAACGCCGGGTTCAGATCGCCTTCGATCGCATCCCCGACGACTTCCATCTCGGCGAGCAGGCCGAAGTCTACATCACGACGGTGCGCTTGCCGCAGGCCCTGTTGGTCCCGGAAGCGGCGATCGAAGGGCTCGGCAGGAACCAGGGAACCGTTTGGACCGTCGAGGATGGGCGCCTCCAGAAGCATGAAGCGACGCTCGGACATCGGCTGCTCGATGGACGCTACGAGGTCACCGGTGGTGTACCGGGCAATGCTGATGTGGTTACCCGATTGCCCAGCGGGCTACGCATCGGCCGTGCGGTCAGGCGCGCTGAAGGGCTGGGCCGATGAATTTGGCGTATCGGGATATCAAGCACAATCTTCTGCGCTTCGTCCTGACCAACTTCGGATTGAGCCTGCTGCTCGGCATCGTGATCGTGATCACCGGCGTCTACGGCGGCCTGATCGACGATGCGCTGAGGCAGGCCCGCGCGGCGAACGCGGATATCTGGGTGGTTCAGGCCGGCACCAATGGACCCTTCGCGGAAGCTTCGCGCATTCCGGGCGATACCCGGGAAGTGGTCAGCAGAGTCTATGGGGTGCAACGCGCCGGCGCCGTCACCTACCAGTCGGTGCAGACCGAGTTGAACGGCAAGCCGTTCCGCGTCTTCCTGATCGGCTATGAACTGGGTCGGCCCGGCGGACCCCGCAGGATCTCGGCCGGGCGCGACATAATCCGCAGCCATTACGAATTGGTCGTCGACCGTTCCACTGGACTCGCGCTCGGTCAGGAAGTGCCGCTTGGCACGCGCGGCCACAGGTTCACGGTCGTCGGCCTGATGCGGGACGAACTCACGTCTTCCGGCGATCCCGTAGGCTATATTACCCTGCATGATGCGCAGGCGCTGCAGTTCGAGCTTGCCCCTCCGGCCGAGCGGCGGGAGGTCGCACGTGGAGGGGGGACGGAAACCAGCGACCAGATCAATGCGGTCATCGCCAAGGTTTCGCCCTATGTCCCGACCCACGAGGTGGCCATCGCGCTCTCACGATGGAAGCACCTTACCACGCTCACCCAGGCAGAGCAGGAAACCCTGCTGAGCAAGTTCGTCATCGAGAAATCGCGCAAGCAGCAGCTTCTGATCATGGTGCTGCTGGTGATCGTTTCGGCGGTGATCATCGCCTTGATCGTCTACACCCTGACCATGGACAAGGTACGTTCGATCGCGACGCTCAAATTTGTCGGCGCGCCGGACCGGACAATCGTCGGCCTCATCGTGCAGCAGGCGCTGTCGATGGGGATCATGGGGTACTTTATCGGGCTGGCGCTCGTTCTCGCATTCCAGCCGTATTTCCCGAGGCGGCTCGTGCTCGATCCCGAGAGCATCGCAATTGTTTTCGTCATCACGGTTGTCATCTGCCTTGCCGCCAGTACGCTCGGCATTCGGCTCGCGCTCAAGGTGGACCCGGCGGAAGCGCTTGCGAGCTCTGGATAGCGCCATGGCCGAGACCAGCAACCAGCCGGTGGTGCGCGTCGAACACCTCTCCAAGCATTTTGGAGAGGGTGCGACGCGGGTCGACGCCCTGATCGACGTGAACATGGACGTGTATCCTGGCCAGGTGGTCGGATTGATGGGCCCGAGCGGGTCCGGCAAGACGACGCTGCTGCACTGCATTGCCTGTATTCTCGAGCCGAGCAGTGGCCGCATCACGCTCGACGACGACGTCGTCTATGACGAGCGCTGGCTCAAGGCCGATCTGCGCCGGCTGCGGCTCGACAAAATCGGCTTTATCTTCCAATACCCCAATCTGCTGCCGTTTCTCGACGGCAGCGACAACGTCGCCGTCGTGCTCGATCTTGCCGGATTCAGCGCCGCTGCGGCGCGGGCTCGTGCCGTCGAATTGCTCGACTATCTCGAAGTCGGCCACCGCAAGCATGCGAGGCCGACGCAACTCTCGGGCGGCGAGGCCCAACGCGTGGCGATCGCGCGGGCGCTCGCCAACCGGCCGCGCATCATTCTCGCCGACGAGCCGACTGCGCCGCTCGATTCGACTCGTGCCCGGATCGTGATGGATTTGTTGCGTCGGATCGCAGTCGAACAACGCGCCGCGATCATCGTGGTGACGCACGACGAAATGATTCTCGACCGTTTCGACCATATCTTCCGGTTGCGCGACGGACGGCTCGAAGCCGGCATGCCCCCCTTGCGGCGGATGGCCGAGGCCCGCGTCAGCTAGAGCATTGTCACGGTGAACTACCTGAGTCCCGGCTCAAGAGACGAAGTCTTTCGATGACGCTACACGGATTGCGTATCGCCGCCTTCATCGTCAGCGCATTCGTCATCTGCCAGCCGGGGTTCGCTGCCGAAAACTGGCCCAACTCCGTCGACCAGTACGTTGCGCAGATTCGCAAGACCATCGATACCGTCGACATGGACGGCTACCTGGGAGCGGTCAAAAATCCGAACGGAGCGCTGCTTATCGACGTACGCGAGGAAGGCGAGTTCAAGGCCGGACACGTGCCCGGCACGATCAACATTTCCCGTGAACGCCTCGAGTTCCAGATTTGGAAGCCGCTCGGCTATCCCCTCAAGGTCGACATGAACCGCAAGATTTACGTGCAGTGCGGGTCCGGCAGCCGCGCCACGCTGGCGGCCAAGCAACTCAAGGATCTTGGTTTCACCAACGTTACGGCGGTCGTGATGCAACTGGCCGACTGGCAGAAGAAGGGATATCCCTTCGTCAAGGACGAGTCCAAATAGCGCCCTTTCATGTGGGTTCCGATGCTTCGGATGCTTCCCTTGCTGTTGATCCTGGCGGGACTCGAGAGGCGTCTCCTCGTCGCGCCAGGCCGATTAGTATCGCGCCAAAACGGACGTCGGCCGGCGGTTGTCGAACCATCGCGGTTCATTCGTACGCGTCCTGGCTCCCGAGCGGATCAAGGAAGGCAACCCGGCCCGCCATGATGATCAATCTGGGATCTCGTCGGGCGCGTCGCGTCGCGCTCGTCGTTTTCGCGCTCGCCACGCTGCCGACCTTGTGGCTCGGTCTGCGGACCTATCGGTCGTTCCAGTTGCTGCAATCGGCCTACGCGGCGGGTGCCGCGAAAACCAGCAGCATCCGGCCCTGGATGACGCTCGACTACGTTGCGGCGACCCACCACGTTCCCGCAACGGTCCTGATCGAGCGGCTCGGGCTTCCGGCCGACCGGGATCGCAAAGCGAGCCTGAAGGCCCTGGCCGATCAGGCGCAGGTCGCGCCGATCGAATATGTCCAGCGCCTCCAGCGGGTCATCGCCGAGCGCCCATCCGAGGGCGGCCCGCCGCAAAACCTCACCGGGTCGGGGTGGTTCGGCGCAATCGGCGACCGGATTCTCACCGCGTTGCTCATGTACGGATATCCCATGCTCGCATTGACGCTTCTGTTGGGCGCCGCGGGCTTGCCCTTGCCCAGCGGAATGGCGGCGACGGTCGCGGGTTCCCTGGCGGCGCAGGGGCGCATGAGCTGGGTGTGGGCGGGCATGATCGCCGTGGCCGCCGCGGTGTCGGGCGACATGGTGGGGTACGGTCTGGGGCGCGTGGTGGGACGGGACGTCATGGAGCGCCATGGGCGGTGGTTCGGATATTCGCCCGGACGCCGCGCGCGTATCCAGTCACTCTTCGACCGGTGGGGCCCCGTGACGATTTTCGTCACCCGCACCTTCGTCTCGTCGCTCAGTTCGATCGCGAACTTGTTCGCCGGCATGAGCCAGTATGGTCTGCCGAGATTCCTGCTCGTGGCCGTTGCGGGACGCGTGGTGTGGACCGCGGCTTATCTCGGCCTCGGCTACGGCATCGGAGGCGATCTGGAAGCCGCCACCGGCTTCCTGACGAACCTAAGCGCCGTCCTGGTGTCTCTGACGGTGTTGGCCGCATCCGGGCTCGTTGCGTCGCGACGGGGTGCGAGCAGCACGCCGGCCGGCGCGGCGTAAGCCGACGGGGCACACGAGCCGGCGCGCATCGCAGCGGATCCGCGCAAGCCGGCGAGCTTGCGCACATCGCTTCACCGTATATGCGCGGCGCGTTGAAAATTCTCGAGCGAGCTGCCGTTCGCGACAATCCGGGCGGCGCGATCCGACCACCGACGCGGGTCGGAGCCCGCAAAGCCGGCCACGCCCTCCGGCGGGCGTCGGGGCAGGCGGTGACGCTCAGCTGCTGGCGGGAACCGCTACCTGTTCGGAGCGGCGTTGATTGCGAAGGTCTGCGACGCCTTCTCGTACCACGTGGATGTCTTGAGCGACACGGACCGGCGGCTCGGCCGGGCCTTTTTCCTCACGGCCGGCTTTCTGGCTTTGCGCCGGCTCGTCGTTTTTGCCTTTCTCACGCAACTCTCCCTACGGTTCCCCCGGTGTTCATCCCCCGGATTGGCTCGCACTCGCATTTCACACCGCCGACGGCGGATTGTGAAGGGCCTTCCGCATGTTGTCGTTAAACTTGATCATGCGACACGACCGGACGCCGCCGGTCGCGCCGCCGCCGGCCTCGTTCGCAAGCCGCATCAGGGCCCATATTGGGTCTAGCGAGAGCAGATTAAAGCAAGGATTTCCAGATATTTCGGCAAAGGTATTAACTTAAGGAAGAAAGTCCTTCCCCGCCTTCGCATGGATGCGCCGTCTATCGCCCATCTGCCGCAGCCTCGCGGGTCCCAGCCGGTGTTAGACGCTCTCTGAAGTTGTGATAACCTGGCTCTGCGCCAATTTGGCAAAAAAACCAATCGGAAATGCCGCGGGGTCAATGCCCGGGCTCAGACCTCTGGCTCGGCCTCCGGCGGCCGGCTGACCGTCAGGTTCAGGTCGGTCACAAGCCCGTCGGCCAGCGAATAGACCCAGCCATGAACGCTGAGATCCTGGCCGCGCCCCCAGGCCTCCTGCACGAACACGTCTGAGGCCACGTTCTTCACCTGCCGGGCGACGTTGAGCTCGCACAGCCGGTCCTCGCGGGCCTGCGTGTCCGCCATCGCGTCGAGCTCGTGGCGGTGCTCGACATAGATCTCGCGGATCGGGTGCAGCCAGTGATCCACCAGTCCGCGTCGCTTGCCGTCAACGGCCGCGCGCACGCCGCCGCACCCATAATGCCCCACCACCAGGATGTGCTTGACCTTCAGGACATCGACGGCGAACTGCAGCACCGAGAGGTAGTTGGCGTCCTGCGGCGGGGCCAGGTTGGCGACGTTGCGGTGCACGAACAGCTCGCCCGGATCGAGGCCCACGATCTCGTTGGCGGGCACCCGGCTGTCGGAGCATCCGATCCAAAGATACTGCGGCGCCTGCTGGCGTTCGAGCCGCCGGAAGAAGCCGGCGTCGGCCGCGACCATCCGCGCCGCCCAGGCGCGGTTGTTGGCCTTCAAGTGATCCAGCATGGAGCGCCCGGCGCCCGCCCCGCGGTCGGCCCTCACCCCACGACCAGAGCGGCGTGCTCGCTCTGGCCTTCGGTGAGGCCGCGCGCCTTCATCCAGTCGTAGGCGCGGCCGAACAACGTCGGATCGTAATAGTCGACGTGCTTGTAGCGCACGAAGGCGCGCAGCAGCTCGCGCGGCTGCAGGGCGCCCTTGGCGTGCGCCGCGACGTGGTGGGCGTATTTGTAGAAATCGGCGTTGATGAGATCGACCGCCTCGTTCTCGGCGTCGTAATAGGCCTTGCGCTGCTCGGGCGTGAGATCGGCCGAGATCACCTCGCCGCCGCGATAGAACGAGGCCGCGATGATGTGCGCGCCCTCCTTGAGGCCGAGGCTGATGAACGGCTCCATCACGGTCACCGCGCGGGCGGTGCGATTCTTGAGCGCCGCCCAGCGCATCTGCGGCAGTCCGCCGTGCTCGATCTTGACATGGTCGGCGCCGACCGCGCTTTCGAGCATCTGCAGCGTCGTGTAGTGCGAGCCGGTGAGCTCCTGCACCATGACCGGAACGTCGGCGAGGTCGCGCGGCACTTGCAGCGTCTCGTCGAAGCGTCAGGATCGCCTGCGCGGCCACTGCCGCGCGCAGCGCCGCGATGTTGCCGCCGCGGCTGCCGCGCTCGAGCCGGTCGATGCTCGCCCATTCGCAGACGTTGTAGCTGTCGGCCGAGCCGCAATCGAACAGCTGCTCCTTGAGCCGCGACATGATCGGGCGGCCGACGCTGTCCTTCTCGCGGTCCGCATAGGTCGCCGAGAAGCTGACGTCGAGCCCGGCCTTGGCGAACAGCCCTTCCTCGATGCCGACGATGACCGGCAGGTCGAATACCGGATTGTTGGGTGCAATGCGCACGACCGGCTGGTTCTGGATCGACGGCATGGGGGTTCCCTCATGATTGCGGATTCGCGGCGCGGCGGCCGGACACGTGCCGTATTCTAGCAGAAACCGGCGCGACGCACACCAGCCGGCGACAGCTGGTTCACGCAGGCCTGCTCCGAATCCTTCCCGGCTGTCGGATCGCGGGTAGCGGCGGTCACCAGCTCGTCACTTTTCAAGATCGGCAATTGGGTTGACTGGAACGCCGGGGACGACGCGCGTCGTCCGCTTGCGGCCGTGGTCCGGATATCAGGAAGGCGATCACGGGAGGACCGAGACAGACCCCGACCAGACTCTTAGCGCCCCTTTGCTCGATAAACTCGTCGGTGCGCGAGAAAAGTTGGCAGGACCTTCACGTACAATCAAATTGACCAGATTGACCTCAACGGAGTGATGCCAGTCACGCCATTGGTACCGGTCGCGCCGCCCCATACCGTCAGGGGCGGCGGGCGCACATTCTTAGGGAGAGGCGTTTTGGCCCGCGAGAAGCGCGCGACAGGCATCGACCTGGGACGGCAGCGTCGTTCGTGCGGGAAACAGAGAGTCGGGATCGGCGGCGGCCTGGCGGCATTGCAGCGCGCGGGTGATCAAGCTGACGTCGAGCCGCGCCGGGCGGTGTTTCGCTCAGAAACGCCACGGCGTCGTCGTTCGAGCCGATGCGGCCGGTCATCCAGCTGTAACAAAACCGCCCGGGATAGAGGAGCGTCTTCAGATACGCCTTGTGATCCTTCGGCTCGAGTGTTTCAGAGGCCGCGAAGCGCCGCGCGCTGTCTGTCCAGTTCGCAAACGGCTCGCCGCCTAGGTAACGCTGGATCTCTTCCAGCGTGGGTCGCGCCGGCCGCACGCACTCGCGCTCCGTCAGCACGACCGCATGATCGAGATAATCGATGCGATCCAGTGGCAGGAAATCGGCCGAGACAGAAGTGCCGGTCGGTCCAGAACACGGAAAGCTTGGGTCCCCAATCGGCCGACAGCGCAGCCGCCTCGCTTCGCACGCGATCGAGCGCCTGTGGGGACAGTCCCGCCTCCGTGACCAGCGCCATATCGACGTCGCTGTAGCGCCGGCTGAATCCGCCATGGGCAAGGCTGCCGATGAGATAGGCTCCGAGCAGCTCGGTCCCGAGCGCCGCCTGCCAATATGGGACGAGACGACGGGCAAAATCGACCGCCGCGGTTCTGGCCACTTCGTCGGGATCGGCGTGCGTCATCGATGACACGCGCCGTAGGAGCACCGCCGGATCGCCAATATCGATTTTTCGGTTGGCACGCTCATCGTCTCTCTGCCAGCGGATCGATCTTACTCCGCCTTGATATTGGCCGCCCGGATCACCTTGCCCCACTTCTCGGTTTCTTCGGCGATGAGCTTGCCAAAGTCGGCGGGCGAGCCCGAAAGCGCCATCCCGCCCAGGTCGGCAAACCGTGCCTTGATCTTGGGATCGGCGAGGCCGGCGTTGATCTCCTTGTTCAGCTTGTCGATGATATCGGGGGGCGTGTCCTTGGGCGCGCCAATGCCGTACCAGGAACTCGCCTCGTAGCCCGGCACGAAATCGCTCAAGGTGGGAATGTCCGGCAGCGCTGCCGAACGTGTCGACGTGGTCACCGCCAGCGCGCGCAGCTTGCCGGACCTGATGTACTCGATCGACGATGACGTGGATTCGAACGTCACCTGCACTTGCCCGCCGAGCAGGTCGGTGAGCGCCGCCCCCCCACTCCGATATGGCACGTGCTGCATGTTGACGCCGGCCATCATCTTGAACAGCTCGCCAGCGACATGGGGCGGGCTTCCATTGCCGGCCGACGCCATGTTGATTTTGCCGGGATTGGCCTTGGCGTAGGCGATGAACTCGGGAACGGTCTTGACCGGAACCGCTGGATTCACCTCCATCACGTTGGGCACGCGGATGATGCCCGCGACCGGCGCGATGTCGCGGATGAAATTGTAATTGAGCTTGTCGTAGAGCGTCGCGTTGGTCGCGTTCGCCAGAGAGACCAGGAGGAGCGTATAGCCGTCCGGGGGCGCGTGCACGGCTGCTTCGGTGCCGATATTGCCGCCGGCGCCCGGCCGGTTCTCGATGATGAATGGCTGACCAAGCCGCTCCGACAGCCATTGACCCATCAGGCGTGCGGTGATGTCGGTTCCGCCGCCGGGGGCATAGCCGACGATCAAGCGCACCGGCCGCGAAGGATAGGTTTGCGCGCTCGCGAGACGCGACAGGGCCGGGAGTGCGACAGCACCCGCGGCCAGATGCAGAAATTGACGACGTAGAAGTTTCATGGCGTTCCCTCTATATTTGACAATATCGCGTGGCGCCTGTCCGTCTTGAGCGGGTCCGTTTTGCGCTCCGCCTACTTGACTCGTTTCCATTTGGATTCAATGGAGCCACCACCCGATCCGGCAGGGTTGGAAAACGTAAATTCATCTCCCGAAATTGCGATCATCCGCTTTTGTGCGGTTCCTGCCCAATTCGGGAATGTGGAGCCTTCGATCTGGACGGTGTACGACTTATCCGCCTCATTGACCGCGTACGTGCCAAAATACGCGATGCTTCCCAGAACAACCGCCTTGTTTTCGTCCGGCGTTCCCGTCACTCGATTGTTGGAGGCAAACTTCGGCAGGTTGGATGCCGTGATGATCCAGGACATGCGACCGTTGCTCTCGTAGATCGCTTGACCCTTCGGATTCGGACCCCATGTATCGGCTTTGTTGCCATCCGGGAGCGTGGTTGTGTTCGAGACCAGCGCCCAAGTTCCGACGAGCTGCTCCTTAAGCGTCTTTTGCTGAGCGACGGCATCGCCGGTGAGTGGTGCAAGTCCCAGTACCGATAAAAGTGCCGACATGGTGATCGCAGCGAACGTGCCGCATAGACGCTGCCCGATTGTCCTGCGTTGCCATTTGATCCTCCATTCGATGTCGATCATGTTCGATCGCGATGCGAGGATGCTTGAAAGTCGCCGAAAGACTTTGCGCGGACCTTGAGATCGCTTGAAATTGCCTTGATTATTTCTCCAAAGAGGCGGGTAATCCTTCGCGACGGTTAGCGAGACCGCGCCGAGCCAACTCGATAATGACGTCTTTTCAATGAGTTGCACAGGCGGTGGTGATCGTGTCGGCTGCCGCCTGGGGCTCCCTGAGACGACACATCAGAACAGCGATTGTGGACCCGACGTGCAGTTTCTCTTCGGGGATTATGCACTCGACATCGACCGGCGTGAGCTGACGCGCGGGTCCGAGCTGATTTCGGTCGGACCGCAGGTCTTCGATTTGCTGGTCTACCTGGTGCAGAACCGCGCGCGCGTGGTCAGCAAGGATGATCTGCTGGAGGCAGTCTGGCATGGGCGGATCGTCTCCGAATCAACGCTGACCAGCCACATCAATGCCGTGCGCAAGGCGGTCGGCGACAGCGGCGAGAAGCAGCGCCTGATCCGCACCGTTGCCCGCAAGGGATTCCGTTTCGTCGGCGAGGTCACGGGAAGCACAGATCCATGCGGGTGACCGCGACCCCGCGAAATTGACACTGCCAACAAGACCCGACGAAACCAGCCAGTGCCTGCGCTGGCGCTTCCCGACAAACCCTCGATCGCCGTCTTGCCCTTCCAGAACATGAGCGGCGACCCGGAACAGGACTATTTCGCCGACGGAATGGTGGAAGAGATCATCACGGCATTGTCGCGCATGAGCTCGCTGCTTGTGATCGCCCGCAATTCGAGCTTCACCTACAAGGGCCGGATGGTAGACGTGAAGCAGGTCGGTCGCGAGCTGGGCGTGCGCTACGTGCTCGAAGGCGGCGTGCGCAAGGCGGCCAGCCGGGTGCGCATCACTGGTCAGCTCATCGATGCGGCCACCGGCATGCATCTGTGGGCGGACCGCTTCGAGGGCTCGCTCGAGGACATATTCGATCTGCAAGATCAGGTGACGGCGAGCGTGGTGGGCGCGATCGCGCCGAAACTGGAGCAGGCCGAGATCGAGCGTGCCAAGCGCAAGCCGACCGAGAACCTCGACGCCTACGATTACTATCTGCGCGCGATGGCGAGCTTGTATCAGTGGACCAAGGAGTCCAACAACGAAGCGCTGCGGCTGCTCTACAGGGCGATCGAGCTCGATCCCAATTTTGCCTCTGCCTATGGCGTAGCAGCGTGGTGCTACGTCTGGCGCAAAACGCAAGGTTGGGTAACCGATGGCGCGCAAGAGGCCGCCGAAGCCACACGGCTGGCTCAGCGCGCGGTGGAGTTGGGCAAGGATGATGCGATCGCGCTATCTGCAGGCGGTTACGCGCTTGCCCACATCGCCGGCGACCTCGACGGCGGTGCCGCCTTCATCGAACGGGCTCTCGTACTCAATCCGAACCTGGCGGGGACGTGGCTCAACAGCGGCTGGGTGAGAGTCTGGCTGGGCGAGTCGGAGGTGGCGATTGAGCATTTGGCGCGTGCCATGCGCCTAAGCCCCCGCGATCCGATCCTTTTTCGGATGCAGGGCGCGACCGCGTCGGCGCATTTTTTCGCGGGCCGCTATGACGAGGCATCGTCATGGGCGGAAAAGGCGTTACGGGAGAATCCGAATCTTCAACAAGCATTGCGTGTCGCCGCAGCAAGCCATGCGCTCGCCGGGCGGCTCGAGGAAGCGCAGAAGGCCATTGCCCGCATGCGTCAACTCGATCCCGATTTGCGCATTTCCAATCTGAAGGATCGGCTCCCGACATTTCGTCGACCGGAAGATTTCGCCAGATACGTTGAGGGCCTGCGAAAGGCCGGCGTGCCGGAGTGATCGGCATCCGGTCATTCACGCCGACGAGGTGATCGAATGAGGGAAGGCGCCAGACCAAGCTGGCGCGATCAGCCGGTGCATGTCCGGCTGTAACCTCCACCATCGTGGCCCCCGGCGCCATGTCCACTTCTGGCACTTCTGAGACCTGCAGTGACGACGCGCCGAGGCCCACTTACAGCGAAAGACGAGTCCTGTGGCGGGCAGTGCCGGACGAGCGCGTCAACGGTGGGTGGTTCCCACGGTTCGCTCCCTCATCATCCGTCGTCCTCGAACGGCAACCCGACATAGTTCTCCGCCACCGCCGCGCCGCCGGTGCGCGAGCCCGCGATGTAGGCGAGCTCGGCCTGCTGCAATTGCCGTTCGAACGGGGTGTGGGCGTCGAAGCGGTGCAGCAGATTCGTCATGTAGGTCGAGTAGCGCACCGTCTTCCACACCCGCTTGAGACAGGTGTCGGAATATCGATCGAGCCGTTCGCCGCGGCCGGTGCGGAAGAACTCCGACAGCGCGCGCGCGAGCACGCGCACGTCGGCCACCGCGAGGTTGAGGCCCTTGGCGCCGGTCGGCGGCACGATATGGGCGGCGTCGCCGGCGAGAAAAAGCCGGCCGTGACGCATGGGCGCGGCCACGAAGGAGCGCACCGGCGTCACGCCCTTCTGGAAGATGCGCCCCTCAACCAGCTCGCCGGCGCCTTCGCCGAGCCTGACGCGCAGCTCGTCCCAGAATCGCTCATCCGGCCAGAGCTCCGCCTTCTCGTCGGCGCGACCTGCAGGTAGTGGCGCGAAATCCGCGGCGAGCGCCGGCTGCACAAGGCGAAGCCGTGCTCGTGATTGACGTAGGTCATCTCGCGCAGCGGTGGAGATTCCGACAGGATGCCGAGCCAGCCGAACGGAAGGACGCGATCATAGGTGGTGAGCGCGCCGGGCGGAAACGCGTCGCGACACACGCCGTGGAAGCCGTCGCAGCCGGCAATCACCTCGCAGGCGAGCGTCTGCGTCTCGCCGGCGACGCGGTAGCGGATGGTTGGCGCGGCGCTCTCGATGCCGTCGAGACCGATGACCTCGGCCTCGAAAAGCAGCGCGCCGCCATCGGCGAGCCGGGCGGCGACCAGATCCTTCACCACCTCCTGCTGGCCGTAGATCGTGGCGGATTTGCCGCCGGTCAGAGCCGGAAGATCGAGATGGATGAGGCCGTCGCGAAATCGGATGTCGAGCGCATGGTCCACCATCCCCTCGCGGCTCATGCGCGCGCCGAGGCCGAGCTCATGGATCAGGTCGACGGTCCCTTGCTCGAGCACGCCGGCGCGCACGCGCGTCTCGATATGCTCGCGGCTGCGCGCCTCAAGCACCACGCAGTCAACGCCCGCGCGATACAGCAGGTGCGAAAGAAACAATCCCGCCGGGCCTGCGCCGACGATCCCGACCTGCGTACGCATGTGGTTTTCCGACCAGACGCGGGGCCGATCGCCCCGCCGCGACGATACGCTGCAGCCATGCGGGTTGCCAGCACCAGTCTGCCGCGCAGCTGCAAGTCGCTCCTGCGGGTCGCCGGCGCGACGGCGAGGGCGATTGACCGGGCGCGGCCGCGGCGGTCATATAGCCGACGCCCAGATATCGAGGAGGAGCCGTCTCATGGCCAACAAGCTGCGCCACATCGCCATCTCGGTCCGCGACCCGGAGGCGACCGCCAAATTCTTCGAGAAGGCGTTTGGCATGACGCGCGCCGGCAATGCCCAGCGCGGTGTCTACATGACGGACGGGATCATGAATGTCGCGCTGTTGAATTTCGGCGACGAGCCGATCGCGGGCTTCGAGGGCCAGAAGAACGTGTGCGGCCTGATCCATTTCGGCATGTGGGTCGACGATCTCGACGAGATCGACAAGACCATCACGGCGGCGGGCGGGAGCTATGTGACCGGCCGCAAGGAGACGGGCCCGAACGTCTATTACGAGGTCAAGTACAAGACCCCCGAGGGCATCGTGTTCGACGTGACCGAGAGCGGATGGAAGGGCGCCGTCAAGGACGTGACGCCGGCGCCGAAGGCGGCATAACGCCGGCATGACGGAATCGAAGGCCAATTCGCGGGTCGTGATCGTCGGAGCCGGGCCGGTCGGCATGGTGTGCGCGCTCGCGCTCAATCAGCGCGGCATACCGGTGACGGTCTTCGAGCAGGAGCCGGCGCCGGTGAAGGACCAGCGCGCCGCCTCGATCCACCCGCCGACGCTCGCGCTGCTCGACCAGTTGGGCGTTACCCGCAAAATCATCCCGCTCGGGCTGGTGTCGCCGAGCTACCGGTTTCACGACCGGGTGACGAACTCGGTCGTCGCCGAGTTCGATCTCGGCCGCATGCGCGACGAGTTCGAATTTCCGTTCGTGTTGCAATACGAGCAGTACAAGCTCACCGCGTCGATCGCGGCGGAATATGCCGATGCGGGCGATTTCGACGTGCGCTTCGCCCATTGCGTCACCGGGATGACGCAGAAGCCCGACGGCATCGAGATCGATTTCACCTCGCAGGCCGGCGACGGGAAGCTGCCGGCCTCTTACGTGATCGCCTGCGACGGCGGGCGCAGCACCGTGCGCCGGCTCGCCGGAATCGAGTTCCATGGCTTCACCTATCCGGAAAAGTTCATCAAGATCGCGACCCGCTTCGATTTCGGCACGGTCAATCCGGACCTGGTGTTTCGCAATTATTTTTCCGATCCGACCGAGTGGTGCAATCTGTTCAAGGTGCGGGGAGAAAGCCCGGGCGGGCTGTGGCGGGCGATATTTCCGGTCGGCGGCGATGAGCCGGACGAGGTGTCGCTGTCGCCGGAGCGGGTCGAGGAACGGTTGCAGAAATTTTTTCCCCGCCAGGGGCGCTACCAGATCGAATACGTCAACGTCTATCCGGTGAGCCAGCGGGTGGCGGCGAATTTTCGCCGGGGACGGGTTCTGCTCGCGGGCGATTCCGCCCACGTCAACAATCCGATCGGCGGCATGGGTATGAACGGCGGGATTCACGACGCCATCAGTCTGGCGGAGAAGCTCGCACGCGTGATCAAGCGCGAGGCCGGCGAGGACCTGCTCGATCTCTACAGCCGCCAGCGCCGCCACGCCGCGGTCGAATACGTGCAGGCGCAGACGATCGCCAACAAGCGCCTGATGGAGGAGCGCGACCTGACCGCGCGCGCCGCCAAGTTCGACGAACTGCGGCGCACCGCCGACGATCCGGTGGCGTCAAAGGCCTATATGCGGCGCGCCGCGCTGTTCGACAGCCTGCAGGACGCCAATGCGGTGACGTGAACGCCGGATGCGGGCCGCGGACGGGCTCGCAATCGGCGCCGCCCGTCGGCCTATTTGAGCTGATCCGCGACCTTGGCAAGTCCCGCATTGGCGCAGGCTTCGTCGCGATCGCCGCCGGGCGCGCCCGACACCCCGACACCGCCGATCACCTCGTCGCCGACCTTGATCGGGATTCCGCCGATCGAGGCGAGGACGCCGGTGGTGTCGCGCAATCCCGCCGACAGCGGGTTGTCGATCAGCCGCTGGGAGAACTCCTTCGAGGTCTGGCGAAAGACGCGCGACGTGTAGGCCTTGCGGATCGCAAGCTCGACCGTGTGCGGGCCCGCGCCGTCCTCACGCAGCAGCGCCAGCAGATGGCCGTCGCGTCCGATCACGGCGACCGCAATTTTGTAGTGATCCTTACGGCAATGCTCGAGCGCGGTCTGCACGATGGTGTTGGCCATGCCGACCGAGACCTCGCGCACCATCAGGATTCCTTGCGCGTCGGCGGGCGCCGCGAGGGCGACCGCGGCGAGCGAAACGAGCGCAGCGGCGAAGGCTTTCGATGAACGCGACATGGCGATGCTCCCGGAGAACAGGTTTCGGCCACTGTAGCGCAACGCGGGGGCGGCCAGGAGGCCACGGCCCTGCAATTAATGGTGCCACCCTTGCCGATGACAACGAGGGGTGGCAGGATCGGCTTTTCCGATTGCCGCCAATTTCGGCCGGCTGGGGAGCCATGAAATGGAAAAGCAAAAGGGAGTTTTGACCGTCACGGGCATGATCGACCTCGCGCAATTCTGGCCGAAGGGCTTGTCCGACGCCGACACCGCCAAGATTCTTGTGCAGGTCACAGGGCCATCGTCCTTCAGCTTTCAGAAGACGCCGGGCGCGCCGGCGAAGCCGACAAACGCCTTTGCGGGCGCGTTCATGAAAGGCTCCGATTCCGTCGACAGGAAAACCGGCAAGAAGCGCAAGCCGAAAATGGTGATCAACAGCAAATCGCAGATCACCGTCCGCCTACAGGGAATAGATGCGCCGGAGCTGCATTTCAGGCCTCCGCGCGGACACATAAATCTGCGCCAGCATTTCGGGGAAAGCGCGACGATCGGCCTGGCGACCTTTCTCAAGACATTCGGTGTCGGCGCATTGCATTGCCGCGTCGTCACGCGCGTCAACAAGCCCAACGACGTCTTCGATAAATACGGTCGCTTCGTCGGCGATATTATCGTCACGAAAGGCGGCAAGGACGTCAACGTCAATCACTGGCTCGTCGAGCAAGGCTGGGCCTTTCCGTCCTTCTACAACTCAATGATGGTGCAGGAAATCAACGATCTGATTGCTGTTGCGAAGACGGCGCAGACCAAGAAACGGAACATCTGGACCGCGCACGGTTACACGGCCGATATCGGTACGCTTGACCGGACGCTGAAGACGCGGCCCGTGGGCTCGAAGCCTGCAGCCGATACGGGTGCGGTCATCATCCCCAAATTCTTCCGCCGGCAGTACACTTGGGCTGTCGAGGACCCGACGAAGAAGAATCTCAAGGCGTTCCTGCTCAAGCCGGGCAACAAGGACGTATTTGTGCAGACGGCCGCTTACTTGAAGTTCATCAATCAGAAAGGTCCGAAGCCGCCGTCGATCAAGCTCGGCAACGCCATCGATGGCGCCAACAAGATCATCCCCGCGCCGGCGGATTTCGTTGTTCACGAAGCGCCGTCGACCCTCGTGAAGGGCAATAATGTGCCGGTCACGGGTTGGGGACCGTAGCAACGCGACAGGCCGCGCCGGCCGCCGCGGACGGCGAGCCCGTTTGCCTGCCACCGGAGCGTTGTGCCCGGTGGGTGGCATGGCCGGGCAGGGTGGTTGGCGCCATCGCGGCTTTGGACTGCCCGCCGAGGAACGCCAGCGCGGCCCGCAATCCGCGGTGACGTCGTCTGCCTTGCTTCCTCGCCCCCGCCCCGTTATATAGCCGCCATCTCACACGCGGATTCTGGCCCCTTGGCCGTCCGGTGGCGTTAAGCCGGCCGTAAGGTCTTCTTATCGCTCACACATCCGCGGAGGAACCAACCGGAGAACGACAATGGCAATGCCTGAATATTCGATGCGCCAGCTGCTCGAGGCTGGGGTGCATTTCGGTCATCAATCCCACCGCTGGAACCCGAAGATGGGCACTTACATCTTCGGCACCCGCAACAACATCCACATCATCGACCTCGCCCAGACCGTGCCCATGCTGCACCGCGCCCTCACGGCGGTGAGCGACACGGTCGCCAAGGGCGGCCGCATCCTGTTCGTCGGCACCAAGCGTCAGGCGCAGGACGGCGTCGCGGAGGCGGCCAAGAAGTCGGCGCAGTATTTCGTCAATTCGCGCTGGCTCGGCGGCACGCTCACCAACTGGAAGACCATCTCGCTGTCGATCAAGCGCCTGCGCAAGCTCGACGAGATGCTCGATTCCGGCGAGGCCCACGGCTACACCAAGAAGGAGCGCCTCACGCTTACGCGCGAGCGCGACAAGCTCAACCGCTCGCTCGGCGGCATCAAGGACATGGGCGGGCTGCCCGATCTCTTGTTCGTGATCGACACCAACAAGGAAGACATTGCGATCAAGGAGGCGCGCCGCCTCAACATACCGGTCGCCGCCGTGGTCGACACCAATTGCAACCCGGACGGCATCACCTACGTGGTGCCCGGAAACGACGACGCCGGCCGTGCCATCACGCTCTATTGCGATCTCATCGCGAAGGCGGCGATCGACGGCATCGGGCGTGCGCAGGGCGAGATGGGCGTCGATACCGGCGCGGCGGTCGCGCCTGTGGTCGAGGAGGTGCCGGCAGAAAAGACCCTGGGCTTCGAAGCGCTCTCGGGCCCGCGTGGCGTCGCCGACGATCTCAAGAAGCTCACCGGCGTGTCGCCCGCGATCGAGAAGAAGCTCAACGATCTCGGCGTCTTCCACTATTGGCAGATTGCCGCTCTCGGTCCCGAGGCCGCGCACAATGTGGGCGAGGAAATGGGATTGCCCGGGCGCGTCGACGGCTGGATTTCGCAGGCGAAGGCGCTAAGCGCGGAAGCCGAATAGGCTGATATCCGGCGAAGCGGTGCACGTCCCGGATCCAAATCCGGGACAAGCTTTCGCCGGAAGATGCCGTCGAGGGTTCCGCGTGCAAGGCGTGCAAGAGGAAACGGCCGGGGCGCCGGCCGCCACCCCCTTCGTAATCAAATGAATTGATCGAGGATCTATGGCGATGGCGAAAGAGATCACCGCTGCGATGGTCAAAGAGCTGCGCGAGATGACCGGCGCGGGCATGATGGATTGCAAGGCCGCACTCGGCGAGACCCAGGGCGACATGGAGGCGGCCTCCGTCAATCTGCGCAAGAAGGGGCTCGCCAAGGCAGCCAAGAAGGCCGGCCGCATCGCGGCCGAAGGACTGATTGCCGTCAAGGTCGCCGGCACCAAGGGCGTGCTGGTCGAGGTCAATTCGGAAACCGATTTCGTCGCCCGCAACGACCTGTTCCAAGGCCTGGTCAAGATGGTCGCGCAGGTGGCGCTCGACGTCGGCGCGGATGTCGCGAAGATCAAGGCCGGCAAGGCCGGCAGCACGACGGTCGAGCATGCGCTGGCGGAAGGGGTCGCCACCATCGGCGAGAACCTGACGCTGCGCCGCGCCGGCGCGCTTTCGGTCGGGCAGGGCGCTATCGGCAGCTATGTGCACAGCTCGGTGGTCGACGGGCTCGGCAAGATTGGCGTGCTGGTCGGGCTGGAAAGCCCGGGCAAGAGCGACGAATTGGCGGGGCTGGGACGTCTGGTGGCGATGCATGTCGCGGCCTCCCGTCCGCAGGCGGTCGAACCGTCGGGTCTCGACCCTGCCGTGGTGACGCGCGAGAAGGACGTGCTGGCCGACAAGTTCCGCCAGCAGGGCAAGCCCGAGAACGTCATTGCCAAGATCGTCGAATCGGGGCTCAAGACCTTCTACAAGGAGGTCTGCCTGCTGGAGCAGCCCTATGTGCACGACGACAAGAAGACGGTCGCGCAGGCGCTCAAGGAAGCCGAAGGCAAGGTCGGCGGGCCCATCAAGGTCACCGGCTTCGTGCGGTTCGAGGTCGGCGAAGGGATAGAGCGACAGGAGTCGTGACCGTGTTGCGGGTCGCGCCCGCGATCTGAGGGGGACACCATGCCTGAGCCCGCCTTTCGACGCGTCGTCATCAAGCTTTCAGGCGAAGCCCTCAGCGGGTCGGAACCGTTCGGCATCGATCGGCCGACCATCGAGGCCTATGCGGCCGATCTGGTCGCGGCACGCGCGCTCGGCGTGACCCTCGGCGTGGTGGTGGGTGGCGGCAATATCCTGCGCGGCGTCGAGATTTCGGCGCACGGCGTATCGCGGCCGACCGGCGACGCCATGGGCATGCTCGCGACCGTGATGAACGCGCTCGTGCTCGAAGCCGCGATCGAACGCGCCGGCGCGCCCGCCCGCACCATGTCGGCGCTTGCGATGCCGCAGGTGTGCGAGACCTACGAGCGCCAGCGCGCGCTCCGCCATCTCGACGACAACCGGGTGGTGATCTTCGCGGGCGGCACCGGCAACCCGTTCTTCACCACCGACACCACGGCAGTGCTGCGGGCGGCCGAGATGGACGCCCAGGCGGTGCTCAAGGCCACCAATGTCGACGGCGTCTACAGCGCCGACCCGAAACTCGACCCCCAAGCGTCCCGCTACGAGCGGCTCACCCACCAGGAGGCGATCGACCGCAACCTCAAGGTCATGGACGCCACCGCCTTTGCGCTTGCCCGCGAAAACCGTATACCTATCATCGTGTTCTCGATCCGCGCGAAAGGCGCAATCGAGGCCGTGCTGCGCCGCAAAGGGCGATCGACCACCGTTGGCGGTTGAGTTGAGCCGGGCTGGCGCGCGACGGCGCGCAACGAGGGCCGTGGTGGCCCGAGGCGGACATCCGTTTTGAGGAGAGGCGCTCATGGCGATCGCGACTTACGACCTCAATGAAATCAAGCGCCGCATGCAGGGCGCCATGGGGATGCTCAAACAGGAGCTCAGCGGCCTGCGCACCGGCCGCGCGTCGCCGCATCTGCTCGACCATGTGCAGGCGGACGCCTATGGAAGCCACATGCCGCTCAACCAGTTGGCGACGATCAGCGTGCCGGAACCGCGACTCATTTCGGTGCAGGTGTGGGACAAGTCTATGGTGCACGCGGTCGAAAAGGCGATCATCGCCGCCAATCTCGGCCTCGCGCCGGCGACCGAGGGACAGGTGATCCGTCTGCGCATCCCCGAGCTCAACGAGGAACGGCGCAAGGAACTGGTCAAAGTCGCGCACAAATACTCCGAGACGGCGCGCATCGCGGTGCGCCACGTGCGCCGCGACGGTCTCGATTTGCTCAAGAAGCTGGAAAAGGATCATAAGATCAGCGAGGACGACGAAAAGCGCATGTCGGGCGAGGTGCAGAAGGCGACCGATCAGATGATCACCGAGATCGATCAGGTGCTGGCGCAAAAAGAAAAAGAGATCATGACGGTCTAGCTATTTTTGTCGGCACAGACCCGCCTGCGCCTGATTCGAACAGGTGCCGGCTCGCCGTCGAGGCGGGCTTCAAGCGTGAATCGGGAGTGCCTTCCGATGCAACCCGATCGGAACGCGCCCCGACCCGGGGCGGCAGAGGACTGGAAGAGGCAAGGCAGGACGACATGTCCGAAACCGAGGCGGCGCCGGAACTGAGCGATGGCTTCGGTGCGCCACGACACGTCGCCATCATCATGGATGGCAACGGACGTTGGGCGGCCCAACGCGGGCTGCCGCGCGTGGAAGGCCACCGGCGCGGCGTCGAGGCGCTCCGCCGCACCGTGCGTGCGGCTGGCGAGCTCGGCATCGACTATCTGACGATCTTCTCCTTCAGCTCGGAGAACTGGTCGCGTCCGCCAGCCGAGGTGCGCGAGCTGATGGGATTGCTGCGGCGGTTCGTGCGCAACGACCTCGCCGACCTCCACCGCAGCAATGTGCGCGTGCGCGTCATCGGCGAACGCGAGGATCTCGATCCAGACATCGGGCGACTGCTGCAGGAAGCCGAGGACTTGACTCGCCACAATACCGGCTTGGTCCTGGTCGTCGCCTTCAATTACGGCGCCCGCCAGGAAATCGCGCGCGCCGCCCGGCGCGCCGCCACCGAGGTGGCGGCGGGCAGGCTGGCGCCGGCGGCGATCACCGCCGAGACGCTCGCGTCCTATCTCGACGCCCCCGACGTGCCGGATCCCGACCTCATCATCCGCACCAGCGGCGAGCAGCGTCTGTCGAATTTCCTGATGTGGCAGGCGGCCTATAGCGAGCTCGTGTTCCTGCCGATCTATTGGCCCGAGTTCGACCGCCGCGCGCTGGAGGACGCGATTCTGGAATTTCACCGGCGCGAGCGCCGTTTCGGTGGGCTCGCGGCGCGCACCGGGTCGTGACATCGTGACCGACAACCCGACACCGCAGGCCACGACGTCGGCATCGGCGTGGGTCAGCGACGGATTGGCGTTGCGGATCGTCTCGGCCGCCGTATTGGCGCCGCTTGCGGTCGGCGCGGCCTACGTGGGCGGGTGGCTGTTCGCCGTCTTTTGGGGAGCGGCCGCGCTCGGGATCGGTTGGGAGTGGAACGCCATCACGTCCGCCGGCCGTCCGGCTTGGGGAGGCGGCCTTGCGGCGCTCCTGTTGGCGATTGTTCTCGTCGTTCTCGGCCAGGTCACGGGCGCGTCGGCCGCGGTAGCCGGCGGGGCGATGATCGCGTTTCTGGTCGGGGCGGAACGGCGCTGGTGGGCGGCGGCGGGCGTTCTCTATGCGGGTGCCACGCTGGTGGCGCCGGCGACGCTCCGCGCGGACGCGGAACTCGGCTTTGTGGCGATCATCTTTCTGTTCGGCATCGTATGGTCGACCGACATCCTGGGCTATTTCGTCGGACGCCTCGTCGGGGGGCCGAAACTGTGGCCGGCGGCGAGCCCGAAGAAGACCTGGTCGGGCGCGATCGGCGGCGCGTTCGGGGCCATGATCATAGGGCTCGCGATCGCGAGTTATGCATATCGCGCAAATTTACTCGCGGTCGCTGTGCTGGCCCTGCTACTCTCCGCCGTCTCGCAAGGCGGCGATTTGTTGGAGTCGGTGGTCAAACGGCGGTTCGGCGTCAAGGACGCCAGCCATGTCATTCCCGGGCACGGCGGGATCATGGACCGCCTCGACGGATTCCTGGCGGCCGCCGCGGTTGCGGCGTTGATCGGCATCGTGCGCGGCGGCGTGGCCGCACCGGCGCGCGGGCTTCTGGTGTGGTGAGATCGGGAAACGTAGTTGTGGTGATGCGATGACCAGCGCCGTACCGCTGTCCCGATCCGCGCGCCAGCCCGCGTCGGCGGCGCGCTCCATCACGATTCTGGGTGCCACCGGATCGATCGGCACCAGCACGATCGATCTGATCAAGCGCAACCGCGGGCGCTTTCGCGTCGTGGCGGTGACGGCTGCGCGCAACGCGGGTGCCCTGGGCAAGCTCGCGCGCGATCTCCACGCGAGTTTTGCGGCGGTCTCGGATCCTGCCTGTTATGGCGAACTCAAGTCCGCGCTCGCCGGAACCGGCATCGAGGCCGCGGCCGGCGAGGCCGCGGTGGTCGAGGCGGCGCTGCGACCGTCCGACTGGGTGATGGGCGCGATCACGGGCGCTGCCGGCCTGCGGCCGACGCTCGCCGCCGCCGAACGCGGCACGATCGTGGCGCTCGCCAACAAGGAAACGCTGGTCTGCGCCGGCAACCTCTTCATGCGCCGCGCGGCGGCCGCCGGGGCGACCGTCCTGCCGGTGGATTCCGAGCACAACGCGATCTTCCAGGCGCTCGGCGCGGGAACGCGCGAGAACGTGCATCGCATCATTCTGACCGCGTCCGGCGGCCCGTTTCGCACCTGGTCGGCGGACGCGATCCGGGCCGCGACGCCCGAGCAGGCCCTGCGGCATCCCAACTGGTCGATGGGACCGAAGGTCACGATCGATTCAGCCACGCTGATGAACAAGGGCCTCGAGATCATCGAGGCCCATCACCTGTTCGACGTACCGGCCGCCTAGATCGACGTGTTCGTGCATCCGCAATCGATCGTCCATGGCATGGTCGAGTACCGCGACGGCTCGATGGTGGCGCAGCTCGGCCCGACCGACATGCGGGTTCCGATCGCCCATTGCCTCGCCTGGCCGGACCGGATCGACGCGGCCACGCGGCTCGATTTCGCGCGCCTGCAAAGCCTGACCTTCGAGGCAGCCGGATCCGGAACGGTTTCCGGCGTTGCGTCTCGCCCGGCTAGCGCTCGAAGCGGGAGGAGGGGCGCCGACGGTGCTCAACGCGGCGAACGAGATCGCGGTCGGCGAATTCCTCGAGCGCCGCATCGGTTTCGCGGGCATTCCGGCGCTGGTCGAGGCGACCATCGAGGCAGCGGCCGCGCGCGGGATGCTGACCGAGCCGGCCGACGTTGAGGGCGCGCTCGCCATTGACCATACGGCGCGATCACTCGCGCTGGACCTTGTGCCTCAAATCGCCTTAAAGGCATCCTAAAAGCTTCAGCAACCGTTGACCCTGGTGGCGAGGCCAGGGTGGAGGAGTGGTAATGAGTTGGAATTTCATAGAGCATTTCAACCAGTTAGGCAGTGTTGCGGTCAGCTTCGTCCTCCCGTTCCTGTTCGTCCTGACGATCATCGTGTTCGTCCATGAGCTCGGACATTTTCTGGTCGCGCGCTGGTGTGGTATCAAGGTGTTGGTTTTCTCCATCGGGTTCGGCCCTGAGATCGTCGGCTTCAACGACCGCCATGGCACCCGCTGGAAGATCTGCGGCGATTCCGCTCGGCGGCTATGTGAAATTCTTCGGCGACGAAAATGCCGCCAGCGTCCCGGACGCGGACGCCGTCGCGGCGATGAACACCGACGAGCGCGAGGTCAGCTTCTTCCACAAGCCGGTCGCCGCCCGCGCGGCGGTGGTCGCGGCCGGGCCGATCGCAAATTTCCTGCTTGGCGATCGCCATCTTCGCCGACGATCTTCATGATCTACGGCAAGCAGGAAACCGCCGCCCGCGTCGATGAGGTCATTCCGGGCAGCGCCGCTGCGGCCGCCGGCTTCAAGCCGGGCGATCTGGTGCTTTCGATCAACGGCACGCGCGATCGACAGCTTCAAGGACATGCAGGAAATCGTCTCGCTGAACGCGGACGAGACGCTCGATTTCGTCGTCGAGCGCGGCAACGCGAATGTCTCTTTGCGCGCGACGCCCAAGCTCACCGAGGAAAAAGACAATCTTCGGCAACGTCCATCGCATCGGACTGTTGGGCCTGCGCCAGTCGATCGCGCCGCAGGACATCAAGACCCGTACGTTCGGGCCGCTCGGCGCCATCGGGCAGGCCGTCAAGCAGACCTGGTTCGTGGTCGATCAGACGTTCGCCTATCTGGGCAAATTGGCGGTCGGCCGCGCTTCCGCCGATCAGCTCGGCGGACCCGCTGCGCATTGCGCAGATGTCCGGCCAGGCCGCGTCGCTCGGTTTCTCTACGCTGATGAACTGGGCCGGCCTGATCTCGGTGTCGATCGGCCTGCTGAACCTGTTCCCCATCCCGCTGCTCGACGGCGGACACCTTTTGTTCTACGCAATCGAGGCGGTCCGGGGCCGGCCGTTGCCGGAGCGCGTCCAGGAAGTCGGGTTCCGTATCGGACTGGCGCTGATCGTGCATGTTGATGATCTTTACGGTATGGAATGACCTGTCACATTTCAGGTCATCGTAGAAAGTGTAACGTTCCTGCAACTTCCTGAGGCTAAAGGCGAATGCTGGGGTAGACTCTGTTTGCAGTGCGAGCGCAAACGCTGTACAAGCGGATGTGGATTTGAGGGGGCCTGTCAGGGCAGTAGGGAATAGGGCGCAGAGCGCATGGGACGTTGCGTGCGGGGTATTCGAGGGCTTGCCATTGCGAGCGTAGTCCTCGGCGGGGTTCTATTCGTGCTGGTTGCCGCGAGCGTCGGCACGGCAGGGTTTGCGCGCGCGCAATCGGCATCGCAGATCGTCGTCGAAGGCAACAAGCGGGTCGAGGCCGATACCATCCGTTCGTATTTCCGCGCCGGCGGCGGCGACCGTCTCGATGCCGCGCGGATCGACGCCGCCCTCAAGGCGCTCTACGGCACCGGCCTGTTCCAGGACGTGCAAGATCAACCCGTCGGGCGGCCGCGTGGTCGTCACGGTGATCGAGAATCCGGTCATCAACCGGATCGCCTTCGAGGGTAACAAGAAGGCCAAGGACGAGCAGCTCACCGCGGAGATCCAGTCGAAGCCGCGCGGCACGTTCTCGCGCGCGACCGTGCAGGCCGACGTCTCGCGCATCGTCGAGGTCTATCAGCGCAGCGGCCGCTACGACGTCCGTGTCGAGCCGAAGGTCATCGAGCTGCCGAACAACCGCGTCGATCTCGTCTTCGAGATCAACGAAGGCCAGAAGACCGGCGTCGCCAGGATCAGTTTCGTCGGCAATCACGCACTATTCGGATTATCGCCTCAAGGACGTGATCAAGACCGGCGTCACCAACTGGCTGAGCTTCCTCAAGACCAACGACATCTACGACGCCGACCGGATGGAGGTCGACCGCGACCTGTTGCGCCGGTTCTATCTCAAGAACGGCTTTGCGGACGTGCGAATCGTCTCCGCGGCGGCGGAGTACGACCCGGCCCAGAAGGGCTTCATCATCACCTTCACGATCGACGAGGGCGAGCAATACAAGTTCGGCGCGGTCGACATCCAGTCGAGCGTCAACGCGGTGCCGCCGGAAACGATGCGCAGCTTTCTTGCGGGTCGGGCCGGGCAATGTCTACAATGCCGATCTGGTGGAAAAGACCGTCGAGGACGTCACCATCGCGGTAGCCAAGCGCGGCTATCCGTTCGCCGCGGTGCGTCCGCGCGGCGATCGCGATTTCGAGCGCAAGCTCGTCAATATCGTGTTCACGCTCGAGGAGGGGCCGCACACCTATATCGAGCGCATCAATATTCGCGGCAACACCAAGACGCGCGACTACGTGATCCGGCGCGAGTTCGACATCGTCGAAGGCGACGCCTACAACCGGGCGCTCATCGATCGCGCCGAGCGTCGTCTGAAGAACCTCAACTACTTCAAGAACGTCAAGATCACCAACGAGCCGGGCTCGGCGCCCGACCGCATCGTGATCAATGTCGACCTCGAAGAGCAGTCGACCGGCGAGTTCTCGTTCGCCGGCGGCTACTCGACCGCCGACGGCGTGATCGGCGAGGTGAGCGTCGGCGAGCGCAATCTGCTCGGGCGCGGCCAGATCGCGCGTGCCTCGATCCAGTACGGCTCGCGCTCGCGCGGCTTCGAACTGTCGTTCGTCGAGCCCTATCTGCTCGGCGAGCGTCTCGCGCTCGGCCTCGACATATTCGCCAAGCAGACCACGACAGCGACCTTCGTTTCGTATACGTCGTCGACCATCGGCGGCAACATCCGGTTCGGCATTCCGATCACCGACAATTTGAGCACGCAGGTGCGCTACTCCGCCTATCGTGCAGGAGATCCAGCTGCCGCAGCAGTTCAACAATTGCAACAACATCAATCCGAACATCGCCAACGGCACGTTCCCGACAGCGGACCAGCAGAGCAACTTTATCGATCCGGCCACCGGGGCGGCGTTCGCGACGAACTGCTATGCCGACGGCGAGGCCTCGCTGGCGGTTCGCAAGGAGCTCGCCCAGGGCCCGGTGTTCGTGTCGCTCGTCGGCTACGGCTTCAGCTACAACACGCTCGACAACAACCGGAACCCGACCAGCGGCCTCATCATCTCCATCAACGAGGACCTGGCGGGCGTCGGCGGCGACGTCAACTTCCTGAAGACCACCGGCGACTTCAAGCTGTACAACGAGATCCTGCCCGACATCGTCGGCCTGTTGCGCCTTCAGGGCGGCGTCGCGACCGGCTGGGGCGGCCAGAATTTGCGCATGCTCGACCACTTCCAGGGCGGTCCCACCATGGTGCGCGGTTTCGCTCCAGCCGGCTTCGGTCCGCGCGATCTGACGCCCGGCACCAACAAGGACGCCCTCGGCGGCTCGATGTACTGGGCCGCCACGATGGAATTCCAGACGCCGCTGTGGTTTGCGCCGAAGGATTTCGGCATGCGCTTCGCGGCTTTCGCCGACGTCGGTCAGTTGCTGGACTATAGAGGCCCGACATCATGGTCGGTGACCGGCGAGCAGCTGACCACGTGCCCGAATGCGGCCGTCGTCGGGCAGCTCTGCAACGATACGCTGGTTCGCTCGGCGGTGGGTCTCGGGCTGATCTGGGATTCTCCGTTCGGTCCATTGCGTTTCGACATTGCCTATGCGCTGACCAAGCAGCCCTACGACCACACGCAGTTCTTCCGCTTCGGCGGTGGAACCAAGTTCTGATCGGCGCCAAGCGTCCGGCCACGAAACGGGTGGCAAACGGGTTGCATGAGCGAGCCGCTGTTCTTCAAGCCTGCTAAGACCCTGACGGTAGGCGAGATCGCGACCCTGACGGGAGCGGAACCGCGTCCCGCGACCGACCTCGACCGGCGCATCAGCAACATCGCTCCGCTCGACCGCGCCGGCCCCGGCGATCTCACCTTTCTCGACAACCCCAAATACGCCGGTGAGCTCGCCGCCACGCGCGCCGGCGCCTGCCTGATCGCACAGCGGTTCGAGAAGGATGCCCCGAGCCGAATTGCGGCTCTGCTGGCCGGCGAGCCCTATCGGGCATTCGTGACCGTCGCGCGGGCGCTGTTTCCGACCGCGCAGCGTCCGTCCTCGTTGTTCGGCGCCGAGCGGCGTCGTCGGCGGACGCAACCGTTCATGCGACGGCGCGCCTGGAAAACGGCGTGAGCGTCGATCCGGGCGCCGTGATCGGACCCGCCGCCGAGATCGGCGCCGGGACGGTCATCGCCGCCAACGCCGTGATCGGGCCGGGCGTGCGCATCGGCCGCAACTGCTCGATCGGCGCCGGCGCCACGCTCATGCACGCGCTGATCGGCGACCGCGTCATCATCCATCCGGGCTGCCGGATCGGTCAGGACGGGTTCGGCTATCTCCCGGACCGGGGCGGTCACATCAAGATCCCGCAGATCGGCCGCGTCATCATCCAGGACGATGTCGAGATCGGCGCCAACACGACGATCGATCGCGGCGGCACCCGCGATACCGTGATCGGCGAGGGCACCAAGATCGACAATCTGGTGCAGATCGGCCACAATTGCTCGATCGGCCGCCATTGCTTCATCGTGTCGCAGACCGGCATTTCGGGCAGCGTCGACGTCGGGGATTACGTCGTGCTGGGTGGTCAGGTGGGGATCGCCGACCATCTGTCGATCGGCAACGGGCGCCAAGCTCGGCGCGCGCAGCGGCGTCATCTCGGACGTTCCCGCGGGCGTGCAATGGGGCGGATTTCCGGCGCGGCCGTTCCGCGAGTGGCTGCAAGGCGGAGGCGGCTCGTCGGCCGTCTCGTGCGGCGAGGGCGGCCGCGGGCGGGGAGCGCCGCGACCAGGCTGAGGACGACAAATGACCGGGGAAACGCATCGGCGCGGCCGATATCCAGAAACTGCTCAAGCGCGCTTCCGCATCGCTATCCGTTCCTGATGGTCGACCGCATCATCGACATCCGCGGCGACGAATTCGCCATCGGCATCAAGAACGTGACCGTCAACGAGCCGCAGTTCCTCGGCCATTTCCCGGGCAATCCGGTGTTTCCCGGCGTGCTGATGATCGAGGGCATGGCGCAGACCGCCGGCGCCATCTGCGTCATGTCGCTGCCGTCCGGCGGGCCGCCCCGCGTCGTCTATTTTCTCACCATCGACAAGGCGAAGTTCCGCAAGCCGGTGGTGCCGGGCGACACCATCGAATATCACATGACCAAGATTTCGCATCGCAAGACCATGTGGTGGTTCCGCGGCGAGGCCAGGGTCGCGGGCGAGCTCGTCGCCGAAGCCGAGGTCGGCGCCATGCTCGCGGACGCATGAGGTCGCGATGCCTGTGATCGACCCCACCGCGCGGGTCGCATCCGGCGCGGTGATCGGAGCTGATGTCGAGATCGGCCCTTTTTGCGTGGTCGGCCCCGATGTCGTCATCGGCGACGGATGCCGGCTCGTCGCGCAGGTCCACGTCGCCGGCCACACGACGATCGGCGCGCGCACGGTGATCTATCCCGGTGCTTCGTTCGGAACCCCGCCGCAGTCGAAGCGATACCGCGGCGGCGCCACCCGCCTGATCGTCGGCGCGGATTGCGATATTCGGGAAGGCGTCACCATGAACGTCGGCACCGAGGACGGCGGCGGCGTGACCACCGTCGGCGACCGGGGCTTCTTCATGGTGCACAGCCACATCGCCCATGACTGCCAAGTCGGCGACGATGTCGTGTTTGCGAACTGCGTCCCCCTCGGCGGCCACTGCGTCATCGGCGACGGCGTGGTGATCGGCGGGCTCTCGGCGGTGCATCAATTCACCCGGGTCGGCCCTTATGCGATGATCGGCGCTCTGTGCGGCGTGCGCGCGGACGTCATTCCGTTCGGCCTCGTCAGCGGCGACTTCGCCCGCTTGTGCGGCCTGAACATCGTCGGCCTGAAACGGCGAAAAATCCCGCGCGAGCGGATTCACGACCTCCGCCGCGCCTATCAAAAGCTGTTCCTCGATGCGGGCCAGTTCTCAGAGCGCCTCGATCAGGTGGCGCAGGACTTCGCCGACGATGACCTGGTCCTGCAGATCATCGCCTTCATTCGTGCGGGACACCACCGGCCGTTGTGCCAGCCGGACCCGAAGCACGCGGAATAGGCGACATGGCCGGACCGCCGCGCCAGCAAGGCGTCCCGTCGCCAGGTGACGACGCTCCGATCGCTCTGATCTGCGGCGGCGGGTCGCTGCCCTTCGCGGTCGCGCGTTCGCTCGAGGCGCGCGGCCGGCGCGTGCTGCTGGTGGCGTTCCGCCACTGGGCCGATCCGGCCGCCGTTCTACGCCATCGCCACGAATGGGTCTCGCTCGGGCAATTGGGACGCATCATGCGGCTTGCCCGCGCCGAAGGATGCCGCGACATCGTCCTCATCGGTACGCTGGTGCGCCCGTCGATCACGCGGCTCAGGTTCGACTGGCTGACGCTGCGCGCACTGCCGGGTCTCGTGCGCTCCTTCCGCGGGGGCGACGATCACCTGTTGACGGGGATCGCGCGCATCTTCGAGGAGCATGGATTCCGTCTGCTCGGCGCCCATGAGGTCGCGCCCGACATTCTGGTGCCGCAAGGAGCCTTGGGGAGCCTCGAGCCGACCGCGCGAGACCGTGGGGACATCGCGCAGGCATTCGCGCTGCTCGCCGCGATCGGTCCCCATGACGTCGGCCAGGCGGCCGTCGTCTCCGACGCGCACGTGCTGGCGATCGAGGCGGCCGAGGGCACCGACGGCCTGCTCGACCGCGTGGCCGAGATGCGCGCGTCCGGTCGCATCCACGGGCCGGGGCGGCGCGGCGTGCTGGTCAAGGCGCCGAAGCTCGCGCAGGATCGGCGCTTCGACCTCCCGGCCATCGGCCCGAAGACCATCGAGGGCATCGCGCGCGCCGGCCTTGCCGGCCTTGCGGTCGTTGCGGGGGAGACGGTCATTGCGGAACCCGACCGGGTCGCGAAGCTGGCGGATGCGCTGGATGTGTTCGTGGTCGGTCTGCCGCGGGGCGGCGCCGCGACATGAAGATCTTCCTCGTCGCCGTCGAGGAATCCGCCGATCGCCTGGGCGGCGCGCTCATGCAGGCGCTGGTCCGCCGTCTCGGTCCCTCGGTGGATTCGCCGGCGTCGGCGGCCACGCCATGGCGGCGCAGGGGCTGGCGAGCCTGTTCCCGATCGACGATGTGGCGATCATCGGCGTCTCGGCGGTTCCGCGGCGGCTTCCAACCATTCTGCGGCGCATTCGTGCGACCGCCGACCGGGCGATCGCGGCGCGGCCGGACGTGCTGGTGATCATCGACAGTCCGGATTTCACCCACCGGGTGGCGCGCCGGGTCCAGGCGGCGGCGCCCGGCATCCCGATCGTCGACTATGTGTCGCCCTCGGTCTGGGCCTGGCGGCCCGGCCGTGCGCGCGCCATGCGGGCCTATGTGGATCATGTGCTGGCCTTGCTGCCGTTCGAGCCCGCCGCGCATGAGCGGCTCGGCGGCCCGCCCTGCACCTATGTGGGCCATCCGCTGTCGGAACAGGTCGCGGAGCTGCGCCCGAGCGCCGCGGAGGAGGCGCGGCGCAACGCCGATCCGCCGGTCGTGCTGGTGCTGCCGGGCAGCCGCCCGGGCGAGATCGCCCGCCATCTCGCGGTCTTCGGCGCCGCGATGGCGCGCCTCGCCGAAGCGCGCGGTGCGATCGAGCTCGTGCTGCCGACGTTTCCCGATCTCGCCGAGCGCTTGCGCGCCGAGACCGCGGGCTGGACCGTGCAGCCGCGCATCGTTGCGGCGGAGGCCGAAAAGCGGGCGGCGTTTCGGACCGCGCGCGCCGCGCTCGCCGCATCCGGCACGGTAACGCTCGAGCTCGCGCTCGCCCGCATTCCGACCGTGGTCGCCTACCGGGTCGCGCTGGTCACCGAATTGATCTATCGCGCCTTCGTGCGGGTGCCGACGATCGTGCTCGCCAATCTCGTTCTCGGCGACAACGTCATGCCGGAGATCACCCAGCGGGAGGCAACGCCGGAGCGGCTGTCGGCCGCGCTCGCGGCGCTGATCGGCGACACTCCCGCGCGCCAGCGCCAGCTCGAGGCGTTCGCACGGCTCGATGCGGTCATGGGGGTAGGTTTGACGCAGCCGAGCGAGGCCGCGGCCGAGATCGTGCTCCAGCTTGCTCGGCGCGGCCGGCTTTAGAGCATGACCCCGAAAAGTGGACACCGGTTTTCGGAAAAGATCATGCTAGCGCACCGTCCGGCGAAAGGTGCAGCGGTTCGCGGTCGAAAATGCAACCACGTCGCGGTCTAGGCCTCCCGCCGGTCGAGCGGGTTGGGCTTGTGATCGAAAACGTCATCGGGCGCCCGCTTCAAAAGCGCCGCCAGCAGTGCCCGCTCCAGTCCGTTCATTTCGGGATGCCAAAAGGTGATCATCAGCGTGTAGCGGACCTTGTCGCCTTTATGTTCGACCCAATGCACGAAGCTGTCGTCAAAGATAAGAACCTTTCCTTCCACGTAAGGTCGTCTCTCGCCGGCGACCCAGATCGCGCTTCCCTCGCATCCTTCCAGTCCCAGATGCGCGGTGAGACTGGCATTGGTCGGTCCGGTGTGCGGCTGCAGGACGCCGCCGGGCTCGATCGCGGAGAAGCATACGTGAAGCCCGTTGAGCGGCACTTGCGCCAGCAAGGCCTTGGTCTTTGGGCACGCGTTCAAGTGCTTTTCGACCGGTTTTCCGTTCAGATAGAAATAGAAAGTCTTCCAGGTCTTGACGTTGCGGTCCGAATCGTAGGCCGCCCGTCCGAAATCGCGCTGCACTTGATGCAATTCGTCGCGGATGTCGGAAACCGACTGCTCGAGCGCCTGCACCCAGGGAAATGTACTTGCGTCATGGAACGGTCGCGGCGCCAGTCCGCAGAATGCGGGGATCCAGGGTAATTGCAGCTCGCTCGGTTCCTCCTTGACGCCCCGCAACGCCTTGAGCGCCCGGCGCGGAGCCGAAAGAAGGCGGGAGGCGAACATCAGGATATTCACTTGCCGCGGGGCAATTTCGTCCCGGACCACCTGGCGGCGGGCCTTGATGCGATCGATCCACGGTGCAAGGTCTACGACGCCGGAACGCAACGAACTTGACATGACTGCTCCCTGGACGCGTTTACGGCAAGCCGCCTACGCGCCCGTCGCGCGCGCCCTGAACTTGGTCTCAAAGCCCGGAAGAAATGCCCGAGCGGAGGACCGCGGTGCCTGCCGTTGGCATGCTGACTGCCCGTTTCCGGTGCAAACGACAGCAAGTTGCGCGACAAGCGCGGATATCCGAAACAGTACCATTAAACCATCGAGATTGGAAACTGAACCGGATTCCGGCGTCAGCGTCCGGGCATTCAACTCAGGGGCACCGCTGAATGCGACGGCGCCAAAGCTTGTCGTCGACGCCTCCCGCACGTCAGCGACCCTCGGCTCGGGCGCGACGGCCAGACGTCGCGTTCGCGGCAGCGGCTATTTGCGCCGCGAGATGGGGTTGTAGTCGCGCCGGGTCGCGCCGGTGTAGAGCTGACGCGGACGGCCGATCTTCTGGCTTGGGTCCTCGATCATCTCCTTCCATTGCGCGATCCAGCCGACCGTGCGGGCGACCGCGAACAGCACCGTGAACATGGTGGTCGGGAAGCCCATCGCCTTGAGGGTGATGCCGGAATAGAAGTCGATATTGGGATAGAGCTTCTTCTCGATGAAATAGTCGTCATGCAGCGCGATGCGCTCGAGCTCCAGCGCGACGTCGAGCAGTGGATCGTCCTTGATGCCGAGCTCGCTCAAGACCTCATGACAGGTCTTCTGCATGATTTTGGCGCGCGGATCGTAGTTCTTGTAGACCCGGTGGCCGAAGCCCATCAGGCGGAACGAGTCGTTCTTGTCCTTCGAGCGCTTGATGAATTCCGGGATACGGGAAACGCTACCGATCTCGGCCAGCATCTTGAGCGCCGCCTCGTTGGCGCCGCCGTGGGCCGGTCCCCACAGGCAGGCGCAGCCGGCCGCGATGCAGGCGAACGGGTTGGCGCCGGAGGAGCCGGCGAGCCGCACGGTCGAGGTCGAGGCGTTTTGCTCGTGGTCGGCGTGCAGCACGAAGATACGGTCCATCGCGCGCGCCAGGACCGGATTGGGCTTGTACTCCTCGCACGGCACCGCAAAGCACATGCGCAGGAAATTGGTGGCGTAGTCCAGGTCGTTCTTCGGATAGACGAATGGCTGGCCGATCGAATATTTGTAGGCCATCGCGGCGAGCGTCGGAAGCTTCGCGATCATGCGGATCGACGCGATCATGCGCTGGTAGGGATCCGAAATGTCGATGAAGTCGTGATAGAACGCCGATAGCGCCCCGACCGAGCCGACCATCACCGCCATCGGGTGGGCGTCGCGGCGAAAACCCTGGAAGAACCGGCTCATCTGCTCGTGGACCATCGTGTGACGGGTCACCCGATAGTCGAAATCGGCCTTCTGGGCTGCGGTCGGCAATTCGCCGTAGAGCAGCAGGTAGCAGGTCTCCAGGAAGTCGCCGTGTTCGGCGAGCTCTTCGATCGGGTAGCCGCGGTAGAGCAGGACGCCTTCGTCGCCGTCGATATAGGTGATCTTGAACTCGCAGCTCCCGGTCGAGGTGAAGCCGGGGTCGTAGGTGAACATCCCGGCCGTGTTGTACAGTTTGGATATATCGAGGACGTCGGGGCCGATGGTTCCTTCGTAGATCGGAAACGACCAGCTCTTGCCGCCGACCGTCAGTTGGCCGGATTTCAGATTGCTGCCGGACTTTGCGTCCATGGTCTTGATCCTCAAGCCTGCGGTCGGCTGCTGCCCGGCGGATTGCGTGACGGTGAGCTGCGGCCCTGGAATTTGGTGCTATCCCATCCCGGTTTGCACTGCAAGATGCAGGCTCGCAGGGGCCCGTCGCGATGCATCGAACGCGTTGCGGGTGTTCACGAATCGGCAATGATGGGACACCCGTGGAGGGCCCGGGGCCGGCGTTTCGCGTTGCGCTGGCGGGCGTTCTGGGCGTGTTGCAGAGTCATTCGGCAGCCGTCCGGGCGGCGTGAAGGACCCTTACCCGGCCTGGTCGCCCAGCCGTGCCAGACTTTCGGTCTTACCCAGAACGACAAGCACCTCGAAGATTCCAGGCGACGTGGCTCGCCCGGTGAGCGCCGCCCGCAGCGGCTGGGCGACGGCGCCGAGCTTAACCCCTTCGGCTTCCGCGAAGGCGCGCACCGCGGCTTCCGTCGCCTCCGCGTACCAGGGCTCGACGGCCGCCAGCCGGGCGGCGAGCTTTCCCATCAAGGCGCGCGCCTCGGCGGTGAGCAGGGCGGCGGCCTTGTCGTCGAGCGCGAGCGGGCGGGAGGCGTACAGGAACTTCGCGCTGTCGATGAGCTCGACCAGGGATTTCGCCCGCTCCTTGAGGGAGGGAAATGCGGCGAGCAGTTTCGCCTTGAGCTCGGGCGTGAGCTTGGCGGCGAGCTCGGCGCCGTTCGCGACGTGCGGAAGGACGCTCTCCATCGCGGCCAGCAGGTCGGCGTCGCTCGCGCCGCGTATGTAGTGGCCGTTGAGATTCTCGAGCTTGGCGAAGTCGAAGCGCGCGGGCGAGCGGCCGATCTGCGGCAGGTCGAAGGCCGCGATCATCTCCTCGGTCGTGAACATCTCCTGGTCGCCGTGGCTCCAGCCGAGGCGGACCAGATAGTTGCGCATCGCGGCCGGCAGGTAGCCCATGGCGCGGTAGGCGTCGACCCCGAGCGCGCCATGGCGCTTGGAGAGCTTCGAGCCGTCCGGCCCGTGAATGAGCGGGATATGCGCCATCACAGGCACGCCCCAGCCGAGCGCGTTGTAGATCTGGGTCTGGCGCGCCGCATTGGTGAGATGGTCGTCGCCGCGGATGACGTGGGTCACTCCCATGTCGTGGTCGTCGACCACGACGGCGAGCATATAGGTCGGCGTGCCGTCCGAGCGCAGCAATACGAGATCGTCGAGGTTCTCGTTCTGCCACACCACGCGGCCCTGGACCTGGTCGTCGATCACGGTCTCGCCGCTCAGTGGCGCCTTGAACCGGATGACAGGCTTGACGCCGGGCGGGGCCTCGGCGGGGTCGCGCTCGCGCCAGCGGCCGTCATAGAGCTTGGAGCGGCCCTCGCGGCGGGCCGCCTCGCGCATCTCGGTGAGCTCCTCCGGGCTCGCATAGCACCGATAGGCTTTGCCGGCCGCCAGCAGCTGCTCGGCGACTTCCCGGTGCCGCGCCGAGCGGGTGAACTGATAGACCGTGTCGCCGTCCCAGGTGATTCCGAGCCAGGCGAGCCCGTCGAGGATGGCGTCGATCGCGCTTTGCGTCGAGCGTTCGCGGTCGGTGTCCTCGATCCGCAGCAGCATCTTGCCGCCGCGGCCGCGCGCATAGAGCCAGTTGAACAAGGCCGTGCGGGCGCCGCCGATATGGAGGAAACCGGTCGGCGAAGGCGCAAAGCGCGTGACGATGGGTTCAGTCATGAATCGGAACGGTAAGATCCGGGGCTGGTAAGACCTGCGGGCGGCGGCTCAAGCCGCGCCCATGTACCATGGGGGTATCGGCAACGCAAAGATGCAGGGTGCGTCTCGACGCGCGCCCGCGAATTTGGCAGATAGGCGCCGCAAAGGCGGGCGGCGGGAAGCGGACCAAGGCAGATGGCGGAAACCACAGCGACGGAAGCAGGGCGGGATTTCATCCGCGACATCGTGGCGGCGGATATCGCCGCCAAGCGGCATGCGACAATCGTCACCCGCTTTCCGCCCGAGCCGAACGGATACCTCCATATCGGCCACGCCAAGTCGATCGGCCTCAATTTCGGCATTGCCGAGGAGTTCGGCGGCCGCTGCCATTTGCGGTTCGACGACACCAACCCGACCAAGGAAGAGCAGGAATACATCGACGCGATCGAGCGCGACGTGCGCTGGCTCGGCTACGATTGGGGCACGCATCTCCACCACGCGTCGGACTATTTCGGGCAGCTCTACGAGTGGGCGGAGCATCTCATCCGCAACCACAAGGCCTATGTCGACGACCAGTCGCAGGACGAGATTCGCCTCAACCGCGGCACGCTCACCGAGCCGGGCCGCAACAGCCCGTTTCGCGACCGCGGCGTCGAGGAGAACCTCGACCTGTTTCGCCGCATGCGGGCGGGCGAGTTCCCAAACGCCGCCCGCGTGCTGCGGGCGAAGATCGACATGGCGGCCGGCAACATCAATCTGCGCGATCCGGTGCTCTACCGCATCCTGAACGCTCCCCACCCGCGCACCGGAACCACGTGGCACATCTATCCGAGCTACGACTTCGCCCACGGCCAGTCGGATGCGATCGAAGGGATCACCCATTCGATCTGCACGCTCGAGTTCGAGGACCACCGGCCGCTCTACGACTGGTTCCTCGACAATCTGCCGGTGCCCGCGCGTCCGCGGCAGTACGAGTTCGCCCGCCTCAACATCACCTACACGCTGCTCTCGAAGCGCGTGCTGACCGAGCTCGTGCGCGGCGGCCACGTCAAGTCGTGGGACGACCCGCGCATGCCGACGATCGCGGGCTTGCGCCGGCGCGGCGTGCCGGCCGCCGCCATTCGCGACTTCGTCAAGCGAATCGGCGTCGCCAAGGCGAACAGCGTGGTCGACGTCGCCATGTTCGAGCACGCGATCCGCGAGGCGCTGAACAAGAGCGCGCTGCGCCGCATGGCGGTGCTTCGCCCGCTCAAAGTCGTGATCGAGAATTACCCGGAACGCCAGACCGAGGAGCTCGATGCCGTCAACCATCCCGACAATCCGGACGCCGGCACGCGGCGCATCCAGTTCGGGCGCGAGCTCTATATCGAGCAGGACGACTTCATGGAGAATCCGCCGAAGAAATTCTTTCGCCTGTCGCCGGGCACGGAGGTCCGCCTGCGCTACGCCTATTTCGTCACTTGCCGCGAGGCGGTCAAGAACGCGGCCGGCGAGGTCGTCGAACTGCGCTGCACCTATGATCCGGCGACCAAGGGCGGCAACGCCCCCGATGGCCGCAAGGTCAAGGCGACGATGCATTGGGTGTCAGCCGCCGACGCGGTGTCGGCCGAGGTGCGGCTATACAATCCGCTCTTCACCAAGCCCGACCCTGACGCCGGGAATTTCGTGGCCGACCTCAACCCGGCCTCGCTCGAGGTGCTGCCCGACGCCAAGCTCGAGCCGGCGCTTGCCGGCGCCAACGCGTCCGATGCCGTGCAGTTCGAGCGCCAGGGCTATTTCGTGCGCGATCCGGATTCGGCGCCCGGCAAGCCGGTGTTCAACCGGACCGTCGGGCTGCGCGACACATGGGCGAAGGTGAGCGGCGGGTGAGGGCGGGCGTTCGCCGCGGCCCTGCTGCGCAGGACCCACAACCTGTTCCCGCCAATAATGCAGAGGGAGAACAGGTCCCAATTTCCTGTTAAATCGGGACCTGCTGTCTGCCGCCGACCTCGCATATTGAAGCAATTGGGCTTTTTGGCTTCGTTTGTCCTGGCGCGTCCCTGCAAATAACAGGCGTCTGCAGGGAATCTGCAGGGAATGGTGGCGCCCTCAATACCGGCACCCAGGTTGCACGGTTCTCCAAATGAAAAGAGCCGCCCGAGGCGGCTCCTGTGTTTGCTTTCACGTGCGGTGCTATCGCACGAGATGCGATGGCGCGAGACATGTCGCTCTCATGCAAACGCCCGGCACCGTGAGTGCCGGGCGCAATTCCAACCGTGGATTTTCTCCTACCAGGTCTGGCGGCAGTCGTCAAAAAAATGGGCGTCAAGAGTCTTGATTGGACCCGGCGACGGAGCGGGTCCCGTTGAGGAAGCGACGCCGTTCATCGACCGGCCAGTCCGGTCCTTGACAAAATCCCGGACTGGCTATCCTTGGACCATCTGCCGCACAGGTTCACTTGTAATGCTCTGCCCGCGCGGTCGCGGCCTCGGCGAGCGATTTTCGATGGCTTTCCCTTTTTTCCTTGTGAGCGGGTTCTTCGGCTGTTTTTTGGCTCATGATCAGGGAACGAGCATGCGAATCGGAAAACGAGCGCAGGCTCGCGCCGGTTGGGGGCCCGAGCGTCTTTATGACGGGAGGTCTCGCGGGATCGACGAACAGCAATTGCTGCATCTCGTCGCTTTGAGGATTGAGCCAACTTATGTACCCGCCCGGTAGGATCTGCCGGGGCGCGGTGAGCGCGCCGGTGAAGCTGTATCGCGTGCCGGGCAGAGCGGTCGGTTCATAGAAGTGGGGCGTCAAGAAATCCGACACCAATATGCCCTCGATCTGGTAGCCGAATTTATTCGCCTCGCAAGGGTCGCAGGCCTCGACGAGATATTCGAATTGTCCGGCCCCGGCTTCGATTTTCCCGCCCGCCACTTGAATGGCCGCCGAGCTCTGCAGCCTGTTGCCGGCCGGGTCGACCAGCATCTCGAGCGTTTCGTGACTAGCGTCGATGGTCCAGTCGTCGCTTCCGGGGGTCAAGACCACCTTGGCATAAGGCTGCTTGTTCTTGGTGAGGTGAAATCCTCCTTCTCCCGGCGGCAGGGACTTCACGAGCTGTACGGGCCACACGCCCTGCGGAACCTTCTTGGTTCCGGGTACGTATTCGACGCTCGCGTGGATATTCCAGTACTGCGGAAGATCGCGGGTGACTTGGATGTTGAGGGCTGACGCTGCGGCCGCCATCACGTCCGGGGCGACGGTGCCGGTCGTATCCATCAGGCCGACTTTGATCTGAAGCATCTCTCGCTCCTCTCGTATACACCAATATCGTGCGCCTCCAAGACATACGCGTCAAGAGGGAGCGCTGATCGCTTCATGGACGTGACGTCGAAGTGACGATCATGTTCGGTTCGGTAGCGGGTCGCCGGGCCGCGATCTCTCCTCGCAACCGACAAGCACCTGAATTTCCGCTCGTGCCAGCCGCGTGGGCGGGTGTAACCTGCCGCCGCGTTGAGGTTTGACTTGAGCCGTTCGTCGGATATCGAAAACCGTCTCGACGATGAACTCGATATCGTTTCCAAGGAATGGGGTGTCGCCGAGGCGCGTCTCAAGGCACGTGGAACTCTCTAGTGTAAGTGTCGATGTCAGAGAATCTGAAAAAATGGCGCATGACTGCGATAGCAACCGACTTCGGCAATGGCATGGGACCGGGTGATATCAATGACCGCTCGAGTTGGCAGCTATTTCGTCGATCGCGAGCAGCCTGCACTGTCTTCGGAGGAAGAAGAAATCGTCCGACGATTCCATGATCTATATTACCGACGCTGGATGTCGGGTAACGCCGACAACATCAATCTGAGCTGGTTCGGTTACAAGCTCCTAAAATATCCGTGCGACCTGTGGCTCTATCAAGAGCTGTTGGTGCGGACCCGTCCCGACATGGTGATTGAAACAGGAACACTGTGCGGCGGAAGCGCTCTCTTCATGGCGATGGTCCTCGATCGCATCGGTCACGGCCAGATCATTGCGATCGATATCGCGGCCATGCCGGGGCTGCCGGAGCATCCACGAATTAGTTACGTTGCCGGATCGAGCACCGATCCGGCTATTGTGGCGGACGTCAGAAGCGCGGTCGGTTGCAAGCGCGCGATGGTCATTCTCGATTCGGATCACCATGCTGCACACGTCTACGACGAAATAATTGCATACAGCCCTCTCGTTAAGGTTGGCGACTATCTTGTCGTCGAAGACACCAATGTAAACGGGCATCCTGCATTTCCCGAATTCGGACCTGGACCCATGGAGGCGGTTGACAAGTTCCTTTCCGAGAATGACGAGTTCGTCATCGATGCGCGCTGTGAGCGCTTTTTGCTGACCTTGAATCCAAGGGGCTACCTCCGGCGCACGGCGTCTCGAAGAGCCGTAGGCTGATCGCAGTCGAGATGCGCATGGCAAGGAGGTAGTACGGCCCCTGGTCGAAGGCGAGCGGTAGCGGGTGGGTTCGGTCGACGTGCGCGCGGCCGGCGGTGCGGATCACACGCGCGGCGGACCGGGGCCGCCGAAATTATTTGGGTTTGTTCCGCCAAAATGGCACGGTATCGGTCGCGTACAACACAGAAAAGAATCGACCAGAACAAAGGGGAAGGCGGATTTGGCATTCCGGATCAGAACCTACGCGCGCCAACACCGCAAGTCGTGGCTCGTCCGGCGTCTCGCGCGGAAGTGTCAGAAATTTCTCTACGGATATTACAACCAGGAATTCTATGATCTTCACGAGAACGGCGAGGCGCGTCTCATAGAGGCCGTCGTCGGCGCACCGCGGGGCGAGCCGCCGATCGTCTTCGACGTCGGCGCCAACCGCGGTGAATGGGCCAAGGTCGTCCTGGGTTGCAGACCGGACGCGCGGATCTATTGCTTCGAAATCGTGCCGAGGACCGCCAGCCTTCTGCGGCAGGCACTGGCGGATCATTCGACCGCGCATGTTTGCGACTACGGCCTGTCTTCGGCCGCGCGAGACGTGCAGGTCTTCTACAGCCGCGATTGGGACGTCATGAGCTCGATCGCACCGCGTCACGACAACCCGTTGTTTGCCAATTACGAGGTCACGGCCGTCACCTGCAAGGTGGACACGGGAGACGCGGCCGTTACGCGCCTGGCGGTTCCCAGGATCGACCTGCTCAAGATCGACACCGAGGGGCACGAGATCGAGGTGCTGTCGGGTTTTGCGCAGACGCTGCGATCGGCCGGGCTCCGGCCGCGGGTGATCCAATTCGAGTACGGCGAGACGTGGCTGCCGCCCCGCCATACGCTGCGGGAGGCCTACCAGCTTCTGGAGCCCCTCGGCTACGCGGTGGGCCGGCTCTATCCGGACGGGGCGGAGTTCAAGCCTTACGCCTCCGAGGACGATCACTTCAGGATGGGAAATTATATTGCGGTGCAAGTCGACGATCCGTTGGCGCAAAAACTAGCGGAATTCTAGAACACTTGTTGCTTGGCTCGATTCACCCGTCCGTCATGTGCGCGTTTGGTTGTATGGCCGGGACACATGACTGACGTGTGTTCGGAGAGATAGCTGACACGCGGAAGGGTACGGATTCGGCTGCCAAGGTGCGCATGACAACACCGCAATAGCACCCGGCCCAGCTCGGGGCGTCACGGTCACCCGATGAAACCGGCAATGGCCGGAAAAGCCAGGACGCCCTTTGTCGCGCTCGCCGTGAGAAGGCGGTGCGTGATAAACACATTCGCTTGAGGTGGCATGGGTGGGGCGCCAGCGTTCGCACACACGTCCCGGGGTTGAAAATGAACCACATATCGAAGGCGTCGGATCTCTTCCCCGAATTCGACGAGATTCCGAATTTTCGAAAGCGGGAGCACTTCGCGGACATCCGCGATGAGCTTTTCTGGGAGGTGTACGAGCGCTTCAAGCCGTTCACGCTCGTGGGCGTCGAGCGCTTCCACGACGTGTATTGCCATATCCGCTACAGCGCCTATGCCGGAATTCCGGGCGATTTCGTGGAGTGCGGCGTATTCCTTGGCGGCCTGATGGCCGCCGCGGCCGAGTTCGCCGCCAACTTCGGCATCGGCGAGCGGACGTTCTATCTGTTCGATTCGTTCGAGGGCTTTCCGGAGGGGGTCGCCCCTGAAACCGACTTCCAGGGCCACGTCGCCCCGCAAGACTGGTCGATTCCGAACTTCAGAGAGACCGTCGAGCGGACGCTCGCCACCGCGCGGATCGGAAGCAACCGATTCCAGCTGGTCGAAGGCTATGTCGAGGAAACCTTGAAGTGTCCGCCGGTGGACCGGATCGCCCTGCTGCGGCTCGACACCGACTACTACAAATCAACCAGGATCGAGCTCGAGTCCCTTTATCCGCGCTTATCGTGCGGCGGCGTGCTGATCATCGACGACTATGGACATTTCGAAGGTGCGCGCCGGGCAACCGACGAGTTCCTTGCGCGACAGGCGGACCGCTGCGCCCTGCGCCGCGTCGACTATACCGGCCGCAGCGGCATCAAGACCTGCAGGCGGCCGCCCCCTGGAGCATCCGGCGCCTAGAGCCACGCGCATCCAGCGCGTTGTCGATGTCCATTTTCCAGGACGCAAAATGTCCTCGCTACTCACAACCCGCCGAATTCCGCTCGTGCGGGCCCGCCGAAGTTGGTGTAACCTGACGTTGCGTTGAGGTGTGGCACACGTGAGGGCGTGGCGTGGTCGATTGGGGCAGGGCGCAGGGCCGCGCCGGGACGTGGCCGCAGCCGGGAGCCGCGCTCCCGTGGGCGCCGCGCTTCCCCGATATTTCGCGCTGGCTCGCCCGGCGCCTCGCGCCCTGGCTCGCCGCCGAGGTCGCGCCCGGCCGGCTGATGCCGTGGCTGCCGGTGGCGTTCGGGGCCGGCATCGTCGTGTATTTCTCGGCCGGACGCGAGCCTGCCTGGTGGGCGCCGTTGGCGCTGGCCCTGGCTTTGGCGGCCGCCACCATCGCGGCGCGCCGGCGGCCGGTGGCATTTCCGGTGATGCTCGCCTGCGCCGCCATGGCGGCGGGATTTGCGACCGCGACCTTGCGCACCGTCTGGCTCGCGCATCCGGTCCTGCTGGCGCCGGCCTATAACGTCAGCCTCTCCGGTTTCGTCGAGACGCGCGAGGAGCGCGAGAAGACCGACCGCATCGTGGTGCGGGTGCGGGCGATCGAGGCGCAGCGGCTGCCCGACAAACCCGAGCGCGTGCGCCTGTCGGTCAAGAAGGGAACGGCGCCGCCGGTCGGCAGCTACGTGTCGCTGAAGGCGCGGCTCAATCCGCCGCTCCAGCCGCTGCGCCCCGGCGGCTACGACTTCGCGCGCGATCTTTATTTCCGCGGCATCGGGGCGAGCGGGTTCGTGACCGGCGCGGTCAAGCTCGAACCGCCGCCCGAGGCGCCCGGCATGGGGCTGCGCTTCGCCGGCATGGTCGAGGGCATCCGCGACGCGATCGACGCCCGCATCCGCGCCACCATCAAGGGCGATGCTGGATCGATCGCCTCGGCGCTGCTCACCGGCAAGCGCGACGCCATCTCGACCCCGGTCAACGACGCGATGTTCATTTCCGGCCTCGGCCACGTTCTTTCAATTTCCGGCTACCACATGGCGGTGGTTGCCGGGGTGGTGTTCTTCGTGGTGCGCGCGATCCTGGCGCTCCTTCCCGGCCTGGCGCTGCGCCGGCCGATCAAGAAGTGGGCGCGCGCTGGCGGCGCTGGTCGTCGCCACGCTCTATCTGGTGCTGTCGGGCGCCGAGGTTGCGACCCAGCGCTCCTACATCATGACGGCGATCGTGCTGGTCGGCGTCATGGCGGACCGGCCGCCGCTCACCTTTCGCCGCCTCTCGGTCGCAGCGCTCGCGGTGCTGCTGCTGGCGCCCGAGGCGCGTGGCGCATCCGAGCTTTCAGATGTCGTTCGCCGCGACGCTGGCGCTGATCGCGCTCTACCAGCACGGGCTGCCGTGGATCGGCGGCGGGCGCCGATACGTCGTTCGGCGCGCGGGTCGGCGCTGTGGGGCGTGCGCGAGATCGTGGCGCTGCTGCTCGCCTCCCTGGTCGCCGGGCTTCGCCACCACGCCGTACGCGGCGTTCCATTTCCATCGCCTGGCGCCGTACGGCGTGCTGGCGAATCTGGCCGCCATGCCGGTCGTCTCCGTCGTGGTCATGCCGGCCGGCATTCTCGGCCTGTTGGCGTTGCCGTTCGGGTTCGACGCGCCGTGCTGGCGAGCTGATGGAACTCGGCATCGAGTGGATGATCGCGGTCTCGCTGTGGGTCGCGAAGCCTCCCGGGCGCGGTCGGCCATATGGCGGCGTTCGGGTCGGGCGTGCTTCGATCGGCACCGCCGGGCTGATCGTGATCTGCCTGCTGCGCACGCCATTGCGGCTCGCCGGCGTCGTGCTGTGTGTCGTCGCCATGCGGCTCGCGATGCGCACGCCGAAGCCTGACGTGCTGGTGGCGGCGAGCGGCGACAGTATCGCGGTGCGTGGGGCCGACGGTCGGCTGCAGGTGCTCAAGATCGGCAACGACGCGTTCGCGATCCGCGAATGGCTCGCCGCCGACGGCGACGCACGGCCGGCGCCGGCCACGGCTGCGGCGCGCGAGGGCTTCGCCTGCGACGATGACGGATGCGTCGCGCGGCTGGGCGACGGGCAGCGTCGCCGTCGCGACGTCGCCGGCGGCGTTCGCCGACGATTGCGTCCGCGCCGCGCTGGTGGTCACCACCCGGGTGGCGCCGCCGGCATTGCGCCGCGACCATGCTCGACCGCACGGCGCGGCGCGAGGGCGGGGCGCTGGCGCTGCGGCGCGGCGAGAAAGGCTGGGAGGTGACGGCCGCACGGCCGCCCGGGCAGGACCGGCCGTGGGCGCCGGCGATGCCCGCGGGCAGCGGCGCGCGCGCGAGCCTGCCCGCGGCGGACCGGCCGGCGGCGCGCGATGCAACGCCGCGGGCGGAGGATCTCGGGGCAGAGGATTGAGGGGCTGTGAAATTGCCATCCTCGCCAGAAGCCTTGAGATTTTTTCCTTGCCGTCCAATCGGCTTCCGGCTCTGGACAGGTTGGTGATCGCAACTAAAATACGACCTGGACGGAAGTGCTCACACCGGCTCCGGCCGGTCACACGCCGTCACGACAATATTTTTCAGCCGCCTGCTAAAGGCTGCCTTTCAAATAAGCTGCAGCACAAGTGGTTTGGATACTTCGTTGACGTAACGCATGGCACCATTTTTGTTCGAAGCGTCTCTGAGATTCAATAAATGTTTGATCTAGTTTTCCGCCGCTCAAATGTCGCAGATGAAAGTCGATGACGTATGAGCTGTATCCCAACATGTCGGCATTTAGACAGATATCAGCCCCATAAAAATGAAATCCGTCCAAATCATTGGAAAACGATACCCTGCTCTGGCGTCTCACCACGATAAAGTTTTCGTCCAAGGATGAGACGCGCGCTGGAAAAGTTCCGGAGCGGCGGTTTTCACCGGTCGGATCGCTGATCCTTACCGCCAATTTGTCAATCTCGACACCGCCGGCATTGCCAGCCAATGCCCAATTGGGGTCGAGGCCGTCGAGTTCGGCAAGCCTCGTCTCGAGTGCATGGCGGTCATCCGAGTGAAGTCTTATGTCCTGATGACACAAGATGACATATTTGCCGTATGCGGCATTCAGGATGTGGTTCAGCCCCCGATATGAAGTCATCTTATTTTCGATAGAATTATCAATATATATGAATTCGCAGTCTCCCTCACAAAATCCCTTACACGTAAAGCTATTCTTCATTTCAACATATTGAGCATGATTTCTGACGAGTGTTCCAATGGAAAAAACAACTCCACCAGATCGCTTAACGATCGAAGGGGAATCGATTTCCAATGCATCGATGGTGATGGTCATCCCGTTCGATCCCCTGCTCAAGCCGGCAAGTTTTCATTCGTAATCAGACGATAGTCCAAGGAATATATTTCTCAACATGGATTCAGGATGGCCGGTGCATGCGTCGAGCAGGATAGCGGATCATTTCGTAGCGGGCAGTGGCGGCTGCTTGCCGGAATCCACCACACGGACTCCACGCCATCCCGCTCGTTCGATCGCTCGCTGCACCAGTCCCGACGCCTTCGCGTCTTGCAGAAACTCGTTGAGATAGGCGAGCCGTTCGGCTTGACCTTTGGGGACCACCAGTGCCAGGACATTGACGCCGTAGCGGTCCTCCAGCACGTCCGAGCCGGGTAGCTTGATGGAATCGTCGAGGAGTTGCGGGCGGGTCGACGCAAATGCATCCGCATGTCCGTTGCGCAGCAGGTCGTAGGCGCCGCGAGGGTTTCGGCGCTGACCGGTTCCGCGTGTTTCAGGATGGGGATCAAAGCCAATGTCGAGGCGTGATGGTTCACCACCGCGATGCGGCGGCCGGGACGGTCCGCGTCCGCGACGTTGCGGATCGGGGAGCCGGGCGGGACCAGGAAGGTGAAGTCCAGTTGCAGGAACGGGTGCGAGAAGTCCACCGCTATCCGCCCAAGACGGGCTGTTCGGCAGAAACCCCGCGTCGCACGCGCCGGCTGCGAGCCTTTCCAGGACCTTGTCGGGACCGCGACATTCGATCGGCACGGCCTTGATCCCCAGGCGCGCTGCGAGCGCGCCGGCGAGGTCGATGGCCCATCCGCGCAACTCGCCCGTTGCGGGATCTTTGGTGTATTGAGGGGGCATCGTTGCGACCCGAATTCTGCCGGCACGCACGAGGTCCGCAACCCGCGGGTCGGAGGTCGTCTGCATTTCGGCGGCGCGATCGCGCCGCGGCATGCACCGCCATCGGCATAGGACCCGATCTGCTCAGTCGGCGTGAATATTGGCTTCGCGGATGAAGCGGCCATACTCGTCATATTGTTGCGAATGAAGGCGCCGAAGTCCGCACCGCATATTCCAAGTGGATGGAACGCTTGGATCGCAAGCTTCGCTTTGACCTCGGGCACCTGCATGGCCGCGGTGAACCAACGGGCGAGTTGCGAGACGGTTTGCTTTGGCGTCTTTGCCGGCGCGACAACCCCGAACCAGAGGTCGAGCTCGTAGTCCTTGTAGCCGGACTCCGCTACGTCGGCACGTCCGGCAGGGCCTCGACGCGGGCTGGGTGCCGGTCGCCAGGGCGCGCAGCTTGCCCGGTCTTGAGGTGCTCGGCTGCCTCCGCGTAGCCGACGATCACCGCTGTCACGTGGTCTCCCAGGAGCGCGTTGATGGTCGGGGGGTGGCGGGATACGGGAACGAAGGTCATGTCGACCTTGGCGGCGCGCTTGAGCATCTCGAATGCGATGTGGGCTGGCGGACGCGGGTCCAAAACTCGCCAGCGTCAACGTCGCCGGGCTTGGCCCGTGCCGCTTCGAGCAGATCGGCGAGCGTGCGATAGGGCGACGCATTGTTGACGACGATGAGCTGCGGCTGATTGGCGAGTTTGCAGATCGGCTCGAAGCTGGTCAGCGGATCGTAGTTCAGTTTTCGCAGATGCGGATTGATGACGAACGGGTTCGCCATGAACAGCACCGTGTTGCCGTCGGGCGCGGCGCCCGCGACGGCTTCGGTTGCGACAACCTGGGCCGCTCCCGGACGGTTCTCGATCACCGTCGTCACGCCTTGCGTCCGGCTGATCTGCTCGGCCAGGACCGGGCCATGATGTCGAGGCCGCTGCCGGGTCCGATCGGAACGACCATCTTGATCGATCGGGTGGGCTGCGGATCGCGCACCCGGTCCGAATACCGTCAGACAAGCGATCGACATGGCCGCGAACACAGCAGTGCCCCGCAGTGGCGGAAAGCATGCGGCTTCGAAATGCACACATGGCCGTCCCTCTAATCTTGGTTGAGAGTGATGGTCAGTTCTTGTTGGATGCTGATTGACGCGAACCTCGCTTGCGCCGGCCGGCACCGGGCCGGGCGTAGGCCCCGTTGCGCTGAATGATGCGGACCAGCATGTCGTGCAGCAGCTTCCGCTCGTGCGGCGTGAGCGGTTCGAGAATGCGATCATTGGCGGCGGCGTTGCCGGGCAGCACCCTCCGATAAAGCTTTTCGCCTTTGGGGGTGAGCCGCAGCAGGCGAGCGCGGCGGTCGGCGCCGTTGACGTGGCGATCGAGCAGCCCGCGCGAGCCCAGCTCTTCGACCAGCAGGCTGACGTGAGACCGCTCGATACCGAGCCGCGCGGCGAGCCCGTTCTGGTCGATCCCCGGCTCGCCGTCGTTTCGGTTGAGATAGGCCAGCACTCCGAATTGCAGCGGGGTTAGGTCGGCTCCGGCAAGCAATTCCGCGACCATCGTCATGCATATTTGGTAGAAGCGCCGCGCCAAAGCGGTCGTCGCGCGGCGCAGCGGCGGAACATCCGGTCCGATCTGCACGGGTCCGTCTTGAAACGGCCGGGGAGAGGGCGGCGCGGCGGTCGGTGTCCGGCGTCGAGAAGGCATTCGCTGGTCCGCTATCATTCAAAGTGCGAATGTTTGACGAACATTCATTGGATTTTCAATTGTTCAATATTCAACTATATTGCCGAAGTAAGCCGCCCGTTCCGCGAATTTTGAACCCGGGCGGACACTCGGCGAGATTATGAAAGGACTTCTCTTCCGCGCTGGCGAAGCTGCGGGCTACGCGCGCCGGGCCCGGAATCCATAACCCCGGCGATAGCGGTTATCGAAAAGCCCGTGGTTCTGGATTGCGGGCTCGCGGGCGGAGCCTGTCATCGGGCCGGCCGAAGGCCGGACCCGGTGGCCCGCGCCCCCGGAATGACGATGGAAAAGTCGGAGTCGGCTCAATACTTCCGAAACAGCCCGACCATCTTGCCCTGGATCTTCACCCGGTTGGGGGGAAGGATGCGGACCTCGTAGGACGGATTGGCGGGCTCGAGCGCGATCGAGGCGCCGCGGCGGCGGAAGCGCTTCAGGGTGGCTTCCTCCTCGTCGATCAGCGCCACCATGATGTCGCCGGTATCGCCCGCCTCGGTGCGTTTGATCAGCGCCATGTCGCCGTCGAGGATGCCGGCCTCGATCATCGAGTCGCCACGCTGGTGGTCACCACCCGGATGGCGCCGCCGCATTGCGCCGCGACCATCCTCGACCGCGCGGCGCGGCGAGAAGGGCTGGGCGGTGACGGCCGCACAGCCGCCCGGGCAGGACCGGCCCTGGGCGCCGGCGCTGCCCGCGGGCAGCGGCGCGCGCGCGAGCCTGCCCGCGGCGGACCGGCCGGCGGCGCGCGATGCGACGCCGCGGGCGGAGGACCTGGGGGCGGATGATTGAGGGGGGTCGTGGACTTGCCGGATCCGGTGTCGCTGGAAACCGGGGATGTTTTCTGGGTTCTAAAAGGCTACGATGCAGCGCATGATTGCATGTACGGACCGTCGAGTTACGGCAGAGCAAAACGTGTCCTCTTTGCGTCATGCTCCTTATCAGCAGATCGTCCCGATTGGGTAGCTTGTAATGAAATTCGAACCGTCAGACTTTACCCCGGAAATGACCAGAGACATGGCTCGATCCCTTAAACCGGCGGGCCCGGTTGTTATCTTGTGCTTATGTCAAGCGATTCTCATGTTCTTGCTTGCTACCCTTATGGGCAATAAAATTCCGGGTGAAATGTATCAATGCTGCAATGTGATAGCAGATAAAATAGTTATCTTGGAGAAGATAGGAAATATACTTGGTGGCGCGGAGAACCTTTCCAAACTTCAATATATGTACGCCTTATTTGTTATTTTCGTTTTGATGCAAGCTGCTGTATTCAGCATAATTGTCATATTTTCCGTCATGCAGTTTCGGGCTCAACGGTACCGCATGGATAGCGTGAAAGAAAATGTCGCCTACTGGTCTATAGTGTTTATATGCGTGTCAGGTTATGCCATGTTATTTTTTGGTCTCGAAAAAGATGTGGAATTAAAAATGAATCTAGATCGGGGTGAGTATCAGTTCATCTATAATTATTGTTGGATATTGCCGGCGATAAATTTTACCTTGTATATTTTTTACTTCGCGCGTTTTTCAGAGCTTGGGAGCAAAATCAATAAATATGCGTCGCAGAATTCGGGAGCGCCGCTCCGCGTAGTATAAATTCTGGGCTCGCGGGCTTCGCCCGCGCCCGGGAATTACGTCGGAGATGT
>CAWBRI010000009.1:0-420360 GCA_963791155.1 uncultured Pseudomonadota bacterium
CAGCGCCACGCCCAGCGGCGATGAACGATGCCGACGATGACCTTGTCCAACTGGAAGCGCGCGCGCGATCCGCGCGATCAACAGGCCGAGCCTGCGCCTTGCCGTACTGCCACCATGCACGCCTACCAGGCCGAGCCTGAGCCGCAACTGGGTGACAGCACCGACGACGGCAGCGTGATGTGAGAAACACTGCGGTCGAGTTCGACCGAACGAACGCGCCAACCCCCCGACGAAATCTGCGTCGATGGTGCGCAACTGCGACTGGTGTTCACCAGGATCGGAAAGATCGTGACCGAACACGATCGCGACCTTCGAGGTGAGCCCGATCCCGACCAGATCACCACCAGCGGCAAGAAGCGCGATGCGCGGCGTCGAGAAGCGTGGAACGAACGGCCACGGCATCGAGCGGCTGGCCGACCGCATCAAGGATGCCGAGCGGCACCGACTACGACCGCCATCGAAGCTGAGCGAAGAACTCGCTGCGACCGAGAACGCCCTGAGATGCCCGCCGTCGGTGAAGATGGCCGAATCCGTTGTGATGATCGTGGCTGAGCGGGCCAAGAGCGTCGACGGTGCCGATGCGCAACGACCAGCTCCGAGAAGGCGAGGAACGTGAACATCGACAGGCCGCCGAGATCAGCTCCTGTTGCGCCGCCAAGATCAGCGCCGCGAGGGTACGCGTGCGCTGCGCCGTCCCTGACCCGCCGCTGAGCCGGTGTCCAAGGTCCGACGTCCCCCGATGCCGGCCGAGAATCACGCCGGTGTGCATGTTCTCTCGACGGTAGCCGCCAGATGCGCGCCGAGGGCGACGAAGCCGGACCAGGTCACGTCGAGCGTGCGCGTGCGGTAGGTTCGATGCGACGATGCCGACTGGTCTACGCGCCCAGACCGCAGCGGTTGCAGGTACTGCTCGCACCGGTGGCGACCAGCGCCGTCGCCTTGGCGCGCCGAGGATCGATGGCGGGCTTGAATCCTGCATGAACGCGTCCGCGCGTCGAGCGCGGCGAACGGCTCGTCGAGCAACAGCAGCTCGTATTGACCTGCGAGCGCGCGCCATCGACCTGCTGCCGCATGCCGGAGACCGGCGCCGGAGATGGTCCTCGACCTGGAGCCCGACCAGATCGACGAAGCGCGCCGGCGCGCCGCGCACTCGGAACTGGCCAAGCTGGCCCTGCAGCTGAGTCAAAGGTGATGTTGCGGACTGAATGGTGCGCGATGAAGCGATCCGCTGTACACTCGAAAGGCGCGCATCGGATCCGGCGACGATGACGCGCCGATCGACGCGCAGTTGCCGCCGGTGACCTGGATGAGGCGTCGACGCGTCGAGAAAGGCGGCCTTCCGCAGCCGCTCGGCCGACCATCGACACGAGCCGCCTTCGTGGACCTGAAGGTCGATGTCGTCGAGCACAGCCAGGACCTGCTGGGCGTCGTCGCAATGCTCAGCGACGCGCGCATGTCGAGCTGCAATCGAGGTGCTGTGTCCATGCCGTCAGTGCTGCGCCGATACGGGCCGAAGCTCTACGAAGTGCGTCGAGCGGCGCCGCATCGATCATGTCCTCCGGCTTCGGCGCCGGCGACCTGGTCGCTCTTGGCCAGCTCCAGCACCAGCGCGATGCCTTCTATGCAGGTCGAACGTCCGCAATAGACCTTGACGTAGGACGTAGGCGGCCTCCGCGATCGTCGTGGTCTTCATGCTGAAGGCCTCCTGGTCAGCCGGATGGTCATGGATCGGCGCTGTACTGGAACGGCGCGGCGATCGCCATGAAGAACTGTTGACCATGTCTGGTAGTTTCTTCAAAACGTCTGCGACGTCATAGGCAGGCGCGCCAGCAGGTCGCCGTGATGTTGGTCACGTCGACCAGCATGCGGAAGCCCTTGGTACCAGCTCGGCCGCGTCGGTATATTGCTCGACCCGCGCGACTGTCCTGGCGACCAGCGAGGCGATCTGCGTCGCGGCCTGCTGAGCGGCGACGATCACGTCGTCGCGCGAGCCGAGATGCGCCAGCGCGCCGCCGCCGCGTCGGTTGATCATCCGAAGCGCGGCTCATCGCCACGCTCTGGCCCTCGAGGTTGGTGCCCTTTATCCACGACTTCACGATGTGGAACGAGTCGTCCTCCGAGATGCCGCCGATGAGCATGATCGGCGCCCTGCACGGCGGCGCCTGCTGCTGCGTACAGCCGTTCTGCGCGATGTCGACCAGGCGCCCACCACCGCCTGGGTGAGCAGCGAGCGGCGATGAAGGCCGGGGTCACGCTCCAGCCGAACTCCTGAACATCCTGCTGGCCGGCGTACAACAGCGGTGGCTGATGCCATCGAATAGCCGTCGAAGGCGATGCGCAACTCCTGGCGAGCGATCGCGCCGTGCGGAGCCGCGAGTGCGTGCGATCACGACGCAGCGAGCGCACGTTTCACCTCCGTCCTCGACGAGGTCGCACAGGCGCGCGGTATCCGTGGCGGATGACGAACAACTGATCAACAGCAGGGCCTTCACCTCCTCGATCCATCTGCTTCACCAGCGCGATCGACGAGGCCGGCGAGCGGGACCTCGATATCCGCACCTGCGCCAGCTCCAGCGACGTTCATGTCCTGCCACCCCCCACGCGCTCTCGCCAGCGGGAGAGCGACGACTCGCGCCGCTGCGCGGCACAGGGCCGCGACCAGGCGCGCAGATTGCCGCCGAGCCTCCTGGCCAGGCCGAGGCGCTTGTCGCCGCCATGCAGGCCGACAGCAGCATATCGTCGATGGTCTTGGCGTACCGCCGTCGCCGGAGGCGTGGAGGTGGTACAGTTCCGCCGAAGGCCGAGCACCGGCTGGGCGTGTTCGAACCAGCCGCCGCCGCCGACATAGATCGTGAGCGTGCCGTTGTCGTCGTCTTGCCGATACATGATGCGGTGCCGAGAACTCGACGCCTTGTGCGCAGCCTGCGCCAGCTCGTAGATCGGTGATACGAGCCTGCGATGCAGATGAACCGCGCCGGCGCGAGCGGTCGAGCAGGTGAAACCGAGGAAGAACCCTCGCCGACCTGCTCGTCGGCCGCACGATCACGACGACCGCGTCGGCAACGGCCGCCAGCTCAGCGACTCGATCTGCAAGCCCATGCTGACCGGCCACGCGTTCGCCGATGTCGTAGCCGACCACGTCGAGCTCGGCCACGAGACGCCGGCGATCTGCAGCTCGATCGCACCGTAGCCGATCACGCCCTGTTCGCTTCACCGGATCGCGGCGTCGAGCCGATCGCCGACCCGCCCTGCTCGCCGTCGTCATCCTGCGTGCGCGCCGCGAACCAGTCCGGCGCCCACTCGGTCGATGATCCGCCACGATGTCGACGACTACAGCGATAGAGGCTTCGGCGCTGCTCCGCCAATACGTCGCCCGCGTACGTCCGCAAGCACGTGCTCGGCAAGCGCGCCGCAGCGGATCGCGAAACCGCCGCCGCCGCGATCGAGCCGGAGACGTCGCCGTCAACGGACAGCTTGATAGCGGTTGTATCGTTGGCGTTTCCGTGTCGGGATCGATCAGGATCGCTGTGGTCAATCGCGCCGCTGTAAAGCCGTTGGCGCTATGACGCGCCGGCCGAGCGGATGCAGGTTGCTCCTCCAGATCGACAAATCGCGCCGGACGCCCAGGTCGACGATTTTGCACGCCCGGAATCGTGGATCAGCTCGAAACGAGTACTGGTCGGAAATCGTCCACCACTCGATGCGATGGCGTTCGCAGTTCTGATCATGGTCGCGCCGGAAGCACTGGTCGCGGCTCTGCGCGTGCGCGGCCGCCGACGATCTGTACTGGGACATAGCCTTCTCCGTATAGGCGCTGCGCACCCCGATGATGATCGAGTGGTCGACCGCCGCTTGGCTGCATGCTGCTGGTATCACATGGCTCAGTGCTTCGAGATCGCGTTGATCACCGCATGGATGGGTCGGATCGTAGGCGTACGGCTGCGCCGGCAATCGCGGTCCACCGATGCTCCTCCTGGTCGCGAGCGTGAAGGCGCGCAGCAACTGGCGCCCACGTACACCGCGGTATCGATCATGGACCAGGCAGATGCGATGGCGGCCGGCACTGAGCGCGGTTATGTTCGCCGGACCGCGAACCGTGCGGCTGCACTCGGCGAATCGATGGATCGCGTCGCCGCGCTCTCCACGGCGACGCGGATGTGGACCGGCTTGTCGAGCCCATGCCGTCGTCGATGAAGCGCTTGGCTCCGAAGTGGCTGTTCCGGCCATTCGGCTGATTGCCGTCGACGCCGTTGCTGGATGGTGGCCAGGTAGCCCACCGAAAGCAGGCGAGGATCTTGTCCTCGCCGAACATCAGCGACCAGATCGAGCAGATGCTGCTCGCCGAGCGGTCGGCGCGTAGTTGCGCGGAATCGCCGCAGCACGCAGTCGGCGCGGCCGTTGGCCGCGATCGATGCGTCGAGATCGCGGTCGCGCTGTCGACGTAGCGCACCGCTGCAGCGGCAGCCCTCGTCGAACTCGCCGCGCGGCGAGCAGTTCTGCAGCGGCTCGCCGAGTACGCCCTCGTGCGCGATGCTGCTGGAGAAGCGATCAGCGGGTGCGGACGGATCACCGGCGACGGCTGCCACAGTCGAAGCGCGCGCGGGTGGCGCCACAGGGATCGTCGACCAGAACGTGTCGCCCTCGGCGAACGCGTGCGAATCTTCAGTCGCGCGCAGACGCCGGAAACGTGTACGTGGAAGGGGAAGAACGACGGCCGCGCGACCATGTCGCCGCGGCATTCATCGTAGCGGCGAGGAGGCGTCCTGCGATGGCGATCATTAGTCGAGAAGCTGTGCGAAACAGCGAACCGGATCTCCTGCACGATGCTGGAAAGGCTCGTCTTCACGACCTCGAGGTCGACCGTGTCAACGCGGATCGGCGATCTTCTCCGCGCGCGGCTTCGGCGTCGCGCCTTCGCCCGCTGTGGGGGGAGGCTTGTAGGGGAGAGATGGCACCGCCGAGGCCCTGACCTCTGCCGAGGCGGGGGAGAAGTACGCGCGCATGAGTGTGTGGAACGAATGCAATGTATCATCACCTCCTGCGCCACGATCAATTCTTCCACTGTTGATGTGCGCGACCTGGGAGATCATGCCTCGTGAGTCGTGGTCCGAGCACGCCGGCGGCGAAGCCAGGCCCATGTCGAGCTTCTGCGCCGAGAGACCGAGTCGATCGCCGCCGTCGAAAGCGCACGCGCCGGTGTCGCCGCCGGGCTCGGCCGCCGGTCCCGCCGGCATGCCGCGCGACGTCGTCACGCTGCTCAACCGCGGGATCAACGCGGCGTTGCGTCTTCCGGATGTGCAGGAAAAGGCGCATTTGTTCGGGCTCGACGCCCGCGGTTCGACGCCCGAGGAAATGGCGGAGCGCATGAAGACGACATCGCCAAATGGGCGGAGGTGATCGAAAAGGCGGGATTGGAAAGGCAATGACGGTTCCCCTGAAGATCGCGATCGCCACCTCCGGCCACACGGCCGCGCTCAAGGACGGCAGCGTCGCCGATCGAAGGCGTCGACGCCGAATTCGTCGAGGTCGTGCCGATCATCGCGGCGTTCCGCCGGATGGTGCGCGACCTCGAGTTCGACGTCTGCGAGATGGCGCCGACCACCTATCTGATCGCGCGCGCGCGCGGCGCGCCCTATATCGCGCTGCCGATCTTCGTGATGCGGCGCTTCCATCATGCGGGCTTCGTGGTGCGTCCGGATTCCGGCATCACGAGGCCGAAAGACCTGGAGGGCAAGCGGGTGGGCGTGCGCGCCTATTCGGTCACCACGGGCGTGTGGACGCGCGGCATCTTCGTCAACGAATACGGCCTCGACTTCGTCCAAGGTCACCTGGGTGGTCGACGACGAGGAGCACGTCGCGACGCTCAAGCTTCCGCCCAACGTCATCCATGCGCCGGCGGGAAAGTCGCTCGCCGACATGATGGCGAGCGGCGAATTGCACGCCGGCTTCTCGGGCCCCGCCGGCATCGGCCGCGCCGGCCCGCCGACCAGCGGTTGGGAAAAGAGCGGGCAGACGCCGGTCCAGGTCTATCCGAGCTCATTCCGGATGCGGCCAAGACCGAGGCCGAGTGGTTCCGGCGCACCGGCATCTATCCGATTCACGGAACCATCGTGGTCAAGACCGATGTGCTCGCGAAGCACCCGCAACTCGGCAAGTCCCTGTTCAAGGCCTTCGCCGAGGCCAAGAAGCCTTATCTGGCGCGCCTCGCGCGCGGCGAAGGCCACGCGCCCGAGGATGAACGCTATCGAGCGCTCATGCCATTGCTCGGCGATCCGCTGCCCTACGGGACTGCAACAAAACCGCGCGAGCATCGAGGCGCTGATCACCTACGCGTTGCAGCAGGAGCTGATTCCGCGCCGGCCGCCGCTCGACGAGGTTTTCTTCGACCCGGAGGCGTGACGTTGCGCGCCTGACGAACCCGAAAATCCGAAAGCGAAACCATCCGAAAGCACAGCATATGGCATCGATCGTCGACATCCATCCGCACGTCATCTCCACCGACGACAAGCGCTACCCGCTGGCGCCGCTCGGCGGCACGCAGAGCACGTGGTCGCGCGACCGGCCGACGCCGTACGAGAAGATGGTCGAGGAGATGGACCAGGCCGGCGTCCACAAGGCCGCGATCGTGCAGGCCTCGACCGCCTACGGACACGACAATTCCTACGTCGCCGAGGCGATCGCCGCCTACCCTCAGCGATTCACCGGCGTGTTCTCGGTCGACATGCTCAGTCCCGACGCGGTCGCCAAGATGGACCATTGGCTCGCGCGCGGCTTTGCGGGCATGCGGCTGTTCACCACCGGCAGCACGATGCCGGGGCAGGCGACCTGGTTCGACGATCCGCGTTCGTTTCCGGCCTGGCGCCATGCGGAGGAGGTCGGAATTCCGGTCTGCATGCAGATGACGCCGCAGGGTTTCCCGCAGCTGCGCGGGCTGATGGAGCGCTTCCCCAATGTGCGGATCATCCTCGATCATCTGGCGCGGCCCAGCCTCGTCGGCGGGCCGCCCTTTGCGGCCGACAAGGATTTCTTCGATCTTGCGCGCTACCGCCAGGTCTTTCTCAAGGTGACGCCGATCAACATCTCGCCGAAGGAATGGGGCAAGGCCACGCCGGAAAGCTTTTTCGGCGCGGTCATCGACGTCTTCGGCGCCTCGCGTATCGCCTGGGGATCGAACTTTCCCGCCACCGCCGGCCCGCTGTCGCGCATCCTGCAACAAGCGCAGACCGCATTCGGCTTCGCAAGCGCGAGCGACCGCGCGTGGATCTTCGGCCGGACCGCGCAGGCGCTCTATCCGCGGCTGGCGGATTAAAGTGTGAGCGGCGCCATCGCGCCGCTATGAGGTCCGTCGCGCCCGCGGGTGCAATCAGATCCGGCCTTCCGGCCACGCGCGCCACTCGGTGGGTTCCATGCCGATCCGTACGCCGAGGTCGGCGTTGATCCATCCGCTCGTCGTTTGGCGGCACGGGAACGGCATGACGTGTGATCCGTGGTCGCCGGAGACGCGGACCTGGACGTCGTGGTTGAACGGCGCGGTGGAAATCGGATGCCAGTGCGGGGAGGCGCCGAAAAGCCTGAACAGGCTGCTGACCGCCGCGTGCTTCGCAACCGGAACGTGACGTTCCGCCGCCGCAAAACGGGGCATCTTCATCGATTTGACCCTTATCCCCAAAGCCTTATGCCCCAAAGCGAGGCAATTCCCGCGGGCGGGTTTGGGCAGCTCTTGGCATACCAACTCCCGACCGGCCGGTTGGTTCGCGGCTGGTGGTCGAATGGGCCTAAGCTCATGATGCGCTTGACGATCTGCGCGACCCGCGCCGCACTCATCCCCACTTCAGCGTTATACCGAAATCGCCGGGCACGCCGCCGGAGAAGTCGACGATCTGGACCTGCAGCCTGTACCCGCGCGGACGCAGGTACTTGTGCCAGAATTCGTAAAGCTCTTTTGGCAGTCCCGTCAGCGTGTTTTCCCAGCCGGGTTCCGCTTGGTTGATGGCGCGGCCGCGGTCGGTGCAGAGCGAATTCGGGAAGCGACCGACCTGGACCTCGGTCAGCCCGTTGCTCACCGCGCGCTGGATGATCGCTGCGGCGCGCTTCATCCGCTCATCATCCGCAACGCCCGACGGCTTGAGGAACTGATCCATCAGGGCTTTTTTCTCGGCCTCTTCCGCCGCATGTCGGCGCGCCGACTCGGCGGCCTTGTCGGACTCCGCCAATGCAAGCTTTTTCATCAGATCCTTTGCGGTCGGCAGCAGGTCGTCGACGTCGTCGTCATGGGTTGCTCCATTCTCCGGTGCCGTGTTCGGGCGATTGACCGCGCTAACGGCCGAATATCGGCAACGACCGCCCGTCATGCGCCTAACATCTCCCGATTGCCGATGCCCGCTTTGATCTTCCTCAAATTTCCCGATCGGGCCGCTTCGGGTTCCAAATGCGGCCGAAGTCGCGGCGATCACGTTCGCATGTCAGCCCGGAAACCTTTGTGATTTGCGCTAGATCAAAACGATTTTCTTGCACTGCGGTAGAGGACGGCGTGGGGGCCATAAGGGAGTGATGCAATGTCCTCGATCCCACAGGTCCGGACAAGTCGGCGACTTCACCCCGAAATTCGGCCCATTTGCTCCCGCGATCGAGTACATGGCGGATGCGGCCCAGCGCAGCGTGCTGTTCTGGGACGTCATGCGCCAGCGCGGCAATCAATACCGCGAGCACCTGGCGGAGACCGCCCCGCACGTGCTCGACTACGAGGTGGAACTCGTGATGGACGGCCGGCAGCTGGACCGGCCGGTCAACTACGTTCTGGTGCGGATCGTGCCGCCGCAGGGCGTCGAGATCGATCCGACGCGCCGTCCGTTCGTCGTCGTCGATCCGCGCGCCGGACACGGTCCGGGCATCGGCGGCTTCAAGGCCGACAGCGAGATCGGCGTTGCGCTCAAGGCCGGGCATCCCTGCTATTTCGTCGGCTTCCTGCCGGATCCCATGCCCGGGCAGACGATCGAGGACATCGCGCGCGCCGAGGCGGTCTTCCTCGAACGCGTGATCGCGCTCCATCCCGAGGCGGACGGCAAGCCCTGCGTGATCGGCAACTGCCAGGCCGGCTGGGCCGTGATGATGCTGGCCGCCATGCGGCCCGAGCTGTTCGGCCCCATCATCGTCGCGGGATCGCCGCTGTCGTACTGGGCGGGCGTGCGCGGCCAAAATCCGATGCGCTACAGCGGCGGCCTGCTGGGCGGCAGCTGGCTCACCGCGCTGACCGGGCGACCTCGGCCACGGCAAGTTCGACGGCGCCTGGCTGGTGCAGAATTTCGAGAACCTCAATCCCTCCAATACGCTCTGGAGCAAGCAGTACAATCTCTATTCCAAGGTCGACACCGAAGCCGAGCGCTATCTCGGCTTCGAGCGCTGGTGGGGCGGCCACGTCAATCTCAATGCCGAGGAAATCCAGTTCATCGTCGACGAGCTGTTCGTCGGCAACAATCTCGCGGCCGGCCGGATCCAAGCTCTCCGACGGCACCGCGATCGACCTCCGCAACATTCGCTCGCCGATCGTGGTGTTCTGCTCGAAGGGCGACAACATCACGCCGCCGCAGCAGGCGCTCGGATGGATCCTCGACCTTTACGACAGACGTCGACGAGATCCGTTCCTATGGGCAGACGATCGTCTACACGGTCCATGAGACCGTCGGGCATCTCGGAATCTTCGTCTCCGGCGGCGTGGCCCGCAAGGAGCACGGCGAGTTCTCGAGCAATATCGACCTGATCGACGTGTTGCCGCCCGGCCTCTACGAGGCGGTGTTCGAGGCCAAGACCGGCGAGACGTCCAGTCCCGATCTGGTCTCCGGCGAATGGGTCATGCGCTGCGAGACGAGAACGCTCGACGATATCCGGGCGCTCGGCGGCAACGACGCCGCCGACGAGCGCCGCTTCGCGGCCGCGGCCCGGGTGTCCGAGCGCAATCTCGCGTTCTACCGGACGTTCGTGCAGCCCGCGGTGCGTACCTTGCTGCCGCCAGCCGTGTCCGAGATGATGCGGCAAGCTGCACCCGTGCGCCTGCAATACGCGCTGTGCTCGGATGCACAGTCCGTTCATGGCGCCGGTGAACGCGATGGCGGAGCAGGTCCGCGAAAATCGCAGCGCCGGCGCGCGCCGACAATCCGTTCCTGGCGTTGCAGGACATCGTATCGCGCCAGATCGTGGCCGGTCTCGATATGTGGCGCGACATGCGCGATTCCTTCGGCGAGTGGATGTTCCTGTCGGTCTACGGCTCGCCGCTGCTGCAGGCGGCGGTCGGCATCGATCCCGCCGATACGCGTCCGATGCGCCGGGCCGCGAAGAGCGAGTCTGCATCGCGCACTGGTGGAGTTCGCGGATCGCGGAGCTCCGGTCGCGGCATGGCGGCCGGCGGCCTGCGCGAAGGCCTGGTGCGCGCCATGCTTTATGTCGGCATGCCGCGGGCCGCCGTGGACGAGCGCACGTTCGAAGCCCTTCGGCGCCTGCGCACCGTCGGCGACGGGGCGCAGAAGATGACGGTTGCGGAGTTCAAGGCCATGGTGCGCGAGCAATACTTCATGCTGCTCATCGACCAGGAGGCGGCGCTCGCTGCCATTCCGGGCCTGCTGCCGAAGGAGTTGGAGGCGCGCCGCAAGGCATTTGGGACCCTGCGCGAGGTGTTGGGCGCCGCGGCGGAGATCCGCGGCGAGGTCGCGGACCGGCTGCGTCAAGTGGCTGGCCTCTTCGGCGTCGATGCTCCGCCGGCTAAGGGCGAAAAGGTGGTCAGCCTGCCGTCGGTCACGAAAATCGAAGGAAAAAAGGCGTCGTAATCCGGATCGCGAATCCATCGGCTTTGCGTGGCGGCGTGTGGCGCCCGTCGTTGGACGGCGAGCGCTACCGGGTTCGGCCGATTGATCGGTGCGCCAAACTGTTTTCGGGCGTAACGTAGTTTGGGGAAGACGTCAGTGACCGACGATCAACGAGACTCATTCGGCCGTGATCAGCTCACGGAGACGTTCGTCGAGTTGGTGATCCGGCTCGGCGCACTTGGTCTTGTCTTCTATTGGTCTTTGCTCCTCGTCCGGCCCTTCATCACGATCGTTATTTGGAGCGTCGTGCTGACGGTGGCGCTTTATCCTGCTTTCGACTGGATGTCGGTTCGACTCGGCGGACGCCGTCGATTGGCTGCCGTCCTGATCACAATTCTCAGCCTCTTGGTCGTCATCGGACCCGCAACCTGGCTTGCGCTCGGCCTGGTCGAAAGTATTCGCATGATCGTCGAGCGATTTGACGTGTCGGCCCTTGCGATCCCTGCGCCGTCAAACAAGGTGAAAGACTGGCCGCTGATCGGCAATCAGGTCTACAATTTCTGGGATCTTGCATCGACCAATCTCAAGGCGGCCTTGGCCGAGATCGTTCCCCACCTGAAACCGGTGGGCAGCAGCTTGCTCGGCATTGCGGCGAACGCGGGCACGGGAATGCTCAAGTTCTTCGCTGCCATTATTGTGGCTGGATTCCTCTTCGCGCCGGCTCCGTCGATTGTCGATGCGGTCAACAAGTTCTTGCGCAGACTGGTTCCCGCGCGCGGCGAGGAGTTCGCAAATCTGGCTGGCGCCACCATTCGCGCGGTATCGCGCGGCGTCATCGGCATTTCGGCCCTGCAAGCCTTGCTTGCAGGCATCGGGCTGATGATCGCGGGCGTTCCCGCGGCCAATCTGATCACCTCCGCGGTCCTGATACTTGGGATCATTCAAGTCGGTCCGTCGATTATTTTGTTCCCAGTCGTGATTTGGAGTTGGATGACGATGGAGCCGGCGACCGCCCTGTTGTTCACAGCCTACATGGTGCCGGTGAATCTCCTCGACAACGTTCTCAAGCCCCTTGTCATGGGGCGGGGGTTGAAGACGCCTATGCTGGTCATTTTGATCGGCGTTCTCGGCGGCACGCTCGCCTACGGGATCATCGGCTTGTTTCTCGGTCCGATCGTCCTGGCGGTGATCTGGGAGCTTTTGGTCGCGTGGATCAGGGAGCCGGAAGCGGCTTAGGGCGTATGTTCGGTCAGCGCGCGCGATTCGCGAATGTCTTGATCCGCCGCCGCAATCGCCGTCATCCTCCAAGCGCGATCGCGACACCGACGAACGCGCTGGCGACGGCGACCATGACAAGGCCCGCCGCCCATGGTCGAATTCCGGCATGGCGCCCGAACGCATAGCCGCACACGAACAGCATCGCGATGGCGACCGCGTTGGAGGCTCGCAGCGCCAGCCTGGCATCGCCGATCAAGATGAACGGAATGACGATCGGGAACGTGGACAGGAAGCTGAGCAGGCAAACCCCCAAGGCACCGAGCCAATCGCGTTTCGTCAGCCCGGGACGCCCGGGCGGTTCCGGTAATTCACGCACGCTTTGCCGTATCAATTCCAGCTGCTCCGGCCGCAAGGCCGACGCCAGCAGCGGGGGCAAGGCGTCCGCGATGATGCGCTGTGCGGCGCCGAGATCGGTCGCCGCGCGCATCGCGCGCAAGGTCGCGATCTTGCCCCCCTGGTCGTGGAGGCGAGCCATCAGGTGCACGCCGGCGTCGATGATGCCCCATGCCAGATTGCAGCCGAGCGCGGCGATCAGCATGGTCCTGACTTTCATGTTGTCGGCTGTCGCGACCCCGAGCGTGAGCGTAAAGGTGAGCGCCATGATCACGCCGAACAGAACCTCGGAGATCCGTTCCATCGGGTCGAGCGCGCGCAGGGAAGGGCCGGCTGCAGCTTCATCCATGGGATCAAATGCCGTTGGGGCGCGGCTGATTTCCTTCTCTCGCGAGCAGGCTGACGAGGGACACGACGCGGTCGAGTCCGCCGACCTTTTCGTCCAGGCCGTCCGCTCGCAGCAGGTCGCGCACGCGGCCGCGCGCGCCGACGATGCGTAGCGCGATGCCGCGGGCGTCAAGCTCGCTGGTGCAGCTCGTGCAGCATGCGCGCGCCGGCGAGATCGATGTAGGGCGACGCCGAGAGATCGCAGACCACCAGGCGGATCTCCGATGGGCCGGCTGCCCGAAGCCGGCCCAAGACCGCTTCCAGGACCGCGTCGGCATTGACGTAGATCAGCGACGCTTCGGGACGGAAGGCGATGATCCCCGGCAGCGCCTCGTTCTCGGGATGTCGGTCGACGTCGGAATAGCTGTCGGTGCCGGGAATGCGCCCGAGGAACGCCACGTGCGGGCGAGAGGCGCGGGCCAGCAGCATCAGGATGGAGGCCAGTGCGGCGCAGCAGGATGCCCTGCAGTATCCCGAGCAGCAGCACCGCGACCAAGGGCGATCGCCGCAGCGTAGAAGTCCATCCGGCTCACGCGCCACATGCGATACAGCGCCGGAAAATCCAGCAATCCCGCAATGGCGGTCAGCACCACCGCGGCCAGCACCGCCTTCGGCAGGTTTTCCAGCAGGCCGGTGAGGAAGAGCAGGCACAGCGCCAGCGTCAGCGAGGCGAAGACGAGCGCGAGCGGGCGTGCGCGCGCCCGCCTTGTCGTTGACCGCCGATTGCGACAGGCCGCCCGCCACCGGATAGCCGTGCCCGAGCGCGGCCGCGAGATTTGCCGCGCCGATGCCGAGCAGCTCCTGCCGCGGGTCCAGCGCATAGCCGTGCTTAGCCGCGAAGGTGCGGGCGGCGGAGACGCTTTCGATATAGGCGAGCAGCAGGCATCCGGCGGCCAGCGGGATGATCCCCTCGACGTCGCGCAGCCGCAGCGCCGGCCCCGCCAAAGTGGGCAGGCCGGCCGGGATTTCGCCGGTCGTCGCCACGCCGAGCGCCGGAAGGCCGAGCACGGATGCGGCGACGATCGACAGCACGACGACGCCGAGCGCGACCGGCTTTCCCGGCAGCAGGCGCTCGCCCAGCCACGAGCAGCACGATCGCGACGACGCCGACGGCCAGCACGAGATAATGGGTCTGGCCGAGCTGCCCGGCCAGCAGCACCGCCCGCTCGAAGAAATTGTGCCCGCCGCCTGCCACGCCAAACAGGCTCGGCAGCTGGGTCATCGCGATGGTCAACCCGGCGCCGGCCTTGAAGCCGACGAGGATGCTGTCGCTGATCAGCTTGACGAGCACGCTCAGCCGCAGCGCCCAGGCGATCAGGCAAAGCGCCGCCACGGTGAAGCCCGTGAGGCTGGCGATCTGCGCGTAGCGTAGCGCGTCCCCGTCCGCCATCGCGCCGACCGTGCCGGCGATCATCAGCGAGATGGCGGAGGTCGGCCCGATCGCCAGTTGGCGCGACGACCCGAGCAGGGCGTAGCCGAGCCCGCCCAGCAGATAGCCGTAGATACCCGACCTGCGGAGGCAGCCCGGCGAGCCCCGCATAGGCGAGAGAGACCGGAATCGCATAGGCGGCGAGCGTCACGCCGGCGACGACATCGCCGGGCAGCCACGCCGCATGGTAATCCGCGAGCCAACGGACCGGCGGGAGGCGGTAAAGCCATGCCGGTCCGCTCCGGAGGTCCGACGAGTCCGTCATGGGCGGCGTCTCATGCTCGAATGTGTCAACTCAAACTGGGGTTCGGAACGATTCGGGGCGCGGACTCGGTGCCGCGCCAAGGATACGTGCGGCCCGAAAAGGGCAACCAAAACGACGATAAATCATAAGAAAGAAGTGGGCATCTCGACTTGATCTACGTCAATTCGATCGGGACGCGACGCTGATCTAAAGGAGGTTGAATTTCTTGGATTTTCAATGCGATCGCACGGACGTAAGCAAGACGCCGCTTCAAGCAAACCACGTAGGCTCGGCTGCATCCTTGCGCCGATCCTTGGCTGGCTCATTGCAAGCTTGTTGCCTTCCCTCTGCTTGGCGGCGGAGCCGTTGCCGCGCTCGGTATTGATCATCGATCAGCTCGGTCCGTACGGCCAATTCAACACTGCGATCTATTCCGCCCTTCGAACGACCCTGAGCCGCGCCTCGGTGGCGCCGGTTACCGCCTATACCGAGTTCCTGGATCTCTCCCGCTTCAGTGGACCGCAATACGAAGCGCTCATGCGCGCCACACTCGAGGAGAAGTATCGAAAAAAGCCGATAGGGGTCATTGTGGTCTTCGGGTTCGAGGGCCTGCAACGCGTGCTGGGGTGGCGGGAATCGCTGTGGCCCGCGGTGCCTGTGGTCTTTGCCTTCGTCAACGAAGCCACGCTCGCGCAATCGGTGCTCCCCTCCGACGTCACCGGAAAGACCTTCCGGATGACTCTGCGCGACGGGGTTGCCGCGGCACACGCAATGGTACCGGACCTCAAACGATTGGCATTGATCGGCGAACCCTGGGTCGTGCTGTCTTCCAGAAGCAGCCTGACCCGGGAATTGCCCGCCTACCAGAACCGCATGGAGATCATCGACCTGACCGGCTTGCCGATGGCCGTGATCAAGGAGCGAGTGGCAACCCTGCCGCCGGATACGGCGATTCTCTATACGTCGATTTTCGTCGATGGCGCGGGCATGACCTTCACCCCGCGCGACGCGCTCGCCGAGATTGTTTCGGTCGCAAACCGCCCGATTGTGGTCCAGGTCGAGACCCAGGTGGGATTCGGTGCGGCGGGAGGCTTCGTCGCACGTCCCGGTGTGATGGGCGCCGAAGCGGGCGAACTCGCCCTGCGGATCATCGACGGCGAAAACGTCTCGACGATCCCGGTCGCTCCGGGTAATTCCATCAAGCCGGTGTTCGACTGGCGCACGCTCCAACGCTGGAATGTCAGCGAGGATCGGTTGCCTGCCGCCAGCGAAGTCCGGTTTCGCGAGCTCGACTTATGGGACCGCTATCGCTGGCAAATCATCCTGGTCATCGGCGTGATTCTGCTGCAAACCGCGCTGATCGGCGGTCTGGTCTATGAGCACCGGGCGCGTCGCGTCGCGGAGGCGCTGGCGCGCGCCAGCTTGTTCGAGCTTGCCCACGTGAACCGCCTGGCGACCGCAGGCCAGCTGTCCGCCTCGATCGCTCACGAGGTCAACCAGCCGCTCGCCGGCATCGTGACGCATGCCGCCGCGGGTTTGCGCTGGCTGACAGGTACGGTGCCCAACCTCGACGAGGCACGCGCGGCATTCAAGAAGATCATGGACGCCGGCCACCATGCGGCCGAGGTGATCGAGCATGTCAGGGCGTTTTTCAGGAAGGAAAGCGCGCAATCCGCGCCGGTTGACGTCAACGGCCTTATTCGCGATGTCCTCGAGCTTCTCGCCGGCCACCTCAAGGATCACCGCATAGTGGTTGAAACGGCGCTCACCGCCGGGCTTGCGCCGGTGCTGGGGGACAGGGTGCAGCTGCAACAGGTCGTCATGAACCTGGTGATGAACGCCGCCGAAGCAATGGATCTGGTGACGGACCGGCCGAGGCTCCTGAGAGTGGTGTCGGAGCCCTATGAGGGCCGAGACGTGCTGGTGCGGGTCGAGGATTCGGGGCCCGGAATCGATCCGAGCGACGCCGATCGCATGTTCAAGCCGTTCTTCACCACCAAGGCCAAGGGAATGGGAATGGGCCTGTCGATCTGCCGGTCCATCGCCGAGGCCCATCACGGCAAGCTATGGGCTTCCCGGGGCGCTCAATTCGGCACCATGTTTCATCTCGCACTGCCGGCGGCCGGGTAGCAGGCGCAGGACGCGAAGGCGCAAGGACAGGCGGAAAGGGCCCCTCATGATGGGCCGGTCAAGGCCGCCTAGCTTCCGCCAATGCCGGCCTCGAGGATCTGGCGATCTCCACCGTCACGCGCAGGGCGGCCCGTTCCTCGGCGATGCGTTGCTCGATGAACCTGCGTTCGATGGATGTCAGCTGGGTTTCCATAAGTCGCAGGTAACGTTCGATGTTCTGACGATGCACCCAATTCATCAGCGCGACCTGGTCCGACATCTCGTCAACTCCCGATGTTCGTGGCTCGAACTCTCATCAAATCTTCATGTCGCATCTTGCCCTGGTCGGTCTAGAGAAGGGTGGAAGCCATCGCGGCTTCGGCCCCAAGTGGCGATCGCGCCGCCGCGACGCGGGCTGTCGAATTCACCTGTACGCGCTCGTCGGCGTCCGGGCCGGTATCCGCCAGGAGCTCGGCGAGACGGGCCCGCCCTCGGTTGGTGCGGCTCTTGATCGTTCCGGCTTCGCATCCGCAGACTGCGGCCGCTTCCTCGATGCTCAAGCCCGCGGCCCCGACCAGGATGACGGCTTCACGCTGCGGCGCCGGCAATTGCGCGAGTGCATAACGAAGGTCTGCCGAGATGCTCCAGCCTTCCTGTTCGGGCTTGCTCGTCAGCCGTTCGGCGTACTGTCCATCCACATCCTGGACCCACCGGCGCGACTTGCGAAATTCGGTCCGGAAACGGTTCCGCAGGATCGTGAACAGCCAGGCACCCATGTTGGTGCCATCCTTAAAGTCGCTACGGTGCGCCCAGGCGCTGAGCAGCGTGTCTTGCACCAAGTCATCGGCGCGGTCTTTGTTGCCGCACAGCATGAAGGCGGATGCACGCAAGTCCGGGATTTGAGCCAGCAAGGCGTCACGCGTGGATAATGCGGCAGTCATTGGACCCTCCCTCAGGGAAACGTGCTGCCGGCCTGCCGATGTCCCGCCGCTTGCGGAGCGGATTCGCGAAATCGACCGCCGGCCCTCGAGGTTAAGAATTAGTTAACAACCCGGAGAGCGTCGATTGACCTTGAGTGAGGTGCCTTGGTCGGAACGGCTCGGCTCCCTTAACCTTGGTTTAGCCGTCGCCTGGCGCTCGCATTCCGCAACCGCCATTGGGGGGCACTCATCCAGTTTCCCGGCGCAGTCCGAGCAGAGAGCCCTGTCGAGGCAATCGATCAACGTTTCGGCATCGCAAGGCTTGCTCAGAAAGCCGATGGCGCCGGCATCGAGCGCCTGCGCCCGAATTCGCGCCTCCGGGAAGCCGGTGATAAAAATGACGGGGGTCTGATTCCCTGCGGTACGCAAACGCGTCTGCAGCTCGATTCCGCTCAGGCCGGGAAGCTGGACGTCGGCGATCAGGCACGCGGTGTCGTTCACGCGATCCGAACCCAGAAATTCCTCGGCTGACGCAAAAGTAGCTCCCGCAAGGCCAAGAGATCGCACGAGGTTCAGGGTTGCGTCGCGGACGATCGCATCATCATCGACAATGGATATCATGCGCCTTGATCCGCCCCGGCCTGATGATTGATCGCTGTTGTTTGTTTATACGCGCCTCACGGGCACCCGAGAATTATATGGGGATCGAAGTTGCTGTACGAAATGATGACGGAACTAAACCTAGGTTTAGTCGACAGGTTTCTTTGCCGCGCGAATCCCCAGCGTGTCGGCCATTCTGACCAGGTCCACGAGCGATTTGGCGCCCAGCTTCTGCATGGCGTTGTGGCGGTGCACCTTCACGGTGATCTCGCTGATGCCGATCTCCGCCGCGGCCTGCTTGTTCATCCGCCCCATGGTCACCCATGCGACGACCTCCCGCTCGCGCGCCGTCAGTGTTTCGAAGCGGGCCCGCAGGTCGGAAACCACGCCCTCGGCCTGGCGCCTGTCCCGATCGCGGTCGAGTGCGACCCGCACCGCATCCAGCAGATCCTGCTCGCGAAACGGCTTGGTCAGGAATTCCACGGCTCCGGCCTTGATGGCCTTGACCGACATCGGAATATCGCCGTGGCCGGTGATGAAAACGATCGGAAGATAGATGTTCCGCTTGGCGAGCTCGGCCTGGAAATCGATGCCGCTCAAGCCCGGCATCCGCACGTCCAGGACGAGACAGCAGGGACCGGGCGGCCGCTCCTTGTGCAGGAACTGTAGCGCCGAATCGAAGACCTCGACCTGCAGGCCGACCGAGCGGAGAAGGCTCGAGACCCCGTCGCGCACGTGAGCGTCATCATCGATGACGCAAACGACCGCCACTCCCTCCAAATCCCCGCTTATCATTGGCAGCCCGCCCATTTCCACCTACCGCGGAGCCGGCCGAGGGCTCGCGCCGGTGAACCATTTCGTCTCCAGCACCTTTTTCGCCATCTCCTTGTCGACATGCGGGCCGAAGACCTGATGGAACGCGTATTCGAGGTCCTTGTATTCGAAGAGGCAATTCTTGGCTCGCGTCTTGGGAAGGTATTCGTTCTCGACCAGATCGGCGAAGACCTTGGCGTCGTAGCCATAGGCCATGCAGAGCAGATTGTAGAATCGCTCTTCGGGGGAGCCGTGGTCGCTCGAAAAAGCCGCCAGCGGCAATGTCACATTGGGCTTCTGCTTGTAGTCCTTGATGTATGCTCTGTACGAATACGCGGCGCCTGTGACCAGTCGATGCGCCCGGTCCCCGCCGAATTGCAGCATGATGTAGGCGGCGAATTGATCGGCCGCGTCTTCCTGGCGACCGAATATGGGGACATCGAAAATATCGAACATCGCATGCCCGAGCTCGTGCGTCATGGCAAAAAACAATTGCCCGACGATCGCGTCGCTCGGCGTGACCCCCGCCGAAGTCGTCTCCTTCGGCATGCTTTGCCATATTTCCTGCAAATATTCATAGCAGAGGCGTACCGTCGGGCCTGACTTTTCGACGCTCGATACCAGGCGTTCGAGACGCCGTCGCATCCGACCGTCTTTATGGTCAGGTCGACGGGCAGGCGGAACACGCTGAATATTTTCTGCAGGTTCTCGAGCGCATGGCGCTCCTTGACCAGCTCGTAGATCTTCTGGTGCTCGGGGTTCTTGGGCGCCTCGTATGCGATGTGGATCGTTCCTGTTGGCGCTTGCGCCGCAGTCCCCTTGAGGTCCTGGCTTGCGGCGTCTTGCGCCCGGGCGGCCGTCGAGGCCCATGCGCCGAAGGCGAGCACGATGGCGACGAAGATGCCCGGCGACCGGCGGCTGGCAATTGTCATCGGATTCTCCTGCCTGGGTGCGTGTCCCAGACCCGTGGGGGCAAGGTGTCGGCGCTGATCTCGAAAGGCGAGTTCTACAACGGGGGGAGCGGACACGACGGGTCGACAGGTCTGAACCCGCAATGTCCACTCCCCACGTCTACCTACGTTCTCAGGACTTGTTGCCGGCGCTCCAAACTTCCTGGAAAGTCTTCTTCAGCTTGAAGTGCAGGTAATCCGGGTCCATCAGGTAGGCCCGCTGACGCTCGATCGCCGGATCCATATCGCGCAGGCCTTGCGCTTGCTGGCGTGCGATGTCGCTGTCCCGCAGACCCTGCGGCTGCTGGCGTGCGACGTCGCTGTCCCGGAGGCCCTGCGGCTGCTGGCGTGCGTAACCGTCGGTATCCCACAGGCCTTGCGGCTGCTGGCGTGCGACATCGATATCCCGCAGGCCTTGCGGCTGCTGGCGTGCGACGTCGATATCCCGCAGGCCTTGCGGCTGCTGGCGAGCGTAGTCGCTGTCCCGCAGGCCTTGCGGCTGCTGGCGAGCGTAGTCGCTGTCCCGTAGGCCTTGTGGCTGCTGACGTGCGACTTCGGTATCGCGCAGACCCTGCGGCTGCTGGCGAGCGTAGTCGCTGTCCCGTAGGCCTTGTGGCTGCTGACGTGCGACTTCGGTATCGCGCAGGCCCTGCGGCTGCTGGCGAGCGTAGTCGTTGTCCCGCAGACCCTGCGGCTGCTGGCGCGCGGTGTCGCTGTCGCGCAGGCCCTTTTGCCGCGCCATCTCCGCCTCAGTCAGATCGCGGTATCCTTGCGGCTGCTGGCGAGCGTAGTCGTTGTCCCGCAGGCCCTGTGGCTGCTGGCGAGCGACGTCGTTGTCGCGCAGGCCCTGTGGCTGCTGGCGAGCGACGTCGTTGTCGCGCAGGCCCTGTGGCTGCTGGCGAGCGACGTCGTTGTCGCGCAGACCCTGTGGCTGCTGGCGAGCGACGTCGTTGTCGCGCAGACCCTGTGGCTGCTGGCGAGCGACGTCGTTGTCGCGCAGGCCCTGCGGCTGCTGGCGAGCGACGTCGTTGTCGCGCAGGCCCTGTGGCTGCTGGCGAGCGACGTCGTTGTCGCGCAGACCCTGTGGCTGCTGGCGAGCGACGTCGTTGTCGCGCAGACCCTGTGGCTGCTGGCGAGCGACGTCGTTGTCGCGCAGGCCCTGTGGCTGCTGGCGAGCGACGTCGTTGTCGCGCAGACCCTGTGGCTGCTGGCGAGCGACGTCGTTGTCGCGCAGGCCCTGTGGCTGCTGGCGAGCGACGTCGTTGTCGCGCAGACCCTGCGGCTGCTGGCGAGCGACGTCGTTGTCGCGCAGGCCCTGTGGCTGCTGGCGAGCGACGTCGTTGTCGCGCAGACCCTGTGGCTGCTGGCGAGCGACGTCGTTGTCGCGCAGACCCTGCGGCTGCTGGCGAGCGTAGTCGCTGTCGCGCAGGCCTTGTGGCTGCTGGCGTGCGACGTCGGTATCGCGCAGACCCTGCGGCTGCTGGCGCGCGGTGTCGCTGTCGCGCAGACCCTGCGGCTGCTGGCGAGCGTAGTCGCTGTCGCGCAGGCCTTGTGGCTGCTGACGTGCGACTTCGGTATCGCGCAGACCCTGCGGCTGCTGGCGCGCGGTGTCGCTGTCGCGCAGGCCCTTTTGCCGTGCCATCTCCGCCTCGGTCAGATCGCGGTATCCTTGCGGCTGCTGGCGAGCGTAGTCGTTGTCGCGCAGACCCTGCGGCTGCTGGCGCGCGGTGTCGCTGTCGCGCAGGCCCTTTTGCCGTGCCATCTCCGCCTCGGTCAGATCGCGGTATCCTTGCGGCTGCTGGCGAGCGTACTCGTTGTCGCGCAGACCCTGCGGCTGCTGGCGTGCGTAGTCTTGGTCACGCAGACCCTGTGGCTGCTGGCGAGCGTAGTCGTTGTCGCGCAGGCCCTGCGGCTGCTGGCGGGTGATTGCCGGGTCGTACAGAGCGCTCTTCTCGGAAGGAACGACGACATCGACGATGTACAGCTTGTCGGCCGAGCGGAAAACGATTGCGGCTGGCCCCATTTCTCGCGCACCGAGATTCTTGATCTGGGCGGCGACGTCATCCTTGGACTTTCCCGGGGTGACGGTGAACGACTTTGCGTCGATGAAAATGCTCTCGTTGTTGGCGATGCTGCGAGCGGCATCCTGCGATTGAGCGATTGCGAGCGTCGAGACGCTCGACATCATGGCGACGGTCGCGGCGACGAGTATCGCCGACCTGGACCTTGGACCTGTCATTTGTAATCTCCCGTGAAGGTGAACGGCCTTTGTGGCCGATGGCTCACCTTCTAGGCAGTAAAGGCGGGAGAAGGTTTTGATGCAAATCAACGGTGCGCGTTCGCCAGATGGCCGACGCGATACGATCCCGCGTGCCGGCTCGCAGCGCGGTTCTTGAGCACGGTCGGACACGCGATCTTCGGTGCGCTCCCCGACACCGATAGGTTGGGGCGTGCCGGGGGCGTTCGTGCTGGCGGATAGAGGGAGAGCGCCGACGGAACCGGCGTTATCCCATTGAAAATAGACGAACAAGTCGCGCGATCATGGGCTTGAGCGCGTCGCTCATGCGCCACCTTACGGCGGCCTCGATCGTCGCCTGGCACGCGTACGGGTGATCTCGTAGTTGTTCCAGTCAGCAAGATTGATAGTAACAACGTGGGGCGCCGAAAAAGGTTCCGCCGGATCTCTTGTATATATTTTTCAAGACCCGCTGCGCTCGTCAGAGCGATGTTCTTTGGCCGGATAATACCTTACGCGTAAGACTTTTGATCAAAACCATTCATAAGCAAGTCATCGACCCGATTCTTCGCCGCCGCCCCGCCGCCAATTCGCGGCTCGCAACGTCGCGAACATCCGGAGCGCGTTGATTCAGATCAATGCCCGGCGCTCGGAAACAAAAACATCATGCGACGGGCGGGAGGCTCTTTTCCAGGGAGCGCGACTATGGAAGGCACAGCTGGACTGCCCAAGAGCGTCAAGGACGCACGGTGCTGGCGCGATTTCAAGCCGGGTCGCTGGCGCACCACCGTCGATGTGCGCGACTTCATCATCGCCAACGTGACGCCCTATGACGGCGACGAGAAATTCCTCGCCGGTCCGTCCAAGCGCACCAAGGCGGTGTGGGACAAAGCTGCAGCCCTATTTCGAGGAGGAGCGAAAGAAAGGCGTGCTCGCGGTCGATCGCGAAGACGCCGTCGACCCTGCTGGCGCACAAGGCCGGCTACATCGACCGCGACAACGAGGTGATCGTCGGCCTGCAGACCGACGCAGCCGTTCAAGCGCGCGATCTTCCCGTACGGCGGCCTGCGCATGGTCGAGGCGGGCCTCAAGGCCGCCGGCTTCGAGCCCGACCCGCAGGTCCACGAGGCCTTCACCAAGTACCGCAAGACCCACAACGACGGGGTGTTCGACGCCTACACGCCGGAAATCATGAAATGCCGCAAGTCCGGCATCATCACCGGCCTGCCCGACGCCTACGGCCGCGGCCGCATCATCGGCGACTACCGCCGCGTCGCGCTCTACGGCGTCGACCGCCTGCTCGAGGCCAAGCAGGCCGAGCGCGCCCAGGTCGACGACATGTGGCCGACCGACGAGGTGATCCGCGTGCGCGAGGAGCTCGCCGAGCAGATGCGCGCGCTCGATGACCTCGCCGCGATGGGCAAGCTCTACGACTGCGACATCTGCGCCGGCCGGCCACGGACGCGCACGAGGCGGTGCAGTGGACCTATCTCGGCCTATCTCGGCGCCATCAAGGAGGCGAACGGCGCGGCCATGTCGATCGGCCGCATCTCGACCTTCCTCGACATCTACATCGAGCGCGACCTCAAGGAAGGCGTGCTCGACGAGGCCGGCGCGCAGGAGCTGTGGGACCAGCTGGTGCAGAAGCTGCGCATCGTGCGCTTCCTGCGCACGCCGGACTACGACGCGCTGTTCAGCGGCGACCCGTACTGGGCGACCGAATGCGTCGGCGGCGTCGATCTGAGCGGCCGCCCGCTGGTGACCAAGAGCAGCTACCGCATGCTGCACACGCTGACCAATCTCGGCGCCGGCGCCGGAGCCGAACATCACGGTGCTGTGGTCGCAGCACCTGCCGCCCGCCTTCAAGCGCTACTGCGTCAAGATCAGCCGCGACACCTCGTCGCTCCAGTACGAGAACGACGACCTGATGCGGCCCTACTGGGGCGACGACTACGGCATCGCGTGCTGCGTCTCGGCCATGCGGCTCGGCAAGCAGATGCAGTTCTTCGGCGCCCGCGTGAACCTCGCCAAGGCCCTGCTCTACGCGATCAACGGCGGCCGCGACGAGGTCTCGGGCGACCAGATCGCGCCCGCGGCGCCGCCGGTGACCGGCGACGTGCTCGACTTCGACGACGTGATGGCGAAGTTCGACACCGACGATGGAGTGGCTGGCGCGCACCTACGTGCACGCGATGAACTGCATCCACTACATGCACGACAAGTACTTCTACGAACGCCTCGAGATGGCGCTGCACGATCGCGACGTCCTGCGCACCATGGCGTTCGGCATCGCCGGCCTCTCGGTCGTCGCCGACAGCCTGGCGGCGATCAAGTACGGCAAGGTCCACGTGGTGCGCGACAAGACCGGTCTCGTGGTCGACTACCGCAACGAGAGCAAGAAGCCGGTTCCGCAGTTCGGCAACAACGACGACCGGGTCGACGCGATCGCGGCCGACCTCGTGACGCGGTTCATGCAGAAGATCCGCAAGCACCCGACCTATCGCGGCGCGACCCATACGCAGAGCGTGCTGACGATCACCTCGAACGTGGTCTACGGCAAGGCCACCGGCAACACGCCGGACGGCCGGCGCAAGGGCGAGCCCTTCGCGCCCGGCGCCAATCCGATGCACGGCCGCGACAGCCACGGCTGGCTCGCCTCCTGCCTGTCGGTCGCCAAGCTGCCCTACGCCGATTCGCAGGACGGCATCAGCTACACGGTCTCGGTCGCGCCGCAGAAGGCGCACCTGTCGCCCGAGCGAGCTGGTCGACGCGGCGGTCAAGGCGTTCGACGTGTATTTCGGCCACGGCGGGTTCCACATGAACCTCAACGTGATCGACAAGGAGACGCTCGAGGACGCGATGAAGCATCCGGACAAGTATCCGCAGCTCACCATCCGGGTGTCCGGCTACGCGGTGAACTTCGTCCGGCTGACCAAGGAGCAGCAGCGCGACGTGATCAGCCGCACCTTCCACGGCCAGGTCTGAGGAGGCGGCCATGTCGGACCTCACCGCACTGGAGCCGCATGTCGGCACGCTCGAGGCCGGCAGCCGGCACGACCTGCGCGTCGGGCTTTCGCCCGACGCGCCGGACGAGGCGCAGTTTCAGGATCAATCGAAGGGCGCGTACGGCTACGTCGCATTCCTACGAGACGTCCTCGCGCTACGACGGACCCGGGCCTGCGGGCGGTCCTGTTCGTCTCGGGCTGCCTGCTTCGCTGCACCTACTGCCACAATCCGGATACCTGGCACCTGAAGGACGGGACCTACATCTCGGCCCAGCAGGTGATCGAGCGCTTGCGCTCGTTCGCGCCGGCGCTGCGCTCGCTCGACGGCGGGCTTCACCATCTCGGGCGGCGAGCCGATGGTGCAGCTCGAGTTCACCCGGCGGCATCCTCGCCGGCGCCAAGCAGATGGGCCTGCATACCGCGATCGAGACGTCGGGCTTTCTCGGCGACCGGGTCGACGACGACTATCTCTCGGTGCTCGATCTCGTCCTGCTCGACATCAAGAGCTCGGATCCCGACACCTACAAGGCGGTCACCGGCCGCGAGCTCGCGCCCACCCTGCGGTTCGCCGAGCGGCTCGCCGCCCTCGGCAAGCCGGCCTGGGTGCGGTTCACCCTGGTGCCGGGCGCGACCGACGATCCCGCCAATGTCGACGGCATCGCCCGCTTCGTCGCGCCGATGAAGAACGTCGCATGGGTCGAGGTGCAGCCGTTCCACCAGATGGGCGCCTTCAAGTGGAAGGCGATGAAGCTTGCCTACCAACACGAAAACACGCCGACCCCCACGCCCGACCTCATCAAGCGGGTGCTCGACCAGTTCCGCGCCGCCGGCTGCAACGTGCGTTGATCCGCGTGTTTTAGCCGACGGCGCTTTGCCCGAAACCGGAGATTTTCCCATGTTGGACCTTGCCCGCGACATCGTCGGAACCCAGCCGATCCTCGCGATATTCCTCGCGATCGGCCTCGGCTATCTGGTCGGACAGATCAACATCTTCGGCTTTTCGCTCGGCGTCGGGGCCGTTCTGTTCGTCGGTCTCGCGATCGGCGGGCTGGTGCCGAAAGCGCAGATCACGGGGCCGATATCGCTCATCGGCCTTATCATGTTCCTGTACGGCATCGGCATCCTGTACGGACGGCAGTTCTTCGAAGGCATGACGGGCGCGGACGGGCGCAAATACAATCTTCTGGCCTTCGTCGCAGTCGGCGCCGGCTCTCGTCGTCGCGCTCGGCGTCGGGCAGGCGTTCGGCATCAAGGTCGGCCACACGCTCGGCCTGTTTGCCGGCTCCATGACGAGCACCGCGACCTTGCAGGCCGCGCTCGACGTCATGAAGAACAGCGACCCTTCGATCGGCTATTCGGTCGCCTATCCGTTCGGCGTGATCGGGCCGATTCTCTGCATCTACTTCATGACGCAGTTGGTGAAGCCGAAATTTCCGCCCAAGACCCAGCGTTTCCACATGGGCGAGGTCACGCTCGGCGCGGCCTATGGGGGCCACACCCTCGCCGAGCTGATCGGCGACCTGCCGGCCGGCGTGCAGGTCTCGGTCGTCCGCAAGGAGAGCCGCAACGTCGTGCCGTCGCCCGAGCTGGTGCTGGGCGCCGGGGATGGCGTCCTGCTTGTCGCCGATCGGCAGGAGTCGATCGACGAAGCCGCCAAGAAGCTCGGCGAATTGCAGCAGGGACGCATCGTCAAGGACCGCGCGTCGCTCAACTACATCCGGGTTTTCGTCTCCAAGGCGGGATTGATCGGCGTGCCGCTGTCCGAGCTGCCGCTGCCGACCGGCTTTCCGCTGCATCTGCTGCATGTCCGGCGCTACGACATGGATATCGTGCCGACGCCCGATCTCACGCTGGAATTTGGCGATCGCGTCGGCCTGATCGTCCCGCCGGCCCGTCAGGAGGAGGTGCGCCGGCACTTCGGCGACAGCGTGAAGTCGACGGCGGAGTTCAGCTACGTCTCGCTCGGCATCGGCATGGTGCTCGGCGTGCTGCTGGGACTGATCCCAGTTCCCATCCCAGGCGTCGGCAAGGTCACGCTCGGCATCACGGGCGGCCCGCTGATCGTCGCCCTCATCCTCGGCAAGCTGCGCCGCACCGGACCGCTGCTCTGGGTGATGCCGCTGCCGGCCAATATCGTGCTGCGCAACTTCGGGCTGGCCTTGTTCCTCGCGGCGGTCGGCATCAATGCGGGCCAGCCGTTCGTCAAGACCGTGTCCGAGAGCGGCTTGCTGTTGCTGCTGGATGGGGTGGTCGTGCTGTTGTCCACCGTGATCATCGTCCTGGCCGTCGGCTACTATCTGTTCAAGATTCCCTTCGACGACCTCGTGGGCATCACGTCGGGCGCGACCGGGAATCCAGCGATCCTCGCCTACTCGACGCGCATGGCGCCGACCGACCGGCCCGACATCGGTTATGCGATGATCTTCCCGTCGATGACCCTCGTGAAGGTCATCGCGGTGCAGATCGTCGGCTTGCTGGTGGCCTCCGGTGGCGGCTGATCCGCACGCCTCGGCTGGCGCGCATCACCTCGTTGCGCTCGCCGGCATCGAGGGCAGGCTGCCGCCCGAGATGGCCGGCAAGGCCGAGGCCGATGGCGTCGCCAAAGCCGGCCAGGATGCGTTCACGCTGGTCGCGCTCGGCGTGCTGGGCGGCGCGTTCATCGCCTTCGGGGCGATTTTCTCCAATGTGGCGTTGGCCGGGTCGCAGGACGTGATGCCCTTCGGTATCGCCCGCGTGGTGGCAGGCTTCGTGTTCGCGCTCGGTCTCAGCCTCGTATTGCTCGCCGGCGCCCAGATTTTTACCGGCGACGTGCTGATGGTGATGGCGTGGGCGAACCGGCGCCTGTCGACCGTCCGCGTCGTGCGCGCCTGGGCATTGGTCTGGATCGGCAATCTCATCGGCTCGGTCAGCACGGCGATGCTGGTATTCCTTGCCGGACATCATCAGTTCGGCGGAGGCCTGGTGGGGCTGAGCGCGCTGCAGACCGCAGCAGCGAAGTCGGCACTCCCGTTCGACAAAGCCCTGTTGCTCGGCATTCTGTGCAACGTGCTGGTCTGTCTTGCGATCTGGATCTCGCTCTCGACCCGTCTGCCCGCCCACCGCGCGCTGCTTGTCATGCTGCCGATCGCGGCCTTCGTGGCCAGCGGGTTCGAGCACGCGGTCGCAAACATGTACGTCATCTCGTTTGGGCTTCTGGTCAAGATTCAGGCAGGCTCGTCGTTCTGGCAGGTCATTCATTCGTCGCCGGAGGCTTTCGCGGGGCTGTCCTTGGCGGGGTTCGCGCGGAACCTGGCCGCGGTGACGATCGGCAATGTCATCGGCGGCGCGTTCCTGGTCGCGGGTGCATATTGGATGCTCTACCTCCGGCCGCGTCCGGCGTGACGCTGCTTTGACATTCCGAGAATCGCCTCGTCCATTTTCGGTTGATGTAAATCAAGGCGCGCGGGGGAGGGTGGTCCATGAGTTCCTGCGAGAAAGACTTTAGCGCTTGGTCGATGAGCGGGAGCATCTCCCGCCAGCATGAAGGAACGCCCCCATGGCAAAGCCTCAGGTCAGTACTGTTGCGCACACGCCACACGCCAAATACGAGCGCTTGATGGTCCGCGCCAAACAAGTCACGGCGGCGACGACGATCGTGGTGCATCCATGCGACGAGACGTCGCTGCGCGGCGCGATCGAAGCGGCGGAACTCGGGATCATCGTCCCGATCCTGGTCGGCCCGCGCGCGAAGATCGCGGCCGTCGCGGCCGCGCACAAGCTCGACATCGGCCGCTTCGAGATCGTCGACGCCGCGCACAGCGAGGCGGCGGCCGCGAAGGCTGTCCAACTGATCCACGAGGCCAAGGGCGAGCTGTTGATGAAGGGCAGCCTGCACACCGACGAGCTCATGCGCGCCGTCACGTCCTCCAAGACGGGCCTGCGCACGGCACGCCGGATCAGCCATGTCTTCGTCATGGATGTGCCGACCTATGCGGAGACGCTGTTCATCACCGACGCCGCGATCAACATCTTTCCCGACCTCGACGCCAAGCGCGACATCGTCCAGAACGCGATCGACCTGTGGACGCAGGTCGGCCTCGGCACGCCGCGGGTCGCGATACTTTCGGCGGTCGAGACCGTGACGTCCAAGATCCCTTCGACGATCGAGGCGGCGGCCCTGTGCAAGATGGCCGATCGCGGCCAGATCACCGGCGGCCTGCTCGACGGGCCGCTCGCCTTCGACAATGCCATCGATCCCGAGGCGGCGCAGGATCAAGGGCATCAAGTCCGAGGTCGCCGGCCGGGCGCAGATCCTGGTCGTGCCCGATCTCGAAGCCGGCAACATGCTGGCCAAGAACCTCACGTTCCTGGCCAAGGCCGACGCCGCCGGCATCGTGCTCGGCGCGCGCGTGCCGATCATCCTGACCTCGCGCGCGGATTCGGTGCGCACCCGCATGGCATCCTGTGCGGTCGCGGTGCTTTACGCCGACGCGCGCCGCCGCATCGCGGCGCTGCCGGCCGCGTGATCCGCCATGGATACGATCCTCGTCGTCAATGCCGGCTCATCGAGCGTCAAGTTCCAGCTGTTCGGAATCGACGGCGCCGGCGATCTCAAGCGCCTCGTCAAAGGCCAGATGGACGGCATCGGCGTGCGCGCCCGCTTGCGCGCCGAGCGGAGCCGACGGAACGACGCTGATCGACCGGACCTATACGGCCGAGGAAGTCCCCGATCTCCCGGCCGCGATGCAGACGGTGGGCGCATGGCTGCGCGAGACGCAAAAGGTCAACCTGATCGCGGTCGGGCATCGCGTCGTGCATGGCGGCCCGGACTACGACCGGCCGGTCCTGATCGACGACAGGTGCTCGCGCATCTCGAGCGCTACGTTCCGCTCGCGCCGCTGCATCAGCCCAACAATCTGGCGCCGATCCGCTCGATCCGCGCGCGCTTCCCCGAACTGCCGCAGGTCGCCTGCTTCGACACCGCCTTCCACCGCGGCCACGGCGCGCTCGCGGATCATTACGCGCATCCCGCAGCGCTTCTATGCCGAAGGCGTGCGCCGCTACGGCTTCCACGGCCTGTCCTACGAGTACATCGCCGAGCCGCCTGCCGCAGGTCGCGCCGCACGATCGCCAACGGGCGCGTGATCGTCGCCCATCTCGGCAGCGGCGCCTCGATGTGCGCGCTGTCGGATGGCCGCAGCGTCGAGAGCACCATGGGCTTCACGGCGCTCGACGGCCTGCCGATGGGAACGCGCCCGGGCCAGATCGATCCCGGCGTCGTGCTTTATCTGATCGACCAGAAAGGCATGAGCGCGGCGGCGGTCCAGAAGCTGCTCTATCACGAGTGCGGCTTGAAGGGCCTTTCGGGCGTCAGCAACGACGTGCGCGAGCTCGAGGCGAGCGCCGATCCGAAGGCGGCGTTCGCGCTCGACTATTTCGCCTATCGCATCGGGCCTCAACGCCGGGATGCTGGCGGCGGCGCTGGGCGGCGCTCGACGGCTTCGTGTTCACCGCCGGGCATCGGCGAGAACTCGCCGTCGATGCGCGCGCGCATCGCCAAGAAGCTGGCCTGGCTCGGCGTCGAGCTCGATCCCGCCGCCAATGCGGCGCGCGGGCCGCTGATCTCGCGGCCCGACAGCCGCGTCCCGGTCTACGTGGTGCCGACCGACGAGGAGCTGATGATCGCCCGTCACACCCTGGCGCTGCTCGCCGGCAAGGGCGAACGCCGGCGCGAGAAAGCGAGGACCGCATGACCATTCCACGCGTACGGGCCTCGCTCGAAGGCCGCAAGGCGCTCGTGGTCGGCATCGCCAACGACCATTCGATCGCCTGGGGCTGCGCCAAGTGGCTGCGCGCGCTCGGCGCCGACCTGGCGGTCACCTATCTCAACGAGAAGGCGAAGAAGTTCGTCGAGCCGCTCGCGCGACGAGCTCGAGGCGAAGATCTTCATGCCGCTGGACGTCAGCGAGCCCGGCCAGATGGAGGCGGTGTTCGAACGCATCGGCAAGGAGTGGGGCCAGCTCGATTCGCTCGTCCACTCGATCGCGTTCTCGCCCAAGGAGGCGCTGCGCGGCCGCGTCGTCGACGTGGCGCCGCGACGGCTTCGCGACCACCATGGACGTGTCGTGCTGGTCGTTCATCCGCATGGCGCATCTCGCCGAGCCGCTGATGACGAACGGCGGCACGCTGTTCACCATGACCTATTACGGCAGCCAGATGGTGGTGGAGAACTACAACATCATGGGCGTCGCCAAGGCGGCGCTGGAAAGCGCCGTGCGCTACATCGCGGCGGAGCTCGGCCCCAAGGGCATCCGCGTCCACGCCATCTCGCCCGGGCCGCTGGCGACGCGCGCCGCCTCGGGCATCCCCGAGTTCGACGAGCTGCTCGACAAGGCCCAGGAAAAGGCGCCCGCCCGCGCCTGGTGAGCATCGACGACGTCGGCGCCGCCACCGCGTTCCTGGCGCTCGATGCGGCGCGGCTGATCACCGGCGAAACCATGTACATCGACGGCGGCTATCACATCATCGATTAGGAGAACTCCGATGCAGGATACGATCTCCGGCACTTCGCGCTTCGCGCGAGCAGACATCACGAAGGCAAAACAAGGCGGAAAAAGGAAAAAAGCAAATAAGGACGAAGGAACACGCCGATAAAAAGATGAAGCGCAAGGACTTACGAGAAGGAACTGCGCAAGCTGCAGGTCGAGCTGTGCCGCCTGCAGGATTGGGTGAAGCACAAGGGTCTGCGCGCCATCATCGTGTTCGAGGGGCGCGATGCCGCCGGCAAGGGCGGCACCATCAAGGCGCATCACCGAACGGGTGAGCCCACGCGTCTTCCGCGTGGTCGCGCTGCCGGCGCCGTCGGACCGCGAGAAGACGCAGATGTTCATCCAGCGCTATTTCGAGCATTTTCCGGCGGCCGGCGAGGTCGATCATCTTCGACCGCAGCTGGTACAACCGCGCCGGCGTCGAATACGTGATGGGCTTCTGCACCGAGGAGGAGCACAAGCGCTTTCTCGAGCTCACCCCGCAGTTCGAGCAACAGATCGTCGAAGTCGGGATCACGCTCATCAAGATCTGGCTCGAGGTCGGCCAGGAGGAGCAGGAGCGGCGGTTTGCCGCGCGCATCGACGATCCGCTGCGGCAGTGGAAGCTGAGCCCGATGGATGTCGAATCCTACGCGCGCTGGTACGACTATTCGCGGGCGCGCGACCTGATGCTCGAGGCGACCGACAGCAAGCACGCGCCCTGGCACATCGTGCGCTCGGACGACAAGAAGCGCGCGCGCCTCAACTGCATCTCCCACATCCTGAGCCGATTCCCTACAAGAAGGTGCCGCACGAGAAGGTCAAGCTGCCCAAGCGTCGAACAAGGGCAAGTACGACGATCAGGCCGGCTTGCGGGGCAAGAAACTTCGTGGCCGAACGCTACTGACGCCGACACGGAGGCGACGCGAATGGACGATGCGAGCTGCCGCAGTGCCGCCGGGGGGATGGCTGAGCCGCTTCATCCGAAGGCTGCGAACATCTGCCGTTGTTCATCACCGCGCCCGGTGACACCGACGTGCTGATGGTCGGTGATGGGCGTGTTTCTGGTGGTCGCCGTCGTCGCATTTGGCGTCTTTTACTTCCGGCTGCACTCGCTGCCGGAGCATATCGCGCACAAGACGCGACAAGGTGCAGATGGAGATCGTCGCGGTCCTGGGCCTGATCTCGCTGTTCACGCACGAGCATATCTTCTGGATCGCCGGCCTGATCCTCGCGTTCATCGACATCCCGGATTTCGGCACGCCGCTGCGCCGGATCGCGGGCTCGGTGGACAAGATCGCCGGGGGTCGAGCCGCCGGAGGATGCGGCCGAAAGCCCGCGCGAGAGCGCGGCCCGCGCAGCGCACCATGACAGGGCCGAGGAGCCGCTGCCGTAGCCAAAGCGTCCAAGCCAGGCGAGACCGCCGCAGCGGCGCCGAAGAAGCCCGCGGTCGCCGCGTCCACCAAGAAGGAGCGGAACCATGCTTGAGCTCATGCTGTGCTCGATGCTGACGATCCTGCCGGATTATCTCTTTCGCCGATATGTCCAGGGAAAGCGCATCGGCCAGGAGATCACGTTCTATTCGGTCTGGTTCGAGTTGCGATGGGGCATCACGGGCTGCCTGATTCTCACCGTGTCCCTGATCACGACGGTCTTCTACAATCACCCCGCCACCACCAACGTGACGCTGTTCTTCCGGACCGTTCCGATCATTTCCGAGAGCACCGGCCGCGTCGCCGAGGTGTATGTCGGTGTCAGCGGTCCGGTCACCAAGGGAGCGCCCATCTTCAGGCTGGACAGCTCGAAGCAGGAAGCCGCGGTGGAGACCGCGCGGCGCAAGATCGTCGAGGTCGACGCCGCAATGGCGGTGGCGCGAAAGGACCTCGAGAAGGCCGACAATCAGCTTCAGGAAGCCAAGAGCTCCCACCAGCAGGCGGTGGACGAGCTCGAGACCAAGCAGGAGCTGCAACGGCGCAGCGCAGGCATCGTTGCGGTCCGCGACATCGAAAAGCTCCAGGTCGTCGAGCAAGGGCGCCGCGCCGGGGTGGCTTCCGCCTTGTCGGCAAAAGAGACCATCGAGGAGCGGATCGCCACCCTTCTGCCGGCCGAGAAGGCCAGCGCCGAAGCCGCGCTGGCGCAGGCCCAGGTGGAGCTGGACAAGATGGTTATCCGTGCCGGCGTCGACGGACGCGTGGAGCAGTTCGCGCTGCGCGTCGGCGACATCGTCACTCCGATCATGCGGTCGGCCGGCATCCTGATCCCCAAGGACGCCGGGCGCAAAGCCCTGTTCGCCGGGTTCGGACAGATCGAGGCGCAGATCATGAAGGACGGAATGATCGCCGAGGTCACCTGCGTGTCCAAGCCGTTTACCGTCATCCCGATGGTGGTCACGAGCGTGCAGGACTACATCGCGGCCGGCCAGTTCCGCGGCGGCGAGCAGCTGATCGACCTGCAGCAGGTGACCAAGCCGGGCACGCTGCTCACGTTGCTCGAGCCTCTGTACCAAGGCGGGATCGACGACATCACGCCCGGCAGCAGCTGCATCGCCAACGCCTATTCGAGCAATCACGACGAGATCGTGCGACCCGAAGACCGGCACCCTGCGAAAGACCGCTCTTCACGTGGTCGACGCCCTCGCGCTGGTGCACGCCCTGATTCTGCGGCTCCAGGCACTGGTGCTGCCGTTCAAGATCCTCGTGTTCAGCGGACACTGAAACGAGCCCTCCCGCGCGAACCAAAGGTGTGCTTCAATCGCACCCGCACGACGCACTCTGACGTTTTCGATGCATGTCGCGAATGCGGGGTCGTACGCGGTCGCGGAGAATGATGGAGCTCACGATGCGCCTTACGCTCTGCGCGGCTGTTCTGACTTGCGGGTCTGTGCTTTCTGCCCATGCGCAGCAGACGCCGGTGGCGATTACGGTGGGCGTCGTCAAGGCCGAACGAACCGCGATCACGCGAACGCAGACGTTCGTCGGGCGCGTCGAGGCGGTCAACCGCGTCGAGGTCAAGGCGCGCGTGACCGGCTATCTCGAAGAGGTCCTGTTCAAGGAAGGCGAGCTGATCAAGGCGGGCACGCCGCTCTATCGCATCGAGCATGGGCTGTTCCAGGCCGCGGTCGAGCAGGCGCAGGGCGCGTTGGAGCGCAGCAAGGCAGCGCAAGTGCTGACCCAGATCCAGCTGCAGCGCGCGCAGGAGCTGCTGGACAAGCAGGCCGGCACGGCGGTGGCGCGCGACCAGGCGAAGGCCGCCGACGACCAGGCGAAGGGCGCCATCATGACGGACGAGGCCAACCTCGCCACCGCCAAGATCAATCTCGGCTACACCGACATCGTCTCGCCGATCGACGGCAAGGTCGGCAAGACCAACATCACCAAGGGCAACGTGGTCGGCCCCGATACGGGCGTGCTGACCATCATCGTCAGCCAGGACCCGATGTATGTGACGTTCCCGGTCAGCCAGCGCGAGCTCTTGCGCGCACGGGAAGCCGGACGCGAGGCCGGCTACCAGGACTTCAAGGATTACAAGGTGCGCATTCGCTTTTCCGACGGATCGCTGTACGACCAGATGGGCAGCATCAATTTCATCGACGTGACGGTCGATCGCGCCACCGATACGGTGCTCGCGCGCGCGAGCGTCCCCAATCCCGAAGCCGTTCTGATCGACGGCCAGCTGGTGACCGTCGAGCTGGAGATCGGAGCGCCGAAGGAAAAGGTGGTGGTGCCGCAGGCCGCCCTGATCGCCGATCAGGACGGCGTCTATGTCTTCGTGGTCGAGGACGGCAAGGCGGTCATCCGGCGCGTCAAGCCCGGGCGGCGCGTCGGGCACGGGCGTCGTGATCGACGAGGGCCTCTCCGGCGGCGAGCTGGTCATCGTCGATGGCCTGCAGGCCGTGCGCCCCGGGGCGCCGGTGCACGCGACCCCGATGCCACAGACGATCAGCGGAGGCTGATGCCATGCTCTCGGCCATCTTCGTCGACCGCCCGCGGCTCGCCGATCGTCATCGCGATCGTCACCACGATCGCCGGGCTGCTCGCGCTCTACGTCATCCCGATCGCCCAATATCCCGACATCGTGCCGCCGCAGGTCTCGGTCACCACGTTCTATCCGGGCGCCAATTCGGGCGTGGTCGAGCAGACCGTCGCGCAGCCGATCGAGGCGCAGGTCGTCGGCGTCGACAAGTTGATCTACATGAAGAGCGTGAGCGGCGACGACGGCAGCTACACGCTCACCGTCTCGTTCGAGCTCGGCACCGATCCCGACATCAACACCGTCAACGTCAACAACCGGGTCCAGGTCGCGCTGTCGAGCCTGCCGCCGGACGTGCAGCGCCAGGGCGTCACGGTCAAGAAGAAGTCGTCCGCGCTGCTCGGCGTCATCGCGCTCTATTCGCCCAAGCACACGCACGATCCGCTCTACCTGTCGAACTACGTCACCATCAACATGCTCGACCAGATCAAGAGCACGCCGGGCGTGGGCGACGCGAGCCTGTGGGGCCCGCAGGACTACTCGATGCGCGCCTGGGTGCGGACCGACCGGCTCACCGGCCTCAACCTGACCACCGGCGACGTCATCAACGCCATCAAGGCGCAGAACGTCCAGGCGGCGGTCGGTCGCATCGGCGCGCGCCCGATCTCGAACGACCAGCAGCTGCAGCTCAACATCCAGACCAAGGGCCGGCTGACCTCGGTCGCGGACTTCGAGAACATCGTCATCCGCACCAATCCGGACGGATCGGTGCTGCGGCTGCGCGACGTGGCGCGGCATCGAGCTCGGCGCCGCCAATCTCGACCGCGAGACCCGCTTCAACGGCGGGCCGGCCGCCGCCATCGCGATCTACCAGAGCCCCGGCGCCAACGCGATCGCCACGCTGAAGGCGGTGAAGGACAAGATCGCCGAGCTGGAGAAGCGCTTTCCCGAGGATCTCGCCTGGAAGGTCACCTACGATCCGACCGTGTTCGTCACCGACACCATCCACGAGGTGCTGAAGACGCTGGTCGAGGCGTTCATCCTGGTGGTGATCGTGGTGTTTCTCTTTCTCGGCAGCGTGCGCGCCACCCTGATCCCGACGCTCGCGGTGCCGGTCAGCCTGATCGGCACCTTCATCGCGCTCAAGGCGATCGGCTATTCGGCCAACACCGTGTCGCTGCTCGCGGTCGTGCTCGCTATCGGCATCGTGGTCGACGACGCCATCGTGGTGGTCGAGAACGTCGAGCGCGTCATGGAGGAGCATCCCGAGCTGTCGCCGGGCGATGCCACCAAGCAGGCGATGCGCGAGATCACCGCGCCGATCATCGCCATCACGCTGGTGCTGCTCTCGGTGTTCGTGCCGGTCGCCTTCATTCCCGGCATCTCCGGCGAGCTGTTCCGCCAGTTCGCCGTCACCGTCTCGGTGTCGATGTTCCTGTCGGCGATCAACGCGCTGACGCTGTCGCCGGCCTTGTGCGGCGTGCTGCTCCGCCCGCACCACGGGCCGCGGCGCGGCCCGATCGGCTGGGTCATGCGCGAGATCGATCGCGTGCGCGACCTCTACGGCGCCGCCGTCGCCCACATCGTGCGCTTCTCGGTGATCGGCATCGTCGATGGTCGCGCTCGCGATGGCGGGCGTGGTCGGCCTCGCCAAGATCACGCCGACCGGCTTCCTGCCCGGAGGACGACCAGGGCGCGCTTTTCGTGGTCGTCCAGATGCCGGGCGGCGCCTCGGTTGCGCGAACCTCGGAGGTGATCCAGGAGACCGAGAAGATCCTCAAGGAGGAAGCGGCGGTCGCGGACTATACGTCGGTCGTCGGATTGAACTTCATCGACAGCTATTCGCAAGCCAATGCGGCGTTCATCGTCGTCACGCTCAAGCCGTTCGCGGAGCGCAAGGACCGGTCGCTCGGCGTGCCGGCCGTGATGGCGCGGCTCGGCGAAAAGTTCCGCCAGATCGCCGGCGGAGCGGTGCTTCCGCTGGCGCCGCCGCCCATCATCGGTCTCGGCACCGGCGGCGGCTTCACCTATGTGCTGGAGGATCTGCGCGGCGGCGACCCGAAGGCGCTGGCACAGGCGGTGCGCGGCCTGAACGTGGCGGCGAACCAGGAACCGCAATTGAGCCGGGTCTTTTCCACCTTCTCGGCCACCAACCCGTCGATCTATCTCGACATCGATCGCGACAAGGTGCAGATCCTCGGCGTGCAGCTGAGCGACGTCTTCCAGGCCCTGCAGGCCTCGCTCGGCGGATACTACGTCAACGACGTCAACCTGTTCGGCCGGCGCTGGCAGGTGCAACGTGCAGGCCGAGGCATCGGACCGGGCGAGCATCGACGACATCTATCGCATCAACGTGCGCAATGCCCAGGGCCAGATGATCCCGATGCGCAGCCTCGCCGAGGTGCGGGTCGTGGTCGGTCCGCCGGCCCTCATCCGCTACAACAACCTGCGCGCCGTGACGATCCAGGGCGGTGCCGCGCCTGGCGTCTCGTCCGGGCAGGCGCTCCAGGCCATGGAGGCGGTGGCCGCCAAGACGCTTCCCGATGGCTATGCGGGTGAATGGACCGATACCGCGTTCCAGGAGAAGCGCGCCGAGGGCAAGACCGCGATCATCCTCGGCTTCGCGGTGCTGTTCGCCTTTCTGTTCCTGGTCGGCCTGTATGAGAGCTGGACGATTCCCGTGCCGGTGCTGCTTGTCCGTCTCGATCGGCGTGCTCGGCTCGTTCGCGGCGATCGCGATCGGCCGCCTCACGCTCGATCTCTACGCGCAGATCGGCATGGTGGTGCTGATCGGGCTGGCCGCCAAGAACGGCATCCTGATCGTCGAGTTCGCCAAGGAGAAGCGCGAGCACGGCATTCCGCTGCTCGAGGCCGCCACCGAAGGGGCGCGGCTGCGCTTCCGGCCGGTCATGATGACGTCGTTCGCCTTCATCCTCGGTCTCCTCCCGTTGGTGATCGCGACCGGCGCCTCCCAGCTCGCGCGGCGCGACGTCGGCACGCCGGTGTTCGGCGGCATGATCCTCGGCGTCGTTCGTCGGGATTTTCGCGATCCCGCCGCTCTACGTGATGTTCCAGGCGATCCGGGAGAAGCTGCGGCCAGGCTCACGCCCGCGCGAAAAGGCCCCGGCGGCGGCGGAGTAACATGAGGCGACCGACGCGAAGGGCGTTCGGCTTCGCCACATCACTCGGGTGTCACGAGGGGACGGTTGCCCTTGTTTGCCGGGTGCGCGCGGAATCGATGGCGAAGCGGGCATTTTCATATGCCAGTTGGACCGGGGCGAATTCTTCCGCGCTGCCGTTGCGCGCGTGTGCGAGGGCCGCAAGCTCGGCGCCGAGGTCGGCGAGCTCGTCGGTCAAGGCGTCCAGCTCTTCGGGATTGGTTCTCGCGCGCTTCGCGATCGAGCCCAAACGGTCCAGACGAGCCCGCATGGGGTCGGAATTCGGCTTTCTTAAAAAGCCCAGCAGGGCAACCGATGCCGTGGCGACGGCCCCACCGACCAACCAGACCGTCCAGATCTGGTCCGAAAACAGCGTGTACCAGCTGATGTCGGTGTCGTCCAAATAAGCGGCGGCACCGGGGTGGACGGGAAGGCGAACGCCTTTCTCGTTGTCGGGCTTCTCGATGCTGACGGGATGGCCGACCTTCTGCGACAGCTCGCTTCGCCGCTCGATCAGGTTGCGGGCAATCTCCATGACGGCCTGTGCACGGATTTTTGCCCGGACCGGACCCTTGGGATTGTCGCCCGCCAAGATCGTCGGAACCCCGATCGTGTCGACGTCGTCGTCCGGAATCCTGCGGCGCGGAAACGCGTGCTTGGGAATGGTCACCTCGCTGGCCGCGAGCGTGTTCTTCTCCGCGAGCGCGGACAGATCGACCGCCAAGATCGAAGGCCCTTTTTTCTTCTTGGCGTCGACCGCATAGACAACGGCCGCAATCTCGGGGTCCAAGATCGGTCCGAACACCAGCACCGCATCCAGGCGGCCGCCGTCGGTCAGCGCCGCTACTTCGTCTCGCTTGATGACCGTCAATTTCACGTCGGAGCTCTGCATGCCGTAGAATCCGAGGAGCTTGGCGAACCCTGGCTCATCGAGCGGCGACCTCACGACGAGGCCCAGGCGCTTGCCCTTCAACTCCGAGAAAGCTTCGAGCTCGAGTTTCGACGGCGCCACGATCACGAGGGCGTTCGTGCGCACGATCATGACGACGGAGGAATCTGCCGGAAGCCCTTGATCGGCGCGAATGATCGCGAGGTCCGCGCGTCCGCTTTCCAGCAAGGCGCGATTTTCCTCCAACCCGGATGTCACGATCGGCCGCAGGCGGACCGCGAGCCGGTGGCCTTCGAGCACGTTCTCGAAAGCGCTCATCAGCTTTGCGTCCTGGCCGTCGGCCGGGCCGACCGCAACGCTCAAGACGGTGGGTTGGGAGAAGTAGACGAAGCCGGCCGATCCGACGATCGCGCACGCCAGCAGAATCGCGACGGTGAAATAGAAGCGGCGGGACAGCAACCAGACCGCTCCCGCCAGAACCGCCAGCAACCCGGCGACGTGGTAAATCTTGTTTGGCATGCTCGACACCGGAATGTGCGGACGACTCGCCCAACGACCCGCCCGAAAATCGCCCGACGGCAATACTCGTTCGGTGCGTCGAATAATGCGTCACCTTAAGGGACCATGGGCGGCGTTCCCGCGTCAACCGCATTGATCGGAATCAATGTCGTCGGAAATGGCAGGCCCCGGCGGCGGGCGCGGGCGATTGGCGGGGGCCGCCGCCAAAGGGACCACGGCCGCGATAGCAGCGTTGATCCAAGTCAATGCCGAGGAGCCTTTGTCGGCGTTGATAAAGAACATCGGAGCCCAAGCCTGGGATCGGATGCAGCTCCCGATCTCAGGGTGGGTGACGTGGGCGCACTATGACAGGAGCGCGCAGCGTGAAGTGGCTTTACGTTTTGACACTCGCCATGACTTTTGCGGTCACGGCCGTCAACGCCCAGGATGTGCAGACCGGCCGGCGGCTGGCCGAAAGTCGATGTGCGCCATGCCATACGGTGGGGCCATGGCGGCGCGATGAACTCGCAGACGCGCCGCCGTTCGAGGTTTTGGCGAGGAAATTTCCCGATTCGGCGTCGCTGGTGGCTGCCTTGCGTGGCCCGCATCGCAAGATGAACTTTCGCCCGACGCAGGCGGAATCCGAGAACCTGGCGGAATATATCCGCTCACTCGCGCGCTGATTCAGCATCGGAATCCAACACGTTTTGAGGGATTGGTCAGTCGAAAAACCCCGGCTAGCCGCCCGGGGTTTTTCGTTGAGCAGGCCGGCTGTCAGCGCGGTATCGCGGATTTCATGGCGCGCCGAGTGAAAGCCGCCAGCAAATCATCCTGTGGCGCGTCACCCGCGACTTAATGCGGTACGGCCTGCGTTGCCGGCTGCGACGCAACTGACCTCAGGGCACGGCCGGGATAAACCCGGCCGTGTTCCGACAGGCCCGCTCCTGCGGCAACGATATTGGCCGCAGCCTTACGGGCAGACGGTGCTGCCATAGGCGTCTTGATAGCAGCCGGTATTGTAACCCCCATAGTAACCGCCGACGGCCGCGCCGCCCACGATCGCTCCACCCACGACGGCTCGGCGCGTCGTGCGCCGCGCCACGCCGGCGACGCTCCCCGGTGTCATCGGACGGCCGACTCGCGCGTCTGCCTGCGTCACCAGGCTCGACGGTTGCGTCAGCGAGATGTTGTCGTTCACGAACAGACACAACGCGCCGGCTGCAGCCGCCAATGCCAATCTTGAAAGTCTGCATGTTCGGGTCGTCATTTTCGTGCTCCTGTCGGTAGCCCCGCGCGCGATTTTTTTGTCTACACCCCAAATCGGAAAACGGCATTGATCTCGATCAACACCGCCCCGATGGTGCGCCGAGCGTCCGCTCGGTCGCGTATGCGACGAATGCTATTTGGGAGCGCCGAAGACGCTTTCGATCGCCTGCATGACGGTCGCCTCGGGCTTCATCCGGCAGAAAGTCTTGATTTTTTCGTTGTTCGCGGCCAGTTGCTGGGTGTCGACCAAAGTATTGTCGCGCTTGCCGTGATAATAGCCGCTCAACCAGATGGCAATGTTTTGCGGGTCCGTGATCTTATACAGCGTGAACTGATCGCAGGTGATCTTCGCAACGTCGATCGTGACTTGCGACCGCGCGACGGAGCACGGACCAAGGGCGAGAATCAGGGCGGCGACTGTCAGCTTGGCAAGCGTCATGACCAATTCTCCTATGGGTCAATAATATTGCGTCTCGACCGGCCGCACGGTGTCGACGACGACTGGTCGCGAGAACATGGCCAGGTTAAATCAGCCGCCCGGTTCCGAATTGATCCAGGTCAATGGCGCCATTGCGCGGATCAGGCGTCTGCCATCGGCGGTGGACGATCCGCGCGCCACGGCGCCGGGCGTCCGGCGCCGCCGTCGCGACAGCGCCCCGCGAATTCGGCCGGCAGTGGCGGCACGCCGCGCGGGCGCCCCAAATCTTACCCCCGCTTCGCCAACTGGCGGCCCTTGTCGAGCGCCGCGAAGGTGCGCACCGGCGCCGCCATCAGGAAGGTGTAGCCCTCGCCGAGGATGCGCTCGACATTGGTCGAGTCGACATGCGGATGGCCGACCGCGACCTTGTGCTTCTTGCAGGTCTCGACGATGTGCGCCATCGCGTCGAGCACCTGCGGATGCTCGTACTGGCGCGGGAAGCCGAGCTCCTGGCTGAGATCGCCTTCGCCGATCAGGATCAGGCCGATGCCCGGCACCTTGGCGAGGATGTCGTCGAGGTTCTCGATCGCCAGCGTGTCCTCGATCATCAGCATGACCAGGACCTCGCCCTCCGGATCGAGCGGCCAGACGCCGGCCTTCTTGTAGTACTCCTGCTGGGTCAGGCCCCAGTAGCGCACCGCGGTGGTCGGCCCGTCGCCGCGGATGCCGGCCGGCTCGAAGCGCGGCGCCGTCTTGAGGCGCGGATAGCGGCAGGCCGCGACCGCGTTGTAGGCCTGGTCGACCGTGCTGAGATGTGCGGCCACAGCACCCCGTAGACGCCGAGGTCGAGCGCCTGCTTGGCGAGCCACTGGTTGTGCTCGCCGCCGTTGGGCGGAATGCGCACCATCGGGGTGACGGCCGGCGCGAGCGAGCCGCCCTGGACCAGCTGGCGCCGGTTGAGCATGTATTGCAGCGCATCGCGCAGCGCGCGCGCGTCCCAGAAATTGTGCTCCATCTCGTAGACCATGCCGTCGAACTTCGACTGGCCGAGCGCGACCGCCGCCTCGATGTCGGCGGGCGAGAACGTCGTGAAAGCCGGCTGGCCCTGCTCGAAGGCTTTGATGACTTGATTGAGACGCGGCAGATCGGCCATAGGGGTCTCCTGAGACGGTGTTGGGCGGGCTGAGACGTGGCGCACACCATATTGCGAGTTTGCCCGGACGCAATGGGATTCTGGGCGCTTTCGGGATTTCGTCGCGTTTGACAATGACGGACGCCGCCTCCCTACCATGCGGGCGGCAAGGCGGCTTGCAAGTGCCGACCAGTCCCCGCGTTCGATTCCAGCGAGGCCTCATGATCATCGACTGTCACGGCCACTACACGACCGAGCCGCAGAAGCTGCACGACTTCCGCAAGCAGCAGGTCGCCGGCCTCAAGGACCCGGCGCAGAAGCCGTCGCGGGCCGCGCTCGAAGATCAGCGACGACGAGATCCGCGAGAGCCTGGAGGGCGCCCAGCTCAAGCTCCAGCGCGAGCGCGGCACCAACCTGACGATCTTTTCGCCGCGCGCGTCCGGCATGGCGCACCACATCGGCGACGCCGGCATCAGCCTGGAATGGTCGCAGATCTGCAACGAGCTGATCCACCGCGTCTGCACGCTCTACCCGAAGAACTTCGTCGGCGTCTGCCAGCTGCCGCAGTCGCCCGGCGTCGACCCGAAGCAACTGCGTCGGCGAGCTCGAGCGCTGCGTGACGGAATTCGGCTTCGTCGGCTGCAACCTCAATCCCGATCCGTCCGGCGGCCACTGGAACGCGCCGCCGCTGACCGACAGCTGGTGGTATCCGCTCTACGAGAAGATGGTCGAGCTCGACGTGCCGGCCATGATCCATGTCAGCGCGTCGTGCAATCCGAATTTCCACACCACCGGCGCGCACTACATCAACGGCGACACCACCGCCTTCATGCAGCTCATCACGTCGGACCTGTTCAAGGACTTCCCGACCCTGAAGTTCATCATCCCGCACGGCGGCGGCGCGGTGCCGTATCACTGGGGCCGCTATCGCGGGCTGGCGCAGGACATGAAGCGGCCGCCGCTCGAGGAGCTGCTGCTCAAGAACGTCTACTTCGACACCTGCGTCTATCACCTGCCGGGCATCGAGCTGCTCACCAAGGTGATCCCGGTCGACAACATCCTGTTCGCGTCGGAGATGGTCGGCGCCGTGAAGGGCATCGATCCGCGCACCGGCCACCACTACGACGACACCAAGCGCTACATCGACCAGGTGCCGTGGCTCAGCGCCGCCGACAAGCAGAAGATCTTCGAGGGCAATGCGCGCAAGGTCTACAGCCGCCTGAAGGGCAAGATTTAGGCGATGACGTAGGGTGGGTTAGGCGCGTAGCGCCGTAACCCGCCGTCTTGCGTGCAATATTGGTGGGTTACGCGCCTTCGGCGCTAACCCACCCTACATACTTAGCCCGCGCAAGAACTCCGTCCGCTTGGCCCCGGCGCCCATCATGAAGGCGAGGTCCGCGCCCGCCATCAGGAAGCGGCAACCCATCTCGACGTAGCGGCGCATCAGCGGCTCGTCATAGACGCCGCCCATGCCGGCCCATTTGCCGTGCCGCCGGCATGCCGCGACCATGCGCTGGTAGGCGTCCGACACTTTCTGGTGCGCCAGGTCGCCCGGGATTCCCATCTCGACACAAAGATCGTTGGTGCCGATGAGCAGCACGTCGATGCCGTCGACGGCCGCGATGGCGTCGGCATTGAGGATCGCCGCGGGCGTCTCCAGCATGACGATGATCAGGTTCGCCGCATTGAGGGCGGCGGTCATGAGGTCGACCTTGACCGGCCGGTAATCGTAGTGCGGCATGCTGGAGAACACGCCGCGGCGCCCCTCGGGCGGATAACGCAGCCGGTCGGCGACATCGCGCGCCTCCTCGGCGGTGTCGACATGGGGCACCACGATGCCGAGCGCGCCATTGTCGAGCAGCCGCGTGGCGAGCGAATACTCGCCCTTGGGAACCCGGACGATCGGCGCAATCCCGGCATCGAGGGCCGCAATGGCGATCTGCGACGCGGTCTCGATCGACATCGCGCTGTGCTCGAGATCGAGGAAAAGCCAGTCGAAGCCCGCCGTCTTCATCGCCTTGGCGATCTCGACCGAGCGGGCGGTGCGCACCCCGAATCCGAGCGAGAGTTCGCCCCGCTCCAGACGCTCGCGCGCGCTATTGGGGACCGCCGGCAGAGTGGACGAAGATCCGGCCACGTCAGCTCGCCAGATTGTCGATCAGATCGCCCACATAGTCGCGATCGGTTGTGGTGACGAACAGGTCGGAAGCGCCGCGCGCCACAACCACGCTGTCATTGCGCACGACCAGCAGATTGCCTTCCGGCTGCAGCAGCACGAACGTGACGAGCGAATCCGGCCGCTCGCGTTCCGGCCGGAACAGGCCCTCGTCACCTTCGGCGCACACGATGACGACCATGTTGGTGGCGGGATCGGGCCGGGCGCCTGCGATATCGATCCAGCCGACCGGGCGGCTGCCGGTCTTCACGTCGACATTGGGCAGGCCGCGTTCGCCGACCGCCTGCGCGATGGTGGCGCCGGTCCGGCCCAGGCCATAAAGCTTGATGAAGCGCCGGGACGAGTTGCGGTAGTGGCCGATGCGCCGGCCCGGGATCTTGGCGAGGTCGAGTTCCATCGCGTCCATGGTGGTCCTTGTTGTCCGATCATGGGCATCTTCCGCGAATTGCCGCATTCCCGCAAACCCCTTGTGGCGCACCCGGACGTGCTGCGGCGATTTCGCATGCCGCAAGAGCATGGCCGATCGGTTGACATGCCCAAATCTTCGCTGAAACTATCGCGGCCTGTACCCGAGGTCCCGATCATGTTGTCCGCGCTCCGCCTGTCTGCGCTCGGCGTCGTCCTTGCGGCGAGCCTTTCCGCCGCATCCGCGCAGACCCTGGAGCAGGTGAGCGTCGGCCTGACCAATACGAGCTCCGACGTCGCCTTCTTCATCGCGGACAAGAAGGGCTATTTCGGCGACGCAGGGCATCGCGGTGACGACGACGCCGTTCGCCTCCGCGGCGAAGATGATCGCGCCGCTCGGCACCGGGCAGCTCGACGTCGGCGGCGGCACCGTCGCGGCCGGTCTCTACAACGCGGTCGAGCGCGGCATCAACATGCAAGATCGTGGCCGACAAGGGCTCGATCAAGGACGGCTACGAATATTCGACCCTGCTGGTGCGCAAGGACCTGGTCGACAGCGGGCGCTACAAGACGCTCGCCGATCTCAAGGGCATGACGATCGCGGCGGCGGCGCAGGGCGCCGGCTCGGAATCCTCGCTCAACGAGGCGCTCAAGAAGGGCGGCCTGAAGTTCAGCGACGTCAACGTCGTCTACATGGGCTTCCCCGAGATGCTGGCCGCCTTGACGAACAAGGGCATCGACGCCGGCGTCACCAACGAGCCGACCGTGACGCGGGCGATCGGCGAGGGCTTCGCGGTGCGTGCCAGCAAGAGCACGATCTATCCGGGCCAGCAGACGGCGGTCGTGCTCTATTCGGACGAGCTTCGCCAAGCGGCGCGACGGTCGCGCAGAAGTTCATGAACGCCTATATCCGTGCGGTGCGCGACTACAACGACGCCCTGAAGGACGGCAAGCTCGCCGGCGCCGGCGCGGACGAGATCATCGCGATCCTCACCGAATATACCGACATCAAGGATCCGCGACGACCTATCGCGACCATGACGCCATTCGCGGTCAATCCGGACGGCCACGTCAATACCGCGAGCCTGAAGAACGACTATCGATTTCTTCAAGGAGCGCGGCCTGATCAGCGGGCAAGGTGACGGTCGATCAGGTGATCGACAATTCGTTCGCCGACGAGGCCGTGCGGTTGCTCGGGAGATACCAGCCCAAACGCTGAGGCGGATTGCACCGCGGCGACGGATCGAGGAAGAGACCATGATCACCCAGGAACAGAACGAGTATCTGTGCCGGACCGGGCCGGGCACGCCGATGGGCGAGCTGTTTCGCCGCTACTGGATTCCGGCCATGCTGGCGGAGGAACTGCCGCGGCCGAATTGCCCGCCGGTGCGGGTGCAGCTGCTGGGCGAGCGGCTGATCGCGTTTCGCGACACGCGAGGGCCGGCATCGGCCTGATGGACGAGTTCTGCGCCCATCGCGGCGTCTCGCTGTGGTTCGGCCGCAACGAGGAGAACGGGCTGCGCTGCTCCTACCACGGCTGGAAATACGACGTGACCGGTCAATGCGTCGAGGTGCCGTCGGAGCCGGCGTCGAGCGGCTTCTGCGCAGAAGATCAAGCTGAAGTCCTATCCCATGCGTCGAGGCCGGCGGCGTGATCTGGGCCTATATGGGCCCGCCGGCCGAGCAGCCGCCGGCGCCGTCGTTCGAATGGGTGCACCTGCCGCCGTCGCACGTCTTCATCTCCAAGCGCTGGCAGGAGATGCAACTATCTGCAGGCCATGGAAGGCGGCATCGATTCGAGCCACGTGTCGTTCCTGCATCGCTACGACCTCGACCGCGATCCGCTCCACCGCAACACCGACGGCGCCAAGTACACGCGCAACACCAACACGGTCTTCGACATCCTCGAGTCGCCGGGCGGGCTCTTGATCGGCGCACGGCGCAATGCCGATCCGGGCTATCATTACTGGCGCGTCACGCAATGGCTGATGCCCTGGTACACGCTGATCCCGCCCTACAAAGGCAATGCCTCGAACGGTCACGCCTGGGTGCCGATGGACGACCACAATTGCATGGCCTGGACCATGACGTTCCATCCGGTGCGTCCGCTGACCGACGAGGAGCTGGAACGATGCGCAAGGGCGCCGGCGTGCACGCGGAACTCATTCCCGGCACGTTCCAGCCGGTCGCCAATCGCCACAACGATTACCTGATGGACCGCGCCGCCCAGGAGGCCGGCCGCACCTACAGCGGCATCAAGGGCCTCGCGATGCAGGATGCCTCGGTGCAGGAAAGCATGGGGCCGATCCAGGACCGCACGCAAGGAGAACCTCGTCTCGACCGACAACGCCATCATCATGGCGCGGCTGCGGCTGCGCAAGGCCGCGCAGGCGGTCGGGCAGGGCGCGCGCGCGCCCGGCCTCGACGCAGGAGGCGCAGAACGTGCGCTCGGCGTCGTTCGTCCTGCCCGAGGACGGCGCCTTCGCGGATACGGCGCTCGACGCGGCGAAGGTCCGCAAGGGCGAGCCGCACGTCGCGGTGTGAGGTTCTGCGCGCCGCGAATGCCGGCCGGCTCCCTCCCCCGTGGGGGAGGGTCGGGGAGGGGGTAGCAGTTAGGCGACGAGCGTCGGCGTAGGCGCGATACTGCACGACCCCCACCCTGTCCCCTCCCCACAAGGGGGAGGGGAACGCTAGAGTCGAACGCTCCCATCGTCTCGCAAACTACGAGGCCTTGCTTGATGTCCACCGCTGCACTTTCTGCCGATCACGACGAGGTCGCGGCGTTGATCGCGGATTTCGCGACGCATGTGCCCGATCGCCTCGATGCCCGCACGAGCCGCGCCGCCAAGGCGGTGCTGTTCGATTCGCTCGCGGTCGCCATGGGCGCGCTGACGCACCCGGCCGCCCAGGCGGCGCGCCGGCATGCCTATCGGTTTCCCGCGAGCGAAGGCTGCGTGATCTGGGGCAGCGCGCGGCGCGCGACGCCCGACATCGCGGCGCTCACCAACGGCGTGCTGCTGCGCTGCTACGACTACAACGATTTCTTCGTCGGCCAGCGCAACAGCGGCCATCCGAGCGACATGGTGGCGGGCGTGATCGCGGCGGCCGAATGGGCCGATGCGAGCGGGCGCAAAGCTTCTCGTCCGCGCTCGCGGTCGGCTACGAGGTCGTGGCCGGCGCGTCTCGACGCCTTCTCGACCGCGCCGGGCGGCTGGGACTACACCAACCTCACCGCGCTCGGCGCGACCTGCGCGATCGCGCGGGTGCTCGGCCTCGACGCCGATCAGACGCGCGAGGCGCTGGCGATGACGGTGGTGCCGCATTTCGCGAGCGACGAGATCGAGTCGGGCGATCTCAACCGGCGCGGCGACCTCACCATGTGGAAGCGCTTCAACGGCAGCGACGCGGTGCGCAACGCGCTGCAGGCCTGCCTGCTGGCGCAGGTCGGGGTCGAGGGCGCGGTGCGGCCATTCGTCGGCAAGCAGGGCTTCATCGCAGAAGCTCGCGAACAAGAGCGAGGATTGCATTCCGGTGCTGCAAGGAGCGGCTCGCCGCCAAGCGGCCGCTGTCGCGCATCGCCGAGACCTATATGAAACGCTGGCCGGTCGGCTCGCTCGCGCAAAGCGCGATCCAGGCGGCGCTCGAGGCGCGCGCGAAGGTGCGGGATCTCGACGCGCATCAAGCAGGTGCGGGTGTTCGCCGAGGAGGGCGCCTACGATCACCTGGTGAAAATCCGCAAGGCCCCCTATGCGCCGATCTCGCGCGAGACCGCCGATCATTCGCTGCCCTACATCGTGGCGGCGGCGGTGCTCGACGGCTTCGTGCGCACCGAGAGCTTCGCGCCGTCGCGCGTGCTCGATCCGGAACGCCAGCGTTTCGTCGCCGAGAAGGTCGTGGTCGCGGCCGCGCCCGAGCTCGGCACGCATCGCGGGCGGCAAGCACAAGCGGCGCGCAGGCCGGCTATCTCGTCACGCGTCGAGATCGAGCTGACCGACGGCACGGTCGTGCACGGCGAGGCCAAGCCGTTCCCGGGCCATCCGAAGAATCCGTTCACCGACGACGAGCTCGCCGCCAAGCTCAAGGAGAACATGGAGCCGTTCGCGGGCAGCGCGCGGACCGCGCAGCTCGGCCGATGCCTGTCGTCGATCGAGACGCTCGAGAGCGTGCGCGACCTCGCGGCCATGCTGGCGCTGCCGGAAGGGTCGGGCGTCGACCAGGTGAAGACCGAATGAGGCGCGGGAGCGTCCGCGAGCCGATGCGTCTATCCGCCCACAACTTCACTTCTTCGGCGTGACGAGCTCGTTGAAGCGTGCAATCACATCCTTCGGCGTTGCGGCGGATCGCTCCAGCAGCCTGAGCACGTCATCCGCATCGATCGGGCTGACATCGAGGCCCAGCCTGTCGGCCTCCTCCAGGAAGGCTTTGTCCTTTCCCATCTCCCTGAATGCCGACTGCAGGGCCTTGGCGCGATCGGGCGGCACCCCGGGGGGCGCCGCGAAGGGCAGCGCCATGAAGAAAGGCAGCTCGGCGAACTCGATCAAAGCGAGCGCGTCGGGATCGGGCGCCAGCTCGCGCCCGGTCGGCAGTCCGGACAGCTCGGCGAGGCGCGTGCTGCGGCCGAACTGCAGGAGCGGCCGGAAGATGTTTCTGGCCCACAGATCGCGCTGGCCGGTCTTGATCGAGCTCAGCCCGACCATCTGCCCGTCCAGCTCCCCGCTCTGCATGGCGACGAACATGGGCGCCGCGCCGGTGTAGCCGCGCACGACCCTCACGTGCAGGCCGAGAACCTCCTTGGCAATGAGGGCGAAGATGAGATTGCTCGACGCCGCATTGTCGGCCCCGACGCTGACCGAGATTCCCGGCCGGCGAAGATCGGCGACCGTGCGGGCCGGATGCGTGGCGTTGACGAGCAGCAGATAGGCGTCGTTGGCGTACGAGGACAGGCTGCCGAGCCAGGTAAACTTCGTCGGGTCGAAATTGGCGTTGCGGTTGCCCTGGATGGCGAGCTGCGGCACTGCGCGCTCGAGCTTGGCGAGCACCGATCCGTCCTTCTCTGCCGCCTGGTAGATGCGGTTGGCGGTCACCAGCCCGCCGGCGCCCGGCGTGGTCTGGACGATGATGGTGGGATTGCCGGGAATAAAGCGGTTGAGATGCCGGGCGACCACCCGCGCGGAGATGTCGTTGATGCCGCCGGGCGCGGTGCCGACCAGGAGCGTCACCGTCCGTCCGCGGTAGAACTGCTCGACGGATTGCGCCGTTGCGGGCGGCGCGGCGCAAAGGCCGAGACAGCAGGACGCAACGATCCGCAGCGCGCGTATGACAGGGGTCGCCATCGATGACCTCGCGAATGCCGGCGCAACGTCAGGGCAGCGCTTCCAGCATGTGGCCGTATCCGTGGACAGGCTGGCGCACATGCAGCCGCTTCTGGATCTCCCAGACCCGCGCGGTGACCGGGTGCACCACCGGCACCTGCAGATCCTGTTCCAGGGTCTTGATGATGTCGAGCGTGCGCCAGCCCGAACCCAGCATGTAGATCGCGTCGGCGCCCTTGTGCTTGAGGAAGTTGCGCTTGACGTGCATATAGACCTGCTCGCCCGAAAGCTCCTGCACCTTGTCGAATGGCACCTCGATCCCGGCCATGCCGCGCACGGTGAAACCCGCATCCTCGAAATATTTGGCGAAAACGTTGTTGATGTCGCCCGAAAAATAGGTCGCGCCCACGATCGTCTTCGCCTTGAGCGCCGTGAGCGCCGCGACGTGGTTCTGCGCCACGGTGAAGATGGTGGTCTTGTATTTTTTCTCCCAGCCCGCGACCAGCCGGGTTTCTGCCTCGCGGCCCAGCACCATGAATGGCGGTGCGCCCACGGGGTTGATCAGGTCGCACGCCTGCTCGGCCAGCAGCGCCACATTGCGTTCATAGGCGGGCATCACCTTTTCGAACTCGTCGCGCACGCCGCGCCGGATGTCGAGGAACAGCGGGATCAGTCCGATTCCTTCCGGCAGCAGCCGAATGACTTCCTCGGTGACGCCGGGACGCATGGTCGGATTGATCATGCCGACGATTCCGCGCCAACTGGAAAACGCCATGTCGCGCACCCTCCCCAAGTCGAAGAACGGTCGGCCGTCTCGAAACCTTAGCCTGAAGCAACCGGGGCCGACAACGCGAAACCAGGCGGGGCAGGCAGTCGCCCGGGCGCGTTTCGCTTCGGCACGCATGGCAGTGCCGTCCCACCGACCACCCGTCGGGTCGTAAAGCAGGATCGTCGGGGCCCTCGCCCGGGATGGTTTCGGGGGGTGGCGCGTAGCACCGGTTGCGCGCCCGGACCATTGGCCATAATCTCCGGACCTCATATCTTCGGACCCTTGTCCGTCGTGCGTGTGGTCAATATCTACCGGCAATAGCGGTTGACCGTGCAGATCATTCTGGAACCTGCGGCAACACACAGAGTTGATTTGGAATTGTAGCCGCGTCCCTTCTATTCGGAGCGTTGCCATGGCCCAGACCGCTCCCGCCGATGACGGGCTTCCGTCCGACCCCATCACGCCGCCCGAAAACGACATCCGGCAGGATTTGCGCTCGACGTCGATCCAGGCGTTTCGCGAGGTGCGCGCCGAGACCGAGCGCCGCGCCGCGCCTCTGTCGGCGGAGGATCAAGTCGTCCAGTCGATGCCCGACGCGAGCCCGACGAAATGGCATCGCGCGCATACGACCTGGTTCTTCGAGCAGTTCTTGCTCGTCCCGCATATGGACGGCTACCGGCCGTTCGACGAACGCTTCGCCTTTCTGTTCAACTCCTATTACGTGGCGGCGGGTCCCCGCCACGCGCGGCCGAAGCGCGGCCTCATCACCCGGCCGAGCAGTCAGGAAGTCGCCGCCTACCGTGCCCATGTCGACGCCGCGGTCGAGAAGCTCATCGGCGACGCGCCCGCCGACAAGATGAGGGACGTCCTCAGGACCCTCGAGATCGGACTCAATCACGAGCAGCAGCACCAGGAGCTCGTGCTCACCGATATCCTGCACGTGTTCGCCGAGAATCCGGATCTTCCGGCCTATGATCCGGGCTGGCACATGCCGGTCGGAGTCAAGGACACGAGCGGGTTCGTGGACGTCCCGGAAGGGATTCGCACGGTCGGCCACCAGGACAAGAGCTTCTGCTTCGACAACGAGCAGCCCGCCCATCGGGCGCTGATCGGACCGGTGTCGGTCGCGCGCGGCCTCGTCACCAACGGCGACTGGCTCGAATTCATCGCCGACGGCGGGTATGAGCGACCTGAGCTGTGGCTGTCGGACGGTTGGGCGACGGTCGTCGCCGAAGGCTGGACCGCGCCAGGCTACTGGCGCTGCATCGACGAGCGCTTGTCCACTATGACGCTGGCGGGACTGGTCCCGGTCGATCCGGCGCTGCCGGTCTGCCATGTCAGCTATTACGAGGCCGACGCCTTCGCGCGCTGGGCCGGAAAGCATCTGCCGGCCGAAACGGAATGGGAGGTGGCGGCGCGCGCGAGCGACTTCGACGCGGCATTCGGCGTCGTGTGGCAATGGACACGCAGCGCCTATTCGCCCTACCCGGGCTACCAGCCGGAAACCGGCGCGCTCGGCGAGTACAACGGCAAGTTCATGGTCAACCAGATGGTGCTGCGCGGCAGCTCCTTCGCGACTCCGCGCGGGCATGCGCGGGTCAGCTACCGCAATTTCTTCCCGCCATCGGCACGCTGGCAGTTCACTGGACTGCGGCTTGCGGATTTTCCGGCCTGACCCCCGCACGGAGAACCCACCCATGAGCGTGCTCGCCAGAACCGTTGCGGTCGCGCGGCCGCAAACATCCGACTTCGCCCTCGACGTGATCGCGGGCCTGTCGGCCGAGCGCAAGACGCTTCCCGCCAAATACTTTTACGACGACGCCGGCTCGGCGCTGTTCGAGGCCATTACGGCCTTGCCCGAATACTATCCGACCCGCACCGAGCTCGGCATTCTCAACGCGCGCGCCGGCGAGATTGCGCGGCTCATTCCGCCCGGCGCCACGCTGATCGAGTTCGGCAGCGGCTCGACCGCGAAGGCGCGCATTCTGCTGGATGCGGCCGCGATCGGCGCCTATGTGCCGGTCGACATTTCGGCCGAGTTTCTCGGCCAGGAGGCGGCGCGCCTCGGGCGTGACCTGCCGCGTCTTCGCATCCTGCCGGTTGCGGCCGACTTCACCAAGACGTTCGATCTGCCGCCCGCCATTCGTTTGTGTGCACGGGTGGGCTTCTTTCCGGGCTCGACCATCGGAAATTTCGAGCCCCCGGAGGCAGCCCGGTTCCTGCGCCATGCCGCCGGCCTGCTCGGCCGGGGCGCCCGCCTCATCGTGGGCGTGGACCTGATCAAGGATGTCGACGTGCTCGACGCGGCATATAACGACGCGGCCGGCGTGACGGCGGCGTTCAACCTCAATCTTCTGCGGCGCATCAATCGCGAGCTCGGCGCCGACTTCGATCTCGACCGCTTCCGGCATCATGCGTTCTTCAATCGCGAGCGCAAGCGCGTCGAGATGCACCTGGCGAGCCGCGCGGCGCAAAACGTTCGTCTGTGCGATCGGACGATTTCATTCGCTCGCGGCGAGACCATCCATACCGAGAACAGCTACAAATACGGCGTGGACTCGTTCCAGGCGCTGGCGGCGGACGCCGGCTGGTCGCCGGTCGCGGTGTGGACCGATCCCGACCGATATTTTTCGGTCCACGTCCTGGCGTTGCGCTGAGGCGCGCGGCGCGTTCGTCGTGCAGGGAGTCAACATGCAGGATGCGGTAGCGCGCGATGCGCGCGTCATCCGCCTCGGGCCCGATTTCCGTTGGCCCGGCGGGCGGCTCGTGGCCGTGGTCTTCAACGTCGCATACGAGGCGTGGTCCGACGGCAAGGCTCCCGGCCTCGGACCCATGGGCAACCCGCTGCCGGCGGGCGTGTTCGACACCAACGCGCTGTCCTGGGGTCATTACGGTCCGGCGCGCGGCATCGAGCGGCTGCTCAAAGGGCTCGACAGGGTCAAGCTCAAAGCCAGCGTGATGGTCAGCGGCGTGCTGGCCGAGCGCACACCCGACACCGTCAGGGCGATCGCCTCGGCGGGCCACGACATCGTCGCCCACGCCTATGCGCAGGAGATCGTGCCGGCGGCGCTCGCGCCGGAAGCCGTCCAGGCCGACATCGCCAAGACCACCGAGCTGTTGACGGCAGCCGCGGGCGTGCGGCCGAAAGGCTGGATCAGCCCGCGCGGCACGCCCGGCCGCGACAGCGCCCGCCTTCTGCTCGCGGCGGGCTATGAATGGCAGGGCGATGCGTTCGACGACGACCGGCCCTATGTGCAGGAATTCGATCAGGGCCGGATCGTCGCCATCCCCCTGACGATGGAGATCAACGATCTCCCGCATGCGATGCGCTTCGGCCGCTCGCCCCGTCAGTTCGTCGAGGAGTTCGACGATCTCCTGGGCCATGTGCTGGCCGCCGAGGATGCGGCGCTGATGATCGATGTGACGGCGCATGCGCATTGTTACGGCCGGCCCTCCGGGGCCTGGGCCTACGAGGCGATCGCACGCAAGGTCATGTGGCGCGACGACGTGTGGGTGGGGACGAGAGCGGACATTGCGAGCCATGTGCTCCACGCGGTGCGTTGACCCCGGGAAGGCGGCGCGGCCCGCTTGTGGGGCGTCGCCCGAAAATGCTCTAAATCGCGTCCAGCCGCGGGGGAGGGGAGCCTCGCTCGCCTGCGCTCAACCCGAAAGAGGACCAAGATGAAAATCGTGAGTTTCGAATCGCCCACGGGCCTGCGGCTCGGCGTCGTCGAGGGCGATCAGGTGATCGACCTGCAGGCGGCCGACCCCAAGGTCCCGGCCGATCTCGGCGCGCTGCTTGCCAGCACCAAGGGCGACCTGTCCGGCGTCAAGGCTCTCGCCGGGCGCGCGCCCGCTTCGGCCCGCCGGCCGCTCAATGGCCTCAAATACGCGCTTCCGGTGGGGCGCCCGGGCAAGATCATCTGCCTCGGCCTGAACTATCTGGAGCACGTCAAGGAAGGCTCGCAGCGCGACAACATCCCGAAATTCCCCACCATCTTCCTGCGCTGCCTGACCTCGATGGTGGCGCACGAAAGTCCGATCGTCCGGCCGCGGGTCTCCGAGACGCTCGACTACGAGGCCGAGCTGATGCTCATCGTCGGCAAGACCGCGAAGCATCTCACCATGGCGAACGCGACCTCGTGCGTCGCCGGATATTCCTGCTCCAACGAGGGCTCGGTGCGCGAATTCCAGCGCAAGACAACCCAGTGGGACATGGGCAAGAACTTCGACCGCACCGGCGGCTTCGGGCCCTGGATGGTGACGGCCGACGAGCTGCCCGACGCCGGCAAGGGGTTGAAGATCGAGAGCCGGCTCAACGGCAAGGTCATGCAGTCGGACAACACCGACAACATGATGTTCCCGGTGCCCGAAATGCTGGTCTACATCACGCAGGGCATCACGCTCGAGCCCGGCGACATCATCTTCACCGGCACGCCATCGGGCGTCGGCCATGCGCGCAAGCCGAACCCGGTGTGGATGCGGCACGGCGACACCTGCGAGGTCGAGATCGAGGGCGTCGGCGTTCTGCGCAACCCGATCGAAGACGAGAAGGCGTGATCGGTTGCGACCGCGGCCGCTGTTGGGCGGCAGCGGTCGCAAATAATAAATAATAGAGAAACGGCTCGGCAGATCCGCCCAAGGGTCCGCTCACGGGGAGGAAATATGATCACAACCGGCGTGAAGTCGCTCGTGCTGGGCGCGCTCGCCCTGGCGGCGGCTACGGTTTCGGCAGGCGCACAGGACTGGCCGACGCGGCCGATCCGCATCATCGTCGGCGCCGGCGTGGGCGGCGGCACCGACATCATCACCCGCATCATCGCGCAGCCGCTGTCCGAGCTGCTCGGCCAACCGATCTATATCGAGAACCGGCAGGGCGCGGGCAACATCGTGGCGGCGAGTACGCTCGTGAATGCGCCCAAGGACGGCTACACCGCCTATATGATGAACAATTCGCACGGCGTGTCCGCGGCGCTGTTCAAGAGCCTGCCTTATGACTCGGTCGACGATTTCGCGATGGTGTCGCTGACCGGAACGGCCGGCCTCGTTCTGGTCACCGCTCCCGACTTCCCGGCGAAAGACGTGAAAGGTCTCATCGCGGCCGCCAAGGCGGCGCCGGGAAAATACAATTTCGCGAGCGTCGGCACAGGCACGACCCAGCATTTTTCCGGCGAGCTTTTCTGCCAGCTCGCCGGCGTTGACATCAAGCACATTCCCTATCGCGGGACGCCGGCGGTGATCACGGGTTTGCTCGGCCGGGAGGTCCATCTCACCTTCGAGCTGATCCAGCCCGTGCTGGGGCAGATCCGCTCCGGCGACCTCAAGGCGATCGCCGTGACGTCACCGCGGCGCGACCCGGCGCTGCCCGACGTGCCGACAGTGGCCGAATTGGGCTTGCCCGCTTTCCAGGTGACGAGCTGGTACGGCCTTGCGTTTCCGGCCGGAACGCCGCGCCCGGTCATCGAGCGGATGAACGCGGGTCTGCGCGAGGTGCTGGCGCGCGACGACGTGCGCAAGCAGCTGATCAATCTCGGCGCGAGCGCGCAAACCTCCACGCCCGAGGAGCTGCGCCAGCACATCGTCAATGAGATCGCCAAATGGAGCGCGGTGCGGGAAAAATCGGGCATTGCCCAGCAATGAAATGCCGGCCAGCGCCGCTCGCCATGTCGGCTTCACTCTGCTAGTTAGGCCGGCCCCCGCGGATCGCCGCGCCGCCGGGGCGGCCTAAGGCGGGGGGCGGCGCGAGGATTGCCATGACCGATACGTTGAAAGTGCTCACGATCTGCGGCTCGCTGCGCAAGGGCTCCTACAATGCGGCGCTCGCCCGCATGGCGCCGAAGCTCGCGCCGGCCGGCCTCTCGTTTCACGACGCGCCGCCGTTCGACTCCATGCCGATCTACAATTTCGACACCCAGGAGAGCAGCGGAGCCCCGGCGTCGGCGGTGGCCTGGGCGGACGCCATCCGGGCGGCCGACGGCATCCTGATCGTGTCGCCCGAGTACAACTGGAGCATCCCGGGCGGCCTCAAGAATGCGATCGACTGGGTGTCGCGCATGAAAAACCAGCCGTTCGCCGGCAAGCCGATCGCCGTGCAGTCGGCGGCCGGCGGTCTGCTCGGCGGCTCGCGCATGCAGTATCATCTGCGCCAGTCGCTGATCTCGCTCGATGTCCATTGGTTCGGGCGGCCGGAGGTGATCGTGAGCTTCGCGGCGCAAAAGTTCGATGCCACGACGCTCGAGCTCAAGGACCCGACCGCGATCGACATGGTCAAGGCGCAGCTCGCCGGGTTCGAGAAGTTCATCCGAATGGTGAAGGGGCAGTAGGGTCCCGGGAGGAAACAATGATCGCGCGCCGCACCTTCATCAAGGGAGCCTCGCTGGCGGCGATCACCGCGGCCGCATCGGGATCGCAGGTCGGGCAAGGTCGCGCCCAGCAGGTGCCGAATTCGGTCGGCACGGAGCCGCCCAGGCTCAAGGCGCCGCCCAATGCCGCCGACTGCCACATGCACACCTATGATCCGGCGCGCTTTCCCATGCCGCCCAACCCGCGGCCGGCGCCGACGAACGCGACCGTGGAGGACTACCGGCTGCTGCAAAGGCGGATCGGGACGACGCGCGTCGTCATCGTGCAGCCGCGCAACTACGCGACCGACAACCGGGTGACCCTCTACGCGATATCGCAACTCGGGCCGAACGCGCGCGGCGTCGCGGTCGTCACCCCGGCGGTCACGGACGCCGACCTCAAGGCATTTCACGCCGGCGGCATCCGCGGCATTCGCTTCAGCCTTTCGGACCCGGGCTCGCGCGCCGTCACGCCCGACATGGTCGAGCCGCTGGCGAAACGCGTCGCCGATCTCGGCTGGCACGTGCAGTTCAACGTGGACGGCGCGATGATCGACGAGATGGCCTCGTTATTGCGCGGTCTGCCCACCCAGATCGTGTTCGATCATCTGGCGCACCCGCCGCTGCCGGCGGGCATCGATCACTCGTCGCACAGGATCGTTCGCGAGCTGATCGACAAGGGCCGCACCTGGGTGAAGGTCTCGGGCGCCTATTCGAACAGCAAGATCGGTCCGCCGTCCTACCCGGAAGCCACCAAGATCGCGCAGGCCTTCGTCAAGGCGGCGCCGGAGCGCCTGGTCTGGGGCAGCGACTGGCCTCACCCCGGCTTGCCGCCCACCAACAAGCCGGACGACGCGCTCCTGTTCGACCTGCTGACCGAGTGGGCTCCCGACGAGGCCACGCGCAACCGCATCCTGGTGCAGAATCCCGAGGCGCTGTACGGATTCGGCAAGCCGGCGTGAGGCGAGCCGACGAAATTGTCATTGCGAGCCCTCGGGTCTTGCCTTCGGCAAGCCCGAGGACAGGCTCCGCGAAGCAATCTCACTGCGCTTGCGCATGCCTGGCCGAGATTGCTTCGTCGCACGCAAGTCGGGCTTGCCCGACTTGCGCACTATCAGGTGTCGATCTCGGGTAAACCCGAGATCGATGGCTCCTCGCAATGACATGGCTGTTACAGCTTCTTCCCCCTCAGCCACGCCTCGCCGCGCCGGTAGAGCGCCTCGAGCTGCGGTCCCGTCACCCCCGGCATGTCGAGCTTGACCGTCTGGCCGTTCCGGGTCTGCAGATAGCCCAGGTGGCGATAGCCCTCGGGAAAGCGCGCAAGCAGCTTCTTGTCGAGCCGTACCCTGGCGGCGGGATCGACCGGTGCGACGCGGTCGCGCTCGTAGATCGGCTGGCGCAGCACCAGGCCCCAGCGGCCGCGGCGCTTCTCCAGGAAATCGTAGAAGCGGCCGGTGCACACCACGTCGCAGACGACGCCTTCGAGCGGGCCGCGTTGCGCGATCTGCATCTTGGTCTGGGCGATCGCGCGCTTGCCCTTGAGGTCGATGCTCATTCCGCCCTGGAAATGCGATGTGCGGGCGCCGCGCGCAAAGCCCTGCTGGCGCACCCGGATGAATTCGTCGAAACCGCCCTGGAACCAGGTCGACATCATGACGCCGCTGGGGTGCCAGAGCGTGCGGAAGTCGTCCCAGCGGCCGGTGTCGCTCCACATCGCCCAGTTGTCGATCAGGTCGCGGATCGCAAGGCGGTCGGTGAGTTCGCTGGCGATGGGCATGACGGCGATGCTTTCTCATGCGTTATGCCCGCGCCTGTCGCTGGCATCCACGTCTTGTGGCATAACGCCAAAGAATTACGAGGCCTTCCAGGTCGAGTGCCGACGCTAAGTGATCAGCCCGCGATGCCGGGCGATATCGGTGTAAAAAAATACGGGGAAAGGGCATCATTAGGTCATTGGGATTAACGCTTACAACGTAGGGTAATCATGACGTTCAAATGCAACGAGCCCGCAGTCCCGACCATCAAGCAGGACGATGAGACGGTGCGGATCACGCGTTGGGACTTTGCACCGGGAGCCGCGACGGGATGGCATTCGCACGGTTGGCCCTATTTTGTGGTGCTGCTCACCGACGCGGTCATGAAAATCGAACGGGACGGACAAATTTCGGACGTGAAGTGGAAGGCCGGGGATTCCTATCAGCGCCCCGCCGGCATCGAGCATGACGTGTTGAACGCCTCGGACCGCCCAATGGCGTTCGTCGAGATCGAGATCAAGCGGCCGTATGCGTTGGCTTAGGCGAAGTAATTCAGATTAATGCCTGTACGGCGGCTTTCAGGCAGACCAGACTGGCATTCACGTTCCTGCTCTCGAATCGAATGGAGAATGGCATGGCGACCCAACCGAAGTGGCACTTATCTGGCGATTATTTCGAGAACTGTAACTGCAACGTGGTGTGCCCGTGCCTTGTCTCGCCCAGCGCGCCTTTGACGCAGCGGCCGAGCCAGGGAGTATGCGACGTTGCGCTTGTTTTCCACATCGATAAGGGGAGCTACGGCAAGGTTCCGCTGGACGGTCTCAACGTTGCCATCGCTGGCCATGCGCCGGGTGCCATGGGAGAGGGCAACTGGACCATAGCGGCCTATATCGATGAGCGCGCCGATGAACAACAGACCGCGGCGCTCGGCGCGATCTTCGGCGGTGCCGAGGGCGGTCCCATGGCCGCCTTCGCGCCTCTGATCGGCAAGCATCTCGGCGCGAAAAAGGTGCCGATCAAATATGCCGTCACCGGCAACAAGCGTTCGGCGGAAATCCCCGGCATTATGCATATGGCAGTCGAGCCCCTTCCGAGCATGCATAGCGGCGGCGAGATTTGGGCAACGATTGGTCATCCGGTCGCGCCGGACAAGCTCGCGCTTGCCGTGGGCATCAAGGGCAGCACCTTTGCCGACCACGGCATGCGCTGGGACAATTCCGGCAAGAACGGCCATTACGCGCCGATCAACTGGTCGAACTGATAGCGCCGCCCCCAACCATTGCTAAGGTGGCAACCTAGTGCCGTTAGGAGACGCTGCGATGAACGGCGCCCAGACCGATCCGATCTCATTTCAACGCAACGTCATCTTGGGCCTGCTGTTGGCTCTTGCAACGGCGGCTTGGGCGTTGCTCGTCTGGCAAGGCACGGGCGTCGATATGGATATGGCGATGGACACGCCCACCATGGGCTTGCGCGCACCGCTGTTCCTGACGATTTGGGTCACGATGATGGTGGCCATGATGTTTCCAACCGCCGCCCCCATGATCCTCACTTTCCATAAGGTGCAGGCAGGTAAGCGCGAGCGCGGCGAAGCGTTCGTCTCAACGTGGATATTCGTGGCGTCGTACCTCTTGGTGTGGGCGCTGTCGGGCTTTGTGGCCTACGTTGGCGCGCTCGGCGCCGAGGCGTTCGCTGCGCATGCAGCCTTATCTCCGGCCACCGCGGCGCGCATCGGCGGGATAGTGCTCGTCGCGGCGGGTATCTACCAGTTCACGCCATTGAAGGATTTGTGTCTCTCGAAGTGCCGCACACCCCTGACCTTCATCATGACATCGTGGCACGACGGTGCTGCGGGCGCATTGCGCATGGGGTTGCTCCACGGGGCTTATTGCCTTGGCTGTTGCTGGCTTCTGTTCGTTATCCTGTTTCCGCTGGGCATCATGAATATCGCCGCCATGGTGGTTATCACGCTCGTCATATTCGCCGAGAAAACACTACCGTGGGGTCGCGCGGTGGCTCGCGCCGCGGCGGCTCTACTTATTGCTTACGGATTGGTAGTCGTGGCGGAGCCCCAACTCTTGCCGACATTTCCCGCTGGGGGCCATAGCAATATGCCCATGGACATGCAGATGCCGATGCCTAACCCGAAGTGATGAGCTTGGGCCGATAACGGCCGCCGATTCCATTTCCGGTCTTGGTAGTTCTCGCACTCACGCAGGCAGTTCACCAAATTGATGGCGGCTTAGGACGCTTGCCACTTAAGAAGACGTGGATGGCTGGAACAAGCCCGGTCATGACGGTCAAGCAGACGAAAGGCTCTTGGAATGCGCACGACCGCCATCGACTCCGCCGGGCGATGTGGCAAGAAAGGCGTGGACAGCCGGGACGAGCTCGGCCATGACGGGGTGAAATTCGACAGCCATTTAGCGAGAGTACCTCATGGCAAGACTGGACGGCCGCGTGGCCATCGTGACCGGCGGCGCCAAGGGCATCGGCCGGCACTATTCGCTCGCGCTCGCGGCGGAAGGCGCCCGCGTCATGATCGCGGATATCGCCGACGGCGGCGAGCTTGCGGCCGAGATTGCGAAAGCCCATGGCGCCAATTCAGTGACGAGCCACCATGTCGACGTGAGCGACGAGGACTTCGTCAAACGGCTCGTCGCCGCCACCATGGGGCGGTTCGGCCAGATCGACATCCTGGTGAACAACGCGGCGCTGTTTGCGCCCCTGCAGGAGCAGCCGTTCGCCGACATCGATGTCGCGCTGTGGGATCGGGTGATGGCGATCAATGTGCGCGGCCTCTTCCTGATGGCCAAGCACGTCGCCCCCCACATGATCGCGCGGCGCACCGGAAAGATCATCAATATCGGGTCCGGCACGGCCGCCCGCGGCATTCCGCATATGCTGCACTACGTCACCTCCAAGGGGGCGGTGACGGCCTTCACCCGGGCGCTGTCGCGCGAGCTGGGCGAGCACAATATCTGCGTCAATACGCTCGCGCCCGGGTTCACGATCAGCGACAGCGTGGTCAGCCACAATCCGGGCCACCTGGAATCCGCCCGCGCGCCGGCGATCCAGCGCCGCGCCCTCAAACGCGACGAATTGCCGGAAGACCTGGTCGGGACCCTGGTTTTCCTGGCCTCCCCCGAGTCGGATTTCATCACCGGCCAGACCCTGGCGGTGGACGGGGGCGCCACCAATACCTGAGCGCATGGCGGACCAGCCCTTGGGGCCGTACTTGCGTATTTCCGGGGCGGCCCCAATTCTCTATATAGGGTGCCAACCGTGAGACTTAGCCCGAACGGAGGACCACCATGGCGGTCGCCACTGCGAACCAAGCCGGCAAGCCCGACGCCAAGCACAATATCGAGGCGGTGCGGGAGGCCTATTACGACCGCATCTCCAAATACGACATGGCGCCGCTGTGGAAGGTGATGGCGCTCGGTCGTCACCAAGGAGCCGGTCACGCACTGCGTGCCCGCCCTCTGGCGTTTCAAGGACGCCAAGGCGATGGTCCTGGAGTCGGGGCCGCTGATCACCGCCGAGGAGGCCGAGCGCCGCGTGCTGGTGCTGGAGAACCCGGCGCTGCGCGGCCAATCGAAAATCACCAACTCGCTGTTCGCCGGCATCCAGATGATCCTGCCCGGCGAGATCGCGCCCGCCCATCGTCACGTGTCGTCGGCGATCCGCTTCGTGCTCGACGGCGAGGGCGCCTATACGGCGGTCGAAGGCGAGAAATCGATCATGTATCCGGGCGACTTCGTGATCACCGCCAACTGGGCGCCGCACGACCACGGCAACGAGTTCGAAGCAGCCGATGATGTGGCTCGACGTGCTGGACTTCCCGATGGTCAATTTCTTCGAGACCTCGTTCGCCGAGCAGTTCCCCGGCAAAACCCAGCCGACCGGCCGCGGCGACGGCGACTCGCTCGCCTTCTACGGCTCCGGTGTGCTGCCGGATACGGCACCGCCCCAGCGTCCGAGCAGCCCGGTCATCAACTACACCTATGCGCGCACGCGCCCGATCGTCGAGCGCATGCGGAAAGCGGGCGACATCGACAAGCGCCACGGCGCGCGGGTGCGCTACGTCAATCCGATCACCGGCGGATCGGTGCTGCCGACCATGGGCGCGTATCTGGCGCTGCTGCCGCAGGGCTTCAAGGGCGAGCCCTATCGGTCGACCGACGGCACCGTGTTCGTGTGCGTCGAGGGGAAGGGCACCACCAAGGTCGGCGACAAGACGCTCGAATGGGGACCGAACGACGTGTTCGTGGTGCCGCCGTGGATGCGCTACGCGCACCAGGCCGCGAAGGATTCCGTGCTGTTTTCGATCTCCGACCGGCCCGCGCAAGAGGCGCTGGGCATCTGGCGCGACGGGAATTGACTACGCTGTCATTGCGAGCCCCCGGGTCTTGCCTTCGGCAAGCCCAAGGGTGAACTCCGCGAAGCAATCTCGGCCGCATGTCGGGCGGCGGAGATTGCTTCGTCGCGCTTCGCGCTCCTCGCAATGACGATGGATTTATGGCTCGGTAGACGATAAATGCCCACTTCCTTCATCCATGACGCGCCGGCCCAGCGCGTGGTGTTCGGCGACGGTGCGATCGCGCGTGTCGCCGAGGAGGCCGCGCGGCTCGGTATCGCCCGCGCGCTGGTGATCGCGACGCCGGGCAGCGGCGCCCGGCTCGGGGCGCGCATCTCGGAGCTGCTGGGCAGCCGCTCGGCCGGAGTACATGCGGGGGCGGTCATCCATGTGCCGCGCGCGGTGGCGCAAGCCGGCCTGGCGGCCGCCAAGGCCGCCAACGCCGACGGTCTCGTGGCGGCCGGCGGCGGATCGGCGATCGGGCTCGCCAAGATCATCGCACGCGACACCGGGCTCGCCATCGTGGCGGTGCCGACCACCTATTCGGGCTCGGAGGCGACCCCGATCTGGGGCACCAGCGAGGGCGAGCGCAAGACCACCGGGCGCGACCCCAAGGTGGTGCCGCGCACCATCATCTACGACCCCGAGCTGACCCTCGCGTTGCCGCCCGCCGTGACGGCGGCGAGCGCCATGAACGCGATCGCGCATTGCGTCGAAGGGCTTTGGGTCGCCGAGCGCACGCCGGTCACGGTCGCCTTCGCGACCGAGGCGATGCGCCGGTTCGGCGCGCATCTGCGGCGCGCGGTCGCGGACGGCGCGGATCGCGCGGCGCGCGGCGAGTGCCTGATCGCGGCCTGGCTCGCCGGGGCCGTGCTGGTCGGCGGCACCGGCCTGCACCACAAGCTCGCCCATGTGCTCGGCGGGTACGGCCTGCCGCATGCCGAGACCCATGCGATCATCCTGCCGCACGTCGCGCGCTTCAATCTCGCGGCGGCGCCGGAGGCGCGCGCCCGGCTCGCCGACGCGCTCGGCCACGACGACCCGGCCGGCGCGCTCGCCGACATGGTGCGACGATTTCCGATTCCCCAGCGGCTGCGCGACGTCGGCTTCCAGGAATCCCAGCTCGATGACGCGGCCGCCCAGGTGGCGGCGTTGGGAATCAAGGACCCGCGGCCGGTGTCGGCGGAGGATGCGCGGGGGATTTTGAAGGCGGCGTTTTGATATCTCTACATCGTCATTGCGAGCGAAGCGAAGCAATCTCATGCCACGCATGCATTCCTGGCGGAGATTGCTTCGCTTCGCTCGCAATGACGGAAAATCTGTTACCGCTTCCGTCTGTAATAATGCACGTCGACCCGGGCCCACACGCCATGCACGTGATAGGGATCGCTGCGCGTGAAGGCATCGATCGTGGCGCGGTCCTTGGCCTCGACCACGAACAGGCTGCCCACCGGGGTCTCGCCGTCTTCCGCCACCAGGGAACCGGCGGTGACGATGTCCACCCCATGCTGGCGCGATTCGTCGAGGTGGATGCGGTGCGCGCGGAAATGCTTGGCACGCGTCTCGATGATGTTCGGCTTGTCGATGGCGTGGATGACGAAATGCATGGCCGCCTCCTCGGGAGAACGCGAGCGCTCAGTCTAGTCGCTCGGGCGCCCCCGCGCGAGGGCGCGAAACACCGTGTTCCGACCGCGTTTGCGTGTGGTAGATTGCGGGCCGGCAAGGACCGGCCGACCAAGGCCGGAGGGCCAGGAGGATTGGGAATGACGCGCACACTGTGTTTCGCTTCGTTGATGGTGATCGCGGCCGCGCCGGCGCTCGCGCAGCAGCAGAAGGTCGGCAATCCGCCGGAGGCGATGAACATGCGCCTGGTCGGCTACAGCGACCTGCAGGAGCGCAGCGCCTATCAGCCGACGGTCCATCGGCAGGGCGATCGCTACATCGCCTATATCGGGCACCATGGCGGCACGCCCGACGTGCCCAAGCCGACCAACAAGCTGACCGGCGCGCCCGAGTTCAACGGCACCTCGATCATCGACGTGACCGATCCGGCCCATCCGAAATATCTCAAGCACATCCCGGGCCTCGAGGGCACGTACGAGGAGGGCGGCGCCCAGATGGTGCGCGTGTGCGACGGCAAGACCCTGCCCAAGGGAGACCCCAACAAGTTCTATCTGCTGCGCGTGTTCGGCGGCAAGGCGCACGAGATCTGGGACGTCACCGATCCGTCGAACCCGGCGCTGCTCACGCGCATCGACGGGCTGCGCGACACCCATAAGAACTGGTGGGAATGCGACACCGGCATCGCCTACCTGGTGTCGGGCGCGCCCGGCTGGCGCGCGAGGCGCATGACCCTGATCTACGACCTCAGCGATCCGACGAAGCCCGTCAAGATCCGCGAGTTCGGCTTGCCGGGCCAGGAGCCGGGCTCGACCGGCACGATTCCCGCCGACCTGCACGGGCCGATCTCGACCGGCCCGCAGGGCAACCGGGTCTTTTTCGGCTACGGCACCAACAAGGGCGGCGTGCTGCAGATCATCGACCGCGACAAGCTGCTGAACGGCCCGAAGGAGCCCACGCCGGAGAACCTGCGTTATCCGGTGGTCGGCGAGCTCGACATGATGCCGTTCAACGGCGCCCACACGACGTTTCCGATGCTCAAGATGCCGATCGCCGAGTTCGCCAAGGACAAGGACGGCAAGACGCGCGACATCGTGATGATCGTCGACGAGCAGATCCTGAACGAGTGCCAGGAGCCGCGCCAGATGGTGTGGTTCGTCGACGTCACGGTCGAGACCCGGCCGATGGTGATCTCGAACTTCCAGGTGCCGGAGGCGGGCGGAAATTTCTGCGACCGCGGCGGCCGCTTCGGCGCGCACTCGTCGAACGAGAGCATGGCGCCGATCTTCTACAAGAAGGTCGCCTTCATCACCTACTTCAATGCCGGGGTGCGCGCGGTCGACGTGCGCGACCCCTATCATCCCAAGGAGATCGGCTACTTCATTCCGGCGATCACCGAAGCGACCGACAAGCGCTGCATCAAGGTCGACGGCAAGGATCGCTGCAAGGTCGCGATCCAGAGCAACAACGTGGAGACCGACGACCGCGGCTATGTCTACGTGGTCGACCGCGCCAATACCGGCATGCACATTTTGGAGCTGACGCCGGAGGCCAAGAAGGCGGCGGGGGTGGAGTAGCCGCGAGCACTGCGATTGCGCTCCCTCCCCCGCAAGCGGGGGAGGGCGGGGAGGGGGAAGCCACAAGCACGGAGCAAGCGGCTTCCCCCTCTCCGGCTCTCCCCCGCAAGCGGGGGAGAGGGCGCAGGCGCCTACGTCTTCGCCGCCGCAATCAGCTCCACCAGCCGCTGCGGCGATACCGGGTGCTCGGCCAGCGTGACGCCGAGCGGCGACAGCGCGTCCTCGATCGCGGAGATCACGCAGGCGGTCGCCGGGAATCGTGCCGCCTTCGCCCGCGCCCTTGACGCCGATCGGATTGAGCGGCGAGGGCGTCTCCAGATGGATCACCTCGATCGCCGGCATGTCGGTCGCGATCGGCAGCAGGTATTCGCCGTAACTGGTGGTGATCGGCTGCGCCTGTTCGTCGAACAGCATGTGCTCGTGCAGCGCATTGCCGATGCCGTGCACCACGCCGCCGCGGATCTGGCCGTCGACCAGCATCGGGTTGATCAGCCGCCCGCAATCATGCGCCACTACGTAGCGCAGGATCCTGACCGCGCCGGTCGCGCCGTCGACCTCGACCTCGCAGACATTGCTGCCGTTCGCGAAAGTCTGCGCGCGCGCCTGGAAGTATCCGTCGGCGGAAAGCCCCGGCTCGACGCCCGCCGGCATCGCGACGCCGGAGAAGCCGGCCAGCCGTTGCGCGATGTCGCCCAATCCCACCGAGCGGTCGGTGCCGGCCACGCGCACGCGCCCGCCGTCGAGCGTCAGGTCGGCCTCGGCCGCCTCCAGCATCTCGGCGGCGACCTTGATGGCCTTCTCCTTCACGCGGGTCGCCGCGACATGGACCGACGAGCCGCCCAGCACCGCGATGCGGCTGCCGATGGTGCCGATGCCGTGCGGAAAGCTCCCGGTGTCGGCCGAGACCACGCTCACGCTTTCAATCGGCACCGCCAGAATGTCGGCGGCGATCTGGGCGAACACCGTATGGTGGCCCTGGCCCTGCGCCGCGGCGCCGGTCGTGATCACCACCTTGCCGTTGGGCTCGACCGCGACCTGCGCGCCCTCGTAGGGGCCGAGGCCGGTGTCCTCGACGTAGCTCGCGACGCCGAGGCCGAGATATTTGCCGGCGGCGCGCGCCGCCGCGCGGCGGGCGGGAAAATCCGGCACGCGCGCGAGCGCGGCGTCGAGACAGCCATGATAGTCGCCGCTGTCATAGGTCACGGGCGAGCCGTCGCGCGCCTTCATGCCGGTCACATAGGGGAAGCGATCGCGCGGCACGAAGCTCGCGCGCCGCACCTCGGCGCGGTCGAGCTTCAATTCGCGCGCCACGCGGTCGGCGAGGCGCTCCAGCACGAAGGCCGCGTTGGGACGGCCGGCGCCGCGCACCGGCGTGGTCGGCACCTTGTTGGTGAAGACGGCGTCGAGCGTGATGTCGAGCGCCTCCAGCGCGTAGGGGCCGGGGAACGGCCCCACGCTGGTGAACGGCAGGATCAGCCCATAGGGCACATAGGCGCCGTTGTCGTGCAGGCAGCGGCCGCGCACGCCGCGCATGCGGCCGCCGGCATCGGCCGCGACCTCGAGGTCCCAGATCTGGTCGCGCTGCTGGGTGGTGGACAGAAAGTGCTCGCGCCGGTCCTCGACCCATTTGACCGGACGGCCGATCTTCATGGCGGCGAGCGCGACCGCGAACTCCTCGGCGTAGACGCCGGCCTTGGGCCCGAACCCGCCGCCGACCTGCGGGGCGATCACGCGGATCCGGCTCTGGTCGACGCCGAGGAATTGCGCCAGCGCGCGCCGCACCATGTAGGGGGCCTGGGTCGAGCTCCAGACGAGGAGCTGGCGCGAAACGGGATCCTCGGTCCCGATCACGCCGCGGCACTCCATGGCGTGACAGCCGCCGCGGTGCTGGGTGATGCGCTCGCGAAACACATGCGCGGCGCGGCCGAACACCTGATCGATGTCGCCGAATTTCGCCCGCAGCGTCGCGACGCGGTTGTCGGGCGCGCCCTCGTGCGCCCGCGGGGCGTCAGGCTCGAGCGCGGCCGCAAGTTCGGCGACCGGGGCGAGCGGATCGTAGCCGACCTCGACCAGGCTGGCGGCATCCTCGGCGATCGCGCGCGTGTCGGCGACGACCAGCGCGATGGCCTCGCCCGCATAATGCACGGCTTGCGACGCCAACACGTGCTGGGTGCGGTTCTGCGCCAGCAATGGCGAGGGCGCGAATTGCGGCGTCGCCTTGCCGGCGACCCCGAGACTTGCGGCGGTCAGCACCGCCACCACGCCCGGCAGCGCGGACGCGGCGGTAACGTCGATCCCGGTGATGCGCGCATGGGCATGCGTCGAGCGCACGAATGCCGCATGCACCATGCCGGGCAGATGAATGTCGTCGAGATAGCGCCCGCGCCCCGCTACGAGATCGGGGTCCTCGATGCGCGGCACCGCCGCGCCGAAATAGCGAACCCCCATGGTGGCCTCGTGGGTGGGATGCGAGACGGGTCACTCTAGGGACGCGGCCGGCGGACGCAAGTGGCAGCACGAGGAGGTCGCCAGCCTTATTGACAGGCTCTACGATGCACAAGAGCTCGTCGGGCGGCAGTTCGGGTTCGCCGGCTGGCAGGCGCTCCAGCAGGGAATCGAAGCCATGACAATCCCAGCAGAACGAGATTCGACGAGACCCGTCCTCACGACCGCCGCGCCCCAACTGTTCGTCGCCGACATCGCGGCATCATGCGATTTCTTCACGCGCAAGCTGGGCTTCGCGATCGTCTTCGTGTACGGAGAGCCGCCCTGTTATGCCCAGGTCAAGCGCGACGGCGCGCGGCTCAACCTGCGTTGCGTCGATGCGCCCGTGGTCGACGGCGCGCGCCGGGAGCGCGAGAGCCTGCTGTCAGCGGCCGTCACGGTCGAGACTGCCGACGAGATCAAGCGGCTCTTCCTGGAGTTTCAGTCGGCGGGTGTCGCGTTTCACCAGACGCTCAAGCCGGAGCCGTGGGGCGCGCGGGATTTCATCGTCAAGGATCCGGACGGCAACCTGCTGCTGTTCGCCGGCCCGGCGGAGTGAGACACCCGTCATCGTCCGCGAAAGCGGACGATCCAGGCATCAACCAATGAAGTGCCGAGCCCGGGCCCGTGCGGCCCGCCAACTCCTGCGATTACTGGATGCCCGCTTTCGCGGGCATGACGAACATAGTTGGATGTCCGATCAGGGCGCCTCGGCCCTGAATCCGCCGGCCTGATCGAGCGCGATGCGGCCGGCCGCGACGGCGGCGTTCCAGCGTGCGGCGGCGGCGAGGCCGCCGAAGGTGAAGAAATGCGGCGCGACCACGCCGAGCCCGGCCCCGGCGAGGGCGCGGATGATCGCGTCGGGCGCATTGGTGCCGAACAGATGCTTGGCGAGCCCGGCATTGCGGGCGAGCGTGCGGGCCGAGGTCTTCACGCCGCAGATCGCCGCGAACCGCAACAGGGTCGCGACCGAGGCCGGGCCCGCGATGCCGATGCGGATCGGCAGCTCGATGCCGCGCTCGCGCATGCGGCCGACCCAGGCGAGGATCGGCTCGGCCGAGAATGCGAACTGGGTCACGATATGCACGCCGAGCCCGGTCGCGGCCGCGGCTTCGATCTTGGCCGCCAGCGCGCGGTCGATCTCGATCGGGGCAACGCGCGGATGCCCGTCCGGATAACCCGCGATCCCGATCTCGCGGATGCCCCGGCTCTGCGGCAGGCCGCTTTCGATCACCTCGATCGCATGATGAAAGACTCCCGCCGGCTGGTCGCGGTCGCCGCCGATGACCAGCAGGCGCTTGACCCCGGCCTCGTCGACCATTCGCGACAGATAGTGATCGAGCGCGGTCGCGGTCGCAAAATTGCGCGCCGCCACATGCGGCACCGGCTCGAATCCGCGGACGTGGAGGCGTTTCGCCACCGCGATCTGCTGTTCCGGCGGGCGCGACGGCAGCGCGCTCACATAGATGCGGGTGCCCGGCGTGACGACGGCCGCCAGCCCGTCGAGCTCGGCGTCGGACGGACGCGTCGCCTCGAAGCTCGCCTGACGGACGAAATCGGCGATGCGTCCGGCCTCGGGCGGCTCCGCGGGCGGCACGAGGGGCGGGGCCATGGCGCCTCGGTTGACTGCGAGCGGGCTCATTCGCGCCGCCGCGAGATCACGTAGGACTCGTCGTAGAACCACAGGCCGCCGTGCTGGCGCAGCACCTCGCGGGTGGCGTCGAGATAGCGCTGCGCGCCGACCACGCTTTCGAGCCGGTCGTCCTCCACCTGGGCGACGTAGATCGCCGCGTTCCAGGCCGCGAACAGGGTCGAGGTGCCGATCGATTCCGACACTTCGGAAGGCAGCGTGTGCATGTCGTAGCGAAACAGCGAGCGGTTGTCGGCATAGACGTTGAAATTGAGCTCGCGCCCGGACGGCCCGAGCTCCTGCTTGACCGCCTTCATGATCTGGTGGCGGTCGTGGATGAACGGATTGTCGCCGGGCCACAGCTTCTCGACGATCTCCTGGCCCGGATCGTTGCCGTGCGAATGGATGGCGATCAGGCGTCCGCCCGGCCCGAGCGCGCGCGCGAGCGGCGCGATCACCCGCTTGGCTTTGAACTCGAGCGGCGCGCGCGCCCGATAGGGCTGCGACGCGATCACGAGGTCGTAGCTCGCCTGGGTGCCGCCCGGGCGCGGCAGGATGGGATCGAGCAGGAACTTGTGGTCCTCGCGGTAGATCACCAGCACGACCGGCCGCTCATACACCGGATTGCCGGTCTTGGGGCTGACCCCGGCCTTCCAGTTGTCGGCGAGGAACGGCTCGAGATCGATGATCTGGGATTCGAAGCGATGCGCGGTCGAACCGGCGAGCGGCACCTCGTGCCACACCAGGCTCGACGCCGCCGAGAGCGATTTGACGGCGAGCCAGGGCGCGTCCGCATAGGCCAGGTTGGTGAGCACCAGCGCGGTCGCCGGATGCTCGACGAAACGGTCCGCCATCTTCTGCAAGGTGAGGCGGATGTCCTCCAGGCTGATCTCCTTGCCGACCACGTAGAACGGCATGGTGGGGAAGCGGTCGTGCATCGCGCGCATCACCCGGGCGAGCACGCTGCCGTCGCCGACGCCGGCGTCGAAGACGCGCACCGCCGGCGGGCGCGGATGCATGTTGGCGAGCTCGAGCGAGACCCGGTCGGCCACGACCCACTTCTCGCTGCAGGTGTTGACGAACAGCAGATATTTCTGCCGGTTGTCGAAGAAGCGGAAATTGCGCTGGTGGTCGGGCTCGGCGGGCTTGCCTGGCAGCGCGATGCGTGGCGCCGATGCGGGCATCGCGACCGCCGACGGGAGGGACCGCACCGGGGGCCGCAGCTCGTTGGTGCGGGGGATCAGGGCCGGCCGGCCGCCCATGTCGGAGCGGTTCTCGGTCATGAAGGCGCGGATGCGGTCGAGCGTGTCGGTGGTGATGCGCCCTCCGTTGCGCAGGCGGCTCGCGAGCTTGCCGTCATTGACGGCGCGCCGGCCGAACGTGGATTCGGCCAATCCGGTCTGGCGGCAATAGTCGGAAATTTCCTGCAGCAGCTGCTGGGCGTTCATGGATGGCGTCCTCGCCGATCCCGACTGCTCGCTCCGAGTCTTTGCGCTCGGTCACATTCGGGATCGCCGATATCGGAACTCGGTTTGGGCGTATGGTCAACCACAAAACATCCCACCAATATGGTGGGCCAATATGATGGGCAATTGCCCTTTCTTAAAACATAATATATTTCAATAAGATAATAAAAATGGCGGTTAACGCTGGCGTTTCATCGTCGTGGCGCGCCGTGGCGTCGCGCCGCCCACCCTGGAATGGGCAACTGCCCATTATTTCGCGTCCAGGGCCGCCATCACGGCCTTGGCGACCGCGTCGGTGCCGTCCCGGCCGCCGAACTCGCACGGCTTGATGCCGCCCGCATAGGCACGATCGACCGCGCGCTCGATGCGGGCGCCGGCCTGTGCGGCCGGCTCGTGGTCGAACTTGTCGGCGAGCCAGTCGAGCATCAGGCCGGCACTCAGGATCATGGCGGTCGGATTGGCGAGGCCCTTGCCCATGATGTCGGGCGCGGTGCCGTGGCAGGGCTGGAACACCGCGTGCTTGTCGCCGATGTCGGCCGAGGGCGCCATGCCCATGCCGCCGATCAGCCCGGCGGTGAGATCGGACAGAATGTCGCCGAACATGTTCTCGGTCACCAGCACGTCGAAGTCCCACGGCCGGCGCACCAGCCCGCACCGAGACTGCGTCGACATAGACGTGATCGGCGCGCACGTCCTTGTGGAGTCGCCGCGCGCTCGTAGAAAATCTCGCGAAAGAACGCGAAGGCGCGAAACATGTTCGCCTTGTCGACGCAGTGCACCAGGTTCTTGCCGCCGCGCGACTTGCGGCGGGCGGCGAGCCGGAACGCGAAGTCGAACAGCCGCTCGGAGGTCTTGCGCGTGATCACCAGCGTTTCGCGCGCCTCGTCATGCGTCACCACGCCCTTGCCCATGGACGCAGAACAGGCCCTCGGTCGACTCGCGAATGACCACCAGGTCGATGCCGCGCTCGGCCGCGCCCACGATCGGGCTCGGCACGCCCGGTATGAGGCGGGCCGGACGCACGCCCGCATAGAGGTCGAAGATGAAACGCAGCTCGACCTGCGGCGCGATCTCGGTGCCGTCGGGGTAGCGGATGTTCGGCATCCCGCAGGCGCCGAGCAGGATGGCGTCGGCCTCGTCGCACAGCTTCACGGTGGCCTCCGGCAGCGCGACGCCGGTTTCCTTGTAATGCATGGCGCCGGCCGGCGCCTCGGTGAAACGAAACTTCAGTCCCGGGGTTGTCGCCTCGATGTGGCGCAGCACATCGAGCGCCGGCCGCATCACCTCGATGCCGATGCCGTCGCCGGGAAGCACCGCGATATGGAAGCTGTCGTTGGCGAGCATGGGGATGATCCGGCTTGAGGGGCCTTGCGGGCGGGGCGGCCGTAATCAATACGTAAAGCCGCGGGTGCGCAAGCATCCCGGGTTTCCAAATTGGGTCGCGTTCGAAAAACGTCTCCGAGGAAGGCCAATGCCCCGTTTTGCCGCCAATCTCGCTTACATGTTCACCGAGCGGCCGCTGATCGAGCGTTTCGGCGCCGCTAAGGCGGCCGGGTTCAAGGCCGTCGAGCTGCAGTTTCCCTATGAGGTTGCGCCTGCGGCGATCCGCGCCGAGCTCGAGCGCCATAGCCTGGTGCAGCTCGGCATCAACACGCAGCCGCGACCACATGGCGGCGAAAGCGGGCTCGGCGCCGTGCCGGGGCGCGAGCGCGAATTCGCGCGACGTTTTCAAGCAGGCGCTCGACTACGCGGTCGCGATCGGCGGCTCGGCGATCCACACCATGGCCGGGGTGGTGCCGCCCGGACAGCGCCCGGCGGCCGAGCGGGTGTTCGTGGCGAACTATGCCCGCGCGGCCGATCTCGCGGCGCAAAAGGACATCATGCTTCTGATCGAACCCCTCAATGCGCGCGACCGGCCGGATTATTTCGTCAGCCGGGTCGAGCAGGCGGCGGACCTGATCGCCAAGATCGACCGGCCGAACGTGCGCATCCAGTTCGACTTCTATCATCTCCAGATCATCGGCGGCGACCTGCTCACGCGCTTCGAGAAGTTCTTGCCTCTCACTGGACACGTTCAGGTCGCGGCCGTGCCGTCGCGTGCCGAGCCGGACGAGGGCGAGGTCAATTATCCGGCGATCTTCGATGCGCTCGACCGGCTCGGCTATACGGGCTGGGTCGGCTGCGAGTACAAGCCGCGCGGGCGCACCGAGGACGGGCTGGGGTGGGGCAAGCGCTACGGGCTCGGGTGATGAGAGGCGCCATGTGGGCTTCGCTCGCGCCACGGAATGACGCCAAAGTTCACTGGGTGAACATCATGCGTCTCAACGACAAGGCGGCGATCGTCACCGGCGCGGGCTCAGGCATGGGCGCCTGCATCGCCGAGACTTTTGCGCGCGAGGGCGCGCGCGTCGCGGTGCTCGACGTCGACGCAGGCGCCGCCCGGGCGGTCGCGTCCCGGATCGGCAACAGCGCGCTCGCGATCCGCTGCGATGTCGCCCGCAAGGCCGAGATCGACGCCGCCATCGAGGCGACGCTCGCGGCGTTCGGACGGCTCGACATCCTGGTCAACAATGCGGGCGTCGCGCATGTCAACAAGCCGGTGACCGAGATCGGCGAGGCCGAGCTCGATCGGGTGTTCGCGGTCAACGTCAAAGGTCTGTTTCTGTTCAGCCAGGCGATGGTACCGATGTTTCGGCGCGCCGGCGGCGGCGTGATGATCAATATCGGCTCGACCGCCGGCTTGCGACCGCGGCCGGGGCTCTCCGCCTACAACGCCACCAAGGGCGCGGTGCATACGCTGACCCAGACGCTCGCGGTCGAGCTGGCGTCCGACGGATCCGTGTCTGCGCGATCGCGCCGGTCGCGACCGAGACGCCGCTGCTGCCGACCTTTCTCGGGCCCGCGCCCGGCGAGCGGCAGAAGTTCGAGGCGACCGTGCCGCTCGGCCGGCTCGCGCTGCCGCAGGACATCGCCAATGTGGCGCTGTTCCTGCGTTCCGACGAGGCGCAATTCGTCACCGGCAATATCGTCGAGGTCGATGGCGGGAAGGTGCGTGTAGCGAAACCGGCCGTCACTCCCGGCCTATTCGATCGGCCGGCGCTCGCCGCTCGCCGCCGGCGGCCAATACGGCTTGCGCGCCTGAGCCGGAAGGCAGAGCAGCACCATGACGGCAACCGGATTGAACATCAATCCGAGCACAAACCACCAGACGGCGGAGCGGTTCTTCCTGTAAGCGATCACCGGCGTGAGCGCGCACATGACCAGGAACCCGATGAGCGAGCCAAAGCCAGAACGACATGTCCTGCATGCTGTTTCCGCGCTCCTGCGGCGCGAGGCCGCAAAATACAGTAAGCTCGTCACGGGCGCCAACATCAAGGTCGCGACAGATATGACCGACGGCGAAGCGATCCTCGCCGCGAACGCGGCCTACTACCGGGCGTTCGCGACCGGCGATTTCGCCGAGATGGTCCGCATCTGGGCGGACGACGGCGTCTCGTGCGTCCATCCCGGCTGGCCCGCGCTGATCGGCCGGGACGCGATCCTCGAATCCTACCGCAATATCCTGCACAGCCGGAACCGGGTGCGGATCGCGCATCATGACGACACCGCGATCGTGGCGGGCGACGAGGGCCGGGTGCTGTGCGTCGAGATCGTCGAGGGGGCGGCGCTGCTCGCCGCCACGAACTGCTACCGGCGCGTCGACGGTGCGTGGCGGATGATCCACCATCAGGCGAGCCCGATCGCCATGGTCGAGGAAACCGCGCCGCGGCCTAAGTCGCAGCGGTTGAACTGACGTCTGAATTGACAGCCCTCTCAATTCGTCATTCCGGGCTCGCGCTTCGCGCGCCCCGGAATGACGCGCGGCGCTTTGCGGCCGGCCTACCGCCACATGCCGCGCAGCCGCGCCCCGATATCGACCGGCGTCGCGCGACGCGGCCGCGCGCGGCCGCGGCGGCGCGCGGCGACCGGCCAGGCGCGGCTCTCGAAGATGCCGCCGGATCGCGGCCGGGATGAACCGGGTGCAGGCCGCATACATGTGGCGGTCGCCGCCGCCGCGCTGCTGATGGGCGAAGAAGCGCTGCGGCACGACCAGATGGAGATGATCCTTGGCGCGGGTCATCGCCACGTAGAGCAGCCGGCGCTCCTCCTCGATCTCGCTGCTCGGCGCCGGTCGCGAGGTCGGACGGGATGCAGCCGTCGACGCAGTTGAGCACGAACACCGATCGTCCATTCCTGGCCCTTGGCCGAATGGATGGTCGAGAGGATCAGGTAGTCCTCGTCGAGCAGCGGCACGCCGGCCTCGTCGCTGGTGGCGTCGGGCGGATCGAGCGTGAGCTCGGTGAGGAAGCGCTCGCGGCTCGGGATAGGTCGCGGCGATCTGCTCGAGCTGGTCGAGATCGCCGCGCGCACCACCGCGTCCTCGTAGAGCCGCTCGAGATGCGGCTCGTACCAGCGGCGGACGAGCTCGAGCTCGGCCGGCCAGCCGGCGGCCTTGCGGCGCGCGAGCTCGAACGTGTGGCGAACGCCGGCCAGTCCTCGGCGCGGCGGCGGGCGGCCGAACGCGCTGATCGCGTCGAGCGGATCGGCCGCCTCCGGCGACCCGGTCGAGCAGCGTCGCGGCGGTCGCCGGCCCGATGCCGGGCAGCAGCTGCAGGACGCGGAAGCCCGCCACCCGGTCGCGCGGATTCTCCGCCCAGCGCAGGAACGCGAGCACGTCCTTGACATGCGCGGCCTCGAGGAACTTGCAGGCCGCCGAACTTGACGAACGGGATGTTGCGGCGCGTCGAGCTCGATCTCGAGCGGCGCCGCTGTGGTGCGAGGCGCGAAACAGCACGGCCTGGCTGCTTGAGGGCGAGGCCCGCCTCGCGGTGCTCCAGCACCTGGTCGACCACGTAGCGCGCCTGCTCGGCCTCGTCGCGCACGGTGACGAGCGCCGGGCGCTCGGCCGAGACGCGCTCGGACCACAGGTTCTTGGTGAAGCGCTCGCGGCGCGAGCTCGATGACCGCGTTGGCGGCGTCGAGGATCGGCTGGGTCGAGCGGTAGTTGTGCTCGAGCGTGACGATCTCGGCCGGCGGCGCGAACTGGTGCGGGAAGTCGAGGATGTTGCGCACCGTCGCGGCGCGGAACGAGTAGATCGACTGCGCGTCGTCGCCGACCACGGTGAGCGCCGTCGCCGTCCGGCTTGAGCGCGAGCAGGATCGAGGCCTGCAGGCGGTTGGTGTCCTGATATTCGTCGACCAGCACGTGGTCGAAGCGCGCGGCCACCTCGCCGGCGATCGGCGCTCGCGCCATCATGTGCGCCCAGTAGAGCAGCAGGTCGTCGTAATCGAGCACGTTCTGGCGCTGCTTGGCCTCGACATAGGCCGCGAACAGGGCGCGCAGCTCGTCCTCCCAGTCGGCGCACCAGGGAAACGCCGCGCCCAGCACCTCTTCGAGCGGCGTCTCGGCGTTGACCGCGTGCGAGTAGATCGCAAGGCAGGTTCCCTTGGCGGGAAAGCGCTTCTCGGTCTTCGAGAAGCCGAGCTCGTGGCGGACCAGGTTCATCAGGTCGGCCGAGTCCTCGCGGTCGAGGATCGTGAAGGCGCGGTCGAGGCCGATCGCCTGGGCGTATTCGCGCAGCAGCCGCGCGCCGATCGCGTGGAAGGTGCCCGACCAGGTCAGCGCGCCGCCCATCGCTCCGGCGCGATCCTGCAGCGCTGCGCCGCGATCCGCTCGACCCGCCGCGTCATCTCGGCCGCGGCGCGGCGCGAGAAGGTCAGCAGCAGGATGCGGCGCGGATCGGCGCCGTGCACGATCAGGTGGGCGACGCGGTGCGCGAGCGTGTTGGTCTTGCCCGAGCCGGCGCCGGCGATGATCAGCAGCGGTCGCGCCTCCCCGTCGCCATGCTCGACAGCGCGGCGTTGCTCGAGTTGAGCGTGGCGAGCCAGGGATCGGTCATCGGCGCCGGTGAGAACGAATCAGGACACGCCTCAGTCAGCACGTCCGCGCCTGGCCGCGCAAATGTGGCGGCGCCGGCTGTTAGACGGGAAGCTTGCAGCCACCAGCCAGCAGCCCGCGGATGGCGTCCCCGCATGACGGTTATTAGATACCTCCAGCGCCGAAACGACAACGCGGAGGGAATCGACCCCGTTGAGCAATCATTAAGGAGTCCGACCCGATCATGGGCGCGGTGCGTCGTGCGGTTGGACCGCCACGCAACAGCCATCACCGGGTCGGCGCATGCTGAGCACGCCACATAAGCGTTTCCTGTGGGGGAGATCGGACAGGCACTCCGATTTCACCTTCTTCCGCGCCTTGCTCAGGCGCCGGCGCCGTCGGCCGCGCGTCATCGACGAAGATGGCGGCAGGTTCGGAAAATACAGCCGCGACACCCGGTGGAAGGCCGTGGCCTGGACACCGTGGCTATGGGTGAAGTGACCGTGGCGACAAGCGCGTAGTTGGACAGGCCATTCGCTGCTCGCCGTTCGCGCCTTCAGCTCTGCATCCCCCAGCGTCGGACCGTCATGTTCTCCAGCGTGCGGAAGATCACGCTTTCGACCACCAGGCCGATCAGGATCACGGTCAGGAGGCCGGCGAACACCGAGGGGGTCTCGAGCTGGTTGCGGTTCTCGAAGATGAACCAGCCCAGCCCGCCCGAGCGCGAGCTCGCGCCGAACACCAGCTCGGCCGCGATCAGTGTGCGCCACGCGAATGCCCAGCCGATCTTGAGCCCGGTGAGGATCGACGGGAACGCGGCCGGCACCAGCAGGAACATCACGAACGAAATGCCCTTGAGGCCGCAGTTCTGCCCGGCCATGCGCAATGTCGGCGACACCGAGGTGAAGCCCGAATGGGTGTTGAGCGCGACCGCCCACAGCACCGAATGGACGATCACGAAGATGAGGCTCTTCGCGCCGAGCCCGAACCACAGGAGCGCGAGCGGCAACAGCGCGATGGCGGGCAGGGGATTGAACATGGCGGTGAGCGTCGAGAGCAGGTCGGTGCCGGCGCGTGTCGATACCGCAAGTGTCGTGAAGACGGCGGCCGATCAGCAGCCCGATGCCGTAGCCCATGCCGAGGACGCTGAGCGAGTTGAGCGTGCGGTCGACCAACGGGCCGCGCGTGGTGGCGTCCCAGAACGCCTCGAGCGTTTCGGTGAGGCTCGGGAACAGCAGCGAATTGCCGTTGTAGCGCGCATAAGCTTCCCAGAAGACGGCGAGCACCGCGAGCACGATAAGTCGACGCACCGAGGTGATATTGACGAGGCGTTCGATCGGCCCGAGCGGGCGGGCGGCATCGCCGACCGCGCCGAGCGTATCGAGCGTGATGACGCGTTCGGGTCGCGCCGGCGGCGGGGACCGCGGCGGGGATTGATGAATCGCAAGCTCAGCCATGGGCGGCCTCCGGGGCAAGGTCGGTCTCGATCCTGTCGGTGAACAGCAGCTCGTGGATGCGGCGGTGCAGCGCCTCGAACTCGGGCGTGCCGATCGATGAGAAGCCGAGATTGTGGGCATTGAGCTCGGCCTTGACCCGGCCGGGATGCGGCGAGAGCACCAGGATCCGGCTGCCTACCAGCAGCGCCTCCTCGATCGAGTGGGTGACGAAGATCACCGTGAAGCCGACCTCCTCCCACAGCGCCACCAGCTCTTCCTGCATCTTGCGCCGCGTCAGGGCGTCGAGCGCGGCGAACGGCTCGTCCATCAGCAGCACCTTCGGCTCCATGGCGAGCGCGCGCGCGATCGCGGTGCGCTGCTTCATGCCGCCGGAGAGCATATGCGGATGGACGTCTTCGAAGCGGGTGAGGTTGACCTTGGCGAGCAGCTGGCGGGCGTGCTCCTTGGCGTCGTTGCGCGACATCCGGCGGTTGACCAGAAGCGGAAACATCACGTTGCCGAGCACGGTCTTCCACGGCAGCAGCTGGTCGAATTCCTGAAAAACCATCATGCGGTCGGAGCCGGGCTTGGTGATCGGCTTGCCGGCGAGCCGAAATGCGCCCTCGGCCGGCTGCATGAAGCCGGCAATCGCCTTGAGCAGCGTCGACTTGCCGCAGCCGGACGGCCCGAGCAGCACGAAACGTTCGCCCGTGAAAACCTCGAAGCCCACCCGCCACGTCGCGGTGACGAGATGATCGGTGGTCTTGTACTGCAGCGTCACCCCGTCGGCGACGAGCAGCGGGTCGTTCCTCCCGGGCACCTGCGCGCCTTGTGTCTGCGCCATCCTGCGGTTCCCTCATTCCCCTTGCGGCGCGTTCCGGCCCGGCGGGGTCGAAACGCGCCCTGGATTCCGTGGTTGGTCACCAGCCTACCCATTGTAGTATCGTGTGCTCAACAAGAACGATGCGCTGCCGTTACGTCCGGGCGGTGCCCAGGAGGGTCATATGATTCGCGGTCTTATTGGGGTTGCGGCGCTTTTGGGCCTGCTGGCGCTGCCGGGCGAGGCCCGCGCCGAGGCGACCGAGCTGCGCGTCGCCAAGCAGTTCGGCATCGCCTATATGCAGTTCTTCGTCATGCAGGACCAGAAGATGGTCGAGAAGCGCGCCAAGGCGGCCGGCCTCGGCGACGTTTCGGTCGATTGGGCGACGTTTCGCTCCAGCGACGTCATGAACGACGCCCTGATCTCCGGCAGCGTCGATTTCGTCTGCCTCGGCATTCCGGGCATCATCACGGTCTGGTCGAAGACCAAGGGAATGCCGATCGAGGTCAAGGCCGCGACTGGCTTCAACGTCTCGCCGCTGATGCTGATGGTGCGCGACCCGGCGATCAAGTCGCTCAAGGATTTCAAGGAAAGCCAGAAAATCGCAATGCCGGCCGTGAAGGTCTCGATGCAGGCGATCATCCTGCAGATGGCCGCGGCAAAAGAGTTCGGGATGGCGAAATTCGACGCGCTCGACCACCTCACCGTGTCGATGGCGCATCCCGACGCGACCGCGGCCATGCTCGGCGGCCCGAACGAGATCGTCGCCAATTTCTCCTCGGCGCCGTTCCAATACCGCCAGATGAAAAGCCCGAACATCCGGCGCCTGCTGACCAGCACCGACTATTTCGATGGCGGGCTGTCGTTCAACGTAATTGCGGCGACCGCCAAGTTCCGCTCACAGAATCCGAAGCTCTACGGGGCGTTCCTGGCGGGGCTCAAGGACGCGACGGAATTCATCAACGCCGACAAGAAGCGGGCGGCGGAAATCTACCTTAAGGCGAGCGGCGACAAGATGCCGGTCGACGAATTAGTCGAGATCCTCAATGACCCGGCGATCCAGTACACCACCAAGGTGATGGGCATCAGCCCGTTCGTGGATTTTATGGCCAAGACCGGCGCCCTCAAGGCGCCGCCGGCGGACTGGCGCGACATGTTCTACCCCGAAGCGCTCGCCACGGGCGGCTGAAGGATTTTCGGGCGATGGGCAGGCTGGTTCGCCGCAGATATCGCAACTCAGCATGGAATGTGGCGAGCTGGGGGTTAATTGTGGCAATCCCGGACGGCCGGTCGCCCGGACGGGGGTTGTGGGTTGATGCGTTTTCAACGGGGAGCCGGATTTTACTTGCCCTGAAGGCGCTATAGAATACCGCCATGCGCAGGAGTCGCGATGTGGGGTCGTAAGAAGCCTAAGGCGGAGCCGAAGCCGGAGGAGGCCCAGCGGCTGCGCGATGCGTTGCGCCTAGCCCGCATCGAATTGGCCGAGCGCACCGGCGTGATCGTCGACCTGCGCGACGCCGAGGTCGCCCGGCTCGAGCTTCTCAGCGACGCGCTCGATTCCCTGTTCGCCGAGCTACCGGACACCGTCGAGATGTTCGACCGTGGCATTTCCCACGGCGACACGCCGCGGCTGTGGATCGACGTCATCGCCCATGTCGACATGGGCCGCGACAAGCGCACCTACCGCTTCATGCAGGACAGCCTTTACGGCCGCCAGGTGCTCGCCGAATCTCCCGAAATCCAAGAGATCGTCGAGGCGGTGACCCGCTACGTCGCCCGCCGCATCATCGAGCGCGAACGCGCGCTCGCCGCTGCCGATCGCCCGGAGGACCAGGCGCGCGACGAGCGCTCGCGCCGCCGCGCGCGCCGGCGGGCGTTCCGCGCCTTCCTGTACGGACTGCTGCTCGGGATCGCGGTGGTGGTGGGGGCGCTTGCGCTGATGATGTTACAACTGCGCGGATAATTTCACTTCGCGCCGCTTGAGCTCCACGATGCGGCCGGCGTCGGCGCGAAATCCGCGCGTCACCGCCTCGCAGCTATAGGTGCGTGCGGTGCCGCCGATCCGATAAAGGTTGTAGGCCGCGCTATCGGTGCGTTCTCCGTCGGCCATGGCCGCCGAGGCGGACGGCACGCCGAGTGCCGGGATCGGTCCGGTCGGTCCTTCGAGCCAGTTGAGCGCATGGACATGATCATGGCCATGCAGGACCATCTCGGCGCCGAACTGCCGCAGCACGGCGCAAAAGTCCGCGGCATCGACCAGGCGCTTGAAGCGGTCGCCGGGCACGCCGAACGGCGGGTGATGGATGAGCACCACGCGACAGAGACCGGCGAGCGCCCCGAGGATATCCTCCAGACGCTCGATCTGCTTGCCGCCGAGCCGGCCGGTCGCCATGAACGGCGCCGTCGGCACCGCGCTGGAAAGCCCGATCAGGGCGACCGGTCCGCGCCGGCGCACGAACGGAAATCGCAGCGCGGCAGTTATTGCTCCGTCGTCGCGCATGAATTCGTGCCAATAGGTCGCCTGGGCGGCGAGCGCCGGACGCACATAGGCGTCGTGGTTGCCGGGGACCAGCGTCACGTCATGCGGCGCGCCGAGCCCATGAAGCCAGGCGCGTGCGCGCGCGAACTCCGTCTCGAGCGCGATGTTGACGAGGTCGCCGGTGACCGCGACGTGGTCGGGCGCCTGCGATTTGAGATCGCGCTCCAGCATGTCGACCTGCTCGGTGCGGTGGACCTTGTGCCGCTTGCGCCGCCAGTTGACGTAGCCCAGCAGGCGCTTGCCCGCGAGCTCGTACAGGCGCGGGGCCGTGAGGGGCGCGAGATGCGGGTCCGAGAGGTGAGCGAGGACGAACATGGGTGATCATCGCGCGAGGCGAATAGGGAACAGCGAGCAGTGTAACGCCTGGTTTTGACTATTCGCCATTCGCCGTTCGCTACGCACTAGCCGCCTACGAGCTGCCGATCAGGATACCCGCCGCGAACACCAGCGCTCCGCCGACCATGACCTGGAACGCCGCCTGCATGAACGGCGTATCCATGTAGCGGAAGCGGATATAGGAGATCGCCGCGAGCTCGATCAACACCACCACGAAGGCGAGTGCCGTCGCGGTCATGAAATCGGGAATCAAATAGGGCAGCGTGTGTCCGAGCCCGCCGACCGCCGTCATCGAGCCGCACACCGCGCCGCGCAGCCAGGGCGAGCCGCGGCCGGTGAGCGAGCCGTCGTCGGACAGAGCCTCGGCGAAGCCCATCGAGATGCCGGCGCCGACCGCAGCCGCCATGCCGACCAGGAACGTCTCCCAGGTATGGTGGGTGGCGAACGCGGCCGCGAACAGCGGAGCGAGCGTCGACACCGACCCGTCCATCAGGCCGGCGAGGCCCGGCTGGACGTATTGCAGCACGAAGATGCGCCGGGCGACCTCGTCTTCCTTGGCGCGCGCGCCGGGCGTGAGGATCTTCTCGCCGAGCCGCTCGGCCAAGTTCTCGTGCTTGTCCTCGGCCTCGGCGAGCTCGATCAGGAGTTCGCGTATCGACGCGTCGCGAGCGGTTTCCGCCGCCTTGCGGTAGAACCGCGCGGCCTCGAATTCCATTTCGGCCGCGTATTTTCTCACCTGGTCGAGGCCGAGCGGGCGGACCAGCCACAGCGGCCGGTGGCGCACGAATCCCTTCACGTCCTGCCGGCGGATCAACGGCAGGAATTCGCCGAACTTGGCGCGGTAGAGGTCGAACAGCATGCTGCGATGCTTGACCTCCTCCAGCGCCATTTCCTCGAACATCTGCGCCGAGCTCGGGTACTGCTCGCGCAGCCCGTCGGCGAAGCCGCGATAGATGCGCGAGTCCTCTTCCTCGTTGGTGATGGCGAGCGCGAGGATTTCCTGTTCGCTCAGGTCTGCAAAGCGTTTCATTGAGGTATCCGGGTGGGTCAGGCGGTCTATATTGCAGCGCCGTGCGGAAAAATGCGAGCCGTTTACGCATAGAATAACGGCGCCCCCGGAACGACCCGGGGGCGCCGCAACGGCCAGGGACATTTGTGGGGGGATACGCGCCGGCCGCTTTCCGGAAACGCCGCGCGCCTTCTGGAAATGTGCTTGTGGCGACGCAAATAATGCAGGCGAGGCGAGATGACAAAACGAATGACCACAACGCAGCCATGCGATGTTCGCGAGTGCGTCAACGATGCAGATTGCGGATCTCGCCGGGCGGTGCCGCGGCGGGAACGCTGACCAGCATGCGCGAGACGCTCGAACCCGCGATGCGGCGTGGCATGCATCTCTATTGGCGTCTCACCCGGGGGCTCACGCTTGGCGTGCGCGGCCTCGTGATCGACGACGAGCGCCGCATATTTCTGGTCCGGCACACCTATGTGGGCGGTTGGCACCTGCCCGGCGGCGGCGTCGAGCCGGGCGAGACGCTGCTCGCGGCGCTCGCGCGCGAGCTCGACGAGGAAGGCAATATCGAGTTGACCGCGCCGCCGGAGCTGCATGGGATGTTCTTCAACGAGCGTGTGTCGCGACGCGATCACGTCGCCTGCTACGTCATCCACTCGTTCCGGCAGAGCGCGCCGGCCGCGCCCAACCGCGAGATCGCGGCGTCCCGCTTCTTCACCCTCGACGAGCTGCCCGGCGACACCACCGCCGCCACGCGCGCGCGCATCGCCGAAGTCCTGCTCGGCGCACCGGTAAGCGAGAGGTGGTGACGTCTTCGCCCAAGTGCATGCACGGCGTCACAGACGCCGTCGACGAGCAGACCCATGAGGTTGCCCCGGTCTTTTCGCACTCAATCCATACCGCTGGCCGCGGCGCGCCAGCCCGGCCGATGGCATTTCCGTCCCATCGCAATGGACGTTGCGCCGCCCAAGTGGTAAGCGCGCTGCCGGGCAGGGCCATGACCGATCTTTCATTGACCATCCGGCCGGAGACCGCCGACGACGCGGACGCGATCGAGCGCCTGCACGAGCGCACCTTCGGGCCCGGGCGCTACGCCAAGACCGCCTATCGGCTGCGCGAGGGTGGCCCGCACGCGCTCGCGCTCTCGTTCACGGCGCGAATCGGCACGCTTCTGGTCGGTTCGGTGCGGCTCACGCCGGTCCGCATCGGCGAGACGCCGGCGCTCCTTCTTGGGCCGCTCACCGTCGAACCGCCGTTCCGCGGCCGCGGCGTCGGACTAGCCTTGATCGAGCGGGCGCTCGCCGACGCGCGCGCCGAGGGCCACCGGCTGGTCGCGCTGGTCGGCGACGAGCCCTATTACGGCCGCGCCGGCTTCAAGCGCGTCCCGAAAGGCCGCGCCGTCATGCCGGGTCCGGTCGATCCGGAGCGCCTGCTGGTCGCCGAGCTGGTCGCGGGCGCGTTCGAGGGCGTGTCGGGGCCGATCCGGCCGGACTGGGGCGAGTAGCGAATAGCGAAGCCGGCGACGCGCTGTTCGCCGCTCCCTGTTCGCAGGCCCTCACTTCGCCCGCAAAATCGCCTGCGTCTTGTCGACGATCTCGCGCGACACGGTGGCGGTTTCCTGGATGATCTTCTGCAAGTCCGCGCCCGACCCGGGCGCGAATTCCAAACCGGTCTTGTCGATCTCGGCCTTGAGCTCGGGATCATCCAGCATGGCGTCGAAGGCCGCGCGCAACTCCCTGACGCGGTCCGCCGGGACGCCAGGCGGCGCCACGATCGAGCGGCCGACCTGTGCGCTGCTGATGAAGAACCCCATGATGGCGCGGCCTTCCGGGGTCCTGGCGGCTTCAAGCGCGGTCGGGATGCCGGTGAGCGAGGGGTGCCGCTCGGGCACGTATTGCACCAGCAGATTGACGTCGTGGTTGCGCAGCCAGTCGGCCCGCGTGCGGTTGAGCGTGTTCCAGGAGCTGAGCGCGCCGTCGACCTCGCCGCGCTCCATCGCCACCATACCCTGGGTCGAGCCCGGATAACCCGAGATCACCTTGAAGCGGGTGCCGGCGAGCGCGTTGAGCAGCTTGGGATATCCTTCCGACGGCGAGCCGGGGCCGGTGCCGGCCAGCGGGATCTCGGAGCGCGTCGCGTCCTCCAGCGTGCGGGCCTTGGACGTCTTCCAGGTGAAATGAACCTCGACGATCGCCGACATGCGGCCGATCCAGTTGAATTCCGCGGACCGGTACTGCACGCCTGGCGCATGCAGTGTCTCCTCGATCGCCGCCGCCTGGGTGATCATGCCGAGCGCGGTGCCGTCCTTCGGCGCCACCGCATAGAGAAAGTTGGCGGCCTGGAAGCTGCCGGCGCCCGGCATGTTCTGGGCGATCACGGTGGGATTGCCCGGGATGTGCCTGCCGATGAAGCGCGCGAACAGGCGGCTGTAATAGTCGTAGGTGCCGCCGGGCGCGAAGCCGATATAGAGGTTGATGGTCCGGCCCTTGAAGAAAGGCTCGGCCGGCTGCGCGCCGGCCGGCGCGGCGGCGACGAGCGCGGCGATCGCAACTGCAATTCCGGCGCGCCGCGGCACGCCGCTAGGCCGCCGGCCGGTAGAACGGCTTGTCGCCCCGGATGGTGGTGCGGTGCATGCGACGGATATCGGGCAGGCTGTAGCCGCCGCAGGCCTGGTGGTTGAGGCAGCGATTGTCCCAGACCACCAGATCGCCGTCGCGCCATTTGTGACGGTAGCGGAAGCGCTCCTCCAGCATGATCGCGAACAGCCGATCGAGCAGGGGCTGCGCCTCGGCGTCCGGCATGTCGGCGATGCCGATGGTGAAACGCGGCGAGACATAGAGCGCCTGGCGGCCGGTCTCCGGATGGGTGCGCACCATCGGCTGGCGCATGTCCGCGGTCGCGTTCTCGCGCTCCTTGTAATAGGCGGCGGCGTCGGTGCGTGCGGCCGAGATGGTGACGCGAGGGTTTTTGCTCTTGCTGATGTGGTGGACGCCGTAGCGGCCTTCGATGCGGCGTCGCAAGTCGTCGGGCAGCGCGTCATACACTTGATACATGTTGCAGAATTCGGTGTCGCCGCCGGTTTTCGGATTGCGCACCGCATAAAGGACGGTCGCCCGGCACGGCTCCGCCAGATGGGACGAGTCGGAATGCCAGAAGTCGCCCGCGTCGACGATGCCGACCGCCGTGCCGTCGGGCCGGATCTCGTTCGACAGGATCAAAATGTCGGGATCGTCGGGATGGCAATATGTCTTGCGGTCCTGGGATTCGAGTGGCCCGAGTTGGCGCGAGAATGCCGCCTGTTGGCCCGCCGTCAGCGTCTGGTTGCGGATGGCGACCACGGGAAAATCGAGCATTGTGCGCCGCAGTGCCGAGAGAGACGCCGCATCGAGCGGCACCGAACAATCGAGCCCCACCACCTCCGCCGCCCCCGCGTCGGACAGCTTTTTGACCGTGAATGCCATCGCGTCCTCCCGCCCGTTCGGGCTCGATTTTCCGCATCATGGCAACGGCAAGAATCGTGTCAACATAGCGGAGCCCCGCGACAATTCGCCCGCATCCAAAGCAATGCATGGAGGCGGGTGAGGCATTTAGGGGAGGGCGCAAGTCTCCCAATACCGCGTTGCCCTTATTTGATTTGCTGCGCCAGGGAAAGAACCTTCGCCGCCTTGCAGAAAGATCGCAAACGCCATTCCCAAGGCCTCGATAATACCCAGGGGGCCCCTTTTACCTTCCGGGGGTCATATTTTTGCGGGTGCGAACCGATGCGCCGCGTGTGGACTGCCCGAACGGGGAGCATTATACCAAGGTATCGCCAGACATTTTCCGGATCATCACTTAAGCTTTTTGCGAGTTTGCCCGGTGACCCGTCATGGACGCCATGGTCGCCAGCCTTATGGGCGTAGGCGAGCGTGGGAAGGCCGCGGATATGGCCTGCAAGGCTCGCGTGCGAAGGCAGAGTGATGCTGCCGCGAGTCAGGGGACAGGATTCTCCATGGCTAAAAAAGAGAAACCCATTTTCGACCCGCAGGTGTTTCTCGCCACCGTGAATGGCGGCCGAACCATCTCCAAATATCGGAAGGGCCACGCGGTCTTCCGGCAGGGCAATCCCGCGGATGCTGTGTTCTATATCCGCAGAGGCCGGGTCAAGATCACTGTGGTCTCCGAGCAGGGCAAGGAAGCAGTCGTCGCCATCCTGGGGCCGGACGAGTTCTGCGGCGAAGGATGTCTGAGCGGGCAGCACCGGCGCATGGCGACCGCCACGGCGATGACCGAATGCGAGATCACGCGCCTGGACAAGGCCGCCATCGTCACTGTGCTCCATGAGGAGCCGGCGTTTTCCGAGTTTTTCGTCACGCATTTGCTGGCCCGGAAACTCCGGGTCGAGGAGGATCTGGTCGATCAGCTGTTCAATTCGAGCGAGAAGCGCCTGGCCCGCGCGCTTCTCCTGCTGGCCAATTTCGGCAAGGACGGCAAGCCCGATCGAATCGTTGCCAAGGTCAGCCAGGAGACGCTTGCCGAGATGATCGGCACGACGCGATCTCGCGTGAGTTTTTTCATGAACCGGTTCCGAAAAATGGGCTTGATCGATTACAATGGCCACATGGAAATCCACAGCTCATTGCTCAATTTGGTATTGCACGACGACCCGCACATCAGCGGCTGAGCGAACCGGCGCCCGCCACGCAAGGTCCCCACGACATGCGCTAAACGTGACGCGCCTGCCTGGCGCGGCCGACGAATCCGGCAAGCAGCGTGGCGGCCGCACCCGCAACCGCGCAGGTCATCTTGATTTTCTCGTGCACGCCCGGTCCGAGCGCCGTTGCGCTGTCGACCACTGCCGGATCGGTCGCGATCACGTCGCCGGCAATCCAGCCGAGCAAGGCCGCACCGGCCCAGATCAGGATGGGGAAATAGGTGAGCGCGGTCGAGATCACCGTGGCACCGCCCACGATGGCGGGCACGCTGATGCCGAGGCCGAACACCAGCAAGGCAAAGTTGCCGTGCGCCGCCGCCGCCACGGCGATCACGTTGTCGAGGCTCATGACGATATCGGCGACAGCGATGACCATGATGGCCCGCATCAGGCTGTCGCTCGGTGCGGCAGGCTTGCCGGATTCCTCGTTCGGCACCAGCAACTTCATCGCGATCCACAACAACGCCATGCCGCCCGCGATCTTGACATAGGGGATCGACATGAGCGTCAAGACGATGCTGGCGAAGATGAGGCGCATGACGAGCGCCGCCACGGTGCCGAACACCATTCCGGCCATTCTCTGCTTGGGCGCCAGGCTGCGGCAGGCGAGCGCAATGACGATCGCATTGTCGCCTGACAGCAGAACATTGATCCAGATGATCTCGAGGACCGATATCCAGAACTGCGGCTGCATATTCATGCCAAGGCCGTTCAAGCTGTCGATCATGTAAGACGCCCTTGCTGCTGCAGAGATGCCGGGTCTTCAACGTCCGACGGCGTCGGATTACGTACGCGGCGCAAGCCCGTGCGCCACGCGCCACGCGGGATCGCGCGTGTCTCGCCAGGACACGTAAAGAACACTCCCGAGGCCGAACGCGCCGACGGCGACCAGGGCCCATTCCAGGGGTTCCGGCCCGCTCGCAAACTCGATGCCGAGATGGTCCAGCAACGCCAGATAGGCGGGCGCCCACAGCGCGACCACCGCCGCCCAGTTCATCAGAACCGATATGGGTGAAACCGACATGTTCGATCTCCCTGTTGCGTCGCGGATGCCGCCGATCGTCATTGCGCCCGACACGCGGCCTCGCGCATTTTCGCGCTTGCTTCTCGCGCCGAAGGCATCTTTCCAGGGCGACCGGCCATCCCGCCGACTCAAGCTCACGCGGGATGACTCCCAAGACATCACTCGACTAGAGTAGGGCGTCGAAACGCAGCCGCAATTCGGGACGAATCCCCAGGTCGGATCACCTGGAGATCGACACCTGGCGATCATTGCCGAGAGATGATTCACCAGGGGTGATTACCCAGTGCTTGGCACCTGGGTGATGATCCTGAGACAGATGGGAACGAAAAGGCGGTAAACCGCGATGATCGAACGAGGCCAGACGATGCGATCGATTCCCGTGGCCTTTCCGCGCATCCATTCGCTGCCCAAGACCGCGCTCGGCGTCGGCTATCTGGCGGGCTACGTGCTGCTCGACTGGATCAGCTTCATCGATCCCTATGCGTCGTTCGGCATAACGCCGTGGAATCCCGGCACTGGCTTGAGCTTCGCTCTGGTCCTCCTGTTCGGCCGCCGGATGATCCCCTTCCTGTTCGTCAGCCCGCTGCTGTCGGATCTCGTCAATCAACCGCTTCCGCTACCCTGGTCGGTCGAGCTTGCGTGCACGGTGCTGATCGGCGGCGGCTATTCGGCCGCCCTGGTGTTCCTGCTGCGCGCCCGCCCGCAGTTCGACCCGTCCTTGTCGGCGATGCGGGACCTGATTCTGCTGATGCTCGTCGCGGTGGTGAGTGCCGCATTCGTGGCGTCGAGCTATGTGGCAGTGACGATTGCGGCGGGACTGCTGCCGATCAATGACTTCGCCGCGGCGACGCTTCGCTATTGGGTCGGCGACGTCATTGGAATCATCGTATTCACGCCATTCGCGCTGATGGCATTGATGCGGCGGCGCGTGCTGCGAATGTCGATCGAGACCGTGCTTCAGCTCGCCGCCATCATCGGCGCACTGGGGCTCGTATTCGGGTTCGCGCAAGAGCAGCAGTTCCAATTATTCTATGTTCTGTTCCTGCCGATCGTATGGATGGCGGTGCGCACGGGAACCGAAGGCGTTACCGTCGGCCTCCTGGTTACTCAGCTGGGCTTGATCATGGGAGTGATGCTTGTTCCCGACGGCGCGCACGACGTCACTGCGTTCCAGGCGCTCATGCTGGTTCTCGCGACGACGGGACTCGTTGCCGGGGAATTGGTCACCGAGCACCGGCGTACGGATTCTCAATTGCGTCTGCATCAGGAATCCCTTTCGCGCCTTGCGCGGCTCGGCAGCATGGGCGAGCTTGCCGCCGCCGTGGCGCACGAATTGAATCAGCCTTTGATGGCGGCCGGCACCTATACGCGACTGGTCGATGAGGCTATGCGCTCGGGGAACACGGACGCGGCGGCGGTCGCGGAGACCGCCAAGAAGGCGGTGACGCAGGTCGAGCGAGCGGCCGAGGTGGTGCGGCGCCTGCGGGCGCTGGTCAGGCTCGATCGCAGCAGCCGCGCCCCGTGCAGCATGGAGCGCATCGTCAGGGAGACCCTGGCTCTGTGCGCGCCCGATCTCGATCGAATCCATGCCGGCGCGCGGTCAGTTCTCGCCAACGACCTTCCGCCCGTCATGGTGGACATACTGCAGATCGAGCAGGCCGTGCTCAATCTCGTGCGCAATTCCATCGAGGCCATCAGCGAGGCTGGGCAGATCAACGGTACCATCTCGATCGAAGCCGCGGCTGCGGGCGCGGATTTCGTCGAGGTCCGAATCAGCGATACCGGCCCGGGTTTTCCGCCCGATCTCTTCGACAATCCCTTTCTGCCATTCTCCTCTACCAAGGCCGAGGGGCTTGGCTTCGGCTTGCCGTTGTGCAAATCGATTGTCGAGGCGCACGGCGGCCGCCTTTGGTTGGACGATACCGCGCAGGGCGCGGCCGTCCGTTTCACGCTGCCGATCGCAAAGGCGTCGCGTCATGGCTGACCCGATCCATATCGCGCTGATCGACGACGACGCGGCGGTGCTCGACTCCCTGGATCTTTATTTTGCGCGCCAGGACGTCAAGACCTCGTGTTTCAAGACCACGGACGAGTTTCTGGCGGCTGTCGATCGGCCCGTCCATTACGATTGCGTGGTGTCGGATGTCTGCATGCCGGGCATGTCCGGCCTCGACCTCGTTCGTCATCTCAATACGCGGGGCTTCGCCCGGCCGATCATCCTGATCACCGGGCATGGCGACATCGACATGGCGGTTTCCGCCATCAAGATCGGGGCCTTCGATTTCCTGGAAAAGCCGTTCGACGAGAATCGGCTTCTCGCCAGCATCCGCAATGCAGTCGGGAAGTTTCGGCAGCAAGCGAGCGGCGCCGCGGAACAGGAAGAACTGCAGACCCGGTTCAAGTCGTTGTCCGCGCGCCAGCGTCAAGTGATGGAACTGACCGTGGCCGGGTTGTCGAACAAGGAAATCGGCAAGCAGCTGAACATCAGCTCGAAAACCGTCGAGAACCATCGGGCCTGGGTCATGGAGCGGATCGGCGCGCGCAATCTCGCCGAGCTGGTGCGCATGGCCATGCTGGTCCGGGAGAGGCCTTAGGACATCCCGCCCAAATTCCGACTCGTCATTCCCGGGCGCGGGCGAAGCCTGCGAGCCCGGAATCCATAACCTCCGTCGGTGGCTTCCGGAATGACGAATTGAGAGGATTGGCATTAGAGCAACCCTCGCATGAGTACTCGGGCTATCGCGGCGCGGACCCTATGAGGGGAATGCCGGCCGACCTGATCGCGTCCGCATAGAAGGCGCGGTCCTTCTTCAGCACGTCGGCGAAAGCCGCGGGCGTCGAGCCGACCGGGACGATGCCGAGGCCGGCCAGGCGCTCGGCGACCTCCGGAACGGCGATCGTCTCCTGGGTGGCCTGCGCCATCGCGTCGATGATCTCCTGCGGCGTGCCGCGCGGCGCGACGAAGCCCAGCCAGGTGCTCACCTCGAAGCCCGGATAGAGCTCGCCGACGGTCGGCGTGTCCGGAAGGTTGGGGAGACGCTGCGCGCTCGAGGTGGCGAGGATGGTGATCCGGTCGCTGCCGAGATGCTGCATGAGCTCCGGTGCGCCGCCGAAATACATGTCGACCTCGCCGGTCAGCAGGGCCGCGGTCGCCGGCGCAGCGCTCTTGTAGGGCACGTGCACCGCGTCGATGCCGGCCCGCGTCACGAACAACGACGAGACGAGGTGGCTGATGCCGCCGACGCCGGCGCTCGCGTAATTGAGCTTGCCCGGATTGCCATGGGCATATTGGACGAATTCGGCGAGCGTCTTCGGGGGCAGGGCGGCCTTGATCCCGAGCACGAACGGCAGATTGGCAAAGATTGAGATGGGCACGAAGCTGTCGGGGTCGTAGCTCACTTTTTGCAGCATCGGTACGGTCAGAATCGCCGACGGCGAGGTGAACATGAACACGGAGCCGTCGGGCAGCGCATTGGCCGCCTGGATGGCGCCGATCGCGCCGGCGCCGCCGCCGCGATTGTCGATGGTGAAGGGCTGGCCAAATTTCTGCGACAGATGGTGCGCCACCAGGCGCGCCATGACGTCCGCCATCCCGCCCGCCGCATAAGGCGCGACGATCGTGACCGGCCGTGTCGGCCAGCTCGCGGCCCGCGCGGGCGCACAACATGAGGACGCAAGACCCGCGAAGGCGACGATAGCAAGAAGAGCTCGCCTCATCTTGAACCTTCCACATCGTCGCCCGCGACGAGCGCGGGTATGACGAACCCGGCGACCCTCGCCGGTCGCATCATGGGTGCTCGCTCTCCAACAGCCAGTCGGTCGGAATCTCCCGGCCGACGCCGCGGGCCTTGGCGTGCGCGCAGGCGAGCGCGCCCAGGGCGGCGAACTGGATGCCGAGACCCATGACGTTGACGAAGCAGGTGAGCGCGCCGGCCGGGGGCGGCGCGACCTTGCCGGCGACGAGCTCGCCGAGATCGGGCAGCTTCTCAAGGTCGACGCCAACGCGGCGCGTGCCGCGCACCTTTTTGAACTCGTCCGCCAGCCCTTCCTGCGGATCGTGATCGTAGATCGGTTCTTCGCCCTTCCCGATGATGTAGTTGGCCGGGCGGCCGATGCGCGTATGGACCACATTGAGCACGCTGCGCTCGAGGATGCCGTCGCCGAGCTCGAGCTCCTTGACGCAGCTCACATGGGCATGGGGCGCGACCCATGCGGATTCCACCACCGGGGTCACGCTGTTGGTGGCGATGCCGACGATGTCCGCGCCCTCGACGGCGGCACGCGCGCTGTCGACCGCCGACACTGCGATGCCGAGCCGCGCCTTAAGCTCGCCTGCCAATCGTTCGCGGTTGTGTCTGGTCGGGCTGTAGATCCGGATTTCCTCGATCGGCCGCACGGCGGCCATCGCCAGCGCCTGGCCGCTCGCCTGCCACCCCGACCCGATGAGGGCGTAGATGCGGGCGTCGGCGGGCGCCATGTATTTCGCGCCGAGCGCATTGGTGCAGGCGACGCGCAGCTGCTGGATGACGCCGTCCGGCATGATGGCGAGCGGCTCGCCGTTGCGGGTGCTGAACAGCAGGATGAGGCCGCAGAACTTGCCGCCCGGCGCGGTCGCCTGCTTGTCCTTGCGTAATCCGTGCGGGCCGTGCTGCCAGCGGATCACGTCGGAGTTCAGCCGGATCGCGGCGACCTCGAAGCACGGCAGCAGGCCGTCCATGGTCTTGAACACGTAGCGCCCGTTGTCGTGAGTCGGACCGTAGATGTCGCTGCGCGGCCGGTTGCCGGCTTTTCCGAGGCCCATCTCGCGATAGGTCTGGTCGAGCTGCGCGAGGCAGTCCTTCACGGGAAGAAGGTCGGTGATCTCGGCGTTGTTGAGGATGAGAGTCATGTCGCTGGTCCGGTCGTTGCCATTGGCGAGCCGCGCATTCCAAAAGACTAGCCAAAAAATTGCCGGACCACAAAAAGTGTGGGCCTCACGTCGCGCAACGCTGGCACGGAATTCAGCTCGGCGACCGTATCGACGGCACGCCCAATCGGCGCACGACGTCACGTCGTGCGTCGTAACGCTCGCCCCACGGCTTTGCGGCGGTAATGGCGTCAGTCGTGGCGCGGCACCGCGATGGTCGCGATTGATGTGGAGCGCGAACCGGCCGGCCGCGCCTGCATCTCGGCGACCGCTGCACCTCCGGCCGGGCTGCGCTGAGTTCGTACATTCGCCAGTGCAAGGCTATCGGGCAGGCTTGTCATTCACAACCGGAAAGTGGCATGATGAATATGCGGGATCGCGGTTTGCGGGCGTGTCAGGCGCACGAGTTCCGCAAAAGCCGGACGTTGGTGTGAGGCCGCCGAACAGACGCGGCGCCTCGATGTCGCGATTGAGCTTGTGCAGGGGAGGTTGCGATGTCGAACGTCGCCGGCAAGGCCTACGGCATGAATGTCGTGACGCCGATGCGGCCCTGCCTGACCTGGATCAACCGCGCCGTCTTCATGGCATCGCGCGCGATCCCGAGCTCGCTCGGCGGGCTGCTCGGCCTTTCCATCATCCATTTCGCGCGCTGGGTCATCATCAAGCGCGATCAATGGCCCGATCTCGGCCAGGGCAAGCAGGCGCTGCAAAACGACTACATGCTGTTCTGCAGCAATTTCAACGGCACGTGGGACCAGTATATCGACGCCTTTTCCGACGGCATTCCGAGCGGGCTCGACCTGCTGTGGATTTCGAGCACGAAGTATCCGCACTCGATCCCGATCAGCCCGTTCAAGAACTACATCCGGGCAAACCAGATCGACACGGATTATTATTACAACTCGGTCCCGGGCGCCGCGCAACGCGACATCAAGTCGGCGTTGCGCGTCCGGCGCGCCATTCTCGACCTGGCCGCCCAACAGGCTTCGCTCTCTCCGGCGGATTTCCGCAAGCTGTACGTCGCCACCCTGGTCGGCGTGCAGAACGACCTCGGCTACCAGGGCTACGCCCCGGTCGCCAGCATCGACACCGACAACGCGGACCAGCAACCGCGAGGACTACGTTCGAACGTCAGCACGAGGCCGCCAAAGCGCTCCTGTGAACCCGCAGATCGCCCGACCGAGGAATCGACCGATGCCGACATTCGATGGGGGACACTATTTTCTGACGGTCCTCGTCCCGATCCGGACCGACGCGATGAAGGACGGCGACACCGTGACATCGCCGGTTCATGCCTTGCGCAAGCGTCTCAGCTTGATGCCGACCGCCGCGCAAACGCCCGCCTGCGGCGGCGGGCAGAGCCCGTTCGCGCGCAACACGCGCAACCATTTCGCGCGCTTCGTGATCATCGACGACGTGGCCTACAACGGACGCGATGGGCGCAATATGCTTTTGGTGACGCGCGCGCTGGCGAGGTCAATCTGACGGTCGCCCAGCCGCAGGATCACTTGACCTGCCCGTTCCTGCTCTTCGCCGCGGATTTCGACGCCAAGAGCGGCGCCGACGAGGAGCGCGATTCCTATCTCGTCGAGTTGTGGAACACGATGGGAGCAGGATCTGCGCGAGATATTCAGATTCTGCCAAGGCTTCGATTCGCAAGGTGACGGATGCGGCGACGTTCGCCGCCTATATCGCCGGCTGCCAGCTCGAGACGACGATGTCGTTCAACGATTATTACGCCGAGACCTCCCGATGCTTCCGGCCTGGCCGGCCAATACGTTCAAATGGGGTGTCATCGTGAGCGGCGGCGCCTTGCTGCTGGGCCTGGCCGCCACGCTGCTGCTTGCTGGTCGCGGAGTTGTTCATGCCGTCCTTGCTATCGTGGCTGCGCTACGCCTTCGGGCTGACGCTCGTCGGCGCGGTGGCGCTCGCCGTCATCCGTCCTGGTGGCCTATATGACCATCATGGCGGCGGGCGGAAAGCCGTTTCCGGCAGCGCCCGATTCCGATCTCCCGACCGTGCTCAAGGCGCTCCATCTGCAACGGCGCGTTCACGCGCTTCGCGATCGACAGCCAGATGCAGGCGGCCGGTACCGACGCGGCATCGGCGCAGAAGCTCTACGACGATTTCACGTCGTTCGTTGCCGACAACAAGCCCAACGATCTCGGCGCACCCACCCAGGCGCCCGGCGTCATCGGCATTTAGAGGCTCACCATGGCCGTCCATCTCGACCTCGCGGACATTCAGGGCAATATTCTCAGCGCCTACGGAAAGCTGGGCTTTCCGAAAGGCCGCTTCATCACGCTGCACGTCGACGATGCCGCGCCAGCGGACGCAAGTTCGTCAACGCCTTGCTGCCCGAGATCACGACCGCGCTGCGATGGCCGTCGGATCGGTCGAGAATTCCGGCCGGCGCCGTGCGCGGTGCCGCGGCCGCAGGTCGCCGTCAATATTGCGTTCTCATGGTATGGCCTGGTCGCGCTCGGCATATCCGACCCGCACGCTGCGCGGCATGCCGGACGAGTTCATCGACGGGATGATGGCGCGCGCGCCGATGCTCGGCGACGACTTCATCGGGCCGCGATTGGACGAAGTCATGGGACGAGGTGTGGACTGCGGCGGACGACCGCTCGCATGGTCCGATCCGAATACCGTGCACATGCTCATCACCTTGAACGCGCAGATGAAACCCGACGGCAACCCGGTCGAGGCGCTCGACGCCAAGACCCGCGAGATCGAGGCGCTCTGCCAAGTCGATCGGCGGGGTGCGGATTCTGCCGGGCCACAATCGCTCCCGGAGCAGCCGTCCGGCCAGGTACCAGGAGCTGTCCGCGATCATCGTACCGCAAGCCGGACGGGACGGTCAGTCCCTCGCCGAAGGAGCACTTCGGATTCACCGACGCGCATCGGCGATCCGGTCTTCGAAGGCGACAGTATCCCGATGACTTCGAGAAGGTGTACGCGGAGGGCAACGGCGCGGTCGATGGCGCCGGCAAGTGGCGGCCGCTCGCGACCGGCGAATTCCTGCTCGGCTATCCGGACGAGGCGCAGGAGATCGCCGGCGCCGCGATGCCGTTGAACTTCAGCCGCAACGGCACCTTCATGGCGTATCGCAAGCTGCACCAGAACGTCGTTGCGTTCCACACCTTCATGACCGAGACGGCCGCGCGCTTCGGCGCCGTTTCGGCATCGGCGATCCCTCGGACGCGCAGGAGACCCTCACGGCGAAGATCTCGGGCCGTTGGTCGGACGGCGTTCCGCTCGCGCGCGCGCCGACTGCCGCCGATTGGCAAGCATTCAATGTGCAATTTCCGGACGTTTCGCCCGAGACAGAACCCCGCCGGCTATCAGGCGCGCGACCGCGCCCTTATCCAACTTCACCTACGCGCAGACGATCGACCAAGGGCTCAAGTGCCCGATCACCTCCCATATGCGGCGGGTCAATACCCGCGACGGCCTGGCGCCGACCGGCACCGAGGGTTCGGTGCTCAACAATCGCCGGCGTATTCTCAGGCGCGGGCTGCCTTACGGCGACTCGACGGAGGGGGTGCCCGACTCGGCCGAGCACGGCATCATCATGCTGGTCGTGTGCGCGAACCTGTTTCGGCAGTTCGAGTTCGTGCAGCAGCAATGGATCAATTACGGCCTCGACGCCAATGCCGGCAACGATACCTGTCCGCTCGTCGGCAACCATTCGGCGGGCGATGTCCGAAGGCCAAGTTCGTCATTCCGTCCGATCCGAAATCGGGCCGGCCGCCGTTCGTCGTCGAGGGCATTCCGCAATTCGTGGAGACCCGCGGCGGCGAATATTTCTTCGTGCCCAGCATGACGGCCCTGCGCATGATCGGGATGGGGGTCGTCGATCCGACCTGAGGAGCGAGACGAGGGCGAAGGGGCGGGCAGGTCGCTTTAATCGATATTAAAATCCGTTGAGGGTCGGGGCCATCGCCCCTCGCTCACCGCCCCTCGCGGGCCCATGTCGCCGCCAGGCTCCCGATCAGCAGGAGCAAGCCGAGCAGCCCGGCGAACATCGGCAGCACGCCGATGCCGCGCACCACGCTGGCGTCGCGCATCTTCACCCCCAGCCAGTCCTCGCCTTTATAGGTGTCGCTCGACCGCACCGCGATGATGCGCGGCATGTTGAGGCCGGACGCGTCGGTGACGCGGCGCGAGTCGCCGCCGGTCGCATTGGCGAGCGGCGCGATCACGTCCGGCGTCGAGGTGACCTCGGAGAACTCGCGCGGATTGGCCGGCCCGACATTGACCAGCGCCGTGAGCTTGCCGTCGGTCGCCCGCCACAGGCCGAGCTCGTTCGCCTGGACGGCACTTTTCCATACGCCGGGTTCTGACGAGTTGAGCGTCAGCAGGCGGGTCGCGCCCGAGGGCGCCGTGAGGGTGACCGGATCGACCGCGTCGGCCATGGTCTGGCGCTGCACGGTGAGCTCGCGCCCGCGCACCAGCAGGCGCAGGGCCTCCTCTTCCAGGTCGGGCTGCTTCATCAGCCAGTGCGACAGGCGGCGCAGCAGGTCGAGATGCGGTCCGCCGCCCTCGTAACCGCGCGCCCACAGCCAGATGTGATCGGAGAGCAGGAGCGCGACGCGCCCTTCGCCCTCGCGCGAGAGCAGCAATAGCGGCTTGGAGTCCGGCCCCTGCAGTACCGTGGTTCCGTTGGCGGTCTTGGTGTCGACCAGGCGGAACCAGCGGCTCCAGTGCGGCGGATCGTCGTTGCCGCCTTCGAGCCCGCGCGTGACCGGGTGGCGGCGGCCCGCATCGGTGAGGCCGGCGCGGAACGGCGTCTCGGTCATCCGCCCGGTCGGCTCGGCGGGCAGGATCTGATCGAGCGGCGTGCGCCAGATGCTGGTCTGGCTCGCATAGTCGGGGCCGGCCGCGACCAGCACCGCGCCGCCGTCGCGCACATATTTGGCGATATTGTCGAAATAGATGATGGGCAGCACGCCCTGGCGCGCGTAGCGGTCGAAGATGATGAGCTGGAACTCGTTGATCTTCTGCTGAAACAGCTCGCGCGTCGGAAACGCGATCAGGGAGAGCTCGTTGATCGGCGTGCCGTCCTGCTTCTCGGGCGGGCGCAGGATGGTGAAATGCACGAGATCGACATTGGCGTCCGACTTGAGCAGGTTGCGCCAGGTGCGCTCGCCCGAATGCGGCTCGCCGGAGACGAGCAGCACGCGCAGCTTGTCGCGTACGCCGTCGATCGACACAACGGCGCGGTTGTTGACGGTGGTGAGCTCGCGTTCGAGCGGCGAGGCCTCGATCTCGACGATGTTGGGCCCCGCATGCGGGATCGCGATCTGCACCTCCACGGTCTGGCCCGTATTCACGGTGCGCTGGTCGAGCGTCTCGCCGTCGCGGCTGATCTTGACCTGCGCCCGGCTGGCCGGCGCGCCGGTGTCTTCCACCCGGAACGACACCGTCTGCTGCTGGCCGACGATGCCGAAACGCGGCGCCGCCACCAGGACGACGCGGCGGTCGCGCTCGTCGGGAGCGCCGGTGATCAGGGCATGGAGCGGTGCCGCGAAGCCGAGCGCGCCCGCTTCGGCCGGTACGTCGTGAACGCGGCCGTCGGTGATCATGAAGGCGCCGGCGACGCGTTCTGGCGGCACGTCGGACAGCGTTGCGGCGAGCGCCTGGAACAGCCGCGTGCCGTCGGTCTCGCCGTCCGCCTGTCCGGCCTCGACGACGCGCAGCTCCAGGCCGGGAATGCGTTGCAGGCGCTGCACCAGCGCGTTGCGCGCGGCCGCCGTCTGCGCCGTGCGCTCGCCGAAATCCTGGCTCGGGCTCTTGTCGACCACCACGACCGCGACCGAGGCGAGCGGATCGCGATCTTCGCGCGTCAACGACGGATTGGCGAGCGCCGCGACCAGCAGCGCCAGCGAGAGCGTGCGGAGCGCGGCGCCGCGCGTGCGGCCGACGAACAGCAGGAGCGCGATCGCGGCCGCGACCGCGACCGCGGCCCACAACACCTCATCGGGCACCAACGGCGAAAAAGCGATACCGAAACCCAACATGCGCTCCTATTGGCCGAGCCGCTCGAGCAGAGCCGGCACATGGACCTGATCGGCCTTGTAGTTGCCGGTCAGCGTGTACATCACGATGTTGACGCCGGCCCGGAATGCGAGCTCGCGCTGGCGCGGCTCGCCCGGCACCAGCGGGAGCATCGGCTGGCCGTCGGGGCGGGTCGCCCAGGCGCCGGCCAGGTCGTTCGACGTGATGATGATCGAGGACACGCCGTCGCCGCCGCGCGCCGGGCGCTTGGCGTCCTCGTCGTTCTCATCCGCCGCCGGCATCGCCTCGACCCAGAGCTGGCCGGAATTGAAGCGGCCCGGGAAGTCGCGCAGCAGGAAGAATGTCTTGGTCAGCACGTGGTCGTTCGGCACCGGCTCGAGCTCGGGAATGTCGAGCGACGCCAGGATCGTGCGCAGCGCCAGCATGCCGGAGCTGCGCGTCTCGCCGCCCGGGCCGGGCGGGGCCAGCACGGCGTCGCGCGTGTCGAACAGGACGGTGCCGCCCTGCTTCATGTAGGCGTCGATGCGGGCGAGCGCCTGGGCGGACGGCTTGGCGGCGCCCGGCACGATCGGCCAGTAGATCAGCGGAAAGAAGGCGAGCTCGTCGCGGCCGAGATCGAGGCCGATCGGGTCGCCCGCCTCGAGCGCGGTGCGCTGCGCGAGAAAGAGCGTGAGCCCGGCGAGACCGGCCTTGCTGATCGAGTCCGCCTCGGCGTCGCCGGTGACCACATAGGCGAGGTGGGTCTCGAGCGTCGCCTTGCGGGCGAAGGCATCGGCGGCGTCGTCGGCGAAGGACGGTCCGACCAGACCGGCGAGCGCGGCCAGTGCGATGCCGAGCCCCAGCACGGCCGCGATCCGGCGGCGCGGGAGCAGGCGGTAGATGCCGCCGGCGAGCCAGAACACCACCATGGCGTCGAGCAGCAGCAGCGCGAGCGCGGTCAGGAAGATCGGACCGCGCAGATCCTTCGGCTCGCCCAGCCGGAAAGGCTCGATGCGGGCGTGGAGCGGCGCGACGTCGATCGGCGCGATGCGGTCGGCCGGCACGAGCGTGTTGACGGCGAGCAGACCTTCGGGCGGGCCGTAGAAGCCGGGCGGATTATCCGCCTTGGCGCGGGCCGCGAAGCCGGCCGGGGCCGGCCGCGCGGTCGGCGGCGGCGACTCGAAAGCGCCGAAGCCGTCGAGCACGCGGCTCGGCGGCAGCGCCTCGCGGGTGCCTGCCTTGGCGGTGGTCTCGGTGGCGGCGACGGTGCCGGACAGATTGACGATCCGCTTGAGCATCTCGACGAAGCTGCCGGAGATCGGCAGGTCGGACCAGCGCGTGTCGGCGGTGACGTGGAAGAGCACGATCACGCCCTTGCCGCGGCGCGCGGCGGTCACCAGCGGCGTGCCGTCGCCGAGCGTCGCCCAGGTGTGCTCGGACAGGCCGGTGTCCGGCTCGGCCAGCACCTGGCGGGTGACCGTCACGTCGGTCGGCACCGCCATGCCGACGAACGGGCTGTCGCGCCCGAAAGCGGCGAGCTGCTGCGGCTTCTCCCAGCTCAGGCTGCCGCCCAGGATGCGGCCGCCGCGGCGCAGCTTCACCGGCACGAGATCGTCGTCGGCGGCCGCGAGCCGCGGTCCGGCGAAGCGGATCAGCACGCCGCCGTCCTCGACCCAGCGCGCGAGCCGGGCGCGTTCCTCGTCCGCGATCGTTCCGACGTCGGCGAGAATGATCATCGGCACGCGCTGTTCGACGAACGCGCCGATCGCCTCCGACGGCGATCCGGGCTCGCCGAGCCGCACGTCGGCGAACGGCCCGAGCGCGCGCGTGAGGAAATAAGTGGAGGCGAGCAGCGGCTGCGCCGTGTCGGCGGTCGCGCCGGTGACGACGCCGATCGTGCGCCGGCGCCAGCGCTTGTCGAGCAGCTGCACGGCGCCGGCCGAGCGCTCGGACACGATGTCGAGCCGGGCGATGTCGTTGCGGATCTCGACCGGCAGGTCGAGCTGCGCCTCGGTCTCGCGCTCGCCGGTCTTGAAGGCGAAGCGGGTCTCGCCGAGCGGCAGGCCCTTGAGGTCGAGCGCGCGCACGACGCCGTCGTCGTTCGGCCCGGTGTCGGCGCGCAGCACCTTCACGCTCAGCATCCCGGCCGCATTGTCGGCGGCGGCGAGCGCATGCGCGCCACGCACGCCGCCCATCACGACGGTGACCGGGCGCCTGTCGGCGAGGCGCGCGAGGCCATCGACGAACTCACTGGCATGGCCGATGTCGACCCCGTCGGTGAGCCAGACCAGCTCGACGCTCGCGGCGGCGGTGAGGAACCGCCCGATGGCGGGCAGCGCCTCGGTGCGCTCGACGCGTGTAGGGCTTCGGCTCGCAGCTGGCGCAGCCGCACGCGCGCGGCGCCCGGCGTCTCGAGCGAGATGTCGCGCACGGTTTCTGAGAGCGGCACGAGCGCGACCGCGCGGTTGTCCTGCTCGGCGCGAGCGATGAGATCCTCGGCGGTGCGCAGCCGCGCGTCCCAGGTCGCGGCCGCCGACCAGCCGTCGTCGATCAGAAGCGCGAGCGGCAGGCTGCTTCTCGGCGGTCGCCATCGGCGGAATTCCACATCGGACCGGCGGCCGCGAGGATCACCAGCGCCGCCAGCGTGAGCCGCAGCAGCGTGAGCCACCACGGGGTGCGCGCCGGCGTCTCCTCCCGGGGGGCGATGTCGAACAGCATGCGGGTCGGCGGGAAGGCGATGCGGCGCGGCCGCGGCGGCACCAGCCGCAGCAGCCACCACAGCACCGGCAGGCTGACGAGGCCGAGCAGCACCAGCGGCTGCGCGAAGCCGAGCGGCAGGCCGGGGATCATGCGTGCCTCCCCGGCCGCGCCCGCCGCTGCCAGCGATTGATGCCGACGCCCTCGCGGCCGCCGCCGAGCTGCGCGTGCAGCTTGAGCAGCAGTTCGCTCGCCGGCCGGTCGGTGCGGTGGATGATGAAGCTCCAGCCGAGCCGGTCGGTCTCGGCGCGGATCTCCGCGCGATGGCGCTCGATCCGCGCCTCGTAGTCGGCGCGCCAGGTCTCGGCGCGTCCCGCCGTGATGGTGCCGGCGCCCTCCGGCTCGACGAACTCGATGCGGCCGGAATACGGGAACGTCTCCTCGGCGGGATCGACGATCTGCACCACATGGCCATGGGCGCTGGTGGCCGAGAGCTGCGCGATCGTGCGGTGCACGTCGGCGATCGGGCTCCACAGATCCGACAGCACGACGACCTCGGCGAGCGGGGAAGGGCGAGAACGACGGCGGCAGGCTGGGCGCGCGGCCGGATCGTGCAGCATGGCCTGCGCCATCTTCTCGATCACGTTGCGGCTCGCGGTCGGCCGCATCAGGCCCGGAATGCCGATGCGCTCGCCGCCCTCGACCAGCACCTCGGCGAGCGCGAACGCCGATCACCAGGGCGCGTTCGAGCTTGGTGCCCGGCGCGAGCGCCGACGCGAACGTCATCGAGGGCGAGCGGTCGGGCCAGATCCACACCGTATGGGCGGCCTCCCATTCGTGCTCGCGCACATAAAGATGGTCGTCGCGCGCGGAGCGGCGCCAGTCGACGCGCGCCGCCGGCTCGCCCGACACGAAGCGGCGGTATTGCCAGAAATTCTCGCCCGGCCCGGCGCGTCGGCGGCCGTGCAGGCCGTGGATGACGGTCGCGGCGACCCGGCGCGCTTCCAGGATCAGCCGCGGCATGGTGGCGGCCAGCGACCGGCCGTCGCCGAGCGCGTGCCCGATCGCCCGGGTCTCCTCCGGTAACGCCGCGTTCGTGGCCGCCATGCGGTTGTCCGATCCGGCCTTAGCCGATCTTGGCCTTGAGCCGGCCGATGACCGCCGGGATGGTCTCGCCGTCGGCGCGCGCCGCGAAGGTCAGGGCCATGCGGTGCTTGAGGACGGGCTCGGCCAGCGCGACGACGTCGTCGACCGACGGCGCGTAGCGGCCATCGAGCAGCGCGCGGGCGCGCACCGCCAGCATCAGCGACTGGCTGGCGCGCGGGCTCGGCCCCCAGGCGATGAGCTTGCCGAGTTCGCCGCTGTCCGGTCCCGGGCGCGCCGAGCGCACCAGCGCCAGGATCGCCTCGACCACCGACTCGCCGACCGGCAGACGCCGCACCAGGCGCTGCGCCGCCATCAGATCGTCGGCGCTCATCGCGGGCTTCGGCTTGGTCTCCTCGGCGCCCGTGGTGTCGAACAGGATGCGCCGCTCGGCCTCGCGGTCGGGATAATCGACGTCGATCTCCATCAGGAAGCGGTCGAGCTGGGCTTCGGGCAGCGGATAGGTGCCTTCCTGCTCGAGCGGGTTCTGGGTGGCCAGCACGTGGAACGGCCTCGGCAGGTCGTGGCGGACGCCGGCGACCGTGACGTGCTGCTCCTGCATGGCCTGCAGCAGCGCCGACTGGGTGCGCGGGCTGGCGCGGTTGATCTCGTCGGCCATCAGGAGCTGCGCGAAGACCGGCCCGGAGATGAAGCGGAAGCTGCGCTTGCCGCCGGGGTTCTCCTCCAGCACCTCGGTGCCCAGGATGTCGGACGGCATCAGGTCGGGGGTGAACTGGATGCGCCGCGCATCGAGGCCGAGCACGGTGCCCATGGTGTCGACCAGCTTGGTCTTGGCGAGGCCCGGCACGCCGACCAGCAGCGCATGGCCGCCCGAAAGCACCGTGATCAGCGCCTGCTCGACCACCTTGTCCTGGCCGAAGATCACCGCGCCGATGGCGGCCTTGGCGGCCTGCACGTGGGCGGCGGTCGATTCAGCCGCCCGCACGATCATGTCTTCGAGCTTTTCGGGACTTTCGCCACTGGCCGCCGCCATGAACCTGCTCCTCGTTGAATTCCGGTCGTTCTTCATACACATAACGTGCCAAGTGCCGGCTGCGACAACTCACAACCGCGCCCAACTCTGGGCCCTACGCCCCCGTCTTTTAGACTTGCTTCCTCCCCGTCCGCCACGACCTTACGCTATTTTTGCGCCCATTGAGCCGGAAGGGCCCCGTCACGATCGCGCGAGCGGATATCACGCAAGGTAGGTTTGAGACCAACCATGGCGAAGGAAGGGCGGATTTCGGGACTGGACGGCATGGTCGGCGCGCTCAAAACCGCGTCCCACAACGGGCCACCCCCGGTGCATCTGTGGAATCCGCCCGATTGCGGCGACATCGACATGCGGATCGCGGCCGACGGTACCTGGTTCTACCAGAAGACCCCGATCGGCCGGCCGGCGCTGGTCAGGCTGTTCGCCTCGGTGCTCAGGCGCGACGGGGATCGCTATTTCCTGGTCACCCCTGTGGAAAAATGCGGCATCACGGTCGACGAAGCGCCGTTCCTGGCGGTCGAGCTCGTCCTCGACGATGCTGATTCTACCTCCGTGCCGCCCGCCGGCGGCCGGGTCCTGCGCTTTCGCACCAATGTGGACGACTGGGTGACGTGCGGGCCCGACAACCGGCTGCGTTTCGACCCCGAACCGGGGACCGGCGGGCTCAAGCCCTTCCTGCACGTGCGGCGCGACCTGTGGGCCAAGGTGACGCGGGCGCTGTTCTATGATCTGGTCGATCTCGGCGAGGAGCGTGATATCGACGGCGTGCGCATGTTCGGGGTCGCATCGGGCGCCGAATTCTTCGCCATGGCGCCGGCCGCCAGCATTGCGGGAATGAAGTGATGGACCAGAAGCCCGAGCCCGACACCGAGCCCGAGTCCCGTCCGGACCGAAGGTAACGCACGAATTCTTCGACCGCGCCCGCGCGCGCCTCAATCTCGACGTGCCGCCCGGCCTGTTCGATCCCGACGTGCCGATAACGCGCGGCGACCTCGACCTCGACCCCTCGATGTGGGAGCGCGCCGGCGTCGCCGCGACCCGGCCGGCCGCCGTGCTGGTGCCGGTGGTCGACCGGCCCGAGCCCGGGGTGATCCTCACCATGCGCACCGCGGAACTGCCGAGCCATGCCGGGCAGATCGCATTTCCGGGCGGCAAGATCGACACGGCTGACCAGGGGCCGCTCGCCGCCGCGCTGCGCGAGGCCGAGGAGGAGATCGGCCTCGATGCGCGTCTGGTCGAGCCGCTCGGCTATCTCGATCTCTATCTCACCTTCTCGGGCTTTCGCATCCTGCCGGTGGTCGCGCGGGTCGCGCCCGGATATGAGCTCACGCTGAACGCTTCCGAGGTCGACGACGCCTTCGAGGTGCCGCTCGACTTCCTGATGGGCCCCGAGAACCACCAGCGCCACAGCCGCGACTGGAAGGGCATCAAGCGCCACTATTACGCGATGCCGTATCAGGAGCGTTACATCTGGGGCGTCACCGCCGGCATCCTGCGCAATTTGTACGAGCGGGTTTATGGGGCGTGATGTATCACTACCGCGGTCTGGAAATAACGCTCCCCTGTCGCGCGGAAGGGCCGGAGGTCTGACGTGATCCGTCTCTTCACTCTCGAGATCGCGCTCTTCATCGCGCCGTTCGTGGCTTACGCGCTGTTCCTGTGGGCGACGCGCGAGGGCGTGCTTCACCCCGAGTCCTGGCCGGTCCGGGTGCTCACCGTGCTCGGGGTCATCGCGGTCGTGCTCACGGTCGCCGGCTTCATCATGGTCGCCGAGTATACCGGCTCGCCGACGAATTCGACCTACGAGCCGGCGCATATCGAGGACGGGCAGTTCGTGCCGGGGAAAATGAAGTGAACCGCCGCCTGCCAGACACGGCCTGGCTCACGACCGGCGCGCTCGCGCACCTGCTCGCGGTGCTCGGCCATGCGGGCGAGGAGGCGCGCGTGGTCGGCGGCGCGGTGCGCGACGCCCTGTTCGGGCAGGCGCCGCAGGACGTCGATATCGCCACCACCGCGGTACCCGACACGGTGATCGAGCGCACGCGCGCGGCGGGCTTCAAGGCGGTGCCGACCGGAATCGATCACGGCACCGTCACGGTGATCGTCGACGGCACGCCGTTCGAGGTCACGACGCTGCGCGCCGACGTCGAGACCTTCGGCCGCAAGGCCAAGGTGGCGTTCGGCCGCGACTGGAAGGTCGACGCCGAGCGGCGCGACTTCACCATGAACGCGCTCTCGGTCGACCGCGCGGGCGAGATCTTCGACTATGTCGGCGGACTCGCCGATATCGACGCGCGTCGCGTGCGCTTCATCGGCGATCCGGCCAAGCGCATCGCCGAGGACTATCTGCGCATCCTGCGCTTCTTCCGCTTCCACGCGACCTACGGCCACGGCGCGCCCGATCCGGCCGGCGCTTGCGGCCTGCATTGCGGCGCGCGAGGGCCTCGCGCAGCTCTCGCGCGAGCGGATCCGGATGGAGATCCTCAAGCTGTTGCGTGCCGGCCATGCGGCGCCGACGCTCGCCGTCATGACGGAGACCGGGCTGCTCGAACAGGTGTTTGCCGGCGTGCCGCTGCTGGCGAGCTTCGAGAACACCTGCAAGGTCGGAGCGGGCGGCCGGCATCGGAGCCGACCCGGTGCGCCGGCTCGGCGCGCTCGCGGTCTCGGTCGCGGAAGACGCCGAGCGGCTTTGGCAGCGGCTGCGGCTCACCAATTCGGAGTATGTGCGGCTCACGTCGATCGCCGAAGGCTGGTCGCGGATCTCTCCCGCGCACGGCGAGGCGGCGGCGCGCGAGCTGCTCTACCGGCTCGGGCCCGACCGCTATCGTCGATCGCGTGCTGGTGGCCTGGGCGCGCTCGCCGGCGGGCGCCGCCGACGCGGATTGGAAAAGTCTGGCGACGCTGCCGGCGCGCTGGAGCGCGCCGAAATTTCCGCTCAAGGCCAAGGATTTCATCAAGCGCGGCGTCGCGAAAGGTCCGCGGCTGGGCGCGGCGCTCGCCGCCGCCGAGCAGGCATGGATCGCAGCCGGCTTCCCGGCCGACCAGAAGACGCTCGCCGTGCTCGCCGACGCGGCGCTCGCGGCGGCTGGCGCCGGGGACGGACCGTGACATCGGCCGCGGTGCTTGCCGGTTTCGCCGATATCTCGCTCCCCCAACTTCTGCTGATCGCCGGCATGGGCGTCCTCACGTCGCTCATCGGCGGGGTCGCAGGCTACGGCACCGGCGCGCTGATGCCGCTGGTGCTGGTGCCGATCGTCGGGCCCGAGCCGGTCGTGCCGATCATCGCGATCTCGGCGATGATCACCAATACGAGCCGCGCTGCCGCATTCAGGAAGCTGATCGACCGGCGGCGCGCCCTGATCGTGCTCGGCGCTGCCGCGCCGACCTGCGTGCTCGGCGCCTACGGCTATACGCGGCTGACCGGCGCCGGCGTGATGATTCTCATCGGCACCATGCTGGCGCTCTCCGTCCCGCTCCGGCGCACGCTCAGGTCGCGCGGGTTTCACCTGGACGACAGGCAGCTTGGGGTCGCCTCGATCGCCTGGGGGGTGCTGGTCGGCGGCACCAGCGGGGCCGGCATCATTCTCCTGTCGATGCTGATGGCGGCCGGCATCGAAGGCGCCGGAGTGATCGCGACCGACGCGGTGGTCTCGATCGCGCTCGGTCTCGTCAAGCTCGCGGTGTTCGGGTTGGCGGGCGTGATCACCGGCCAGGTGATCGCGGTCGCGCTCCTGATCGGGCTCGTGGCTTTTCCGGGCGCATTCCTGGCGCGCGCCCTGGTCGCGCGCCTGCCGATCCACATCCACGCCGCGATTCTCGATGCCGTGGTGGTGATGGGCGGCGTGGTGATGATCATCGGCGCGTTGCGGCGATAGCGCGTGGGCCCGTAAGCCGAGATTGCATGGCGCGGCCTGCTCAGTGTCCGCCAAGTGACGGACAACATCGCTGCAATTGCTATGGATCAAGCATTGATATGCCGGCCCAGATAAGGTTTTATCAGGAGGGACCGTAGAGGGCGTGCGATGTGTAGCCGCCTTGTTGAACGCGCGCATATAGTCTGGCGACACGGCCTGCGTCCGGGATCTTTCGCTGCCTTTTCGTTCGCGCTTGCCTGCGTCGTCCTCGCAGCACTGCTGCATCATGCCGTCGGCTATGGACTTACCGAGCCCTCGACCGTCGTCTTCGCGACGTTCTACCCAGCGATCTTGATTGCCACGCTGGTCGGGGGAGCACTGGCCGGCGCCTTTGTCACGGTCGCGGGCGGCGTATATGCGTGGTGGGCGTTCATGCCGCCGCAATACAGGTTCGCCTTCCAGACAACGGATCAGGTTTTCAGCCTCGTCGTCTACGTCCTTTCGGGTAGCCTCGTTCTGGCGGCGGCGGAGAGCTATCGACGGCTTGCTCGACTGTTCTATGAGAACGAACACCACAACAAGCTGGTGATCGATGAACTCAATCACCGCGTCAAGAACAAGCTCGCGACCATCCAGGCAATCCTCGGCTATGAGCTCCGCAACGATAAGGATGTCTGGGACACGATCTCGCGGCGGCTGGCCGCGCTCTCCAAGACCGACGATCTCATCTTGAAATCGGAAGGTCGAGGAGCCGGTCTGGCCGACATTCTGAGAGTCGAGCTTCTTCCGTACGGCGATGCGATGCTGTCCCGAATCGAATGTGGAGGACCTCCAATACTGCTGCCCCCGAAGCTGGCCATTTCGCTGGCGTTGATCGTGCACGAGCTTGCGACCAATGCGGCCAAGTACGGCTCCCTGTCGGTGCCTGACGGCTGCGTCAAGGTTCTCTGGAAAGTCGACCACGAGCGCGTGGAGATGTCATGGGTCGAACGCGGCGGTCCAGCCGTGAGCGTCCCCAACCGGCAGGGTTTTGGATCAAGACTGCTTCGGGTTGCGCTCGAGCCATATCATGGTCGTGTCGAGCGCCTATTTGAGGTAGCCGGATTGAAGTGCAATATCGCTTTCACGCTTCCGCAGATCTACCCGGCCCCCAAAGTTCTCGACAAGACGGGCCCGTCTTCCCTGGCCGCCCGCATTCGAAACCGCAAGCCCATGCCGCAGTAGCGGCAGGACGAGCCTCGGGCGAAGGTCGGAGCGGGCTTTCGCCGAAGACGGCTCAAGTCGGCCGCGGCATTTTCGCCGGCCCATGCTCGTCGTCGCCCGAGATCGACACGGGGACCAGCAGCGCCTCGCCGATCAGGAAAAACAGCCAGGTCACCACTCCGCCGAACACCACCCAGGCCAGAAATGTGCGCTCGTCGGCGATGACCGCGGCGGGCTCCTCGACCCAATAGAGCAGGGGCGCGTCGGGCGCGGCTGTCAGATTATAGCGCTCGATCGCGCGCGCGACGGCGTCCTGGGCCGGCGAGAAGGCGGTCGGCACATAGCGGACGGCGGCACGGTAGCTCTGCTGCCAGTTGCGCGGGGTGCGAAAGTCGAGCGGCCCGTAGCCGGTCACGACCGCGATCGCCCAGGCGGGCACCGGCGCGCCCGGCGTCCAATTGGCGGGCACCACGGGCGCGACCCGCCAGGTGCCGCCCGCCGCGGTGCCGACGTGTTTGCGCTTGTCGGTGATGGCGGTGAAGGCGGTCGCCACCCGGGCGTCGGTGAAGCGGAACCGTGCCGCATAGGGGAAGCGCGGGATGTCGTTGAGCGCGATCGCGCCGGAACCGGTTCCGAGGACCTGCACGTCGGAACACAGCGCGATCACCAGGCCGATGATCGGGATGAGCAGGGCGCCGGCGAGCGAGCCGAGCCCGCTGTCGCGCCCGGCCCACAGGCCGAGATTGAGGCCCACCGTGATTGCGGCGAAAATGGCGAGCATCGTCCAGCCCAAACTGGCGAGCGGCACGACCGTCACGGTTACGGCCAGCACCGCCGCCAGGCCGCGCGCGGCCGACCGCCACAGCATCGGGCGGATCAGCCGGCGCAGGCGGCCCGCCGTCGCGGCGGCCGCCGGCGCCTCGTCGGGTGTTGTGTTCACGGCCATTTCACCACCGGCGGCATCGACGAGAGGATCGAGTCGACGTTGCCGCCGGTCTTGAGGCCGAACACCGTGCCGCGGTCGTAGAGCAGATTGAACTCGACATAGCGCCCGCGGCGGACGAGCTGCTCCTCGCGCTCGGTCCGTCGCTCCACGGCGGCTCGAAATTCCGCCGCACCAGCGTCGGGATAGATTTTCAGAAAGGCGCGCCCGACGTCCTGGGTGAAGGCGAAGTCGGCGTCCCAGTCGGCCGATGTCGAGCTAGTCGTAGAAGATGCCGCCGATGCCGCGCATCTCGTTGCGGTGCTTGAGATAGAAATATTCGTCGCACCACTTCTTGTATTTGTCGTAGGGCGCGACAGCCGCGTGCGCGTCGCAGGCCGCCTGCATGGCGGCGTGGAAGTCCCTTGTGTCCGGATCGTCCTGGGTGCGGCGCGCGTCGAGCACCGGGGTGAGGTCGGCGCCGCCGCCGAACCACGCCTTGGTGGTGACGACGAAGCGCGTGTTCATGTGCACGGCCGGCACGTGCGGGTTGCCAGTGGTGGGCGATCAGCGAGATGCCCGACGCCCAGAAGCGCGGGTCGGTGTCGGCGCCCGGGATCTCCTTGCGAAACTCGGGCGCGAACTCGCCGAACACGGTCGAGACGTGCACGCCGACCTTCTCGAACAGCCGGCCCGTCATCATCGACATCACGCCGCCGCCGCCCGGCGCGCCGGTGTGATCGGTGCGCCTCCACGGCGTGCGCACGAAACGGCCCGGCAGCCTCGCCATAGAGCGCCGCCGGCGCCTCGTCCTCCAGCGCCTCGAACGCCGCGCAGATGTCGTCGCGCAGGCTTCGAACCAGGCTTTGGCGCGCGCCTTGCGGCCTTCCAGTTGTCCGGCATCCATGTTCGGCCGTTCGATTTCGAGTGGCGAATGGCGAGTGGCGAATAGTAGCGATACAATTCGCCGTTCGCCATTCGCCATTAGCCTCTCCCCGTCTGCCGCAGCGCCTCGCCGACCGCCATGGCGCAGGTCATCGCGACGTTGAGCGAGCGCAGCCCCGGCCGCATCGGGATCTTCAGCCGCACGTCGGCCGCCGCATGCACCTGCGTCGGGCACGCCGGCGGATTCGCGGCCGAACAGCAGGATGTCGTCGCGCCTCGAACGCGATGGTCGAGATAGGACGTCGCGGCCCGCGTGGTGAACAGGACGAGCCGCAGCCCCTGCGCCCGCCGCCAGCCTCGAACGCGTCCCAGGACACGTGACGGACCAGCGCCACCTGATCGAGATAGTCCATGCCGGCGCGGCGGAACGCCCGGTCGCTGGTCGGGAAACCGGCCGGCTCGATCAGATGCGCCTCGAGCGCCAGACAGGCGGCGAGCCGGAGAATCGTGCCGGTGTTCTGCGGGATGTCGGGCTCGTAGAGGGCGATGCGCATGCGACCGGAGGGCGGCCCGACCGGGCCGTTGGCGCATCATATCGCGATATCGCGCCAAAATGCCGGTTATTGCGACCTTTGGGCCGGGTTCCGTGGTAGCGGGCTTGCGCTCTCCCGGCAAGGGTGCCAATAGAACCTCGCGAAATCGTGCCGCCTGCCGCCTTCCCCAGGGCGGGCCGCGGCTGGATTTCCCGCCGCCATGGGGGGCGCCTCTTCGCGGGGCGCCGAAGGGGTTCGCCGCGCGGGCGAACCGACGGAGCAGAAAGGACCACAAGCGTGACGACCATGTCTTCGGCCGAGCCGACGCGCCGCGATTTTCTCTACATCGCGACCGGCGCCGTGGGCGCGATCGGCGCCGCGGCCACGCTGGTGCCGCTGATCGCCCAGATGAATCCGGATGCCTCGACCATCGCGGCCGGCGCGCCGATCGAGGTCGATCTCGCGCCGATCGCCGAAGGCCAGATCATCAAGGTGTTCTGGCGCGGCAAGCCGATCTACATCACCCACCGCACCAAGAAGGAGATCGACGAGGCGCGCGCCGTCCCGGTCGACAGCCTTGCCCGATCCGCAGCCCGATCAGGCGCGCGTCAAGCAAGGCCACGACCAGTGGCTGGTGCTGATCGGCATCTGCACCCATCTCGGCTGCATCCCGCTCGCCCATCAGGGCGACTATGACGGCTTGTTCTGCCCGTGCCACGGCTCGCAATACGATACGTCCGGCCGCATCCGGCAGCGGCCCGGCGCCCGCCAATCTGCCGCTTGCCGCCCTACGACTTCGTCTCCGACACCAAGATCCAGATCGGCTGATCGGCCGGCATTTTATTCGAGACAGACGATCATGAGCGGAACATTCGAGCCTATCAGCCGCAGAACGCGTTCCTCGAAGTGGTTCGAGGCGCGCGCTGCCGATTCGTCGGCCTCGTGCCATTCGCTCCTTCGTCGCCTATCCGACGCCGCGCAACCTGAACTACTGGTGGACCTTCGGCGGCATCCTGACCTTCATGCTCGGCGTGCAGATCGTCACCGGCATCGTCCTGGTGATGCACTACACGCCGCATGTCGACATCGCCTTCAATTCCGTCGAGAACATCATGCGCGACGTGAACTACGGCTGGCTGTTGCGCTACCTGCACGCCAACGGCGCCTCGATGTTCTTCCTCGCCGTCTATGTCCACATGTTCCGCGGCATGTATTACGGCTCCTACAAGGCGCCGCGCGAGATGCTGTGGATTCTCGGCGTCATCATCTATCTCCTGATGATGGCGACCGGCTTCATGGGCTACGTGCTGCCCTGGGGCCAGATGAGCTACTGGGCCGCGACCGTCATCACCAATCTGTTCTCGGCGATCCCGCTCGTCGGCGAGCCGATCGTGACCTGGCTGTGGGGCGGCTACTCGGTCGGCAATCCGACGCTGCAGCGCTTCTTCTCGCTGCATTATCTGCTGCCGTTCGCGATCGCCGGCGTGGTGGTGCTGCACATCTGGGCGCTGCACGTGGTCGGGCAGAACAATCCGACCGGCGTCGAGCCGAAGACCGACAAGGACACGCGTGCCGTTCACGCCCTATGCGACCGTCAAGGACGTGCTTCTTCATGGCGGTGTTCTGCATCGTCTATGCGTGGTTCGTGTTCTACATCCCGAACTATCTCGGCCATCCCGACAACTACATTCCGGCCAATCCGGGCGTGACGCCGGCGCATATCGTGCCCGAATGGTACTACCTGCCGTTCTACGCCATCCTGCGCTCGATCCCGAACAAGCTCCTCGGCGTGATCGCGCTGTTCGCGCTCGATCCTGATCCTCGCGTTCCTGCCGTGGCTCGACACGTCGAAGGTGAAGTCGGCGAACTACCGGCCGCTCTACAGGCAGTTCTTCTGGATCTTCGTCGTGGTCTGCATCGTGCTCGGCTGGCTCGGCTCGAAGCCGGCCGAGGGCGGCTATGTGATCGCCTCGCGCGTCCTGACGGCCTGGTATTTCATCCACTTCGTCATCGTGCTGCCGCTGCTCGGGCTGATCGAGACGCCGAGGCCGCTGCCGAATTCGATCTCGGAGGCGGTGCTCAAGAAAAGCAAGGCCGGCATGGCGGCGCTCGCCCTGGCGGCTCGCCGTCGGGCTTGGCGCGCTCCTCGGCTCGCCGCCTGCCGGCGTCGGCCGGCACGATGAGGTCGCAAAGCCGCCGAAGCAGAAATGGTCGTTCGCCGGCCCGTTCGGCACCTTCGATCGCGCCCAGCTGCAGCGCGGCTTCAAGGTCTATCGCGAGGTCTGCCAGAACTGCCACAGCCTGACGCTGCTGTCGTTCCGCAATCTCGGCGAGCCTGGCGGCCCCGGCTTCTCGGCGGCGCAGGTCGAAGCGCATCGCCGCGGAATACAAGGTCAAGGACGGTCCCAACGACCAGGGCGAAATGTTCGACCGGCCGGCCGGCCCGGCCGATCATTTCCCGCCGCCGTTCGCCAACGACGCCAGGCGCGCGCGGTGACCGGCGGCGCGCTGCCGCCCGACATGTCGGTGCTCGCCAAGGCGCGCGGCTACGAGCGCGGCTTTCCCTAGTTCCTGTTCGACATCGTCACGCCAGTATCAGGAAGCCGGGCGTCGACTACATCGTCGCGATCCTCAACGGCTACGAGGATCCGCCGACGGACTTCAAGATGCCGGCCGGCACGCACTACAACAAGTATGTTCCCCGGCCACGCCATCGGCATGCCGCAAGCCGCTGTCCGACGGGCAGGTCGACTATACCGACGGCACGCCGCAGACCGTCGATCAGTACGCCAAGGACGTCACCGCGTTCCTGATGTGGGCGGCCGAGCCGCACCTCGAGGCGCGCAAGCGCATCGGCTTCCAGGTGATGATCTTCCTGCTCGTGTTCTCGGGCCTGCTCTACTTCACCAAGAAGAAGGTGTGGGCGAGCGTGCACTGAGCGGCGCGCTTGGCGCGATATTGACAAGGGCCCCGAAACGGGGCCCTTCGTTTATGATGCTCGTCATTGCGAGGCGTGCGCAGCTCGTCGAAGCAATCTCGTGCCAAACGCATTGAGATTGCTTCGCTGCGCTCGCAATGACAACGGTGAGAAGGAGCGCCATGACCAAATCCGTTCTCGGCATCATCGGCGGCTCCGGCATCTACGATCTGCCGGGACTGCAGAAGGTGCGCAGCCGGAAGATCAAGAGCCCGTGGGGCGAGCCGTCGGCGCCGCTGCGCATCGGCGAGATCGCCGGGCTGCCGGTCGTGTTCCTGTCGCGCCACGACAAGGGCCACCGGCTGTCGCCGTCGGACATCAACTATCGCGCCAATATCGACGTGCTCAAGCGCGCCGGCGTCACCGACCTGGTTTCGCTGTCGGCCTGCGGCTCGTTCAAGGAGGAGCTGCCGCCCGGCACGTTCGTGCTGGTCGACCAGTTCGTCGACCGCACCCACAAGCGCGAGAGCTCGTTTTTCGGCAAAGGCTGCGTCGCGCACGTGTCGATGGCGCATCCGGTGTCGCCGCGGCTGCGCATCCATCTCGCCGCGGCCGCCGAGGCGGAAGGCATCGCGTGGTGCGCGACGGCACCTATGTCTGCATGGAAGGCCCGCAGTTCTCCTCGCTCGCCGAGAGCCTCACCTACAGGCAGCTCGGCTATTCGGTGATCGGCATGACCAACATGCCGGAGGCGAAGCTCGCGCGCGAGGCGGAGATTTGCTACGCGACCGTCGCCATGGTGACCGATTTCGACTGCTGGCATCCCGACCATGACGCGGTGACGGTGCAGGACATCATCAAGGTGCTCACCGCCAATGCCGAGAAGGCGAAGCGCCTGGTGGCGCGGCTGGCGCGGGATTTCCCGCGCGACCACGAGCCATGTCCGATCGGCTCCGATCGCGCGCTCGACACCGCGATCATCACCGCGCCCGAAGCGCGCGATCCGGCGCTGCTTCAAGAAGCTCGACGCGGTGGCGGGCAGGGTGCTGGGCCGGCGGGCCAGATAGTGGCGCCGAACGCTGCCCGAATGTCACGTTGGGGAGGACACAAGTGAAAGCCATCTTTGCCGCGGCTTGCGGGCTCCTGCTCGCGCTGCCGCTCGGGCCGCGTGCCGCGCGGGCCGAGACGCCGCTGCGGATCGCCGTGGTGTCGCGCACGATCTTCTATTTGCCGGCCTGGACCGCGGAGAAGCAGGGATTCTTCAAGGAGGCGGGGATCGACGCGAAAATCGAGATCTATGACGCGGCCGACCGCATCCTGACGGACTTGCGCTCCGGCACCAAGCAGATCGGCATCACCTCGATCGAGAACGTGATCGCGGAAGCCTACAAGGGCAGCACGCTCAAGATCGTGGCCGGCAGCGCCCAGCGGCCGCCGCACTACATCATCGCGCAGCCGGAGATCAGGACGCTCGCGGATCTCAAAGGCAAGCTGATCGGCGTGGTGTCGATGCAGGAAGGCACGACCTTCTTCGTCAAGGACATCGCGCGCAAGGCCGGCTTCGACCTCGCCGACGTCAAGGTGCAGGCGGTCGGCGGATCGCCCACGCGGGCGCGCCTGCTCAAGGAACGCAAGATCGACGCTGGCCTGCAGCCTTACCCGCTGAGCTACGAGGCCGAAGCCGACGGCTTCAGCAATCTCGGCGCCGTCGCCGACCTCGTCCCCGATTATCAGTTCACCTCGGTCGTGGTCGACGAGACCTGGGCGCGTCCCAACAAGGCGGTCCTCTCCGCTTTCCTGCGCGCGTTGCGCCGTGGAACCGAATACATGTTCGCGCATCCCGACGAGTCGGCCGAGCTCGGCGCCAAGGAGCTGCGCACGACCCCCGCGTTCGCCCGCCGCGCGCTCGCGGACACGGCGCGCATGGACGTGCTGGCGCGCGATCTGTCGATCACGGATAAGAGCCTGGTTCGGGTCTTCGAGAACGTGAAGGCCGCCGGACTGGTGCCGCCCGAGGCGGTCTACGACCGCAGCAAATTCATCGACGAGAGCTATCTCGGCGAAATCCGGTGAGGACCGCACCCATGTCGATCTCGATCGAACCCATCGGCACGGTGCGGGGCGGGCGCGCCGAGGCGCGCGACGACCAGTGGGGCGGGGTCGAGGCGGAGATCGTGCTCGATGCCGCCCGCTTCACCGGCGAGGCGACGCGCGGGCTCGCCGACTTCAGCCATGTGATGGTGGTGTTCCACATGCACGGCGTGCCGGAGTCGAAGATCGAGTACGGCGCCCGCCACCCGCGCGAGCGCGCGGACTGGCCGAAGGCGGGCATTTTCGCGCAGCCCGCCCGCTCGCGGCCGAACCGGATCGGCGTCACCATTTGCGAGCTCGTCGCCGTCGACGGCCTGATCTTGCGGGTGCGCGGGCTGGACGCCATCGACGGCACGCCGGTTCTCGACGTCAAACCGCATTTGAGCGGGTTCGATGCGCGCGGCGCGGTGCGTGAGCCGGATTGGGCCCGCGAGCTGATGCGGACTTATTGGTGAGTGCCTTGGCGGCGGCGCATGCCGGGAAGGCGGATCGATCCGGACCACACGCCGGGCGCGCGCGGCGGCATGCACTTGACGAAGTTCTCGGGTTGCGGTCTGCCGCCTGGTTCGCCACAGTGTGCGCTGCCGCAGGCTCCCCGCTCGACCAATTCCCGTCTTTTGTGAGTTGACCATGGCGACCGACCTTCTCGCATACGACCTCAAGGCCGCGATCCGCTCCATTCCGGACTATCCCAAGCCCGGGATCATGTTTCGCGACATCACGACGCTGCTTGGCAATGCGCGCGCCTTCCGCCGCGCCGTCGACGAGCTGGTGCAGCCCTGGGCCGGCTCGAAGATCGACAAGGTGGCCGGCATCGAGGCGCGCGGGTTCATCCTGGGCGGCGCCGTCGCCCATCAGGTCTCGGCCGGCTTCGTGCCGATCCGCAAGAAGGGCAAGCTGCCACACAAGCGGGTGTCGATCGCCTATTCGCTCGAATACGGCCTCGACGAGATGGAAATGCACGAGGACGCGGTCGCCAAAGGCGAGCGCGTGATCCTGGTCGACGACCTGATCGCGACCGGCGGCACCGCCGAGGGCGCCGTCAAGTTGTTGCGCCAGATGGGTGCCGTGGTGCTGGCGGCTTGTTTCATCGTCGACCTGCCGGAGCTCGGCGGCGCCGACAAGCTCAGGAAGCTCGACGTCCCGGTGCGCACGCTCGTGAGCTTCGAGGGGCACTGAGGCGACGAATCATTCCCGTCACGCCTGCGCCCGTGGCGGATCACGCTGCCATTCGGGCCGCGGTCCCTGGAGCGTGCCGCGCAGGCTCGACAGCAGCAGGCGCAGCTCCATCTCGCGGAATTGCAGGTTGACCCGTCTGAGCCAGGTGCTCATCTCGGTTTCCAGGTGCGCGGGGAAACCGACCGGCGGCCGGCGGCGGAACTCGGCGAACGAGAACGGCTCGGCGTCGACGATGGTGCGCAACAGCGTGGAGAGCATCGGAATGCGCAGCGGCAAGGCGATGCTGCTGGTGGCCGGGAACTCGCCGCGGAGATTGGGTCCGCGCATGATTCCGTCATTGAAGACCGGGGCGATCGCGATCCGCGGAAACCGCTGGCGCAGGCGAGCGTAGCTCTTCACCGACAGCGGGTCGGAGCCGGCCGCGTACAGGATCACCGGGTCGACCGATCGCCGCGGGGCCTCGGTCGCATAATCGATCTGCTCCATCAGGTCGAACAGCGTCTCATAGGTGTGGGCGCTGAGGTCGACCACCTTGGGCGTCTCGTCGTCGATGATGAGCTCATCGAACAGCGCCACCTGCCCGCGGGTGTCGGTGATATCCGTGTGCAGGGTGAACTTGGGCAGGAACCTCGCCAGCTTGGGGTCGAGGGTGTCGAGGTCGAAGGCCGCAACCGGCCGCCCATCGGTGCGGAAAAACTCGATCAGCGCGCGCGCCAGCAGGGTCTTGCCGGTGCGCGGGCGCGGCGAGGCGACGATATAGACATGGGTCGGGCGGCTCATGCGTCGCTTCGAAGGTGGTGCTCCGCCGCCAATCAGGCCCGCTGACGCGAGCCCCGCCATATCCGTTGTGAAGCTAGCGAGCGCACCCGGCATCTGCACTTGGTCCTTCGGGCTCACGATGTCGACCAGCTTGATCCGGTCGTATTCCGCCCAGACGTGTCCGAGCCAGTGCCGGACATAGCCGCGCAGCACGAAGGAGTAGGCCGCGTTGTCGCCGGTGGGTCCCTTGTTGGCGATGAAGGACAGATACGGCACGGAGGCGAGCTCGACCTGCTCGCTCGCCATCTCGTTGAGCTTGGGGATGGTGATCTCGACCGCGTCCTTGATCCGCCGGAAATAGGAACTGTACGTCGCCTGGTCCCACTCGAAGAAGTGCGTGTTGTTGATGAAGTTCTTAACCAGGAAGTACTTGGCGTCGGACAGGTAGTCGGCGGTCTCGGCAATCTCGTCGAGGGAGGCGATCGATGGCCCGAGAATGTGGAAGACCGAGAACGTGATCTGGCCCTTCTTGGCGGCGTCGATGAAGCCGATGTCGCGCAGCGCGGTGAGGGTCGGCGACAGCAGTCCGGCGCGCACGTCGATGATCGTGACCGTCGAGTCCGACAGCGTGTCGAAGATCTGCATCTGGTCGGGGACTTTCGTGACGTCGAGCACGTCGGTCACGTCGGGATGAAACCTCTTGAGCGTGCCTTTCGGCGATTCGGTATCGAATGCCCGCGTCGGGACCTTGCGGGCGGAAAAATAGTCGAGGAGCGTCCGCGTGACGGTCGTCTTGCCGACCCCACCCTTATCGGCCCCCACGATGATGACAGCTGGCTTCGACATGGAAACTTCCTTCCGATCCGGGACGCATCTCGTGCCATGCATGTACTATGGCAGAACCAAGACGGGTCAAAAACATTATTACATTAATTGCAAAGTTGACAATCTTTCCCGCGTCCTGGACCGATTATTCGTGATTTCCACAAGCCGATGCGGCTATCCGTGATGTCCGCAATCGGGTCCGGTTATCTGTGATTTCCGTAAGCCGGTTCGCCTGGCGATCATTCTCGACCGGCGGCTCGCCAGCCCGTCGAGTCTGTGGATAACTTCCCGGGCGACCTAGTTCTGGCCGCCCCACGGACCCTCTCGGCCGCCAACCTTCGGACCGGGCGGGGAATCTCCGCCGAGCGCGACCGGCGGCCGGTCGGGCAGGAACGGCTTGCCGGCGCCCGCCGTGGCCGCAGGCCCCGGGACGCCGAGGGGATCGGCGCCCGACGCGGACTGGGTGCCCCACGGTCCCCCGGGGGGCGGCTCGGCCGTGTCGCCGGGTGCGGGCAAGGCGATCGGCCCGGGATCATGACCGCCCGCGAACTTGATCAGCGCCGCGATCCGCTTGTCCACCGGCGGATGGGTATCGAACAGGTCGCCGAATTCCTGCCGCGGGTTGTCGACGCACATTTCCATCACCGCCGAGGTCGCGCCCTCGAGCTCGCCGCGGCCTTCGATCTTGCGCAAGCGCCGAGATCATGGCGTCCGGGTTCTTGGTCAGCTCGACCGAGCCGGCGTCGGCCAGAAACTCGCGCGACCGCGACAGCGCGAAGCGGATCACCAGCGACAGCAGCCAGGCGAGCGCGATCATGCCGATCGCGATCACGATCGCGATCATGTTGCCGCCCTTGCCGCGATCCTCGCTGCTCGACGACCGCCCGCGGCCGCCGCCGAATCCGCCGTAGAACCACATGCGGAAGATGAGCTCGGCGAAAAAGCTGACCACGCCCGCGATGATGACCGCGACCACGAGCATGCGCACGTCGCCGTTACGGATGTGGGTGAGCTCGTGGCCGAGCACCGCCTCGACTTCGGGGTCGTCGAGTCGGGCCAGCAGGGCGGTCGTCACCGTGATCGCATACTGCTTCTGGTTCATGCCGGTCGCGAAGGCATTGAGCGCGTCCGATTCCATCACCTTGAGCCTGGGCATCGTGATCCCGCGCGAGATGCACAGGTTCTCGAGCAGATTGTAGAGGCGCGGCTCCTCCTTGCGCGTCACCTCGCGCCCGCCCGTGACGGCGTCGATGATCGACTGGTGGAAATAATAGGCGATGACGATCCACACCGCCGTGCCGACGGTCGCCCATGGGGCGGCGGCGAGGAAGTCGAACCAGGCGCGGCGGAGCAGGAATGGCAGCGAAGCCTCGTAGGACAGTGCCTCGGCCGCAAGCGCACCCGCGTAGACCAGCAGATAGACGAGGAAGAACAGGCCGACCAGCAAGACGACCGAGCGCCGCTTGTTCGATTGGATATGGGTATAGAGGCCGTAGGCAGCCATCATCGCGTCGCCTGGTTTCCCGGTCGCAACGCGGGGCCGCGACCGGGATCAGCGCATGATCCCGAAATGGCTGGCCCCGGACTTGATCCGGGATCGACGGACTCTTCGGACAAGATCATGCGCGAAGACAAGAAGACAGACTCCCGATCAGAACTTCACCTGCGGCGCCTGCTCGACGGTCTTGCGGTCATCGCCGAGATCGAAGAATGTCCGCGCCGTGAAGCCGAACATGCCGGCGAACAGCGCCGCCGGGAACTGCTGGATGCCGGTGTTGTACTCGCTGACCGAATTGTTGAAGAACCGCCGCGACGCCGCGATCTTGTTCTCGATGTCGGTCAGCTCGGCCTGCAGCTGCTGGAAATTCGCATTGGCCTTGAGGTCGGGATAGCTCTCGGACAATGCGAACAGCTGCCGCAGCGTGCCCGACAGCATGTTTTCGGCGGCGCCCTGCGCGGCCGGCCCTTGCCCTTGGGCGGCGACCGCCGCATTGCGCGCCTGGATGACCGCTTCGAGCGTGCCGCGCTCGTGCGCCGCATAGCCTTTCACGGTCTCGACCAGGTTGGGGATCAGATCGTGGCGCTGCTTGAGCTGGACGTCGACGTCGGCGAAGGCCTGGCTGACGCGCTGCCGCATCGCGACGAGGCCGTTGTAGATCATGATGACCCACAGCACGACAACGACGATCACGCCGAGAACAACCCAGCCGGTGGTGGACATCGCGGCACTCCCCTGAGGCTTGCGGGACAAACGACGCGGGGTCGCGTCGCGGTTCCATCCTAGAGCGGTTTTGGCTGCGGCGGAACCGCCGGGCGCGCGCCATGCACCGCTATCGCGTGACTTCCATACGCGGCTCTACGTTATTGTTATGGCGCGCAAATCGGGCGCCTGCCGCCAGGGAGCGGCCGCCACGTCACATCATAGATTCAGGATTCGGGATAAGCCGTTCAACGTCATCGCGAATTCATTCAAGCGCGGCGAGGTCGGCCCCGCACGTTATCCCGGCTTGGCCCGCCGGGTCACCGCATCGCCCCAGCGCCAGCTCTTGCGCGTCCGGTAGGCCTCGCGGTCGCGCCGCGCGGTCGTCTCGGTCACGATCCCCTCCGCCACGCAGAGCTTGGCGGTGACGGCACCCTTGGTGACGGCGGGATGCGCCAGCACGCGGGCGTCGATGCGGGCCGGCGCCTCCCGGGCGAGCACCACGTAGGAGAATTTTTCGTCCTCGAAGCTCAACGATGCGCCCTTGACCTGCCGATGGTCGCGCGAGCGGTTGAGGCGCTGCGAGAAGTGGCACCAATCCGGCGCGACGATCGGGCACGCGGCGTCATGCGGGCACGGGCAGACCACGTGCGCGCCTTGCGCCACCAGATGGGCGCGCAGGTCGCGGATGCGCAGGAAGCCGGCCGGCGTGCCGGGCTCGATCACGGCCAGCATGCCGCCGGCCGCCGACCACAGCGCGTCGGCGGTGCGCGCCAGGGAGTCGGGCGCAAGCTCGCCCACCACATAGCTCGCGATCACGAGGTCGACGGGTGCCGCGCTCGCGAGCAGCGCGCCGAGATCGCCTTGGTCATAGGTCGCGTGGCACAGCGCCGGGGCGGCGCCCGCCGCCAGCAGGCCGAGCGCCAGCGCGCGCAGATGAGGATTGTCGTCGATCAGCCGGATCTTGTCGAATTGGCCGAGTTGCTGGGCCGCCCAGGCGCCGGCCCCGGGTCCCGCGCCGGCATCGATGAGCGTGCGCGGCAAGAAATCCGGGCAGGCCTCGCGCAGCGCGGTCAGCACGGCCGTGACGGCCGCGAAAGTCGCCGGCAGGCGCGTGAACGCGTAGGCGAGGGCGTCGTCCTCGTTCCGGATCGCTTCGCCCGAGCCGGCGCCCGAACGATAGAGCAGCGAGATCGCCTCGGCGCGCCGCGCGATCGTGCGACGGGACTTGCCTTGCGCGAGGCTGTCGAGGCCGGATTTCAGGCCGGGCGGGAGGTCGGTGTCCATGCGATCTTGTCGTGCCCGGGCTTGTCCCCGGCATCCACATCCTGACCGCAGCATGGAAGACGTGGATGGCCGGGACAAGCCCGGCCATGACGAGTTGGTAGATCGTAATTCGGAATTACGCCACCGCCTGGTCGCGGATCTTCACCGCGCCTTCGAGATCGACCGAGACGAGCTGCGAGATGCCGCGCTCCGCCATGGTGACGCCGAACAGGCGGTTCATCCGCGCCATGGTGATCGGATTATGCGTGATGATGACGAAGCGGGTATCGGTCGAGCGCGTCATCTCGTCGAGCAGGTCGCAGAAGCGATCGACGTTGTGGTCGTCGAGCGGCGCGTCGACCTCGTCGAGCACGCAGATCGGCGCCGGATTGGTGAGGAATACGGCGAAGATCAGGGCGAGCGCGGTCAGCGCCTGTTCGCCGCCCGATAGCAGCGACAGGGTCGCGGGCTTCTTGCCCGGGCGGCTTCGCCAGAATGTCGAGCCCGGCCTCGAGCGGATCCTCGTGCTCGATCAACTGCAATTCCGCCGTGCCGCCGCCGAACAGCTCGGTGAACAGGCGCTGTGAAATGCGCGGAGACCACCTCGAACGAGGCGAGCAGGCGCTCGCGCGCCTCCTTGTTGAGGCTCTGGATGCCCTGGCGAAGGCGCTTGATCGCCTCGCTGAGATCGTCGCGCTCGGCGCTGAGCGAGGCGTGCTGGGTCTCGACCTCGCGCAATTCCTCCTCGGCGCGCAGATTGACGGCGCCGATCCGCTCGCGGTCGCGCCGCAGTTTCTCGAGCTCCGCCTCGACCTCGGCCACGTCGGGCAGCGCGGTGCCGGCTTCGATGCCGGCGAGGCCGGCGAGCTCGCCCGGCTCGACTTCCAGCATCTCGCGGATTTCGTGGCCGACGTCGGTGAGCCGCCGCTTGGCGGCCTCATGGCGTTCCTCGGCGCGGGCCGCTTCCTCGCGCGCCGTCCCCATGGCTTCGAGCGCGGCGCGGGCCGCCCGGTCGGCCGTGGCGAGCGCATTCTCGCCCTTGGCCAGCTCGTTGGCGGCCGCACGGCGGCTCGCCTCGGCGGATTCGATCTCGCGTGATCAACGACCGGCGCTGTTGTTCGAACGCCTGCGGGGCGTCGTCCAGGCCCCGGCGTTCGGCGCGGGTTTCGCCCAGTCGGGCTTCGAGCGTCTCGATCTGGGCGGCAGGCGCCCTGCCGGCGTTCGCTCCACGCCGCGGTTTCCGACCGGATCGCCGAGAGCCGCCGCTCGGCCAGCTCCGTCTCGCGCGCGAGCGCCTGCGCCTCGGCGCGCACCTCGGCGAGTTTCGTGCGCTCTTCGGTCAGCCGCGCGCGTAGCTGCGCAAGCTCGGCTTCGATTGCGTCACCCGCGGGCAGCGCCGCGAGCGCGGCCTGCGCGTCATTGTGCCCCGCTTCCGCCTCGGCCCGACCGGCCGCCAGCCGCGTCTTCGCCTCGGACAGGGCGGAGTGACGGGAGGTGATCCGGGCGAGCTCGCGTTCGGCCGCCGAATGGCGTTCGCGCGACCGCGTCGGCTTCGTGCTGGAGGTCGCGCCAGCGGTTGCGCGCGGCCGTCTCGGCCTCGGCCGTGGCCGCAACCTCGGCCTCGGCGCGCGCCACCGCGGCCCGGCGGGTCTCGACCTCGGCGCGGGCGACGTGCAGCTCGGCTTCGACGTCGGCCAGCCGATTGCGCTCGGCGAGCCGGCGCGCGGCGCCGGTCGGCGCATGCGCGGCGACCGCAAATCCGTCCCAGCGCCACAGGTCGCCGTCGCGCGACACCAGCCGCTGGCCGGCCCGCAGGAGCGTGGCGAGACGCGGACCGTCGTCGCGCCCGCCACGACGCCGATCTGCGCGAGCCGGCGCGCCAGCTCGCTCGGCGCCTTGACGTGCGCGGCCGAGCGGCTCGACGCCCGTCCGGGCAGCGCCGGATCGGCGGGTCGAGCGCGGCGCCGGCCCAATGCATGGGCGCGTTCGCCTCGATCGGCGCGTCGAGGTCGTCGCCGAGCGCCGCACCGAGCGCGGTCTCGTAGCCCTTTTCCACCCCGAGCTGGTCGATCACCGGCGGCCACAGGTTCTTGGCGTCGACGTGCAGCACCTTGGCGAGCGTCTTCGCCTCGGTTTCGAGCCGGTGGGCGCGCCGCTCGGCTTCGACCAGCGGCTGGCGCGCCACGTCGAGCGCCTGGCGCGCGCCCGAATGGGCGGCTTCGGCGCGCAGCGTCAAGCCCTCGGCCTCGGCGATGGCCTGCTGCGCGGCCGCCACCACGGCGGCGAGCCCGGCGAGATCGACCTTGTTGGCGGCTTCCGCCTCGATCCGCTCGAATTCGGCGGTGACGGTCGCGAGCTCGGTCTCGATCCTGAGGCGGCGCTCATTGTGGTTGCGCGCCGCGTTCTCGAGCTCGTTGCGGCGCGCCGTCATGTCGGCGAGCACCGTGGTGATCTCGTCGAAGGTCTTTTCGGTCGCCGCCACGAGGGCGTCGGCGGCGATGGCCCGCACGTCCACGCCGGCGCCGCGCTCCGCGGTCGCGGCGGCTTCGTGCTCGAGGCCTTGCTGCTCGGCGTGCAGCCGCGCGATCACCGCCTCGGCGTCGGCCGCGAGCTTCTGCTCGCGCGCGACGTCGTCCTGCAGCTGCACGATGCGCCGGTCGAGCTCGGCCATGCGCTCCTTGGCGCGCGCTTCCTCGCGGTCGAGCGTTTCGCGCGCGATCAGCAGGCGCTGGAGGGCGGCCGCTTCCTTGGCCTCGGCCTCGCGCAGCGCCGGCAGCGCGGCGGCCGCAACCGCCTGCATGGTGGCGGCCTCGGCCTGCGCGCCGGTGCGCTCGGCGACCACGCGGATGCTGACGTCCTTGGCGTGCTCGGCGTCGGCGACTTCCTGGGTCGCATTGATGAAGCGCAGATGGTGGAGCGTCGCCTCCGCCTTGCGGATCTGCTGCGACAAGCGCGCGATAGCGCACCGCCTGGCGCGACTGGCGCTTCAGCGCGTCGATCTGGCCGCCGAGCTGGCCGATCACGTCCTCGAGGCGGGCGAGGTTCTGCTCGGCGGCGCGCAGGCGCAATTCGGCCTCGTGGCGGCGCGCATGCAGGCCGGAGATGCCGGCGGCTTCCTCCAGCACGCGGCGTCGCTGCTCGGGCTTGGCCTGGATGATTTCGCCGATGCGGCCCTGATGCACCAGCGCCGGCGAGCGCGCGCCGGTGGAGGCGTCGGCGAACAGGATCTGCACGTCGCGCGCCCGCACCTCGCGGCCGTTGACCCGATAGGTCGAGCCCTTGTCGCGCTCGATGCGGCGCGAGACCTCGAGCGATTCCTCGCCGTTGAACTGGGCCGGCGCGCTGCGATCGGAATTGTCGATCGCCATCGCGACTTCGGCGGTATTGCGCGGCGGCCGGCCGGTATTGCCGGAAAAGATGACGTCGTCCATGTCGACGGCGCGCATGGATTTGTGCGACGTCTCGCCCATCACCCAGCGCAGCGCCTCGACCAGATTCGACTTGCCGCAGCCGTTCGGCCCGACCACGCCGGTCAGTCCCGGCTCGATCAGGAAGTCGGTCGGCTCGACGAAGGACTTGAAGCCGAGAAGACGCAGCTTTGTCAGTTTCATGAACGCATAAGCCTCTGGGCGTGCGTACGAATCACCCACAAGAAAGTGGGGGAGTTAGGGGTGATTTGTCCAGGGGTTGTACCCAACGGACGGGCCGGGCGACGGATCGACGGGAGCCGCATCGGCCGCACCATGAATTGCGGCAGGGGTTCCGGCAACCCTTCGGGGGCGTGTTTTCCCGACTTTCGTGCGCCGTGACGGCTAAAAAATAGCCGTGGATAAGGCCCCGGCGGTGCCCCGGGCTTGTGTCCCTAAATCCTTGTCAGGACTTGAGAAGCGGCTGGATCAGCTTGTCCAGTTCCTCGAACGACAGGGCGCCCTTCTGCATCTGGCCGTTGATGAAGAAGGTCGGGGTCGAGTTCGACCTTGAACTTGTCGGCGGCACGATTTCGCACCCATTCGACGCCGTCGAGCATTTTTTGATTCGCCAGGCAGGCCTTGAAGCTTTCCTCGGTGAAGCCCGCCTGCTTGACGGTCTGAAGCAGCGGCTGCAGCGGCTTTTCCACCGCCCAGGTGCGTTGGGTGTGGAACAGGAGGTCGACGACCGCGAAGAATTTATCGTTGCCCGCGCAACGGGCCAGCATGAAGGCGCCGGCCGCGATCGGATCGAACGGGAATTCGCGGAAGATGAAGCGCACCTTGCCGGTATCAATGTACTTCTCTTTCAGGGTCGGGAAGGTATTGACGGCGAAATTGGCGCAATGCGGACACGTCATCGAGGCATATTCAATGATGGTCACCGGGGCATTGGCGGCCCCCATGCTGACTTCCCCGAGCGGCCCCGGCTGCATGAGTTCGGCTTCCGCCACGCTCTGGGCGAACGCATTGCCACCCCGCAATCCAAGGCCCGCGCCGTTGAGCGCGACCGCGAGGACGAGGGCCGAGGCGGTGAGGAGGAACTGGCGACGGGTGCTACGCAACGGGAATCCCCTTGGGTGTTAGACCTGACGGCTGATCGGTCCCTGTTCGGTACCTGTTTCGCCCGAATGTGGCAATGTCAGGCCGGCCCGAACCGCACCGGCTCACATTCCTTTGATGGCGGCGGCCGCGCCCAGTTTTGCGTCTGCGGATGACGGTCGGCGCCTCAGCCGCGCTTGACCGCGGCCCCGAGCCGGCCAAGGGCCGCGCGCAAGCGCTCGTCGGCGACGCCGGTCATGGATTCGGCGATGCGGCGCGCCTCCGTGGCGTCGGGCGGCGCCGGGACGCGCCGTTTGTCCCGGCGCGTCAGCGGGGCCTGGCGCAGCGCGATGCGCTCGATGGCGCGCCAGCCCAGGAAGCGGTTGATGCGCTCGACGATCACGTCGGAGAGGTGCTGGATCTCCAGCGCGGCCGGGCCTTCGCATCGCAGCACCAGCGTCGCCGGCTCGGGCGCGTCGGTATCGCGTTGGCGCGGCCAGGTGATCTTGATCGGCTCCGAATGGGCCGCGATCTCCGCTCCCACGATGTCGGCCCAGTGCGTGACGATCTCGGTCGACGCAAATCCGTGGCGCTTGAAGGCCGCGACCAGGCAGGGGCCGAGAAGATCGGCGAGGGGACGGGCGGATCTGCCGGGCTTGTTCACGGGACGAGGCTCTGTCACATCGGGAGCATGACGCTATCAGGACGGACGGCCGGACGAAAGCGAAAGGCGGTGGTGGCCGCCGGCTTCGGCACCGCCTTCGGGGCGGCCGCGGGCGACGAGGCGCGCTCCGCCGCGCTGCTCGCCTGGTACGACCGCCACCGCCGCAAGCTGCCGTGGCGCGCCGGCCCGGGCGAGCGGCCCGATCCCTACCGGGTGTGGCTGTCCGAGATCATGCTGCAGCAGACCACGGTGAAGACGGTCGCGCCCTATTACGCGCGCTTCCTGGACCGCTTTCCGACGGTCGAACGGTTGGCGCAGGCCTCGCTCGACGATGTGCTCAAGGCCTGGGCCGGGCTCGGCTACTACGCGCGCGGGCGAAACCTGCATGCCTGTGCGCAGGCGGTGGTGGGGCGTCACGGCGGACGGTTTCCCGCGACCGCCGCCGCCTTGTCCGAGCTGCCCGGCATCGGGCCCTATACGGCGGCCGCGATCGCGGCGATCGCGTTCGACGAACCCGCGACGCCGGTCGACGGCAATATCGAGCGCGTGGTGGCGCGGTTGTTCGCGGTCGAGGAGGAGTTGCCCGGCGCCAAGCCGGCAATCCGCCGGCTCGCGGCCGACCTCACGCCGGCGCGCCGCGCCGGCGACTTCGCGCAGGCGATGATGGATCTGGGCGCCGGACTGTGCACGCCGAAGAAGCCGGCCTGCGGGCTCTGTCCCTTGAATGACGACTGCGCGGCGCGCCGGCGCGGCGACGCCGAGACGTTCCCGCGCAAAGGCGCCAAGCGCGCCGGCAAGCTGCGGCGCGGCGCGGCCTTCGTGGTGATGCGCGCCGACGGCCACCTGCTGGTGCGCACGCGGCCCACCAAGGGCCTGCTCGGCGGCATGACCGAAGTGCCGACCAATACCTGGACGCACGATTTCGACGAGAACGCGGCGCTCGCGGCGGCGCCGCGCCTCGCGGTCGCGCAATGGCGGCGCGTGCCCGGGCGTCGTCACCCATGTGTTCACGCATTTCCCGCTCGAGCTCGTGGTCCACGCGGCGCGCGTCGGCGCCGCCGCCAAGGCGCCCGCCGGCATGCGCTGGGTCGCGCTCGCCGACGTGGCGGGCGAGGCGCTGCCGAACCTCATGCGCAAGGTGCTGGCGCATGCCGGGGTGGTTTAGGATGAAGCGCGACCCGGATGGCGCGAGCATAATCCGGGCTTAAACTTCCCCGCCCGCCATCCTCGCGTCGTTGTAAACAACAAGCGAAATACAACGATTTTGCAGGGACGGATCCGTGTCGCCAAACCTGGCGCGCGCGGCCAGCGCCGCTGCCATGTCGCCGTCTTTGGCGGGTGCGATCATGGTTCTCCCCTTGAGAACGTTCCTTGTTTCCGTGTCTCGTCCTAGGGGTGCGGTCCACTCAGAGACGTTCCTATCGGCTTGTATTGCGGCGCTAGAATTGGCGGCATGCTGTTGGACGAAATCTAGGGCGTGAACTCACAGATCCGGACAGAGCGGACGAATTACGAGAGTCCGCTTTGCCCTGAAAGCCGACGAATCATCGCATCGCAGCGAGCTGACGCGATGGGCCATGAGCGACCTCGGGCCACCCGAGTCAACTCGGCTTGGTGCCTGAGAATTTGACGACCTTGGCCCATTTCTCGGTTTCGTCCGCGATTAGTTTGGCGAAGTCGGCGGGCGAACCGGGAAGCGCGGTGCTGCCCAGATCGGCAAGCCGCGCCTTGATCTGGGGATTGGCGAGGCCCGCGTTGATCTCCTTGTTGAGCCTATCGATGATCGCGGCGGGCGTATCCTTCGGCGCGCCGAGGCCGGACCAGACGCTGGTTTCAAATCCCGGCACGAACTCACCCACTGTCGGGACATGAGGGAGACCCTCCCAGCGCGTGGCCGTGGTAACCGCCAGCGGGTGCAGCCTACCGGCCCTGATGTGCCCAATCGACGAGGGCATGGCATCGAACATGACGTGCACCTGTCCGCCAAGAAGGTCATTCAACGCCGATGCTGCGCCACGATAAGGCACGTGCAGCATATTGACGCCAGTCATCATCTTGAAGAGTTCGCCCGACAGATGGCTCAAGTTTCCAGTACCGGTCGATGCCATGTTGATTTTCCCCGGATTCGCCTTGGCATGGGCGATGAATTCGGGAACCGTTTGCGCTGGAAATGAAGGGTTCACCTCCATAACCTGGGGTCCGCGGACGGCGCACGCGACCGGCGCGATGTCACGTACAAAATCGAAGTTACGCTTGTCGGAGAGCGCTGCGCTGACCGCGTTCGCCGCAGCAACCCAGAGCAGTGTATAGCCGTCAGCCGGCGCCAGCAGCGCCGCCTCAGCAGCGATATTGCCGCCAGCGCCGGGCCGGTTTTCGACGACGAATTGCTGGCCGAGTCGTTGCGACAGCCATTCTCCGATGAGACGTGCGTTGATATCGGGCGAGCTACCTGCTCCAAACCCGACGATAATGCGCACGGGCCGCGCCGGATAGGCCTGCGCGAAGACAGGGCGTGAAAAAGCAGGTGCGGCGACAAAAGACCCCGCAAGACGCAGGAATTGACGACGGGCTATCTTCATAGCGCGCCTCCCATCTGATGCGGAGCCACCCAGGCTCTGCGCGGACAAGATCAAATTCCAAGTTGAGGTGCTAGCCGAGAAAATCCCATAAATGTACCCTGAATTTTCCTCTGACCTCATCAAGGGGCATTTATGACTTCTGTCCCGATGGAATGGGAAAGCCGCCTCGGGCGCCGGCTTCGGGTGCGCGACCTCTATGTCCTCTCCACTGTGGTGAAATCGGGCGGCATCGGCAAGGCGGCACGCCAACTCGCCATGACGCAACCGGCCGTTTCGGCGGCGATCGCTAATCTCGAGCACATGCTCGGCGTGCGCCTGCTCGATCGCAGTCCACGCGGCATCGAGCCGACGATCTATGCGCACGCTATGCTCAAGCGCAGCATCGCCGTGTTTGATGAACTCAAACAGAGCGTCAAGGACGTGGAGTCTCTGGCCGATCCGGCGACGGGCGAATTGAGGATCGGTTCCCCCGACTCGATTAACGCCACGGTGCTCCCGCAATTCATCGAACGCTTTTCCACGCGATACCCACGCGTCGTCGTGCACGTACACGAGTTGGCTTCTCCCGCACTCAAGAATCCCGGGTTGCGTGATCGAAAATATGATCTTGTTGTCGCGCGCTTAGGGCAGCCGCTTCAGAATGATCGGACAACCGCCGACTTGAACCTGGAGTATCTCTTCGACGATCCTTTGATCATCGCCGCGGGCCTGCACAGCCAGTGGGCACGCCGTCGTACGATCGATCTCGCGGAATTGATCAATGAGCCCTGGATTCTGGCGCATCCTGGTTCGTGGAACTACACCTGTGTGGAGGAGGCCTACCAGAAGGCGGGTCTTGAAATGCCTAACGTGCGCCTGTTCGGCTTCTCCATGCACCTTGTGAATCACTTCGTTGCCAAGGGGCCATTCTTGACAGCTTATCCAAGATCGGTCGCACGCTTCTGTGCGCTGAAAGTCCTGCCCGTTAAGCTGCCTGTCCGACCATGGGGGATCGCCATTGCGACGCTGAAAAATCGCACCTTGAGTCCAGTGGTGGAGCGCTTCATCGAATGCGCACGCGAGGTCGCAAAGCCATTGGCGAAGGGTAACGCACCAAATGTCCTTGGTCGCAATTCGCGGATCAAGTAGGTCGGCCTCGGGTCAATCGCGACCGGCTCGCGCTGGCGATAGGGTCCAGCCATTTCCTCTAACGCGCCGAAAGCGGAAGTAAAATTTGGTTATTAGCGTCTGCCGCGGTGGGCTCTTGCGGGCGGATGGTGTAGCCCGACGCGTGATTTCAGCTCCGGGCGTAATTCCAACTGTGGAATTTCTCCTATACGATCCGGGCGCGGTCGTCAAAAAAGTGGATGTCAAGAATAAAGATCGGTGACGGAGGACACATGACGACATCGACCACGCCCGGCGCTGGCGCGCAGGGCTTTTGGGAGCCCAGCCTGCGCTATCCCGATCCATCGGTGCGCCTTCTCGATCCGAGCTTTGCGAAATACCGGCTTCCGCTCGCCGGCGTCGAGCGTCTCGCCACCGGCATGCGCTGGAGCGAGGGCCCGGTCTATTTCGGCGACGCGCGCTGCGTGCTGTGGAGCGACATTCCCAACAACCGCATCATGCGGTGGGACGAGGAGACCGGGGCGGTCAGCGTCTTCCGCAAGCCGTCACACAATGCCAACGGCCATACGCGCGACCGTCAGGGCCGCCTGGTCAGCTGCGAGCACGACGCGCGGCGCGTGACCCGCACCGAATACGACGGATCGATCACCGTGATCTGCGACCGCTACCAGGGCAAGCGGCTCAACTCGCCCAACGACCTGGTGGTGAAATCCGACGGCTCGATCTGGTTCAGCGATCCGCAATTCGGCATCCTCGGCTACTACGAGGGCCATGTCGACACGTCCGAATTGCCGATGTGTGTCTATCGGGTCGACGGCCAGAGCGGCGACGTGACGGTCGTGGCCGACGCCATCAATGCGCCCAACGGGCTCGCCTTCTCGCCCGACGAGACGAAGCTCTACATCGTCGAGTTGCGCGCGACCCCGCGAAAGATTCTCGTCTACGACGTCGCCGCCGACGGCCGCAAGCTCGCCAACCGCAAGACGCTGATCGATGCCGGTCCCGACGGCACGCCGGACGGATTTCGCTGCGACATCGACGGCAATCTGTGGTGCGGCTGGGGCATGACGGCGGAGCTCGACGGCGTGCGCATCTTCAATCCGGCCGGCGAACCCATCGGCCACATATCGATGCCGGAGCGTTGCGCCAATCTGTGCTTCGGTGGGCGCTACCGCAATCGCCTGTTCATGGCGGCGAGCCATTCGCTCTATGCGCTTTACGTGAACACGCAGGGCGCGCCGGGCGGGTGAGCGGAATAGAACACCGCGAAACGGCCGGCTGCGGCTGACTTATCGAACGCTTCGCCTCCGTTTTGGAGCAATCGGACAGATGGTGTTTACCTTGAGCGTAAACTCAACCTAAGCGATAAGAATTTCTTCAGTCTACATGTGGATGTTGCGGCCGTATCCGTGCTGGACGAGGTGCCACATGACATGGACCGGCCGATTTGCTTTTGCGTTTTGTCTGATCGCCTGCCCGGCGGTTGCCCAGCCTTATGATGCGGCGATGCAAACGATATTCTCGCATTTGCAGCCGGGCGCCACGCCGAGCGGATTTAACGACCGGCTGCGGCAGGAATTTCGCCAGCTCGACGCCGATTTGGACGGGGTGTTGACCGCGGCAGATGCCGACATGCACGACATGGTCAACCAGGCACAGCTGCGATCAATGCTGGCGATGCAGATTTTGATCGCCGATCTGGATGGCGATGGCGTGGTGACGGCCGACGAGCTGCGGCGGTTTTTTTCGTATCAGCGACGCGCGCAGACGACTGGCCAACCCATCGAAAGTGACGTGCGCCGGCTCATGGCCGCCGACAAGGATGGCGACGGGAAGATTACGGTTGCCGAAGCGATGAGCGCGACGGATCCTCGCTCGATGCAAGGACCGGTGAACTCCGCTCTCTCCCAACGCGTGCGTCAATTGTTGAAGCTCGACTCCGATGGCGATGGCAAGCTCACGCTGGCCGAATTCGAGGCGGCCGGCGAGGCACAGTTCCGCATGGTCGACGCCGACGGCAACGGAACGATTTCGCAGGAGGAACTTAATACATATCGCCAGCGGCAGGCGGAGCAGCAACGGCAGAACGCTCGGCGGACCGCCGATGCGGCGCGCGAACAAGCAGAGGCGCAAGCGCGTGCGGAGTGCGCCATGTCCAAGGCCTCGGAAGCCGCGAAGGTCGTCGTGCTCAGCGCGTACAAGAGCGAAGCGCTCTCCCGCGTCGGCCTCGGTTCGCAGGATATCATGACCGGGACGGGCGAGATCAGGATCGAGCCGGGCGAGGAGCCGCTCTATATCGTCATTGTCTCTCACGAACCGACGATCTGGCGCGTGACCGGCGCGGTCGACCGTGTCGAACGCCTCGTCGGTGCCGGACTTGCGACGACGGATGCAAAGATGTCGGTCATCACGGCGCCGGGCAATCGCACGATCCATTTGGGCGACGGGAGGACCGACAAGCCGACGCCATTGATGGGCATCAGCGGCCTTCCAGCCGATCGTGTGAGCTTCGTGGGCCGCACGAACTGCCTGAAGTTTTTTACCGAGGCGAAGTCCCTGGATGCAGCCTTCGTGTACGCGGCCGTTCGCCGCGACAGCGGCAAGGATCCTGTCCTCGTTGCCGGCCGCTATAATGTGGGCACATTCGTCGTGCCGTCGGGCGAGATTCGTTCGGCTTACGAGGACAAGAAACAGCCGCGCCTCACGATCGTCAAAGAGTTCGGCGCGCTGACGCTCAAGGGCGATACCAGCGGCGTCGTCGTGCAGACTGGACCGGTCGACCTGGAAACCGATCTGGCGCAGTCTAGCCCCGGCGGCGTCGTCGATATCGATGAGAAGGCGATCGTGGCGAGCGCGCCGGTCGTCCGTTACGATATCCTGCCAGGTCTGGCGGGCCTCCTTCAGCTTCAGAACTCCGGCGCCCTGTCACGCAACAGTCGCGGCGAGTTCCTGATCCGGCGCCAGATCCATTTTCCGGCAGGACTGTCGGGGCATTCGGTAAAATTTCTGTTGCTGCGCGACGTGCCGCTGCCAGAGGGAAATCCGGACGGCGCGACGGTGATTTCCGAAGAGACCGGCAACCCGATCAAGTTCGAGCGACGTTGACACGTTGGGGCGGACCGCACCGAAATCGTCCGCGATCCGGTTGACGAGCCGCACGCCGCCGCCGCACGATCCTCCCAAAAGGATTTCGGGAGGATCGACATGGCTGCCGTCTCACGACGCAATTTTCTCGTCACCGCCAGCGCATTCGCGGTCGCCGGCCCGGCGCGCGCCGCCATGGGGCCGGACGACAAGTTCGATCTCGTCATCAAGGGCGGCGACGTGCTCGATCCCAGCCAGGGCCTGCGCGGCCGGCGCGACATCGGCATCCGCTACGGCATGATCGAAGCGGTCGAGCGCCGACATCCCGGCCGCCCGCGCGCTGCGGCTGCTCGACGCCGGCGGCAAGCTGGTCACGCCGGGGCTCATCGATCTGCACAGCCACGTCTATCCATACGGCTCCGCGATCGGCATTCCGGCCGACGAGCTGATCGCGTTGCAATGCACCACCACCTGCGTGTCGGCGGGCGACGCCGGCGCCAATAATTTCGCCGCGTTCCGCCGCTACGTCGTCGGGCAGACGCGCACCCGGCTCTACGCGTTCGTGCACATCGCCAATATGGGGCTCACGCCGTTCCCGGTCGCCGAGCTCTACAATATCGATTACGCGGTGGTGGACGCCTGCGCCAAGGCGGTGGCCGAGAACGCCGACATCGCGATCGGCGTCAAGGTGCGCATGTCCGAGAACGTCATCGCCAAGAACGGCCTCGAGCCGCTGCGGCGAGCGATCCAGGCCTGCGAGAAGGCCGGCACCGGCGGCAAGGTGATGGCCCATATCGGCGGCGTCGAGACCCCCGAGCTGATGTCGCAGATCCTCGACCTGCTGCGGCCCGGCGACATTCTCACCCACTGCTATTCGGGCGCGCCCAATATCGCCGGCGCGTTCACCAATATCGTGCAGAACGGCAAGCTGCTGCCGGCGGCGCTCGCCGCCAAGCAGCGCGGCGTGATCTTCGACGTCGGCCACGGCGGCGGCAGCTTCGACTATACGGTCGCCGAGGTCGCGATCCCGCAGGGTTGCGCGCCCGACACCATCTCGTCCGACATCCACGTGTTTTCCGGCAACTCGCCCGGCATGCCGTATCTCACCAAGGTGATGAGCAAGTTCATGGGGCTCGGCTTCACGCTCGAGCAGGTCGTCGCCATGGCGACGATCAATCCGGCGAAGATCATCAACCGCGTGCCGAAGCTCGGCACGCTGCAGGTCGGCGCGCCCGGCGATGTCGCCATCATGGAGCTGGTCGAGGGGCCGGTGTCGTTCGTCGACACCCGCGACAACAAGCGCGACGGCCGCGCTTTCCTCAAGCCGGTGCAGACCGTGACCGCCGGCGTGCCGTTCGGCCGGCCCTACGGGTCGCCGTTCTCGGTGCGGTGAACATTCGAACGAAGATCGAAACCAGAGGATACGGAACAAATGACCATCCAACGCATCGACGCCGGGCCGCGCATGAGCAAGGTCGTGGTCCACGGCGACACCGTCTATCTGGCGGGGCTCACCGCCAACAAGACCGTCGGCCACAGCCTCGCCGAGCAGAGCGCGGAAATCCTCGCGCTCATCGACGGCTTTCTGGCCAAGGCCGGAACCGACAAGTCGAAATTGCTCACCGCGACGATCTGGCTGTCGGACATCCGCACGGTCGACGAGTTCAACAAGGTGTGGGACGCCTGGGCGGTGGCGGGCCAAACGCCCGCACGCGCCTGCATCGAGGCGCTGCTGCAGGGGCCGGAAAAGAAGATCGAGATCCAGGTGACGGCGGCGCGGTAGGGCGGCGTTCCGCTCCCTCTCCCCGCACGCGGGGAGAGGTGGTGCTGTGCCTGTGGCGCGGCGCGAAGTGCTGGCCTGCGGGTTCCCGCCTATTTTGCCGCCCTTAGCTCGGCGCGCAGCGCGCCGATCAGCACGGTTGCACTTTGGTACCTTTTTTGATACACACGGGAATTGAATGCCCGAGAAGCTCAAGCCGATCCCTCTCGCGTTCTGGAGAACATCCTCGGGACGGGAGCCGGTGCGGGAATGGTTGAGCCAATTGCCTCGCGAGGACAAGCGAACCATTGGCCACGACATTGCTGAAGTGCAGTTCGGCTGGCCGGTGGGATTGCCGCTATGCCGCCCCCTGAGCGGCGGCCTGTGGGAAGTACGTTCGTCGCTGCCAAGCAATCGAGAGGCGCGGGTGTTCTTCGGCTTTCACGACGGAATATTGGTCGCACTGCACGCGACCATCAAGAAGACGCAAAAGACGCCGGCCGAAGAGCTGGCGCTCGCGCGGCAAAGGTTGAAGGAGGTCCGGTCATGGCCAGGAAGAACCCGCACATAGGCTCCAGTTTCGACAGTTGGCTGGACGAAGAAGGAATCCGCGAGGAGGTCACCGCCGCAGCAATCAAGGCGGTCATCGCACACCAACTCGCCCGCGAAATGAAGCGGCGGCGGATCACCAAGAAACGCATGGCCGAGCTGATGAAGACGAGCCGGGCCCAGGTCGACCGCCTGCTCGACCCGAAGAATGGAAGCGCCACGATCGAGAGCCTCCAGCGCGCGGCGCGGATCGTCGGCCGCGAGCTGCGGATGGAGTTGGTCTGACGATCGGGAGATCGGAGAACGATACAAAGAAGGAGGCCCCGGCCCCGCGCCTTCCCAAGTCTCTGCCTACTACATCCCGGCCCGCACCTCGGCGCGCAGCGCGTCGATCAGCATCAGGCCGCTCTTCGTTCTCGACGTGCCAGAACGTCCAGCCGTTGCAGGCCTCGAGGCCCTGCGCCAGCGCGCCGATGCGATGGATCGAGCCGACAGCTGTCGCCGAGCATGATCGCGCCGTCGGCGCGCACCAGCGCCTTCACGCGGCGCTTGGCGTCGGTGAGCTTGTCGCCGGGCGCGATCATGCCGCGCTCGATCAGCGTCGAGAACGCCACGCGCGGCGCGTCGCGCGCGGTCTGGAACGTGGCGAGCGACGCTTCCGGCAGCGGCTCGATCGCGGCGATGCGCGCCTTCGCGGCCGCCGCATAGCCGGCATCGCGCTCGATGCCGACGAAGCGGCGGCCGAGCCGCTTCGCCGCCGCCCCGGTGGTGCCGGTGCCGCAGAACGGGTCGAGCACGAGGTCGTCCGGGCGCGAGGCCGACGAGGATCACGCGGGCGAGCAGCGCCTCCGGCTTCTGGGTCGGGTGCAGCTTCTTCTTGTCCTTGCCCTTGAGACGCTCCTCGCCGGTGCACAGCGACAGCGTCCAGTCCGAGCGCACCTGGATGTCCTCGTTGCCGGCCTTGAGGGCCTCGTAGTTGAAGGTGTAGCCGCGCGCCGCGGCGTCGCGCGCTCGCCCAGATCAGCGTCTCGTGCGCGTTGGTGAAGCGGCGGCCGCGGAAATTCGGCATCGGGTTCGACTTGCGCCAGATCACGTCGTTGAGGATCCAGAAGCCGAGGTCCTGCAGGATCGAGCCGACGCGGAAAATGTTGTGATAGGAGCCGATCACCCACAGCGTCGCGTTCGGCTTCATCACGCGGCGGCAGGCGAGCAGCCAGGCGCGGGTGAAATCGTCATAGGCGGCGAAGCTCGCGAACTTGTCCCAGTCGTCGTCGACGGCGTCGACGCGCGAATCGTCCGGTCGCTTGAGGTCGCCCTGGAGCTGGAGATTGTAGGGCGGGTCGGCGAAGACGAGATCGACCGAGTCGGCCGGCAGCCTGGCGAGCTCGGCGACGCAATCGCCGACCAGGACTCTCGGCGTCTGCGCAGACTCCAGATTATAGCGGGGCGCCCTGACGGGCGCCCCGCGACGCGATACAACCATGACTCAGAACTCTGACTCTGGCGACGCAGTCGGCGACGCGGGACCTACAACCGACAATCCGGATCCTGACGCCCGCAAGGTAAAAATCGACTTAACCTTCGAAGTGCGCGCCGATATTTCGCAAGTCGTTGTCCGTCAATTGAATTCAAAAAATGCTCGGCGCGGGATTCGTCGGGGATTGTGCGTTGGCGGCAACGCGCCCACATGGACACAGGGTTGGACACACGGTTGGACGCAGGGTTGGACAATGGGTGGAACTAGGCAGTAATTGCCGGGTTGACTGGCGACGGAGCAGATCAAATGCGCTGGGAAGATCTGGAAAAGAGCGACAATGTCGAGGATCGCCGCGGCGAAGAGGGTGGCGGAGGGGCGGCGGTTTCGGAATGCCGGTCGGCGGCGGCGGCCTCGGCATCGGCGCCGTCATGGTGCTCGGCCTGATCGGCTGGGCGCTCGGCATCGATCCGCGCCTGCTGATCGGCGGCGCCGAAATCCTCACCGGCGGCGGATCGGGCTATCAGCAGCCCTATCAGGCGCCGCGCCAGTCGGCGCCGGGCGGGCAGGCGCGGCGCACCGGCGCGCCGAGCGACGACATCGGTGGCTTCGTGTCGCGCATCCTCGGTAGTACCGAGGCGCAGTGGAAGGATATCTTCAGCAAGTCCGGCCAGACCTATCGGCGCGCCGATCCTGGTGATCTATCGCGGCTCGACCGACGCGCGTTGCGGCGAAGGCGCGCAGTAGCGCCATGGGGCCGTTCTATTGCCCGAACGACCAGAAGGTCTATCTCGACACGTCGTTCTTCCGCGAGATCGAGAGCCGCTTTCGCGGCTGCGATGCCGGCAGCAAGGGCTGCCAGTTCGCCCAGGCCTATGTGATCGCGCACGAGGTCGGCCATCACGTGCAGAACCTGCTCGGCATCCTGCCGCGGGTGCAGCAGCAGCAGCGCGGGCAGGACCGCGCCGCCGCCAACCGTCTGCAGGTGCGCGTCGAGCTGCAGGCGGATTGCTTCGCCGGCGTGTGGGCGTTCCACGAGAACCAGCGCCAGAAGGACCGTGGCCGGCCGCCGTTCATCGAGCCGGGCGATGTCGAGGCGGCGATGCGCACCGCGGCCGCCATCGGCGACGACACGCTGCAACGCAAGGCCACCGGGCACGTGGTGCCCGACTCCTTCACGCATGGCAGCGCCGAGCAGCGCCAGCGCTGGTTCCAGAACGGCCTGCGGGAGGGCACGGTCGCGGCGTGCGACACCTTCAAGGCGGCGAGCCTGTGAGGCTGCGTTCGGCCTGCGGTCGCGCGGTCGCGGGCTTGCGTCGCTGACTTGCGCTTGCCAAGCTGGCGCGACGATCGGAAGGACTGGGCGATCCGCGCCCGATCACGACATCGCGTCGGATCGCAACCGGCCAGTTTCGGGGAGGAAATCATGTCGCGCCAATCATGGATGTGGGCCGTTTCGGCTGCGTTTCTGGGTTCGGTCTTGCCCGCGCAGTCCCAGGATTTTCCCGATGGTCCCGGCAAGCAGACATTCACGGCGGTCTGCGGCGGCTGCCACGACATCAACCGGGCTCAGGGCCGGCTACACGCCCGAGGGCTGGCGCACCGTCGTGCGCATGATGCAGAACTTCGAGGCGCCGGTTCCCAAGGACGAGTGGCCGGTCGTCACCGACTATCTGATCAAGAGTTTCCCGGAGCGGCCGCGGCCCGCCGCCGTGCTGATCGCCGGCCCGGTCGAGGCCTCGATCAAGGAATGGCCGGTGCCGACGCCGGGCTCGCGGCCGCACGATCCGATGGCCGCCAAGGACGGCAGCATCTGGTACACCGGCCAGCTCGCCAACGTGCTCGGACGGCTCGATCCGAAGACCGGCGAGATCAAGGAAGTTCACGCTCAAGACGCCGCATACCGGCGCCGCACGGCCTGGCCGAGGACAGCGACGGCAATATCTGGTTCACCGGCAACAACCTGGCGCTGATCGGCAAGCTCGATCCGAAGACCGGCGCGGTCACCGAATACAAGCTGCCGAACCCCGCCGCGAAGGATCCGCACACGCTCATCTTCGATCACGACGGCATCCTGTGGTTCACGGTGCAGCAGGCCAACATCGTCGGCCGGCTCGATCCGAAGACCGGCGAGATCAAGCTGGTGACGTCCGCCGACCGCGAAGTCGCGGCCCTACGGCATGGCGGTCAATTCCAAGAACGTCGTGTTCTTCGTCGAGTTCGGCGCCAACAAGGTGGCGAGCATCGACGCGCAAGACGATGCAGATCACGGAATATCCGCTGCCGGACGCCGGCGCGCGGCCGCGCCGCCTCGCGATCGGGCCGGACGACATCGTCTGGTACACGGATTTCGCGCGCGGCTTCCTCGGCCGGCTCGATCCGGCGACCGGCAAGGTCACGGAATGGCCGTCGCCGAGCGGACCGAAGTCGGAGCCCTACGGCATCGTCTTCACCAAGGGCGCGATCTGGTACAACGAATCCGGCGCCAAGCCGAACACCATCGTGCGCTTCGATCCCGAAGACCGAGAAGTTCCAGACCTGGGCGATTCCCGGCGGCGGCGACATCGTGCGCAACATGGATGTGACGCCCGACGGCAATCCGGTGCTCGCCAACAGCCTGGTCAACCAGGTCGGGCTGGTGGAGATCAAGTGAGGAGCGCGTCGAACGCGTGATGCAAATCCTCTCAGGCCGTCATTCCGGCACGCCGCGCCCCGGAATGACGAGTCGAAATTTGCGCGAAATAGTGTGACGCCATGGCAGGCATCGACGAGTCGAAGTCATTCGTGCCGCTGCGGATCGCGGTGCTCACCGTGTCGGATACGCGCTCGCCCGCCGACGACAAGTCGGGCGCGACGCTGGTCGAGCGCATCTCAAGGCCGGGCACGCGGTCGCGGCGCGGGCAATCGTCACCGACGACGTGGAAAAAATCCGCGCCCAGGTGCGCGCCTGGATCGCGGATCCGGCAATCGACGTGATCATCTCGACCGGCGGCACCGGCTTCACCGGCCGCGACGTCACGCCCGAGGCGGTCGAGCCGCTGTTCGAGAAGCGCATGGACGGCTTTGCGACGCTGTTCCTGATCGTGAGTCACGCGAAGATCGGCACCTCGGCGATCCAGACCCGCGCCACCGCGGGCGTCGCCGGCGCGACCTACATCTTCTGCCTGCCGGGCTCGCCCGGCGCCTGCAAGGATGCCTGGGACGAGATCCTGGTGCACCAGCTCGACTATCGCTATCGCCCCTGCAACTTCGTCGAGATCATGCCGCGGCTCGACGAGCATCTGCGGCGCGCCAAGGCGAAGGGCGCGACGGTATAGGATCGGTCCTCGTCGTCATTGAGAGGAGCGCAGCGCCGAAGCAATCTCGGCCACGGATGCCGACCTGATGGCGGAGATTGCTCCCGCCTTCGCTCTACGAGCTACGGCGGACAGGTCGGGCTTCGGCGGACAGGTCGTCGCCTTCGGTTCCTCGCAATGACGAACATTTACATGGCCGCATGTGCGTGCGCGAATCGAAACCCGCCGCCAAGCCGCCGCCCAACTACGTCACGGATTTCGATCGCAAATAAATGCCGGCGATCACCGACAGCAGACCGAGCCCGAGAGCGCCGATGCCGAGATAGGCAAAGGTCTCCACCAGCCAATATTGATGCGCCGCTTTGGTTCCAATCGACGGGGCCACGACGAACATCGTCAGCCATGACAGAGGATAAAAGATCGAAAGGCCGATCAACGCCGCCGTGATCCGCTGCCTGGCTTCCGACAGCCCGCTGAGCGCCGTCGTCAGAATGAGGCCCAGCGAAAACGCCCCAATGCCGCCGGCGTGGAAATGGGCACGCTGCACATAACGCCAAATGCCGTCCTGGCTGCGTGGCGTATGGAGCTCCGGATGCGATGCGATTCCAGCCTTGATGTAGTTCTGGAACCAGTCTTCGTTGACCCCGAACATGATCCCGAGGGCGATGTTGAGCAGCAGGCAGATCAACGCCAGAGCCAAGCCGAATTTCACGCTCGATAGAGTGTTTGACATTTTCCAGTTTTCCTTGCCGTCGTCGTGGGCCATGAGCGCCCCGAAAATAGTGCAGGATCGAGAATGCGGCCATGGGTTCGTCTCTGCTCCGACAAGAAGCGCCTGATGAACCATGGACATGAAATCATACGGCTGCTTCCTGCCCCGAAAGCAGCGCAGCGAGTTTTTCCGGGAGCTCGCGCGCCCTGACGCGCCGCTGCTGCGCATCGAGACCCGTGCAGACCCGCGTTTCCGCACACTCCACCGCCAAGGCGCCGGCATTGATGACGCGGTGCTCGATGTCGAAGGCGCAACGCCCAAGGTTGACGATACTGGACTCGATGAGCAGTTCGTCGCCCCAGCGCGACGGCGTCAAAAACTTCGTTCTGTACTCGACGACCGGAATTCCGTCGATGCCGAAGTCGGCGATCATCGCCTTCAAGGACATTCCGCCCCGCGCCAGCAAGGCATGGACGGAAAAATCGAACCAGATGAAATAATTCGGGTTGTATACGATCCCGGACGGATCGCAGTGGCCAAATTCGACGACGACCGTGCGGTTGTTCTTGAGCATGTGTTGCCCTGGAGGTTCGGCATCGCGATCACCGCGCCGCGAGACCCGAGAAAGACGAACGAGGATAATTGCAGAACCGCCGATCGGAAAGGTCGCAGAGGCCTCAATGGGGCGTCGGCGTCCGGATCGCGTTCCGATGGGGCGGCTGTCTCAGATGCTTTCGCGGCTCGAATTGCGGAACTCAGGCAACCCCGGGGACAGGCTCCGCGATGCAATCTCGAGCCACGGATGGCGAGTTGATGGCCGAGATTGCTTCGTCGCTGCGCTCCTCGCAACGACCATGGAAACGGAGCGTCGTCATTGCGAGCGAAGCGAAGCAATCTCGATCCGCAGGTGCCTGCCTGTCGGGTTTGCTTCGTCGCTGCGCTCCTCGCAATGACGGCGTGTGAATAGGGCGCATCAACTATTCGACGCCGTCAGCGATCTTCCCCGCGCCACCCGATGGCGGCGCTGCGCAGCGTCACGATCCGGCGCCGGCCGAGCCGGCGCAGCAGGTCGGATTCCGGATCGGCCGCGCCGTCGCGGTGGCCGCCGATGCGCTCGTAGCCCTGGCGGCTTATCATCAGGCCCTGATCCGGATGGGGTCCGCGCAGCGCGGCCGAGAACAGGGCGAGGACCTGGCGCCACAGGGGTTCGGTCGTATCCGGCGCCGATGACCTGCGAAACACCGCCGCGTGCGACGCGACCGTTCCGCGCGCGACCGCGCCCTCGATGACGCGCGTCACCTCCTCGACCCAGGCCGCATCGAGCACCACGCCCGGGCGCAGGAACATCAGCCACGTCCCGCGCGCCGCCGCGGCGGCGGACTTGAGCCGCGCCGCGAGCGGCGCCGTCGAGACCATCATTTCGCAGCCCGCGAAGTCGACCACCTGGGCGGTGGCGTCGGTCGAGCCGGCGTCGGCGACGATCACCTCGCTGACGGTTCCGGTCATCGCGCCCGGCACCAGCATCGCAAGCGTCGGAACCAGCGACCGCTCGCTGTTTTTCGTGGGGATGATGACGGTGAGCATGATGGTGCGGAGCGCCCGTGGTAACCCAGCCTAGCATGAGGTGACGCCGAAGCGGCGACGGCGCGCTGCACAAATTTCCAGCAATTTCAGTACGATGTGGAAGGCTTCCAGGGGACCCGAGAGGGGCGGCGTAAATGTTCTTGTTTTGTTCTTGCATTCGGGGTAGGCTTCCTTTATGTCCGCACGTGCTGCTCCTCGCCATCGCCCGCCGGAGCCGCCGCAAGCGGCGCCGGCGGGCGACTCCATCTTTTCCGACAGCCCTGACGGCGGTTTCGGCGGCGCTGAAGTCGCGCCTTTTCGCCGGCGCGGCCGCGGCACCCAGTCGAACGCGACCGGCCGCTTCGAGCCGCTCGCGCGCGCGACCATCGACGACGGCTGGCAGAGCCTCGAGGATCTGCCGCCGTTCCGCACCACGGTCGCGACCGACACCGCCCGCAAGGTCATCACCCGCAACAACTCGCCCGACATCCCGTTCGACCGCTCGATCAATCCCTATCGCGGCTGCGAGCATGGCTGCGTCTACTGCTTCGCGCGGCCGACGCACGCCTATCTGGGGCTCTCGCCGGGTCTCGATTTCGAATCGAAGCTGTTCGCCAAGCCCGATGCGCCCGAGCTGCTCGAACGCGAGCTCGCGGCGGCGAAGTACGAGCCGCGCACCATCGCGATCGGCACCAACACCGATCCCTATCAGCCGATCGAGCGGCGCTACGAGGTGATGCGCCGCATCCTCGGCGTACTGGAGCGCGCCGGCCATCCGGTCGGCATCGTCACCAAGTCGGCGCTGGTCGTGCGCGACATCGATATCCTTTCCCGCATGGCGAGCCGCAATCTGGTGAAGGTCGCGCTGTCGGTCACCACGCTCGACGCCAAGCTCGCGCGCGTCATGGAGCCGCGCGCGCCGACGCCCACGCGCCGGCTCGACGCGCTGCGCGAACTCGCCAGTGCCGGCATCCCGACCCGCGTGATGGTGGCGCCGGTCATTCCGGCACTCAACGACGCCGACATCGAGCGCATTCTCGACGCGGCGGCGGCCGCCGGCGTCGACGGCGCGAGCTACGTGCTGCTGCGCCTGCCGCTCGAGGTGCGCGACTTGTTCAGCGAATGGCTGAAGGAGAATTTCCCCGACCGCCATCGTCACGTCTTCGCGCTGATCCGCCAGATGCGCGGCGGCAAGGACTACGACGCCAAATGGGGCGAGCGCATGACCGGCTCGGGTCCCTATGCGTGGATGATCCGCCAGCGCTTCGAGACCGCCTGCGCGCGCCTGCGGCTCAACGAGCGCAACGTCGCGCTGACGACCGAGCATTTCCGGCCGCCCGGGCGGGCCGAGCAGCTGAGCCTGTTCTGAGGGGGGCGGTGTTCTTGGCGGAATCAGAATGAAGCCGATTGGATGCGGTTGGACGCAGTAGCCTTGATGTGCGCGTTGAGGCGCAGCATCTTACCCTTCCGCCCACGCTAATCGGGCACGCCCAACTAGCGTGGGGGAGGGGAACAGAAAGGTGAGGGAGGCGCCGCGTGATCATCGAGTGGCATACCCACGTCTATCCGCCCGAGGAAGCCGGCGACCAGCCGACCTGGGACGGCAAGAGCGGCCCGACCTGGAGCGGGCGCTGCCCCATGACGGTCGAGAACGTGCTCGACGCGCACCACAAGGCGAACATCGACATCAGCGTGGTGTCGAACGCGGCGCATTACATGCGCGGCAAACCCGAAAAAGACGAGCTCGCCGCGATCCAGCGCTGGACCGACTACGCGGCCGAAATCCAGGAGACGCACAAGGGGACGCTCTACGGTCTCGCCACCATCCTGCCGTGCGGCGGACCGGCCTATGTCAAAGAAGCCGAGCGCGCGATCCGCGCGTGCGGGCTGCGCGGCCTGTTCATCCATTCCAGCCACAAGGGACATTATCCCGACGACGACGAGGCGCGCCCGTTCTGGGAGCTGGTGCAGGACCTCGACGTGCCGGTGATGATCCATCCTCCGCATGTCGGCTTCGGCGAGGAGCGCATGCGGGATTATCGCCTGGCGTCCAGCATCGGGCGGCCCGCCGATCTCTGCCTCGCGCTGGCGCGCCTGATCGTGCGCGGCGTGCTGGAGGATTTTCCGCGCCTCAAGATCGTGAGCTCGCACGGCGGCGGCGGCCTGTGCGAGGTGATCGGCCGCATGGATTATGCCTACGAGCTGCAGGACGAGGCCTATTTCCTCGGTCCCTATGCGCCGATGCGTATCAAGCACGCGCCCAGCCACTATCTCAAGAAGATGTATTTCGACACCGTGACCTATCACGCGCCGGCGGCGCGCCTCGTGCTCGACACGGTCGGCGCCGACCACGTGCTTTACGGCAGCGACGCGCCCCCGCTCACCTCGCTCAAGCCGCGCGCCATCAAGCTGATCGAGGACCTCGGGCTGCCGGCGCACGAGCGCGAAGCCGTGTTCTGGCGCAATGCCGCCAGGCTGTTGCGGCTTCCCGTCAAGGACGCGGCCGAGGCGGCGTGACTGGAGGCGTTCGATGACGCGAAGCATCCTCTCAGTCGTCATTGCCCGCGACAGCGGGCAATCCAGTAATCACCGCCGTTTCCGAATAGGCGCTGCGCCTCCACCGCATCGACACGGAGTACTGGATGCCCCGCTGGAGCCTGTCCCCGGACGGCGCGAAGCGGCCCTCTGGCTCGACCAGAGGGTCCGGGGACGGGGCATGACGTTCCCGATGTCGTCGATATCGGTATTCAGCCTCGTTTGTGCGTTCCTCGCCCTGTTCGATGCGACCCCGGCGGCGGCGCAGGACTATCCGGTTCGCCCGATCCGGGCGCTCACCGCCACCAGCGCGGGCGGCACCAGCGACATCTTCATGCGATTGATCGGGGACGAGATCCAAAAGCGCTGGGGTCAGCCGATCATCGTGGAGAACCGGCCGGGCGGCAACATGACGATCGGCGGGCGCGCCTGCGCGCTGGCGCCCAACGACGGCTACACGATCTGCATCCTGCCGGTCGAGACGCTGTCCTACAATCAGTTCCTGTACAAGAAGGTCCCCTACGATGCCGAGAAGGACTTCGTTCCGATCACCAATCCGTTCTTCAACACCCAGGTCCTGGTGGCGAGCGCGGCGCTCGAGGTGAAGACCCTGGGCGAGCTCGCGGCCCTCTCGCAACGCAAGCCCGGCACCCTGAGCTACACGGCGCCGTCGGCTTCGCTCGCGCTCGTCATGGACAAATGGAAAGCCGCGACCGGCGCCGACCTGGTGCGGGTGCCGTTTCGCGGCGGCGCCGAGGCGCTCAACGGGGTGCTCTCGGGCGCGACGCCGGTCGCGTTTTTCGGGCTGGCGAACTGGATTCCGCTCCTGCGCAGCGGCGGGGTCCGGGGCCTAGCGATCGACAGCGCGCAGCGCTCGCCGCTCTTTCCCGACATTCCGACGCTCATCGAGCTCGGCTACGGCCCGAACCCGACGCGGATCTATTTCGGCATCGTGGCGCCGGCCGGCACCCCGGCCCCGATCGTTCACAAGCTGAGCGAGGAGTTCGCGCGCATCGGCAACGAGCCGGAGTTCCGCCGCAAGCGGCTGATCGAGATGGGGCTCGAGCCGGTGTTCAGCACGCCGGAGGAGTTCGCGGATTTCCTGAAGGAAGACCGCGCCATCGCCGAACGGGTGGTGAAGGAATCCGGATTGCAGCCGCAATAGGACGGGTGGGGGGCTACGCTTGCTCCGAATTCGCCGCTCCCCCCACCCCCAACCTAAAATCATTCCGCTCTGGTTGGATTGAGTTTCCTCAACATGAAGCAATCGCGGTGAGCGCCAGTAAATTCTCACAGGTCCCGGTTATACTGGCACGCGCGATTTGATTGCATTTGCGCGTGCCGAATAGGCGACGCTGCCGTTTGGGCCAGCCGACAACGCCGCGCGAACAATCCCGGCCAGTTTCACACGGTCAGTCTCGGGCAACGCAGCAATCATTTTTCCGTGTGGTGTAAAGGCTTGCGTCTGTGAGCGCCAATAGTCGTCAAAGTCGGGGAAGGACACCGTCACGTCGATCGGCCTGACGGCAATCTCTTCAAACCCAGCTTGCTCGAACAACGAATGGAGCGCTTCAATGCTCGAATCCTCTGTGCCTGGAACCCGCGGCGGCTCAACGCCGATCTGACGTAATCCGCCCGCCAAAGGCCAAGCCGCAGCGCGCTCCGCCGAAAAATCCCACACGTACCCGGCGACGATACCTGCAGGCCGACCGACACGGCGCATTTCAGCTAGGGCCCGCGGGCGGTCAGGAATAAAATTGATAACCAGAGCCGAAGCGACAACATCGAAGCTACCATCAGGAAACGGCAGCGACTGAGCGTCTGCCACGCGAAAATCCGCCCGCTGGGCGACCGGCTGTTTGCGCGCGTAGTCGATCTGTGCCGCTGCGGGATCTACGGCAACCGCCGCCGTGGGCGAGCAGGTATCGAGGATCAGTTCCGTGAACACGCCAGTGCCGCAGCCGATGTCGAGCCAGTGCGCACCTTTCGGCGGAGCCAACCAATCGAGAAAGGCCTTCCCTATTGCTCGGCTCCAGCGCCCCATGAAACGTTCGTATGCGGCTCCGTCGTCGAAGGTGATCGCAGAATTTGCCACGTCTTTTCTCTGTGAGTGCTCGGGGTGGACGCAGCCACCCACAATCTCGGTATAGGTAGTCCGCCTGCTTGGGCGATGCGCGATATGGCCGGAAGCGCGGCGGCGCCCGCTGCTAGATGCAGAAATTGTCGGGGTGGAATTTTCGTGGCGTGGTCCCAGCGGAACGGGAGATAGCCGCGCAATCCAGCGACTGTCAATCAGCGTCCAATAAGGACCCCGATCGCTCACAGGCTGAGAGAGGAACTCGCGGGCTTCCTGAAGGAAGACCGCGCCATCGCCGAACGGGTGGTGAAGGAATCCGGTTTGCAGCCGCAATAGGGCGGCACCGGTCCACACCCGGTCACGCGACAAAAGCGCGACATGGCCCTCACCGGCGATCCCATAAGCCAGGCCAATAAATGAGCCCGAGACTCTAGAACGACCGCAACAGCCAAACCGCCCATGGCGTACGCCTCATAATGCGAGGGGACAAGGTTGAGGGCCACTATGAGCAACACGGTCAATGCTGCCACAATAGGTGTGAGTTTCTTGATTCGCCGCTCGCGCTCGGGATTTGCATCGGCCATGTCGCCAAATATGAGCCCTTCGCCGGCCGGGGCAAGCGGGTTCGGCTGCCTTATTCAAACTGACCCGCTACCCAAACGCGGCCCCGGTTGCATTGCGGCGCTCATCCGCGCACCATCGCGCGCCATGAGTTGTACCGCCCCATCCGCGCCGCGCCTTCCGCTCGACGAAGCGCCGATCCGCCCGAGTTTCCGGCGCGAGCGGGCCGCCATGAAGCGCGGCGTCTTCCCGGTCGCGGGCTGCGACGAGGCCGGCCGGGGACCGCTGGCCGGACCGGTGGTGGCCGCCGCGGTGATCCTCGATCCCAAACGCATTCCGCGCGGCCTCGACGATTCCAAGAAGCTCGACCGGGAACAACGCGAGAAGCTCTATGCCCGCATCTGTGCCACCGCACAGGTCGGCGTCGCGTTCGGATCGCGCGCGCGTATCGACCGCGACAATATCCGCCAGGCCTCGCTGTGGGCGCTCAAGCGCGCGGTGCTGGCCCTGCCGGTGCGGCCGCGGCTCGTCTTCGTCGACGGCATCGACCGTCTCGACCTGCCATGCGATTGCCAGGCGGTGGTGAGCGGCGACGCGCTGGTGCTCTCGATCGCGGCGGCCTCGATCGTCGCCAAGGTGGTGCGCGACCGCCTGATGGTGCGCATCGGCGCGGCGCATCCGGGCTACGGTTTCGAGCGCCACATGGGCTACAGCGTGCCCGAGCACTTCCGGGCGCTCGCCCGGCTCGGGCCGACGGTGCACCACCGCCGCTCGTTCGCGCCGGTCGCCACCCTGATGGGCCTGCACCTCGCCGGCGAAGCCCTGAGCGACGCCGCTCTTGCGGGCGAAGAGCTTATGGGCCAAACGCTTATGGACCAAGCGCTTAAGGACGACGCCCGCATGGGCGACGTCCTGGCGAGCGACGCGCCGGCGGAACCCGGGATCCCGCCGGGGTAATGTAAAACCGTTGCGCGCGCGCGCCCCTCGGGTTTAAGTCGCCCGCCATCCGTCTCTCATTCCTGCGCGGCCCCCGATGCTCCATGTTTCCATCTTCGTCGAAGGCCTGCGCTCGCAACCGCGGCTGATGTTCTGGCTGGCGACGCTGGTGCAGGCCGCCATCTGGTGGCTGGTGCCGGCCATCTTCTACGCCGCGCCGCCGGGCGCGCTGCCGGAGGTGCTCGCGGTCGGGCACGAGCTCCAGCTCGGCACCGACCTCGGCCCGCCGCTCGCCTTCTGGCTCGCCGACTTTGCCTACATGGTCTTCGGCATCGGCGGGGTCTACCTGCTGGCGCAAGCCTGCGTGGTTGTCACCTATTGGGCGGTGTTCCGCCTCGGCTGCGCGATCGTCGGCGCCCAGCAGGCCGCGATGGCGGTGCTGCTGATGCTCGGCATCACGGTCATGACGGTGCCGTCGCCGGATTTCGGTCCGACCATCCTCGGCATGGCGCTCTCCGCGCTGATCGCCCTGCATTTCTGGCGCGCCATCGGCGAGCACCAGCGTCATTACTGGTTCGTGCTCGCCTTCGACCTCGGCCTGCTGCTGCTGACCACCTATGCGGGGCTGATCCTGTTCGCCTGCGTGATGACGTTCCTGTGGGCGACCGAGCGCGGACGCGCGGCGCTGCGCACCGTGGAACCCTGGTTTGCCGTCATCGTGGTCGCGGTCCTGCTGGTTCCCCACTTGATCTGGCTCAACGTCGCGGGCGAGACCGCGTTCGCTCCGTTGTGGGAACGCCTGCATTCGAACGAGGCGGCGAGCACGAACTGGCTGTCGTGGGTCCGCCTGATCGCCTTCGTGGTCGCCGCCCATGCGGGGCTGCTCGTGATCGTCGGGCTGGCGACCGGGTGGTGGGTCAAGTCACGCCGTCAATTGCCGACCTTCGTGCGCCCCGCGGTCGATCCGTTCGCGCGCCGCTTCGTGTTCTTCCTCGCGCTCGCGCCCGGGCTCGTCGCGACGCTGATCGCGGCGATCTTCGGCGCGCCCTCGCCGGTCGGGGGGACCGCCCCCTACGTGGTGCTGTCGGGCCTGGCGGTCGTGCTCGCGACGGGCGACACCATCATGATCCATCGCCAGCGCATCGTCGCGCTGGCCTGGAGCCTGCTCCTGCTGCTGCCGCCCGCGATCGCGGTCGCGGCGATCATCGCGGTGCCGTGGACCGTCGCGATCGAGCTCAAGAGCGCGCAGCCGGCGCGCGCGATGGGACGCTTCTTCGGCGAAAGCTTCGAGCGCCGCACCGGCAAGCCGCTCGAGATCGTCTCGGGCGACCCGCGCCTCGCCGCTCTGGTGGCGCTCGCCGCGCCGTCGCGGCCGAGCGTGTACGACTTTGCGGCGCCCGCGCGCACGCCCTGGGTGAGCGCGGACGACATCCGCGCCAAGGGCCTGGTCGTGGTGTGGCCGGCGCTCGACACCGCCGGCCTGCCGCCCCCCGACATCAAGGCGCGCTTTCCCGATCTCGTTCCCGAGGTGCCGCGCGCCTTCGAGCACGGCATCCAGGGAAGGTTGCCGCTCGCGCGCATCGGCTGGGGCATGATCCGGGCAGAGGCGCCGGCGCCGAAGTAGGGCGGCGTGCGCTTCAGGCGGGCTAGAGCGTGATCTGGTCAGGTGGAATCGGAACGCTCAAACTCATGACCGGATCGAGCTGGCCGGAATATGCCCTAAATCGTCATTGCGAGGAGCGCGTAGCGCGACGAAGCAATCCCCGCCTCGGTCGCATTCGCGGCGAGAGATTGCTTCGCTTTCGCTCGCAATGACAGTGGTGGGCGTTACGCCGCGTCGCGGCCGCCTTGCCACGCCCTTCGCCGCCTCAATGATACCCCTCTCCCTCCCGCACCTTGCCGCGGAACAGCCAATAGACGAATCCGTAATAGAACAGGATCACCGGCAGCAGCACGAGCGTGCCGACCAGCGTGAAGATCTGGCTCGCCGGCACGGCGGCGGTCTGCCACACCGTGAGGGAGGGCGGCACCAGATAGGGAAAGCTCGAGATCGCCAGGCCGAGAAAGCCGAGCAGGAAAAGCGCGATCGCGCAGAAGAACGGCAGGAACTCGCGGCCGAGCGCGAGCGCGCGCCAGGCCGCATAGGCGACGAGCGCGGTGACGAGCGGCACCGGCGACAGATAGAAGATGTTCGGCAGCGAGAACCAGCGCTCGGCGATGCGCGGAATGGCGAGCGGCGTCCACACGCTCACCAGGCCCATGAAAGCGAGCACCACCAAGAGCAGGGTTTTCGCGTTCCGGCGCGCGCTTGCGGCGACCGCGCCATCCGTCTTCATCACCAGCCAGGTCGCGCCCAGCAAACCGTAGCCCGCGACCACGCCGAGCCCGCACAGGAGCGCGAACGGCGTCGCCCAGTCGAACGCGCCGCCCGCGAACGCGCCGTTCTCGACCCTGATGCCCTGGATCAGGCCGCCGAGGATGACGCCCTGGCAGAATGCGGCGAGCTCGGAGCCCGCCACGAAGGCGAAGTTCCAGTATTTCTTGCTCGTCACCGCCACCCAGCGAAACTCGAAGGCGACGCCGCGAAACACCAGCGCGAGCAGCATGACGATGACCGGCAGGTAGAGCGCCGGCATGATCACCGCATAGGCGCGCGGGAAGGCGACCCACAGTCCGCCGCCGCCGAGCACCAGCCAGGTCTCGTTGCCGTCCCAGAACGGCGCCACCGAGTTCATCATCTGGTCGCGCTCGGCTTCGTTCCTGGCGAACGGAAACAGGATGCCGATGCCGAGGTCGAAGCCGTCGAGGATCACATAGAGCGCGACCGCGACGCCGATCAGCGCCGCCCAGATCACCGGAAGATACCATTCCATGGCGGTCCTCCTGGCGCATGATCCCGAAAGGTTGCCGGACTTTTCGGACAAGATCATGCGCAAAAACTAAGTTCGAGCGCGGCCGCTGGCGGTGAAAATCTCGCGCGCCGCGTCGGCGGCCGCCGACAGCGGCCGGCCCGGCAAGCCGGTGCTCGGCGGCTCGACCGCGCGGCCCTGCGGGCCGTGCTCGATCAGCCGGTTGATGTAGTAGATGCCCATCGTGAACACGATGGCGTAGACGACGAGGAACAGCGCGAGCGACACCGCGATGCTGGCGGCCGGCACCGGCGAGGTCGAGTCCGCGGTGCGCAGGATTCCGGTGACGAGCCAGGGCTGACGGCCGCTCTCGGTGACGATCCAGCCCGCAATGACCGCGACGAAACCGATCCACCAGCCGCGCGACACCACGGCGAGATACCAGCGCGTCTCGAACAGCCGCGCGCGCCACCACAGCAGCACGCCAACGAGCCCGGCGGCGATCATCACAAGCCCGATCCCCACCATGATGCGGAAGGCGAAGAAGACCGGCGCAACCGGCGGGCGGTCGGTCGGCCGGCACGCTCTTGAGGCCGGCGAACAGCCCGTTCGGGTCGTGGGTGAGGATCAGCGAGGCGCCGTGCGGGATCGCGATCTCGTAGCGGTTGGTCTCGGCCTGTCTCGTCGGGCCAGGCGAACAGCACGAGGTCCCCGGGCTTGCTGCCGTCCCAGTGCGCCTCCATGGCGGCGATCTTGATCGGCTGATGCGCCGAGCGTGTTGAGCCCGTGCTGGTCGCCGATGAGGAGCTGCAGCGGCGCCACGATCGCGATGAAGCCGACCGCCATGCGCAGCATGGTGCGGGCCTCCTCCGGATGCCGGCCGGCCAGCAGGTAGCGCGCGCCGACCGCCAGCACCACGAACGACGGTGGTGAGATAGGCGGCGGTGAGCATGTGGGCGAAGCGGTACGGGAAGCTCGGATTGAAGACGATGGCGAGCCAGTCGAGCGGATAGGCGATGCCGTCGCGCATCTCGTGGCCGGCCGGCGTCTGCATCCAGCTGTTGGCGGAGAGGATCCAGAACGCCGAGATCGCGGTGCCGATCGCGACGAAGACCGCGGACAGCACGTGCAGCCAGGGCGGCACGCGCTGCCAGCCGAACAGCATCACGCCGAGGAAGGTCGCCTCGAGGAAGAAGGCGGTCAGCACCTCGTAGCCGATCAGCGGCCCGATCACGTTGCCGACCACGACCGAGAAGCGGCTCCAGTTGGTGCCGAACTGGTAGGACAGCACGATTCCGGACACCACGCCCATGGCGAACGACACGGCGAAGATCTTGGTCCAGAAGCGGGCGAGCCGATGCAAATGCTCGCGGCCGGTCGCGAGCCACATCACCAGCAGGGTCGCGATATAGGCCGACAGGCCGATGGTGAAGGTCGGAAAGATGATGTGGAACGTGATCGTGAAGGCGAACTGCAGGCGCGCGAGCAGGACGGGATCGAGGTCCATCGCGCAACTCCCTGGTCCAACAAACGCGGTTCACGTCCCGCCGCAAGCCGCGGCACGTCACAGGCCTAATCTGGGGCGCGCCGGAAAGTTCCGGTAGGGGGCGGATGGCGCCGGTGGACAACTCCCCGGCGCGGGAGGTCGCCGGGCGCGCGCCTCGCTATCCTGCGCCGCGGCGCGGCGCGCACGGGGAGGGCCAGATGACCGAGCAGGCGCCAGGCGGCACACAAGGGTTTCTCGAGCGGCAATTCGGGCTCGCGGCGCAACGCACCAGCGTGCGCACCGAATTCGTCGCCGGCGCTCACCACCTTCCTCACCATGGTCTACATCGTGTTCGTCAATCCGCAGATCCTCGGCAATGCCGGCATGGACAAGGGCGCGGTGTTCGTCGCGACCTGCATCGCGGCCGCGGTCTCGACCCTGGTGATGGCGCTCTACGCCAATTATCCGATCGCGCTGGCGCCCGGGCATGGGGCTCAACGCCTTCTTCGCCTTCACGGTGGTGCTCGACCTACAAATATACCTGGCAGCAGGCGCTCGCCGCGGTGTTCTGCTCGGGCGTGCTGTTCTTCCTGATCTCGATCTTCCGCATCCGCGAATACATCATCAACGCGATTCCGAAGAACCTCAAGCTCGCGATCTCGGCCGGCGTCGGGCTGTTCCTCGGCATCATCGCGCTCGAGCAGGCCAAGATCGTGGTCGCGCATCCGGCGACGCTGGTGACGCTCGGCGATCTCAAGCAGCTGGCCGGCGCTCCTTTGCCTGCTCGGCTTCGTGCTGATCGTCGCGCTCAACGCGCGCAAGGTCATCGGCGGCACGCTGATCGGCATCCTGGTCGTGACCGCGATCGGGCTTCCGCTCGGGCTGCGCCAATTCACCGGCGTCGTCTCGGCGCCGCCCTCGCTGGCGCCGACCTTCCTGCAGCTCGATTTCTCGCGCGTGTTCGAGCCGACCTTCCTCATCGTGGTGTTCAGCTTCCTGTTCGTCGACCTGTTCGACAATGCCGGCACGCTGATCGGCGTCACGCACCGCGCCGGCCTGCTCGACAAGGACGGCAATCTGCCGCGCATGAAGCAGGCGCTGATCGCCGACAGCTTCGCCGCCATGTTCGGCGCGCTGATCGGCACCTCGACCACCACGAGCTATATCGAGAGCGCGGCCGGCGTCTCGGCCGGCGGCCGCACCGGCCTGACCGCCGTGTTCGTGGTCGCTGTTCTTTTCCTGCTGGCGCTGTTCTTCGCGCCGCTCGCCGGCATGGTGCCGGCCTATGCCTCGGCGGCGGCGCTGCTCTACGTCGCCTGCGTGATGACGCGCGGGCTCGCCGAGATCGACTGGGACGACATCACCGAATACGCGCCCGGCGGTGGTCGCGGCGGTCACCATGCCGCTCACCTATTCGATCGCGACCGGCATCGGGCTCGGCTTCATCACCTATGCGGTCGGCAAGATCATCGCCGGCAAGTTCGCGCGAGGCGAAGCCGGCGGTGCTGGTGCTGGCGGTGCTGTTCGCGGTCAAGTTCTATTGGGTTGGATAGGGCGGTATGAGGATGAATGGGATAGCGGCGCGTCGCGCTCGCGGCCGGCCTGGCGCTTCTCGGCGCCAGACAAGTCGGCGCGCAGGCCGCCGAGCTGAAGATCTTCGGCTCGCGGGTCACCAAGATGATGATGGGCGACCTCGGGACCCGGCTTCGAGCAGGCGACCGGCCACCGGCTCACCGTGGTGACCGACGTCGCGGCGGTGATGAAGCGGCGCATCGAGCAGGGCGAGGCGTTCGACCTCGCGGTGCTGGTCGATTTCCAGACCGACGACCTGATCAAGCGCCGGCAAGCTCGCCGCCGACAGCCGCGCCGACGTGATGACGGTCCGGCATCGGCGTCGCGGTGCGCCGCGGCGCGCCCAAGCCGGACATCTGGCACGGTCGAGGCGTTCAAGCGGACGCTGCTGCGGCCAAATCGATCACCTATCTCAAGGAGGGCGCGAGCACGCTCCATCTCGATCAAGGTGTTCGCCCAGCTCGGCATCGCGGAGGCGCTGAAGGCCAAGACCATCCAGCCGATGACCGAAGTCGGTGTCCGAGATGGTGGCGATCCGGCGAGGCCGAGCTCGGCATCATCGTCATCCCCAACATCCTGTCGGTGCCGGGCGCCGAGCTGGTCGGCCCGCTTCCGGCGGAGATCCAGTCCTACATCATGTTCACCGCGGCGGTGTCGCCGCAGTCGCCCAACCAGCAGGCCGCGCGCGAGCGTGATCAGGCTGCTGCACCAGCCCCGCCGCCGTGCCGGTCGATCAAGGCGAAGGGCATGGAGCCGGGGTAACCCTCGCTGTCATTGCGAGCGCAGCGAAGCAATCCCGCTTCGCTTGCTCACGTTACGCGGCATGAGATTGCTTCGCTACGCTCGCAATGACGGCTACTGCTCCAGCGCCTTCTTGATCGCCAGGAAATCGCGCCAGGCGAGCCGCTTCTGCAGCGGCTGGCGCAGCAGATAGGCCGGATGCAGGGTCGCGATGGCGCGGATCTCGCGCGTGCCGGTGTTGATAGGTCAGCCAGCGCCCGCGCGTCTTCATGATGCCGTCGTTGATGCCGAGCAGCGTCTGGCTCGACGGGCCGCCGAGGCAGACCAGGACGTCGGGATCGACGAGCTCGATCTGGCGCAGGATGAAGGGCAGGCAGATCTGGCTCTCCTGCGGCGTCGGCGTGCGGTTGCCGGGCGGCCGCCACGGAATGATGTTGGCGATGTAGGCGGTGGTGCGGTCGAGCCCGATCGCCGCCATCATGCGGTCGAGCAGCTTGCCGGAGCGGCCGACGAAGGGCAGCCCCTCGATGGTCCTCCTCGCGGCCGGGCGCCTCGCCGACGAACATCACCCGCGCCTGCGGATTGCCGTCGGCGAACACCAGCTGCTTGGCGTGCGCGCTTGAGCGCGCAGCCCTCGAAGCCGTCGAGGATCGCGCGCAGCTCGTCGAGGCTCGCCGCCGGCGCGCCGCCTCGCGCGCCGCCATGACGGCGACGTCGGGCGAGGGCGGGGCGGCCGGCGGTGGGCGCGGCGGCGCCTGCGTCTCGCCGCGCGGCGGGCTGCGGGCAAGCGTCGGCGGGCCGCGGCGGCGCCGGCTGCGGCCGCGCGGCGGGCGATGGCGGCCTGCGGTCGGCCGGGCGGCCGGCGCGCTCGGATCGGCGAACCGGTCGACCGGCTCCTCGCCCAGCACCGCATCGACGCCCGCCTCCAGGTAGAAGGCGAGCAGCTCGCGGGCGGCCTTGGCGCGATCGGGCGTCATCGTGACGCTGTGCAATCGGACCTGGAGGCCAGTTCGCGGGACGCCGGGACGGACGCGGCCATTCCGGCGCAATGCAGGTCACGCGCCGGCCGGCGCGAAACCTGTGCCCGTCGACAGCCTGTCGAAGCGGACAGTCGCTGCCGGCACGTGAGACAAGCAGCGCATGCCGGAAGCGTATCGCCCAGCTCCAATTGTCACGGCTGCCATTCGTGGAAAACTGCACCTTGGCTGGTGGAACCTCGAGCGGGGACTGCCGATGACGCCAGGAATTGCCCGCCCGCGAAGCGATGGAGTTCGACGTCGTCATCGTCGGCGCCGGGCCGGCCGGGCTGTCGGCCGCGATCCGGCTCAAGCAGCTCTCGCCCGACATCTCCGTCGTGGTGGTCGAGAAGGGCTCCGAGGTCGGCGCCCACATCCTGTCCGGCGCGGTGATCGATCCGATCGGCCTCGACCGGCTGCTGCCCGACTGGCGCGAGCGAGGACACGCCGATCAAGACGCCGGTGACGGACGACCGCTTCTACATGCTCGGCGCCGCGCGGCGCGCTGCGGCTGCCGAACTTCCTGATGCCGCCGCTGATGAGCAACCACGGCAACTTCATCGTCTCGCTCGGCGAGGTCTGCCGCTGGCTCGGCCGCAAGGCGGAGGCGCTGGGCGTCGAGATCTATCCGGGCTTCGCCGCCGCCGAGGTGCTGTACGGCGCGAACGGCGAGGTCGTCGGCGTCGCGACCGGCGACATGGGCATCGGCCGCGACGGCAAGCCCAAGGACTCGTTCACGCGCGGCATGGAGCTGCGCGCCAAGTACACGCTGTTCGCCGAGGGCGCGCGCGGGCAGCCTGACCAAGCAGCTGATCGCCCGCTTCGGCCTCGATCGACGGCCGCGAGCCGCCGAAATTCGGCATCGGCCTCAAGGAGCTGTGGCAGGTCGCGCCCGACAAGCACCAGCCCGGCCTGGTGCAGCACACCTTCGGCTGGCCGCTCGACAACTCGCACCGGCGGCGGCTCGTTCCTCTATCACTTCGGCGACAACCTGGTGGCGGTCGGCTTCGTCGTCCACCTCAACTACGACAATCCCTATCTGTCGCCGTTCGAGGAGTTCCAGCGCTTCAAGACCCATCCGCTGGTGCGCGACACCTTCGCGGGCGGCAAGCGCATCGGCTACGGCGCGCGCGCCATCACCGAGGGCGGCTGGCAGTCGGTGCCGAAGCTGTCGTTCCCGGGCGGCGCGCTGATCGGCTGCGCGGCCGGCTTCCTCAACGTGCCGCGCATCAAGGGCACCCACAACGCCATGCTGTCCGGCATGCTCGCGGCCGAGCATGTGGCGCTGGCGCTCGCCGCCGGCCGCGCCAATGACGAGCTCGCGGACTACGAGGCGGCGTGGCGCGCGCTCCGACGATCGGCCGCGACCTGTGGAAGGTGCGCAACGCCAAGCCGCTGTGGTCGAAGTTCGGCACCATGCTCGGCATCGGCGCTCGGCGGCATCGACATGTGGACCAACACGCTCGGCTTCTCGCTGTTCGGCACGCTCGGCCACGGCAAGCCCGACGCCGAATGCCTCAAGCCCGCCGCGCAATGCCGCCCGATCGCCTATCCCAAGCCCGACGGCAAGCTCACCTTCGACCGGCTGTCCTCGGTGTTCCTGTCGAACACCAACCACGAGGAGGACCAGCCGGTCCATCTCCGGGTCGCCGATCCTGGCGCTGCAGAAGTCGTCCGAGCACGACGTCTATGCGGGCCGTCGGCGCGCTATTGCCCGGCCGGCGTCTACGAGTGGGTGCGAGGAGGGAGGGCGAGCCCGCGCTTCGTGATCAACGCGCAGAACTGCGTCCACTGCAAGACCTGCGACATCAAGGACCCGAACCAGAACATCACCTGGGTCGCGCCGGAGGGCGGCGGCGGGCCGAACTACCCGAATATGTGACGTCGAAAGCGCTCGCAAGAGCACTCAAGAGCGGCCAAGCGGCGTCCAGCGGCGTTACGGCGCATGTGCCGTCGGCCGATGCTGCCGAACGCTTGCAATGTTTTCGCGACGTCGGGAGCGGTTCCGCTAGGATCCGAACAACGGGCCGGGCCGCCGCAGCCCCGATATACAAGGCGAATTGCCGGCTTCCCGCCACGATCCCGCCATATCGGGGCCGTCAATGCGTCGCGACGCGGCCGGATGCGTCCGACCGCCCGCGCGTCCTTGCGGCTTCGGCGCAAACAGGCCATTCTCCGGCCGGAGACTCGGCGGCGGGGCGCGACCGGCCTCGATCCCATGGAGAAGAGCGAGCCGTGACGAAGATGCGCTTGTTTCGCGCCTGACGGCCGCTCCTGCGCCGCCGGCATGCTCTGGTGGCGCTCGCCGTCCAGTCGCTCGCCGCGCAGACCGCGCCGCCGCGCCCGCACGATCTCTCGCGCACCTCGCCGTCCGGCAACTATCTCGCGGCCCGGCACGCCAATGTCGACCGCGACGCCGCCGTCGGCCTCGGCCTATTACCGCGCGGCGCTCAAGGCCGACCCGAAGAATCCCGAGCTGCTCGAGCTCGCCTTCTATGTCGGTGCTCGCCGACGGCGAGATCGACGAGGCGGTCAAGCTCGCCGAGCGCCTGCTGCAGGTCGACCGCAACAACCGCAACGCCCGCCTCGTCCTCGGCGTGCGCGCCCTCAAGCAGAAGCAATACGCGGCCGCGCGCGCCGCAATTCGCCCAGGCCGGTGCGCGGCCCGATCACCGATCTGACCGCGACGCTGCTTGTCGGCCTGGAGCCAGCTTCGGCGCGAACGACAGCAAGGGCGCGGCTCGAGACGATCGACAAGCTCGCCGGGCCGGACTGGTACGCGCATCTTCAAGGACCTGCATGCCGGCCTGATCCTCGACCTCGCCGGCAACAAGAAGGAAGCCGGCAAGCGCTTCGAGCGCGCCTACAAGCTCGACCAGACCGCTCTGCGCGTCGTGCAGGCCTATGGCAGCTGGCTCTCGCGCAACGGCACCAAGGACGAGGCGCTGAAGATTTTCCAGACCTTCGACAAGGCGCTGCCGCGCCATCCGCTGATCACGCCAGGCCATCGCCGAGATCTGCGCAAGGGCGAGAAGCTGCCGCAGCTCGTCGACAGCGCCGCAGACGGGCGCCGCCGAGGTGCTGTACGGGCTCGGCGCCGCGCTCGGCCGGCGCGAGGAGGAGCTCAGCCTCGCCAATCGCGGTCTCGCCTATCTGCAGCTCGCGCTCTATCTCGAGCCGACCCACACGCTCGCGCTGCTGTCGCTCGCCGATCTCTACGAGGCGATGAAGAAGCCGCAGCTCGCGATCAAGGTCTATGCGCGCGTGCCGGCCGAATTCGCCGCTCAAGCGCAACGCCGACATCCAGATGGCGATCGATCTCGACGCGCTCGACCAGACCGACGAGGCCAGGAAGCATCTGCAGAAGCTGATCGCGGCGACGTCCCGACGACATCGAGGCGATCATGGCGCTCGGCAATATCCAGCGCGAGCGCAAGCAATACGCCGAGTGCGCCGAGACCTACAGCCACGGCGTCGGCCGCGATCCCGACGCCGGAGCGCGCCAACTGGACGCTCTTCTATTTCCGCGGCATCTGCTACGAGCGCTCCAAGCAGTGGCCGCAAGGCCGAGGCCGATCTCAAGAAGGCGCTCGAGCTTTATCCCGACCAGCCGCACGTGCTGAACTATCTCGGCTATTCCTGGGTCGACCAGGGCCTCAATCTCGACGACGGCATGCGCATGATCAAGCGCTCGGTCGAGCAGCGGCCCGACGACGGCTATATCGTCGACTCGCTCGGCTGGGCCTGGTACCGGATCGGCAACTACGACGAGGCGGTCAAGCAGCTCGAACGCGCGGTCGAGCTCAAGCCGGTCGATCCGACCATCAACGATCACCTGGGCGACGCCTATTGGCGGGTCGGCCGCACGCTCGAGGCCAAGTTCCAGTGGGCGCATGCGCGCGATCTCAAGCCGGAGCCCGACGAGCTCAAGAAGATCGAGGCCAAGCTGCAGATCGGGTCTCGCCAATGTGCCGCAGCCGGCCCCGTCCGCCGACGCCGAGAAGCCCAAGAACTCCGGCGACGGCGGCTGAGGTCACGTTCGGGTCCTTGCGGGACGCCATCGATCTCGGGTTTACCCGAGATCGACAACTAACAGTGCGCAAGTCGACGCGATCCCGATCAGGTACGTATTGCGGGCCGAGATTGCTGCGCTTCGGTCGTGATGGCGTCGCCAGATCAATACATCAATAAATCAATATCAATAATGTCAGCCTTTATCTCCGAGCCGGCGCCCGCCAAGGTCAATCTCACGCTGCGCGTGCTGGGCCGGCGCGCCGACGGCTATCACGACCTCGAAAGCCTGGTGGTTTTCGCGCACGTCGCCGACCAGGTGACGCTGTGGCCCGGCGAAGCGCTCGGCCTGGCGGTGTCGCGGGCCGACCGCCGGGGCGGCGGGCGACAACGCCGACAATCTCGTGCTGCGCGCCGCGCAGGCGGTTGCGGCGCGCGTCGCCGGTCTGCGGCTCGGCCGCTTTGCGCTCGACCAAGCGTCTCCCGGTGGCGGCCGGTCTCGGCGGCGGCTCGGCCGACGCGGCGGCGGCGCTGCGGCTTCTGGCGCGGGCCAATGCACTGGCGCGGCGACGACCCCCGTCTGATGGAGGCGGCGCGCGCCACCGGCGCCGACGTGCCGGTCTGTCTCGATCCGCGTCCACGCGTGATGCGCGGCATCGGCGAACTGCTGTCGCCGCCGCTCGACCTGCCGGCGCTGCCGGCGCTGCTGGTCAATCCGGGCGTGCCGGTGCCGACCAAGGACGTGTTCGCGCGGCTCGGCTTGGCGCCGGGCGAGCGGCGCGGCGAAACCGGCGTCATCGATGCGGTCCGGCTCAGGGATCGCGACGCGCTGATCGCATATCTGACGTCGCAACCGAACGATCTCGAGGCGCCCGCTCTCGCGTTGCAGCCGGTGATCGCCGACGTGCTGGCGGCGCTTGCGCGCCAGAGCGGCTGCCTGCTCGCGCGCATGTCGGGCTCGGGCGCGACCTGTTTCGGACTGTTCGCGTCGAACGGTGCGGCGGCGGCCGCGCAACAGAAGCTGCAGGCGGCGCATCCCGCCTGGTGGATCGCGCCGACCATCTTCGGCGGTCAGCGCATGATCCCGAAAAGTTGACAGACTTTTCAGACAAGATCATGCGCAAAGACAAGAAGATAGAGAGCAAGATCGCTTCAATCTGAAGCGATCTTGCCCTAGTGCGTCCGTGCGATCGCGAACTCGACCGCCTCGTCGAGCGCTTCCTTCATGGGCGAAGCCGGGAACAGCGCCAGCGCATCGGTGGCGATCGCGCCATAGTGGTGCGCGCGGGTAACCGTGTCTTCGAGCGCGCGGTGCTTGGACATCAGCCCGATCGCGTGCTCGAGGTCGGCCTCCGTCCGTCTCGCTCTGCTCGAGCGTGCGCCGCCAGAATTCGCGCTCGCTGTCGGAGCCGCGCCGATAGGCCAGCACCACCGGCAGGGTGATCTTGCCCTCGCGGAAATCGTCGCCGATGTTCTTGCCGAGCTTGGCGGCCTTGCCGCCGTAGTCGAGGGCGTCGTCGACGAGCTGGAACGCGATGCCGAGATTCATGCCGTAGGAGCGGCAGGCCGCCTGCTCGGCCTTGGGCCGCCCGCCGATCACCGGTCCGACCTCGCAGGCGGCGGCGAACAGCTCGGCGGTCTTGGCGCGGATGACCGCGAGGTACTCGTCCTCGGTGGTCGCCGTGTTCTTGGCGGCGGCGAGCTGCATCACCTCGCCCTCGGCGATCACCGCCGCCGCGGAGGAGAGGATCTCCAGCGCCCGCAGCGAGCCGACCTCGACCATCATCTTGAACGCCTGGCCGAGCAGGAAGTCGCCGACCAGCACGCTCGCCTCGTTGCCCCACAGCATGCGGGCCGCGAGCTTGCCGCGCCGCATGTCGCTTTGGTCGACCACGTCGTCGTGCAGCAGGGTCGCGGTGTGCATGAACTCGACCGCCGCGGCGAGCTTGACGTGGCCGTCGCCGCCGTAGCCGCACGAGCTTCGCCATGGCGATCGTCAGGATCGGCCGCAGGCGCTTGCCGCCCGAGTTGATCAGATGCTTGGCGACCTCGGGGATCATCGCGACCTCCGAACCGGTGCGCGACAGGATCGTCGCATTGACCCGGTCCATATCGGAGGAGACCAGGTCGACCAGCGGGTCGATCGAGGTTTTTCCAGGCGTTTCGAACGGTACGACGACGGCCAAAACTTCAACTCCGGGGGGCGAGGGACAAGGCAAGCATAGAAACGCTATGGTACACCGGCAAGTGCGTTCGAATGCCGCCTTTCGGGGCGGGAATAAGGGATGGGGCGGGAGCGGGCATGCGGCAAGCCGCCGAACTGACCGACGGGCGAACCGGGACGGATGCCGGCGTGCGCCGGATCGCCGTTCTCGTCCCCTGCTACAACGAGGAAGCGGCGATCGGCCGGGTCATCGCGGATTTCCGCTTGAGCCTGCCGGACGCCGTGATCTATGTCTACGACAACAATTCGACCGACCGCACCCTCGAGGTCGCCCGCGCGGCCGGTGCGATCGTGCGCACGGAGCGCCGCCAAGGCAAGGGCCACGTGGTCCGGCGCATGTTTGGCGACATCGATGCCGACATTTACGTGCTGGTCGACGGGGATGCGACCTATGATGCGCCGAGCGCGCGCCCGATGGTCGCGCGCCTGGTCGATGGCGGGCTCGACATGGTGGTGGGGGCACGGCGCGACCAGGAGGAGGCGGCCTATCGGTTCGGCCACCGGTTCGGCAACAGGGTGCTGACCGGGTTCGTGGCGCAGGTGTTCGGCGCGACCTTCGAGGACCTGCTGTCGGGCTACCGGGTTTTCTCCCGGCGGTTCGTGAAATCCTTCCCGGGCCTGTCCGGCGGCTTCGAGATCGAGACGGAGCTCACGGTTCACGCGCTCAATCTCGAGCTGCCGGTCGACGAGCTGGAGACCCCCTATTTTGCGCGCCCGCCCGGCTCGGTCTCCAAGCTCAGCACCTGGCGGGACGGGCTGCGGATTGTGGCCACCATCGTGCGGCTCTACCGCGCCGAACGGCCGCTTCCGTTCTTCGGCGGGATCGGAATCGCGCTCGCGGTCGCGTCGATCGTGCTCGCGATCCCGATCATCGTCACCTATGTGGAGCAGGGCTTGGTTCCGCGTTTCCCGACCGCCGTGCTGTCGACCGGTCTCATGATTCTCGCTTGCCTTGCGGTTGCGTGCGGGATCGTGCTCGACACGGTGACGCGCGGACGGCGCGAGATGAAGATGCTAGCCTACCTCGCCCAGCAGGCGCCGGGCGCAAACTAGCGTGCTTTCCGGCGAAGCAGGGCCCGGTTCGCCCCGCAGGCGCGCCAAGGCGAATGGGCGGACCGGATTGCGTGTCCGAAGACACGGAGAGCCGGTCCGAACCGGGCGAGGGAGCGAAGACTTTGAAGGAAATCGTGCGCACCAACGATTCCGTGCTGGTCACCGCCATCGAGGCGTTGCTCAAGGGCGCCAGCATTCCGCACATGGTCGCCGACCAGAACATGAGCGTGCTCGAAGGCTCGGTCGGCATCCTGCCGCGCCGGGTGCTGGTCGCCGACGAATATCAGCGGGCCGCGCGCCTGCTGCTGCAGGACGCGGGCCTCGGTCACGAGCTGCGTCCCGATGGGCGCTGAGCCGCAATCGCACGCGCTGACCGACGATGCCGTGCTCGGCGGCCGGCTCAAATTGCATCAGCCCGCGCGCGGACACCGGGTCGGGCACGACGCCATCCTGCTCGCAGCCTCGACCGCGGCGGCCGCGGGGGACGTCGCGGTCGATCTCGGCGCCGGCGTCGGCGCGGCCGGTCTTGCGCTGGCGTTGCGCGTGCCGGGCGTCTCGGTGCGGCTGGTGGAGCTCGATGCCGAGCTGGCGGACCTTGCGGCCCGGAATGCGGCGCGCAACGGATTGGCGTCGCGCGTCACGACGCACGCGCTCGACGTGGCGGCGCCGGCCGCGGATTTCATGGCGGCAGGCCTCGGCCCGGGAACGGCCGACCATGTGCTGATGAACCCGCCATTCAACGATGCGAGCCGCGCCCAGGCCTCGCCGGACATACGCCGCCGCGCCGCCCACCTGGCGCCGCCGGGCGCGCTCGCGACCTGGATCGGCACCGCCGGCCGTCTCTTGCGCGCCGAGGGAACGTTGACGCTCATCAGCCGGGCCGACGGATTGAGCGAGCTGCTGGGGCTGCTCGAGACCGCCTTCGGGGCCGTGACGGTGCAGCCGGTTCATCCCAAGCCGGCGGCGCCCGCGATCCGCGTTCTCGCGCGCGCCCTCAAGGGCAGGCGGACGCCGCTCGCGCTGCTGCCCGGCCTGGTGCTCGCCGGCAGTGACGGCCGCCCGACCGCCGAGGCGGAGGCTGTGCTGCGGGGCGGCGAGGCATTGCGTCTGGCGGGCGCGTAGCGCGCCTCAACGATGGATCATGTCTGCCGAGTCAATTCGCGACTCGGCATTTGCTGCCGATGTGCTGCCAATGTGTGCCGGTATGGTGCGTGGGTGTCGACAACTTGCGCGCAGCGCCACCTGATCAAAAACCAGCCCAGGTGGCGTGCAGTTGCCGGCATTTTCGGCAGCCGAATTAGTCTCGCCGACGCTGTCGATCAGCCGGCTTTCCGTTCGGGCGACCCGAACAGGCCGTGAAACCGCGACCCGGCGGCAATTGAGCCCATCAGCGCTACGAGAAGAAGAATCTTGAGGGTCATTTTCGTCCTTTTCGCCGGCTCTGCGTTCTCGGCGGTCAATCCCTAGCAAGAACTATTCCACCTGCGGGGACCGCGACGCCTGCGCGGCACGTTTCGATCAGGTGGTATCGGAGCCCGCTCCAAATTCGATGGTCAGCCGCAATTTCCACGGCGAACCGGCGCCCATCTTCGATCACTTTCCCGACAGACCCCGCCGGAAAATAGGCCGCGATCGCAACCGGGCAGCTTGAGCTCTCGTTCCGGCCGTCCTATCACGGCCCCATGGCCGAACCGATGACCGATCATTTTTGGCAGCTCCTCTTGCGGTGTCGCGAGTGGCTGCGTCCCGCCATGCCCAAGCGCTGGCGCGGCTTGCCGCTGGTTCCGGTGGTGCGGCTCACCGGCGTGATCGGATTCTCGACCCCGCTCAAGCCGGGGCTCACGCTCGCCGGTCTCGCCCGCGCGCTCGATCGCGCCTTCGGGATGGGCAAGCCGGCGGCGGTCGCGCTCGTGATCAATTCGCCGGGCGGCTCGGCGGTCCAGTCCCATCTCATCTTCCGCCGCATCCGCCAGCTGGCGCAGGAAAAGAGCGTGCCCGTCATCGCCTTCGTCGAGGATGTGGCGGCGTCGGGCGGCTACATGATCGCCTGCGCGGCCGATGAGATCGTGTGCGATCCGTCCTCGATCGTCGGCTCGATCGGCGTCGTCGGGACGAGTTTCGGGTTCGACGAAGCGATCAAGAAGCTCGGCATCGAACGGCGGATTTATACGGCCGGCGACAAGAAGGTGATGCTCGATCCGTTCCTGCCCGAGAACCCCGAGGATGTCGGTCACCTCAAGGCGATCCAGCGCGAGATCCACGAGACCTTCATCGGGCTCGTCAAGGCGAGCCGGGGCGCGCGCCTCACGGGCCCCGAAAACACCGTGTTCTCGGGCCAATACTGGGGCGCCCAGACGGCACTCGGCTACGGCCTGATCGATCGGCTCGGCGACCTGCGCTCGGTGCTGCGCGAGCGCTTCGGCGACGAGGTGATCACGCCGCTGGTGAGCGCCGAGCGCGGCCTGTTCGGCCGGCGCGTGCCGGGCGTCGGCGCGGCCGAGCTGGCGCAATGGCCCGGTCTCGGGCCACATCCTGCGTCAAGTCTTGCCGAGGACATCGTCTCGGCCATCGAGGTGCGCGCCATGTGGGGGCGCTACGGATTGTGAGAGCGAGGAGCGTCATGCCGCCGCTGTTCATTCCGCCATTGATCGGTTGGGCGCTCGGCGCGCTCGGCGCCGCCGTGCTCGCCCGGGTCGTCGCCAGGGAATGGCGGCGGGTCAACGACAAGCTCCATCCAGGCGAACCCGCTCCCGGCGAGGTCGTGCGCGAGGAGATTCCGACGCTGCGGCGCGATCCGCAGAGCGGGGTCTATCGGCCCGATTGAGCGCCTGATGGGTCACGCGAGCAGCGAATGGTGACCTCGCGATGCGCCATTCGCCCGCGCAACGGCGCCGCGCTCAGCTCTGCCGCCAGCTCTCGAAGGCGGTGACCTGCGGGGCCTCCACGCGCTCGCCGCAGCACACGCAGCGCCAGCGCCGCACCAGGTAATTGAACACGTTGGCATGCAGGTCGCCGCGGTTCGAGCGGCCCGCCTTCTTCTTCAGGTCGCTGCCTTCCACCACCAGCTTCGGTCCGCCGGCAGCCTCGGCCAGCAATTGCATCTGGCATGCGCGCTCGAGCTTCAAAGCCACCCATACGGCTTCCTCGATGCTGGGTGCCGCCGTGACGATGCCGTGGTTGCGCAGGATGAGGGCCGGATGGTCGCCGAGGCAGCGCGCCACCGCCTTGCCGCGCGGCTGGTCGATGATGAGGTCGGTGGTCTCGGAAAAGATCGGCAGGTTGTCGGCGAACAGCGAGGCGTCGTTGCCGACCGCCAGCAGCGGCTTGCCGAGCGAGGAGAACGCCACCGCGTGGATCGGATGCGTGTGGATCACGGCGTTCACGTCGGGCCGCGCCCGCAGGACCTCCGAATGGATGAACACCTCGTTGTGCCGCGGCATCGACCCGTCGACCTTGCGGCCTTCGATGTCGACCGTGATGATGTTGTCCGGCCGCATCTCCTCGATTCCGATGCCGGCCGGCTTCATCAGGAAGCGCCCGGAATCGTCGGGCAGGCGGACCGACACATGGCCCGCCACGTGATCGCCCTGGCCCTCCATGGCGAGCACGCGGCCCGCATTGGCGAGCTTCTCCCGCAACGCTTCGCTCATCTCAGCCCTCCTTGATGCCCTTTTGGCGGATGATCTTGCCCCAGCGCGCGATCTCGCTCCTGAGCGGCTTGCCGAATTCCCCGCCACTCGCTAATCGCCATTCGTCATTCGCGCCCCGTTCACTCGGCCTTGACGCCGGTCTCCTTGACCACCTTTCGCCAGCGCGCGGTCTCGCCCCTGATCAGTTCGGCCAAATCTTCGGGAGTGCCGCCGATGGTGGACACGCCGTTGTCGGCGAACCGGCGGCGCACCTCGGGGTTTTGCACCACGGCGTTGAAGGCCTGCGTTGAGCCGGGCGACGATCGCGGGCGGGGTTCTTGCCGGCGCCAGCACGCCCGACCAGTTGTCGGCGACGACGTCGGGATAGCCGAGCTCGACGAAGGTCGGCACGTCTGGCAGCACGTCGGAGCGGTTCTGCGCGCGCGACCGCCAGGATCTTCGCCTTGCCGGCCTTGATCTGCGGCATCAGCACCGGCACCTCGGCGCTCATCGCGTTCACTTGGCCGCCGATGAAGTCGGAGATCGCCTGGCCGGCGCCGCGATAGGGCACGTATTGCAGCTTGATCCCGGCCGCGACCTGCAGCATCTCGATCGCCAGATGGGAGATCGCGCCGACGCCCGTGATGGCGACCGTGATGGTGCCGGGCTTCTGCTCGGCGCGCGCGATCATCTCCTGCGCGGTGTCGACCCCGAGCGCGGGGTTGACCGCGAACAGCACGGTGTTGCGCGCGATCGGCGACGATCGGCGGCGAAGTCCTTGACCGGATCATAGGGCAGGTCGGTGCGCATGCTGGGATTGATCGTGAGCGCGCCGGCGGTGAGAAGAACAGCGTGTAGCCGTCGGGCTCGGCCTTCGCCGACGAAGTCGGCGCCGATGGCGCCGTTGGCGCCCGGCTTGTTCTCGACCACGATGCTCTGGCCGAGCGCGGCCTTCGCCTTGTCGGCGATCAGCCGCGCCACGAAGTCGGTGGTGCCGCCGGCCGCGAACGCGACGATCATGCGGATCGGACGGTTCGGATAGTCCTGCGCGGCCGCGCCGCCGGCGCAAGCCAGGACGGTCGCGAGCGCTGCGCGCGATACTCAAGCTCCGCGCACGGCGTCCTCCGCGTTGTTCGGGGGCTCTCTCCTACGTCCTTGGCGCGATGCCCGCAAGGGGTCGCGCCCCGTCGGGCCCGCGTCAAATCCGCGCGAAGCCCGCTCTGCCTCCGCGCCTTGACCCCCCGGGCGGAGGCGACTACGGTTCCGCGCCCACGCGTCCCCGGCAACCGGTCCGCATCCCGGCTCATGTCCAATGCCGATCTTCCGGCCCACATGCGTCCCGAGCGCTCGTTCCAGGGCCTGATCCTGGCGCTGCAGCGATTCTGGGCGGACCACGGCTGCGTCATCCTGCAGCCCTACGACATGGAAGTCGGCGCCGGCACGTTTCATCCGGCCACGACGCTGCGCGCGCTCGGGCCGAAGCCGTGGAACGCCGCCTATGTGCAGCCCTCGCGCCGGCCCAAGGACGGCCGCTACGGCGAGAACCCCAACCGGCTGCAGCACTATTATCAGTTCCAGGTGATCCTCAAGCCGTCGCCGCCCGACATCCAGGACCTCTATCTCGACTCGCTCGACGCGATCGGCATCGACCGCAGCGCTCCACGACATCCGCTTCGTCGAGGACGACTGGGAGAGCCCGACGCTCGGCGCCTGGGGGCTCGGCTGGGAGTGCTGGTGCGACGGCATGGAGGTGTCGCAGTTCACCTACTTCCAGCAGGTCGCGGGCTTCGAATGCGCGCCGGTCGCGGGCGAGCTCACCTACGGGCTCGAGCGCCTCGCCATGTACGTGCAGGGCGTCGACAGCGTGTATCGATCTCAATTTCAACGGCCGCGACGGCGACCGCGAAGGTGACCTATGGCGACGTGTTCCTGCAGGCCGAGCAGGAATATTCGCGCCACAATTTCGAGTACGCCGACACCGACGATGCTGTTCGAGCAGTTCAAGATGGCGGAGGCGGCCTGCCGCAAGTACTCGACGCCGGCTGGGACGGCCAGGGCGCAAGGTGCCACCTGATGGCGCTGCCGGCCTATGACCAGTGCATCAAGGCGAGCCACGTGTTCAACCTGCTCGACGCGCGCGGCGTCATCTCGGTGACCGAGCGGCAGAGCTACATTCTGCGCGTGCGCGAGCTCGCCAAAGCCTGCGGCGACGCCTGGCTGAAGACCGAAGGAGGCGGCGCATGAGCGTGAGCGAGACCGCCTGAGATCGGCGGACGCGCGCCCTTGCCGATCGAGGTGGAGGCGGGCAAGTCCTACTGGTGGTGCGCCTGCGGCCGCTCCAAGAAGCAGCCGTTCTGCGACGGCTCGCACAAGGGCAGCACGTTCACGCCGGTGGAGTACAAGGCGACGGAGAACACCAGGGCGTTCTTCTGCGCCTGCAAGCGCAGCGCAAAGAAGCCGCTGTGCGACGGGAGTCATAAGAAGCTGTAACCTTCACCCTCCCCTGCAGGGGGAGGGTCGGCGCGCGTAGCGCGCCGGGGTGGGGCGCTGGAGAGTGCGCAATGCGCTGCCGCGTGCGCGGTCTATTCCCCTCCCCACGGAACCCGGGCTTGCCCGGGTTCCGCATCAATCATGCGCAAGTCGGGCAAGCCCGACTTGCGGTGGGGAGGGGTTAGGGGTGGGGGTCGTGGAAGAGGCATCGATGACCCGCAACAAGGGATCCAGTGAAGAGCCGCGCATCTGGGCGCGTCGCGATCGCACGATCGCGCCGCCGAACGCGGCTTTCTCTCGTGCGATGCGCAAGGCGCCGACAGAAGCGGAGCAAAAACCGTGGTGGCACTTGCGGCATCGGCTGGCGGTCGCAGAAACCCATTTCCGCCGACAGGTGCGTATTGGCCGTTACATCGTCGATTTTGCGAGCCATGGAGCCAAGCTCGTGATCGAAATCGACGGCAGTCAGCATGCCGAGCAGGCCGTCGCCGACGGCGAGCGGACGCGATTTCTCGAGGCACAAGGCTATCGCGTCGTGCGCTTCTGGAATAACGAGGTGCTGATGAATATCGATGGCGTGCTGGAGACGATTCAGTGCGCCCTTGCGACCACCCCCACCCCCGACCCCTCCCCACAAGGGGGAGGGGAGCGCCAGCGAAGTGCCTGATCAACCATGCCCGATCTTCTGTTCGAGCTGTTCTCCGAGGAAATCCCCGCGCGCATGCAGGCGCGGGCGGCGGAGGATTTGAAGGCGATCGTCACCGGGCGGCTGGTCGATGCGGGTCTCGTCTACGAGGGCGCGAAGGCGTTCGCGACGCCGCGCCGGCTCGCCTTGGTGGTGCAGGGCCTCCCCGCGCGCCAGCCCGATCTCAAGGAAGAGAAGAAAGGGCCGCGCGTCGGCGCTCCGCCTGGCGCGATCCAGGGCTTCCTCAAGAGCGCGGGGCTCGCCTCGATCGACGAGGCCACCATCCAGAAAGACCCGAAGAAGGGCGACTTCTATCTCGCGCTGATCGAGAAGCCGGGCCGGCCCGCGATCGAGCGTGCTCTCGGAGATGCTGCCGGTGGTGATCCGCACGTTTCCGTGGCCGAAATCGATGCGCTGGGGGGAAGGGCGCCTCACCTGGGTGCGGCCGCTGCATTCGATCATCGCGACCTTCGGTCCGGAGACCGAGGAACCCGATGTCGTGCCGTTTCAGGTCGAGGGCATCGCGGCCGGCCGGGTCACGCACGGCCACCGCGTGCTGGCGCCGCAACCCATCGAGGTGAAGCGGTTCGACGACTACGTGGCCAAGCTCGCCAAGGCCAAGGTCGTGCTCGATCCCGAACGCCGCAAGGAGCAGATCCTGGCGGACGCCAAGAATCTCGCCTTCGCGCAGGGCTTCGAGCTGGTCGACGACAAGGCGCTGCTCGACGAGGTGGCTGGGCTGGTCGAATGGCCGGTCGTGCTGATGGGGTCGTTCGATCGCGCCTTCCTCGCCATTCCGCCCGAGGTCGTCCGCACCACCATCCGCAACAACCAGAAATGCTTCGTGCTGCGCGATCCGCAGAGCGCGCAGCTGGTCGACAAGTTCATCATGGTCGCCAACATCGAGGCGCCGGACGGCGGCAAGCGCGATCGTCGCCGGCAACGAGCGCGTCATCCGGGCGCGGCTGTCGGACGCCAAGTTCTTCTACGAGACCGATCTCAAGACACGCCTGGAAGACCGGCTGCCCAAGTTCGCGCACATCGTGTTTCACGAGAAGCTCGGCACCCAGGCCGAGCGCATCGAACGTATCGAGCGACTGGCGGTCGAGCTCGCGCCGCTGGTCGGCGCCGACGTCGAAAAGGTCAGGCGCGCGGCGCTTCTGTGCAAGGCCGACCTGCTCACCGACGTGGTCGGCGAGTTCCCCGAGCTGCAAGGCCTGATGGGAAAATACTACGCCGAGGCGCAGGGCGAGGACGAGGCGGTCGCGCATGCCTGCGAGGACCACTACAAGCCGAAGGGCCCGGACGATCTCGTGCCGGCCGATCCGGTCGTCGGTCGCGGTCGCGCTCGCCGACAAGCTCGATACGCTGGTTGGCTTTCTGGGTCGATCGACGAGAAGCCGACGGGATCAAAGGACCCTTATGCGCTGCGAAGGGCGGCGCTCGGCGTGCTTGAATTCAAGATCAGACTAAGCTAATGCGGATTTTCACCATTCGGCAGATAGTTGACTATAAAACTACGAGACCTGCTGACGCCGTCCGAATTCCGCAGCAGTTCGGCACGAGTTTCTACAGCGTGAAAGGAGCTTCGCTTGCTACGGGGGATAATCTCGATGCTGCGCGACGAATTCGACGATGCTGTATGAGCGTTCTTTCGACCGATCGCCTCTGGTCTAGAGTGTCAAGCTGCGCGAGCAGGGCGCGCGACACGATCTTGTCGATGCGGTGTTCTCGCTCTTTGGCCAGGACGACTTCTTCCTCATCGTCCGCCGCGTCGAGGCGCTGGGCAAATTCCTCGACACCGACGACGGCAGGAATCTGCTCGCCGGCTACAAACGCGCAACCAACATCCTTCGCATCGAGGAGAAGCGCGACAGCGCGATCTTCGCGGGCGAGCCCGATCCGCAGCTCTATCGCGAGGCGGAGGAATGGGAGTTCGCGCAAGGCGATCGACGTGGCCAAGACGGAGGCCGTCCGCCGCGGTCGCGCGCGAGGATTTCGCCGCCGCGATGAGCGCGATGGCCAGGCTGCGCCCGCATGTCGATGCCTTTTTCGAGAAGGTGACGGTCAATACCGACGACAAGCCGGTACGTGCGAACCGGCTCAAGCTGCTCAACGAGATCCGCGCCGCGACGCTGGCGGTGGCCGACTTCTCCAGGATCGAGGGGTAGCGTTCGTCATTGACTCCGGCCGGCTCGCCGGGATGGCGGCCGCCCGGTGTCGGTGGAACCTTTGGGCCGCTCTGCCGTTCTCTTGGGTTCGACCACGAGAGACCGCGGGAGCGCCCACATGATCACCATCGGCCATCTGCAGCCGGTCGTCGCCCTGCTTGCGGGCATTCTGATCCTGATCGTTCCGAGGCTGCTCAACTATATCGTGGCGATCTATCTCATTCTGGTCGGCATCATCGGGCTTGGGCTCTTGAGATGATCAGCCCGCCAGGCGGCGCCGATGCTCCGAAGCCGCCGTATGGGCCCGTAACGACACATTAATCAATTCGGCTAAAATTTTACGGGTATTGAAGGATTCCGCCTCGACCCGCGATAGCCAATTTTTAAACACCCACATGATACCACGTGCCGGACTCCACCGCTCCCGGGTCCCGCATGTTTGGCATATTGCGCCTTTTCCTGGCCTATCTGGTGGTGCTGTCGCATCTCGTCGGCAGCCCGTATCTCTCCCATTTCGGCTTCTACGCGGTGCGCGGCTTCTTCGTGCTGTCCGGGTTCATCATTACGGCTGCGCTCAACGAGGTTTATCGGTTCAATGGCGAGCGCTTCTGGACCAACCGGCTGTTGCGCCTGTTGCCGCCCTACTACGTGGTCTGCGCCGTGACGCTCGCCGTCGTCGTCCTCTTGCCCGACCAGGCGGGGGACTTCCTGAAATTCTGGCGGCTCGACGAGCGTCACACCGACGTCTTGATGAATTTTCTGGTCTTGCCGCTGCAGTTCCGGGACCCGGCGTTCCGCATCCTGCCGGCCTATTGGTCGATCGCGGTCGAGATCGAGATGTACATCCTGCTGTGGCTGATCGTCTCCCGGCGCGAGGCCTATGCGGCGGCCGCGCTCGGCGTCGGCATCGTGTATCACCTCGCATGCCTGGATGCCGGCCTCGGCGTGAGCGCGCGCTACTTCAGTGCGCCGTCCGCGCTGTTGAGCTTCTCGACCGGCGCCTTGGTGTATTTCCTGCGCGCGCGCGGCGTCTTCACTGTCGGGCCGCGGATCGGCGCGGTCGCCTTGGTGGCCTGGATCGCCAACATGATGGCGCCCGGATGGCTGTTGCCGGAGTCCTGGGTCTACGGCTCGAGCTACTATATCGGCACGCTGGCGTTCGCCTTCGTGGTGGCGGGGCTCGCGGATCAACAATTGGGCGCGCGCTTTGCGCGCATCGATCACGCGATGGGCGAGCTCGCCTATCCGCTTTTCCTGGTCCAATTCTTGTGCGGGTTCGTCGTGGCGCTGGCGTTCTTCCCCGGCACCTGGCGCGGATGGGCGCTCACGCTGGCGGCCACCCCGGTGTTGTTGGGAGCCTCGATCGCCCTTGCGAAGCTCAACCGGATGTTCATCGAGCCGCTGCGTCACAGGGTGCGTAAAGGCTCGGCCGGCGAGGCGCCCATGGCGGCACCGCAGCCCGTCCCCGGCGGGCTGGGCGAACTCCAGCCGGTCGGCTCCGAACGCGCCGCCTGATCAGGCCTAAGCCTTTCATCCGCAATGCGTTCCGTCGCCGCACCGGGCCACGACGGAGCGCGCCAGCGCGCCCCAGATCTGCCCAAGAGTAGGGTTGCGTGCGACCGGCCGGGCGTGCTTTGTGCCGGGAATAACGTCTCACCGGTACCGCCCCATGGCCAAGAAGACCGCTTCCCGCCGCCCGCGACCCCGCAAGGCGGCGCGGCGCGCCGCCCCCACGGTGAAACGCAAAAGCGTCCGGGCGGCGACCACGGCCGCCCGCTCCGCGCCGCCGGCTAAACCGCCGTCGCGCAAGGCAAAATGGGTTTACACCTTCGGCGACGGCAAGGCCGAAGGCAGGGCCCGGATGCGCGACCTGCTCGGCGGCAAGGGCGCTAACCTGGCCGAGATGGCCAATTTCGGACTGCCGGTCCCCCCCGGCTTCAGCATCACCACGGAGCTGTGCACCTACTTCTACGCCAACCGGAAGACCTATCCGAAAGAGCTCAAATCCCAGGTCGAGGCAGCGCTCGCCCATGTCGGCAAGCTCGCCGGAAAGCGTTTTGGCGACGCGGAAAATCCGCTGCTGGTGTCGGTGCGCTCGGGCGCGCGCGCATCGATGCCGGGGATGATGGACACGGTCCTCAATCTCGGGCTCAACGACACGACCGTCGAGGCGCTGGCCAAGAAGTCGGGCGACCGACGCTTCGCCTATGACAGCTACCGCCGCTTCATCACCATGTATTCCGACGTGGTGCTGGGCATCGGCCATCACGTGTTCGAGGAAATTCTCGACGAGCACAAGGACAAGAACGGCTACATGCTCGACACCGACCTCGAGGCCGACGACTGGGCCGAGCTCGTCGCCCGCTACAAGGAGCGCGTTGCCGAGGAGCTTGGCAAGCCTTTCCCGCAGGATCCGCATGCACAGCTGTGGGGCGCGATCGGCGCGGTGTTCGGGAGCTGGATGAACCAGCGCGCCAACACGTATCGCCGCCTGCACAGTATCCCGGAAAGCTGGGGCACCGCGGTCAACGTCCAGGCCATGGTGTTCGGCAATCTGGGCGAGACCTCGGCGACCGGCGTCGCGTTCACGCGCAATCCGTCGACCGGCGAGAAAAGTCTCTATGGCGAGTTCCTGATCAACGCCCAGGGCGAGGACGTGGTGGCCGGCATCCGCACGCCGCAGGAGATCACCGAGAAATCGCGCCTCGCCACCGGCTCCGAAAAGCCCTCCATGGAACGGGCGATGCCGAAGGCCTTCGCCGAGCTCACCCGCATCTACGGCCTGTTGGAAAAGCACTACCGCGACATGCAGGATCTCGAGTTCACGGTCGAGCAGGGCAAGCTGTGGATGCTGCAGACGCGCGCCGGCAAGCGCACCGCCAAGGCGGCCCTGCGCATCGCGGTCGATCTCGCCAACGAGGGGCTCATCACCAGGGACGAGGCGGTGACGCGGGTCGATCCCGCCTCGCTCGATCAGCTCCTGCATCCGACCATCGATCCCAAGGCCGAGCGGCAGGTGATCGCGACCGGCCTGCCGGCCTCGCCCGGCGCGGCTTCGGGCGAGATCGTGTTTTCCTCCGACGAGGCCGAGCTTCTCAAGACGCAAGGCCGCAAGGTCATCCTGGTGCGGATCGAGACGAGCCCGGAGGATATCCACGGCATGCACGCGTCGGAAGGGATTCTCACGACGCGCGGCGGCATGACGTCGCACGCGGCCGTGGTGGCGCGCGGCATGGGCAAGCCGTGCGTCTCGGGCGCCGGCGCGATCCGGGTCGACTACGCGGCGAGCACCATGCAGGCCGGCGGCGTGACGCTCAAGAAGGGCGACATCATCACCATCGACGGCTCGATCGGGCCAGGTGCTCACCGGCCGCGTGGCGATGCAGGAGCCGGCGCTCTCGGGCGAGTTCACGACCCTCATGGGCTGGGCCGACCGCGCGCGCAAGCTCGGCGTGCGCGCCAACGCCGACACGCCGAACGATGCGCGCGTCGCCATGAAGTTCGGGGCGGAGGGCATCGGGCTGTGCCGCACCGAGCACATGTTTTTCGACGAGGACCGCATCCGCGCGGTGCGCGAGATGATCCTGTCCGACGACGAGAAAAGCCGGCGCGCGGCCTTGGCCAAGCTCCTGCCGATGCAACGCAACGATTTCATCGAGTTGTTCGAGATCATGCGGGGCCTTCCGGTGACGATCCGCCTGCTCGATCCGCCGCTGCACGAGTTCCTGCCGCATACGCCGGCCGAGATCGAGGAAGTCGCCAAGGTGATGGGCGCCGATCCGCGCAAGCTCGCCGACCGCGCGCGCGAGCTTTCCGAGTTCAACCCGATGCTCGGCTTCCGCGGCTGCCGGCTCGCGATCGCCTATCCGGAAATCGCCGAGATGCAGGCGCGCGCCATCTTCGAGGCGGCGGTGGAGGCCGGAAAGCGCACCGGCAAGCCGGTGGTTCCGGAGGTCATGGTGCCGCTGATCGCGACCCGCGCCGAGTTCGACCTGGTGAAGGCGCGCATCGACGCCATGGCGCAGGCGGTCGCCAAGGAGAGCAAGACCAGGATCGGCTACCAGGTCGGGACCATGATCGAGCTGCCGCGCGCCGCCCTCAAGGCCGGCGAGATCGCGGAAACCGCCGAATTCTTTTCCTACGGCACCAATGACCTGACCCAGACCACTTTCGGCATTAGCCGCGACGACGCCGCGAGCTTCCTCGGCATCTACACCGCCAAGGGCATCCTGCCGGTCGACCCGTTCGTGTCGATCGACCGCGAGGGCGTCGGCGAGCTCGTCCGGATCGCGACCGAGCGCGGCCGCAAGGTGCGCCCGAAGCTGAAGCTCGGCATTTGCGGCGAGCACGGCGGCGATCCGGCCTCGGTGGCGTTCTGCCACGAGATCGGTCTCGATTACGTCTCGTGCTCGCCGTTCCGCGTGCCGATCGCGCGTCTGGCCGCCGCGCAGGCGGCGCTGGGAAAGAGCGCGTCGAGCACGGCCTAGCGGCCGCGCTTTACCGCGCCGCAGCCGGGGACACCCCTGTCTGCCGTACCGCATGCTGGAGTACCCCTGTAGGCCGCACCGCATGCTGGAGTACCCCCGTATGCCGCGCACATGCCGCATGCTAGCGTCCGCCGGGGTCAATGCAGAAACGTCACTGACGAGGGGATAATGTCCGAGGGGTTGGGGTCCGGCCAGCCGGCCGACGTGGGGGCCGTTTCCGAGGAGCAACTGCGCAAGGCCGAGGAATTCGTCGAGGCCGAGGAGGGCGTGGTCAACCGCCTGGCCGGCTGGGCCGGCTGGATCGTCACCGCCATCGCCATCGTGATGACCTTGTTCCACCTCTACGCCGCCTACGACATCGTTCCGACCCAGCACCTGCGCTACATCCACGTCGGCTTCGTGCTGGTGCTGTGCTTCCTGCTGTTCCCGTTCGTGCCGGCGTTTCGCAACCACATCCGCTGGTGGGACGTGATCGCGGCCGCGGCCTCGGTCGCCATCCTCGGCTACGCGCTCTGGGGCGGCGACGATTTCCTCGATCGCGCCACGCTGCCCGACAAGGTCGACGTCGTTCTCGGCACGATCTTCATCGTGCTCCTGCTCGACGCGACGCGACGCACGACGGGCTGGATCATGCCGGTCGTCGCCATCTTCTTCATCGCCTACGCGCTGTTCGGCCCCCATCTGCCGCCACCCTGGACGCATCGCGGCTATGATTTCCCACGCCTGGTCGGTCACCTCTTCATCACGCTCGAAGGCATTTTCGGCGTTGCGGTCGACGTGTCGTCGAGCCTGATCATCATGTTCACGATCTACGGCGCCTTCCTGCAGCACTCCGGCGCCGGCAAGTTCTTCATCGACTTCTCGATGGCGCTGATGGGCGGCAAGCCGAACAGCGCCGGCCGCACCGTGGTGCTGTCCTCGTTCCTGCTGGGCGGGCCGTCGGGCTCGGGCGTCGCCACCACGGTGACGATCGGCGCCGTCGCCTATCCGATGATGGCGCGCGCCGGCTTCGAGAAGAACGCCGCCGGCGGACTCCTGGCGGCCGGAGGGCTCGGCGCGATCCTCTCGCCGCCGGTGCTCGGCGCCGCCGCCTTCCTGATCGCCGAGTTTCTCAAGATCAGCTATCTCGACGTGATCTGGATGGCGACGATCCCGACCTGCCTCTATTACCTGTCGCTGCTGTTCATGGTCGAGCTCGACGCCAAGCGGTTCGGCGCCGCCGCCGTGCCATACGACAAGTCCCTCTCGCTGTGGCAGATGACCAGGCGCTACGGCTTCCACTTCACCTCGCTCATCGCCGTCATCGTGTTCATGATCGCCGGCTATTCGCCGATGCTCGCGGTGTTCTACTCGACGCTGATGTGCTTCGTGCTCAGCGGGCTCACGCCGGAGACGGCGCTCGCGCCGCGGCCGCTCCTGATCGTCCTCGTGCTGTTGGGGATCCCGCTCTTCCTGTTCACCGACCACTGGATGCCGATCCTCTTCCTGATCGCCTTCGTCGGCGTGGTCGGCATGAGCCGACGGGATCCGGAGTCGGCCGCCACGTCGAGGAAGCTGGTGCGGGCGCTCGCCGACGGCTCGATCGGTGTGCTCAACGCGGCGACCACCTGCGCGTCCGCCGGCATCATCGTGGGCGTGGTGACGCTGACCGGTCTGGGCCTTCGGTTCTCCTCGATCGTGCTCGACTATGCGGGCGGCAGCCTGCTTCTCACCGCGCTCTACACCGCGCTGATCGTGTGGATCGTCGGCCTCGCGGTTCCGGTGACCGCGTCTTACATCATCTGCGCGGTCATCGCGGCGCCGGCGCTGACCAAGCTCGGCGTGCCCGACTTCGCGGCGCACATGTTCATCTTCTACTACGCGGTGCTCTCCGAGGTGTCGCCGCCGACCGCATTGTCGCCGTTCGCCGCGGCCGCGATCACGGGCGGCGATCCCTACAAGACGACGCTGCAGGCGTGGAAATACACCTTGCCGGCCTTCCTGGTGCCGTTCGTCTTCATCCTCGATCCGCAGGGCGTCGGCCTGTTGATGAAAATTCCGCCGGGCGGATCGTGGGTCGACATCGTGGTGATCACGCTGAAGACCGCGGCCGGCCTCGCGGCGCTCGCCTCCGCGGCGCAGAACTGGGCGCTGCGCAAGAACACCGCGACCGAGCGGGTCTTGTGGGTGATCGCCGGCCTGCTGCTGGTGTTCCCGAGCCTGCTGGAGGCGATGGCGGAGCAGATGTCCGGCTACGATGTGCCGCACCCCGCGCCGTTCGGACTGGTGCTCATCGCAGCCTTGTTGGTGCGACAATACATGACGCCGTCGGGACCCGCCCCGGCGGTCACCGCATAATCAGCATAACTGGGAGGATCTCCATGTTCCGGCATCTATCAACTCGGCTCCTGGCCGGCTTGCTCGGCGCGGCTGTGGTCGCCGGCGTCGCGGTTGCCCAGATCAAGGCCATCTCGATCGCCACCGGGGGTACCGGCGGCGTCTACTACCCGCTGGGCGGCGGTCTCGCCAACGTGCTGACCAAGGCGATCCCGGGCCTGCAGGCGACCGCCGAGGTCACCGGCGGCTCGGTCGACAACCTCAAGCTCATCAATTCCGGGCAGAGCGAACTCGCCTTCGTGATGGCGGATGCCGCGCTCGATGCGCTCAACGGCGAGGACAAGTTCAAGGGATCGAAGGTGCCCGTGCGCACCTTGATGGTGCTCTACCCCAACCAGATGCACGTCATCACCATCGAGGGTACCGGCATCGACAAGCTCACCGACCTCAAGGGCAAGCGGGTCTCGACCGGCTCGCCGGGCAGCGCGACCGAGGTCATGGCGTTCCGCGTCATCGAGGCGGCGGGGCTCGACAAGGACAAGGACATGAAGCGCGAACGGCTCGGCGCCGCGGAGTCGGTCAACGCCATCAAGGATCGCAAGATCGATGCTTTCTTCTGGGTGGGCGGATTGCCGACCGCCGCGGTCACCGACCTCGCGGCCACGCCCGGCGTCAAGATGAAGCTGATCGATCACACCGAGGTGGTCGACAAGATGAACGCCAAATACGGCAACCTCTACGCGGCGAGCGTGATCAAGGCCGGCGTCTATCCGGCCCAGGACAAGGACAACAAGAATACCGTCGTGTGGAACATCCTGGTCGCCAACGCCAACATGCCCGACGAGATGGCCTACAACGTCGTCAAGACCATCATCGACAAGAAAGCGGATCTGGTGGCGGTTCATCAGGAAGCCAAGAGCTTCTCGCTCGACAACCAGATCAAGTCGAACTCCTCAATTCCCTGGCACCCGGGCGCCGTGAAGTATTTCACAGAAAAGGGCTTGAAGATGTGAGGGCCGCCAGCCCACCTGCATCATTGCCCGCGCAAGCGGGCACAACGTCAATAGGGAGGAGCGCCATGAGTCGAGGTAGCACTGTCAGCCTGACTGCGATGACGGCGCTGGGACTGGCCCTGCTGCCAGGCAGCACCTTCGCCCAGCAAAAATCGCTGAGGGATCAACTTGTCGGAACTTGGACAGTCGTTTCATGGGAGCAAACGACCAAGGATGGCAGCAAGCTCCAGCGATTCGGTGCCAATCCAAAGGGCGTCAACTTCTTCGACGCGAACGGTCACTTCTTCATCATGTTCGCGCGTCCCGACCTTCCAAAAATCGCGTCCAATAACGCGTCGACCATGACGCCGGAAGAAGCCAAAGCCATAGCGTCAGGATCGATCGCCTACTTTGGGACATACACCGTCGACGAAACGTCCAAGGTCCTCACACTTCGTGTCGAATCGAGCTCTCGCCCCAACCAGCTTGAAGTAGATCAAAAACGAGCCATTACCTCTCTTACGGCGGACGAGCTTAAGTACACCAACCTTACCGCGATAACCGGTAGTAACATCGACATAGCTTTTAAGCGGGCGAAATAGGTGCTTCGACACGGCCATATCCAATAATCCCACCGAGCTGCGACCGGGCGGGACTGAAATGAGTTACCCGGTCGCCGTGAAGTATTTCACCGAGAAGGGCGTGACGATGTGAGGGCCGCCAGCCCACCTGCGTCATTGCCCGCGCAAGCGGGCAATCCAGTACACGCAAGGGCTGGAAATGGAAGCGAAGACGTCGTCCCAATTTGGATTTGAATGCTCAATGACCCGTCCGACTGCCAAGGATGTAAACCCAGAAAGTTAGCTCCCTGCTCATAATCTACTCCCGGGAGTACTGGATTGCCCGCTTGCGCGGGCAATGACGCAGTAGGATGGTTTGAACGCCTGATGCGGACATGACTTCTTTGGAGATGACTGAGCCCCAACAACCGAATTCGAAGCAGCACCCCACCTCCGGCCGTGTGCTGACCTGGTGGTTCGGGCTGATGAGCGCCGCCGGCGTGGGGTTCGGCGCATTTTCCGAAAACCGGCCGTTCGGCGACGACGTGCTGGCGCATCCGCTCATCGTCTTCTTCGTCGTGGTCGCGGCCGGCCTTCTGGTGCTTCGCGTCGTGCGCCGGCGCCCGGTTCCCGAGATCATTTCCGACCGTCTGCTGCTGATCGGATGCCTGGTCGGGCTCGCCGCATTCCTGATCGGCAACTGGTTCGCGGTCCATCTGGTGGCGCTCCGCTGAGGCGGATGGAACTTGCGCCGGTTAACTTCCCGTCAAGGTTAATTCGCCAGATAGGTTGACCGCGATCAAACGGCAACACTCGAATTTTACTCATCTGGTTGCATGATCGGGGCTCGTTGCGCGTCGTTTCGCGTCGTGTTGCGTCGTGTATCCAGAGAGTGGCGTGAGCGTTGAGATGCGAGTGGCATGTAGCGTTTCCAAGGTCGCGTACTTCACCCTTGCGGTTGTGATGTTCGGCGTTTCTCCGACCCAGATCGGGTTCCAGGAGCTCGGGTCAGCGAGCGCGCGCGCGCCGGCGGCGGCAGTTCGCGCCCGCCAGCATCTCATCGCGTCGCCGTTCGGCACCATCCACGCGGCGCTCTTCTCGTTCCCGCAGCCGGCCGGATCGGGCATGCCGGATCTGCGCGAGTTCCGGCTGGCGAGCCTCGATCTCGGCGGTTCCGAATTCACCGGGTCGCTCGCCGCGCAGGCGCTCCAGGCGACCAGCGACCGGGCGGGCGAAGCGATTTTCCCCGAGGTCGATCGCACCCTGAAGGGCGACCGGCTGGTGCCGCACGAACGCCCGTCGTCCGAAACGTCGCCCGCACCGCAAGATGGCGCCGGCCAGGGCGCCGGCGCCAGCACGCAAACCTACGCGCTGGCGAGCGTTACGCCGACGCACACCGATCCGCCGTCGGCACTCGACCGCAATGCGGCCATTCCCGACGAAGCCGAACCGGACGAGGCGGACATCAGATCGACCGATGCCGCAACCGCGGCAGCCGAGACCAAAGCCGCAGACGTCGCAACACCGGCGACCGGATCCACGGACGTCGCGACCCGCACGGGCGACGCCGATCCCGACCCGGCCGCGCTCGACGAGGAGGACGGTCCGTCGATTCAGACCGCGCAGATCTATTTCGGCGTCGCGCCGATGGGCGACATGCTGGGCGCCATGCAGCCATGGGTGCCGGACGACATGCAGGTATTCGAGGCGCCGAGCGCAGGCGATGCGGCGATCGAGCCGCGGGCGATCCCGGTGCCCCACAGCGGCGAGACGATCGCCAGCAAGGGCGAGGTCACCGGCGAGGGACAACATCCGAAGAGCCCCGCCGAGCGCCTGGGGCTCGACGTCACGGGGCGCGCGAAGGCCGAGAAATGCCTGGCGGACGCCGTCTATTACGAGGCGCGCGGCGAGCCGGTGCGCGGCCAGATCGCGGTCGCGCAAGTGGTCATGAACCGCGTCTTCTCAGGCTACTATCCCGGCACGGTCTGCGGCGTCGTCTACCAGAACAGCCATCGCCATCTCGCCTGCCAATTTACCTTCGCGTGCGACGGCATTCCGGAACGGGTGACCGAGCCCGATGCGTGGGTACGTGCCAAGGAGATCGCGCGCGGCACGCTCGACGGCAAGCTCTGGCTGCCCGACGTCGGCAAGGCGACGCATTACCATGCGTCGTGGGTGCGTCCGGGATGGGTGCACGAAATGCGCAAGCTCGACCGTGTCGGCGTGCACACCTTCTACCGCCCGCGCAACTGGGGCGACGGCGCCGCCAAGCCGGTGTGGGGCGACGCCGCCTCGACCACGGAAGCGGTGAAGAAGCTGTGAGTTTTCGTCGCCTCATTGCGCGCGAAAGCTATCTCCGGCCGGGCGGGACAAACGTCGCCGGTCATTGCGAGTAGCCCGAAGGGCGACGAAGCAATCTCGGCCCGGCACGCATGAGCAAGCGAAACGAGATTGCTTCGCGGAGCCTGTCCTCGGGCTTGCCGAAGGCAAGACCCGGGGGCTCGCAATGCCGCCCATTAAATCTCGATATCCAAGCCCACGTCGAGATTGGGCGACGAATGGGTGATCGCGCCTGACGACAGATAGTCGACGCCGGATTCGGCGATCGCCTTGGCGCTGTCGAGCGTGATGCCGCCCGAGGCTTCGATCACCAGCCGCCCGGCCGCCATGGCGACCGCCTTCTTCATGGTGGCGGGATCCATGTTGTCGAGCAGCGCCACGTCGGCCAGGCCGACCTCGAGCACGGCCCGCAGCTGATCGAGCGTATCGACCTCGATCTCGATCTTGACCAGATGTCCGGCGACCGCCTTGGCGCGCTCCAGCACCGCGCGTACGCCGCCCGCGACCGCGATGTGGTTGTCCTTGATCAGGATCGCATCATCGAGGCCGAAGCGGTGGTTGAATCCGCCGCCGCAGCGCACCGCGTATTTTTGCAGCGCGCGCAGGCCGGGCGTGGTCTTGCGGGTGCAGCACACGCGCGCCTTGGTGTGCGCGATGCGACGTACGAATTCGGAGGTCGCGGTCGCGATGCCCGAGAGGTGGCCGACGAAATTGAGCGCGACCCGCTCGGCTCCCAGCAAGGCGCGCGCATCGCCCGCGACGGTCATCAGCGCGGTCTTGGCGGCCACCGCGGCGCCGTCGCGCACATGCCCCGTGATCTCGACCCCGGGATCGAGCTTGCGGAAGGCGGCCGCCACCATCGGCAGGCCCGCGATCACGCCCGCCTTGCGCGCCACCATGACGGCCGTGCCGCGCGTGCCCTCGGGGATCGTGGCGATCGACGTCACGTCGCCGGCGCGGCCCAGGTCCTCGTCGAGCGCGCGCGCGACCGCCTCCTCGATCGCGAGCGGGGAGAGGAAGGCGTCCGGGCAGAGCAGGGACATGGGATCCCCCCTTGTGGCGTCGAGATCCCGGATAGCGGTGCTGCGCACCGCTTCCGGGATGACGACCTTCGGTCGTCAGCTCTTGAGATGGATCATCCGCTCGACCGCGCGCCGCGCCTTGTCGGCGATCAGCGGATCGACCACGACCTCCTCCTGCATGTAGACGAGGCTGTCGAGGATTTTCGGCAGCGTGATGCGCTTCATGTGCGGGCACAGATTGCACGGCCGCACGAACTCGACGTCGGGCAGCTCGGCCTGCACGTTGTCGGCCATCGAGCATTCGGTCACCATCACGACCCTGGGCGGGCGCTCGGTCGCGCACCCAGTCGATCATGTGCGCGGTCGAGCCGGTGAAGTCGGCCTCCGCGATCACGTCGGGCGGGCATTCCGGATGCGCGATGATCTGGATCGACGGATCGCTCTCGCGGTAGCTGCGCAATTCGTCGGCGGTGAAGCGCTCGTGCACCTCGCAGTGGCCCTTCCAGGCGATGATCTTCACGTTGGTCTGCGAGGCGACGTATTTGGCGAGATACTCGTCGGGCAGGAAGATCACCTGGTCGGCGCCCAGGCTCTCGACCACCTGCAGCGGCGTTCGACGACGTGCAGCAGATGTCGCTCTCGGCCTTCACGTCGGCCGAGGTGTTGACGTAGGTCACGACCGGCACGCCCGGGAAGCGCTCGCGCAGCAGGCGCACGTCGTCGCCGGTGATCGACTGAGGCGAGCGAGCAGCCGGCGCGGCGGTCGGGGATCAGCACGACCTTGTCCGGATTGAGGATCTTCGCGGTCTCGGCCATGAAGTGCACGCCGCACTGCACGATCACGTCGGCCTTGGTCTTGGCCGCCTCGCGCGCGAGCTGCAGCGAGTCGCCGACGAAATCGGCGACGCAATTGTAGATTTCCGGCGTCTGGTAATTGTGCGCCAGGATGACGGCGCCGCGCTGCTTCTTGAGCTCGTTGATCGCCTTGACGTAGGGCGCGAAGAACGGCCACTCGACCGGCGGGCACGACCGTCTTGATGCGCTCGTAGAGATGGCGCGGTCTCGCGCGCGACCTCCTCGTTCCACTCGAGCGACGGCATCGGCAGACGCCATAGGAATTGCGGCGCGCGATCGCGCCGCCGCGGGCGGCGGGCGCGGCAGTCGCGGCGTCGGTCCAAAGGCTGCAAGGATGGGCATCGCCATCTCCCTGTTGGCGGGTCGCGGGCATATATGCTCATATTGAGCATATGTAGGGTACCAAAATATCCGGCTGCGCCGGCAGGTCCCGCATCGAGCTTATCCTCACTTCGAGCAAATCTCATATAGCACCTTTCGTTCCCGGTCCTCGCCAGACCCCACCCGCAGACTCAGCCATGCGCGGCACGAATCGGTTCGATGACGAAGATTCGTTTGGGTCGCGCCGGCCAACGCCGTATTTAGGGGGCGGCCTCCATCCGCCGCCCTTGCGCGCCATCTCGCCTGCGCAAACCGCCGGGAACCGCCATGACGACGTCCGCATCCGACCACGCGGCTCACGTCACTGGCGCACGCCCGCCGTGGTCATCGTCTGCGGCTGCCTGATCGCGATGCTGAGCTTCGGGCCGCGCTCGGCGCTCGGCCAGTTCCTGACCCCGATGTCGATGCGAATCGGCTGGGGCCGCGACGTCTTCTCGCTTCGCGCTCGCGATCCAGAATCTGCTGTGGGGCGCGGTCCAGCCGTTCGCCGGCGGCGATCGCCGACCGCTACGGCGCGCGTGCGCGTGCTGTGGGCCGGCGCGATCGCCTATGCGGCCGGCCTCGCGCTGATGGCCTACGCGACCACGCCCGCTGCCTGCTCGATCTCACGGCCGGCGTGCTGATCGGCTTCGGCGCTGTCGGGCTGCTCGTTCAACCTGGTGATCGGCGCGCTCGGCAAGCTGGTGCCGCGAGAGCTGGCGCTCGCTCGCGTTCGGCGCCGGCACGGCGGCCGGCTCGTTCGGCCAGTTCCTGTTCTCGCCGTTCGCGCGCGCTGCTGATCGACTGCGACCGGCTGGCAGAACGACGCTGGTGATCTTCGGCGGCATCATGCTGCTCATCCTGCCGCTGTCGCTCGCGCTGGCGACGCCGCGCAGCGGGCGCGGCCGTCGCCGGCGCGGCTCGCGCCGCAGCAGTCGGCCAAGCAGGCGCTGCGGAGGCGCTTCGGCCATCGCAGCTACGTGCTGCTGGTGCTCGGCTTCTTCACCTGCGGCTTCCAGCTCGCCTTCGTCACGGTGCATCTGCCGACCTATCTGCTCGACCGCGGCCTGTCGGCCGAGCGTCGGCGCCTGGACCATCGGCGTCATCGGGCTGTTCAACATCGTCGGCTCGCTGCCGCGGGCTGGCTCGGCAACCGCATGCCCAAGCGCTACATTCTCTCGGTCATCTATTTCGGCCGCGCGCTCGCGATCGTCGCCTTCATCACGCTGCCGGCGAGCGCCGGCGTGCGGCGATCGTGTTCGGCGCCGTCACCGGCCTGCTGTGGCTCTCGACGGTGCCGCCGACCATCGGGCTGGTCGCGCTGATGTTCGGCACGCGCTGGCTCGCGATGCTGTTCGGCTTCGCCTTCTTCAGCCATCAGGTCGGCGGCTTCCTCGGCGTCTGGCTCGGCGGCTTCGTGTTCGAGCGCACCGGCTCCTACGACGCGGTGTGGTGGCTCTCGGTGCTGTTCGGCGTCCTGTCGGCGGTGATCAATCTGCCGATCGTCGAGAAGCCGGTGGCGCGCGTCGCCGCCGCGCCGGCGTGATAGGCTGAAGCTCAGCGCGCTTCAGGCTGATGGAACCGGTAGCCGCCCGGAAAGCGCGCCCCATATCACTATATGCCGGAGCGGTCCTTGACGCGCGCGGGGAGCTTCGGCGTGGAAGGCCGCCGACATTTCCGTCGTCCTTGCGACCTACAATCGCCGGCACCGCCTGCCGCGCGCGATCGCGAGCGTGCTCGCGCAGGACGACGCGCGCTTCGAGCTGATCGTGGTCGACGACGCCTCGACCGACGGCACGCGCGCGCGTATCTCGCGACGCTCGACCGATCCGCGCATCCGCGTGATCGCGGCCGAGCGCAATCTGCGGTCCGAGCGGCGCGCGCAATCTCGGGCTCGAGGCGGCCCGCGCCGAGTATCGTCGCCTTTCTCGATTCCGACGATGCCTATCTGCCGGGCCGGCTGGCGGTGCCGCTCGCCGCTCTTGCGGCCGATCCCGACCTCGTCTGCGTCCTGTCGTCGGCGGTGAAATTCGATCGCGCGACGCCGCGCGAGGCGCGTATTCCCGGCGGTCAGGCTTGCGGCGCCGGCGTTCGAATGGGCGCTGATCTGCGACCTCGATTCCGGTCGAGGCGACCAGCATGACGGTGCGCCGCGCGACCGGCGCTCGCGGTCGGCGGATTCTGCGCCGCAGCTGCGGCTCACCGAGGATCGCGAATTCCTGATCCGGCTCGCGCGCAAGGGCGCGGGACGGCTGGTGGCCGATCTGCTGTGGGAAAAATTCTGGGTCGACGACAGCCTGTCGAACGACTGGGCGACGGCCGGCGAGCGGGCTTCTCGCCTATGCTGGCGCAGCGCCCGGAATATCTCGGACGCTACCGCAAGCTCGGCTCCTATCTTGCCACCAAGGTGCTGGTCGGCCACCTGCGCAACCGGCAGCTGGCGTCGTTCTGGCGCGATCTCGTGCGGCTGCGCGCCGCCGGATTGATCGACGCGCAATATCGCTCGCCTGGTCCGCGACCACCGCGAGGTCAGCCGCTATCGCAGGGCGATGTCGGGTCAGGCGGCGCTGGCGGGCCTGAGCGGGCCGCCGGAGAGCTGGCGTTAGGCGAGCGCGCGCGGCGCTGCCGGCTCATGTCCGGTTGCTGACGCATGGTCGCTTGGATAAGCTCGCATCCATTCCGGTTCGCCATCGAGGTTTTGTCATGAACACTGCGACGCTCGCCCGGCTCGACGTGGTCCCGCTGTCGAAACATATCGGCGCCGAGATTCGCGGCATCGACCTGCGCGCCCCGCTCGATGCCGCAACCATGGACGCGATCCATCAGGCCTGGCTCGACCACTGCGTTCTCTTGTTTCGCAACCAGAGCTTCTCGCAGGAGGACCTGGTGCGGGTGACGGGCTGTTTCGGCGAGATCGCGCCGCTGTCGCGGCCGCCAAAGTTCTTTCCCAAGGGCTATTCGCGGCTGCTGCCCAACATCATGATGATCTCGAACATCCGCGAGAACGGCGAGACCATCGGCGCGCTGCCGGACGGCGAGATGAACTTCCATCACGACCAGATTCATTCCGAGGTGCCGCACAACGGCACGCTGCTCTATTCGCTCGAGATCCCGAGCTACGGCGGCGACACGCTGTTCGCCAGCGGCTACGCGGCCTATGAGTCGCTCGATCCCGCCATCAAGCAAAAACTCGAAGGCCGGCGCGCCTTTCATCACTACAATTACGGCGCCACCACGCGCGGCGACGGCCGTGGCGTCGAGGCCTTCAGCCAAGTCCGTCCACCCGGTGTTCCGCACCCATGACGAGACCGGCCGCAAGGCGATCTACGTCAACCGGCTCATGACGGTGCGCATCGAGGACATGCCGCAAGCGGAGAGCGACGCGCTGCTCAACGCGCTGTTCGATCATTCCGAAAGGCAAGAATTCGTCTACCGGCACGTCTGGCGGGTCGGCGATCTGATCGTGTGGGACAACCGCTGCTCGATGCACGCGCGCGACGATTTCCCCTCGGACCAGCGCCGGCTGATGTTCCGCACCACCGTCAAGGGAAGCCGGCGGCCGTATTGAGGCGCGCGGGCGTCGTTCGGATCCTGCGACGCGATGGCGAAAAAATCGGGGACGCCGACCATGCAGCGAAACGCTCCGATCCAGTTGCGTGCCGATATGCGCCGGGTGCGATGGCGATGCCTCCTCGCCGCCTGCGCGCTCGCCGCCTCGGTGGCGCCCGCAGCGGCGGACGACTATCCGTCGCGGTCGATCCGGCTGGTGGTCGGCTTCACGGCCGGCGGCCCCACCGACATTCCGGCGCGCTTCCTCGCCGATCGCCTGACCGCATCGCTCGGCAGGCCGGTGGTGGTCGAGAACAAGCCGGGCGCCGGCGCGATGCTCGCCGCCAACGACGTGCTGTCGCATCCGCGCGACGGCTACGATCTGTTGCTCTGCACCTATTTCGACGCGGTCAATACGCAGCTTTACCGCAGCGTCAAATACAAGCTGTCCGACCTGCTGGGGATATCGCTCATCGCGAAATACAGCTACGCGGTCGCGGTCGCCAACACGTTGCCGGCCCAGACCTTCAAGGAGCTGATCGCCTACACCAGACAGCATCCCGACCAGGTCAACTACGGACATCTTGGCGCGGGCTCGACGCAGAACCTGCTCGCCAAGCGGCTCGAGAAGCTGACCGGCATGAAGATGACGGCAATCCCCTACAAGGGATCGGCCGAGGCCACGCAGGAGATCGTGGCCGGGCGCAATCATCTCTATATCGGCCCGCCGCTCGGGATCGTGCCGCTGTACCAGGCCGGGCAGGTCAAGGTTCTGGCGGTGACCGGCGCCGAGCGCCTGGCCTCGATGCCGGAAGTGCCGACCCTCAAGGAGAGCGGAATTCCGCTCGTCGCCTATGCGTGGCTCGGCGTATGCGCGGGCGCCGGCACGCCGCCGTCCGTCGTCGACCTCCTCAACGGCCGTATCGCGGCGATCGTCGACACGCCGGACTATCGCACGCTGATCGAGAAGTCAGGCTCGGTCGCGGTTTCGTCCACGCCGCAGGAATTTCACGAACTGATCGAGGAGACCGCCAACGATGCGGCGCCGATCATCCGCGAGTTCGGGGTGCAACTGGATTGAAGGCCCGCGCGCCGCGCATGGCCGAGATCGCCCGCCGCAGTTAAGAATGACGAGCACCCAGGGAGCCGGACCATGCCGACCTTCAAAGCGATCGTCATCACCAAGAGCGACGCCGGACAGGCTGCCGCGCTCGCGGATTTCGACGACAAGGACTTGATGGACGGCGACGTCACATTCCGTCCCGAATGGTCGACCGTGAACTACAAGGACGGGCTCGCCGTCACCGGCAAGGCGCCGGTGGTGCGGCGGTTTCCGATGATCGCGGGGATCGACGGGGCCGGGACCGTCGAGGCGTCGTCGCATCCCGACTGGAAACCGGGCGACAGGGTGATCCTCAACGGCTGGGGCTGCGGCGAAACCCATCTCGGCTGCTATGCGGAGCGCGCGCGTGTGAAGGGCGATTGGCTTGTCGGGTTGCCGCCCGGGCTGACGACGCGCGCCGCCATGGCGGTCGGCACCGCGGGCTATACCGCCATGCTCGCCGTCATGGCGCTGGAGCACCAGGGCGTCACGCCCGACCGCGGCCCGGTGGTGGTCACGGGCGCCGCCGGCGGCGTCGGCTCGGTCGCGGTCACGCTGCTCGCCGGACTCGGCTACCAGGTCGTCGCTTCGACCGGCCGGCCCCAGGAGGCTCCCTACCTCAAGGCGCTCGGCGCCGCGGAGATCATCGACCGCGCGGAGCTTGCGGGTCCGGTCCGCCCGCTCGCCAAGGAGCGGTGGGCCGGTGGCATCGATGCGGTCGGGTCGCTCACGCTCGCCAACGTGCTGTCGACGACCCGCTACGGCGGGGCGGTCGCGGCCTGCGGGCTCGCGGGCGGCATGGACCTGCCGACCAGCGTGGCGCCGTTCATCCTGCGCGGGGTCGCGCTGATCGGGATCGATTCCGTGATGTGCCCGCAGAAATTGCGGCGCGAGGCGTGGCGGCGCCTGGATACCCATCTGGACCGGCCCAAATTGGCCCAAATCACAGCCGAGATTGGCCTTGCGGACGTCATCGAGGCCGGCCGGCGCCTCCTGGAGGGGCAGGTCCGCGGGCGGCTCGTGGTTAAAATCGGGTAAATTTCATCAAGGCTTGGGCGGAGCCATTCATGGTCCATCAACGAATTATGGTAAGGATTCGGTGAATAAAATCGCTCGAATGCCACCAAACACGGAGCTCGGCATGACTTGGCGTCTGGCATCTTGGCGGGTCGCAGCCCTCGTGGCGGGAGTCGCTCTTTCGTCCCCGGTGGTGGCCGGCGAGCTTCGGCCCGAGGAGGCGCGGACCTTCATCGCCGGCAAGCTGTTCGCCTATACGTGTTTCGACGGCACCAGCGGGACGGGGCGGATCCATGCCGACGGCTCGGTGATCGGCACCATGCAACTCAATGGCGGGCTGGTTCGCCACGTCGCGCTCCCCTCCGGCACGGTCCGGGTGACCTCGGATTCCGTATGCGCGTCGCTGCCGCGCGCGTTGTTCCAGCCGTGCTTCAACGTGGTCCAGACCAGCCCGAAGAGCTTCCGCGGCTCGCTCAGGGGCATGGGCTTCGCCTATTGCGACTTCGTGCGCCGCAATCCGCGTCTCGAGATTGCGAGCGGCGAGTTGCGTCCGCAGCCGATGCAGTCCGCCATTGCGTTGCGGCCGTCGCGCTATTGAGGCAATCCCGGACAGGCTTTTTCGGGATCATGCGCTAGCCATACTGTGTCATTGCCCGCGCAAGCGGGCAATCCAGTAGACACTTAGCGTCGTTACGGGGCGCTGGATCGCCCGCTTGCGCGGGCGATGACGCCGTACGAATGATGATACCGTGAGAATTGCGTGCAACGACGCAGTAGGACTAACGCACGCTGGGTTTCGGCTTGGTGGCTGCGGGAGGCGCGCCCGCGGGAGGTCGCGGTGTGACGGCGGGAGCCGGCGGCGGCAGGTACATGGCGACGATCGCAGGGTCGATCATCGCCATGCTGGTGTCGGGCAGGCGCGTCCAGGTCTCGTCACGACCGAACAGCTCGATGCCGAGATAGCCGTGCACCGTCAGGATCTGGCCATCGGGACTGACCGACATGACGGCGTTGTAGATCTTGCCGTCACGCGGGTCGAGGATGGTGCCGTCCTCGTATTTCATGCCCTGACGTTTCATGCCCCGAATGAAGGAGAGACCGAGGACCGGCGCATTCTTGCGGTCATCCTCGCATTTGCTGCAGACCATGGTGGGATTTTCGCCGGGCTTGGGAAACGTCTTTGCGATGGCGCCCTCGAAGACGCCGGCGTGGTCGACCATGAGGACCCAGATGACGGGCTTTCCGTCGTCTGTCTTCTGCCAAAGACCCGCCGCCGTCGGCTCAGCGGCTCGACCGGAATTCACTGTACCGGCGAGCGCCGCCAATCCGGTCACGATGAGGGCCGCCAGCATTTTCATACGACAATTCCACATGACGATCACCGGCGCGAACGCCCGGACCAGCGCCCTTCGCCCCATAATATGGTCATTTCACGACGCGGCGGCCTTTGGCAAGGGACAGGGAACTTTCCGGCCGAAGCCTGCCCCGGACCTGGGCCGGGCCGGATACCCGTTCGCCCGGGAAAATGCGAACCGACATGGACCCTGGCGGGCGATCCCGCGCGGTGCCTCGAGCAAGATCGCTTCAGATTGAAGCGATCTTGCTCTCGATCTTCTTGTTTTTGCGCATGATCTTACGCGAAAAGTCTGTCAACCCCGGATCAAGTCCGGGGCAGGCCTTTTCGGGATCATGCGCTAGGGGGCGGCGGGAGCTCGCCGCGGAAACAGCAGACGCTGGTAGAGATAGCCGATGCCGACCAGCACCAGTCCGAGCCCGATGAACGACAACGCGCGCCAGACGCCGGTGAGGTCGGCCATGTCGATGAGGAACACCTTGCCGACGGTGAGCAGGGTGACCGCCGCCGAAGCGAGGCGGACGGGCTTGGAGGACAGGGCGATGCCGATCGAGCAGCAGAACGACGCCGAAACACAGCCAGACCGCCGAATAGGTGTATTGCTCGGCATCGGTCACCGGGCCCGCGGTGAGGACGGGGCCCTGATAGAGGCGCGCGACCTCGAGCGACAGATAAAGCAGCGCCAGGGCGACGCTGACGACCGCCGCCGTCGCGCGATACGGCGTCGGGCGCGTCGCGCGGGCGATGAGGGCGAGCACGATCGCCAGCACGGCCGGGAGCCCATAGCCGAGCAGGATCAGGTTGAAGAACGTGCCGCCGACCGGCTCGCCCGTGACCAGCGGATTTTCGCGATAGCCCCAGGCCGAACACGATGCCCGCAAGCGCGAGGCCGGCGATGATCAGCGCGCCCGCATTGTGGACGATGCTGCGGGTGCGCCCGCGCAGCCGCTCGAGGCCGATCGCCATGGCGAGCCCGAGCGAGACCTGCAGGGCGAGCTCGCCGAGACCGCTGCTGTCCGCGAAGACGTCGCCGTCGTTCATGTAGTGGCGAATCTCGAGGAAGCCGAGCAGCACCGTGAACAGGATCGCGGCCGCATCGACCGTGCGCGCGGGCACGTCGTCGGCGCGCTCGCGCAGGAGATGGCCGCCGACCCAGAACGCCAGCGCCGGAACGCCGTAGCCGTAGAGCAGCCAGTTGAAGATCGGCGTCGTGCCGACGTCGCTGCCGACGATGCGCGGCTCCCATCCGATGCGCGCGAGCACCAGCGCCACGATTGTCGCCGCGAGCCAGCGCAGCATCGGCAACGGACGCTGCTCCGCGATCCAGGCGATGCCCGGCACCATCAGGGCGAGCGCGACCGTGAGCCAGCCTTTTTCGAGCGCGAAGGTCATCGCGAGCGCGAGCGCCGCGACCGCGCCGGACGCAAAGATCGCCTGCGCGGCCGCGCCGCCGGGACGTGGCGCGCGTCGGGTGAGCGTCTCGGTCGCGACCGCGAACAACGCCGCGAGCACCAGCGCGAGGCCGGCGAACGGAATCGAGCGCTCCCAGCCGGCGACCCGATAATAGAGCGCGATCAGGATCGCGATCGGGGCGAGCGCGCTCGACGCCGCCCACAGCATCGGAACGAGCGGGCGCTGCGAGCGCCCTTGCGCCAGGAAGCCGGCGGCGCCGAACAAGAGCGCGAAGAACGCGCCCAGCGCGAGGTGGAAGCCGGTCTGTGCCTGCGCCGGATCCGCGATGGCGCCCGCGCTCGGGCCGCCCGGCAGAACGAGCCGCTCGACGACGGGCTGGACCGACCAGGAAATCACGACCAGCGCCGCGAGCCCGGCCACGGCCGGAACCGCGGCCGCCGCCGCATCGCTGCGCCACGCGATCGCAACCGTGGCGGCCACCATGAGGCTGAGCACGATCAGGGCGGATCGTGTCGTGGCGCCATGCGACCACGAGCGCGGCGGCGGCGAACAGATAGGCGGCGAGCGCGCCGGACGAGACCGCGTCGATCTCGTCCCGCTCGGCCGGCGGGCCGTAGAACAGCCCGGCGACGATCAGCAGCGCCGCGAGGCCGAAGCCCGCCACCGCATGGAATGCGTGCGGGGCGAGCGACGGCACGCGCAGATCATGGATGCCCGGGAACATCCAGGCCACGCCGAACGCGAGCCGCCGTGATGGCGAGCCATCGCCACAGGCGGGCGCGGGCGAGCCCGAACGAGGCCGCGGTGACGACCGCGAGATAGACGTAGAGCGTCCAGTAGTTCGGCCGATCGGCGGAGACGAGCAAGGGCGTCACCTAGGCGCCGACGAGGCCGAGCGCCGCGAGCGCCGGCCCGTGCAGCAGCGCGGCGGCGAGCGTCGCGAGCGCGACGACGCCGAGCAGCACGAAGGCGAGCGCCGCATCGACGAATCCGTAGAGCGCATAGGCGGCATAGACCGTCGCATAGGCGACGGCGGTGCCGGCCGCCGTCAGGATGCTCGGGATGTTCGCCGTCGGCAGGCCCGCGAAGCCGGAGATCCGCTCCTTGCGGCGCGTCCATTCGCCGCCGCCGATCAGCGCGGCCGCCAGCAGGGCGCCGAGGAATATCCGCACGCCGGGTCCGATCAGATCCTGCTCGATCGAATAGCGCACCAGAAAGAAGCCGCCGAGCGCGAGCGCGAGGCCGCCGACCCAGACCACCCAGCGCGTGCCGAACCGCTCCTCGAAGGTGATCGCCGGTTCGGCCCGGCCCGGCGCGGGTGTTTCCGGGGCGGCGACGTGAGGCGGCGACGGGGATGCGGCGGGCGCGGGTATCGGCGCCACGGGAGATGCGGGAGCCGCCGGCGGCGCGGCCGTCTCCGCCATCGATTCCGGCGCCGGTTCGGGCCGCTCGACGGTCGGCTGAGGCGCCGGTGCGGGCGCCCGCGACCTGCGACAGTCCGCGCTCCAGCGCCACAAGGCGCAGGTCGAGCGCGCGCATGCGGTCGCGCGCCCCGATGGCGGTCACGAGCGCGATGATGGCAACGATCGGAAACGCCAGTACGACGAGACCGATCAGGATCGTGAACATGAGTCGCCCCCCGGCGGCAGCTTGCAGGCGATGCTAAGCCGGTCGCGCACAAAGGTGAATGGACCGCGCAAGCGAATCTCGTGCAGCCTGTGCATGAGTCGGGCGGCGCGCCCGGAAGGTTCGAAGGCAGATCGGAAAAATCGGGCAGATTCGGCACTTGGACGGGCCTTGGCCGGGAATGCTCTAGCAGGCTGCTGAAAAACCAATTTTGTCATTCCGGGGCCCGAGCGAAGCGAGGGACCCGGAATCGATAACCCCTGTATTCCCACATCTTTTCGACCGGGGTTATGGATTCCGGACCGCCGCTTCGCGGCGTCCGGAATGACTACGGAGGGTTTTTCAGCAGCCTGCTAGCCGCGTCCGCCGAGCCGCAGGCCGGGCGCGGGGCGCTCCTGGATCACTTCGCGGCGGAAGCGAAACAGCGCGGCCGGCCGCCCGCCGGTCGCGGTCGACATCTCGCCGGTCGGCTCGACCAGCGCGCCGGTCTCGACCAGCCGGCGGAAATTCTGCTTGTGCAGATGCCGGCCGGAGATCGCCTCGACGGTGCGCTGCAGTTCGGTCAGGGTGAACTCGCGCGCCATCAGCTCGAACACCACCGGGCGGTATTTGAGCTTGGCGCGCAGCCGCGCGATGGCGGTCGCCAGAATGCGGCGATGGTCGAGGCGCATCGGCTCGCCGAGCGCCGGCAAGGTCTTGCGCGCGAGCGCGGCCTCGCGGCCGTCGCGGCGCGCCTCCTCGACCAGTCCGGCCTCGTAGAGCAGCTCGTAGCGGTCGAGCACCTTCTCCTCGTCCCACGGGCTGCCGCCGACGCCGAAGCACAGACGCAGCCGCTCGCGCCGGCCGAGCGGCCGGGGCGGGTCGTCGGGCGTCTCGTGCGCGCGCCCATTCGTCGAGCGCCGGCAGGATCGTGCGCGTCGAGGATCTGCGGGCCGGCCGTCGCGCCAGTCCTCCCACGGAAAGAAGCGGTACCACGGCTCGAAGCCGGCGCCGGCCGACCGCAGCGCCGCGCGCTGTCGGGCATGCGCGTCAGCGCCAGATAGCCGACCGAGACCACATGCGGGCCCGTCGCCGGCCGGCATGGCGGCCGCGATCGCCGAAGGTGTAGAGCTGCTCGACATAGCCGACCGACAGGCCGGTCTGCGCCTTGACCCAGGCGCGCAGGCCGATCTCGAAGGTGCGGTGCTCGAGCGGATCGAACGGCCCGAACGGCAGGCCGGCGCGCGGTCGCCGCCGTCGCCGCGCCACCAGGATCATCGGCTCGTCGCCGTCGACCGCGACGATCGCGGCGGTCAGCCCGATCTCGATCGCGGTCCGCGTCGGCGGCGGTCATGCGGTCACTCGAGATCGAGCCGGAACGGCTCGCCTTCGCCGCGCGGTCTCGCCGCGCCCGATCGCCTCGATCGCCGCGATCATGCGGCCGTCGCGCCCGAGCATGGCGTCGGCGAGCGCGACGATGCGGAGATTCGGCGTCGCGGTCGGCGAGGCGCGGCGGATCGCCCGCGCGATCGTCGCGCTCGTCGCGCTGCGGATTGAGCGCGCAGACCGACGATGAAGGCGCCGCGGTCGAGCGGCTGATGCCGGCCCAGCAATGGATGACCATCGGCGCCGCCCGGTCCCAGCCGCGCACGAAATCGACCAGGCTGTTCGACATGCTCGTCGTCCGGCGCCACGTGGCCGTCGAGCGGCTCGGTGATGTCGTCCATGCGCAGGAAGAGATGATTGTCGCGCCGACACGCCGGCGGCCGCTGCACCTGGTCGTCGACGCCGAGCAGGGTGACGACATGGCGCGCGCCGGTCTTCGCGACCGTGTCGTGCAGCCGCGGCGAGCGAGCAGACGTGGATCATCGAGTCCTTCGATGTTCCGCATCATGATCGCAATCGGCGGTCTTCACGCATGGCGGAGCCGGCGTCCGGCCCGGATCAGGTCCGACGGCTTGCGCCGAAATGCCTGGCAAATCGCTCGAGATAGCGCCGTTCGGCCATCTCGGCCGGCCACGGCGTCAGATAGTCGCGCTCGACCGCGGCCGGCAGCGCCGGGCCGCGCGCCGAAGAACCGCCGCGCCTCGGCGGCCGAGAAGCCGGCGAGCTGCGTCGCTTCCAGGAAGGCCGCGCCGCGGTCGGCGGCCTTGATCAGCTTGACGACGTCGGCCGGCAGCTCCGGCGGCAGGCCGAAGCGCAGATGGATCGCGGCCAGCAGCCGCTTCTCGACGCGCCTTGTAGGCGTCGCCGATCACCGCCTTGAACGGCGAGATCATGTCGCCGATCACGTATTCCGGCGCGTCGTGCAGCAGCAGCGCGAGCGCGAGCCGGCGATCGGGCTCGCCGCCGCGGCGGCGCGGCGATCTCCTCGACCAGCAGCGTGTGCTGCGCCACCGAGAAGATATGCGCGCCGACGGTCTGGCCGTTCCAGCGCGCGACGCGCGCGAGCCCGTGCGCGATGTCCTCGATCTCGATGTCGAGCGGCGAGGGATCGAGCAGATCGAGCCGCCGGCCCGACAGCATGCGCTGCCAGGCGCGCGGCGGCGCGGCGCTGCGCGGCGATCGGGCGGGCGTGGCCGGTTCGCGCGTCACGTCTCAGCGCCGCTTGGCCGGCGCGGCCAGCGCGGCATGCCGATGGCAGTTCACCAGATGATCGTTGACCATGCCGACCGCCTGCATGAAGGCATAGACGATGGTCGGCCCGCAGAATTTGAAGCCGCGCGCGGCGAGCTCCTTCGACATGGCGCGCGAGACCGGCGTCTCGGCCGGCATCTGCGGCGCCGGAGCGGAAGCGGTTGATCTTCGGCTGGCCGTCGACGAAGTCCCACAGCAGCTTGGAGAAGCCCGGGCCTTTCTCCATCACGTCGAGCTAGGCGCGCGCGGAGGCGACCGCGCCCTCGATCTTGACGCGATTGCGCACGATGCCGGCATCCTGCATCAGCGCCGTCGATCTTGCGCTTGCCGTAGCGCGCGATCTTCTCCGGCTCGAAGCCGTCGAAGGCGCGGCGGAAATTGTCGCGCTTGCGCAGGATGGTGATCCACGACAGGCCGGCCTGGAAGCCGTCGAGCATGAGCTTTTCGTACAGCGCGCGGTCGTCGTATTCCGGCACGCCCCATTCGGTGTCGTGATAGGCGACATAGAGCGGATCGTCCTTCGGCCAGGGGCAGCGATGGAGGCCGTCGGCGTGGAGCGATGCGGCGTTTCATTCGCGCCGTCTCGCTTCTCGCCCGGCCATGGCGAAGCGCGCCCAGTCCGGCTTGACGAGCCGCAAGCGTCGCGCCGCCGGCGACGAGCGGCGTCCCGGCGGCGAGCGCGTCGTCGACGCGGTCGAGCCGCAGCATCGCGAGCGCCCGCCCGCCCGCGGCCGAGCCGATGGTGCCGACGGTCTTGTCGCCCGCCGTGACGGCGCGCCGGCCTCCGGCGCGATCGCCCTCGTAGGCGACCGGCACGACGCGGGTGCGCGCGCTGCCGCGATGCTCCATGCGCGAGACCACTTCCTGGCCGACATAGCAGCCCTTGTCGAAATCGACGCCGTTGAGCTGGTCCATGTCGGTTTCGTGCGGGAAGGCGTCGCCGTAGATGAAATCGAGCCCGCCGCGCGGCACGCCGAGCGCGATGCGGTGCGCCTCGTAGGCCGGCGCATCGACCAGCTCGGCGCCGAGATCGGCTGCCGCCTCGCTCGGCGAGATGCGGCGGCAGCATCACGCGCGAGCCGAGCGCCGGCAGGCGCGGATCGGGATAGACGAGGCCGTAGTCGGTGGCGCCGCCGCCGCCCCACAGCGCCAGCACGCCGAGCGCCTCCGGACAGATCCTCGACACTGACCTTGGCGCGCAGCTTGTAGAAATTGAGCTTGTCGACCAGGGTCGTCGCGAGCGCGCGCGGGCAGTCGAGGAAGAAGCCGCCGCCGTCCTCGGCCGGCGCCTCGACCACGATGCAATCGACCACGATCTTGCCCTGCGGCGTCAGCAGCGCGGCAAAGCGCGGCCGCTCGGGCGTCACCTGGCCGATATCGGCGGTGAGGAGCCCGTTGAGAAAGCTCCGCGCGGGCTCGCCGGCGACCTTGACGACGCCGCGATCGGGGAGAAGCGCTGCTTTCATGATCTCCAAGACCTTTGCGGGACCCTTGCCAAGCGTTGCGCCGGAACGTAAGGCGCTCTGTCGCGCGCCTCAAGGGCAATGGATCGCAATGCCGAGACCTACGATCTGATCCTCAAGGGCGGCACCGTCGTCAACCAGGACGGCGAGGGCGTGCGCGACATCGCCGTCACGGCCGGCCGGATCGCCGCGATCGGCGACCTCGCGCGCGCCACGGCCGGCGCGACGATCGACGCCAAGGGCCTGCACGTGCTGCCCGGCGTGATCGACACCCAGGTGCATTTCCGCGAGCCCGGCCTGACCCAGAAGGAAGACCTCGAGACCGGCTCGCGCTCGGCCGTGCTGGGCGGCGTCACGGCGGTGTTCGAGATGCCCAACACCAATCCGCCCACGACCAGCGCCGAGGCGCTCGCCGACAAGGTCGCGCGCGGCCATCACCGCATGCATTGCGATTTCGCCTTCTTCGTCGGCGGCACGCGCGAGAACACCGGGGATCTGCCGGAGCTCGAGCGGCTGCCCGGCTGCGCCGGCATCAAGGTGTTCATGGGCTCGTCGACCGGCTCGCTGCTGGTCGAGGACGACGACGGCGTGCGCGACATCCTGAAGGCGATCCGCCGCCGCGCCGCCTTCCATTCCGAGGACGAGTACCGGCTGCGCGAGCGCAAGGACCAGCGCATCGACGGCGATCCGCGCTCGCATCCGGTCTGGCGCGACGAGATGGCCGCGCTTCACTGCACGCAGCGCCTGGTCGGGCTCGCGCGCGAGACCGGCAAGCGCATCCACGTGCTGCACGTCACGACCGCGCAGGAGATGGAGTTCCTCGCCGACCACAAGGACGTCGCCACGGTCGAGGTGACGCCGCACCATCTGACGCTTGCGGCGCCCGATTGCTACGAGCGGCTCGGCACGCTCGCCCAGATGAACCCGCCGGTGCGCGACGCGACCCATCGCGCCGCGCTCTGGCGCGGGCTCGACCAGGGCATCGTCGACGTGCTCGGCTCCGACCACGCGCCGCACACGCGCGAGGAGAAGGCCAAGCCCTATCCGGCGAGCCCGTCCGGCATGACCGGCGTGCAGACGCTGGTGCCGATCATGCTCGATCACGTCAATGCCGGCCGGCTGACGCTGCCAGCGCTTCGTCGATCTCACCAGCGCCGGACCGAACCGCCTGTTCGGCATCGCCCGCAAGGGCCGGATCGCGGTCGGCTACGACGCCGACTTCACCGTCGTCGATCTCAAGCGGCGCGAGACCATCACCAATGCGGGATCGGCTCGCGCGCCGGCTGGACGCCCTATGACGGCGTGACGGTGACCGGCTGGCCGGTCGGCACCATCGTGCGCGGCCAGCGCGTGATGTGGGAGGGCGAGATCGTCACGCCCGGGCGCGGCGAGGCGATGCGGTTCCTGGAGGCGCTGTAGTCAGGCGCAGCGTGGCCCGTAGGTCGGCAAAGCGAAGCGTGCCACTCGGCCAACGAATTTCAACGTCATCGCCCGCGCAAGCGGGCGATCCAGTACACACCTTCATTTCGGCTCAAGCGTAGACGCCAGCCCGCCCCGCCTTCGCGTACTGGATGCCCGCTTGCGCGGGCATGACGCCGCCGGGGTTGGTGATCCGACGGCATCGCTGCTCAATCCCCGGTCACGAAAAAATGCCAGGTGCCGTCGGCGCCGATGCCGAGGCGGTAGAAATTGTAGGCGCCGAAGTCGACCATGTCCTTGTAGTCGGCGCCGGTGACGATCTTGAACAGCTCGACCTTCTGCTCCGGCGTCAGCGTCCTTGAGCGGCATGCGCGCGAAATAGGGCCACAGATAGATCTCCTGCGGCGTGCCGGGGTCGACATGGACGAAGCCCGCTTCGAGGATGTCGATCAGCGGTGGCGAGAATTTCGACGCCGTCGGAATCGGGATAATTGGCTTTCCAGTAGACGATCGGATCCTTGTCGTCGTTGAGCGAGAAGATCGGCATCAGCTCGTTCGAACGCATCACCGCGACGAGCCGGTCGAGCCTGCCCGAGCGCGCGGCCTCGAGAATGCGCTCGCGCATGCGCGCGACGCGCGGCGGCAGGCGCGACAGGTCGGTGATGATCTCGGGCAAGGCTGCGGTCTGCGCCGGCGCGGCCTGCGTCTTGCGGCTCGGCACGGCGTCGGTGGCCGCAGGACTGTCGGGATTCCTGCTTGGATCCGGCCGGCGGCCCCCGACGGCCGCACGGTCTCGGTGCGCACCCTGGTTTGCGCAAGCGCGATCGCGCCGGCCGCGACGACGATGGTGGTGGCCATCAGAGCAAGAGAACAAGCGTCGCATGGCATCGCTGCCGATCCGCGCATCTTCGGGTGAAAGCCTGTCTCGGGCTTGGCCGCGGACGGCTCCGATTTTCCGCGGAAAATGCGACCAGGAATCCGAGGGAAACGACCGCGAGTCTGTCATTGCGGGCGCCGCGACGCAATCCCGGCTGCCCGGCCGCTGCGCGCATTGGCCGGCCCGCCGCGAGGCTGGCGTTTTATTGCCGCAGGGATTCGATCGAGAATTCGCCGTTGGCGATGCGCTTGGAGAGGCCCTTCGGCGAAGCGGGCGGTCGGCGTCCTCGCCGTAGGTCGTCACGAGCTCGCTCAGCGCGGCGAACAGGCAGGCCTGCGCCATGCAGTCGCCGTCGATGCCGTCGAGGCGGGCTTCCGCCCAGGCCTCGTGCAGGTAGCCGATCGCCGCCTGCTTCTGCTCGTGATCCGGAAGCGGCCCACGAGCGGGCGGCATACGCATGACAATCGACATGTTTGACCCACATGCGGCGTTGCTCGCCGCTGTCCCTATGGGGCCAAATTAGCACGGGCAGGCGCGCCGCATAGCCGGACCTTTAGGAAAGGTTAATGGCAAAGCGCGCATTCGACCGATCGAGGGTCCGCGTCCGGCCGAAGGAAAATGCGCTAATTCGCGTAGCGCGCCGTGACCTCGCGCGAGATCTTCGCGCCTTCGTCGAGGTAGCGCCGGATCGCGAGGTCGGCGGCGGGCGTGCAGGTCCGGTAGGTCTGCTGGAAGCCGCGATAGCCGCGATTGAAGCTCGCCATCATCTGGGCCCGCCGGGGCGCGCCGGGCGGCGCCTCGGCGTCGATCAGCGCCTGCATCTCGTTGCGCCATTTCTGCCCCTCGGTGGGGCCGCAGATGCCGCGCAGATAGTGCAGCGCGCCGAGGATTTCCGACAGCCGCAGCAGATCGTCGTCGAACGGCGCCGGCGCCCTCGGCGGCGCGCGCCGGCGCCGCCAGCGTGCCGGCGATCAGGGCGATGATCGAGGGCGCGTTTGAGCATGGCGCAGCGGAGATAGGCCGGCGCCGGCGCGATGGCAAGGCGCAACGCGCGCGAGGCGCGGCCGCCGAGCGGCTGACCCGCGATCGCGAACGCCGCCCGACGATGTCGGCGAGGCCCTCGGTCGTGTGCGAGGCCCGTCGAGCTCGGCCGGCGCAAGCCAGTGCGCCTCGGCGAGCTCCTCGTTGAGCACGACGTCGCCGGAGATCCAGCGCGCCGCGAACGGCAGGATGACGAAATGGCGCTCGACCCTGCCGTCGTGCGTCGCGCGCGATCACCTCGCGGTGGCCGGCGAGCGCCGAGCGGCTCGATCGCGAGCGCGGTCTCCTCGCGCACCTCGCGGATGACCGCCTCACGCAGGGTCTCGCCCGCCTCGACGCCGCCGCCCGGCAAGCGTGAAGAGCGCCGTGCGCCGGCGGCCGCGCGCGGCGCACGATCAGCACCTTGCCGTCGCGGATGATGGCGGCGCTGACGGCGAGATAGGGGCGGGTCGGATAGGATCGGCCGTCGGTCACGGTACGGAGCTTTCGAGCGTTCTGATCTCGAGCGTTCGACGCGCCGTCGAACAGCGCATCGACCGCGTCCTGCGGGATCGACTCGTCGCTCGGCGCCTTGGCGGCCGGCTGAGCTCGCCGTTGATCACCGCGCCGGCGCGCGCCACCAGCGGGCTTGAGCCAGCGCGGCGGCCGCTTCCGCCAGGATGCCGGCCGTGTGCGGCGAGAGGTCTGCCGTCATGGCCGTCGTGCGCCGCGGTCAGGATCTCGTTCATCTGGTCGGCGATCTCGTCGAGCTGCCGGCGATAGCGCCGGGTCGGCGACCTCGTAGGCGGCGATCGCGAGGTCGCGGTGCTTGAAGTGCGAGGCGGCGAAGTGCTCGGCATAGCTCATCGGGCGCCAGGCGAGGAAATCCGCCTTGCAGTCGGGCGCCATCGGCAGCATCTCGAGCAGCATGATGGCTTCGTTGAAATGGTTGAGGTAGTCGGTGGCGAGCCCGGTCACCGGATTGATATTGGTTCCGTCCAGGCGCACCGCGTCGACGCCGGGGCGCGCGGCGTCGGCAGACTGTTCGGGCGCGGGCCGGGCTGTGCGTTCATCGTGGTTGCATCGGTCGGGCGTGAGCGGGAGCTAACCGGGCAGTGTCGCCGGGGCCGGTTAAAAGCCCCATTAACGGCCGGGAGATACGGGAGTTTGCCGATGTGCGGACGCTACGTCATCAAGACCACGCCGGAGGCTCGATGCGCGAGCGCCTTCGGCTACGCCGAGCAGCCGAATTTCCCGCCCCGCTACAATGTCGCGCCGACCCAGCCGATCCCGGTGGTGCGGCTCGTCAATGGCCAGCGCAGCTTCGCGCTGGTGCGTTGGGGCCTGATCCCGTCCTGGGTCAAGGACCCGCGCGGCTTCAGCCTGCTGATCAACGCGCGGGCCGAATCCGTGCTCGACAAGCCGGCGTTCCGCAACGCCATGCGGCGGCGGCGCTGCCTGATCCCGGCCGACGGCTTCTACGAATGGAAGCAGGACGGCGAGCGCAAGCGGCCGTATTTCGCCGACCGCCGAGGGGCCTGGTCGCATTCGCGGGCCTGTGGGAGCCCTGGATGGGGCCGAACGGCGAGGAGGTGGAGACGGCCTGCATCGTCACCACCGCGGCCAACCGCACCTTGCGCGCGCTGCATGACCGCATGCCGGCGGTGATCGCCGCCGGAGGCGTTCGACTTGTGGCTCGATTGCGCCAGGGTCGACGCCGAGACCGCCGCCGGCGCTGCTGGTGCCGGCGCCGGAGAACCGGTTCGCAGGCCTACGAGGTCTCGACTGCGGTCAATCGCACCGCGAACGATGGCGCCGACGCTGATCGAGCCCGTGACGCCGGGCGCCGAGGCGCCGACGGTACGGCCGTCGCGAAAGCAAAGCCGAGGAAGGATGACGGACAGCAGTCGCTGTTTTGAGTCAGTGCGGCGCGCCACGCGCGCGGTTCGACCTCTCCCCGCGAGCGGGGAGAGGTCGACGACCGCGCGTGAGCGCGGGCGGCGGGTGAGGGGGCGTCTCCGCAAGTCCGTGCTTAGCTGAAGCTCAGCGCCCCTCACCCCAACCCTCTCCCCGCAAAAGCGGGGAGAGGGAGTGCGGGCTCAGTGCATACACTAATCTGCAATCTACCCTCACAGCACCTTGCCGGGATTGAGGATGCCCTTCGGGTCGAGCGTGCTTCTTCAGCGTGCGCATCAGGTCGAGCGCGACCGGGTCCTTCACGTCGGGCAGCAGCTCGCGCTTCATCACGCCGATGCCGTGCTCGGCCGAGATCGAGCCGCCGTATTTCCTCACCACCGCGTGCACGACGGCGTTCACCTCGTACCAGCGCGCCAGGTACGCCGCGCTTGTCGGCGCCGACCGGCTGGGTGACGTTGTAGTGGATGTTGCCGTCGCCGAGATGGCCGAACGGCACCGGCCGCGCGCCCGGGACCAGCGCCTCGACCGCGGCGTCGGCCTCGGCGAGAAACGCCGGCACATGGGCGAGCGGCACCGAGACGTCGTGCTTGATCGAGCCGCCCTCGGGCTTCTGCACTTCCGGCAGCAGCTCGCGCAGCTGCCAGAACGCCTGGCGCTGGTCGAGGCTCTCCGCGATCGCCGCGTCGGCGACCAGGCCGGCCTCCATCGCCGGCCTCGAGCACGTCCTCGAGCGCGCTCGCGCAGGCCCGTGGTCGCTCGCTCGAGGAGAGCTCGAGCAGCACGTACCAGGGATGCGGGGCGGTCAGCGGATCGCGGCAGTCCGGGCCGTGCTTGACCGCGAACTCGATGCGCGATGCCGCTGATCAGCTCGAAGCGTGGTCGCGGCGCCGCCGGTGCGCTCCTGCACCAGATTGAGCAGATCGAGCGCGGCGCGCGGCGAGGGCACGCCGATGAAGGCGGTCTCGACCGAGCGCGGCGCGCGGAAACAGCTTGAGCACCGCCGCCGTGATGATGCCGAGCGTGCCTTCGGCGCCGATGAACAGGTTGCTTGAGATCGTAGCCGGTGTTGTCCTTCTTGAGCTTGTTGAGCACGTCGAGCACGCGCCCGTCGGCGAGCACCACCTCGAGGCCGAGCACGAGGTCGCGCGCCACCCCGTAGGCGAGCGCGCCGGTGCCGCCCGCATTGGTCGAGAGATTGCCGCCGATGGTGCAGCTGCCCTCGGCGCCGAGCGAGAGCGGAAACAGCCGGTCGGCGTCGGCCGCGGCCTGCTGCGCCTTCACCAGCACGACGCCCGCCTCGCAGGTCATGGTGTTCGACGCGGCGTCGACCTCGCGGATGCGGTCGAGCCGGGTGAGCGAGACCAGGAGCTCGCCGTCGTGCGGGATCTGCCCGCCGACCAGCCCGGTATTGCCGCCCTGCGGCACGATCGGCGTGCCGGTCTCGTTGGCGAGCCGCAGGATCGCGGCGACCTCGGCGACCGAGCCCGGCCGCAGGACCGCGGGCGACGTGCCGCGATAGAGATTGCGGCCCTCGACCAGGTATTTCTCCTGCTCGGCCGGATCGGTGACGGCGTATTTTTCGCCGACCAGCGCGATGAAGCGCGCCAGCAGGTCGGGGGCGATGCTCGTGGGTTGGTGCGCGATATTCATGAACGGCTCGTGATGACTCGCCGGCCACCGGCCGGACACGCGCCGACCGTCGGCCGGCGCCGCAACATGCGACGGTTCAGCTTCGCCCACAAGGGCAGCGCCGCGCCGGGGACGCGAGCCTATGCCCGCGGCGCCGCCGCCCGGGCCAGGCGGTCGTTGATCGCCTCGCCCAAGCCCTCGTGCGGGATCGGCATCACCGCAATGCGGTCGTTTCCGCACACCTATTGACCTACGGCGCCGGTCGACAATTCAAAGTGAAAGATCGTGCCCTTGTGGACGTCAGATGACGCCCAAATTCGCCCGCCGTGGCTCTCGATGATCGACTTACAAATGGCGAGGCCCATCCCTGTCCCCTGGGTCTTGGTGGTGAACAGCGGGTAGAATATCCGATCAATGACAGCCGGGTCGATGCCTGTCCCGGAGTCCTCGATGGATACCGTCACCTTGTCGGGCTTGCTGCGTTGGGACTGAACTCTCAATACGCGACGCTCCACCGATTGCATGGCATCGATGGCATTCATCACCAGGTTCAGGGTGACTTGCTGCAACTGAACTTTGTCGCCTGCCACGGCGGGGAGCTGGTCGTCGAGCTCGGTCCGAACCTGTATGTCATTTTTCTGCAGATCGATCCGCACAATCGACAGAACCGACAGGATGACGCTGTTGATGTCGACCGGGACTCTCTCGCTCGAGTCCTTCGTGAACATTGCGCGAATGGTCTGGACGATGTCGCCCGCGCGATGGCTGGCGGACAGGATTTGCTCCAACGCGGCTTTCGCCTGGCTGAGGTCTGGCGTCGCCCTTCTAAGCCAGATCAACCCGGCAGCGGCTTCGGCCGTGATGGCTGTCAGGGGTTGGCTGACCTCGTGAGCGATGGAGGCGGACAACTGGCCGGCGGCCGCCCTGCGGTTCATGGAGGACAGCTCGGCAATGGCATTGCGCGACCTTATCTCCGCGAGATTGCGGCGCCGGTGCTCGTAGATGAGCCCAGCGATCAACGCGGCCTGCGCGAGCACCGCAGCCGAGACTGCCAGAATCTGCGGACGATACCTTTCCAAGGCGCTGGACTCGCGGAAATAGACCGTGCTGTTCGGCGGCAGCACGTTTTCGTTGATGTTCCAGCGCTGCATTTGCCTCCAGTCGAATTTCGGCGCCGCAAATCCGAGCGGCGGCGTCTTGATGTCTCCGGCCTTTTCGCCGCCCAGAATGCGAACCGCGACGGCGGCAGTCTGCCGACATCCCTCGAGCACCGAATGCATCGGACCGCCGACAAGCTCTTCGCCGAAGAAGGAATCGTCGAAGGAGAAAATGGGCGCATTGGCGACGGCGTGCACCCTCGTCAACGCCTTGTCGCCCTCGTACACCGCGCCCGTAGCATCGACGATCAAAAGCTCCCAGAAGATCGCGGAGTGCGGTGGAAGCGTAGCGGCGCGCTTGAGGATGTCGTCGAACGACAGATTATTATACCACGTAAATGCAACCCGGCCTTCGAACGGCTTGAACTCCCTGCGCATCTCCTCCCGCCAGAACTCTTCGAGAGGAGAGTTGCCGTTCACCACCTCGACGTTCCTGGTATCCGGCAGCACCCGCAAGATGTTGTCGATGACGGCAGGAAGGTCATGAGCTACCGCGACGACCGTGTCGTTCTCGGTCAGGTTCGTATAGACAACTCGCCGTCGTTCCACCGCCGTCAGCACCATGGGGGTTGCGGGAAAGAGCTGCGGCCGGTGGCGCTGAACGACAGCGGCCGCAGGCGCGCCGATGCTCACGATGAGGTCGAGCGGGTGCTTGGCGAAGAGGGCCTGAAGGTAGTCGACGAAGGGCTGCTCGGTGTCGTCGCCGGAGAAACGGGCGGCCGGTAGCGAAAATTCGATGATGTCCAACGGCCAGGGCGATTGACCCTCGAGTTCCGCGCGGATGCCCTTGGCATATTCGCTCCACGGCCGGAATTCGCGACCGAATGAGTGGAGCAATATCACCCGCTTGGGCGCAGCCGCCGACTCGGCACGGCACGCGAAGCACGTGCCAGCGGCAATAACCCCTATCGAACGGATCCACTGACGTCGCGAGACTTGGCGCTGCAACGAAAATGTTCCTTCCAAGGTTGCATTCTCGCCGTGCGGGAAGCCCGGCGCAAGAACTGTTTTTCGATTGTTCTCGGGGTGGGAAAGCCGGGCGCGGGGGGCGAGCTATCCGCGCGGCGCCGCCGCCCGGGCCAGCCGGTCGTTGATCGCCTCGCCCAGGTCTTCGTGCGGGATCGGCATCACCGCAATGGCGCGCGTGCCGGCGCGATCGAGCTCGCGCAGATGGGAAAACAGGTTCGCCGCCGCCTCGACGAGCTCGCCGCGCGCGGAGAGGTTCAGCGTCCTCACCGCCTGCGCGGCGCCCGCCGGCATGCGCGCCCCGAACGCCAGCAGCGCCTCGCCGGGTCTCACCTCGTCGGCGTTGAGCCGCAGGGTCGCGCGCGGCGCGTAGTGCGAGGCGAGCATGCCGGGCGCGAGCAGGCCCTCCTCGTCGGTGCCGGCCGCGATCGGCGCCTCGACCACCGGGCGCCCGAGCACGCGCTCGATCGCTTCCCGCGTCAGCCCGCCCGGGCGCAGCAGCGTGACGCCGTCGCCGAGGCAGGCGAGGATGGTCGACTCCACCCCGACCGGCGCCGGCCCGCCGTCGAGCACCAGGTCGATGCGATCCGCAAGGTCGGCCATCACATGGTCGGCGGTGGTGGGCGACACATGGCCCGAACGGTTGGCCGATGGCGCGACCACCGGCTTGCCGAGCGCGGGCGATCAGCGCGCGCGCGATCGGATGAGCCGGAAGGCGCACCGCAATGGTATCGAGGCCGGCGGTCGCGAGCTCGGCGACCGGGACAGTCCGCGCTCTTCGGCAGCACCAGCGTCAGCGGCCCCGGCCAGAACGCCGCGGCGAGCGTCTCCGCGGCGGCGTCGAAACCGGCGAGCGCGCGTGCGGCCGCGAGCTCGCCCACATGGGCGATCAGCGGGTTGAATGCGGGCCGTCCCTTGGCGGCGTAGAGCCTGGCGACCGCCGCCCCGTTGGTGGCGTCGGCGCCCAGGCCGTAGACGGTCTCGGTCGGGAACGCGACGAGGCCGCCGGCCGCCGAGCACGCGGGCGGCCTCGCCGATCGCGTCGCGCTCGCTCGCCGCCAGGCGCTTCGCCATGTCGCGGTCAGGCGGCTTGCGCCGCCGCCTCGACGGCGAGCCAGTCGAGGCTCGTCTCGTTCTCGATGTTCTGCAGCCGCGCGAAGATGCGCTCCATGTCGCGCGCCGCGCAGTGGCGGGTCAGCAGCATGAACCGCTCGCGCAGATCGGCCGCGTCCAGCGGGCCGCTCGGGCGTGCCCTTGAAATCGGACGACCGTCTTCTTGAGCACGCGGCCGTCCTTGAGCGTGACCTGCGACCGCGGCCGCGATGGTCGCGTGATCGTGGTGGCCGGCCGCCAGCGTGATCGTCACCCGCTCGCACAGCGAGCGGATCGCCGTGTCGTTGAGCGCGCTCTCGTCGTAGCTGCGCGGATCGCGCGGATCGCGGAAATGCGCCAGCGCGACGCTGAACGGGATCGAGTACTGGCACATCATCACGTCCTTGGGCGCGGAATGTTGTTGACCTTCGCCATCTTCTCGTTGCCGGCGATGCGGATCGCCGCGACGTCGGCGCCCGCAAAACCGTGCTCGGCGCGCAGATCGAGGATCGCCTGCACCGAGGTGTGCGCCGAGATGTGGCAGGCGAAGCGCTTCATCAGGATGGTGCGGGTCGACCCAGGTTTCGTCCCAGCCCGCGCGATGCAGCTCCGCCGTCGTCGGTGTCGCGGCAGAACACGCGCAGGAATCCGAGCTCGCCCTCGATGCACGCTTATCGGTCCGGTAAAGCCGTCGGCCGCGAGGCTCGCGGCGAGCACGCCGCTTTCGGCCGCGCGGCCGAGATGCAGGCGCTTGACCATGGCGCCGGTCCCCGACTTGGCGAACTCCAGCAGCCCGCACGAGAGCGAGCCCGCGATGCCGAGCGCGTTGGTCATCTTGGCGGCGTCGAACCCGAGCAGCTTGCCGACCGCGACCGCCCCGCCGAACGGTCCGGTGGTGCCGGGCGCATGGAAACCGCGCGCCTCGTTGGTGTGCTTGGTGGCGCGCCCGATGCGGATCATCACCTCGGCGCCGGCGATGAACGCGGTGAGGAGATCGCGGCCCGCGAGGGCGCGCTCCTGCGCGACCGCGAGGCCGGCCGAGAGCAGGATCGCGCCCGGATGCACGCCGGAGCCGGGCTTGGTGAGATTGTCGAGCTCGAACGCATGGGCGAGCGCCCCGTTGGCGAAGGCAGCCGACGGCGCCTGCACCAGCGGCCCGCCGACGCCCGAGGATGCGGCTCTTGCCGCCCGGACCGGAGCGGCGCGCATGCGCCACGATGATCTGGCTCCAGGGCAGGTCGTAGCCGAACACGATCGTCGCGACCGCGTCGGTGATGGTGTCCTTGGCGCGCTGGACGACGTCGGCGGGCGCGTCCTGGTAGCGCAGCGTCGCCGCATATTCGGCGAGCCGCAGGGTCTCGTGGGCCACGGTGTCAACCTTCGATTTGCGGGCGGATCAAGCGGTTTTCTGGCGTCGTTGCGAGGGGTTGCTGGCGCCTCATAGCACTCCGGAAGGGGCTCCGCCATCGCGCTTGCGGCGCCTGGGACCCTTGGCTATATAGCGCCCCACCAGCGGTATCGGAGCGTGGCTCAGCCTGGTAGAGCACCTCGTTCGGGACGAGGGGGTCGCAGGTTCAAATCCTGCCGCTCCGACCAACTTTCTTCCCCACACATCAATGGCTTCTTGTTCTGGCGTGATCCGACGCAAGGCCGACCGGGACAGTTATCGGGACAGAAACGCGGCCGGCGTCACGAACATCGATCCAAACTTGGAGCGATTTGCCGCCGTTGGCCTCGCGAGCGCGAAGCGGCGCGCGCTGGTGCGCGATCCGGCGGCGCGGGACACTCGAGGTCGGCGCATGGGAGCGCGTCCGCTTGGCCGCACGAACCCGCTAGAATGACTTCGTCCAAATGAAATGGTCCCGTGGTCGCGGACCCAAGGGGCAGTAAGATGAAGGCAAAATTTTTCGCGGCGCTGTTAGGCGCGAGCGTGCTTATGGCCGCGCCAGTACAAGCTAAATTCATCGGCATAGCGATCTATGACCCAAAGGTCATGTTGCCGATTTGCAAAAACGAGATTGCGCAAGGGCGCGCAGGCGTATGCACGGGATACGTCATCGCCATTTCGGAGGGAATGAGAGCATATTCGGTCTGGGTACCGCACGACAGCCTCTGTATTCCGTCCGGCACCGAATACGAAGACATGGTTCAGGTGGTCGTGAGTTGGACCGAATTGAGCTTACGACGAAACCCCGAAGGCGCGCGTGATTTCAGGCGCCTCACCGAAGCAGCATTCCGCACCACTTGGGGCTGAAAACAGTGAACGGGTCAGCAAGTCTCAGCGTCGATCAAGCTCGGTCACGAGTTGCTCCAACTCTCGGGCGGCCCCGCGAGCGCGATTAGGCGCGCCGTGGTGCACGATCGGGCCGCGATGCGTCCGCTCTACCCCGAGAGCAGACATTGGCGAGCGAACGCTACGGGGCAGTTCTCGTACTCGTCTCTAACCAATCCCTTCGATGATGATCCCTGTCCCGTCGCAACGTTCGCAAGGCTGACCACTTTGCTTACCCGTCACCTTGTCTACCTGTTTTCCGGTTCCCCTGCAGTCAGGGCAGATATCCTCACCGGTGCCTAACGTGCCGGGCACCGGATCATCATCGGGTGTGTGGTGTCTAGTTGGAAGCTTCGATTGCATGGCCAACGCTCCATTTTGAACTGAACTATCTACGGCAGCATGATGTGCGCTTTGATCTATCTCAAGAACGTCATGCCGCATAAAAAATACATTGAGTAGCTTTCGCCGAAAGCTCACTTCCTAGCAGGAGTAATCACCATGAACGAAAAAGCGAAATCGGAGAAAATCCAAGCGCAAATTCTGCGTGATGCCTTCGAAGGCATGAAGGGTCGTCAGCCGAACTCACATCAGGAACTCGAAGAGTGGCTCGCCACGGACGAGGGCAAAATGGCAACGATGTTTGAGTCCACGGGGCTTTCTGCTTACGGCGATGAGAGCGGTGGCGGAGTTCCACCAACCCAAATTCTGCGTGATGCCTTCGAAGGCATGAAGGGTCGTCAACCGAATTCGGATCAAGAGCTAAAGGGGTGGCTCGCCACTGGCAAGGGTAAAGAGGCGGAGTCCAGGTTGATTTCGCGATTCGCTGAAATCGGGCAGTCTTAACGACCGCTTTTTGCAGATCGAACGGCAAGTTTAATTATCGGTGCTTCACCCGACGTGCTTCGCCGTCGCGAGCAGCCTCGCGGTTCGTCGTCGCGTCGAATGACGCGCGCTCGCTCGCGCGCGAACAGGCGCTTGTCGGGATACTTCGCGACGGCCACTTCAAACGCCGCCGCGCGATCGCGAGATCGGCGACGCGGCCGAGCACTTCGGTCAGGTTGTCACCGTCGTCGACGACATCGAGCGTGGCCCGCGGGTACTCGACCGGCGGCTTGGGTTCGTTTCGCTCGTCGATGACCCGATGGCGGCGGATGATCCTTGGTCGCATTGCGCGCTGGAAAGGTGTAATCTCGAAGCCACCAATGATACGCCGCCTGACGACGCCACGCAGGCCATCACGGTCTGGAGAGCTTGTCGTAGGCTCGACCGGACAGAGGCTCTGATCAGGGCAATCCTTGGAAGCAGTGGCCGCCGGGCGGGTGTCGTGTGCCACAAGTGGAGCACGCCGATGTGGATCCTGATGTACGTCTTCTCCTACTCAGTCAATCCGGCCGCTACCAACGACAAGGCGGAATGGAGGCTCCTCCCGACCGTGGTGTTCCAGGAGTTCTCGAATGAAGAGCGATGCAAGGCGGCCAAGTTGAAGCTCGAGGACAGCCTAAAGGGGGCGGCAGTCCAGCTGAAAAGCGGTTTGGAACACTTGAAGAGCATAGGTGAGGCCGACCCGGCGCAGATCATCATTGCCTTCAATGTGGAATGCCTTCCGAAATAAGGTCGGCGACCACGACCGCGCCATCATCACCTCGACGGGACAGGCGGCAGGCACCCGGCGACGGACAGGGGCGTGGGAGGCCGGCACTGGCGCCATCTGGTCGATCGGCATCGGTCGCGCGGCTCACGCGCAACATCACGTGCGGAAGGTGCAGACATACCGATGGCGACAAACATTGACCTAAATCAATGCGGCGTTGCGATAAAACGTCATCCAAGACGCATGCACGTGGGGACTGTCACAGGAGAGACCGAAGATGACACGTGCATCGCAAATTGCGCTCGCGGCCGCCGTCGCGACAGGGGCGTTACTTGTCAATGACAATATGTCACTCACGCAATCATCGAGCCTCGTTTCGCAGTCCGAGGCGCGGATCGGTCGACCGCTTTCCCCCATGAGTGTTGCCGGTGTGGCGCGTCGACAGACACGGCGCGCGGTGTACGGCGCCGGCATCGTAGGCACGGGTGCCGGCCTCGCCTACGCTCGCTACGGTGGCTACGGTGGCTCTTACGCCGCTTACGGCTACAGCGGATGGGACGACTACGCGGCGCGCAACGGCATCATCTGCCAGCCCGGTACGACCGTCCGCCTCCAAGATGGTCTGCTATACCTCTGCCAATGAGATAAAAATGAAGAAGGCGGCTCAAGTAGCCGCCTTCTTTGGGTGTCCCGGATGTTCCGCCTGACCGGCAAATCGAAATGGCCGGGGCGCCAGCGCATCAAGACTGGCGCCCGCGCGGCGAGCTGCAGGTCGGGCGCGGTCTCGACGCGGCTCGCCTATCTCGCGGTGGCACAGGCGGCGTTCCACGCGGCGGTCAACAGTATTCCGGCGCACGCGCCGCAAGCCGCTGGGCCGTCGCGGCGCGGTGCTGCTCAACGGTTGAGGCTGCGCAGCCAATAAGCCACTTCGTATTGGAATAATTTCCCCTGGTAGACGGCTTGTGACCAAGCCGCACTACTGAGTCGTCCTCCGTTGGCGAATGTATCGACCGCCCAGAGTGCGCCGATCAGAACGATCAGGGTCAGAAAGACGCGCATGACCGCAAAAATATCTCTCCGGCGGTTTATAATTAATTAACGACTTTCAAGTCGCTTCCGCCGCCCCAGCGCGGGTCGTCAGGCCCAGGCTTCGATCCCGGCGACGCCAGCCGAACCAGCCGGGCCCGGCCTCTCGGCGGCCGACGCTTGCGCGATCTTGGCCGCGCATCGGCGATCGTATGCGGCTGCCTCGCGCGGCAGATGGGCGTAACGGCAAATGATCTCATCGGCCGACTCTTGCCGCGAGATCTGGATGGACTCGATGATCCGGACGACGAAGGTCTTCATGAGCGTGCTCCCCAATGAACGATGGCGTCGCGACGGCGAATGGAGCCGAACGTACACATGGCAGGATCCGCAACCGCCTCGGCTCACGGAAGTAGTCACCGGGGACAAGAAGAAGGTTCAAAGAAAGTGAATGGGGGTCCCGAATGGCGCCGCGCGCGCGACCATCAAGTGCGCCGGGACCGAAACGGGATTGAAACCCCGTGAACAAAGCGCGACACATGCCGGCCGTGTCACGAAAATTGCGGAATTTTCAAAGGCGGGCCGATAGCACATAGATTCCGGGATTCCGGGACGAGGGGGTCGCGGGTTCAAATCCTGCCGTTTCGTCGTCAGGACGGCGAGCGACCTGAGCCCGCTTTTTCATCCGCCGATGAGCAGAGCCCCAAGATCCCGATTTTCCGCCCTTCGGTGAACCGCTCGGGTAGCGTCCATCCCCTTACGGGTGAAGGACGCCACCCATCGCTGGAGGAAATCCCGGCGGTTCAGGTCACCGCTTGCTTTTCCAAAGCAGGAATTCGCGGAACAGCTGCTCGGTCTGGTCCGTCGCCCGCGGCACCGCCTCGCTCAAGAACTGCCTGAAATCCGCCTCATCGGCCTTGATCTGACCCGCGCGCCAATTTTTGAGCCACTCCTCGGCGGCCGCAAAGCGGGTCCATCCCGGAATGCTCGCCGCCACGTTGACCGACTTCCATAGCGGGCTGCGCGGCGGCTTGTGAAAGTCGTCGATCTTCGAGAAGAACGCATCGACGAACTTCGCGGTCCGCTGATAGCGCAACGTGCCTTTCTGCCAGTTGAACGAGATCAGGACGGTGCTGGCGGAAATCGTATCCACCGGCGCTTCCTTCGGGATCAGGCCGGGATAGTCGTCGTTTGCGATCGAACCGAGGAGATACCTCGCCTTGATCGTCCCCTCGTAGGGCACGCTGACGAACCGAAAGCCCGATTCCGGCTTGATGCTCGCGAATGCCGGAACCGGTGCCGGGCAGGAGCATATGGTCGCATCGATCTCGCCGCGGCGCATGCTCTCCAATGCGTCGGCTTGCGGCATGAAGAACTCCTGCACGTCGACGCCCAAATCCTTGAATATCTTCGGGACGAACTGCGCCGTCGCACTGCCCTTGTTGTTGAAGCTGACTTTCTTTCCGGCCAGATCCTTGATGCTTCGCGCGCCGCCGCGCGCCAGGATCTGCAGCGGATTCGGAAACAGCGGTGCAATATAGGTCAGCTGCTGCTCAAGGTTCGGCCCCAGCTGGCCGGAGGCCTTCAGGAAGTTCATGGCCTCCTGGGTGGTCAGCGCCATGTCGATGTTGCGCAGGAAGAGCACGTCCTCCACGTTCTGGACCGCGGCGCCTCCCTCCACCGACAGCACGCGCAGATCGTTTCCGGTCACCACCACGGAAATGTCGTTGGCAAGCTGGTTGAAGGTGGCGCCGGGTTGCCCGCCCATGAGAAACATGACGTTCTCGTTGACGCGTTCCCTGATCTGCGCACGCGGGACGGGCGCCGTCTGAGATACGGCGCGGTCACATGGGGACAGGGATAACATCAGAGCGAATGCAGGAAGGGATGCCCACTTCATGACGCCTCCTTATCTCGGACTCTCCAGCACAACCCTAGGAGGGTGATAGTAGCGATTTGCAGAATTGGCGGAAAGCCCGGATGCGAGGCATTGTTCGCGCCGATCTCGATCAAACGCATGCTTGGCGTCATGAACGGAAGCGCCCCCGTGATCGATCGCGGCGCGGGTGCGACGAAATCGCCTGTGAGGGCCCAGCGGTATTATTCGACTTCGGCGCCAATAGAGCGCATCATGGCGTCGACGGAAACGCCATCTCAAAGCGGCCGTGCATTCCATCAAACTCGATGACCGGGGCCCATCCGGGCTCCCGGTATTCTCGCCGCGGGAGATCTCGCGCGAAAGGAGAGGCCATGGAACTTCCTTCGTTTCTTCAAGGCGATGCACCGACCCGCTTGATACAAGGCGCCGCCGTCGGCGCGGTTGCGACCATGTTCGTCGGCTTCTACTGGGGCGGCTGGGTCACCGGCAACACCGCCAAAGAGACGGCGCAGAAGAGTTCCATCACCGCGCTGGTGACGGCCCTCGCGCCCATCTGCGTCGACAAGTTCGAGCACAGCGCCGACGCCGCCGCCAACATGACCGAGCTCAAGAAGGTCAGCTCGTGGCAGCAGGGCGCCTTCATCGAGAAGGGTGGTTGGGCCAAGATGCCGGGCAGCGACACCGCCAATTCCGCGGTCGCGGAAGCCTGCGCCACGATGCTGGGCAATCTGAAAAAGATGCCGTGATCGAGATGGCCCTATGCGCCGGAAACACCGGGTAGGGGGCACGAAAGATCGGGCGGCGCGCCGCCGCCCGACTCTTGGCTTAGGTGTTCTTGTTTGAGGGTTCTGCCGTTTCGGGCCGCTGGATCGCTGGGCCGGCTCACACCCGCTCGATCTCGCTTTCCTTCACCACGCGTTCGTGCGACTCGCCCGCATTCTTGATGCGGTAGGAAAACTCGCCGTCGCTGTCGGGCATTCGGCGAACGATCTCGTAGGCGCCTTCGGACACCAGCCGATAGGGATAGCCGCGGTTGAGACGCACCTTCTGGCCGAGACGAAATTTATGTTCCGGCATGGCTTGCTCCCTCGTTCGCACTCGGCAAGCGCGGCGTAAGACGGCCGGCGCCTGCGAACCTGGCCTGCGCCCTGGCATGAGCGGGCCGTCCAGCGTCTTCGGCTGCGCGTCGTTATATTTCCGAAATCGGGATATATTTCACGCCAAGACGTCGATTGTCATGATATAGGCTCAATGACGCTGTTTAGCGAGCCCTAATGCGTCGTAGACGTGTTTCCCATATCCGATCGTTTTGACCTCTCTGGCGCCTTCCGGCTGGGTTGAATCGAACCACGGCCCGGATTCGTCATTGTTCGTACGGTCCGGCGAGCTGGTATCAGCCTCCGGATCGCATCCGCGGCAGCCAGCGTCAAGGAATGCCCTGCCGGGGCCGGCCCGTGCAGGGATCCGCAATTGGTGCCTTGGGACGAGATTCGACGGCGGCTCGTTTCGTTGCAGCAGACACCCCCGAGAACCCAAAGTGGGTCGCGCCCGGCCGCACGTTCCGAAAAGAGTCCAAATGAAAGATCCGCGCGAAACCTACATGAGCTACCTGATTCCCACGGTGGTCGAGCAAACCACCCGCGGGGAGCGGTCCTACGACATCTATTCGCGGATGCTGAAGGAGCGCATCATTTTTCTCACCGGTCCGATCGACGACGGGATGTCGACGCTCATCATCGCGCAACTCCTGTTTCTGGAGGCCGAGGACCCGAAAAAAGAGGTTTCGATCTACATCAACTCGCCGGGCGGCGTCGTCACGGCCGGGATGGCGATCTACGACACCATGCAATACATCCGCCCGCCGGTATCGACCCTGTGCATCGGCCAAGCGGCCTCCATGGGGTCGCTCCTGCTGGCGGCGGGCAGGAAGGACATGCGTTTCGCCCTGCCCAACGCCCGCATCATGCTCCACCAGCCCTCCGGCGGCTTCCAGGGGCAGGCGACCGACATCATGGTGCATGCCCAGGAAATTCTGAACCTGAAGAAGCGCCTCAACGAGATCTACGTGCACCACACCGGCCAGCCGGCGAAGACGGTCGAGGACGCGCTCGAGCGCGATTATTTCCTCACCGCCGAGATGGCACAGGAATTCGGCCTGGTCGACCGGGTGATCGAGAAGCGTCCCGAGCCCGTCGACAAGAAGTGAGGGCGAACCGCCGCGCGCATCGTCTCGCGAGCGGGGACTTCTACCAACATTCAAGACGAGTTAGAATCTATGCGGGTTGGTACTCGTCCGCCCGTCGCCCTCAATCGCTGAGGAAGGTCCGCAGAATCTTCGACCGGCTCGGGTGCTTGAGCTTGCGCAGCGCCTTGGCTTCGATCTGGCGGATGCGCTCGCGCGTAACCGCGAATTGCAGGCCGACCTCCTCGAGCGTGTGGGCGGTATTCACGCCGATGCCGAAGCGCATGCGCAGCACGCGCTCCTCGCGCGCCGTCAGCGACGCCAGCGCGCGCGTGGTGGTCTCGCGCAGGTTCGACTGGATCGCGGCGTCGATCGGCATGACGGCATTCTTGTCCTCGATGAAGTCGCCGAGATGCGAATCCTCCTCGTCGCCGACCGGCGTCTCCAGCGACAGCGGCTCCTTGGCGATCTTGAGCACCTTGCGCACCCGCTCGAGCGGCATCCCGATCTTCTCGGCCAGCTCCTCGGGGGTCGCCTCGCGGCCGTTCTCGCGCAGCATCTGATGGCTGGTGCGCACGATCTTGCTGATCGCCTCGAGCATGTGCACGGGAATCCGGATCGTGCGCGCCTGGTCGGCGGTCGAGCGGCTGATCGCCTGCCTGATCCACCACGTCGCATAGGTGGAGAACTTGTAGCCGCGGCGGTACTCGAACTTGTCGACCGCCTTCATGAGCCCGATATTGCCTTCCTGGATCAGGTCGAGGAACTGCAGGCCGCGGTTGCGGTATTTCTTTGCGATCGCGATGACGAGGCGCAGGTTCGCCTCCACCATCTCTTTCTTGGCCTGGCGGGCCTCGCGTTCGCCCTTCTGCACGTTCTGGACGATCTTGCGGAACTCATGGATGTCCATGCCGGTCTCGCCCGCGAGTGCATGGATCTCGGACCGGTATTGCTTGATCCGCTCCTTGTCCTTGGCGACGAAAGGCTTCCAGCCCTTGGCGGCGAGCTTCGAGACGCGGTTGATCCACAGCGGGTCGAGCTCGGAACCATGATAGTTCTTGAGGAACTCCTCGCGCGAGACGCCGTGGCTCTCGGCGAGCCGCATCAGGCGGCCCTCGTGACCGACGAGGCGCTTGTTGATGTCGTAGAGCTGCTCGACCAGTGAATCGATGCGCGCCTGCCGCAGCCGCAGCGACTTCACCTCGGTGATGATGTCCTCTTTCAGCTTCTTGTATTTGCGCTCCTGCGCGGGCGACAGCGAGGTGTTCTTCAGGCGGTTCTCGATGTCCTGCTCCTGCAGCCGGCGCAGGCGCTTGTACTCGCTCGCGATGATATCGAGGCTTTCGAGCACCTTGGGCTTGAGCTCGGCCTCGATCGCGGCGAGCGACAGCGAATTCTCCATGTCGTCTTCGTCGAGCTCGTCCTCGAGGCCGGCCTCGCCGTTCGCGCCCGCCTCGCCGGGCTCGATTTCCGCCGGCTTGAAGGGAGTTGCGGCCGCGGGCGCGATGGCCGGCGCCGGCATCTGCGGCGGTCCGGGCACGGCGATAAAGATCGGCTGGCCGTCGGGGCCGATGGTCGGCGCCGGCAGGACCTTGGCGTTGGGGCCCGCATAGGTCGCCTCGAGATCGATGATGTCGCGCAGGTACACCTTTCCTTCATTGAGCTCGTCGCGCCAGATGATGATGGCCTGGAAGCTGAGCGGGCTCTCGCACAGGCCCGCGATCATCGCTTCGCGGCCGGCCTCGATGCGCTTGGCGACCGCGATCTCGCCCTCGCGCGAGAGCAGCTCGACCGTGCCCATCTCGCGCAGATACATGCGCACCGGATCGTCGACACGCTCGCCGGGTTCGAGCTTCTTCGGCTCCGCCGGCACCCTGCGGACGACCTCGACCAGCTCGCTCTCGGTCTCTTCTTCCTCCGCTTCCTCGGCGGCCTTCTCTTCTTCGTCCGGCTCCGCCTCGTCCTGCTCGACCGTGTTGATGCCCATGTCGTTGAGCATCGCCAGGATGTTCTCGATCTTCTCCGAGGTGTGCTCCTCGGACGGCAGCACCGCATTGATCTGCTGATGGGTGATGTAGCCGCGCTTCTTGGCGCGCTTGATCATCTTCGTGACCTCGGCGTCCGCAAGGTCGAGCAGCGGGCCGTCGGCCGGGACCTCGGGATGCTCTTTGTCGGGAGCCGTTCCCTTGTCCCTCTGGAAAGATGCCTTGATCACATTCGCCATGACGTTCTCCCGGCCGGCACTGAGCCCACGCCGGGTCATGGTCCTGGCGCATCGCGGATAGCTCAGAAAGGCGGCCGTCCCATGAACAAGTCGACCGCCGCTATGCCCCGGGTCAGGCGACCCGGGCTCGGCGTGTCATACGATTCCGATTTCGATCCCGTATAGCATTTCCGGGCGCCCTGTTTTGTTAATATGGCTGCGATCGCGCGAGATTTAAGGGGGCTGTCGGCGAATAGAAGGCCGGGTTTCGTGCAGCGAGCCCCCGAAGGCCCGCCGAGCGCCGCCGCGCCCCCTTGATGCGTTTTGGCGGCTTTACGGCGCCTGGCGCCCTTCCGCAGGCGCCCGGATCGCGGGTTCCCGCGAGATGCGGCGGCTTTTAAGCCGTCCGTGCCGGCCGCCGGACCCGATGCTCGACCACGACCGTGCGCCGGGCTGGCCCGCTCGAGATCAGCCGCGTTGGCCGCGCCCTGTTGTGGCCGGCTTTCATGATCTCGGCCTTCACGCTCTCCTGCGTGACGCCCATCAGCGAGGCCGCAATCTCGATCTGGGCCTGCAGGTCGTCGGAAAGCCCTTTGGCGGCGAAAATCGCCTCTTCCAGCGTCGGCGGATCGCGCCTGACGCGGCGAGGTCCGTATTTGGTCTTCCAAGCCTCGCTCATCGGGGAGTTCTTCTCTTTTCATGCGGTCGGTAATCAGTATGCCGCAACCATCGCACTGCAGCAATAAAAATGGTGCGACGCAATACAGCCATGCGGAGGCAGATGTCTCGGCCAGTGCAGGCGCACGCCCTCGCTTCCCGACGACCGTTGTTTTCGGACCACCGCCGCGGCGACGGAATATTTCGACCCGCAGGCATCCGGGTTGACAGGCTCTTCGGACAAGACCATGGGCAAAGGCAAGAACCTGGCCGCAAGATCGCTGCAACCTGAAACGATGTTGCGCAGGTCATCCTTCCGCAAGATTTAGGAGACGCCATGCGCACGACGATGAATGCCGTCCGCCGCAGCGTGGGCATGTGCCTCTTGATGCTCGCTCTGTGCGTGGTGGCCTCACGCGCGCCCGCACAGGCTCCCGCCCCCACCCAAGCCTGGCCGCAGCGCGCCGTCCATCTGATCGTCCCGTTCGGCGCGGGCAGCGCCACCGACGTCACGGCGCGCCTGTTCGCGGATCGGCTGGCGAAGCGCTGGGGCCAGCCGGTGGTGGTCGAAAATCGTCCGGGCGCCGACAGCATCGTGGCGGTCAGCGCATTCGCGGCCAACCATGACGACCATACGCTGCTCTATTCCGCGCCCGGTCCGATCACGGTCAATCCGGTGCTCTACGCCAAGCTGCCCTATGATCCGGCGCGCGACCTCGCGCCGATCTCGCTCGGCAGCGAGGTTTTCGTCACCATCGCGGTGCCGGCGTCGCTGAAACTCAAATCGCTGTCCGATCTGGTCGCGCTCGCGCGCGCCGAGCCCGGCAAGCTCAACTGGGTCGCCACCCCGGGGGTGGTCTATTTTCGGTTCGCGGGATTTGTAAAGGGCGCGGGCCTCGACATGGTGCAGGTGCCCTACAAGGACTTCACGCAGGCGATCAACGATCTCGCCGAGGGCCGCATCGAGGTGATGGCGACCTCGCTGGCGGTGGTGCGGCCGCACGTGCAGGCCGGCAAGGTCACGCCGCTCGCGGTGACGAGCCGCGAGCGTTCGCCCGCTTCGCCCGACGTGCCGACTGCGAGCGAAGCGGGCGTTCCGGCGCTGTCATTCGGTGCCTTCGGCGGCTTCTTCGGCTGGCGCGACATGCCGGGCGACCTGCGCGAGCGCATCGCCGCCGATGTCCGCGCCGTCGGTGGCGATCCGGCGCTCGTCGCGACGCTCACGTCCGCCGGCGTCGCGGTGCGCACCAGCACGCCCGCCGAATTCGCCGCCGCGATCGCGGACGAGCGCGCCAAGGTCGCGGCGATCGCCCAGGCGGTCGGCACCAAGCCGACGCAGTGATGCGAGGCCGCGTGTTTTCGTAGCCCGCACGGAGCCCTCGGGTCTTGCCTTCGGCAAGGCCGAGGGCAGGCTCCGCGGAATGCGGGTGGGCCGAGCTTCCGGGTTGTGCCGTTCCCGGATTTCGCTTCGCTCCATCCGGGCTACGGGCACGCGGACGTGCTAACCTGCGCCGACGCGACCGCCGCAAGGTCGCCACAGGGAGGGGACCCGATGAAGCGCACGTTGCAAATCCTGCTGGCTTGTCGGACTGCTCGGCGCCGGCGTGGCGACGGCCGCCGCGCAGGAACTGCTCAAGGTCGCGGTGCCGCAGCGCGGCTCGTGGGACGCCGGCGTGCCCGAACTCGGCCAGCGCGGCGGCATCTTCAAGAAATACGGGCTGCAGCTTGAAATTCTTTACACCTCCGCCGGACCGGAATCGATTCAGGCGCTGATCGCAGGCGGCGTCGACATCGCGACCGCTTCGGGCGTGTCGGCTGCCTTCGGGACGTTCGCCAAGGGCGCGCCCATCCGCATCATCGGCAGCGAGATCATCGGTGCGCCCGACCTCTTCTGGTACGTTCCGGCCAACTCGCCGATCCGCAAGATCGAGGACTTCAACGGCAAGACCGTGGCGTTTTCGCTCCCCGGCTCGTCGAGCCATGCCGGACTGCTGGCGCTGGTGGCGCAATACATCTCAAGCTCACGCCGACATCGACCGGCAGCATCACGGCGACCATCACCCAGACCATGACGGGCCAGGTCGACGTCGGCTTCGGCGCGATGCCGTTCGGCCTCGACATGGTGGAGGACGGCCGCGCCCGCATCGTGGCGACCGGCAACGACGTGGCGGCGCTGCGCACCCGCACCGGCCGCGTCAACATCACCAATCTCGCCACGCTGACCAACCGCAAGGACGCGCTCGTAGCGCTTCAACCGGGCCTACAAGGAAACCGTCGACTGGATGTATTCCGATCCGGCCGCGCTCAAGATTTACGGCGACTTCTCCGGCATGCCCGAGAGCGGTGGTGCGGCGGGTGCGCGAGCTGATGCCGAAGGACAGCATGGCGACCGATCCGATCGTCGGGATCGACCAGATCATGGCCGAGGCGGTGCAGAACAAATTCCTCGCGGCGCCGCTGACCAAGGAGCAGATCGCCGATCTGGTGCGGGCGTCCGAGCTCAAATAGCGTTCCTGGTGCGCCCACATGCCGCAATCCCGGTGACTGACCGAACAGAAGAACAGCCGAACGGAAAAATGACCGAACAGAAGAGCAATGAAGCGCATCTGGTGACCGTCGCCGACGGCGTCCACGCCTGGATCGGGGCGGGCGGCGACTCCAACGCGGGCGCCATCGAGACGCCCGAGGGCGTCCTGGTCATCGACACCCAGCAATATCCGCGGCTCGCCCGCCAGCTGCGCGCCGCCGTGCTGGCGAAGACCGGCAAGCCGCTGCGCGCCGTCATCAACACGCATTGTCATCTCGACCACACCTCGGGCAACATGGTGTTCGCCGACGTGCCGATCCTGGCGCATGAGAAGACGCTCGCCGCGATGAATGCCTGCCTCGGGCCGCGCGCCGGCGAGGCGTGGACGATCGGCGATTTTCCGACCAAGATAAAATTTCTGTTCGGCCAGAACATTCTCGAGCTGGTGCCCGACGCCGATCCGGCGCGCCGCTGGTTCGAGGGCCGCATCGGCCTTCCCGACTACGACACCGTGGTGATCCGCCCGCCGAGCGAGACCTTCGCCGACCGGTTCGCATTCCATCTGCCGGACGACACGGTGCGGCTGCACTATTTCGGGCCGGCCCACTGCGACGGCGACATCGTGGTGCACCTCGAGAAGCGCAGGGTCGCGTTTCTCGGCGACCTGTTGTTTCACGGCCGCTTTCCCTGGCTCGGCGATTGCGATCTCGACGGATTGATCGCCGCGCTCGGCCGCGTGCTCGCGCTCGATATCGCGGTCGTGGTGCCGGGCCACGGGCCGCCCACTACGCTCGCCGAGGTCGCGCGCTTCCGCGACGATGCTGGTGGAGCTGCGCGCGGCGGTCGATCGCGCCGTCAAGGCGGCCGTGTCGGAGGATGCGGCGGTCGCCGAGGTCGCGCTGCCGCAATACGCCCATATCCAGCGCTACGCCGAATGGATGCCGCTCGACGTGCGGGCGGCGTATCGGTATCTGCGGGGCAGGTGAGGGGGCAGGCGGGCTGCCTTCCGTGCCGCGCGGCGAGCGGGATCCGACGCGAGCCTCGGTGGTTCACGAAATTCGCGTTACACCATGTCTCGTAATGGCGCTCATCTCATGTCGCAGAAGCGCCAGCAACCGACAAAATGTGATCTTCCACACCGCACGCTCAATCGGTTCGTGGCAGATCGACCGAGGTGATTTGCTGTACGACCCCGACCTCGAGCTTCAGTCTACTCAGATTTTTGTCGGCGTCGCCACCGTACGAGAAAGCCCCCACACGCGAACAAAAGTCCTGGGAGCCCCGCTCCTAGAACCGGTCCAGGCACGCCAAACGTGGACACCGATACGGATAGACTATTCAGCGTGAAGGTGCCGTTGGCATCGTCTTCATGATCAAAAGGAACACCCGGGGGAGGTTGGAAGGGCTGGTGATCGTCAAAAATAAAATTCCCGCTACCCTGAATTTCAGGCCAATAGTGCTAATGCTGTAAGGCTGGAGAATTGATATGGGTATTAGTCCCAAAGGATCGAAAAGCTGAACATTGATCGTTTGATTGACGAATGTACTGAGGTTGAAAAAATTCGTATTCACGTTGGCTTGGGTGAAGTGTTGATTGGAACCATTGTCCTGATTTAAGAGCAGCTGCGGCGCACCCGAGGTGTCCAATCCATCGGTCACCGTTATGCTGTGGTTGTTGATCGTCAAGACCGCGCTCCCCCCTCCGACCAACTGGGAAGAGTTCGGGGTGCTGGACAGTACGCCCGCCCCAGTATCGAACGTATAGACGATCGTTACACTTTGGTTGTCGAGGACATGAGTGCCTATGCCTAAACCAAAAACGTTGGTGCTGTCGGTGCTGTTATTGATAGTTCCAGTGTAGGTGGCAGTAATAATGTCAGCGTGAGCCTCGGTCAGCGCAAGAGTTCCGCAAGCGAAAGCGCCAGCGCGCTCCCCGCCGCCACAAGAGCAAGCAACTTCGATCGGACGGTTGCTGCGCCACCCTCCTGGGCTGACGCATTCGTGGTTCGCAAACTTACAGCCATAATGCTTCTCCGGAGCGTCGTTTCATTGGAGCGCATGTAGCACGCAACGCGTGAGCCGACCGTGAGCCAAGCGTCAAATGAATTCTGCCGCAGACTTAAAGACTTGCGCCGCAATCCTGGCTTGCTTTACGCGGCCGCCGCATTGAGAGTCCAACGGCGGCTGACAGAAATCTCGCGTCGGAAAGCGATGGGCAGGGCAACCAAAGTTTTCGTGCGGCTTTTGGGGCCGTTCGCCATCGAGGCACAGGGCCACGGGCAACTTCGTTTGCCATCGCGTCACGCAGAGGACGCGCGCTCATTGCTTATATTGCAATGCAAACTGGTTATCGCGTGAGCCGCGAGCGCCTGGCGACGTTGTTGTGGGGTGATAGCGGCGACGTGCAGGCCCGGCAGAGCCTTCGCCAGTGCATCGGGTCACTGCGCCAGGACCTGCATCGGATGCCCGAGTTGCTGGTCACCGACCGCGACTCCGTCGGACTTCTGGGAGCGAATTTGACAGTCGATGCCCGCGAGTTCGCTGCCCTTGGCAGGTCTTTGCAGGTCGACGACCTCGAACGGGCGGCCGCGCTTTTTCGCGGTGAGTTTCTCGCTGATCTGCCGATCGACGTGGAGGAGTTCGACTCCTGGCGCCAGCGTGAGCGCGCGGGATCTCGGAGAGATTGCGGCGCACATGTTCGAGAAATTATCCCACAACGCCGACGAGCGCGGTCAGGCTGACGCGGCGATCCTGGCGGCCGACCGGCTCGTCGCTCTCGACTCCACGCGCGAGGATTGGCAGCGCATGGCGCTGCGGCTCACGGCGCGTTATCGGGGGCGCGAGGCAGCGCTCAACCGTGCCAAGGCATTTTTGGACCTGCTCAAGCGCGAGCTCGACACCGATCCCGAGCGAGAAACGCTATCTCTGATCGAAGCGATCCGAAGCGAGACCATCGGGCCAAGCGCCTCGGCTACTTCGACAGAATTGGCATTTTCGTACCCTGTCCGACCGCAACCGAGATCGTTTCACCTGGATCCCCGCCGGCGGCGCCGACCCCGGCCCCTCAGCGCGCGAAAGCCCGCTTGCGCGAGGGCTGGAATCCGAGCCGATGGGCTGTTGCGGCCGCGGTTACCGGCATTGGGATTTTCACGCTCGGGGCATTGAGTTTTGCGACCCACTGGCGCGACGCAAAGAACGGACCGCTTGATGTTGCGGCGATAGCCAGAGAGGGCGCAGTCCCCGTCATCGTACTGCCGTTTTCGGTCGATCATGCCAACACCTCGGAAGCTCAGTCCTTTGCGCGGTCCGTGACGCACAACCTGACCGACTATCTCGTGCACTATGGGCAGTTGCGCGTCGTTTCCAACGAAAGTTCGGATCAATATCGCGCGGGAGCGGTTGACGTGGCCCGGATCGGTCGCGAACTGGGGGCACCATTTGCGATCACCGGCCAAGTCCAACTGGGCGATAACGATGTTCGCGTGATGTTTCAGCTTGTGGATACCGCCAGCCGGCTGAATTTGTGGTCCAACCATGTACTGCAGAAGAATATGGATCTGGCGCTCCTCGCCGAAAATATCCCGCGAGGCATCGCGCGGGCCCTGGCAATTGAGATAACCGCTGCCGACGCACGACGCCGGAGCGCTGCGCCGAAATCAGCCACCGAGGTTGGCGATTTGGTAATTCTTGGGTCTGCCGCAGAACAGCTCGGGCCCTGGCGAGACAACTTGTCTGAAGCTATGCGGCTATTTGACGAGGCGTTGTTGCGCGATCCACATTTCACGAGAGCCATGCTAGGCGTTGCGCGTGTTACGGTCATGGCCAAGGGAAACTGGATCGAGCTCGATCCGCCGGTCGATTTGAATCGTGCTGAGCGCATGCTCAACGAAATTTTGGTACGCGCTCCGAACAATCCCTCTGCGCAGTACGTCATTGGGCAGCTACAAGAGAATTGGGGCCATTACGCAGCCAGCATCCAATCCTTCGAACACGCGTTGGAGCTCAATCCCAGCTTCATTTTTGCAAATGTGCATATCGGCCACATGCTGACCCGCATGGGCCGGCCCGATGAAGGACTTGAGCGCATCCAGAGGTACATGCGGATCGCCCCTCCGAACGAGCCCGCCTTGGGGTACGGATATCTCTACCTCGGCGAGACCCAACTCGTTTTGGGCCAGAAGCAGACTGCACTTGAGTTGATGCTGCGCGCCAATGCCTTTTTCGGTGGATCGCCACGCTTTCAGGCGTGGCTTGCGGCCGCCTATGCGATCAATGGTGACCGCGCGAACGCCGCGAAATACGCGGAAGCTTTCCGGCGATCATCGCCAGGCATTGCGCGCTCGATGCTGGATGATTCGGCCCCGCAAAATCGCAAGGAGGCGCGAGAGCCAACCGCAATCATTGAAGGCCTTCGGCTCGCTCTTGCCAATTCACAACCTTGAGCCGGATTCTCATCCGCGCGGCGCATCGGTATTTGCGGGGCAGGTGAGGGGGCCTCAGGCGGGCCGCCCTCAAGGCGCTTCGGCGTAGGCCACCCGGATCGCCTGCCCGAGACGCACGCGGTCGGGGAAGCGCTCGACGAGCGCGGCCGTGACCGACTCCACCGCCTGGTCGACGTTTTGCCCGGCGCGTTTCGCCGCCGCCGTGCGGTCGCGTAAATCCGTGAGGTAGGCGCGATATCCGGAGATGAACCCGGCGTCGCCTATCGGCCCGTGGCTCGGCACGATCACGGTAGGCTCGAGGGCCGCGAGGCGGTCGAGGCTTGCGAACCAGTGCCGCAAGGACGAATGCGGGCTTGCGAAGGCCGGCTGGCCTTTCATGGCGACATCGCCCGCGAAGAGCACGCGGTCGGACTCGATCCAGATCGCCGTATCGCCCGCGGTGTGGTTCGCGCCGAGCGCCGTCAGGCGCGCCGTAACCCCGCCGAGATCGAGGTCGTAATCCTGATCGAAGGTGATATCCGCCTTGCGGAAGTCCGCATCCTTGAGCAGTTCGGCGTTGATCGGGCTTCGGCCGGCAAAAACCTTCGCGAGCTGCAGCCCGAACTCGGCGATATCCTTGATCTGGTCTTGCGAACGGATGAGCTTGGTCGTGGCTGGGAAGGCCTGGGCGCCGAGATCGTGCTCGGGATGGACATGGGTCGTGACGAGATAAAGCGCGCGCGCGCCGCCGAGCTTCTCCGCAACGGCTCTCACCGCGGCGCCGTTGCGCGGGCCCAGCCCGGTATCGACCACGAGCACGGCTCGCTCGCCGACGATGAACCCGACATTCGGCACTAATGGGACGCTGTTGTCCGGAATGACGTAGACGTGCGGGGAGACCTGCCGAAGCCCTTCGGTCTGCACCAGCGGCGGCGGCGTCTGCGCGGCGAGGTGATGGGGGCAGAGCGCGAACAGGCCGAACGCCGCGACGATGGCTTGCGAGGAAGTTCGCATGATGCACTCCTGCGGCTTGGCGGTTATGTGATGAACTGAATACTATCCGTTCCGAGGCGGTCCGGGCCAGCCCCGCCGGGGCAGCTCTCGTCGCATCAAACCCTGATATCCTGCGGGAACCGCTCCGTCGGAGTTTCCCGACCTTTCTTTAGTTCCACCCTATTTGGCCGGCGCGCTGGTCCTCCCCAGCGCCTCGATGGTGCGGCGCACGACGTCGGGCGGCGTGCGATAGGCGCTTGCCAGGATGTCGGCGATCTCCTGCCCGCTCACCGGCACCACGCGCATCTTCTGCGCGGCCGCATCCTGCAGAAATTCCGGATCTTGCAGCGTCTGGTCGAAGGCTTCGCGCAACGCCGCGGCCCGCTCCGGCGGGAGCGCCGGCGGCGCCACCAGGGGGCGGCCCACCAGATTGCGCGCGAGGAAAAGATGCAGCGCCGCGCGGTCGCGCGGCGCCTGCGCGGTTCCGATGCCGAGCGGCACTTGCGGAAAACGCCGATCGGGCGTTTCGGCGACCTGCAGAAGAATGTTGACGCCCTGCTCGCGCACATAGGGCGCGCGCTCGAGCGAATTGTAGGCGAGGCAGACGCCCTGCACCTCGTTGCGCTCCATCGCAAGCGTCACCTCGCGCGAGCCCGAATAGCCCTTCACGACCTTGAACTTCATGCCGAGCAGGGCGGCGAGGAATTGCGGGTAGATCGCGGTGTCGGCGCCCGAGCCGGTCGCCCCCACCTTGAGCTCCGTCGTGAACAGATCGGCCATGGTCTTCACCGCGGCGTCCTGGCGCGCCGCGCACACCGTGGTGTCGCGGTTGGGGCTGCCGATATACGTCATCTTGAGCGGATCGAACTGCGTGCCGCCGCCGCCGAGCAGCGGCTCGAACGCGATGCCGCGATTGACCATACCGATCGCAGTGCCGTCGCGCGGCGACGCGTTGGCGAGGCGGTTCATCAACACGAGGCCGGCGGCGCCCGGCATGTTCTGGACTGTGACGGTCGGGTTTCCGGGAATGTGGTGGCCGATGTGTTTGCCGACCAGGTGCCCCCAGAGATCGTCGTCGCCGCCCACGCCGAACCCGACGATGAGCGAGACGGTGCGGTTCCGGTAGAAGTCGGCGACGGGGTCGGCCATCGCGGCGGCCGAGACGACGCAAAGCGCTCCCGCAACAATCGCCGTCATCGCCCGCGCAAAAGTGCGATCCAGGTTGCCGTGAGGGAGCCGATACGGAGCTATTGGAGGCCGCTTTTGCCGACATGGCGCGTGGGGGTCGCTGGTCGATCGCATCATCGCCATCCTTGATGTGCCAGAACCGGCGCTCAGGCGATCCTGCCTCTCTGATCAAGGCCGGGTTGCTTCTCGAGTTTCGGAACGGTCCCCAGATTGCCGAGCCAGGTCTGCGAAGAGCGGAACACCAGATCTGCACTCTCGGGGCAAGCTCGTTTCGCTGGCGAATGGTGCCCACGCGGATGACGTGGACCTTCGGTCCTTCTCCGAGGCTGCTCGAGTAGATCGGCGCTCCGCACTGCGGGCAAAAGGATTGCGCCCGCTCCGCCCCGCTGTCGGCCGTCTTGACGTAGATCGTTAGCTCGCCCGAGAGCAGCCTGGAATGTGCCTTCTCGCGCGAACGCTACCGTGCGAAACGCGGAGCCGGACAGCGTCTGGCAGTCGCCGCAGTGGCAGATCGCGGTCTTTTCCGGGTCGATTTCCGCCTCGTAACGGATGTAACCGCAATGGCACCCGCCGTCGATTTTCATGATCCGCCTCCTCCTGCCGGCGCTCGGGCCGATTGGACACCGTGGCGCCGCTCGGCTCCGCCTCAATCCCTGATGTTCTGCAAGAACCACTCGGTCGGGATCTCCCGGCCCATCTTGCGCTTCACCGCCTGCTCGTAGACCCAGCCGCCGACCGCGGAGAACTGCAGGCCCTGGTTGCCGACGTTGCGATAGAACGTGCACCTGGTCGCGGCTGGTGCGGCCCGCGCACTTGCCGGACACGAGGTCGGCGAAATCGGGCTTGTCGCCGCCGCGGCCGCGATCGCACGAACTCGGGACTGTCGCCGCCGATGCCGGGCTGCGCGTTGCGTCTCGGGAAGCCGCTTCATCTCCTCCGGCGTGCCGCCGATGAAGGCCGCCGGCGACAGGCCGCGCTCGGCCTGGAAGCGCTCGGTCTGCCGCATCTGCAGGCCGGCGGTGCCCTGGCGGACGATCACGTCGAACCTGTCCATCGCGGCCTCCGGCATCTCGCGGCGGCCCAGATTGGTCACGTGCATGCCGGGCTCGATCCAGGCGGCGTCGTAGACCGGCGTCATGCTGTCGGTGCAGGACGACAGGATGTCGGCGCCGCGCACCGCCTCGCGCGCGCTGTCGACGGCGCGCACCTCGATGCCGAGCCGCCGCGTCATCTCCTCGGCGATAGGCTTCGCGGTTCTCCGGCGTCGGGCTGTACACCTTGCACAGCTTGATGTCGCGCACGCAGCAGAACGCCTCGAGGAAGGTGCGCGCCATGCCGCCCGAGCCCAGCATGCCGACCGCGTGGGCATCCGCGCGCGCGAGATGCTTCACGCCGATGCCGGCGCCGCCGCCGACGCGCATATGCTGCAGCACGCCGTCGTTGATGAAGGCGAGCGGCTCGCCGTTGCGGGTCGAGACGCAGGAAGATGAGCGCCGCAGTACGTGCCGGGCTCGCGGCAATACTTCTCCTCGGTCCAGTTGCCGTCGGCGTCGCGCGGCCAGGTCATGATGTCGGACTTCATCCGGATCGCGAAATAGCCGTCATTGGCGCCCTCCATCGTGCCCCAGCGGAAATAGCCGTCCTGCGCGCTCGCACGGCATGTACATGTCGATGCGCGGCCGATGGATGGCGCCGCCCGTGGGCAGCTTGCTTGAACGCCGTCCTCCTGCACGCGGATGCAGTCCGCCATGGTGAGGAGCTCGGATACGGCGTCATTGTTGATGATCAGCATGGGGCCCTCTACGATTTCAAAATGCCCGCGCCGTCATGCCCCGCGAAAGCGGGGCATCCAGTACACCGTGTGGGTGCGGTGGTTGCCCAGCGCCTCTCTCGGGCGTTCGTGCTTACTGGATTGCCCGCTTGCGCGGGCAATGACGACGTCAGAGTCAACGCCGCGTTCGCCGCTTTGGCGTCGTGGATTTACTCGCGTTCCGCTTGATAGTCTTCTTCTCCACCTTCTCCGGGAATGATCGGCAGCAGCACGAAGTTCTCCCGTCCGCCGCCCAGATGGATCGTGGTCTCGCCGCCGTAGACCGCCATCGGACGGTCGCGCGGGTCGTCGTGCAGGAACGGGCCGCAACCGGTGAACTCGTTCTTCATGTTGGACAGCTTTCCGCCCGAGCCGCCCGGATAGACGTAGTCGCGCCCGCGCACGCTCAGCCCGATGCGATAACCCGTCGGGACGACGATCGACGTCGGCACGATCTCGATGTCGAGCTCGTAGACCTGGCCGGGCTTGAGCGGCTGCTTCTCGTCGTGGGTGTGGTAGGGACGGAAGGGCAGGGTGAGCTTCCTGTCGAGCTTGCGGTGCGAGGCGCGCAGCCAGCCTTGCGCGATCGGCGTGTGCGGATCGAGCGCGCCCTGGAACACGATCTCCTTCATGTCGGGCGCGAACACCCGCAGCACCAGGAACAGATCGGCATCCTGGGTCGACGAGGAGATATGGAGCTTGGCCGCCACCGGGCCGGTGATCTCGGTCAGCTCCCGCATCGGCTCGGTCAGGAAGGTGACGCCGTCGCGCTTGGCGTCGAAGCTCACCGTGGCGCTGCTTTTCGGCGGCTCGGCCGCGAGCTTGTGCGCATGGCTCGCGAGGTGGAACCTGGTCCACCGCGTGCGCGGGATCGGCCAGTCGTCCTCATGGCGGATGACGAATTTTTCGCCTGGATGACGAACGTTGAGCTGCACGCGCGGCTGCCTGTCCCAGCCGTTCCTCTCGCCTTTCAGGAAACGGCCGAAGAACCGCTTCTGCAACTCCACCCCATAGTCGGTGTAATAGTGGGTCCAATGCTCGATGCCGTGCACCTCGAGCCATTTCTGTTTCGACGCCGAGCGGAAGAAGCCCTCGTAGTTGCCGCGCGGATGCAGCGGCTGTCCGCCCCAATTGGCGGCCGAGAGCATCGGCACCTTCACCTTGCTCCAGTCCGGGAACATCGCGGCGTAATACGCATCGTCCATCGGATGGGCGAAATAGGTCTTGCCGAGATCGTAGCGGTTGGCGCCCATCTGTTCGTCGGTGAGCGTGTCAGGGCCCGACACCCAGTCGCCGTTCATGCGGCTGCGGTGCCCGCGCCTTCCGAGCCCGTGCTGCACGGTCTTGACCTGCATGTCGTACCAGTTCTGCGCAAAGGTGTTGTAGATCCCGCCATTGTGGCTGAGCTCCCGGTAGAAGTCGGCGAACCCCTCCCACACGCAGATGGCGGCGAGATGCCTGGGCTGCAGGCTCGCGACTTTCCACTGGTTGATCGCGTAGTACGAGATGCCGCTCAGGCCCACTTTGCCGCTCGACCACGGCTGCGTGCCGGCCCACGCGATGCAGTCGAGGAAGTCCTGGGTCTCGCGCGGCGACCAATGCTCGACGTAGCCGGGCGAGCGGCCGCAGCCGCGCGAATCGACGCGCACGCACACATAGCCGTCGGGCACCCACTTCTCGGGATCGCAGATTTCCCAGCTCTGGTACCGGTTGGTCGAGCCCGCCGTCACGCTCGGATGCTTTTCCACCATGCGGTTCCAGGCGGTCGCGTAGCCGTCCGCGAAATGCAGCCATTTGCCGTAGGGGCCGTAGCTGAGGATGACCGGGTAGCGGCCCTTTTCTGATCGGCCGGAAGACGTCGCAGCGCAGCACCAGGCCGTCGTTGGCGGTGATCGGCATGTCCCAGTCGATCCGCATCCCGTCGCGCACCTCGCTGACCTCACGATAGCTCATCGGATTGCTCGCTCACTTCTTGGGGATGACGGGGAGGAGGAGATGCGCCGGGCGTTGCGGGCCGGCGTGCAGCGTCACCTTGCCGCCGAACACCGCCGGCGGGCGGTCGCGCGGGTCGTTGTGGGTGAACGGGCCGACGCCGGTCCACACCTTGCCGAGCGTCTCGACGCCGGCGCCCGGCTCGCCCGGATAGACGTAGTCGGTGCCGCGCACCGATAGCGCCAGCCGGAATCCCGCCGGGAGAACGATGCAGGTCGGCCAGACCTCGACGTCGACCTCGTAGACGCGGCCGGGCGCGAGCTTCTCCTCCTCGTCATGGGTGTGATAGGGCCGGTAGGGCAGGGTGAGCTTCGGGTCGAGCTTGCGATGCGAGCAGCGCAGCCAGCCCTGCGCGATCGGGGTATGGGGATCGAGCGCGCCCTGGAACGTCACCTCCTTGAGGTCGGGCGTGAACGCGCGCACCACCAAAAAGAGGTCGGCATCTTCGGTCGCCGACGACACCCACAGCTTGGCGGCGATCGGCCCGGTGATCTCGACCTCGTGCGCGAGCGGCTCGGTCAGGAACGTGACGCCTTCACCGAAGCCCGCATAGGCGACCGAGCTCTCGGTGTCCGGCTCAGCGCGCGACATCGTCGTGTCGGCCGGGTGCAGGTAGAATTTCGTCCATTCGGTGCGGGCGAGCGGCCATTCGTTCTCGTGGCGCTCGACGAATTTTTCGCCCGGATGGCGCACCTGCAGCAGCACCTTGGGCTGGCGGCTCCAGCCGGTATCCTCGCCCTTGAGGAAGTGGCCGAAGAACTTCTTCTGCAGCGCGACGCCGTAGTCGGTATAGAAATGCGTCCAGTGCTCGATGCCGTGGCACTCGAGCCATTTCTGCTCGGACGCGGCGCGCACGAAGCCCTCGAAATTGCCGCGCGGATGCAGGCCCTGTCCGCCCCAGTTGGCGGCGGAGAGCAGCGGCGTCTTGATCATGCTCCAGTTGGGCATGCGCGAGCGCCAGTACGCGTCGGTGTCGAGCTTGCGCGAGATGCAGTCCTCGTAGAAGTCGCGGCGGTTCTGGCCGAGCTGCTCTTCCGAGAGCGTCTCCGGTCCCGACACCCAGTCGCCGTTCATGCGGCTCTTGAATCCGCGACCCCCGCGGCCGTTCTGCACGGAATAGACCTGCGCCTTGGACCAGTCCTGCACGAAGCCGCGGTTGAAGATGCCGCCATGGTGCGCCATGTCGCGGTAGAAGTCGGCGGCGCCTTCCCACAGGCAAATCGCGGCGAGGTGCTTGGGGTTCAGCGCCGCCGCCTGCCACTGGTTCTGGGCGTAATACGAGATACCGTTGAGGCCGATCTTGCCGTTCGACCAGGGCTGCGTGCCGGCCCATTCGACGCAGCGCGCCAGGTCCTTCGCCTCGCGTAGCGACCAGATGTCGATCACGCCGGGCGAGCGGCCGGCGCCGCGGCTGTCGACGCGGATGCAGACGTAGCCGTCGGGCACCCATTTCTCCGGATCGACCACCTCCCAGCACTGGTATTTGTTGGTCGAGCCGGTCGGCACGTCCGGTTGGTCCGCGCACATGCGCCGCCACTGGCTCGAATAGAGATCATCGAAATGCAGCCACTTGCCGTAGGGGCCGAGACTCATGATCACCGGATAGCGGCCTTCCGCGACCGGCCGGTAGATGTCGCAGCGCAGCTCGAGGCCGTCCTCCATGAGGATCGGCATGTCCCAGTCGATCCGCATGCCGTCGCGGATGTCGCTTTTCTCGCGGTAGTCCATCGGTTCCTCGGCTTGTCCTCAGCGTCGCGGCTTGCTTTGCCTGCTCCCTCTCCCCTTCGGGGAGAGGGGAAGACAGAGCGCCGCAAATCTGTGATGTCGTGGTGCGACATCGGCCATGTCGAGCCCCTCGCTCACGGCCACGAACGTGCGGCCGCTGCCGGCGTCGAAAGAAAGCAGGGTATTGCGCCCAAGCGCAATGCTAGGCCGGCAGGTTTCGCCGCGCAACACGGTGCCGCGATGGCGGCGCGACGGGTGCCCACGGGCCCGCGTCCCATGCGTTTCACGCGCGGCCTCAGCCCGGCCTCAATGCGTCGATGGCGGCGGCGCTCGCGGCGCGCAGAAAGCGCTCGACCTCTCCGCCTTGGTGTTCGGCGTCGACGATCCGCCGCGCGGTCGCGACGGCGGCGGTGAAATTCTTCGTATGCCAATGGCCGATCGAGCCAAGCCGTGGAAGCGTCGCGGCGTCGGGCGCCGGAAACAGGCTCACGTAGAAATAGGGCTCGTCGTAATAGTCGTCGCCGGGCGAGAAGCCGACGCCGCAGGTGCGGCCGGGCGCGACCGTGACCAGCGTGTCGAGATCGAAATGGTGCGGCCAGCAGCGCACCGGCGGCGCCATCGAGCTCGCGCGCGACGAATGCTGCCGCATCGCGTCGAGCACGCCGTTCGCGTTCGCGTACCAGGACGGCGAGATCGCGCAGCGGCTCGGCCAGCGCAGCCGGTCGAATAGGCGTCGCCGTTGGCGAGCGCCGGCGCGGGCATCTCGTAGGGCAGGGCGCGTCGAGCTTGCGCGGATCGAGGCCGCGCGCGCTCGCGTGCGCCGCCGAGCCAGGCGCGCGCGTCGGCATCGCGTACGGCCGATCGAGCGCGAAACGTGTCTGCCGGACGCGCCCGATGAATCGATCAGCGCCAGCGTGAGGTCGGCGATCCGCAAGCCGAGCCGCGCGCCGTCCGGCAGCGGATGGGTGAGAAGTCCGCCGACCGCGTCGTCCCAGCCGAGATTGGTGTGGCTCGTCGTCCGGCCGCGCCGGACGATAGGCGCGCGCCGTGCGCGCGAGCCATTGCGCCGCGTGATGCGCCTGCAGCCGCGCGTCGCTCAAGGTGGCCGCGATCGAGCCCGCGGAGCGGACGCCAGGATGCGATCGGTCATGGGTCGTCTCCTTTTTGCCTGCGCGCGTCTTGCGAAGCGATCGCGATCATGCTCGGCGCGAGATTGCTCGGCGTGCTTCGCACGCCTCGCAATGACGGCTAGTATCATTCGACGCGCTCAACTCCTATTGACAGATCGGTGATCGGGGAAGGCGATGAACAAGGTCGCCGTCGCCGACTGGTCCAAGCTCACGGATCGCGCGCCGGCCTATGCGCTGGTCGCCAATGTCGATCTGGTCGTCATCCGCTACGGCGACAAGGCGTCGGTGCTCTACGGGCGCTGCCTGCACCGCGGCGCGCTGCTCGCCGACGGCTTCGTCGACGGCGACAATCTGATCTGCGGCCTGCACAACTGGGACTACCGCATCGATACCGGCATCAGCGAATACAACAACGCCGAGGTGCTGCCGAAATTCAACTCGCTGGATCGAAGGCGGCAAGGTCCTGGTCGACGCAGGACGAGATCGCGGCCTGGGAGAAGGAGCATCCGCAGCCCTACAAGCGCGACGACTATCTCGGGCTCTATGCCGACGTGCACGGCGATCCGGTCGAGCCGCACGTCGGGCTGATCCAGCGCTACGCGACCGACGGCCTGAGCAAGACCGGCCATCACGGCGCGGTCGCGGCCATGGGCGTGCCGCGCCAGCGAGCTGCCGTCGTGGGACGATATCCAGATCGTCACGGCGCAGCTTGCGACGCCGCCGCAGCTCGACGACGAGCCGGTCGGCACCGAGGTCGTGGTCGGCCCGAACGCGCAAAAGCCGCTGACGCTGAAAATTCCGCTGCTGGTTTCCGACATGAGCTTCGGCTCGCTGTCGGAGCCCGCCAAGGTCGCGCTCGCGCAAGGGCGCCGAGCTTGCCGGCACCGGCATCTGCTCGGGCGAAGGCGGCATGCTGGCCGAGGAGCAGGCCGCGAACAGCCGCTATTTCTACGAACTCGCCTCGGCGCGCTTCGGCTTCTCCTGGGACAAGGTGCTGCGGGCGCAGGCCTTCCATTTCAAGGGCGGCCAGGCGGCCAAGACCGGCACCGGCGGCCATCTGCCGGGCAAGCAAGGTCGTCGGCAAGATCGCGCGTGACGCGCGGCCTGCCGGAGGGCAAGGACGCGATCTCGCCTGCGCGCTTCCCGGACTGGACCGAAGCTGTCGCAGATTCAGCGACTTCGCCGACGAGGTGCGCAGCCGCACCGGCGGCATCCCGATCGGCTACAAGCTCTCCGCCCAGCACATCGAGAAGGACATCGACGCCGCGCTCGAGATCGGCTGCGACTACATCATCCTCGACGGACGCGGCGGCGCGACCGGCGCGGCGCCGTTGATCTTCCGCGACAACATCTCGGTGCCGACGATTCCCGGCGCTGGCGCGCGCGCGCCGGCATCTCGACAAGAGCGGGCAAGGACGTCACGCTGATCATCACCGGCGGGCTGCGCACGCCCGCCGATTTCGCCAAGGCGCTGGCGCTCGGCGCCGACGCGGTCGCGCTCGCCAATTCCGCCATCCAGGCGATCGGCTGCATCGGCATGCGCGCCTGCCACACCAACAATTGCCCGGTCGGCATCGCGACGCAGAACCCGCATCTCATGGCGCGGCTCGACGTCGACGAAATCCGCCGAGCGGCTGGCGCGATTTCTTCGAGACGTCGGTCGAGCTGATGAAGATCCTGGCGCGCGCCTGCGGCCACACGCATCTCAACCAGCTCTCGCTCGACGATCTCACGACCTGGAAAGACGAGATGGCGCGGCTCTCGGGCGTGCCCTATGGCGGCGTCGGGTCGATCTGACCGCCCGCGCCCACCCGGAGGGGACGAAGATGCTCAGGACCATATTACGGACCGCGCTCGTCGGTGTCTGGGCGCTGGGGGCGTTGCACACGCCGGCCGGCGCCCAGGACTATCCCACCCGCTCCATCAAATTCGTGGTGCCGTTCGCGGCCGGCAGCGCCACCGACACGCTGGCGCGCATCCTGTCGCAGAAGCTCACCAGCGCCGAAGGCTGGTCCATCGTGGTCGAGAACATGGGCGGCGCGAGCGGCATGCTGGCGGCGCAGAACGTCGCGCGCGCGGCGCCGGACGGCTACACGGTCTTCATCACCACCAATACGACGCATGCGGCGAACCAGAGCCTGTTCAAGCAGGTGCCGTACGATGCGATCAACGATTTCGAGCCGGTGAGCCAGCTGTGCAATTTCACGCTCGCGCTGGCGCTGCAGCCGTCTGTGCCGGCCGGCACTGTCGGAGAGCTCGTCGCCTATGGAAAGGCCAATCCGGGCAAGCTCACGTTTGGCAGCGGCTCGAGCTCGGCGCGCATCGCCGGCGAGATGCTCAAGGTGCTCGGCGGCTTCGACATGCTGCACGTGCCCTACAAGAGCAACCCGCAGGCGATGACGGACCTGCTGGGCGGGCAGATTTCGATGATCTTCGCGGATGTCGCCACGACGCTGCCTCAGATCAGGAACCAGAAGGTCAAGGGTCTGGCGGTCTCGAGCGCGCAACGCTCGCCGCTGGCGCCCGACCTGCCGACCGTCGCGGAGTTGGGCGTGCCGGGCTACGAATTGACCGCCTGGGCCGCCGCATTCGTGCCGGCGAAGACGCCGAAGCCGGTGATCGAGAGGTTGCACGCGGGTTTCGCGGCCGCGCTCGGCGACAAGGCCGTGCAGGAGGCGCTGCTCAAGGCCGGCATCGAGCCCGCGAGCAGTACGCCGGACGCGCTGCGCGCCTTCGTGGCTTCCGAGATCAAGAAGTGGGCCGACATCGTCAAGGCGGCCGGGATCCAGCCGGAGTAGGTTGGATCGAGCGCCAAAGCAGTTTCCGATCAGATTGATTTACGGATTCCGTCATGCCCGCGCATAGCCGTTCGAAGAACGGCGTCGCTTCGCTCGCCTGTGCCCCGGCCATCCACGTCTTTTCCATTGCTGATGCTCCAAGACGGGGATGCCTTGCACAACGCTACGCAACAGCAAATGGACCTTCGCGGCAGATGCCAATGCTTTCACTTTACTTCCGCTTTCGGGGCATTCCGGACATCGCGCGATCATTGAGCGGATCGAACCGGTGGCGGATGACCCGCAGCCGACCTGAGCAGACGCATCACCCCCGACTTCTTCGAGGAGGAGATCGCGCGGGCCATTTAGCACATGAGCTACAGTTAGAACCGCATGTCGTTGTGACCTCAACGAAGGCTGGGCGGTACTCCACGAACTTAGACGGTTGCAGTGACTAATTGCTCCCAACGCGGCGCTCTTAGGCTGTCCTGACGGCCACTGAAGTAACGCTTTTGTGCTAGCTCAGGCGTCAGGTGAAAGACGTATCTAAATCCGAGCTCGTGAAGATAATCTACAAAATCACTCGGTCTTTGACGAAACTTCCAAGGTTCGCCGAGGCAGTCAGTCCTGGCGACACCAAGTACTGAGGCATCTAGGTCCGAACCACTCAATTCGTCATCGAAAACGACAAAAGAAAGGACGATTTCACTATGCAACTTAAGCGTGGCAGCAAAGCGCAGCAGCGAGTGAACGGATCGGCGATCGAGATAATGGATCACGCCAAGTACCGAGCAGAAAGTGACCAACTCGCGGTCAAATCCGCACGCGACGAGCTGGTCGCCGAGGCCTTGTCCTTCTAGATCGACCGAAACGTGGAATAAATTTGGGGGCTTGACCAAGCCGCGCTCGCGCAACCGTTGCTGCGTCCAGCGAAGGCTCGCCGGATGATCGACGGCAAAAATTTTCATGCTTCGGGCGAAGTCGGGTTGCCGCCATGGAAACGTATCGAGACCCGCGCCAACGATGACATATTGGGATGCACCGCGATCGGCAGCTTGCGCCAAGCAATCCTCGGTAAAGCGTGACCGCATCGCCATTAACGCGCGATGCAGCGTCGCAACCATATCTTGGTGGGGGCCCATGTCAGGTAGCGCGTTCGGGTCGGCGGCTTCGGGTACCAGATGAAGAACGACCGGATCGTGAAAGATGAGGGGCAAATCGAGCAATTGATGCTGGCCCCTCCTGATTGCCGATCCGAGAAGTGTTTGGCTTGGCTGATCTGGCAGCATCGTTAAGCCTCAATGTCGACGGTTTTGCTATTCAAAATTCACTTTGATGCAATGAACTTACGCGCGAGCGGCTGCCAGATCTTCTGCTCGGCCTGAATGAATTCGTCGGTCTCTTCTGGCGACATCGGACGTGCGTAGGTTCCGAGGCTCTCGTATTTCTGCCTCAGGTCGGGTTCATCGAGTGTGACCCGAAGGTCATCATTGATCTTCTGCACGATCGGGCCCGGTGTGCGTGCTGGTGCCATCAGCGCAAACCAGCCGCCTGCCGCGTAGTTTGGCACTAGTTCGGCGACCGTCGGAACGTCTGGCAAATTAGGCAGCCGCTTGAGCGACGTCACCGCAAGTGGCTTTACTGAGCCTGCGTCAACAGCCCCTTTCAATCCGGCGAGGCTTTCAAAGATCACTGAAATTCGTCCTCCCATAATGTCTTGCAGTCCTTGTGATGTGCTGGGATAGGGCACCAAAGTGATGTCGATGTCAGCGCGATCGCGAAACAATTCCGCCGCGAGGTGAGGCATCGCGCCGCGAGCCGCAGATGCTGACAGAATCTCGCCAGGGCGTTTTTTGGCAAGCGCTAGCAATTCAGGAAGAGTATTCACGCCGAGCGAAGGCGACACCGCGATTAGAAATGGCTGCTCGCCCATGAGGCCAATCGGAGTAAGGTCGCGCTGCATGTCGAAAGGCAGCGATTGCGTCACCGGCAATATGAGCATGCTCGACGTGATCGCCTGATATAGAGTGTATCCATCCGGTTCGGCAGTGACCGCGGCCTGGGCGGCGAGCAAGCCGCCGGCACCCGGACGATTGATGATCAAGGCTTGTTGCCTCCATATTCGACTGAGACGGTCAGAAACGATGCGTGCGATCACATCCGGCCCGTTTCCTGCCGGTGCCTGAGAGATGATCTTGACCGGCTTCGAAGGGTAAACATCCCCACCCATTGCGGAGCCGGCATTCGACGCATGCCATGCCAGCCCTAGCAGTCCGTTCTGAAGCATCTCCCGCCTGTTCATCTGCTCTTCCTCCTGGGCTGGGAAACCGTATCCGGTGCAGCTATAAAAGGAAGATCGAAAATGGAATATCCCTATTACATTCCGTTATTGGAGGCGTGAATGCCGTACGATCCCCGCATCCGGCGCCGACTCAGGCTGCGCGATCTCGACACGCTAATGGCAGTAGCGCAGATGGGCAGCATGGCCAAAGCGGCCTTGCAGCTGTCGGTGTCCCAGCCTGCGGTATCGAAGGCGATCGCCGAAATGGAGCGCACCCTGGGCTACCGGCTGCTCGATCGGACTGCGCAGGGAGTGGAGCTCAATCTTTATGGGCGAGCTTTGCTTAAATGCGGCACTGCGGTTTTCGACGATCTGCGGCAAGGCATGAGCGAGCTTGATTTCATCGCGGACCCGACCGCGGGCGAATTGAGGATTGGCGCTGCCGAGCCGATCGTAGCAGGACTATTGCCGGTCATCATTGCACGGCTCACCCGTCAACACCCGAAGCTCACCTTTCATATTACGCAGCTTCATTCGATTCCACTCTTCGATGAACTAATTGAGCGGCGGGCCGATCTCATCGTTGCGCGTGTCTTGCCGTCCAATTTGAGCGACGAGCTGCAGGCGGAAGTCTTGTTCGACGAGCCTCAGTTCGTCGCGTCGGGATTGAAGAATCCCTGGACCCGTCGGCGCCGGATTGAGCTTGCAGAGCTTATCGACGAACCATGGACGCTTCCCGATCCCAACACATTCGCGGGCAAGCTCGTTGGCGAGACATTCAAGGCATGCGGCTTGAGTTATCCCCGCACGCGCGTCGTCTGCAATTCAATTCAGATGCAAAGCGCTTTGCTCGCGACAGGAAACTATCTGGCGATGTATCCACGTTCCATGATCCGGTTTGCAGGTGAACGTCTGTCGACCAAGCTATTGCCGGTCAAATTACCGCGCCGGCGAGCACCAGTTGGAATTATCCGGTTGAAAGATCGTACGATCAGTCCCGTAGCACAGCTCTTCATCGAATGCGCCCGCGAGGTGGCAAAACCATTGGCAAATGAGAAATAAGCTCAGACTTCGGATGGAAATGCATTTACGCTTTTGACCCTTCGCGGCGTCTCGCTGCGATGTAATGATTCGTCGGCTATCGGAGGCGGAGCTGCTTCTCGTAAGCTGTCGGCGCGGGCGCGCTGACGAGTTCGCACCCTGGTCGCGATCGTCGGGTCTTGCAAAAGCTTGCCCTGACCTGACTTGCGCATCATTTTGCGGCCCGCGCCTTCGCCCGATAGGAGCCCGGAACCGTGCGGAACGCGATGTTGAGGCGGTTGGCGCCGTTGATGGCGACAACCGCGAGCGACAGGTTCGCCAATTCCTCCTCGCTGAATGCCGCGCGCGCCGTCTCGTAGACGTCGTCCGGCACATGGCCGTCCGTGATCAGGGTCAGCGCCTCGGTCCAGGCGAGCGCGGCGCGCTCGCGTTCGCTGTAGAACGGCGACTCGCGCCAGGCGTCGAGCAGATAGAGCCGCTGCTCGCTCTCGCCATGCGCCCTGAGCTCCTTGGTGTGCATGTCGATGCAGTGCGCGCAGCCGTTGATCTGGGAGGCGCGCAGCTTCACCAGTTCGAGCAGCACATGATCGAGCCCGCAGGCGTGCACGAAGGCGTGCAGCTCCCCCATGGCCTTGGCGCCCTGCGGCGATGCTTTCCTGAAATCCATCCGCGCCTTCATGCGATTCTCCGCTCTCGGTTTGCGCTGTCGTGCCGCAAACTGGCGCCGAGCATCCTCCCGCCGCAGCGCGGGCGCAAGCAGGCCGCGCCGGCAGCGCCCGGCGTTTTGGCGGACACTTGCGCCGGGACGGGTTGCTCCGCCGCCAGGATGCGGGCAAATTCAGCCCCGCATCGCCAACCCCCCGGAGTGCCAGTGAATGGGTGACTACGCCATCGGCCAATCCGTGCCGCGTTTCGAGGACCTGCGGCTCGTGCGGGGCGGCGGGCGCTATGTGGACGACATCGTGCTCCCCGGCATGGCGTTCGGCCACGTGCTGCGCTCGCCGCACGCCCATGCGCGCATCCGCTCCATCGATACGTCCAAGGCCAAAGCGGCGCCCGGCGTGCTGGCGGTGCTCACCGGGGCGGACTGGCAGGCCTCCGGCTTCGGCGACCTGCCGGTGCCAGGCGGCATGAAGCTGCGCGACGGCTCGCCCATGTACCGGCCGCGCTATCCGGCGCTGGTCAAGGAGCGGGTGCGCTGGGTCGGCGATTACGTCGCCTTCGTGGTGGCGGAAACGAGGCACCAGGCGGCGGACGCGGCCGAGCTGATCGAGATCGATTACGAGCTGCTGCCGCCGTGGTGTCGACCCCCGATGCGGCCGCGCCCGGCGCGCCGCGCGTGTTCGACGACTGCAAGGACAATATCTGCTTCGTGCATGTCGACGGCGACAAGGCGGCGACCGACGCGGCCTTCGGGCGCGCCGACCACGTGGTCCGCCAGCGCCTCGTGGTCAACCGCGTGACCGCCGCCACCATGGAGCCGCGCGGCGCGATCGGCGACTACAACGCGACCGACGGGCGCTACACCGTCTATACGACGCTGCAGCGCGCGCATCCGTTCCGCGCCGAGCTGGCGGGGCTCGTGCTCAAGGTGCCCGAGAGCAAGGTGCGCGTGGTCGCCGGCGACATCGGCGGCAGCTTCGGCATGAAATCGCCGATCTACAACGAGGTCGCGCTGGTGCTGCTGGCCTCGAAGCTGACGGGCCGGCCGGTCAAATGGACCAGCACCCGCTCGGAAGCCTTCCTGTCCGACGCGCAAGGCCGCGACAACGTCACCGAGGCCGAGCTCGCGCTCGACAAGAACGGCATTTTCCTCGGCCTGCGCGTCAAGACGGTCGCCGCCGTCGGCGCCTATCTGCAGATGGCGATGCCGGCCTTCGTGCAGAATTTCGGCTCGCTCGCCGGGGTCTACCGCACGCCCGCGATCCATGTCGAAGGCACGGCGGTGTTCACCAACACCAATCCGATGCGGCCCTATCGCGGCAACGGCCGCCCGGAGGCGGCCTATGTGATCGAGCGCATGGTCGATCTCGCGGCCGACGAGCTCGGGATCGATCCGGCCGAATTGCGCCGGCGCAACAATATTCCGCCCGACGCCATGCCGTTCAAGACCGCGCTCACCTTCACCTATGACAGCGGCGAGTTCGACAAGAACATGGATATGGCGCTCGCGCTCGCCGACGTGGCGGGCTTCGCGGCGCGCCGCGCCAACTCCAGGAAGCGCGGCAAGCTGCGTGGCCTCGGCATGTCCAACACCATCGAGCGCGCCGGCGCGCCGAGCTTCGAAGGCGCCGAGATCCGTTTCGACCGTTCGGGCGCCGCCACCCTGTTCTCGGGCAGCATCACCCAGGGACAGGGCCACGAGACGGTGTTCAAGCAGCTCGTGTGCGACCGCCTCGGCCTCGATCCGGCCGAGACGCAGTACCTGCAGGGCGACACCGACCAGGTGTTCTTCGGCGAGGGTACCGGCGGCTCGCGCTCGGCGACGCTCGCCGGCTCGGCGTTCCACGTCGCGACCGAGAAGATCGTCGTGAAGGCCAAGGCGATCGCCGCCCACATGCTCAAGGTCGCGGCCGAGGACGTCAATTTCGCGGACGGCATGTTCTCCTCGCCCAAGACCAACCAGACGGTCACCATCAAGGACGTCGCCAAGCAGGCGGCCCAGCCCGCGAAGCTGCCGAAGGGCATGGAGGGCGGGCTGATCTCGACCGCGGTCTACAATGCCGAGACGGAGAACTTCCCCAACGGCTGTCACGTCTGCGAGCTCGAGATCGATCCGGAGACCGGCACCGTCGAGATCGTGCGCTACAGCGTGGTCGACGACGTCGGAACCGTGCTCAATCCGATGCTGCTGCACGGCCAGATCGTGGGCGGGATCGCGCAGGGCGCGGGCCAGATCCTGATGGAGGACATCCGGTTCGACGACAGCGGCCAGCTGCTCACCGGCTCGTTCATGGACTACGCCATGCCGCGCGCGAGCGATCTCCCGGCCGTCGCGGTCGAGAGCAATCCGGTGCCGACCAAGACCAACCCGCTCGGCGTCAAGGGCGCGGGCGAGGCCGGCTGCGTCGGCGCGCTGCCGGCGGTCGCCAATGCGTTGGTCGACGCGCTCTCCGGCGTCGGCGTGCGCCACATCGACATGCCGGCGACGCCCGAGCGCATCTGGCGGGCGCTGCGGGCGGTTGGTGCATCATGATGGGCGCGGGCGAAACGCTCCACTTCACCTCTCCCCGCGCGCGGGGAGAGGGAGCGCGCCGAGTTCGAGGTTACGATTTTACAAACTGTGCGCGCGCGTTGGCCGCCCTGGTCATCCTGCTCATCTCGCTCCCCGCCCATGCGGCCGGCGTCGAGGACTTCTACCGCGGCCGCAACGTGTCGCTGATCATCGGATTCAGCGTCGGCAGCGGCTACGACCTGTATGCGCGCCTGCTCGCCCGCCACATCGGCAAGCACATTCCGGGAAACCCGAACGTCATCCCGCAGAACATGCCGGGCGCCGGCAGCCTGAAGGCCGCGAACTACGTCTTTTCGGTCGCCCCCAAGGACGGCTCGGTGATCGGCACCATGTCGCGCAGCCTTCCGGTCGAGCCGCTGCTCGGCGACCTGCAGCTCGACGCGCGCAAATTCACCTGGCTCGGCAGCATCGCCAGCACGACGAGCCTGTGCGCGACCTGGCACACCACCGCGATCAAGACCTGGGCGGACGTGCTCACCAAGCCGTTCACGCTCTGCGGGCGAAGGCGCGGGGGCGGATCTCGACAATTTCGCGGTGATCCTGCGCACCATGTTCGGCGCCAAGCTCAAGCTCGTCACCGGCTATCCGGGCGGTTCGGAGGTCAACCTCGCGATCGAGCGCGGCGAGGTCGATGGCCGCTGCGGCTGGTCGTGGGACAGCATCAAGAGCACGCGCCCGGACTGGCTGCGGGACCGGAAGATCAATCTGCTGGTGGTTTTTTCGCTGCAGAAGGCCGCCGACGTTCCGCCCGAGGTGCCGCTCATCCTCGATGTCGCGAACAGCGACGAGCAGCGCGCCATCCTGCGCCTGCATCTCGCGGGCCAGTTCTTCGGCCGCCCGTTCTTCGCGCCGCCCGGCATCCCGGATGACCGCAAGGCGGCCCTGCGCGCCGCCTTCGACGCCACCATGACGGACCCGGCCTTCGTCGCCGAGGCGCTCAAGTCGGGACTCGAGGTGAAACCGGCGAGCGGGGCCGAGATCGACCGGCTGCTGGCCGAGGTCTATGCCACGCCCAAAGACGTGGTCGAGAAGGCGCGGGCGGCGATCCGGAATTGAGCGGATGCAACTTCCGCGGTGGGGCCCGGCCGGCCCTGCAATGGCCGCGGCGCCGCGCCAAAACGCGTCGAACGGCCGCTCAGAACGGTTCTTTCACGGCCGATGTTAATCGCATATGATCGTTCGAAACTCCCAGCCGCAACCAATTTTTCCCGGGAAGGAAACAACATGAAAAAAGCCCTGCTTGCCGCCTGCGCGTCGCTCGCGCTCGCCACGGCTCCGGCCGCGGCCCAGCAAAAAACCATCAAGATCGGCTTCATCAGCACGTTCAGCGGCCCGGTGGCGGCGATCGGCAACGACATGCGCAACGCGTTCGAGCTCGCCCTCGATCATCTCGGGCGCAAGCTCGGCGGCCTGCCGGTCGAGGTCATCTACGAGGACGACCAGATCAAGCCCGACGTCGGCGTGCAGAAGACCCAGAAGCTGATCGAATCCGACAAGGTCGATTTCATCGTCGGCTACATCTGGTCGAACGTGCTGCTGGCCTCGCTCAAGCCGATCGTCAATTCCAAGACGTTCATGATCGACGCCAATGCCGGACCGTCGCAACTCGCCGGCGAGCTGTGCTCGCCCTATGTGTTCTCGACCTCGTGGCAGAACGACCAGACCCCGCAGGCGGTCGGCCTCTATATGAACCAGAAGGGCGTGAAGACCGCCTTCCTGATCGGCCCGAACTATGCGGCCGGCAAGGACATGCTGGCCGGCGTGGCGGCGACCTTCAAGGGACAGGTCATCGGCCAGGAGCTGACCCGTTGGCCCGACCAGCTCGACTTCTCGGCGGAGCTTTCCAAGGCCCGCGCCGCCAAGCCCGATGCGATTTTCGCGTTCTATCCGGGCGGCGCCGGCATCCAGTTCATCACGCAGTACGTGCAGTCGGGTCTCAAGGGCCAGATCCCGCTCTACACCGCCTTCACCATCGACGAGCTGTCGCTGCCGCGCCTGAAGGATCTCGCGGTCGGAATCCCGGGCGCGCAGGAGTGGGTGAATGATCTTCCGAACCCCACCAACAAGAAATTCGTCGCCGACTACAAGGCGAAGTACAAGTCGTCGCCGTCGTTCTACGGCGCGCAGAGCTATGACGCCGCGGCGCTGATCGACAGCGCCGTCACGGCCGTCAAGGGCGACCTCACCAAGAAGGAAGACCTTCGCAAGGCGCTCGAGAAGGCCAACTTCAAATCCGTGCGCGGCAACTTCAAGTTCGGCAACAACCACATTCCGATCCAGAATTTCTACCTGCAGGACGCGGTGAAGCAGGGCGACGACTACGTGCTCAAGACCGTGGCCACCATCGTCCAGAACGACCAGGACCGGTTTCACGACAAGTGCCCGATGAAGTGAAGGGAGAGCACGGCGCCGCGCTCCCTCTCCCCGCCCAGGCGGGGAGAGGGTTGGGGTGAGGGGCTCTCTCCAACGCAAGTCGGGCTTGCCGACTTGCGCATTTTTGATGCAAACCCGGGCAGGCCCGGGTTTTGCGGCGGAGAGGGTCGGCCGCCGCACCGCGCTGCGGCGGCCGGTGTCGGGGGACTCACTTGCACCTCGCCCGCGGCATCGACCTCTGACCCCTCCCCACCACTCGCTTCCTCGCGGGGGGAGGTGCAGAGCAGCACTGAGCACGGCTGAGGTCGAATGCTGTACTTCATCGAGCAGTGCCTCAACGGCGTGCAACTCGGCATGCTGCTGTTCCTGCTGGCGGCGGGACTGACGCTGATCTTCGGCATCATGGATCTGGTAAACCTGGCGCACGGCTCGCTCTACATGATCGGCGCCTATTTCGCCGCCACCTTCGCGGCGCTGACCGGCAGCTTCGTCGCCGGCGCCGTGTTGGCTCTCGCCGCCACCCTGCTGGTCGGCATGACGCTGGAGGTGATCGCGATACGACGACTGTACGGCCGCGAGCACCTCGACCACGTGCTCGGCACTTTCGGGCTTATCCTGTTCTTCAACGAGCTGGTGCGGCTGATCTGGGGACCGGCGGGAATGACCTTGCCGCTGCCCAGCCAGATGCTCACCGCCGTGCAGGTGCTTCCGGGCATCTACTATCCGGCCTATCGGCTCGTCATTATCGTGACGACGCTGGCGGTCGCCTTGCTGCTCTACCTCCTCGTCATGCGTACGCGCATCGGCATGCTGATCCGGGCCGGCGCGTCCAATCGCGAAATGGTCGGGGCGCTCGGCGTCAACATCAAGCTGCTCTACACGCTGGTGTTCGGCCTCGGCGCGGCGCTCGCGGGCTTTGCCGGGCTGATGCAGGCGCCGATCCTCACCGTGCAGATCGGCATGGGCGAAAATATCCTGATCCTCGCGTTCGTCGTCATCATCATCGGGGGCATCGGCTCGGTCCGGGGCGCGTTCGTGGCGTCCATGTTCGTCGGTCTGGTCGACACCGTGGGGCGTGCGTTCCTGCCGGACCTGCTGCGGCTGTTCCTGAGCACCAACACGGCATCGACGCTCGGGCCGTCGCTGTCGTCGATGATGATCTACATGATGATGGCGGCGATCCTGGTGTTCCGGCCGGAAGGCCTGTTCCCGGCGTCGAGCAAATGACCGCCTGGCTCACCCCGCGCAACGCAGTCGTGGTCGGCGTGCTGGCGATCATCGCGTTGCTCCCGCTCTATTGCGCCGCGACCGGCAACTATTTCCTGATGTCGCTGTTCACCCGCATCCTGATCCTCGCGATGGCGGCGGTGAGCCTCAACCTGGTGATGGGGTTCGGCGGCATGGTGAGCTTCGGGCATGCCGCCTATCTGGGCATCGGGGGCTACGTGGTCGGGATTCTGGCGAAGGAAGGCGTCGGGTCCGGTTTCGTGCAGTGGCCGCTCGCGCTCGCGGTGTCCGGCCTCTTTGCGCTCGGCGTCGGCGCGCTCAGCCTGCGCACGCGCGGGGTCTATTTCATCATGATCACGCTCGCCTTCGCGCAGATGGTCTATTACGTCGCGATCGGCCTCGACCGCTATGGCGGCGATGACGGCCTCACGATCTACAAGCGCAGCACGTTCGGCGGCGCGATCAATCTTTCCGACCGCATGCAGTTCTACTATCTGTGCTTCGCGCTGCTGCTGGGTGCCGTCTACGTGGTGTGGCGCGTCGTCAATTCGCGCTTCGGCATGGTGATCCAGGGCGCGCGCTCGAATGACCGGCGCATGCGCGCGATCGGTTTTCCGACGTTTCGCTACCGGCTCGCCTGCTTCGTCATGTCGGGCGTCATGTGCGGTCTCGCCGGCGTCCTGCTCGCCAACCATACCGACTTCATCAGCCCCGCCATCATGCACTGGACGCGGTCGGGCGATCTCATCGTCATGGCGGTGCTCGGCGGAATGGGCTCGGTGATCGGGCCGGTGATCGGCGCGGTGGCGCTGCTGGTGCTGGAGGAAGGGCTCTCCCGCATCACCGAATACTGGCCGATCATCCTGGGGCCGATGATCCTGCTCGTCGTCCTGTATGCGCGCGGCGGGATCGACGGCGTGCTCACGGGGTTCCGCCGTGGCTGAGCCGCTCCTTCGGGTCGAGGGCCTGACCAAGCGTTTCGACGCGGTAATTGCGTCCGACGACATCGCGCTCGACGTCCAGCACGGCGAGCTGCACGCCGTCATCGGTCCCAACGGTGCCGGCAAGACCACGCTGATCGGGCAACTGGGCGGCGAGATCGCCCCCAATGCGGGGCGCATCTGGTTCGACGGGCAGGACATCACGCGGCTGCGGGTCCATCGCCGCAGCGCGCTCGGACTTGCCCGTACGTTTCAGATCACCTCGCTGTTTCCCGACTTCACGGCGCTCGACAACGTGGCCTTTGCGGTGCAGGCGCATGCCGGCCACTCGTTCCGCTTCTGGGGCGATGCGCGGCACGATCCCGAGCTGCGGGAGCCCGCGCGCGCGGCGCTCGCGCGCGTCGGCCTGGCCGAGCGCGCCGACGCGCTCTGCTCCCGGCTGAGCCATGGCGAGCACCGCCAGCTCGAGCTTGCGATGGCGCTCGCCACCCGGCCGCGCCTGCTGCTGCTCGACGAGCCGATGGCGGGGCTCGGCCCCGAGGAGTCGGCGCGCGTGGTGACGATGCTGAGGGAGCTCAAGCGGGATCTGACCATCCTGTTGATCGAGCACGACATGGATGCGGTGTTCGCGCTCGCCGACCGCATCACGGTGCTGGTCTATGGCCGCGTGATCGCGTCCGGCGCGCCGGCCGCGATCCGCGCCGATCCCGAGGTCCGGGAAGCCTATCTCGGCGCGCACGCGGCGGTCGAAGGAACCGCCCAAGGAACTGCTGATGTCCGATAACCTGCTCGAAGTCGCCGGGATCGAGACCTGCTACGCCCTGAGCCAGGTGCTGTTCGGCCTCTCTCTTACCATCGCGCGGGGCGAGATGGTGACCCTGATGGGCCGCAACGGCATGGGCAAGACCACCACGGTGCGCTCGATCATGGGATTGACGCCCGCGCGGGCGGGCACGATCCGCTTCGACGGCGCCGAGATCCGCGCGCTTCCCGCCTACCGGGTGGCGCAGCTCGGCGTCGGCCTGGTGCCGGAGGGGCGGCAGATCTTTCCCAATCTCTCGACGCGCGAAAACCTGCTCGCGACCGCGGCCAACCGCGACCGATCAGCCGATCCCTGGACCATGAACAAGGTGTGCGAACTGTTTCCGCGGCTCGCCGAGCGGCTCGAGAGCATGGGCAACCAGCTGTCCGGCGGCGAGCAGCAGATGCTGGCGGTCGGCCGCGCGCTGATGACCAATCCGCGCCTTCTCATCCTCGACGAGGCGACCGAAGGGCTGGCGCCGCTGATCCGCGACGAAATCTGGCAATGCCTCACGCGGCTGAAAGCCGCCGGACTCTCGATCCTGGTGATCGACAAGAACGTCGAGGCGCTCACGCGCATCGCCGATCGTCATTATCTGATCGAGCGCGGACGCGTGGTGTGGACCGGGACCTCGCCGCAGCTCGCCGCCGCGCCCGAGGTGCAGCACCGCTATTTGGGGATTTGAGGAAAAGAGGCCGGCGCGCGCTCGGCGTCGGCGCTCCCTCTCCCCGCCTGCGGGGAGAGGGCGGGGAGGGGGCGCGCTTACGCGCTGCGACTTGCGGGACTTCCCCCTCTCCGTCTCTCCGCCGCAAGCGGGGGAGAGGACGCAGTGCCGATGCGCAGCCGCGCGTTGAGGCACACTCACGTCTCGATCCTCACATATTCGAAGTCGCCCGGCTTGTTGTCGATGCCGACCTTGGGCGGTGCGATCCAGCCGGCGAACTTGCCGGGCTCGGTCACCGGACTCATCAGCGAGGCGATGAAATCGCCGTCTTCCTTCGACGGCAGCCATTCGGGGCGGCGCTGGTCCCACGCCGAATCGCCGAGCAGGTCGCCGGTGGGGGTCACCCGGACGTTCTTGAACTCGCCGATCTGGCGGTGGAACGCGACATGCGGAAGCGCCACCGTGAAGTCGATCCCCGCCGTGGAGATGATCTTGTTCCAGCGCAGCAGGCCCTTGGCGCAGTCGTTGGTGTAGTCGTCGCGCAGGCGCATGTTGAGCGCGGTGAGCGCGGGCTCGTCGACGCGCTTGATCACTCCGTCCACCAGCTTGAGCACCGGATAGATCGAATGCTCGAGGCGGTGATCGTCGTCGATCTTGGTCTCCTGGTAGCGGCCCTTGAGGCCGGCATTGAACGCGTTGGCGGCATTGGTCGACACTTCCGAGCCGAACAGATCGAGCGACAGCGAATAGTGCAGGTTGAGCTTCTTCTGGATCGTGGGGAGGTCGATGACGCCGAGCGCGCGGATGCGGTCGCGGTCGAAAGGATCCTCGATGCCGGCCTGCTTCATCGCCTCGCAGGTGCGCAGGATGACGCGCCCGACGCCGGTCTCGCCCACGAACATGTGGTGCGCTTCCTCGGTGAGCATGAACCGGCAGGTGCGCGACAGCGGGTCGAAGCCCGACTGCGCGAGGCTGTGCAGCTGCATCTTGCCGTCGCGGTCGGTGAAATAGGTGAACATGAAGAACGACAGCCAGTCCGGCGTCGCCTCGTTGAAGGCGCCGAGCATGCGCGGCGCGTCGGTGCTGCCCGAGCGCCGGCGCAGCAATTCGTCGGCCTCCTCGCGGCCGTCGCGGCCGAAATACTTGTGCAGCAGATAGACCATCGCCCACAGGTGCCGCCCTTCCTCGACGTTGACCTGAAAGAGGTTGCGCATGTCGTAGAGCGAGGGCGCGGTCTGGCCGAGGTGGCGCTGCTGCTCGACCGAGGCGGGCTCCGTGTCCCCCTGGATCACGACCAGGCGGCGCAGCATGGCGCGGTGCTCGCCCGGTACCTCCTGCCAGGCCGGCTCGCCATAGTGCTGGCCGAACGGCACCTTGCGGTCCTGCTCGGGCGGCGCCAGCAGGATGCCCCAGCGGTATTCCGGCATGCGCACATAATCGAACTTCGCCCAGCCGCGCGGATCGACCGAGTAGGCGGTGCGCAGATAGACCATCGACTCCTGGAAGCCGGTCGGCCCCATGTCCTTCCACCAGTTGAGATAGCCCGGATGCCAGCCTTCGAGCGCCTTGAGCACGCGGCGGTCCTCGGTGAGATTCACGTTGTTCGGAATCTTCTCCGAATAGTCGACGTTCATGATGTCCATGGCGTGCTCCTGTTCGTGTTCTCCCTCCCCCGCGTGCGGGGGAGGGCGGGGAGGGGGGCCGCTTGCGCTTGCCCGCGGACTTGCCCCCTCCCGGCGAGCTGCGCTCGCGCCCCTCCCCCGCAAGCGGGGGAGGGAACTACACCCTCTTCGTATCGAACACCGGTTTCTGGCCGGTGCCGTAGCGGCGCAGCGCGCCCTCCTCGCCGACCGCGTTCGGGCGCTGGAAGATCCAGTTCTGCCAGGCGGTGAGGCGGGCGAAGATCTTCGATTCCATCGTCTCCGGCCCGCCGAAGCGCAGGTTGGCTTCCATGCCGGTGAGGGCGTCGGCCGAGAAGCTCGTGCGCTCCTCCAGGAAGATGCGGATCTCGTCCTCCCAGTCGATGTCGTCGAGCGCGAAGGTGACGAGGCCGAGGCTTTCCGCCGCCTCCGCGTCGAGCGGGCGTCCGATCGCCTGGTAGGCGCAGGTCGAGCGGCGCTTCCCGGCCGAGGAAGCGGCTGGTGAGCCGCGTGATGCCGTTCGCCATCGGATAGAAGTCGAAATTCGGCTCGGCGAGCGCGAGCGCGGCGGGCGGGCGGTTGTCGCCGTCGCGCTGCCCGACCAGCATGTAGGAGCGATCGGCAGCGAACACGAGCTCGAGGAGGGTGCCGGCGAAGCACGAGCCGGGCTCGACGAGCGCCACCAGGGTGCGCGAGGTGAGGTCGACGCGGCTGAGCACGCGCTTCCACTTGAGCCGGATCTCGCGCGCCAGCCAGTGATCGCGGTTGAGGTCGAGAAAACGGTCGTAGGCCAGCACGGCCTCGCCGTCGCCCGCCGACTTGAACACGAGCACGGCGACATCGAATTCATTGAGGCGGATATCGAGGATCGCATCGTCGAGTTCGCGCGCGAGCGCGAGCGGCCAGAACGCGGCGCCTTGCGCCACCATCTCGGCGGCGGACGCGGGCGGCGGCGCATCGGGCCCGCGCAGCGTCAGCGTCGCCAATCTTTCGCCGCGCCCGAATGCGACCGAGAGATGCTTGTATTCGCGGCTGTCCGGCGCGATGCGGCGTTCGAGCGGCGCGAGCGCGATGCCGGCTTCGCCCAGCGGCCGGCTCGATTTCGCCGCAAGCTCCCGCGCGCGCTCGGCGACCGCGGCTTCCAGTTTGGTGTTCGGCACCACTTCGTCGACCAGCCGCCAGTCAACCGCGCGTTTGCCCTTCACGCCTTCCTCGGTGGTGCAGAAGACGTCGGCATGGTCGCGGCGCACCAGGCGCTTGTCGATCACGCGCGTGAGGCCGCCGGTTCCGGGCAGCACCGCCAGCAGCGGTACCTCGGGCAGCGCCACCGTGGCGGAGCCGTCGTCCACCAGGATGATGTGATCGGCCGCGAGCGCGAGCTCGTAGCCGCCGCCCGCCGCCGTGCCGTTGATCACGCAGATGGTGCGCTGGCCGGAATGCGCGCTCGCGTCCTCGATGGCGTTGCGGGTCTCGTTGGTGAACTTGCAGAAATTGACTTTGTGGGCGTGGCTCGCCCCCGCCAGCATGCGGATATTGGCGCCGGCGCAAAAGACGCGCGGCTTGCCGGAGCGCAGCAGCACGGTGCGCACCTCCGGGTGCTCGAAGCGCAGCCGCTCGAACGCGTCGGCGAGCTCGATGTCGACGCCGAGATCGTAGGAGTTGAGCTTGAGCTCGTAGCCCTCGAACAGTCCGCCTTTTTCGTCGACGTCCATGGTCAGGGTCGCGGTCGCGCCGTCGAAGGACAGCTTCCAATGGCGGTAGCGTGCGGGATCGGTCGCGAAGTCGATCCGGCCGCCGCCGTTCGCGAGCCTGCGTTCCTCACCGGCCATGCGGGTCCTCGGGGGGTTCAAATCTATGTTGCACTATAATTCATCTTCGGGGTCTGTCCAAGCCGGTCCGGTTGGATTTATGCACTTTTTTTCATGGTTTCCCGGTAAGGGGCGTCCATTTGGTCCGGTCAGGCGGCCGTGCCCTCGTGGTGCAGCCTCAGGACCCGATTGGCGAAGCCCGCGATCGTGTCGAGCGTGACCGCTGGCTGCTCGCGCTGCGGCGAATGCCCGGCGCCCGCCACCATGGCCACCTCGACCGGACAGTAGCATTCGGCCTGCGCGATCTCGACCTGGCGGATCGTGCCGTACTGGTCGTTCTCGCCCTGCACGATCTGCACCGGCACACGGATATAGGCGAGCGCGTCGGAAATGTTCCACGCGCGAAACGCGGGATCGAGCCAGGCGTCGTTCCAGCCGCGGAACGCCACATCGACGTTCGTGTGCCAGCGCGCGAGCCGGGTCTTGAGATCGCCGTTCTCATAGGCCGCCTTGGCGTCGCGGATCGACGCGATCGAGACGTCCTCCACGACGAAGTGCGGCGCGATCAAAACAAGCCCGCGCACGCGATGGTCCTGTCGGCTGCCCGCATAGATCGCCGCGATCGAGGCGCCGTCGGAATGGCCGAGCAACAGCCCGCGCCGAAATCCGATCGCCGTCGAGCAACGCCGGCAGGACCGTCAAGGCTTCGTCATGCATGTAGGTGAGCGGGCGCGGCAAGGCGACCGGGCTCGATGCGCCGTAGCCGGCGCGCGAATAGGCGAAGACCGTCATCCCGGTCGCCGCCGCGAGCCGGTCGGGAAAATCTCCCCACAGCGCGGCCGAGCCGAGCCCTTCGTGCAGCATGACGATCGCCGGCGGCGTTTGCGCGTCGCCCGCCAGCCGGTATTCGAGCTTGGCGTCGCCGACGGTGAGGAAGCCGGAAGGAGTGAGGAGAGGCATCAAAACTCATTGCTCGGGCACTGCGCTTACGCTCCCTCCCCCGCTTGCGGGGGAGGGCGGGGAGGGGGAGGCCACGGGCACCTGCGCAACCGGCGCCCCCTCCCGGCGAGCTTCGCTCGCGCCCTCCCCCGCAAGCGGGGGAGGGGCGCAACCGCTGTGCCTTCCTCACTTCCTCTCCGCGTCCATCTCGCGCAGCTTGAAACGCTGGATCTTGCCGGTCGCGGTCTTCGGCAGGCTGTCGAGCACCTCGATCCAGCGCGGATATTTCCACGGGCCGACCGTCGTCTTCACGTGCTCGCGCAGCGCCGCGTCGAGGGTCTCGCCGGCTTGAGCTTTGTCCTGGCCGCTCTTGAGCACGACGAACGCCTTCGGCTTGAGCAGCCCGTCCGCGTCGGCCGACGGAATGACCGCGGCTTCCAGGATCGCCGGATGGCTGATGAGCGCGCTCTCGACCTCGAACGGCGACACCCAGATGCCCGAGACCTTGAACATGTCGTCGGCGCGCCCGCAGTAGGTGTAGCGGCCGTCGCCGTCGCGCACGAACTTGTCGCCGGTGCGCGTCCAGTCGCCGCCGAACGTGCTGCGGCTCTTCTCGCGCTGGTTCCAGTAGCCCTCCGCGGCGGACGGGCCATTGCACGTAGAGCTCGCCGATCTCGTCGTCGGCGACCTCGCGGCCATGCTCGTCGAGCAGCCGCAGCTCATAGCCGGGCACCGCGCGTCCGGAGGTGCCGTAGCGGATGTCGTCCGGACGGTTCGACAGGAAGATGTGCAGCATCTCGGTCGAGCCGACGCCGTCGACGATGTCGACGCCGAAGCGCTCCTTCCACGCGGTTCCGATGTGCTCGGGCAGCGCCTCGCCGGCCGAGACGCACAGCCGCAGCCGCTGCGAGCCGGTCTCGCGCGTGCAATTCGGATCGGCGAGCATCGCCGCGTAGCCGGTCGGGGCGCCGCAGAAGATGGTCGGCTGCTCGCGCCGCAGCACCTCGAACACCGCCTCCGGCGTCGGCCGGCCGTCGAACAGCACCGCGGTCGCGCCGACCGACATCGGAAACGTCAGCGCGTTGCCGAGCCCGTAGGCGAAAAAGAGCTTGGCGGCCGAAAAGCACCACGTCGCTTTCGCGCATGCCGAGCGTCTGCTGGGCGAACAGCCGCGCGGTCGCCATCAGGCTGGTGTGGAGATGCTTGGTGCCCTTCGGCATGCCGGTCGAGCCCGACGAGTAGAGCCAGAACGCCGGCTCGTCCGGATGGGTCGCCACCGTATCGAACCGGTCGCTCTCCTGCGCGAGCGCGGCCGCGAGCGCGCGGTGCGGCGTCTCCTTGGTGGCGCCCACCACCACGAATTCGATGTCTTTCAACTTGGCCGCCGCCTGCTCCAAGCGTCGGCAGCAAGGGCTCGGACACGAAACAGACGCGGGCGCGCGTGTCGGCCAGGATGTAGGCGTATTGCTCCGCGGTCAGCAGCGTGTTGAGCGGGATCGGCACGATGCCGGCGCGGATCGCGCCCAGAAAAATCACCGGGAAATCGACCGTGTCGAGCACCACCATCGCGACACGGTCCTCGCGCCGCAGGCCGAGGCGGCCGCAGAAAATGGGCGAGCCGCGCGCTCTCGCGTCCGAGCTCCGCATAGGTGATGCGTCGCTGGCGGTCGATGAAGGCGACCTTGTCGCCGCGTCCTTCGCTGAGGTTGCGGTCGAGCAGGTCGCTTGCGGCGTTGTACACGGCCATGGGGCTCATCCGGGGGCTCTTCGGGACTCTCCGGTGCGCTCGGCGCATCCGCAACCGGCCTGCGGCCGCCGGCGGTGCGTTTTCGCGCTCAAAGGGTCTGACGTCAGTGGCGTTGATCGGAATTATAGTGCATTATTTCATCGAAAATCCGGTGAAGTGTCAATGAGAGCAAGCATTATCTCTCATAAGGAGGGTGACCGGGTGGCCGGAAGGGTCCGAAACTGACCATGCGTTCGCGACCGACCGACGAACAGGACTTTCTGGCCGAGCTCGGCCGGCGCGTTCGCCATGTCCGGGCGCTGCGCGGCATGTCGCGCAAAGTGCTGGCGCGCGTCTCCGGAATTTCCGAGCGCTATATCGCCCAGCTCGAGAGCGGCAACGGCAATGTCTCGATCAAGCTGCTGCGGCGGGTGTCGGCCGCCATGGGGACGCGCATCGAGGATCTGATCATCGACGACACGGCGCCGTCCGATTGGCCCGTCTTTCGCGACCTGATCCGCACCGCCGCGAGCGCGCAGATCGCGCAGGCGCGCGCGATCCTCTCGGGCGCGGCGCCCGCGTCGTCGGCGCAGCCCGATCGCGCCGGCATCGACCGCGTCGCCCTGATCGGCCTGCGCGGCGCCGGCAAATCGACCCTCGGCCGCATCGTGGCGGAGCGCCTGGGCTTTGCGTTCGTCGAGCTCAACCGCGAGATCGAGCGCGCGCACGGGCTCTCGCTCGCGGAGATCCTGGCGCTGTACGGCCAGGAGGGCTACCGGCGCCGCGAGCAGGCCGCGCTGCGCGAAGTGGTCGCCCGTCCGGGCCCGATGATCCTGGCGACCGGCGGCGGCATCGTGGCCGAGCCGCTGACCTTCGATCTTCTGCTCGACCTCCTTCTTCACGGTCTGGCTCAAGGCCGCGCCCGAGGAGCACATGGCGCGGGTGCGCCAGCAGGGCGACCTGCGCCCGATGGCCGACGACCGCACCGCCATGCAGGAGCTGCAGGCCATCCTGGCGAGCCGCGAGCCGCTCTATCGGCGCGCGCGGGTCACGGTCGATACGTCCGGGAATGGCGGTCGAAGCGGCGGCCGAAAGACTGATTGCGGCAATTGCGCCGACCGCGGAGTAGCGCTTGTGCAGACGGGTCGCTCCCGCGTAATTTGCGGCTCCAGGGAATTTGGTCCGAAAAAATTCGCCCGTCCGGATGCGGCGGGCCGCCGGGGAACAAACGCCATGCAAACCGTGCTTTATCGCTTGTTCGGCTGCGCCCTGATGGGACTGGCCGTCGTCACGGCGGGCCCGGCCGCGGCCGCCGATTATCCGACCCGCCCGGTGCACTGGATCGTTCCCTATCCGCCGGGCGGCACCACCGACATCCTGGCGCGCCTGGTGGGGCAGTACCTGTCGGACCATCTCGGCCAGCAGTTCATCATCGAGAACAAGCCGGGCGGCGGCAACAACATCGGCACCGAGGCGGTGGTCAATTCGCCGCCCGACGGCTACACGATGCTGCTGGTCAATCCCGCGAACGGCATCAACGCGACGCTCTACAAGCACCTCAATTTCAATCTGCTGCGCGACATCGCGCCGGTGGCCGGCATCACCCGCGTGCCGAACGTGATGGAGGTCAACCCCAAGTTCCCGGCCAAGACCGTCGCGGAGTTCATCGCCTATGCCAAGGCCAATCCCGGCAAGGTCAACATGGCGTCGTCCGGCAACGGCACCTCGGTGCACATGTCGGGCGAGATGTTCATGGCGATGACCGGGATCAAGATGACGCACGTGCCCTATCGCGGCGCGGGTCCGGCGCTGACCGACATGATCGCCGGCACGGTCGACGTGCTGTTCGACAACATGCCGTCCTCGATCGAGCACATCAAGGCGGGCACGCTGCGCGCGATCGCGGTCACGACCGACAAGCGCTCGGCCGCGCTGCCCGACATCCCGACGGTGGCCGATACGGTCCCGGGCTACGAGGCGAGCGCCTGGTTCGGCATCGGCGTTCCGAAGGGCACGCCGGCGGACGTGATCGAGAAGCTCAACAAGACGGTCAACGCCGCGCTGGCGGACCCCAAATTCGTCGCGCGGCTGGCCGATCTCGGCGGCGCGCCGATGCCGGGAACGCCGGCGGATTTCGGCCAGGTGATGGCGAACGAGACCGCGAAGTGGAAGAAGGTGGTCGAGTTCTCGGGCGCGAGCATCGACTGACCCGGTGAATTTGACACCTGCTTCGCCCAATAGCGGCGCAACAGTCGACATCTCGGGGTGCCCGGCAGAGGCGCCTTGGCCAAAGCGCAAAGGTTGAGCGCCGCCTTCTCACGGCGCACGTCAGGAGCGGACGTCACCACCTCGTTCCGACACCGCCTCGCTCCGGACTATTGCCCACTTGATAGCCCCTCGAATAGAATTAATATCGCTGTGGGTCTTGGTTGCTCAATTCAAACACGTGGCTGTTAGCTGACACTCCTATATTATTGTCGGGTGTGCGACAGCCACAATCGACCAGCCGTAGGACACCTGGGGAATCAGGGCGCAAGCACCGTTTATTCGTCAGAGTCCATCGAGTTTGCATTATGTCAGACAGCCAAGATCGAGAACAAATTGCCATTCGTGCTAACGCCATCAAGCGTCACCACGCCGAAGTCCGACCGCTTCATCCGGCGGTACAACGAAATGGCAAAAAGCAGGTTTGCGGACGCTTTCACCTATGGCCGCGCGAAAGTCGATCGCTTGCTCGACGAATGCTTCAAGGCACTTCAGCCCGGTGCGCGAATTTTGGACGTAGGATGCGGTACCGGAGAATATATTCACCGCGCAAACGCCCTGGGGTTTTCGGCGAGCGGTATCGAACCGGCGGAGGCAATGCGAAAAGCCGCGATTGAAAGGAACCCGAGTAGCATCATCCTGGACGGAACGGCGACAGAACTTCCTTTCCCTGACGGCACATTCGACCTTGTAATCTGCATCGAAGTACTTCGGTATCTGCACCGCACCGACATTCGTCAGGCGCTACGCGAGATGCGGCGGATCCTCAAGCCTGGAGGCACCATGTTCTTGACCATGGTCAACAGATATGCGCTCGATGGATTCTACCTGCACTATCATGTCCGAAAGTTGTTTAGCGGAAGGCGCGCCAGCGGAGATTCACCTCATTGCGAATTTACGACGCCCGCCGAAATCGAAAAGGAGGTTCGGGCGGCAGGTTTCTCCAAGGCTACCCATCACGGTGTGCTGCTTGCGCCAATGCGTATGCTGTACAAGCTCAACACGCGCATTGGGCGTAAGGTCGCTCCGATGCTCGAGCCTCTCGATGACGCGATCTGCTCGATTCGCAGCACACGCGCGTTTGCCGGCCATTTAGTGACTATCGCGACGCGATGACCGGCTCGGACTTACGGCCCAAGGTCGTCTGGTCGCTCGATTTCGAACTTAGATGGGGCGTGCACGATCTCTTGCGAATGGATCGCAACGCATATCTGAAGAATCTCGAAGGCGTGCGCCAAGCGGTCCCCCAGCTTCTCAGCCTCTTCGTCCAACATGAGGTGCGCGCTACCTGGGCGACAGTCGGGGCGCTAGCGTGCCGCGACTGGGGCGAGTATTACCGCCTCGCTCCGCCCCCACCGTGCTACGCCGACTCGCGCTTGGCTTTCGACCCGCGATACGCGGACCTCGACCCTGACGGCGTGCTTCATTTCGCGCCCGATCTGGTCCGGCTCGTTTCGCAGACCAAAGGCCAGGATTTGGGTACGCATACGTTTTCGCATCTCTATCTGGGCGAGATGGGTGTCATGCTGAAGGATGCTCAGGCTGACCACGTCGCTACCACTAGGCTGTTTCGTGAGCGTTTTAACACCGTGCCAACGAGCCTTGTGTTCCCGAGAAACCAGATTGCGTTTCTTAACTTTTATCGCACAAACGGGATCACAGTTTGGCGCGACAACGAGAGGTCGTGGTACTTCAACATAACCCAACACGCGGCTCATCCGATCCTCCGTGCGCTAAGGCTTGCGGATGCGCTCACGCCGTTTTGGATGCGGGGTGGCCAGTTCTCGGGCGGCGGCACCACATCGACGCTGTTTATCCGTGTTAATTTGCCCGAGATTGCATGGAAAGCGCATCTCGCTAAACTCGCCGCAGAGGTACGCCGCATGAAACACGACAGCGTCCTGCATTTTTGGCTGCATCCGCATAATGTCGGCCGCAATGTGCGTCGCGGGATAGAGCGTCTCACACAGGTCTTGGATACAATCGACGAATGTTCGCGCGAGGGGATGACTTATGCATCAATGCGCGATCTCGTAGCGTCGGCCGCTCCGGATGAAAGCACAAACGCTTAGCGCACGGCTGGACTGAAAAACCGTTGCGCCGCAAAATGAACAGTCGCTCTGGGTCAGTCTCGACAAAACTTAAACTCAGCGTAACAAGTCTGGTTTTGGGAGACGGAGATCGAAGATGGGCTACAACGGATGAAAGTTGCCGCCGCCCAACCGCGTTGACACCGCTGGTTCGCCGCTGTTCCTGAGTGTAAGGTCTGTGGAAGAAGTCATTGCCGCAGAGGGAGTTACCGCGTGCGCGACCCGCAAAAATTGCGCAGCCATCGCTGGCTCGGCGTGAACGACCTGCGCTCCTTCGGTCATCGTTCGCGCCTGCGCCAGATGGGCTACGACGGCCCCGACTGGGCCGGCAAGCCGGTCATCGGCATCGTCAATACCTGGAGCGACATCAACGCCTGCCACGCGCATCTGCGCGCGCGCGCCGAGGACGTGAAGCGCGGCGTGCTGCAGGCGGGCGGCTTCCCGATCGAGCTGCCGGCCATGAGCCTCGCCGAACCCTTCGTGAAGCCCTCGACCATGCTCTATCGCAATTTCCTCGCGATGGAGACCGAGGAACTGCTGCGCAGCCATCCGATCGACGGCGCGGTGCTGCTCGGCGGCTGCGACAAGACCACGCCCGGCCTGATCATGGGCGCGATCAGCATGGGCGTTCCCGCGATCTATGTGCCGGCCGGCCCGATGTTGCGCGGCAACTGGCGCGGCGAGACGCTCGGCTCGGGCTCCGACGCCTGGAAATACTGGGACGAGAAGCGCGCCGGCAACATCACCGAAAGCGACTGGAACGAGATCGAAGGCGGCATCGCGCGCTCCTTCGGCACCTGCATGGTGATGGGCACGGCCGCCACCATGATGGCGATCGCCGAAGCCCTGGGCCTCGCGTTGTCCGGAGCCTCGTCGATTCCGGCGCCCGACGCCGGCCATTCGCGCATGTGCGCGGCCGCCGGCCGCCGCATCGTCGACATGGTGTGGGAGGATCTCACGCCCGCCCGCATTCTCAGCGCGGCCTCGTTCGACAACGCCATCCGGGTGCACATGGCGATCGGCGGCTCGACCAACGCCATCATCCACGTGATCGCGATGGCGCGCCGCGCCGGCATCGCGCTCGACATGGCGCGCTTCGATCAGATTTCGCGCGACATGCCGGTGCTCGCCAACATCCGCCCGTCGGGCAAATACCTGATGGAGGATTTCTACTATGCGGGCGGTCTGCGCGCGCTGATGTTCGAGCTCGCCGAGCTGCTCGATCTCGCCTGCCTCACGGTGTCGGGCGAGACCCTGGGCGAGACGTTGCGCGGCGCCAAGGTCCACCTGCTCGAGGTGATCCGCCCGCTCGCCGATCCGATCTCGACCGCCGGCGCGACCGCCGTCCTGACCGGCAATCTCGCGCCGCGCGGCTGCGTGATGAAGCCGTCGGCCGCCGAGCCGCGGCTGCTCAAGCACCGCGGGCCGGTGATCGCCTTCGAGGACTACAATCACATGGCGCGCGAGGTCGAGCGCGACGACCTCGATGTCACGCCCGATCACATCCTGGTGCTCAAGAACGCCGGCCCCAAGGGCGGCCCCGGCATGCCCGAATGGGGCATGCTGCCGATCCCGAGGAAGCTCGTGAAGGCGGGCGTGCGCGACATGCTGCGCATCTCGGACGGACGCATGAGCGGCACGAGCTACGGCGCCTGCATCCTGCACGTCGCGCCGGAAAGCTTCGTCGGCGGTCCGCTCGCCTTCGTGCAGACCGGCGACGAGATCGAGGTCGATGCCGCTGCCCGCCATATCCACCTGCATGTGTCCGACGAGGAGCTGGCGGTGCGCCGCTCGCATTGGCGGCCGCCGCGCGCCGCACTATCCGCGCGGCTACGGCGCGATGTTCTCCGCCGCATATCGGGCAGGCCGACGAGGGCTGCGATTTCGATTATCTGCTGGCGGGGGGAGTATTCCCGAGCCGGAGATTCATTGAGCGAGCCGGCCGGGTTCGACGCGTTGCGTCGAGGGCCATTCGGGGCGCGCTCGTCAACGTGAGCAGGGGAGAGGCACATGACCACGCGAAGAGAATTCCTCGGCCGCACCGCCGGCGCGATGGCGGGCGCCGTGTTCACGGGCTGCGATCTTCTGAACACGCCGCATGTCCATGCGCAGCCCGCCGGCGCGGCACGGCGCCGCGAGGTGGTGGTGAACGGCCGCCGCGTCAAGACGGTCGACATTCATGCGCACTGCGCGTTTCCGCAGGCCATGGCGCTGATGGGTTTGCAGGTGAAGCCCGACAAGCTCATCATGGGCGCCGAGCGTATCGATGCCATGGACCGGCAAGGCATCGACATCGAGGCTCTCAGCATCAATCCGTACTGGTACAAGGCGGAGCGCGACGTCGCGCAGGCGCTCATCAAGATGCAGAACGAGAAGCTCGCGGAGCTGTGCGCCGCCCAGCCCGATCGTTTCGTCGCCTTCGCCACGATGGCGCTGCAGCACCCCGATCTCGCGGTCCAGCAGATCGAGGACGGCGTCAAGAAGCTCGGTCTGCGCGGTGTCTCGGTCGGCGGGAGCGTCAACGGCGTCGAGCTCGCCGATCCGAAGTTTCATCCGGTCTGGGCGAAGGCCGAAGAGCTCGGCTGTCTGGTCTTCATCCATCCGGTGGGAACGCCGGAGCTCGAGCCGCAGGCTTGGCGGCAATGGCGGGCTGACCAATACCATCGGCAATCCGCTCGAGACGACGCTCGCGCTCTCGCATCTGATCTACGAAGGAACGCTGGATCGGTATCCCGGGCTGAAGATCTGCGCGGCGCATGGCGGCGGCTATCTGCCGTCCTATGCGGACCGCTCGGACGCGGTCTGCGTCACCTTCCCGGATCGCTGCAAAGCCGTGCCGCTCAAGAAGAAGCCCACCGAGTACCTGCGACAGCTGTTCTACGAATTCGATCGTCTTCTCGCCCGAGGCCCTGCGACATCTGGCGGCCCAGGTCGGATCGAGCCAGATCGTCATGGGAACCGACTATCCGTTCCCCTGGACCCACACATCGGTCGACCACATCCTCGATACGCCCGGCCTGAGCGATGCCGAGCGCTCCGGCGATGCTGGGCGATACCGCGGCGCGGCTCTTGGGAATCAAGTCGTAGCGGTGCGCGGCAGTCGGATGCGGCCTAGAGCGGGATGACTTTCTTCGAATCGTCATCCCGCTCTAGCTTAGAGTTGGAGCATGATCTTTTCCGAAAACCGGTGCCCACTTGTCGGGATCATGCTCTAAAACCCGGCCGCCGCGAGTTTGGAACGGGTCGGATTGCGCCGCGGGTCTTCCGCCCTGAGCTGATCGGTTATCGCTTCGGCGCTGACGGGCTTGCCGAAATAATACCCCTGGGCGGATCCGCAGCCGGCCGACATCAGGAAGTCGGCCTGCGCCCGCGTTTCCACGCCCTCGGCGATGCACTCGATCCCGAGCTCCTGGGCGAGGCGGATGGCCGCGCGCACCACGGTGGCGCTGCGGGCGTCGGAATTGACCCCGAACACTAGCGCCTGCGCGATCTTCAGCCGGTTCACCGGATAGGTGGTCAGATATTTGAGCGACGAATATCCGGTGCCGAAATCGTCGATCGCGATCCGGACGCCCAGTTTCCGCAGCGCTTCGAAGGTCGTGCTGTGCTGCTGCGAGACCTCCATGAGCACCGATTCGGTCAGCTCGATCTCCATCTCGGACGGATCGATGCCCCAGCGCGCGAGCGTTGCGGCGAAGTGGCGGTCGAAATCGGGATCGGTCTTGAATTGAACCGCGGAGAAATTCACCGCGACCACGCCTGGAACGCTGCCCAGGCGGTGCCAGGCTTTCAGCTGCCGGCAGGATTCCTCGAACACCCATTGTCCGAGCAGGGCTATGCTGCCGGTCCGCTCCGCAATCGCGATGAACTCCGCGGGAGCCAGGAGGCCGCGCCGCGGATGCTGCCAGCGTACCAGCGCCTCGACGCCGACGATTCGTCCCGTCGCGAGGGACACCTGCGGCTGATAGTAGAGGCACATCTCGCCGCGCTCGAGCGCGGTGCGGAGCTCGGCCGCGACCGTGACGCGCTCGTGGATCTCGAGATCGAGCTCCCCGCTGTGGAAACGAAAGCCGTTCCGGCCGTCTTCCTTGGCGCGGTACAGCGCGAGGTCGGCCTGAACCATCAACGTGTCGGGCATCGAAGCGTCGGCGGTATAGACCGCGATTCCGATGCTCGCGGTAATGCGCACCTCGTTTCCCTCGACGACGAACGGCACCGCGAGAATCTCGTTGATCTTGCGCGCAACCGCGCTGGGGGCGATATCGCTGGCATTGGACTGCAACACCGCGAATTCGTCGCCGCCGAAACGCGCCAGGGCATCGGTCCTGCGAATGGCGCCGCTCACGCGCTCCGCCACCTGCTGCAGCAAGGAGGTCGCCGACCGGATGCCCCAGAGTGTCGTTGACGTCCTTGAAGTGATCGAGGTCGAAATACAGCAGCGCGAACGGCGGCGCACCGCGGCGGCACGCGAAAAGCGATGCGTCGAGACGTTCGGTGAAGGCCCGGCGATTCATCAGGCCGGTGAGCGCGTCCGTCTGCGCGAGCTCTGAAATCATCTCGTTCGCCAGCAACAGGCGCCGGGCATGACGGCTCGACGTGCCGATGTGAAACAGCGCGACCGCGCCGACCAGAAGGCTTGCGGCCAGGACAAGCCAGGCACGGTCGTGCCTGATGTCCATCGATCCTCCCGCCACGGGGGCGGTTGCGAAAATCCAACGCGCCTCGCCGGCCGACAGCATCTCCGTGAAATGACGCCCGCCGGTGACATTCGCGAGCGTCCCCGGTTCGATCGACGCCGGGGTCAGGCGCGGCCGATGGAAATACAGCGGCCGGGAGTCGGTTCCGGCATCGGCCGAAAACAAATACAAAGCGAGGCCGTTCGGGCTGGTCGCGGTGTCGATGATATGATCGAACGCCACCGCGGTCAGAAACGCGCCGTGGACGAAGCCGGCGAGATTCCGCCGCCGCTGTTCCACCGTGTCGTGGGGGAGGCCGGCGCGATATACGGGCGACGAAAACAGAAAGCCATGCACATTGCCTGCGACGCTGTGCAGGATGAAATCCGGAACGACGGACAGCTGATCATTGTCGCGGGCCCGATCGAGCCGTTGCCGGATTGCCGGCTGGGACCGAAGATCTATGCCATAGATGGGAGACGTGTTCTCGCGCACCGACGAATAGAAAATCGGAAGATACTCGTCCTGCTCTTCGGAAGGCACCACGCGATCGTCGGCGGTGACGGTCTTGATGACGTATCCCGGAATGCCGTCCCGGGCGGCAGCCCGCTCGAGCGCAGCGCGTTCGCCGCGGGTCACGCGCGGGACCCAGGAAAAATTCTGAATGGCCGCTTCGTTTCGCAGAATCAGGTTGGTGAATGTCCCGAATTCGCGGCGCGACACCTCGTCCGAGGCCTCGAAAAATGCGCGCAACGCCATGAGCTTCGCCGTATAGTCGTTCAGTCCGTTCTGGACCGCCAGGAACTGGCTTTTGGAGATGGAGCTCAGCTCATTTTGCGCGAGGGTATTTTCCCAGCGCCAGACGAACCCGAAGACGCCCGCCGACCAGATGAGACCCACGATGGCCGCCGTGATGATCGGCAGGCGCACGCGAGCGCTCCACGCGCCGATGCCGAGCCGCGCCATTGTTCCGCCTGGCGCGCCGCGCTGGTGTTGACGGTCTTCGGAGGGCATGATGATACCAAGTTGCGGCATCCGTGCTGAAGTGAGCGATGCCGTCGGCTAGCCACCCGCAATACACTTGGCCGGGTTGGAGATGTCTTGCGCTGGTTCGCGAGAATGGGAGGGGTAGTTGTAATACCTTGGTAACCGACTTATCGATTTGACGACCCATGACCGACGACATCCCGTTCAACAAGATCCTCGATCTCGCTCCCGGCCGCGTCGAGGAGGTGGCGCCGGGCGTGCGGCGCCTGCTGTGCGACAATCCGGGCCCGTTCACCTTCAAGGGCACGATGAGCTACATCGTCGGCCGCGGCCAGGTGGCGATCATCGATCCCGGGCCCGGACGACGCGCGGCACATCGAGGCGCTGCTCGACGCGGTGCGCAACGAGACCGTCACCCACATCATCGTCACCCACACCCACCGCGACCATTCGCCCGGCGCCGCGCGCGTCAAGGCGCGACCGGCGCGACGACCTACGGCGAAGGGCCGCACCGGGCGGCGCGGCCGCTGCATGTCGGCGAGGCGCCGCGCCTCGACGCCAGCAACGACATCGACTTCCGCCCCGATCACGCACTCGCCGACGGCGAGGTGGTGAGCGGCCGCGGTTTCACGCTCGACGCCATCGCGACGCCCGGCCACACCGCCAACCACATGGCGTTCGCGCTGCGCGAGCGGAACCTGATGTTTTCCGGCGACCATGTGATGGGCTGGTCGACCTCGATCGTGGCGCCGCCGGACGGGGCGATGAGCGACTACATGGCGTCGCTCGACAAGCTCGCCGGACGCGCCGAGAGCGTCTACCTGCCGGGCCACGGCGACGTCATCCGCGACGCGCCGCGCTTCGTGCAGTCCTACATCCGCCACCGGCAGGGCCGCGAGGCTTCGATCCTGCATCGGCTCGGCAAGGGCGCGGCCGACATCCCGACCCTGGTGCGCGCGATCTATATCGGCCTCGACCCGCGCCTCGCACGCGCGGCCGGGCTGTCGGTGCTGGCGCATCTCGAGGACATGGTCGCGCGCGGGCTGGTCGCGACCGAGGGCACGCCGTCGGTCGCCGGCACCTATCGCTTGGCCGGCTGATTGGCCTTGTTCGCCGGCTGGGTCGCCTTCTGCACCGGCCGCGCCGGCTTTTCGGGCTTTTCCTCGTTGGCGATGTCGTCGATGTCGTCGAGCAAGGCGCGCACGCGCGCCGCGTTGGTGCCGAAATCGTGGCGGCCGTAGCGCGAGGCCGAGCGCACGTCGATCGCGGGCGCCCTGGCCGACCGCGCGCATGCGCACCGCGACGTCGTCGCGGAACCCCATGATCGGCGGTGCGCGCGACCGCCTCGATATAGCCGTCGCGGCGGCCGGGCTGGCGGCGGGCGCGTCGTTGATCACCTGCCAGCGCGCGCTTGGTGATGACGGCCATGGCGGCCTCGAAGGCGCCCTGCGCGCTCGACGTGGTCTCGAGCGGCACGATGTCCGGATAGGCGGCCTTCTGCAGCTCGGCCGCGTAGAGGCCCGCATAGGCGATCGGGTTGGCGATCGCGCGAGCGCAGCCGGCCGATCGTCTCGAAGCGCGGCGGATCGATCGGGTCGGTGGTGATGTCGGAGATCGCCGGCAGCCGATAGGCCTTCACGCCGAGATAGGCCGGATAGGCGAGCAGCGCGAGGCCGATCAGCGATGCGCGGTCATGGCCGCGCCCAGGCCCTCGATGCCGTGCCGCCAGATCCGACACCAGCGCGACGAGCGCCAGCAGGATGGCGATGACCGCCAAGGCGAGCGCGGCCGCGAAGGTCGCGAGCACCGGCACGATCTCGAGCAGGCCGGCGCGCTCGATGATGATCGCCAGCATCACCACCGGCAGCGAGAATACGGCGAGCCGGCGCGCCCAGATGGCGAGCCGCGACGCGGGCTCCTCGGCAATGCGTCGGACCGGCATGCCTACTGTTCGTCCGCGCCGGCCGCTGGGGCGGCGTCGCGCCCGCTGCCGCGCGTGTCCAGGCGGCGTCTGCGGCGCGTCGCGGGGCGCCGGTCCGGCCGCAGATCCGCTTCAGCGCCGCCCATTCGGAGGCCGAGAGCAGCGCGCCCCGCGGGCCCGGCGGCGCCGCGGGGCCGCGCGGGCGATCGCCTCGATCGCGGCGGCGCGCTCCGCGCCTCGGGATGGTCGAGCAGGATCTTCGCCATCGGGCCGGACGTGCCGGCGATGCGCATCAGGATCGCTGCCGAGCGCGCGCGGGTCGCGGCCGAGCCGGACGATCAAGGCCGCGCCGATAGGCGTCGGCCGCCGCTTCGGTCTCGCGCGAATAGGAGGATTGCAGCACCGTTCGCATCGCTATCACCGCGGCCCCGCCGCCGCTGAAGTCGCCGATCAGCATGCCGAACAGGAACGACAGCCCGGCCGCCTGCATGACCGCCCGCACGCCGTCGCGGTGGGCGATGTGGCCCATCTCGTGCGCGATGACGCCGGCCAGCTCGTCGGGCGTTCTCCGCCTTGTCGATGAGGCCCTCGAACACGTAGACGCGCCCGCCCGGAAGCGCAATGGCATTCGCCTCGGCGCGGCGCACCACCGCGTCGCGCAGCGGGAAGCGGCAGGGCGGCGGCTGCCTCGAGTCGGTGCACCAGCTTGTCGAACGCGGCGCGGCTCGGCCTGCGCGCCCGCGGTCGGTTCCTGGCCGCACTCGAACGGCGGTCGTGCCCGCCGGGTCGAGCATGGCGCGCACCTGCTGATCGACGCTCGCGCCGAGCCGCTGCTCGACCCGGACCGGAACGAGCGGCGCGACCCGCGACACGACGGCGGGAACGCCGAACATCGCCACCAGCAGCGGCCGACGCCACGGCCGCGAGGCTCCAGCCGACCACCTTGAGGCGGGTGCGGCGGCTCGATCGCGCCGACGCGCCTGACGGCGCCGCGCGCGCCGTCGAAGGCGGCCGCGAGATCGCCGTCGCGGATCTCGAGCCGGGCGACGACCGGACTTTTTGGCGCGGCCGAGCCGCAGCACGCCGTCGGGCGCCGCAGAAGACGCCGAGCTCGCCATAGCGCCACTCGGCCAGCAGCTCGCCGGCGGCAGCGCGGACGCGCAGCGACGGTCGCGTCGAGCTCGACCGTCACCGTCCTGCCGCGCGCTGGTCACGCCGTCGAAGAAAATGGCGGGGCCGGACGTCTTCATCGGCAGAGATACCCCCGGATGGCGCCGACATCAAATCCCGCCGGCGCCGAGCGCGTCGGCCAGGCCTTCGCCGACCGCGGAGCTCGGCCGGGTATCGTCGGCGCGCACGCGCTCGACGCCTCGAAGCCCGCGAGCTCGATCGAGTTGACGGCCAGCGCCAGATGCCGAACTTGATGGTCATCTGGTAGATGACCCAGACGCCGACCGCGAAGGGAAGATAGAAGCAGATCGCCATTATGACGCCCATGATCTGGTTGGCTTGCGCCGTTGTCGACATCCCGAGGGCGATTAGCACTCCGATCGCTCCGATGACGAGGGACAGGGCGATCAGCAGCAGTAGCCAAAAAGAAAGCAGCGCAGATAGGCGCCGACGACCTGGCGCTTTTTCAGCGTGGTCGCGACCACGACCGGGCCGAACCGCAGGCCGTCGAGCCACCAGCGCAGGACGATCGCCTGCAGCGTCGTATAGACGAAGATGCCCACGATCATCCCGCCCACGGCGACGGCCACGATGATCGCTCCGGCGACGCCGGCGGCCGCGTCCGGGCGGCCGGCCCGCGTGGCGCGGCTTAGCGCTTGCCCATCCACCGTGGCGAGGATGGCGACGGCCGCGGACCCACGTTCCGACGAATAGCAGCCACAGCAGGATGCCGCGGAAGAACAGCCGACGTTCCGCTGCCCGCGAACGAGCCTTGCAGGTCGCCGTAGAAGGTGTGCGAGAGCTTGTAGCGCTCGAGATTGGCCTGCGCCCACGGATAGGCGAGGCCGAGCGTGCCACAGAGACCAGCACCAGCCACAGGAGCGAACGCAGCGCATATTTCGCGGCCGATCCGGTCTGATGGAAGCGCATGCCGCGAAACACGGTGCGGGTGAGCCGATAGCGTCGCGCGCGGAAATAGGCGTATTGGCCGAATACGGCGAGGAAGACGAACGCGCAGCGTGCTGGAGAGCTGGTTGACCAGCCCGAGCGTCGAGCGTGCCGACGAAGAACAGCACATAGACCGGCACCAGCAGCGCGATCGCGATCAGGAAGCCGAGGAACAGCTCGATCGCGGTGCCGGTATATTCGAGGCTGTCGCCGTCGATCTCGGTGTTCGCCCACAGGAAGCGGCGCGCGTCGGTGGTGAGCCAGAACCGATAGATGCCGAGCGTCACCACCTGCAAGAGGGCGCCGCGGATCATCAGCTTGCGAAACGCCCGCGCGGCGCCGGTGAAGCGCGCTTTCGCCGGGCCGCCGGCGGGCGGCACGGCGGCGGCAGAAAATTCAGACGCGACGTCGTTCACGCTTGCCCCCGATGCCATCGCGGCCGACGCGACAACCAAAGAAACTCGCGGCGGCCCATGGCGGCATTTTGCGCCGGGCCGTTCCTCGCAATCAATGGGGTCTGCGATCGGATCGGCGGTTCATGACCCCGCCGCGGTCGGCAGCACGTAGTCCTTCATCTGCTCGCGCAACGTCGGTCTTCAGGATTTTTCCGGTCGCGGTGTGGGGGATTTCCTGCACGAACACCACGTCGTCGGGCATCCACCAGTTGGCGATCTTGCCCCGCATGAAACCGAGGATCTCCTCGCGGGTCGCGTCCTTGCCCTGCTTGAGTACGACCACCAGCAGCGGACGCTCGTCCCATTTGGGATGCTTGATGCCGATCACCGCGGCCTCGGCGACGGCGGAGTGGCCGATCGCGAGGTTCTCCAGGTCGATCGACGAGATCCATTCGCCGCCCGACTTGATGACGTCCTTGGCGCGATCGGTGATCTGCATGTAGCCGTGCGGGTCCATGGTCGAGACGTCGCCGGTGTCGAAGAATCCGTCCGCATCGAGCACGTTGCCGCCGTCGCCCTTGAAATAGGACTTGGCGACCGCGGGGCCGCGCACCTTGAGGCGGCCGAAGGTCTTGCCGTCCCATGGCAGCTCGCGCCCGGCGTCGTCGGTGATCTTCATTTCGACCGTGAACGGCGGATGTCCCTGCTTCTGCTGGATGTCGAGGCGGGCGTCGCCGGCGAGGTCCGCATATTCCGGGATGAGCGTGCAGGCGGTGCCGAGCGGGCTCATCTCGGTCATGCCCCAGGCGTGGATCACCTGGACGCCGTAGGTGTCCTGGAACGTCTTGGTCATGGCGCGCGGGCTGGCCGAGCCGCCGATCACCACCCGCTTGAGGAAAGGGAGCTTGCCGCCGGTCCGCTCGAGATGCTGCAGCAGCATCAGCCACACGGTCGGAACCCCGGCCGTGCAGGTGACCTGGTGGGCGTTCAAGAGCTCGTGGATCGATGCGCCGTCGAGCTTCATGCCCGGCATGACGAGGGTGACGCCGGAGATCGGCGCCGCGAAGGCGAGCGACCACCCATTGGCGTGAAACAAGGGGACCACCGGCAGCACCACGTCGGTGGGCGACAGGCCGAGCACCGATGTGCTGCTGTGCGCGAGCGCGTGCAACACGTTCGAGCGGTGCGAATAGACGACGCCCTTGGGGTGGCCGGTGGTTCCGGACGTGTAGCACATGCCCGCCGCGGTGTTCTCGTCGAACTGCGCCCAGGCGAAATCGCCGTCGACCTCGGCGATCCATTGTTCGTACGCAACCGCGTTCTTGAGCGAGGTCGCCGGCATGTGGGCGGCGTCGGTGTAGATGACGTAGCGTTCGATCGTCGGGAGCTGCGGGCTGAGCTTTTCCAGAAGCGGGACGAATGTGAGGTCGGTCATCATCACGCGGTCCTCGGCGTGATTGACGATCCAGGCGATCTGGTCGGGGAAGAGTCGCGGATTGACCGTATGGTAGATCGCGCCGATGCCGACGATGCCGTACCAGGATTCGAGATGCCGCCAGGTGTTCCACGCGAGCGTCGCCACCCGATCGCCCGGCTTGATGCCGTCCCGGGCGAGCCGCTGGGCGACCTTCTTGGCGCGCGCGCGGATCTCCGCATAGGTCGTGGTGTGCATCGGCCCTTCGATCGAGCGCGAGATGACGCGCCGCCCGCCGTGATAGGTCGCCGCATGGTCGATGATGCGATGAAGCAGCAACGGCCAATCCTGCATCAAGCCGAGCATCTAGTCCCCTCCGTCGGCGTTTCCTTGGGCCACCAAGCGGGCCGTGGCCGGGCGCAAGGTTACCGCCCCGCCCGCCGGGCGCAACCGGTCCCGACAGCTACGGCCGGCTGCCGACATGGGTTCAGCGCAAGCGCGCCAGCCGGAACCGCGAAATGTCGTGGCGGGTCTGCCCGGTCGTTGCGAGGTCGGCCAGGATCTCCCCGATCACGGGCGCGAACTTGAAGCCGTGGCCCGAGCACGGCGAGGCGACGATGATGTCGGGGCTCCCCGGCAGGCGATCGAGGATGAAGTCGCCGTCCGGCGCCATCGTGTACAGGCAGGTCTGTGCATCGAGCAGCGTGCCATTGGCGGCCGGGAGGTGCGTGGCGAGCGCGGCGCGCAGCAGGGCTTCGTCCGAGCCGGTCGTCGGGCGGGCGCGCGCGGCGGGGTCGACCGCCTCGTCCTCGTGGTGATGCTTGGCGAACTTGATGCCCGGCTTGCGACCGGCCGGGAATCCGTAAAAGACGCCGGCCGCGTTCTCGATCATGAAGACCGGACAGCGGTCGCGCCCGAACATCGCCGCCTCGGTCGGCTCGAACCAGCCCACCACCTGGCGGGTAACCCGCACCGGGACATCGGGCACGAGCTTTTTCACCCAAGGTCCGGCCGCCACGATCGCCTGCCCTGCCTCGACGAGGCCGGTATCGGTGAGGATGCGCACGCCCCCGGGTTTGGGCTCGACCGCGCGCACGGTCTCGTTCAGTCGCACCTCGGCCCCGGCGGCCTTCGCGAGCGCGATCTGCGCGTGGATCGCGGGCTCGGCCGCCAGGATGCCGCCCTCGGGCTGGAGCACGCCGATGAACCCCGCCGGCACCCGGAGCGCAGGATAGCGACGCATGACGTCGGCGGCGTCGAGCACCTCGTGGGGCAACGCATGTGCGCGCGACGAGCGCAGCGTGCCGGCGACGAGCGTGCCGTCGGGCGCGCCCAGCTCGATGATCCCGGTGACATGGAGCAGCGACTGTCCGGATTTCCGTTCCAGCGCCCGCCACAGCGAATAGGCCGCCCGCACCAGCGGCACGTAGGAGGGATGCTCGAAATAACCGAGCCGGATGATGCGGGTATCGCCGTGGGAGGAGCCGCGATCGTGGCCGGGTGCGAACTGCTCGATGCCGATGACCCTCGCGCCGCGGCTGGCGAGAGAATGGAGCGCCGCGCTCCCCATCGCGCCCAGCCCGATAACCGCAACGTCCACTGCCGCCATGTTGGCTCGCCCGTTGGAACCGCCACGGTACCATGGAAGTTGTCAGGGGCGGCTGCGTCTGCAGAAAACCGCAATCCTGTCAGCCCCTGCCGGCATCATGCATCTTCGCTCCACAATCGCGCTGCTGGCCGCCGCCGCCCTGGCGGTCGGCGAAGCCGCCGCCGAGGACATTCCGTTGCCGCGGCCGCGACCTTCGGTGCTTGCGCCCGCGACGGAACTGGCTCCCCCGGAGCCCTCAGCCTGCCAACTTCGCCTCGCCTCCGACCAGCGGGCGGTCGTCGAGGCGCTGCCGCCACTGGTCGGTCCCGGCGGGTGCGGGGCTCTCGACGTGGTGCGGCTCGACGCGATCCTGATGCCGAACCACACGCGGGTCGCGCTCCTGCCGCCGCCGATGCTCCGCTGCCTCATGGCCGAGGCGGTCGCCGACTGGGTGCGCGCAGATGTCGGGCCCCTGGCCGACGGCCTCGGCGCACCGCTTCAGTCCATCGAGAACTACGATTCGTACGATTGCCGCGGCATGAACCGGGTCGTCGGCGCGAAGCTGAGCGAGCATGGCCGGGCGAATGCGCTCGATATCCGATCGGTCAAGCTCGCCAACGGGAAGGACTACCATCTCACCGAGCCGGCCGTGCCGCGCGAGTTTCGCGAGCGTCTGCGCCAGAGCGCCTGCGTGCGCTTTATCACGGTGCTCGGACCGGGCTCCGACGGTTATCACGAGGAGCACATCCACATAGACCTGGCGGAGCGCCATAACGACTATCGGATCTGCCAATGGGATATCCGCGAGCCTGGGCAACCCGGTGACGTCCCGCTGCCGCGGCCCCGGCCGTTCGCCGCGGGTGGCGATCAAAAAGCCTTGACGCAGGGGCGCGAGCCCGGAAAGTCGACCGACTTTTCGGACAAGACCATGCGCAAACGCTAGACTACCCCCGTGCGACCGCAACGGCCGACTTTTTCTTCCGGATGGAACCATGACCATTCTCAGCAATCTCGCCATTCGCGACATCGAGACCCTCGCGCATCCCAACACCAATCTCGCGACGCTGCGGGAGAGCGGGCCGTTGGTGCTGGAGCACGGCAAGGGCGTGTTCGTCTACGACAGCGACGGCAAGGCCTATCTGGAGGGAATGGCGGGTCTGTGGTGCACGGCGCTCGGCTACGGCAACGAGGAGCTGGCCGACACCGCTGCGGCGCAGATGAAGAAGCTCGCCTTCAGCCATCTCTACAACGGCAAGAGCCATGATCTGGCGATCGAGCTCGCCGAGAAGCTCAAGGAAATGGCGCCGGTCCCGATCTCGAAGGTGTTTTTCTGCAATTCGGGATCGGAGGCGAACGACAGCCAGATCAAGCTCGTCTGGTACATGAACAATGCGCTGGGCCGACCGAAGAAGAAAAAGATCATCAGCCGCCTGAAGGGCTTTCACGGCCTCACCATCGGGGCGGCCTCGCTCACCGGCCTGCCGCACAACCACGCCGATTTCGACCTGCCGATCCCCGGCATCCTGCACACCGCCTGCCCGCACCACTACCGCTTCGCCCACGACGGCGAGACCGAGGAGGAGTTCGCCACGCGGCTTGCGGCCGAGCTCGAGGAGTTGATCCAGCGCGAAGGGCCCGACACGGTGGCGGCCTTCATCGCCGAGCCCGTGATGGGGGCGGGCGGCGTGATCGTGCCGCCAAAGACCTATTTCGAGAAGATCGCACGCGTGTGCGCGGCGCATGATCTCTACGTCATCTCGGACGAGGTGATCTGCGGCTTCGGCCGGTTGGGGCGGAATTTCGGCTGCGAGGCGCTCAACTTCCGCCCGCATGCGCTCTCGGTCGCCAAGGCCCTGTCGTCGGCCTACCTGCCGATCGCCGGCGTGATGCTGCCGGAGGTCATGTACCAGGCGCTGCTGTCCGAGAGCCGCAAGCTCAGCGGGTTCCACCACGGCTTCACCTATTCGGGCCATCCGGTCGCGGCCGCGGTCGCGGTGAAGACGCTGGAGATCTATGCGCGCGACAAGATTTTCGCCCGTGCGGCGGCGCGCATCCCGCAGCTCCAGCAACATCTCAAGAGGCTGGGCGAGCATCCCCTGGTGGGCGAGGCGCGCGGGCTTGGCCTGATGGGCGGTCTCGAACTGGTCGCCGACAAGCGCTCCAAGCGCGCCTTCGATCCCAAGCAGGGTGTGGCGGCACGTTGCGTGCGCCTCGCCGAGGAGGAAGGGCTGATCGTGCGCGCGGTGGTCGGCGACACGGTCACGGTCTGCCCGCCGCTGATCATCTCGGCCGACGAGATCGACGAGCTGTTCGTGCGTCTTGCACGCGCGCTCGACCGCACGCTCGACTGGGCCAAGCGCGAGCGCTTGCTGGTGAATTGAGGCCGGCACCGCCTTCGCAGGATCGTGAACCGTCCGTTCACGGGTGCCCGCTATCACAGTCCCGATGTGCCCGGTCACCCATTCCTTGCTTGCGCCGCCCGCCGAACGTCCGGCGCTGCGCCCTGGCGTCAGCCGGCGAGGCTTGATCCGCGCGTTCGGAGCTTTGGGTCTCGCCGGGGTCGCGAGCGTCGGTTACGGGGTGGGAATCGAGGCCGAAAGCCTGCTGGTGACACGCTATCGGCTGACGCCGCCGCGCTGGCCGGCGGGCCTGCGTCTCTCCATCAGCGTGATCGCGGATATCCATGCGGGCGGCCCGAACATGTTGGTGAGCCATATCCGCCGCATGGTCGAGGTCTCCAACCTTTTGAATTCGGACATCGTTCTCCTGCTGGGCGACTATTTCGCCACGCATCGCTTCGTGACCGAACCGGTCCCGCACGGCGTGTGGGCGGGCGCGCTCGCGGGCCTGAAGGCGCGCCTCGGCGTCTGGGCGATCTTCGGCAATCACGACTGGTGGTACGACATCGACGGCGTGCGCGCGGCGCTCGCCGGGGTCGGCATCCCGGTGCTGGAAAACCGTGCGGTCCTGATCGGTGAGTCCGATCGCCGATTCTGGCTCGCCGGCCTCGGCGACCAGATCGCCTTTCGGCTCGGTCGCCACCAGTTCAGGGGCGTCGATGACCTGCCGCATACGCTCGCGCAGATCGATACCGGCCACCCGGTGGTTCTGATGGTGCACGAGCCGGACATCTTCCCCCAGTTGCCGGACCGGGTGTCGCTGACGCTCGCCGGCCATACTCATGGGGGCCAGATCCGCGCGCCGTTCGTGTGGCCGCAATTCGTGCCGTCCGCCTACGGGGCGCGCTTTGCCTATGGCCATATCGTCGAGGAGGGGCGGCACATGATCGTGTCGGGCGGTCTCGGCTGCAGCAACGTGCCGATCCGTTTCGGCGTGCCGCCGGAGATCGTGCGGATCGACCTCGGCTGACGGCCCAAACGAAAACGGCGCCGCCCTCAGGCGGCGCCGCGGTTGAAATAGAAACCTCAGGCTCAGCCGTCGCGCCCGCCCGTGAAGGCCACGCGCGGATTGAGCGGCGAGTCGCCCGCGCCCGGCGCCAGCACCACCACCGGACTCCCGACCTTCACGCGATTATAGAGGTCGATGACGTCCTCGTTGGTCAGCCGGATGCAGCCCGACGAGATGGCGGCGCCGATGTATTCGGGCTGGTTGGTGCCATGGATGCGGAACAGCGTATCCTTGCCGTTGGCGAACAGGTACAGCGCGCGCGCGCCCATCGGGTTGTGCGGTCCGCCGCTCACGAATTTCGGGATATTGCCGAGGCGCTCGTGCTCGCCCTGCGTAGGCGTCCACGACGGCCACTCGGTCATGCTGCCGATCTTGGCGACGCCCGACCAGATTTGGGCGTCCTCGCCCACCGTCACGCCGTAGCGGATCGCCTTCCCGGAGGCCAACACGAAATAGAGATAGCGCGCGTCGGTATCGACCACGATGGTGCCGGGCGCTTCCTTGCGGTGGTAGTCGACGATATGCCGCCGATAGGGTTCGGGGATCGACGCCTGCTGGTAGGGGGCCTTGGCGAGCAGTTCCTTGTCGCGCGGCTTCATACCGGCTTCCGACGCTGGTTCGAGCGTCGACTGCACGCAGCCGGCCATCAGGAGACCCGCCGCAACCAATGTGAACACATTCGCCAACTTCATTGCTTCACCTGTCGTCGACCAAAATGAACGCCGGTCCCGAGTCATTGGAACCAACTGTCCTTACCCGAAAGTCCGCCCCGGTTCCAGGCGTTGAAGCCCTGGGCGACCACCAAGGCCGCGCACCTGTTGCAGGAATGCCGCAGTTTGGGCTCAGGCAACGAAACAACCGGCATGATTTTACTCCGCCGGCAGCGGCGCTCTCCGGCTGTCGAGCCCGCAATGTTATGCCGGACCCCTTAATCGGCCGTTTACCCTCCTAGGATGAAATCCCACCCCTTCGCCGGTAACGGCGGAATGCCGCCTAATCGTGCTTTTTTCAGCCCATTTCCGCCGATGTCGGGGTCGACATTGCGGCTGGACGGCGGGACGTTCAAAATGGAGGAACCGGTGGAAAGATACGCAAGTTTGCTAGAAGTTTCAGAAGGTTATGAGCGCCGTCCGCGCGCCCGCGGGACCCTCGACGAACGCTACCAGAAAATCGGAATCTCGGCCGTCGCGGCGGCCGTGCGCTACCAGGGTGACGCCGAGCCCGCGGCCAATGTCCGCAAGGGCGAGCAGGCCAAGACCAAGCCGAGGGCCTGAGGGCCCGCGCCGCGCTGATCGGCGCATGTCCAACCGCTGCCACAATGCCGAAGCCCCCGGTCGCGGCGAACGCGGGCCAGGGCGCGCTCCCGTTCGGTTGAAAGGGAGCGCGCGTCGGTGCGCGCCGTGGGTCCGGGGCCTGTTGCGTTTTTCGGCGGCGGGCGGATGCGCATCCGGGAGCAGATCCGGGCGGGCATTCGCCGGAAAGTACCCAGCGGGTGCGCCGCTGCGTCCGGGGGTCCCACGCGCGGGCCGTGACATTTCGTGCGGATCATGACTTTACTGCCGGGCATTCGGTGGGGATGGGCATGCTGTCGGTTTATGTTCCGCGCGGAAATTCGCTCGAGCGCAAGTCGGTCGGAAGCACCGACGAGCTTCCCGAGGGCGCGGTGTGGATCGACCTCGTCACGCCGACGTCGCCGGAAGACAAGCAGGTCGAGCGCGCGCTCGGCATCGCGGTTCCGACGCGCGAGGAAATGCAGGAGATCGAGGTCACCAGCCGTCTCTACGTCGAGAACGGCGCCCGCTACATGACCGCGACCCTGATGTGCCAATCGGAGTACCGACGCTCCGAGGACCACGGCGGTCACCTTCATTCTCGCCGGCCACCGGCTCATCACGGTGCGCTACGACGAGCCGCGTCCGTTCACCATCGTGGGCAACAAGCTGGCGCGGCTGTGCTCGCCGACGATCACGGGCGAAACGGTGATGATGGAGCTGCTCGACGCGGTGATCGATCGCGCGGCCGACATTCTCGAGCGGATCGGCGCCGACGTCGACCAGGTGTCGCACGATATCTTCGAGCCCGAGGATCTGCCGGTGCGGGCGCGCAGCTACAACGACATCCTCAAGACGATCGGCCGCAAGGGCGATCTCACCTCGAAGGTGCGCGAGAGCCTGGTGTCGATCGGCCGCCTCCTGCTCTACCTCGCCAACGAGGCCGACAGCATGCGCTGGGCAAAGGAGCCGAAGGCCCAGCTCAAGGGCATGCAGCGCGACGTGCAGTCGCTGTCCGACCACGCCACCTACCTGTCCAGCAAGATCCAGTTCCTGCTCGACGCCATGCTCGGCGTGGTGAGCCTGGAGCAGAACAACATCATCAAGATCTTCTCGGTCATGGCCGTGGTGCTGATGCCGCCGACGCTCGATCGCGTCGATCTACGGCATGAATTTCAAGGCCATGCCGGAGCTCGAATGGAGCTTCGGCTATCCGTTGGCGATCGTGCTGATGCTGATCGCCGCGGCGCTGCCTTATCTGTACTTCAAGTGGAAGAAGTGGTTGTAAAGCGGCTCGAACCCGGCCGGCGCGCCGGCCTCACACGTGCTGGCCGCCGTTGATGTGGATTTCGGCACCGTTCACGTAGGACGAGGTCTCGGTGCACAGCACATAGACGATCTTGGCGACCTCGTCGGGCGTGCCGAGCCGGTGCATCGGAATCTGGTGGGCGACGATTTCCTCGGTGCCGGGGGAGAGGATCGACGGTGTCGATCTCGCCCGGCGCGATCGCATTGACGCGCACGCCGAGCGGGCCGAAGTCGTGCGCCATCTCCCGGGTGAGCGCCGCAAGCGCGGCCTTCGAGGTCGAATAGGCGGCGCCGGCGAACGGATGCACGCGCGAGCCCGCGATCGAGGTGACGTTGACGACCGAGCCCTTGGCCGCCTTCAGCTCTTCGACCAGGCCGCGGGCCAGCATGATCGGCGCGAAGAAGTTCACGTGAAAGACGTGCTCCCAGACGTCGAGCGTGGTGTCGATCGCGCTGAGGCGGGCGCCGCCCTCGGCCTTGGGCGATATCGCCGCGTTGTTGACGAGCGCGTGCAGTTCGCCATGATCCAGCCGGTTCTTGATCTCGGCGATTGCGTCGCGCGTCGAGTCCGGGTCGGCGAGATCGACCTGGATGTGGTCCTCCGGCCCCATCTCCCATGGGCAGTTTTCCGGGAAAGGATGACGCGAGCAGGTGATGACGCGCCAGCCGGCGGCCGAGAAGCGTTTGACCGTCGCGTGGCCGATGCCGCGGCTCGCCCCGGTCAGGAGCAACGTGCGGCGCGGCTGATTCGATTGCGAGGTCGTCATCGGGTCGAGATTCTCCTTGTACGGCGGCTTTTCTAGCCGAAAGCCCGTCCCGGATCCGGTTCGGGACGGAGCCGGCTCGCCGTAGGAAACGCATCAAAACAATACGCGCGAGCGCAAGCCGCTTCAGCCATGCTAGCTCACGGATACAGGCGAGTCTTGATCCAGGCGCCGCCCGGCGCGTCGCGGCGAAACTCGACGCGGTCGTGCAGTCGATACGGCCGGTCCTGCCAGAACTCCATGATCAGGGGTATGATGCGGTAGCCGACCCAGAACGGCGGCCGCGGCACGCTGCCGAGCGCCGAATCTCGCGGTCGCGGCCGCGACCGATTTCTCGAACGCGAGGCGGCTTTCGAGCGGCGACGACTGCCGGCTCGCCCAGGCGCCGATTTGCGACAGACGCGCCCGGGTCGCGAAATAGGCATCGGATTCCATGGCGGCGACCTGCTCCACCGGTCCGCGCAGGCGGACCTGCCGCTTGAGCGACTTCCAATGAAAAACGGCCCCCGCCGCCGCACGAGCGGCCAATTCCTGCCCCTTTTGGCTGGCTTGGTTGGTGTAGAAGACGAATCCTCGTTCGTCGAACCCCTTCAGGAGCACCATCCGGACATTCGGAAGACCGTCTCCGTCGACGGTCGAGAGCGCCATCGCGTCGGGATCCGCCGGCTCGGCCTGCTTGGCGTCCGTCGAACCAGGCGGCGAACAGCCGCAACGGTTCGTCGGCGTCGGTAAAGTCACCAGACGTTAACCAACTCGGGTGTTTCATCGGAGCCGTGTCAGACATTTCTCGGAGTGATCTCGTGGCCGGTTCGGTGCCAGCATCGTCCCGGTGGTCCCGTTATAACGGAACCGCCGGGTCGAGCATATGGCAACGGCTGCGGCTGGCCGCCGTGCTGATGCTTGCGCTGCCTGCGGGCGGGTGCAGCTTCTCTTATCAGCTCGGCTCGTTGTTCGGACAGGACACTCCGAAGACCCGAAGTCACCGGCGCGATCGCGTCGAGTGCCGCGTCGAGCGCCGTGGCGGCAGAGACCATCGGCGAATTGCCGGCTGACGGCGATCTCGCTTTCGCGCGGGCTGCGGCCAGCGAGGCGCTCGCCAAGGACGGCAAGACCACCAGCATCCCGTGGGAAAATCCACGCACGGGCGCGCGCGGAACCGTCACGCCGATTGCGGCGGCCTATACCCAGGACGGCTTCGTGTGCCGCGACTTCCTCGCGAGCTATGTGCGCCAGGGCACCGAATCCTGGCTGCAGGGCGAGGGTTGCCGTGTCCATCAGGGCAAGTGGGAAGTCCGCGCCATGCGGCCCTGGAAGAAGACCTGACGTCGCGCCGGGCGTTATCCCCCGGGCTTCGGGTCCGGGGTGGATGGCGCATTGCGCAGCGCCCGCGCAGGCCCCACATTCCGCAACCAGGGGCCGGGCTTCTCATCCGGCAGATTGAAGGACTTGGAGTTTTCCAAACATGCGCGACCCCTATGACGTGCTGGGGGTGCCGCGGTCAGCGGATGCTGCGGCCATCAAGAGCGCCTATCGGCGGCTCGCCAAGAAACTGCATCCGGACGCCAACAAGAACGATCCGAAGGCGGCGCAGCGCTTCGGCGAGCTCAATGCCGCCTATGAAATCCTGAGCGACGATTCGAAGCGCAAGGCGTTCGATCGCGGTGAGATCGACGCCGAGGGCAAGCCGCGTTTTCAAGGCTTCGAGGGCTTCCGCCAGCAACCGGGCGCCCGCGGCTTCGGCCAGGCGGAAGATTTCGAAACGATCTTTCCGGGCGGCGGAGGTTTCAGGCGGGGGAGCGGCCGCGCGGGCGGATTCGGCGGCTTCGAGGATGTCCTCAAGGGCATGTTCGGCGGCGGCGCGGGCCGGCGCACGGGCTTCGATCCGCAATTCGAACCGGATGATTTCGGCGCGCCGCCCGGCGGTCGCGACGTCACGGTGCCGGTGACCATCTCGCTCGCCGAGGCCGCGAAAGGCGGCGCGCGCCGCGTGCATCTGCCGAACGGCAAGGAGGTGGACGTCAAGATTCCGGCGGGCCTCGCCGATGGACAGCAAATCCGCCTCAAAGGGCAGGGCCTGCCCGGGCCGGGGGCGATCGGCGACGCACTCATCACGGTCACGATCGCGCCGCATCCGCTGTTCACGCGCGATGGCGCCCATCTGCGCATCGAGCTGCCGGTCACGCTGTACGAGGCGGTGCTCGGCGCCAAGGTGCGGGTGCCGACGCTCGACGGCGCGGTCTCGCTCGCGATCCCGGCCGGCACCAGCAGCGGGCGCACCTTTCGGCTCAAGGGCAAGGGGCTGCCGGCAAAAGGCGGGGCGGGCGACCTGCTCGCGAAGGTCACGCATCGTGCTGCCCGACAAGGGCGATCCGGCACTCGACGAGCTGATGCGCAAGTGGCGCGACGCCAACCCCTACGATCCGCGCAAGGACATGCGCTGAGCCTTGGCCCGCGGCATGTTCGGCGAAAGCCCGTCCGATCCCGGTCGCGGACGCCTTCGGTCAGGCCCCCGAGGTCGGTACCGCTATCGCACCGGCGCCCGCTCGAGCTGCGCGTAGGCGGTCTCGGCGACCTTGTTCAGCCGGTCGCGGCTTGCCTCGCCGCTCACCACATAGGCGATGTCGCCGTCGGCCCAGTAGAGCGCGCCGACGGATCCCTCCGCGTTGTAGCGCAAGGACGAGTTCGGTCCGCCCGAGCGGGTGCTGTAGAGCGTGAAGCGCTCGCCCGATTTGCCTTCATACATGAAGAAGGCGGCCGCGCCCCGCGGGCCCGGCAGCAGGCGGCCGCCGACGAGCTTCAATCCGACCCCGTCGAGATCGGGGATGAGCAGTTGATAGCCGACGCGCTTCGAGAGCCACTGCACGAGGTGCTCGGCCTCGCTGCCGGGCACCTCGACCGGGTGGCGCACCTCGACCACGTAGAGCCGGTAGGCATCGACCGCATCCGCCGTAAAGGTCGCCACCGCACTGTTGGGCGGCGCGGCGGCGCCGCGCGCCAGCCAGCCGGCGAGCCCGCCGACCACGAAGGCCGCGACCGCGGCGGCCGCCGCGATGCCCCGCCACGACCGGCCGGCGCGTTCGATCTGGCGCAGGCTGAGGCGGGCCGGCACCGGTTCGGTCGCCAGGTCGCCGTAGCGCGCCCGGATGGCATCCGCGAGCGAGCGCCACGCCGCCACGCGCGCCATGTCGTGCGGATGCGTCGAAAGCCACGCTTCGACGGCCGCCAGCCGGCCGGGCGGAAGCTCGCCGTCGACATAGGCGTGCAGCTCGTCTTCGGCGACGGGCAGATCGCGATCATTCATCGTGCCACCTCTTGATCACTTGATGCGGCGAAGCACGGGGCGTTCGCCGTCCAGATAAGCCCTGATTTGCGCGCGCGCGCGCGCCAGACGCGACATTACGGTTCCGACCGGCACGCCCTGGACCTCGGCAACCTCGCGATAGGTGAGGCCTTCGAGCACGACCAGGAGCAGCGCGGCGCGCTGGTCGTCGACCAGGCTCGCCAGCGCCCGCTCGATGTCGCGCCCGCCGGCCTCCGGGCCGGACTTGTCGGGCGCATCGTCGTCGCCGATCACCGTGATGACGGACGGCGGGCAAGCGAGCGCAGCCGGTTGCGGTTGAGATTGGTCAGGATCGTGTAGAGCCAGCTGCGCACGTTACCGCCGTGAAAAAGGTGCTCGGACCGCAGCGCACGTACCAGTGTGTCCTGAACGAGATCGTCGGCGGTTTCCACGTCGCGCGTCAGCGCTCGCGCGTACCGGCGCAATGCCGGTATCGCCGCCTCGACGCCGTGCCGGAAACTGTTCAAGCGTCCGTTCCCAAGTCCATGCCGGCGATCGCCCGTCATCCGGTCCCGGATGCGGCGATCCCCACGATGTCAAACACCAGGGCAGCCTGACTATTCCGGATAGCACAAATCCGCGCGGCGCACCCGGTTAATGCCGTCCCGGCGGCCCAGCTTGAAGGCACGGGGACCCTATGTCATAGGGTCTGGGGCGGGTTTCACCAGATCGAAATGCGCCCGAGATGACGCCTTTGGTCGTATTTGGGGCGAGCCGCATGCGCCTCGGATGAAGCTCGGGGCGGGCTTTCGCCGGAAAATACCCCGACGCCGTCAAACACCCGAAACGAGGAGCATCATGGCTGAATCCGCGGGGGTCATGCGCGGCAAGCGAGGCCTGATCATGGGGGTGGCAAACAACCGATCGATCGCCTGGGGCATCGCCAAGTCCGCCCGCGCTCACGGCGCCGAGCTTGCTTTCACCTATCAGGGCGACGCGCTCAAGAAACGGGTCGAGCCGCTGGTGCAGGAGCTCGGCGGCCACATCGTCGGCCATTGCGACGCCACCGAGCCCGCCACCATCGACGCGGCCTTCGCGACGGTCGGCGGCCTGTGGGGATCGCTCGATTTCGTGGTGCACGCGATGGCGTTTTCCGACCGCGACCAGCTCAACGGGCGCTATATCGACACCACGCAGGACAATTTCACCCGGACGATGCTGATCAGCTGCTATTCGCTGACGGCGGTCGCCCAGCGCGCCGAGACGCTCATGACGAACGGCGGCGCGTTGTTGACGCTCACCTATTACGGCGCCGAGAAGTGGATGCCGCATTACAACGTGATGGGGGTCGCCAAGGCGGGTCTCGAGGCCTCGGTGCGCTATCTCGCCGCCGATCTCGGCGGCAAGAACATCCGCGTCAACGCGATTTCGGCCGGCCCGATCAAGACGCTGGCCGCCTCGGGGATCGGCGACTTCCGCTACATACTGAAGTGGAACGAATACAACGCGCCGCTGCGGCGCAACGTGTCGGGCGAGGAGGTCGGCGACGCGGCGGTCTATTTGCTGTCCGACATGTCGCGCGGCGTCACCGGGGAAATCCACCACGTCGACGCCGGCTATCATATCGTCGGCATGAAGCATCCGGATGCGCCAGACATCGCGGGAGCCAAAGACGAGTGACCCCACCAGTGACCATCACGATTGACGCGCGGCCGTGATGTCGCAACCGCTTTTCTATTTCATGCGCCACGGCGAGACCGACTGGAACGCGGAACGCCGTCTGCAGGGCCAGCACGATATCCCGCTCAATGCCGTCGGGCGCCGCCAGGCCTCGCAGTGCGGCGAGATCCTGCGCGTGCTGTTCGATCGCGAGGGCCACGATCCGGAAGCGTTCGATTTCGTCTCGAGTCCGCTGGGGCGCGCCAGAGAGACCATGGAGCTTATGCGGACCGGGCTCGGTCTCGACCCCGGCCGCTATCGCACCGACGCGCGGCTTGCCGAGCTGTCGTTCGGCCGTTGGGAGGGCTTCACCTTTGCGGAGCTGCAGGGGTGCCAAGCCGACGCCCGCGCGCTGGCCACGCGCGAGCACGACAAGTGGGGTTTCGTGCCGCCCGGCGGCGAGAGCTATGCGGATCTTCTGGTGCGGGTGCGGCAATGGTATGCGACGGTCTTGCGCGATGCGGTCGTGGTGGCGCATGGCGGCGTCGCCCGCACCCTGATCGTGCATCTCGGGATCGAGCCGGCGGCGGCAGCGCCGGTCCACGACATCGAGCAGGGCGTGGTCTACCAGTTCGCGCCGGGACGGTTGACGCGCTTCGCGTGACGGCCGGCCCCCCGACCAGGCCGCGGCCGCTCACGTCGAAAAGGAAAAAGGCCGGCATGCGCCGGCCCTTTTGATTTTTTCTGACGCCCTCGCCGTCGCATTGCTGCGGTGAAGCGAGACGTGGCCGATTGCCTGCATGTGACATGCGGGCCCCGTTTCCGGGAATTACGAGGTCTTCTTCTTCTTCTTCTTCTTCGCCATGGGTTCAACCCTCCAAGTCATGATCGGCGCATGAGATTTCGGAAACGTCCAAGCCGATGACGCCGATTAGCACAGGAGGCGCGCAACCGCAAATGGATTCTTCAAAATAGCTGTTATATTTCAGTATCTTAACGGATATTCAGCTTCGGCATTAATCAACGTTCAGGCAGATGAACTTCCATTCACGGCGGCGTGCGCGCAGCTCGCGGGCTCGATCTCGCCCGCATGTTCGCGGACAAACGGGGCACGCCACGATCAAGTCGGGGGCAGGCGTTTTTCCGGCAAATGCTCTAAACACGTTGACGGACGTTGCGCCAAGGCGGCGCGGGCGCGGCGATTTGATTTGGCGATTGGTCTCATGTCCCACAACACGTTCGGCCATCTGTTCCGCGTCACGACCTTCGGCGAGAGCCACGGGCCGGCGATCGGCTGCGTCGTCGACGGCTGCCCGCCGCGCATTCCGCTGACCGAGGCCGACATCCAGCCCTATCTCGACAAGCGGCGGCCCGGGCCAGTCGCGCTTCACCACGCAGCGCCAGGAGCCGGACGCGGTGAAGATCCTCTCCGGCGTGTTCGTCGACGAGGCGACCGGCGCGCAGGTCACGACCGGCACGCCGATCGCGCTGCTGATCGAGAACGTCGACCAGCGCTCGAAGGACTATTCCGAGATCAAGGACAAGTATCGCCCCGGCCACGCCGACTACACCTACGACGCCAAGTACGGCCTGCGCGACTATCGCGGCGGCGGCCGCCAGTCGGCGCGCGAGACCGCGACGCGCGTCGCGGCCGGCGCGATCGCGCGCAAGGTCGTGCCCGGCCTGACGGTGCGCGGCGCGCTGGTCCAGATCGGGCCCGCATCGCGATCGACCGCGCCCGCTGGGACTGGGACGAGGTCGACCACAATCCGTTCTTCTGCCCCGACGCCGAGCAGGCGAAGCTCTATGCCGACTATCTCGACGGCGTGCGCAAGTCCGGCTCCTCGGTCGGCGCCGTCATCGAGGTCGTGGCCGAGGGCGTGCCGGCCGGGCTCGGCGCGCCGATCTACGGCAAGCTCGACGCCGATCTCGCCGCCGCGCTGATGAGCATCAACGCGGTCAAGGGCGTCGAGATCGGCGCCGGCTTCGCCGCCGCCGCGCTGACCGGCGAGGAGAATGCCGACGAGATGCGCATGGGCAACGACGGCAAGCCGCGCTTCCTCTCCAACCACGCCGGCGGCATCCTCGGCGGCATCTCGACCGGCCAGCCGGTCGTCGCGCGCTTCGCGGTCAAGCCGACCTCGTCGATCCTCACGCCGCGCCAGACCGTCGACCGCTACGGCGACGAGACCGAGATCTCGACCAAGGGCCGCCACGATCCCTGCGTCGGCATCCGCGCGGTGCCGGTCGGCGAGGCGATGATGGCCTGCGTGCTCGCCGACCACTTTCTGCGCCACCGCGCCCAGGTGGGCGACGGGACGGCGTGGCCGTTCAGAGCGGCCGGGCGCGTCGAAGAAAGTGAGCTACCAGATCCCCGGGACCAGCCGGTAGCGCACCTGCGTCGCGTAGTCATCGTATCCGGCGAGATTCTCCCGCAAGAGCCGTTCCTCCATGGGAATGCGCAAGGACAGCAAGACCACCCACAATGGTGCGAAGGCGAGCCCGTAGGCGGAGCCGAGGAGCAATCGGAATGCCCGACAAACATCAGGCTGGCGCCCGCATACATGGGATGGCGCACATAGCGATAGGGGCCGGTGTCACCACGGTCTGTCCGCGCGCCGTCTGGATCTTCACGACGGGCGCCGCAAAGCTGTTCTCCCGGAACGTCAGGAAGGTCGCGACCATCGACAGCATGATCAGGAGCGCGCCGATCGCCTGCGCCCATGGCGGCACGTGCGAGAGTCTGAAACCGCACCGCATCGAGCGCCATGAATACGTGCCAGGCGATCCACAAGACGACCACGCTCGCCATGAAGGCCTTGTCCAGAAGCTCCTGGCCGCGCTGGAACGGCGGCGCGAGCCGCTCCGCCAGGAGGCCCGAATCGTGCCGCGCCAGCCAGAGCCCGATCGCAAGCCCGCTGGCCGCCATTTCGACCGTCAGAATCCAGGCCTGCGGCCACCTCCATGTCCCGGCGACCCCGAAGAGCAGCGCCGCCATCGCGGCGTATACCGCGATCGTCCAGATGAAGAGCTTTGCGACCATGTGGTCTCCGAGCGAGATGAGGTCCGCCCCGTGGGAGCGCGCCGCCGGCGGTCCGCGGCGGGCGGCGGCCGTCCAGAACAGTTAGATGTTGACGGGCGGGCGCTCTTGCTAGCCCAACTCGGCGGCCCGTTTGAGGCTCGCGATCATCGAAATCCGCAACAGATACTCGCGTGTCAGGCGGGCGTCGCTCGCGATATGTCTCAGCTCGGCGCGGAACCGCGCCTGCTCGGCCGGGTCGGTGGTCTCGAGGTTGCGCTTGTTCTGGATCGTGTGCTTCTGCACATATTCGAGCGTGACCAGGCGGCGTTGTGCGTCGTAGCGGTCGAGCTCGTCGGCGCCCGCCTCGCCGTGCCAGACGCGCGCCAGCCGTCCGGTGAGGTTGACGGCGTCATGGACGCCGCCGTTCATGCCCATGCCGCCGAGCGGATTGTTGATGTGCGCGGCGTCGCCGGCCAGGAAGGCCCGGCCCACCCGGAAGGTCTTCGCCACGCGCTGATGCACGCGATAGAGCGTCACGTGCACGATGTCGTCGTCGGGCACGTCGGGCTGAATGGTCGCGAGCGTGCGCCGGGCGAACTCGCGGCTGGTCGCGGTCTCATCGGAGACCTCGGGGGCGATCGGAAACATCAGCCGCCACATGCCCGGAATTTGCAGATAGAAATGCCACTGCGCCGGGTCGGCCACGTAGCTCACCGCGTCGAGACCGGGGACGACCGCGTAGAAGTCGAACGTCGTGCCGATCACGAGGAAGCGCTCGGGCCAGGTGAATCCATCGAACGCGACGTCGAGCGCCTTGCGGACCTCCGAGCGCGCCCCGTCGGCGCCGATCAGCCAGCGTCCGCGCCGCTCCTCGGTGGCGCCGTCCGGCGCCGCAAGCGTGACGGTGACGCCGTCGGCGTCCTGGCGCGCCCCGCAGACGCGCCGATCGAACTCGATGCGGTAATTCGGGTCCGACCGCAGCTCGGCATCGATGATGCGGGTGAGGTTGTGTTGCTCGCTTTGCAGCCGGTAGGGATGGCGCGTCACATCCGCGATGCCGGAGAAGTCGAAGGCCGCGATGACTCCGTCGCGTCGCGTGCGGTACTGCAGGCGCGGCGCGATCAGCCCGGTCGCGATCAGCGCGTCGGCGACGCCGAGATCGTCCAGCATGTCGAGGGTCGACGGATGGAAGGTCGAGGCGCGCGACTCCCGGCTCAACGCCGGCGAGGCCTCGAACACCGTGACCGGGATGCCGCGCCGGACGAGAGCCGCCGCCGCGACCAGACCGACGGGTCCCGCGCCTGCGACGAAAACCCGTTCCTCTGTGATCATCGGCGACTCGGCGCGGTCCCGACCCGACGAACCGGATTTGGCAGATCGGCGCGACATTTAAGGCAAAGACGACGCCGCCAACAACGGTTATTCTGGGGGGAAGAACGATCGATGCCTGGAGGGGAGGGCGGCCATGAAGGCGATCCGTGGTCTTGTTGCGGCGTTGTCACTGCTGCTGACGGCGGGCCACGCGGCCGCGCAGACGGGCTACCCGGAACAGGCCGTCCGGATTCTCGTCGGGTTCACGCCGGGCGTCGCGCCCGACATCGTTTCGCGCGTGCTCGCGGACAAGTTCTCCGAAAGCTGGGGCCGGCCGGTCCTGGTCGAGAACGTCACCGGTGCCGGCGGCAACATCGCATGCGATCGCGTCGCCAAGGCGGCGCCCGACGGCTACACCCTGGTGATGTGCGGCAATGGCTCGCTCGTCATCGCGCCCAGCCTGTACGACAAGCTCCCGTACGATCCGGTCAAGGACCTGACGCCGATATCGCAGGTGTTCGTCGCGGCGAACATCCTCGCGGTCCATCCCGACGTGCCGGCGAAGACGCTTCCCGAGCTCGTCGCGCTGGCGCGCGCGCAGCCGGGCAAGCTGACCTACGGCCACGCCGGCACCGGTACGTCCCAGCATCTTGCGGCCGAGCTGTTGCGTTACATGGCGCATATCGACCTTCAGCCCGTGGCCTATCGCGGCACGACCGCGGTGCTGCCGGACCTGCTCGCCGGCCGGCTCACCCTGTCGTTCGCCAATATCGCGAACGCGCTGCCGCTGGTGCGGGAAGGAAAGCTGCGAGGCTTCGCGGTGACCTCGATCAAGCGCTCGGGGGCGGCGCCCGATCTGCCGACCATGGCGGAGTTCGGATATCCCGGATTCGAGGCGGTCCCGTGGTTCGGCCTGATGGCCCCGGCCGGCACGCCGCCGGCCATCGTCGACAAGATCTATGCGCGAGACCGTGAAGGTCCTGGCGATGCCCGAGGTGCGAAAGAGGCTCGCGGAGCTCGGCCTCGATCTGATCGGCGGCTCGCCGGCGGAATTTGCGGCGGTGATCAGCGACCGAGACGCCGCATTGGGCCAAGCTGATCAAGGCGGCAGGAATCAGGGTGAGCGAATAGCGCGCCGTCCGACGGGCAACGCGGGGTAACGCTTGGGATTCGTTCGTTGGGTGCATTCTCCGCGGCAGATCGCGGTCCCGGATCGGGTCGGGGCGGGCTTTTTCCGGACATGCCGTATTTCGCGGCGCCCTCTGGTCATTTCGTCGGGCCGCTACTACAAAGCGCCGGCGGCAGAAGGCGGCTGCCGCCCATGACGCCACTCATGGCGCCGCTCCCGGCGCCGCCGGAACGCATCGAATGACCATCGAAAACCATCAACGCGTCGAAGCCGTCGTCGCCGCCTTCGCGCGCGGCGAGCTCGTGGTCGTAGCCGACGACGACGATCGCGAGAACGAGGGCGACCTGTTCGTCGCGGCCGCGATGTGCACGCCCGAGAAGATGGCCTTCATCATCCGCAATACGTCGGGCATCGTGTGCGCGCCGCTCTCGGTCGAGCAGGCCAAGCGCCTTCACCTCGATCCGATGGTGGCGCTCAACGACGCGCCGCTCGGGACCGCCTTCACGGTCTCGGTCGACGTCCGGCACGGGCTGACGACCGGAATCTCGGCCGAGGAGCGCACCAACACGGTGCGGGCGCTCGCCAACGCCAACAGCGGCGCTTCCGATTTCGTGCGGCCGGGCCATGTCTTTCCGCTGGTCGCGCGCGAGGGCGGCGTGCTGATGCGCTCCGGCCATACCGAGGCCTGCGTCGATCTCTGCCGCCTCGCGGGGCTGTCGGCCGTGGGCGTGCTCTCCGAGCTCATGAACGACGACGGCACCGTGATGCGCGGCGCCGCAGGTCGCGGCCTTCGCGGCGCGCCACAACCTCAAGCGCACTCTCGATCGCCGACCTCATCGCCTACCGCCAGTCGCGCGAGAAGCTGGTCGATCGCATCAGCGAGTTCTCGGTGGCGACCGAGATCGGCACCGCTCAAGGGCTATGCCTATGTGACGCCGTTCGACCAGGTGCATCACATGGCCGTCGTGTCACGGCCGCATCGGCGACGGCCGGAACGTGCCGACCCGGCTGCACCGGGCGAACCTCATTCGCGACATGTTCGGGGGCGCCAATACGGTCCACAAGGTGCTCGCAGCATTTCAAGCGCGAAGGCAACGGCGTGATCGTGTTTCTGCGCGACGGCTCGGCCGGCGTGCCGGTGTCGGCGATTCCGGCCGCAACGGGGATTCCGGCTCCGAAGCCGAGCGTAAGCGCCAGTGGCGCGAGATCGGGCTCGGCGCGCAGATCCTCAGGGACCTCGGCATCTCGTCGATCCGCCTGCTCACGTCCGCCGAGCATCGCTATGTCGGCCTCGCCGGCTTCGGCATCGAGATCGCGACGACCGAGCCGATCCAGGGCTGAGGGGCCACGTGTCCCCGGCATCATTCGCCGAACCGGCGGCGACGATGTGTTGGTCTTCGTTCGCGACGCAATGGTGAAGTCAAGGATGGTCATGGGGAGCGAACCAGCAGACGCCGAACCGGCACTTCGGCTGCGCGTCGGCGATTGGGTGGTCGATCCCGCGCTGAACCAGCTGTCCCGCGGTTCCGAGGTTGAGCGTCTCGAGCCGAAGGCGATCGAAGTCCTGGTGGTCCTCGCCCGCAACGCCGGCCAGGTCGTCAGCCGCGACAGGCTGCTGTCGGAAATCTGGAAGGGCGTCACGGTGAGCGACGACGCCCTGACTCAGAGCATCATCAAGCTTCGCAAGGCTTTGGGCGATACTTCCAAGGAGCCATCCTACATCCAGACCATCCCCAAACGCGGCTATCGGCTGATCGCCGCGGTCAATTGGCTCGCGCCGGGTTCTGCGCCCGGCCCGCAGGCGCCGCAGCGAGCCTCCGGGATGCTCGGCGGCGTGCGGAACATCCATCGGATTGTGGCGGCGGCCTGCGTGGCGGTGGCGTTGGCGTTGGCCGGCTACGCGCTGCTGGCACATCGCGCGTCGCCGCGGATGGCAGCGATCGAAGGTCTGCCGGCGGGTGGCATGAATTGGTCCGAGATCGACATTCTGCCGGCGGTCGTCGTCCAGCCCTTTGGCGAGATCGAGGGCGATCCGTTGCAAACTCTGCTGGCGCGCGGCTTCACGGCGCGCCTGGTCACGGATCTCAGCCGATTTCCGGAGATCCGGGTCGTCAGCCTCAACACGGCGACGACGTCGACCGCGGGGGAGCCGGCCAAAAAAGCAGGCGTCGGCAACTACCTGGTTGCCGGCGATGTCCAACGAAACGGCGATGACATACGGGTCTTCGTTCATTTGACGGAGGCGGCGTCGGGCCGCTCATTGTGGTCCGAGCAGTATGACCGAGCCTACACGGATATCTTTTCCCTGCAGGACGAGCTCACACGGCAAGTCCTCGGCGTGCTGCGGATCAAGGTGACCGACGCCGAGCTCTTGCGGCATGCACGGCCCTATACGCGCAGTCTCGAGGCTTACGAGAGTTTTCTCCGCGCCCAGTCCGCTCTCGTGGTTCGCAGCAAGGCGGACAACGACACTGCGCGGCAATTGTATTCGCGGGCAGTCCAGCTCGATCCGAGCTTTGCTCGGGCCTATGCGGGTATCGCCTTGACCTACGCGGCGGACCGCAGGAATGGCTGGACATCCGACGGCGCCGGCGCCCTGGCGAAAGCTTCCGAGCTCGCCAGGACGGCACAGCAGATCGATCCGGATATTGCCGAGATCTATTTCGTCCTGGCTTACGTCAGCATGGAACGCGGCGCCCTTTCGCAGGCCATCGACGAGCTGCGCACCGCCCTGCGGCTCAGTCCCTCGTATGCGGACGCCTATGCGCTGATGGGCGCCATCCGGACCTACAACGGCCGGCCGGACGAGACGATCCCGCTCATTCGCGTCGCCATGCGCCTCGTCCCCGACTCCGGTCATCTATATTTCTTGATATTGGGTCGGGCCTATTTCTTTCTCGGCGATTCGGCATCGGCGCTGCTTTATCTGCGCCAGGCCATCGCCCGTAATCCCGACAATCTCGAGGTCCGGATTTTCCTGGCGGCGGCGCTCGTTCAGGCAGGCCGCCGCGACGATGCGGTGTGGGAGGTCGGGGAGATCCGAACCCTCGACCCGTCATTGCGCATGGGCGAATGGCTCAAAACCTACCCCATGTCCGACACCAGGCAGATCAGGCAACTCGCCGACGGCATGGCATCCCTCGGCCTCTAGCGGCCGAACCGGCGGGCCGCGGCCGGCGCGACGCGGCGATATTCCGTGCTTTTCACCAAATTCTTCAAGGTCGGCAAATCTTCGGAAAAAATTCGTCGGTTCGTCAGGACTAAAGGCGCTTGAAACCCTAGCTTTTCTCGAACCGGACGGTCCGGTCGAGCGCTCCTTTTTTCCGATGCCTGAAAACGCCTACACGCATCCGGTCAGGCGACATGCCGGACATGCAATATGTCGAATATGAAAATATCGAGGTGGAAAGCCGTCATGATCAAGCAATCAGCCGCCGTTCTTGTTGTGGCCGCAATCGGCCTCCCGCTGACGGGCCCTGTTTCAGCCGCTACGGCCGACGAGCAGCTCGGAAAGCTCCATTTCGCGACGTCGTGCAACGAGATCGCCCAAAGGCGGTTCGATCGTGCCCTCAGGTATCAGCACTCGTTCTGGTACCGCGAATTGAAAGAGATTTTCGGGACCGTGCTGGAGGCCGACCCCACATGTGCGATCGCCACTTGGGGTGTTGCTCAGAGCCTGCTTGCCAATCCATTCAATCCGACGCCCGCGAAGAACCTGGCCGAGGGGCTTGCGGCCGTTCAAAAGGGCAAGGCGATTGGCGCCAAGACGCCGCGCGAGAAAGACCTGATCTCTGCGATCGGCGTTTATTATGCGGATTTCGACAAGCTCGACCAGCGAACGCGCGCGCAGGCGTATATGAAGGCCATGGAAGAGGTGGCAAACCGCTATCCGGATGACGACGAGACGCAAATCTATTACGCGCTCGCACTCGACGTGGCGGCATCGCCTTCCGACAAGACCTATGCCAATCAGCTCAAGGCGGCCGCTATTTTGGAACGAATTGCCAAGCGCCAGCCGGAGCATCCCGGCGTCGCTCATTACCTGATTCATACGTATGACTATCCGCCGATCGCCGAGAAGGGTCTCGATGCGGCGAAACGCTATGCCAAGCTCGCCGAGGCGGCGCCCCACGCGCAGCATATGCCGTCACATATTTTTACGCGCGTCGGCTATTGGAGGGAGTCGATTGCCTCGAATACCGTGGCGGCCAATCTGGCGAAGACCGAAAAGGAGCCCGACGATCAGCTGCATGCGTCGGATTATATGGTCTACGCGTCATTGCAACTCGGGCGAGACAGCGCGGCCCGGCAGATCATCGGCGAGATGAATACCGTCGCCGGCTTCAATGCAGAGAGGAATACCGGACCGTTTGCGCTGGCGGCAAGCCAGGCGCGCTACGTCGTGGAGCGCGGCGATTGGAAAGCCGCGGCGGAGCTGTCGCTCCGGCCATCCAAATTCGGCTATGTGGATGCGATCACCCACTTTGCTCGCGCGCTGGGCGCCGCGCGCTCCGGCAACCCGGATGCCGCGAAGGCGGACATTGCGAAGCTCGCCGAGCTGCGGGACCGGCTGCGTGACGCCAAGGACGCCTATTGGTCCGAACAGGTCGATATCCAGTGGCAGGTCGCGACCGCCTGGGTTTTGCATGCGCAAGGCAGGCACGAGGAGGCGTTGAAAATCATCAGCGCCGCGGCGGATGCCGAGGACAAGACCGAAAAGGGTACCGTGACTCCAGGGCCGCTGGCGCCGGCGCGCGAACTTTATGGCGCCATGCTGCTCGATCGCGGCATGGCGGCGGATGCGCTGATCGCCTTCGAGGCGACGTTGAAGAAAGAGCCGAACCGGTTCAACGCGGTATCGGGCGCCGCGAAAGCGGCCGAGAAGCTCGGTCAACGCGAGAAAGCGACCAGCTACTACAAGAAGCTGATCGAGCTGGCGAGCGACTCGATCGCGGAGCGATCCGACCTTACTGTCGCCAAGCGGTTTCTTGCAAAGAGGTAGACTTGTGGCACTTCATCGCCGATGAAACGGCCGCCATGCTCGCCGCCCACGGATCCTGTTCACCGAACAATCACTCGAGCTTCAGGCCAACGGCGTTGATTACAGGCGTCCATTGCGCAATCTGTTCTTTGACGAACTGCCGCGCATTGTCCGGATTCGATTCCAGGGTCGGCTCGAATCCCGATGCGATGTAGGCTTGCCGCAGATCGGCCATCGCGGTGTGTGTCGCTTGCGAAATCTGCACAAGTATGGGCCTCGGTGTCTTTGCAGGAGCGAACAGCCCGATGAAGTTTTGCGAAACCATTCCCGGCAGTCCGGCCTCGACCGCAGTCGGAATGTCGGGCGCCGCGCTCAGGCGGGCAGGGCTTGTCACCGCGAGCAGCCGCAGCTTCCCGGTTCGGTGGAATTCGACAACCTGAGCCGTGACGTTCGGCGCGACCAGCGCAAGTCTTCCGCCGATCAGATCCGTTAACGCGGGCCCCATGCCCCGATAAGGCACATGGAGAATATCCGGGGTGTCCGCGAGCGATTTGAACAATTCGGTGGTCAGATGGCTCATGCTGCCCACGCCCGGCGATCCATAGGACAGCTTTCCGGAATTGGCTTTGGCGTAGTCGATGAATTCCGTGAGGTTCCGGGGCGGCAAGGACGGATTCACCGCGATACCGACGGCAGCGAGGCCCAGGATCGAGATCGGATCGAACGACTCGATGGGATCATAGGGCCGGTGGCTGGCCGCCAGCGGATGGATCACCTGCGTCCCGGTATTGCCGAGAAGAATGGTGTAGCCGTCGGGCTGCGCACGGGCGATCGCGGAGGCTCCCAATGAGCCTCCGGCTCCCCCCATGTTCTCGACGACGATCGTGCCGAGCAGCGTATTCATCCTGTCGGCCCAGGGACGGCCGACCGCGTCGTTCACGCCACCCGGCGGATAGGGAATGATGAGGTGGATAGGGCGTACCGGATAAGCCTGCGCGCACGCGACGTCCGGGAAGGCCGGCAACGCCGCGGCGCTTGCTGCGCACTGCAAAAATCGGCGACGGCAAATTCCCACGGCATTCCCTTTCCGCATTGGCGAGCAGGCTGTTCGCCTCAATGCTAGCGGCTTTGACGGTCGGGCAGCACGTCTTGATCTCGGCTTCGTGAAAAGCAGCCGGGCGTCACGTGTGCCGGCTGATCGCCGGAAAATTCCTCCTAAGAGTGCTTTAACGGTAAGACGCAGATGCTTGATCTGTCCAATTCATTTATGGTCTGATGCCTTATGACATTTCGGAATACCCCTAAGATCAAGCTCGGCCATCTGCGCACCTTCGTCGCCATCGCGGAGAGCGGCGGGTTCGCACGCGCCGCCGGTCAGTTGAATTTGACCCAGTCCGCGACCTCGCGTCAGATCATGGCGCTGGAGGCGGAGCTCGGAGTGTCGCTCTTCGACCGCGACGGCCAGCACACCAAGTTGACGCTCGAGGGCGAGGACCTGCTCAGGCGCAGTCGCCGCCTCTTGTCGGACGTCGACTCGCTTGCGGAACGGGCGCATGCGCTCAGAGGCGGACAGAGTGGAACGCTCCGCGTCAGCGCTTCACCGCAGGTGCTCGAAAACCTTCTTGCGCCGTTTCTGGCGCATTATCTGCGGCGCCATCCCGACGTCGAGGTTGAGCTGCTGGAAAGCGGTGTCGCCCGTCACAGCCAACTGGAACGAGGCGAGATTCATCTGGCGATCATGCCGGCGGTCGACGCCCAGCGCTTCAATCGGCGGCTGCTCTATCCAATTCATGTGCTGGCGGTCGTCGCGAAGGCTCATCGATTTCGTCGTCGGGCCGTGATGGATATCGTGGAGCTAGCCGACGAGCCATTGCTCGTGCTGAAACATGGATTTGGTGCGCGCGCGTGGTTCGACGCCGCGTGCAACGCTGCCGGCATCCGTCCGAAAGCCCTCGTAGAGAGCGGCGCTCCCGCCACGCTCGTGGCGCTGGCGGAGGTCGGCCACGGGATTGCTGTGATTCCGTCCAATGTCCATACCCTCGGAAGGGCGGTCCGCGGCGTGCTGCTGACCCACCGCAAGGTGCCGATCGGGAGATGGTCGTCCATCGTTTGGAACCAGCACCGGTTTCTGCCTCGCTACGCGGAGGACTTTGTCGAGGAGCTGGTGGCCCAGGTTCGGCACGCATTTCCCGGCCGCGAGCTCACTCGGCGTGCACCACCATTGCCTCGTCCGGATGAATAGTGCTGCCGGCTGATTGGTATCGCGTGGAGCCGCGAGCCACAGCAGGAGCCGTTTGATCATGTTCGCCTCTTTGGCTGGTTCGGATCGGATTTTATCGACGACCGGGCCGCGTGCCGCAAGCCTGGCCGCCGATCATCATGTGGCCGCCGAGCCCCATCCGGGTGGTGGCGTTGTCGTCGACGCCCTGGAGGATGCAGGTCCGACGTGCGCGGCACCTTCGGGTTCAGGCTGAGGCTCCCGGTCCGGGTGAGGCTTCCGTCTGGCGCTTTCCCGCCGTCATGGATCGTGCGACCATGCGGCGCTGGGCGACGGAGCAGGAAATGCGCTTACCACTGAGATGGGGCGCCGCCATCGCGGCGGTCGGGGCCGTCATGGCGGGCGTCTGGGGTCACGGCGTCGCGGCGCCGAATTCCGCGGCGCGACTCGTCCAGGCTCCGGCGGTCGACGTGGACGTCGAACTGGTGCTCGCCGTCGACGTCTCCTATTCGATGGATCCGGACGAGCAGGCGCTCCAGCGCGAGGGCTATGTGCTGGCGCTGACCTCGCGCGACTTCCTCGAGGCGTTGCGGCGCGGCATGCACGGCAGGATTGCGGTGACCTATTTCGAATGGGCGGGCGCCGCCGATCAGAAGATCGTCGTGCCGTGGCGTCTGATCGACGGGCCGGCGAGCGCGCAGGCGGTGGCGGACGAGATTTCGGGCGCGCCTTACCGGCGCGCCTACCGCACGTCGATCTCAGGCGCCTTGTCGTTCGCGGCGCCGCTGTTCGCCGGAAGCGGCTATCGCGGGATCCGGCGGATCGTCGACGTCTCCGGTGACGGCGCGAACAACCAGGGAATGCCGGTCACGCTGGTCCGCGACGAGACCGTGGCCCAGGGAATCACCATCAACGGGCTGCCGATCATGCTCAAGCGCCCGACGGCCGCCACCATGGATATCGAGGACCTCGACATCTATTACGAGGACTGCGTGATCGGCGGCCCCGGCGCCTTCGTGATCCCGATCAAGGAGCGTGAAAAGTTCAAGGAAGCGACCCGTACCAAGCTGGTGTTGGAAGTCGCCGGGCTGGCGCCGCAGCCGCGCGTGGTGCCGGCCGCCGCGGCCCAGCCGCGCATCTCCTGCATGATCGGCGAGCGCATGTGGCAGCAGCGCTGGGGCCGCGGATACGATTTCAACTGAGAGCGTGCCGCGGATGCGTTGCCGCGCTATGATCGGCGGCTTGCGGCGCGCGGCGCTCGGGACCGGGACGCGCCGGAAGCGGGCGCGCACGCGCGGCTGAATGAGGAAGACCGATGTTCGCGAAACTCAAGGCGATGTGGGCCGGCCTGCTAGCCGGACGGGAGGCCGGGGACTCCGAAGGGCCGCCGGTCGCGGCCGTCGACTACAAGGGCTACCGCATCCGGCCCGCGCCCTACCGCGCGAACGGTCTGTACCAGACCGCCGGGATCATCGAGAAGGATACTCCCGATGGCGTGAAGGAGCACCGGTTCGTGCGGGCCGACACCCATCAGAGCCGGGACGCGGCGATCGACTTCGCGATCCAGAAGGCCAAGCAGATCATCGATCTGCAGGGCGAGCGCATCTTCATGTGAGCCGACGGCGGGTCGGGAGATGGCCTGGCGGCAGGAGTCGAGGGCGCGTCAAAAAGACGTAAGCCGCAAGCCGATTGCGGGCCGGTTCGTCGCTCGTTATGCCTCTACCGTGCGTCGCGCCGGTTATGTAACATTTCGCCGGAGCGCGGCAGGACGCGCCATCGAAATCCCGGGGAGACGGTCATGAAGATTTTCAGCGCCATTGGCGCCCTTGTGTTGGGGTTGCTCGCAACCGTTGCGTCGGCCGCGGATTATCCCGCGCCGAAGCAGGGCGAATGGATCGCGCGCGACTTCAAGTTTCACACCGGCGAGGCGATGCCGGAGCTCAGGCTGCACTACACGACGATCGGCGAATCGACCGGGATGCCGGTCGTGGTGCTGCATGGCAGCGGCGGCTCGGCCGCAAACATGCTGACGCCCGCTTTCGCCGGCGAGCTGTTCGGCGCCGGGCAGCCGCTCGACGCGACGAAATACTACATCATCCTTCCCGATGCGCTCGGCCACGGCAAAAGCTCCAAGCCGTCCGACGGCCTGAAGACGAAATTCCCGCGCTACGATTATGCCGACATGGTCGACGCCCAATACCGGCTGCTGTCCGAAGGCCTCGGCATCCGCCATGTGCGGCTCGTCATCGGCAATTCGATGGGCGGCATGAATACCTGGCTCTGGGGCGAGAAATATCCCGGTTACATGGACGCGCTGGTGCCGATGGCGTCGCAGCCGACCGCGATGGCGAGCCGCAACTGGATGCTGCGGCGGATGATGCTGGAAACCATCCGCAACGATCCCGACTACAACAACGGCGAATTACACCACCCAGCCGCGCTTCATGAAGATTGCCAGCGTGTTCTTCGGCATCGCCACCGACCGGCGGCACGCTCAATTATCAGAAGCAGGCGCCGACGCGCGAGCAGGCCGACAAGCTGGTGGATGCCCGCCTCGCCGCGCCCAATGACGGCCGACGCCAATGACTTCCTGTGGCAATGGGGCTCATCCGCCGACTTACGACGCGGCGCCCGGCCTCGAGAAGATCCAGGCGTCGGTGCTCGGCGATCAACGCCGCCGATGACGAGCGCAATCCGCCGGAAACCGGCCTGATCGAACGCGCGGTGAAGCAGCGTGAAGAACGGCAAGCTCTATCTCATCCCGGCGAGCGAGCAGACCAGCGGGCATCGGCACCACCGGCAACGCGAAGTTCTACAAGCAGCAGCTCAATGAGCTGCTGCAAACGGCGCCGCAGCGGGCGATGTAGGCGCCGGTCGCCGGCCGCCGAGAGGAAACCCCATGGGAGTGCTCATCGACGGCGTGTGGCGCGACGAAGAGCTTCCCCAGGAGGCCGGCCAGGCCGGAGAGTTCCGGCGCGCCGACAGCCGTTTCCGTAATCGCATCACGGCGGATGGTTCGTCGGGCTTCCGGGCGGAGGCCGGGCGCTATCATCTTTACGTCGCCCATGGCTGCCCGTGGGCGCACCGGACGCTGATCTTTCGCGCGCTCAAGAAGCTCGAAGGCGCGATCTCGGTCGCTTACGCGATCCCGGGCCTCAAGGAACGGGGCTGGACCTTCGAGAACGACCCCGCGTTTCCGGACTGCACGCCCGATGCCGTCAACGGCTTCCACTACCTGCACGAGGCCTATACGGCGAGCGATCCGCGCTACACCGGAAAGGTCACGGTCCCGACCTTGTGGGACAAGCACACCGGACGCGTGATCAACAACGAATCGTCCGAGATCATCCGGATGCTCAACAGCGCGTTCCGGGGAATTGCCGGCGCCGATACGGACTTCTATCCCGCCCCGTTGCGCGCCGAGATCGACCGCGTCAACGAGGTGGTCTATGCGACCATCAACAACGGGGTCTACCGCTGCGGATTTGCGCGCACGCAGGAAGCCTACGAGGCGGCTTTCGACGCGCTGTTCGCCGCGCTCGACGACATCGAAGCCCGTCTCGCCCGCCAGCGCTATCTCGTCGGCCGCCAGATCACCGAGGCCGACTGGCGGCTGTTTCCGACTCTCGTGCGTTTCGACGTCGCGTACTTCTCGCTGTTCCGCTGCAACAAGCGGCGCATCGCCGATTATCCGAATCTGCTGAACTACATGCGCGAGCTTTACCAGGTCCCGGGCATCGCCGAGACCGTCAAGCCGCGCTATTACGTGATCAATTACTGGTCGATCAAACGGCTCAATCCGACCGGCATCATCCCCAAAGGCACGCCGGTCGACTACGCGCAGCCGCATGACCGCGCGCGCCTCGCGGCGTGAATTCAGCGCCGTCGAAAACGCTCAGCGCCCGCATCCGCACCTTCCAGGCGCTCGCGTGACCTTCGACCGATCACGCGGCGCACACGGCGGCGTTATCGGCCGCAACAATTGTGCCGACAAAATGTGATCCTCCCCGGGTGTGGTTTTCGTGGAACATTTTCCCGGTGTCGCGTATTGACGGTGACCGGACGTGATCGAGCCGGATGGGTGGGATGATCATGAGCCTTGCGCGGACGACCGATCGAGCTGCGTCCTGCGGCATTGCCGTGATGGCCAAGGCGTCGATTCCGGGAAAAACAAAGACCCGCCTGGTACCACCGCTCACTTTCGAAGAAGCGGCAGCGTTCAATACGGCGTTTCTGCGGGACGTCGCCGCCAATATTGCGGCGGCTGGACACGAAATGCCGGTCGGCTGCTACATGGCGTTCGGGCCGCCCGGATCGAACGCCTTCTTCGAGTCGACATTGCCGCCCTCGGTAGGGCTGATCGATTCGTGGCATCCGAATTTCGGCGACTGCCTGTTCGTCGCGATCGAGCAGGTGCTGGCCCGCGGCCACCATGGCGCCGTCGTGCTCAACTCGGACAGCCCGACGCTGCCGACCGCGCTGCTGGTCGAGACCGCACGTGTTCTCGCCGCGCCGGGCGACCGGGGTGTGCTCGGCCCGTCGATCGACGGCGGCTATTACCTGCTCGGCATCAAGGCGCCTCACCATCGCCTGTTCGAGGACGTGGCCTGGAGCACCGAGCACGTGGCGCGCCAGACGCTCGATCGCGCCGCCGAGATCGGCCTCGACATGCATGTGCTGCCGGAATGGTACGACGTGGACGATGTCGAATCCTTGCGCGTGCTGCGCTCCGAGCTCGTCGAGCGGCGCTCGTTCTCGCCGCGGCTGCGTCCAAATCCGGCCGTAAATTCCGCCGAGCTGCTCGGCGCGCTGTTGGCGCGAACCGATCTGGCGCGCCGCCTCGAGCGCGCGCCCGATCCATCGATCAGAAGGGCCGTCGGATGACCGACACATTCGCGCAAGATGCCCCAGGCGGAATGTCGGCCGACGCGCCGGCCCGGGCGACCGCCGTCGATCCGCGCCGCTACTTCGAGAGCGCCGGCGAGCGGCGCGGCGACGCCGCGGCGAAAAGCCCGGTCTGCCTCTATCTCGAGACCACCAACCGCTGCAACCTCCTGTGCACGACCTGCCCGCGGACCTACGAGGAGCTGGAGCCCCCCGCCGACATGAGCTGGGAGCTCTTCACCAGCATCGTGGATCAGCTGCCCAATATCGAACGCGCGGTGCTGCACGGGGTAGGCGAGCCCATGCTGGTGAAGAACCTGCCGAAGATGGTCCGCTACCTGAAGGATCGCGGCACCTATGTGCTGTTCAACACCAATGGCACGCTGCTCAACGACAGGAACGGCCGCGCCCTCATCGAGGCGGGCCTGGACGAGCTGCGCGTCTCGCTCGACGCCGCCAATGCGAAATCCTATCGTGCCGTCCGCGGCAAGGATTTTTTCGCGCGGATCCTCAGGAACGTGCGTGCCTTCCGCAATCTGCAGGAGCGCGAGGGCAAGGACCGCCCCCGCGTGTCGGCGTGGCTCACGGGCCTGAAGGAGACGATTCCCGAGCTGCCGGCCTTCGTGAAGGTGGCGGCCGACATCGGCGTGAAGGAGGTCTACCTCCAGCGCCTCGTGTTCTTCGACAGCGACGCGGTCGGCCACGCGCGGCCCGACCAGGCGCTGTACGAGCGGATGACGCGCGAGGAGGCGGGCCATATCGAGGAGGCCGCCGCGATCGCGCGTTCGCTCGGCATGACGTTCAGCGCGTCCGGCGCGGTCTCCGAGCCGGGGATGAGCCTCAAACGGCACGATGACGGCTCGCCATGGTCGATGTGTCGCAGACCGTGGACCGTCATGTACGTCACGGCGAACGGCCGCGCGCTCCCGTGTTGCATCGCGCCTTTCTCGCAACGCGGATACGAGAACTACACGCTCGGCGACGCATCGCAACAGAGCCTGCGCGAAATCTGGAACGGCCCGGCCTACCGGTCATTCCGTGAAGCCCTCCTGTCCGACAAGCCGCCGGTCGCATGCGCGAGCTGCGGCCTGCGCTGGAGCCTTTGAGCGCATGAGTCCCCAAAGCACCAGCGCGAGCGCCGCGGCGGACCGGGGACGCAGGCCCCCGACAGCCGTCGTGATCCCGACCCTCAATGAGGAAGCCTCGATCGGCGGCGTCGTGCGGGCGCTTCCCGGCGATTGGGTGAGCCGCATCATCGTGGCGGACGGCGGCAGCACCGACGCGACGGTCGCTCGCGCCCGTGAGGCAGGGGCCGACGTGATCGCGGCCGGCCGCGGCTATGGCCGGGCCTGCCTGGCCGGCGCCGATGCCGCGACCGACGCCGAGATCGTGATCTTCATGGACGGCGACGGCGCCGACGATCCGGCGAGCGTCGGCGCGCTGGTGGGTCCGATCAGGTCGGGCGACTTCGACTTCGTGATCGCTTCGCGCCTGCGCGGAACCCGTGAGCCCGGCAGCATCGCCTCGCACCAGATCGCGGCAGGGTGGCTGGCAGGTGCCGGAATGCGCCTGCTGTACGGCGTCCGCTATACCGACATGTGTGCGTTCCGCGCCATCCGGCGCGACCTGCTGCTCGGGCTCGGCATGCGCGAGATGACCTATGGCTGGAATATCGAGATGCAGATGCGCGCCGCGCGCGCCGGCCTGCGCATCCTCGAAATCCCGGTGCCCTATCATCGCCGCAGCGGCGGAACCTCGAAGGTCGCCGGCAGCCTGACCGGGACGGTGAGGGCGGCGGCGCGGATCGTCGCGACCTTCGTGCGGGTATCCTCGCGCCCGGTCGCGACGCAGAATTTTTCAGTGCGGGAGCGCGACGCATGATGCACATCGTCAAACGGGAAAGCGCGCGCGTTGCGCACAAGGCCGCGGTGATCAGCGGAGCGACCCCGTTGCTCGAGCGCAACGACCACGTCGCGCCCTCGATATTTCGGCCGGAAAACCTGCTGCGCGAAGCGCGCCGGCAGAAGGGTTTGGTGCCGGGCATCGTTCCGCCCCTGTGCGTGCTCGACCCGGACGGCGACATCGTGGCATATGTGCGCTGGAAATACGGGGCGAAGCGCTGCCCGCATTGGGCCTGCTACCACACCAAGATGTGGACGTGGCGGGTCGGCGATATCGAATGCGGCATCATCGGTCATGTGGTCGGCGGGTCGTTCGCCGTGCTGGTGGCCGAGCAGTTGTTCGCGTCGGGATGCGGGCTGCTGCTCAGCATCGCGTCCGCCGGGCAGATCACCGATGTCGGGCCGCCACCGTACTATATCCTGATCGAGCGGGCGCTCAGGGACGAAGGCACGAGCTACCACTACCTTCCGTCGTCGAATTACGTGGAAGCTCTCCCGGCGCTCGTGAGTTTGGCGGCCGACGCGATCGGGCGGACCGGACGCCAGGTCCACCTGGGCGACACCTGGACGACCGACGCGCCCTTTCGCGAGACCGCGGCTTCGATTGCGAGCCGCCGCGCCGAAGGCGTCTTGGCGGTCGAGATGGAGGCGGCCGCGCTTTACGCGTTTGCGGTCGCCTGCGCGCGCCCGGTGATCTGCCTCGCCCACGTGTCCAACCAGCTCGGATGCGTCGACGGCGACTTCGAGAAGGGCGACGGTAACGGCGCGGCCGGCTCGTTCGATCTGGTGATGGCACTTGCGGCGGCGTGGCGGCGCGAGACCCGATTGTCCGAGAGAATGGCCACCTGAGGCGCGCGCGCCGGACGGCGAACGCTGGGGAAGGGCGGAATTCCGGCACCCGATGGCATCGACGCTGAATGCCGCCTTGAGCGCGGTCGCCGCAATGCTGTTCTGGACGTGCCTCGGGGCGTCCATCACGCGTCGCATGATGCCGGGCGCGCTCGCCCTCCCGATGGCGCCGGTGGTCGGCTGGGCGGTGCACAGCGCGGCGGCCCTGCCGATCTTTCGGGTCGTCGGCTTTTCGCAGCCGGGCGTTCTGGTCACGGCGGTGCTGGCGCTGTTCGCGAGCGTCCTGGCGCTGCGCGCGCAACCGCGGCCCGGCGAAGCCGAATCCGGCGCGACGGTTCCGCCCTGGGCCTACGCCGCAGCCGCGCTGCTGGCGATCTTCCCGGCGATCGCGCTGCTGCCCAAACATGTCGCCGACGGCGTCATCCTGGCGGGGCCGATCTTCGATCATTCCAAGGTCGCGATGATCGACGAGATGGCGCGGCTCGGCGTGCCGCCCGGCAATCCGTTCTTCGGCGAGGACGGCGCCGCCTCGCGGCTCGTCTATTACTACCTTTGGCATTTTGGCGCGGCGGAGCTCGTTGCGGCGTTCCGGGTCAGCGCATGGGAAGCCGACGTCGCGATGACCTGGTTCACCGCGTTCTCGTCGCTTGCCTTGATGATGGGGCTCGCCGTGCGGTTCAGCGCGCGCCGGTCGGCCGCGTTCTGGGTCGTTCCATTCGCGGCTGCGGCGTCGCTGCGTCCGCTGCTGTCGTGGCTCTGGACCGGGGAGAAACTGGACGCGGTTCTGCACCCCGATACGGGCTTCGCGGGCTGGCTTTTTCAGGCCGCCTGGGTGCCGCAGCACGTGATGTCGGCGTCCTGCGTCGTGGTCGCGATTCTGCTGATGAGCCGGCTTGCGCAGCGGCGGAGCATTTTTCCAGCGATTGTCTTGGGGCTGGTCGTCGCCGCCGGCTTCGAGAGCTCGACCTGGGTCGGCGGCGTCACCTTCGCGCTGGCGGCGCTGACGGCTGGCGCGGCTCTGATCATTTTGGCGGCGCCGGGCGAACGCCTGGGTTTTCTGGGGTACCTGGTCATTGCGGCGATCCTGGCGGGCTGCCTCGTGGCGCCGTTCCTGCATGATCAGCTCGTCGCCACAGCGCTGCGCGGCGCCGGCGCTCCGGTCGTGATCGAGCCCTACGCGGTGCTGGGGGATTTCTTTCCCGAAAGGCTGCGTCGCATTCTGGACTTGCCGGCCTTCTGGCTCGTCCTGCTGGTGGCCGAGTTTCCGGCGATCTATCTCACCGGCATGATCGCGTTGGCGGCATGTGTCGCCGCGCCAGGTCTTGATCCACCGCGCCGGCGCGACGCGCTGGCCTTGGGGCTGCTCGCCGCCACCGGGCTCGCGGTCTCCTGGCTGCTGGTCAGCACGCTCGGCGGAAACAACGATCTCGGATGGCGCGCGGTCCTCCCGGCGGTGCTGGTGCTGACGGTGTTTTCCGCCGTGGGCCTGTCGCGGTGGATGGCCGCGAGGGCCTGGATCGCGGCCGCGGCGGCGGTCGGCGCGATCTGCCTCGGGGTTCCGAGAACCGTCGAGATCATCCGTGACGATGTGGCGGGCCATGACCAGCCCGACGCAAAGGCATTCGCGCAATCGCCCGACCTGTGGGCGGCGGTGCGGCGGCACGCGGCGCCGGACGAGCGGGTCGGCAACAATCCGCTGGCGCTGCGCGGCGTCACGCCCTGGCCGGTCAATATTTCGTGGGCTTTGCTGGCGAACCGCCGCTCCTGCTATGCGGGCCGCGAGTTCGCGCTGGTGTTCACCGCATTGCGGGCGGAGCGCCGCGAAGCGATCGATGCGCAGTTCATCCGGACCTTCGCGGGCGAAGGCTCGGCCGCCGATGTGAGCGACCTGGCGACGCGCTACGGCTGCCGTGTTGTCGTGCTCACGCCGGCCGACGGCGCCTGGACGCGCGATCCGTTTGCGGCGAGCCCGCTCTACCGTCTGGTCGAGACCGAACCCGAGCGCTGGCGTATCTACCGCGCGGGCGCGGCGGGCGACGACGCCTCCCGCCGCTGAGGCGAGCGGCCTCGCGCAATTGGCTGGCACTGATGAACCTGCGCCCCATCCGCACTTTGTTTTCGGTATCACTCGCGGGATCGAGCGTCATTGACCGAATTTCCATTTTAGTGGATTTTCATCTTCACTCTATCGAGGTGAGACGCGGAAGCGAGCCGGTGGTGGTGGTAGGCTCGGGCCTCACCGGGATGATGCCATGACGACGAAACGTCACGACGAGGCCGTCATCCGGCGGCTATCCACGCTCCTGGATTTCGACATCGAGCAATTGTCCGCGGTGCTGATGGATTGCGTCGAAGGAGGAGCGTCGGTCAGCTTCATGCATCCGCTCGCCCCGCCCAAGGCCATGGATTTCTGGCGAGGCCTTGCCGATGACGTGGCGGGCGGCGGGCGCGTGCTGCTCGTGGCCTGCGACACCACCGGCATCGTCGGAACGGTGCTGGTGACGCTCGACCAACCCGAAAACCAGCCTCACCGTGCGGATATCGCCAAGATGCTCGTGCACCGGCGCGCCCGCCGGCGGGGGATTGGTGCTGCGCTCTTGCGCGCGGCGGAGGACGCCGCGCGTTCGGCAGGCAAGACACTGCTGGTTCTCGATACGGCAAGCCACGATGCGGCGCGGCTTTATACGAGACTCGGATGGACTCTGGCAGGCGTCGTTCCCGATTACGCACTTTGGCCGCACGGCGGACTTTGCAGCACCAGTTTCTATTATCGCAAGCTCGATTGACCCCGGCGATCTGAGGAGTTTCGGCCTAAGCCGCGCCGGACGTTGTTCAGGCGGCCGGCTCCGCCTCGTCTTCGGCCGGCTGGCGCGCCTCGCGCGCGAGGCCTGCCGCCCGTTCGGCGGCCGAGATCGTGTTGACGAGCAGCATGGTGACCGTCATCGGGCCGACCCCGCCGGGAACCGGCGTGATATAGGACGCCTTGCGCCGCACGCCTTCGAAGTCGACGTCGCCGACCAGCCGGCCGTCCGGCAGCCGGTTGATGCCGACGTCGATCACCACGGCCCCGGTCCGCACCATCTGCGGCAGGATGAGATTGGGCACGCCGGCCGCGACCACGAGGATATCGGCCAGGATGGTGTACTGGGCGAGGTCGCGCGTCTTGGCGTGGCAGATCGCGACGGTCGCCTCGCGCTGCATCAGCATCAGCGCCATCGGCTTGCCGACGATATTGCTGGCGCCGACGACGATGACGTTCTGGCCCTCGATCTCGATGCCCTCATGCTCGAGGATCTTCATCACGCCGTAGGGCGTGCACGGCGGGAAGACGGTGTCGCCGACCGCCAGCCCGCCGACATTGTAGAGATGGAAGCCGTCGACGTCCTTGTCGACCGCGACCGTTCGCAGCACCGCTCGGATGTCGAAATGCGACGGCAACGGCAGTTGAACCAGGATTCCGTGGATGGCGGGATCGGCGTTGAGCTGCTCGATCCGGCGGATCACCGCGCTGTCCGCGGTTCCGGCATCGAATTCGAGCAGATGGGAGTGAATGCCGACCTCGGCGCAGGCCTTGATCTTGTTGTTGACGTAGACGCGGGACGCGGGGTCGTTGCCGACGAGAACGACCGCCAGGCCGGGCGCCGTCCCGGCCCGCCGTTTCAGCGTCTCGACGCGCGTCTTCGCGATCTGACGGATCTCCCGGGCGATCGCCTTGCCGTCGAGCACAACTGCAGACATTTCGTGACCTCAATGGGCGGAACAGGACGAATAACCGATCCACGAGGTCGCTCACAAGCTGAATGTGGTGCGTGGGCCGGACACAGTGGGGCGCTGCCTCGGCCACTGTCCAGCGCAGGCCGATGAACGACTGGTAAAGACGGTGCAGACAAAGCCGCGAGGATGCTAACCTAATCGGCAATTTCTGTCGGATATTCGTCGACTCGACTACATGGGCAATCGACAATGATCGAAAAAGCGAGACTGTGACATGACCGACAAGGCGCCGACCGTAGACGTCCGATATTCCTCGTCCAAGCTATGGCGAATCGCGGGCTTGGTAGCCATTCCGGCCGTAGGAAATGCGTCTCTTGGTGCGTACACTTATTCGTTGACCGGCTCGGCAGCTCTAATATTTGGATTTTTTGCAGCGTTTTGTGGGGCGGCTTCGATATTCTTCATGTATCGGGCGATCATGAAATCTGGACAGGTCGTGATTACCGTCGGTCCGGACGGCATTGAGATAAGCGGATTTCGACGGAAGCCATCCGTTGGAGCTCCATTGACGCCACACGCCATTGCGCCCCGGGAGGGCTAGCGTCATTGGACGCCTAAATCCCGGCGAACCAGTTGAAGCCCTGCTTGCTCCAGAACGTCTCGGTGAAGTCGTTGGTCACCTCGATGGCGGTGATCCACTTGGCGTTCTTGAAGCCGAGCTTGGTGGCGGTCCGCAGCCGCAGCGGAAATCCGAACGGGTCGGCGATCGGCTCTCTGGCGTATTTGGTGGCCAGAATTGTCTGCGGGTGGAGCGCCGTCGCCATGTCGAGGCTTTCCGTGTAGTCGTCGGCGCACCGGAATGCGACGTATTTGGCGGTGAGGTCGGCGCCGATGCGCTCCAGGAACTGGCGCAAGTTCACGCCGGACCACTGTCCGATATAGTCCCAGCCTTCGACGCAGATGTGGCGGACGATCAGCTCCTGCTCGGGCAGCGCGGTGAGCTGGGCCGCGGTCCACGGTTTCTTGTCGCCGATGCGTCCGGCGAGCTCGAGCTTCCAGCTCGCTCCGTCGACCGGCTGGACGTCCTCGACGTCGTAATGGGCGTTGAAACGCGGCGGCTTGACGACCTGCGCCTCGCTGAACGTCGGCGCCAGATGGCCGGGCCGGAACAGGAGGCTTTGCACGCGATCGTTCCAGCCCGACACCGAGCGCAGGAACGTCTGCAGCGCCGGACCGTCCGTCGCGTCGCAGCCGGCGAGGAGCGACAGCGCGCCGAGGCTGAGCGCGCCGCGCAATATGCCGCGGCGGTCGATCCTCTCGATCAGCGCACGGTTCTCGGCGAGCACGCTCTGATCGATTTTCGCTTTCGGCCGGAAGATCGACGGCGAGGGGGTTTTGATCGTCATGATGTCCTCGTCCTATGGGCTCGCGTTCAGCTCTGCGGTTCCGGAGTCGCGCGGCGCTTCATCCGCCACGACCGGGCCGCCGTTGACCATGGCGACCAGCGTGTGCGGCACCAGGAGCGCGAGCGTGACATGGACCGCCACGAACAGCACGATCGCCGCCATGCACAGGAAATGGACCAGGCGCGCGGTCTGGAAGTCGTAGAACAGCGACAGCAGCTCGGAGAGCTGGATCGGCTTCCAGATCGCGAGGCCGGACAGGACGATTACGAGTCCGGCCATCAGCACGCCGATGTAGAGGATGCGCTGGATCGTGTTGTACTGGGTCGGATCGTCATGCGCGAGATGCAGCCGCAGGGCGTCGCGAATGTTCGCGACGAGATCGCGCACCCGGATGGGAAGGAGCATGCGCCGGAAACGCCCGGTGGCAAATCCGTAGATCACGTAGGCGAGCCCGTTGAGCGCCAGGATCCACATGCCGAAGAAGTGCAATTGCAGGCCGTGCTGGGCATAGGGTCCGAAGGTGACGGCGTCGGGGAAGTGCAGCCATCCGAAGATGACCTCGTCGTTGTAGATTTTCCATCCGCTGCCGATCATGATGAACATCGCGACCGCATTGGTCCAATGCATGATCCGGATCGCGAGCGGATGAAGCCGGCGCGCGTGCGGCGCTTTCGAGACGGGGCGAGCGGGCGGCATCAAATTCCCCTTGTGCGATGTCCGGCATCGAGCGCCATCGGGCGGCCGATGCAGACATCATCGCCGGATGTGAGGCAACGTTACGGAGCAGATGTACTGGAATCAATTGATTCCGCGCATAAACTTCTCGTGTGACGAACGCATCGCGCCGGTAAACTACTCGTGTAGCCGGGGTGAGCCGGCAACCGTGGTAGAAGGGCGTCCATGCGCAGGACGGGAATTTCATCGCTCCTCGGATTGGCGCTGGCGGCGCTCGCCGGCGCGCCGCTCGCATTGGCGCCGTTCGGCGCCATTGGGGCGCGCGCCGGCACCCCGCCCATGAGGGTCGCGCAGGCGCCGCACAACATGGCCCCGCTGACCCCGATGCCCACCGAAGCCGAGGCGCGGATGCAAAAGCGGTTTCCCCAGCCCGTGAAGGTCGGCGACCTGGTCGGGCTGCCGGTGCTGGACGACGACGATGTGACCCTCGGCCGCGTCCGCCAGGTCGTTCGCACCCCGCAAGGAAAGATCAAGCTGATCGTATCCTATGGCGGGTGGCTTGGCTGGGGCGCCCGCCCGGTCGCGGTTCCGATCGAAGTGGTCGCCATCCTGGCCCGGCAGATCGCCGCGATCGACATGCCGCGCGAGGCGTTCGCCGCCGCTCCCACCTGGGCGGCGGCTGATGAGCAGCCGATTCCGGCGGACGAGATCATTCGGATCGCCATCACGCGACGATGACGGCTCGGCGGCCGGACGGGAAGGCTTCGCGACGCGGGACGTCTTTCGACCACCCATCCACCGTCGGATCAGCGCGCGAGCCGGGCCACGATCTCCACGTGCGGCGAGTAGCGGAACTGATCGACCGGCGTGAGCGCGGTCAGCCGATAGCCGCCCGCGACCAGGATCGCGGTGTCGCGCGCGAACGTGGTCGGGTTGCATGACACCGCGACGATGATCGGCACTTTGCTCGCCGCCAGCTCGCGGGCCTGCGCCTCGGCGCCCTGGCGCGGCGGGTCGAACACCACCGCGTCGATGCGGGCAAGTTCCTTGGCGGCGAATGGCCGGCGAAAGAGGTCGCGCCGTTCCGCCGTGACCGGCTTGAGGCCGGAAGTCTTTGCGGCTTCGCGCAGCGCCGCAATCGCGGCCTCGTCGGCGTCGGCCGCGATGATCCGGGCGCGCTCCGCGAGCCGCAGCGCGAAGGGGCCGACGCCGGCAAACAGGTCGGCGAGCGTGCCGGCGTCGCCCACATGGGCGGCGACCAGGCGTGCCAGCACGTCCTCCCCCGCCGCCGTCGCCTGCAGGAATGCGCCGGCCGGCAGCGCCACCACGGCACGCCCCATCCGCACCGTCGGCGTCGCCCGCCGGGCGACGAGCTCGCCATGGCGGGTGAGCCGCGCCAGCCGCCGGCTCTCGGCGAGCCGCGCGAGCGCGATCGATTGCGGCGTGGTGAGCGGGCCCGATCCGCGCACGTCGATGTCGAGGCCGGCATCGGTCGCGGTCGCCTGGATGTCGAGCGGCTTGGCGGTCGCGCCCAGCGTCTCGGCGATCGCCCAGGCGGCTTCCAGCGCGCCGCCGAGACCGGGCGCCAGGATCGGGCAGTGGTCGATCGCGACGATGTGGTGGGTGTTGAACGCCGCGAAGCCGACCTGAAGGACGTCCTTTGTGCCGCGCCGGGCATGGAAGACCGCGCGCCGGCGGCCCTCGCCATGGGCATCGACGAGGTCGTCGACGGTCGCCTCGAGCCCCGCGAAGCGCAGCGCCACGACCACCGAGTTGCGTTTCCACGCGCGATAGCGCGGCGAGACCCAGTGCTGGAGCGCGCAGCCGCCGCAAACGCCGAAATGCGGACAGATCGGCGTGATCCGGTCGGGACTCGGCACGTCGACCCGCACCAGATGCCGGCGATCCGGATGGCCGGGCCAGGCCTCGGCCTCCACGGTCTCGCCCGGCAAGGTATAGGGGACGTAGACCGGGCCTACGTCGGTGTCCGCAATGCCGTCGCCGCGCCGGCCGAGCCGTGCAACGGACAGGCGGTCAACCACGGCGTGCCCCGATGAAGAATTCGCGGTTTCCCTCGCCGCCTTCGATCGGCGACGGAAAGGTCGCCACGACGGTGCAGCCGAGCGACGCCACGAAGGCGGCAATCTCCGCGCAGACGGCGTCGTGGATCGCGGGATCGCGCACGATCCCCTTCTTGAGGTCGCGCCGACGCACCTCGAATTGCGGCTTGACCAGCGCGACGAGACACGCGCGCGCGGCCGCGAGATTGAGCGCCGCCGGCAGCACATGCTTGAGCGAGATGAAGCTCACGTCGACCACCAAGAGATCCGGCGGTTGCGCGATGCGGGCGTGGTCGAGCCTGCGGATATCGGTCTCCTCGATCGACACGATGTCGGGCCGGTCACGCAGGCGCGGGTGGAGCTGGCCGCGGCCGACGTCGACCGCATAGACGCGCTGCGCGCCCTTCGCGATCAGCACGTCGGTGAAGCCGCCGGTCGAGGCGCCGACATCGAGGCAGACATGGCCCTCGACGTCGAAGCCGAGCCGCTCGAGCGCGTGGGCGAGCTTGACGCCGCCGCGCGACACCCACGGAAAGGCGAGCTCGGCCGTCAGCTTGGCGTCGAGCGCAATTCCATCCGACGCCTTGCGCACCGGCCGGTCGTCGGCCGTGACGAGGCCGGCCGCGATGGCGGCCTGGGCCTTGGCGCGGCTGTCGAACAGGCCGCGCGCGACCAGCAGGCGGTCGGCGCGTTCTCGGGCGGTCATCCGGCTGACTTAGCAGGAGCGCGCGTTTTGCGCGAGAGGCGGACGCAACGCCGCCGGCTCAGGCCGCGGCGGACTTGTCGGCGGACCTGAAGGTGGCCGACGCCGCTTTCCGGACGCGCGCTTTGACGCGATTGCGTCCATCCCCCTTGGCGTCATAGAGCGCCTGGTCGGCGCACTTCATGATGTCGCCGATCCCGGCCATTTCGGCTTCCGATTCCGCGACGCCGATGCTGATCGTGAGCCTCAGGCTTTCGCCCTCGGCGGCGAACGGCTCGGCCTCGACGTGCTGGCGCAGCCTTTCGGCGAACCCGATGGCTTCAGCCCGTCGCGTCTTCGGCAGCAATAGGACGAATTCCTCGCCGCCGATGCGCGCCAGGATGTCGGCGTCGCGCTTTTCATATTGGCAGATGGCGGCGATGGACTTGATGACCGCGTCGCCGACATAGTGGCCGAACCGGTCGTTGATCGACTTGAAGAGATCGACGTCGAGGATGAGGAGGGCGAATGGCTCGCGGTCATGCTGGAATCGGCGCCACTCGTCCTCGGCCAGCGCCAGGAAGTGACGCCGGTTGCATATTCCGGTCATCTCGTCGGTGGTGGCGAGGCGCTCGAGCTTCTCGGCGTGGCGTACGAGGTCGGTGACGTCGGTGTAGCTCAGGAATCGGCCGCCCGCAGGCAGCGCCTTGCATCGGAAGCGGAGGATGTTGCCGTTGGCGAGCTTCAGGTCCATCGGCGCCTCATAGCCGCCGCGCACGAGCGCCACGCGCCACTCCACATAGGCAGCCAGCTCGGACGCCGGCAACGCAAAGGCGCCCGTATCGCTGGCATGTTGCATCAGCTCCGCGAAGGAAGGGCAACATGCCGCCAGCGCATCGGGGATGTTCCACAGCTGCCGGGAAGCGCGGTTGATGAACCGCGCCCGCAGATCTTCGTCGAGCAGCAGGACCCCGTAGTCGACGTTGTCGAGGGCGGCCTGCAGGACGAGCAGCTCGCGACTCGCCGTCTCGGCACGCGCGCGGGCGCGGCGTTCCTGGTCGAGCAGGCGGGCGGCCTGGGCCCGTAACGCCGCCACGACCAGCGGCAGGCTGAGCGAGAAGGCGACCATGAGCTCCACCCGAAACTCGCGGTCGGACAGAAACGTCAGAAAATGTCCCTGCACGAACAGGAGCGGCAGGGTGGCGGCAATGCAGATGGCCGCGCTCGCGTAGCCCGGCAGGAGGCCGCCGAGCCAGGTCGAAGCGAAAACCGTCAAAAGCAGAAATGCGCCGGGCGCCGGGACGGACACGCCGTACCAGTTCAGCAGCCACATGCTGCCCGCCATTGCGATCGTGACCAGGGGCCCGATGGCGCGATGTTTGGAAGTCGCTTGCATCCACGCTGCTCCCACAGCGGGGCCGGTCTACACGGTCAATTGATATAATCCGACAATGCGACAGGTTGCGCCGCCGAGCCGCGTCGCAAACCGATGAACATGTTTAATCGGCGGTTAGCGTCCTGCCGCCGCGACGGCGTCCCGCGCGGGCCGCGCGCCGGACGCCATCGGGGCGGCCGTGCCCATGCAGAATGCCCTGCCGCAAGTCGGGTTTACCCGGCTTGCGCAGATGCATATTAAGTGCCGATCTCGGGTAAACCCGAGATCGGAGCGGGGCATCGCGGAACTGGCATGTCAGCGGAGGGATACGTTCAGGCGAGCTTGACGCTCTCGCTGCGCAGGTCCTTGCCGAGCGCCTCGAACACCTTGGCGACGATGCCCTTGGCGTCCAGGCCGGCCTTGGCGTACATCGCGTTGGGCGAGTCCTGATCGATGAACACGTCGGGCAGCACCATGCAGCGGACCTTGAGGCCGCGGTCCAGCACGCCGCCTCGGCCAGCGTCTGCATCACGTAGGAGCCGAAGCCGCCGATCGCGCCTTCCTCGATGGTGATCAGCACCTCGTGCTCGCGCGCGAGGCGCAGCACCAGATCGGTGTCGAGCGGCTTGGCGAAGCGCGCGTCGGCGACCGTGGTGGAAAGGCCGTAGGCGGCCAGTTCCTCGGCCGCCTTCAGGCATTCGGCCAGCCGCGTCCCGTAGGAGAGCAGCGCGATCTTGTGCCCTCGCGACGATGCGGCCCTTGCCGATCTCGAGCGGCTTGCCTTCCTCCGGCATGGTCACGCCGACGCCTTCGCCGCGCGGATAGCGCAGCGCCGAGGGGCGGTCGTCGAGCGCCGACCTGGGTCGCCACCATGTGCACGAGCTCGGCCTCGTCGCCCGCCGCCATCAGCACGAAGCCGGGCAGGCAGCCCAGATAGGCGATGTCGAACGAGCCCGCATGGGTCGGTCCGTCGGCGCCGACCAGGCCGGCGCGGTCCATGGCGAAGCGCACCGGCAGTTTCTGGATCGCGACGTCATGCACGACCTGGTCATAGGCGCGCTGCAGGAAGGTCGAATAGATGGCGCAGAACGGCTTCATGCCTTCGGTCGCCAGGCCGGCCGCGAAGGTCACGGCGTGCTGCTCGGCGATGCCGACGTCGAAGGTGCGGTCCGGGAATTCCTTCTCGAACAGGTCGATGCCGGTGCCGGACGGCATCGCGGCGGTGATGGCGACGATGCGCGTTGTCCTTGCGGGCTTCCTTGATCAGGCTCTCGCCGAACACCTTCTGGTAGGACGGCGCGTTCGACTTGGCCTTGGCCTGGGTGCCGGTCGCGACGTCGAACTTGACGACGCCGTGATACTTGTCGGCCGAGTTCTCGGCCGGCGCGTAGCCCTTGCCCTTCTGGGTGACGACGTGGACCAGGACCGGCCCGGTCTTGGCGTCGCGCACGTTTCTGAGCACCGGCAGCAGGTGATCGAGGTTGTGGCCGTCGATCGGGCCGACGTAATAGAAGCCGAGTTCCTCGAACAGGGTGCCGCCGCCCATCATCATGCCGCGGGCATATTCTTCGGCGAGGCCGGCCCGGTCCTTGATGAGCTTGGGCAGGTGCTTGCCGAGCTGCTTGCCGATCTCGCGCAGCGACCGGTAGGTGCGGCCCGACCACAGCCGCGACAGATAGGCCGACATGGCGCCGACCGGCGGCGCGATCGACATGTCGTTGTCGTTGAGGATGACGATCAGGCGCGAGTCCATGGCGCCGGCATTGTTCATCGCCTCATAGGCCATGCCGGCCGACATCGCGCCGTCGCCGATCACCGCGATGACATTGTTGTCTTCTTCCTTCAGGTCGCGCGCGACCGCCATGCCGAGCGCCGCCGAGATCGAGGTCGACGAATGGGCGGCGCCGAACGGGTCGTATTCGCTCTCCGCCCGCTTGGTGAAGCCGGACAGGCCGCCGCCCTGACGCAGGGTGCGGATGCGGTCGCGCCGGCCGGTCAGGATCTTGTGCGGATAGGCCTGATGGCCGACGTCCCAGATCAGCCGGTCGCGCGGGGTGTCGAACACGTAATGCAGCGCGACGGTGAGCTCGACCACGCCGAGGCCGGCGCCGAGATGGCCGCCGGTCACGGCGACAGCGTCGATCATTTCCTGGCGCAGCTCGTCCGCCACCTGGCGCAGATCGGAGTTGGCGAGCCGACGGAGGTCCGCGGGGACATGAACTTTGTCAAGCAATGGGGTCTTCGACGGGTGCGACTGGGACAATGATCTACTCCGGATCGGTTCGGCGGCTTTAAGGTTACCGCAGCTCAGGCATTTGGTGGGTAATCAGGCAGGTGCAATTCGCACGGAACCGGGCATCTTTGCCTGCTGGCCTCGTCCTACCACCCCTTAAAACGTCCCCCCGCGTCCGGGCGAACCCCGGTTCTTTAGAACAGTCTGGAACTGACTTTAGGACACCGGGGGGCCGGGTGCAAACCCGAATGGCGTGGAATCACCCCGGATACCATACCATGATACCCTAAATCCCTCCCTTTGGCCGGGGGCTGCACGGGCCGAAGTTTCATGATTAACCCTGCAGCGGCCGATGAGTTCAAAAAATGGCTGTTCCAGAGACCGCGTGTCCGCAGACCCGACTCAATCAGGCCGCATCGCGGGCGTTTCGTTCCGCGACGGCCGGGCGCGACTATTCCGGCAGCGGGATGAAGTCGCTCTCGCCCGGCACGGCGTCGAAGCGGCCGGCTTTCCAATCCGCCTTGGCCTGCTCGATGCGCTCCTGGCGCGAGGAAACGAAGTTCCACCAGATGTGGCGCGGACCGTCCATGGCGGCGCCGCCGACCACCGCCAGCCGCGCCGGCGTGAGCGCCGTGACGGTGATGGGGTCGCCCGGCTTGAAGACGAGGAGGCGGCCGGCCTCGAAGCGGTCGCCCGCGATGTCGACCTCGCCCGATACCAGGTAGATCGCCCGCTCTTCCGCTTCGGCGTCGAGCGGCAGCCTGGCGCCGGCCGCGAGCGTCGCGTCCGCGAACAGGGTGTCCCAGCCGGAGGCCACCGGCGAGGTCAGGCCCAGGAACCTGCCGGCGACGACCCGAATCGTGGTGCCGTCGTGGGTCTCGGTCGGAAGCTCGTCCGCGCCGTGATGCACGAAACCCGGCGCACCTTCTTCCTGCGCGGCCGGCAACGCGACCCAGCATTGCAAGCCGTGCAGCGGCTCGCCCGCCACCCGGTGATCGGCGGCGGTGCGCTCCGAATGGGCAATTCCGCGCCCGGCGGTCATCCAGTTGACGGCGCCGGGCGTGATCGCGGCCACGCTGCCCAGGCTGTCGCGGTGCATGATTTGGCCGTCGAACAGGTAGGTCACGGTCGCGAGCCCGATATGCGGGTGAGGGCGCACGTCGATGCCCTGGCCGGCGCGGAACTCCGCCGGTCCCATATGGTCCAGGAAGATGAACGGGCCGACCATGCGGCGCTGCGCCGACGGCAGCGCGCGGCGGACCGAGAAGCCGCCGAGGTCGCTGGTGCGCGGAACGATCACGCGTTCGAGCGCGTCGCACGCGGGCGCATCGCCCGGGCGGGGATCCTTGCCGGGAAAAAAGCTCATGCTCCAGCCTCCTGGTGAATATGCCTACAAATAGGACGGCGCCACGCCCGTGCAAGCGTGGGCCACATTGACGGCCGGCGGCGATTGATGCAAACCGCGCCGCCATGTCGCTTCTTGCCGCAAAGATCATCTGGGGCCTCGGCTGTGTCGCCTGGTACGTCATCCGCTATCCGCACCAGCGCCGCGCCCGCAAGACGCCGGTCACGCAACGCCGGGACCGGGTGCGCGACACGGTGCTGATGGCGATCTCCTTCACCGGACTGGGCCTCGTTCCCCTGACCTACGCGCTCACCGGGCAACCGAAATTCGCCGGCTACGCGTTCCATCCGCTCCAGGCCTGGCTCGGCACACTGGTGATGGCGGCCGCGATGATTCTGTTCCACCGCACCCATCGCGACCTCGGCCGCGCCTGGTCGGTCACGCTCGAGGTTCGCGACGGGCACGGCCTGGTGACGCGCGGAATTTACCAGCGGCTGCGCCACCCGATGTATGCGACGTTCTGGCTGTGGGCGCTCGCGCAGGCATTGCTGCTGCCGAACTGGATCGCGGGGTTGTCCGGGCTGGTCGGCTTCGGGACGCTGTTCTTCGCGCGCGTCGGGCGAGAGGAACGGATGATGCTGGAGACCTTCGGCGACGAGTATCGCGCCTATATGGGGCGGACCAAGCGGGTCATTCCGGGGGTGTATTGATTTCAGCGTCATTGCGAGGAGCGCGACAGCGCGACGAAGCAATCTCCGCCCCGCATCTGTGGGATGAGATTGCTTCGCTTCGCTCGCAATGACGATACGTGGGTGGACCTCACGTCACATCGAGCGGCTCGGTGCCTTTCGGCTTGCCGGAGGCGTCGAGCGTGATCTTCTCGACCCGCGCTTCGGCCTGGCGAAGCACCTCCTCGCAGCGGCGCTTGAGCGCTTCGCCGCGCTCGTAGATCGCGACCGACTCCTCGAGCGGCACTTTGCCTTCCTCGAGCCGCTTGACGATCGTCTCCAGCTCCTCGATCGCTTTTTCGAAGGAGAGCTTCTTGATGTCCGCTTGCGTGGTCTCGGCCATGCTGAGGTTCCGAATGCCCGCGACTCGGGCGTGGGTTTGGCGAAGATATTAGCGCGTTCGCGCGCGGGGTTCGACCCGTTATCCCCGCATCAACGTCGTCACATGGGCGGCGACCGACTGGGCCAGGCCTTCGAGGTCGTAGCCGCCCTCGAGCACCGAGACCACCCGGCCGCCGCAATATCGGTCCGCACGGTCCATGAGCTGGGCCGTGATCCAGGCGAAGTCGGCCTCGACCAGGTTGAGATTCGCCAGCGGATCGCGCTCATGGGCGTCGAACCCGGCCGAGATCAGCACCAGGTCCGGCTTGAAGCCGTCGAGCCGCGGCAGGATGACGGTGTTCATCGCCTCGCGGAACTTGTCGCCGCCGTCGCCGGCGCGCAGCGGCGCATTGACGATGTTGTTGTGCTCGCCGCGCTCCGAGGTCGCGCCGGTCCCGGGATAGAGCGGCATCTCGTGGGTCGAGCAGTACATCACGGTCGGGTCGTTCCAGAAGATCTCCTGGCTGCCGTTGCCGTGGTGCACGTCGAAATCGACGATGGCGACGCGATCGACGCCGTGTTGCGTCTGGGCGTGGCGGGCCGCGATCGCGACGGAGTTGAACAGGCAAAATCCCATCGGGCGCACGGTCTCCGCATGATGGCCGGGCGGGCGAACCGCGCAGAACGCGTTGGCGGCCTTGCGGGTCACCACCTCGTCGACGGCCCGCATGGCGGCGCCGACCGCGCGCGTCGCCGCCTCGAAACTGCCCGGCGACATCGACGTGTCGGCATCCACCCGCACCATGCCGACCGTCGGGCAGGCGTCGCGGATCTGCTCGATGTAGTCGAGCGGATGGGCGAGCGCGATGGTGTCGAGCGGCGCGGCGGGCGCCTGCTCGCGCGCCAGCAAAGCGAACTTCTCGCCCTCGAGCACCCGGTCGACCACCTTGAGACGGTCCGACCGCTCGGGATGACCGAGCGGGGTGATGTGGTCGAGGCAGGCGGCGTGCGTGATGTAAAGCGTGGACATGCGGTCAGCCGGTCGAGGCGGAAACGGGGCCTGCCACACACTTAATGGCGGATCGGCCGGAATGAAAGCGCGCCATGGCGCTTTACCGCTTGTGCCTGCGGGCCGAGGCCGACGCCCGCGGGCGGCGGAAGTTCCTCGGGAACGAAGAAATCGGGCTGCAGCGGCCGCGTGGGGTCGACCCGGTAGCGGTCGAAATCGGTCACGCCCTGCGCGGCGAGAAAGCTGTCGTCGATCAGGAAATTCCCGGTGAAGCTCCTTGCCGGCATGGCGAAGACCGCATGGGCGGCGTCGGCGACGATATCGGGCGTGCGCGAGCCACGCACCACCTCGTCGCCGCCCAGCAGGTTGCGGATCGCCGAGGTCGCGATTGTTGTGCGCGGCCACAGCGCATTGACGGCGATGCCCTTCGGCTTGAGCTCGCCCGCCAGCCCGAGCACGACCAGGCTCATGCCGAACTTCGCGACCGAATAGGCGGTATGCGGGGCGAACCATTTTTCCTTCATGTCGAGCGGCGGGGACAGCATGAGGATATGCGGGTTGGCGGCCCGCTCGAGATGCGGGATCGCGTATTTCGACACCATGAAGGTGCCGCGCGTGTTCACCTGGTGCATGAGATCGAAGCGGCGCATGTCGGTCGCGACCGCCGACGTGAGCCCGATCGCGCTCGCATTGTTGACCACGATGTCGATGGCGCCGAAATGCGCGGCCGTCCGGGCGATCGCGGCCTTGACGGCCTCCTCGTCGCGCACGTCGACGACCAGCGGCAGCGCCCGTCCGCCCGCGGCCTCGATCTCGGCGGCCGCGGTGTGGATCGTGCCGGGAAGCTTCGGATGCGGCGTCTCGGTCTTGGCCGCGATCGCGATATTGGCGCCGTCGCGCGCGGCCTTGAGCGCGATGGCGAGCCCGATGCCGCGCGACGCGCCGGTGATGAACAGGGTCTTGCCGGCGAGGGACATCGATGCATTTCCTTGCGGTGCTTGTATCAACGAATACTAGCAGCGTCATGCCCGCGAAAGCGGGCATCCAGTACGCGATGACGGTGCGGCCAAGCATCTGCGCTTGACCTGAAATCATCGTGTGTACTGGATCGCCCGCTTGCGCGGGCGATGACGCTGAGCAATTAGGGTCGTAGGGAGGGCAAAGTCGCCATGCCCTACGACCGACGCATCATTTCTTGCGCCCCAAAAAGGCCTGGAACGCGGCGCGCGCCTCGGGCGAGCCGAGCTGGGCCTTGAACAATTCGGCTTCCTGGTCGATCCGGGCGATCACGTCGGCGGGCGAGCCGCGCAGCAATCGGCGGGTGGTGGCGAGCGCCTCGGCCGGCAGGGCGGCGATCTGCAGCGCGGCTTTCTTGGCCTCGGCGTCGACCTCGGCGGGCGCCACGACCGTGTTGACGATTCCCGCGGCCAGCGCGCCGGCGGCGTCGAGCGGCCGGCCCATCGCGAGCAGCGAAAACGCGCGCGCATGGCCCAGGCGTTGCGGCGCGAGCAGGCTCGATGCGGCTTCCGGCACCAGGCCGAGATGCACGAACGGCGTCGTGAACAGCGCGTCGCTCGCCGCCACCACGTGGTCGCAGTGCAGCAGCATGGTGGTGCCGATGCCGACCGCCAGCCCGCAGACCGCCGCGACCAGCGGCTTCTCGTTGCGCGCCAGGGCGTGGAGGAAGCGCAGCAGCGGGGCGCTCAGGCCCTCCGCATTGGCGGCCGCCTGGAGGAATTCCTGCAGATCGTTGCCGGCGCAAAATGCGCCCGGCGCTCCCGCGATCACGATGCAGTGCAAGTTGGCCGCGCCGGCGGCGCCTTCGAGTGCCGCCGCCATCGCGGCGTACATCGGCACCGTGAGGGCGTTCTTCTTGTCCGGCCGGTTCATCCGCACGGTGCGGATCGGGCCGTCGTCGGTGACGATGACGAGGTCGCTCATGGGGTGCCCGGCGCGTTGGTTGTCTTATGCGAGGGCATCGGCGGCGACGATCGACGCGGCGCCTTCGGTCACGTTGGCGGCGAGGCCACCCGCCGCGGTCGCGATGTTTTCGGCGAAGAAGCGCACGGTGGCGATGCGGCCGGGTGCGTCCGCCCCGCCGGCGAGGCGGAGCGCCGCCAGCGCTTCGTCGGCCAGCATGCAGCCGCCGGCGGCGAGCGCGAACAGCCGCAGATAGGGCGTCGCGCCGGCAAGCGCCGCCTCCGGCTCCCGGTCGATGCGTGCCAGCAGCCACGCGGTGGCGCGCGCGAGATTGTCGACCGCCTCGCCGAGCCGGGCGCCGGTCGTCCCGAAGGCCGGATCGTTCGTGGCCTTCACCGCCGCAACGGTCTGGCGCAGCTCGTCCAGATAGGCGCCGACCGTCGCGCCGCCCGATTGCGGAATTTTGCGGGTGACCAGGTCGATCGCCTGGATGCCGTTGGTGCCTTCGTAGATCTGGGCGATGCGGGCGTCGCGATAATGCTGGGCCGCGCCGGTTTCCTCGATATAGCCCATGCCGCCATGGACCTGGACGCCGAGGGAAGCGACCTCGCTGCCGATGTCGGTCGAGAACGCCTTGGCGACGGGGGTGAGGAGCGACGCGCGCTCGTGCGCGGCGGCGCGCGCGCCGTCGTCCGCCGCATGGCGGCCGCGATCGATCGCGACCGCGGTCGCGTAGCAGATCGCGCGCGCCGCGCGGGTGAGCGCCCGCATGGTCATGAGCATGCGCCGCACGTCGACATGGGCGATGATCGGCGTGGACTGCGTCGCCTCCATGCCGGCGGGGCGGCCCTGCCGGCGCTCGCCCGCATAATGCAGGGCCTGCTGGGTCGCGGTCTCGGCGATCGCCACGCCTTGCAGGCCGACCGCCAGCCGCGTCTCGTTCATCATGGTGAACATGCAGGCCATGCCGCGGTTCTCCTGGCCAATCAGGAAACCGGTCGCGCCACCCTGGTCGCCATACACCATGGTGCAGGTCGGGGACGCATGGATGCCGAGCTTGTGCTCGACCGAATGGGCGCGCACGTCGTTGCGCGCGCCCGGCGTGCCGTCGGCGGCGAGCAGGAACTTGGGCACCAGGAAAAGCGAGATCCCCTTCGTTCCGCTCGGGGCGTCGGGCAGCCGCGCCAGCACGAAATGGATGATGTTGTCGGTGAGATCGTGCTCCCCGTAGGTGATGAAGATCTTCTGGCCGGTGATGCGGTAGCTGCCGTCGGGCGCGCGCACCGCCTTGGTGCGCAAGGCGCCGACGTCCGATCCCGCCTGCGGCTCGGTCAGCTGCATCGTCCCCGTCCATTCGCCGGAGATGAGTTTCGGCAGAAATTCCTGCTTGAGCGCCTCGGTGCCGTGCAACGCGAGCGCGTCGATCGCCGCCATGGTGAGCACCGGGCCGATGCCGAACGCCATGGAGGCCGAATTCCACATCTCGATGCAGGCCGCATTGACCGCGTAGGGCAGGCCCTGGCCGCCCCACTTTTCGGGCGACGCGAGGCCGTTCCAGCCCGCCGCCGCCCAGCTCCGGTAGGCGTCCTTCCAGCCGGGCGGCGTGGTGACGATGCCGTCGCGGAACGGCGCCCCATGCAGGTCCCCGACGCGGTTGAGCGGCGCGATGATGTCGGTCGCGAACTTTCCAGCCTCTTCCAGCACCGCATCGAGGAGGTCGTCGCTCAGGTCGTAGACGCCGTCATCGCGCGCCGCCGCGAAGCGCGCGGCGTGGCGGAGCGCGAAGGCGATGTCGGCGACCGGTGCCCGGTAGCTCATGGGAGATCCTGCTCGAACGGCGCGCGATGATCCTGCCGCAAGATGGCGAAATGAAAAGGACATTTTTGGCGGCGGTGCACCGACGCGCGTAGTGAATGGAGTCTCGGTCGGACGGCGTACCGTCGTGCCGGGTCCCGCCCGGACCCCGGCGCCGCGGCCTGAGGGCGAGGATTCATGGTTTCCTCCAATGGCCTGCGATCTCTCGCATTTTGTCGATTGGCATGGTCTTGCCAAAACGGTTGAGCGAGGCGGGCGCCTTGTTGTGGTGTCGCACCGCAGGGGTGCGGTCCAAGGGCGGATGTCCCGTCAACAACGGGGAATTTGCAGGGGATTGCGACGCGCCGGCGCCTCTCCTCGGTCTCTCTCCGGCATCAGCAAAAACCCGGGCCGCAGGCGCCGCCGGGCGCTGTCGCGGGATCGCGTTTCGCGTGTACCGCCGCGGCGTCACGGGCGCAACGCCAATCGCCGGAGTCGGCCGGCCGCCACAGGCATTTGATTAGCGGCGGCGCGGCCATTATGGTCCGCCCGCCTGTCGCGTATTGGGGCGTAGCCAAGTGGTAAGGCAGCGGATTTTGATTCCGCCATTCCCTGGTTCGAATCCAGGCGCCCCAGCCAATGAAATCAATGACTTGGCGGGTCGAGCCAAACGATTAGCCTCAGCATAGCCTCAAGGCGCCTCTAGGGCCGTGTACTCATAAATCGGCTTGGCCTGCTCCATTGCTCAATGACCGCTTTGCCCCCGTTAGCGACGGGACGGCGGACATTCCGGATTCGGCGGTTTAGGGGCCAGGAACGACTCATGCACTGCAGCAAGCTTCTGTAGACCAGCACGACAACTATCGCTGGGTGCCCATGACATCGAGCTTGAGCACCTGGCACACGAAGGAATTGGCTGGCGTCGCAATCCCGAGTTTGGCACCCTTCCTTACCACGGCGCCAGAAAGCCATGGCAGCTCCAGGCGCCTGCCGGCCAGCAGGTCAATGGCCATGGAGGCGCGGATCTCGGGGAGCAGGCTGTCGATCAATTGGAGACGTTCCGCGACGACGGCATCTCTAATCGGCACGCCAGCGGCCTGACCCACGCGAAGCGCCTCGTGCATGATGTCCTCGAGCAAGCCGCGCGTATGCGGACCATCAGTTAGCCTCCCGGTTTCCGATCTCCGTCAGCGCCTCCGTAACCTCGGCGTCGATCTCGGCAACATCATGCGCCTGGAGGTGCGGCAGCCGTTGCGATAGCCGAACTCTCGGCAGAGGCCCGCCATCTTCTCGCTGTCCAGCAAGCGGGCAACGAACTTAAGACGCTCATCCATGGGGTTACACGCTTTCCAGGGCACATTGCGCTCCTCGCAAAAGGCCCCATTGTGTAACCCATGTCTCCGGAACGAACTGTCACCCTTGTCTCAGGAAGGGCACCCGGTCTCTGTGGGCCATGTCCGGGTCAAAAAAATAGGAGCGACATTCCCGCGCGTTAGCGCGACGTTGCGGAGTCTCTGAGGCACAATTTTTCTGAGTTTGGGCGGCTTCCGACGAATTTCGCGCGGCAGTCTCTGGTCGCCACTTTTCAATATCCAAGTTGCGATGCCAGAACTCGGTTCGAATTGCGTAGAGACTGGTTCGATAATTCCTAGTCTCGCCAATCGTGCCAAGGACCCTGAGCGTTGGCTATGGTTATGTCCGCGTCTAACGGCAGAGCGGAAGTGCACCCTTTGGCCGAAATGAAAGCGACGCCTCCCCTGCTATCGGATCTCGTCAATCAAATCTAACGCGTCGAAGCTTGCTGACGCAGTCGTCGACGAACACGCGCACCTTGTTCGATAACAGCTTAGACTGAGGATACCGGCTCCGTGCGGCGCGCAGCCAAGATGTCCTCTGCCTCCTGGGTCGCGGCCAAAATGTCGCGGCAGCGCTCGAGGTATAGCGACCCCTCGTCAGTCAGGTTGAGCCGTCGGGTCGTGCGCTTCTAGAGCGCGACACCGAGATTGCGCTCAAGGGCCGCGAGCGTGCGCACGACCGTCGGCAGCGAGGTATCGAGCGAATCCGCGGCGCTGGTCAGGCTGCCGGCCTCGACGATCCGCACGAACGGCTTCATCGCCGCGAGTTTGTCCATGGCCGTGATGATTACTCCATAAATTGAAGTAGTCTATTGCCTGGCGCCCCATTTATTCACCAGCAGAAATCCAGGAATATGGCATCGCCGCGCTGAGAGCTTTGCAGCTCTTCAGAAACTCCGGCTCCAGAGGTGTCGATCATTCCGATCCTCGCCCACCCCCCGTCGCTTGCTGATGATGGAGAATCGCAATGTCGAGAACCTCAACTGTCTCAACGGCAGCACTATGCCTGGGAGCATTTCTGATCGCCATGGCCGGTCCGGCTATGGCCCAAAACGCCGTGACAATGGTCAAGGCCGATGCGGTGGTCTGGAAAGAGCACCCCCTATTTTCAGGCGCCCAAATCGCGACCCTGGTCGGTGATCCGACGAAGGCCGATACAATCGTCCAGCGCCTCAAATTCCCACCGAACCATAAAGTTTCCCCGCACACTCATACCTACACCGAGGTGGCCACCGTCCTCAGCGGCACATTGGGGCTCGGTATCGGTGAAAAGTTTGACGCCGGGAAAGGCGAGATTCTCAAGGCGGGCTCGGTGTTCTCGCTGAAAGCGGGTCAGCCCCATTACGTTTGGACGACGAGCGAGGAGACGGTCGTCCAGATTGTTCTTACCGGACCCGCGGGCATCGTCTTCTCCAATCCGGCTGACGACCCCCGCAAGAAGTAACGTCGAGCATAGTGCTGGGCGCAGGCATCATCGCCTGTGTCCAGCAGATATGCCGGCCGCTTAGCCAATCGATAGCAATCGGCAATAAGTGGTTGGGCGTGCCGACGAGTAATCGTGCAGGACGTCGGCACGCCCCTAATGTGGTATGTTCCGACGAACTGAGCCGGACTCGCGCAACTGCCCAGAGCGGACAGGCGAGAGCCAGCGGAGACCAGTTGGAATTCGACACAGACTGGTTCGAATCACTCTATGCCAGCCAGGCAGTGCCGGGTCCGTTCCGGACACATGGGTTACGGTTTATACCGGAGACATGGGTAACACTTTTGGCCCGAAGAAATGCGCTCGGACGTGGCGTCCGGTTTCGACAGATAATTTTGATGGTTGCTTCCGTATGATGTCACACACATTCCGACGATTTATTTATTAGGCGGTCCTCAACGCGGAGGCGTCGTCATCTTAATGCCGGTCAGCGCGGCCAAGGTGCCCTGACGGACGGTTTCGCGGCGCATGTAGTCGACGAGCCGCTCGGGCGTATTCTCGGTCGGCACCGTCATGCCGAGCGCCTCCATGCGGCTGCGAAACGCCTGAGATTGCACGACCTCGTTGAGTTGCTTGTTGAGGTAGGCGATGATCGCGGGCGGCGTCTTGGCGGGCACTGCGAGGCCGACGAAGCCGCGATAGTCAAAATTGGGAAAGCCTAGCTCCTGCATGGTCGGGACTTCGGACCAGGTTGCGATCCGCTCCGGGCTCGCGATCGCGAGCGCGCGCACATTGCCGCCGTCAGCGAGGGGCTTGGCCTGGGCGTAGAACGCGAAGGCACCTTGGATTCCACTGCCCGCCACGTTGCGGGCGGCTTCACCCGAGCCGCGATAGGGCACGCCCGCGATCTCCGTCTTGGCAAGCGCGTTGAGCTGCGCCAGCGCCATCGCGGGCGAGGTGGCCGGACCGGAGGTGCCGAAGCTGATCTTCGTCGGATCGGCCTTGGCATCGGCGAGCAGTTCGGCCAACGACCGGTATGGCAGCGCGGCATCGATGATGAGGACCAGCGGCGGTCCCTCGACAATCATTCCGATCATCGCGAAGTCGTCGATCGCATTGTACGGCACGGGCAAGAAATAGAGGTTCTGCGTGTCGGCAATCGAATTGGCGAACAACGTGTAGCCGTCGGGTGCGGCCCGCACCGCGTAAGCCCCGCCCACGGTGCCCGAACCGCCGGGCTTGTTCTCGACCACAATGCTCTGGCCCATCCGCTCCTGCATCATCGCGGCGAGGACGCGCGCCGGGACATCGGTCAATCCACCGGCGGCGAACGGCACGATCATGGTGATCGGACGGTTCGGGTAGCCCTGCGCCGCCGCGCAAGCGGGCGCGGCCGCGGCGACGAGAAGAGCGCCAAACAGAGGCAGGAAAGCTCGCAAGCGATCAGTCATCTATCGCCCCCTGTGCATGCAATTTACTCTTCACTCTGACGGCTTGCACGGGCTGTGCCAAGTCCTCTCCGATCGTCACGGCGGACTTGTCCGGTCAATCACGTCTGTCTGCGCCGCTGCCGAGATGTCGACGTCCGCCCGCAAGGTCGAGCATGACGCGCGCATCCCCCTCGTCTCGGTCGACGCATCTTCCCACCGCCGCCCCGCAATGCCAAAGTCCCTGGCCCGCCGGACCTGCCCGCCCCCCCCCGTTATTATTGCGTCCGTGGAGAGACCCGATGGCCAAGCGCGCAATCTGTTCCATAGAGCCGCTCCTCCCCGTCGAACTGGGACCCGGCAAGATCAAGTTCGCGCAAGGCGTCAAGGCCGGACGCTGGGTCTTCGCCACAGGATTGATGGCGCAGGACTTCATCAATGGCATCGCGCCGGACGTGCTTGCGGAGCGCACGCCGCATGCGGGCCTGCCCAAGCGCGAGAAGGAAGCTTTCCGCATCTTCGAGAACCTCGACGCCGTCCTGCGCGCCGCCGGCACGGACCGCAGCAACCTCGTGCGTACCGACCAGTATTACACGACGGTAAAGGCGGTGCCGCCCTATCAACAGGTTCGGCGGGAATTCCTGCGCGGGCGCATCCCGCCTTCGACCTCGATCGCCATGCGGGCACTGCTTCTGCCGGGCGCCGATATGAACATCCAGGCAATGGCAGCGATCTCGGGGAATGGATTCAAGGTCGAGCACCTCGAGCACGAGCAGCTCAGAGGACGTCCCACCTCTGGCTACTCGCCGGCGCTTACGGTCGGCGATTTCATCTTCATTCCGGGCATCACCTCGCTCGCGGTCGGCGACGAGCCGCGGCGCAATGGCGTCGCGGCGGCCGCGCTGATGGCAGAAGGCGCTCAATGGGGCGGGCAGCCGATCAAGCTCGAGACGGAGTTCATCATCGCCAAGCGGATGGCGGCCTCGCTCGCGCTAGCCGGCGCGCGGCTCGAGGACGTTGTGCACGCACAAGCCTACCTCGCCGACCCCGAGGACTATTCGGCCTTCAACGAAGTGTGGACGCGGCATTTCGGCGAGGCCGGCCCGACCGTGTCGATCATTCCCTGCATCGAGCACGGGCTCGCGCCGTACGATGGTAAAATCGAAATTAACGTGATCGCCGCGAAGCCCGGCAGCGCGGCCCGCAAGCGCCATATCGACGCTGGCGTCGCGACCGTCTTCCGCCATCAGCCGCAGGCCGTGTTGGCGGGCGACCTTCTGTTCATCCCCGCGCTGATGGCCGCCGACCGCGACGGGCTCGTGGCTTGCGCCGGTGTGGACCCGCGTCAGCCTTATTTCTCGTCATCACCGCAAGCGCAGGCAGAGGTCATCATCGACAACATCGCGCGCCTCTGCGAGGCCGCCGGGACCTCGTTCGCGAATGTGGTGCGCCTGCTGCTGTTCCACACCGACATCCGCGAATTCTACTCGGTCTACAAAGTGTTGGAGCGCCGGCTGGGGGGACGGCCGCTGCCGTTCTCCGCTGTGGAGGTCGCGGGGCCACTGCCGGTGCCAGGGGCCACGGTGATGATGGAGGCGTGGGTTTATGCGGCTGAGGGCGGGACGCGACGATCGTAGGATATCGCAAGAATACGGAGCGCCTTGCTCCTCTCTTAGATCTCTAAGACCTTCCTGGCGCCACTTGAGATAGGGAGCCTGAGACAGACTATTTTGGCAACGGCGGAAGTCCTGAAGACCAGCGATGGCCGGCGTTACCGGGACTGGCGGTATTTTGATATTCTCTGCTCGACCGGGAATTTTTGCCTGTTACGCCAATATAATTCCCTGCTGGACCCAAAAAATTCCCTGCCGCCCCTCGTAGGGAATTTGGCTGTAAGGCGCTGACGTTGCCGCGTTAATTGACGCTTGAATCGCAGAAATGGGCCATGTCCAGGCTGGAAAAATATTCGCGAGATTCCCGCGCGTTAGGAAGACTTTGCTGGGTCTCTGAGGCCCAATTTTTCCGATTTTTGGCGGCTTCCGACGAATTTCACGCGCCAGTCTCTGGTCGCCAATTGTCAATATCCGCGTTCTGATGCCAGAGACTCAGTTCGAAGTGGGTAGAGACTGGTTCGATAATGCCTGGACCACCCGGAATTAGAGAACAGCATCGACCCAAATCGGAAGTCCCGACTTTCTAAACGGATCTGCTAAGCGCCGGTGGCCGACGCCGACCGAGATGCTGGAATGGTCGAGTGCACCTTTGAACTCCTGAAAAGCCACAATCCCGGAATCGCGGGAGGAACCGATCGGCTGATCTGCTTCCGGGCGTCCATCAGCAGTTTCGACATAGACGGTCGGCTTGGATAAAACGCCGACGCCAAGGGGTCTGAAACGGGCGTTATTCGCGGTTCATGGCAGGTCGACGATCTCGATCCAGTTCGGATTCTTGCCCACCGGATAGTCATTGAGCTTGCCGAGCTTGCCGCTCTCGCCGTCGATCGCATAGCTCGACATGCGGGTCGAGAGCTGGCCGGTGCAATAAAGGAAGCGGCCGGTCGGATCGATGGCGAAGCCACGCGGCTGCTTCTCGGTCACGATGTGTCCGGTGAGCGACAGCGTGTCGTCCTTGGGATCGACCTTGAACATCGCGAGCGTGCTCGATCCGCGCTCCGCGGCGTAAAGGAACTTGCCGTTTGGCGTGATGTGAATGTCGGTCGCCCAAATCTTGTCGCCGGGGGTCGGCGTCAAAGCATTGACGACCTGCTTCTCGGCGAGCGTGCCTTTGCGGGGATCGTAATCGTAGACATAGATCGTGACGGCGTGCTCGTTGAGCAGATAGACGACCCTGTGGTTCGGATGGAACACGAAGTGGCGCGGTCCGGAATGTTCCTTCACCGATACGAAAGGTGGATCGTTGGGCGTCAGCCGCCCGGTCTGCGGCATCGAACCGCCATTGATAGAAGATGTCGCCGCCCAGGCAGGCCGATAGCGCGTGGCGGTTCGCCGCGTCGACGAGGATCGAATGGGATTTGATTCCGGTGTCGATGATCTGCTGGGGCGGCTGCACGATGCCGTCGGGCCCGATCGGGTTCACCGCGATCTTGTTGCCATGATAGGACGCGCTGAACAGAAACCGGCCGGTCTTGTCGGTTGAAATGTAGCAGGTGTTGTCGGCGAGCGGGCCGGAACCCAGATAGTCAAGGCGACCGCTTTTCGGATCGATCGCAAAGCTGCGCACTGACCACGGCTGGTTTCGCAGGACGACGAAGAGGAAGCGCTTGTCCGGGCTGACCGCGAGCGGAAACGAGAAGCAGGAATCGGTCGGGCCGGGAACCGCAAACGTTCCGATCGGCGCGAGCTCTCCGTTGTCGCGGTCGAGCGTGAAAGCGCTGATGTCTCGGGTTTCCGCATTGCCGACATAGAGAAAGGTTGAGGACGCTGTCATGAGATCACTACTCCCTATGCGACGTTTGCCTGAACCGTTCGAACGCATCATGTGTCTGCCGTGAACTCAAGCGCAGGCTCGTTTTCGACGGGAACGCCGATGACTACGACGCGGCCTGGTTTCCCTCAAAGCGCCAAGCGCCGGGATGCCGCGCCGTGATCGTCGCCGCTTCGGCGACGGAGCGCACGCCGACATGCTGGAATTCGGTGCGCAGTTCGTCGAAGTACATGTCCGGCGACGTGGCGGCGCCTACCTCGCCGAGCGCACCGATACCGTAAAGGAACGGCCGGCCCGCAAAGGTCGCCTTGCGCGCCGAGCGCGAGCGCCCGAACGATGTCCAGGCCGCCGCGGATGCCGCTGTCGATCATCACGGTGGCGCGCGATCCGACCGCGGCGACGATCGCCGGCAGGATGTCGATGGATCGCCGGCGCGCCGTCGAAATGGCGGCCACCATGGTTGGAGACGATCATGCCGTCGACTCCGAGCGACACCAGACGCTCGGCGTCCGCCGGATGCAGTACGCCTTTCACGACGAAGGCGCGCTTCCAGCGATCGCGCAGCCGAGCAAGCTCATCCCAGGTATGGCTGCCGCTGCTGCGCACCTGCATGATCACCTTGGCGGTCGAATCCCGGGTCGCCGGCCCCGCGTATATGGCACGACGTTCTCCGAGCGAAGCATTCCGGTGCGATAGAGCGCCAGGCCCAGAACGGCGAAGTTGCCACCTGGAAGACGGTGCTGCGGACCGACGGCTGAACGGGATCGTCACGCCGCTGCGGATGTCGCGCGGCCGCTTCGATTTTCCCGGCGCTGTCGATGGTCGGAACCAGCACGTGTGCACCTGCGTCGTCGGCGCGCCGCAGCAGGTCGAAGGTGATTGCGTGATCGTTGGCGGCGAACCGGTAGAGCTGGAACCAGAACACGTCAGGCGCAATCTCGGCGATGCGCTCGATCGAGACATTCGCCGGAGTCGCGAGGATGAAGGGAATGTTGCATCGCTGCGCCTCGCGCGCGAGGTATTCCTCGCCCCCGGCCACATCAGTCCCCCTGACCCCATCGGGTGCAACGCCGAACGGCGCCGCGTAGCGGCGGCCGAACAGTTCCACTTCGGTCGACAGGCCCTTCGTGTCGACACAATAGCGAGGAAGCAGCTCCACCGCGGAAAGCGCCGTGGCATTCCGGCGGGCGCATTCTTCATCATTGGCGCCGCCGTCGACGAAATCGAACGCGAAACGCGGTACCCGCCAGCGAGCCCGGCGGCGTAGTTGCTCGATCGTTGGAAAGCGCCGCCGCAGCTTTTCGGCCCGCGCGGCCCTTGCGGCATCCCCGCGCTTTGTCTCGTCTTTCGTCGATGTTTTTTCCGTCACGTTTCAGTCCCCTTCAATGTACGAAGCATTTCTGCGGGTCCCGGTACGTTCCGGCCAACGGCTCCGACGCGCCTCGCGGCCGAAAAGCTACTGGACCGTCAATCCGACTTCCTTGGCCAGGGGTACCCAGAACGCCAGCTCGTCGGTCAGAAAACGGTTCAGGCCTTCAACGTCGACATCCATCACCAACAGAGCTCGTCGCTCGAACTGCTCGCTCATTTTCGGCAGTCGCACGATCCTGCGTACCTCATGGTTGAGTTTGTCCACGATGTGCGGGGGAAGATTTTTCGGTCCCGCAAGCCAGAACCAGGTGGTGCCGCGCACGTCCGGATAGCCGAGTTCGGTGAACGTCGGGATGTCACCGAACGCCGGGTTGCGTCGAACCGAGGCAACCGCCAGCCCAAGGAGCGTTCCTGTGCGAAGGTATTCGCCGACGGTGAGCAGAGCGGTGAGAGTCATCGGAACGTGATTGCCCAGAACGTCGGTTACGCCACCCCCGGGTGCGGGAACATGCTGAATATCGACGTTGGCTTTCCGCTTGAATTGTTCCAGCAGGAGATGTCCGAGCGACCCCGGTCCGGGCGAGGCGGAAGCGAGCGGTTTCTGACGCGCGAGAGTTATCAGCTCCGCAAGCGAGTGGACGCCCAGCGCAGGATTGACCGCCAGCGCGTACCCGTCGCCGGCAATCATTGCGATATGGGTGAAGTCGCCCATCGGATCATAGCCGATGTTTGGGTTGATGGCGGGCCCGGTGAGGTGAGGTCCGGATCCCGCGATCAGCAATGTGTACCCGTCGGGCACCGCATGCGCGGCCATGGTCGAGCCGATGCTGCCGCTATTGCCGGCCCTGTTCTCGACGTAGAACTGCTGTTTGAATGCGGTGGACAATTCTGCCGCAAGCAAACGGCCGAGTTGATCGGCGGCTCCCCCGGGTGCGAACGCGACAATGATTTTTACCGGTCTGGCGGGCCAATCCTCGGCCCGCGAGGACAGGCTCGCGAAGGCGAACACCCAGGCGAGAGCCGCGACCGCAAGACGCACTGCTCCGAGCACACTCATCCCGTCGCCCTCGTTGGTATCCATTTCTCCTGCTCAATCGTCGATGACATAACCACCGGTCGCCGGGCGCAGATGTCAGACGGGCGCCGAGGCCGCATGATCAATCGAGCTTTATTCCGCTTCCTTTGTAGACCTTGGTCCAACGCTCCGCCTCTCTTCGGAAGAAGGCGTCGAATTCCGCGGGGGTGCTTGTGACGGGCGTAATCCCAGCCTTTTGCAGGCGGTCAGCGATGATCGGATCGGCGTATATGTCGACCACCTTCTGGTGAATTTTCGCGATGACCTCGGGTGATGTTCCTGCCGGCGCGACGAGGCCGATCCAGGTGGAAATGTCTTCGAGCTGCGGCAGATTTGCCGCGACCGCTAACAATTCGACCTCGGGCAAGGCGGGCAATGGTGGGCTGTTCAGCTTCGCGAGAGCTCGCAGCCGGCCGCTCTTGATCAGGGGCATGGCGGCCGCAGCACCGTCGACGATGAAATCTACGCTTCCCGACAAGAGGCCCTGAACCACGTCGGCGCTGCCCTTATACGGGATCAGCTGAACCTCAATGCCCGCCATTTTGGCAAACAGGTAGCCGGCGAGACGCGTCGTGATGACGCCCGCACCAAAGTTCAACCTTCCGGGATTGGCTTTCGCCTTGGCAATCAATTCGCTGACCGTTTTGGGACCATCACTCGCCCGTACGCTCAGCAGGGACGTGTTGTTTGCGGTCAACGTGACGGTGGCAAAATCCTTGAATGGATCGTAACCCAAAGGCGTGCTGGTGGTTGCGGGATTCATGACCATCGTCGTATCCATCGCCGCCAGCAAGGTGTAGCCGTCAGGATATGCCTTAGCGACCTGCTGGGCGCCGATGGCGGTGTTACCGCCAGGCCGATTCTCGATGATCACCGGTTGGTTCCAGTCCTCGCTCATCTTCTGGGCGATGATCCGCAAATTGATGTCGGTCGGCCCGCCGGCGGGAAAAGGAACGATGATCTTGATGGCCCTGGTGGGGAAATCGCGCGCCGCGTGATCCGTGACCGACTGCGCCGGGGCAGTCGTAACCATCATGGAGGCCAGCAGGATCGGACATATTCCGCGCACAAGACCATTCATTGGAACATCCCGTTGTAACGGTGTCCTTATTTAGGGCATTTACGGCACTGTGCGCTTTCGCCAGCTTTGATACAACGGTGATCGCGCGACCTTCCGCGAATCCATACCGTTCACACCGTCTACAGCCATGAGGGAGAGCTTGGGCCGCCCGCAAATGCCGACCTGTCATGTCATTTCTGTGCGGAAAAATTGATCCAGATCATTGCGAATGAATGGCGGGGCCATGACCCGTCGCATCTGATTATCGGACGGCGTTGTGAGCACGGAACGTTGCAAAGCCCGATACGCGCAAGCGCACGGATTGCAAGCTAGTCTAGGGGGCTGGTGCGAGACCAAATGTTCGCCGTTTAATCAGGATCGCGACTCAAGGACAATGCCGATGGTACGTCTCATCCGATACATCTCAGCGGTGCTGACCGCAGGCCTTCTCGTGACCCACGGCTACGCGGCGGAATGGCCCACGAAGCCTATCTTCATCGTCGTACCTTTCGCGCCTGGAGGCGCGGCGGACATATTTGCGCGCCTGATCGCCGACCCGCTCGCAAAAGAGCTGAAGCAAAACGTTGTCGTCGAAAACCGGGGAGGCGCTGGCGGCATCCTTGGTTCGGCCCAGGTGGCACGTGCCAACGCCGACGGATATACGCTTCTTCTCGGCGGCCTCGCCCCACAAGTGATCGCCCCGGCGATCAATGCGAATTCCGGCTATGATCCGGTGCGCGATTTCACCCATATCGCCTATCTCGGCGGGCCCCCGATCTGCTGGGTCGTCACTCCTTCGAGCGACATTTTTACTCTCAACGATGTCCTCGAGCAGGCCCGTACGGGCCGGCTACCGGGCTATGCGTCGTCCGGCGTGGGCACGCTTGGGCACCTTGTGACCGAGTTCGTTGTTAGAAAATCGGGGGTCCCCCTCACACATATTCCCTATAACACCGCCGCACTCGGCGATATCATTGCTGGCCACGTCAAACTTGGTTCTTACACCTGGGGAGCGGTGTTGGGGCCGGTTCAGGGTGGCGCCCTGCGGCCTATCGCAATAACGACTGCGAACCGACCGCCCGGCTTTCCGAAGCTTCCGACATTCAAGGAACTCGGCTACGATCTTGTGGCAAGCACATGGTTTTCCCTTTCTGCGCCCGCTGGTCTCCCAACCGACATCACGCAGAAGCTCAACAGCGCGGTCAGCAAGATTTTGCAATTGCCCGAAATTCGCGAGCGCCTTGAGCAGGACGCTATTGAACCGACGCCCATGACGCCGGCCGCGCTCACGAATTTTGTCGAGCAGGAAATCGCGCGCTGGCGACCGATCGCGCTCAGCGCAGGGATGCAGAGCAAGTGAAGAGAACCGTCGGCAAACGGCGACGGGAGCCTATATTTTGTTGCCATGGAAAAGCATGAAGATGCGCACGGCGGCGACAATTTCGAGGCCGCCATGAGCGCCCCAATGCGAGAGATGAAATCATGAGCTGAAGGAGTTGCGTGATCCAAGGACCGGCGCTCCGCCATCCGACGGCAATTGATGTATTGTCATGGTTGGCCAGATCGGATTTGGTCGCTGTGTAAATCGGAATGATAACTGGGAGAGTGCGATGGAGGGCATGAGGTACGAGGCTCCGGAAACGCTGCAGGCCGCTGTCGCCCTGCTCGCCGGAGCGGCGGGCACTGCCCGTATCCTGGCGGGTGGCACCGATGTGATCGTGCAGATGGAGACCGACCTGATCGAGCCGACGCTCCTGGTCGACATCAAAAAAATCGGGGAGATGCGGCAGATCGCGAGCGAAAACGGCGGATTTCGCGTCGGCGCGGCGGTCCCCGGCATGGAAATCGTGAGCCATGCCGCATTCTGCAATGCATGGCCGGGCGTGGTTGACGGCGTAAAGCTGATCGGCTCGATCCAGATCAAGGGTCGCGCCAGCATGGGTGGCAACCTGTGCAACGCCTCTCCGGCCGCCGACAGCGTGCCGCCCTTGGTCGCTGCCGGCGCGACCGCCAGAATCATCGGTCCGAACGGCGTGCGCGAAGTGCCGGTCGAGAATATTCCGATCGGCCCAGGCAAGACCGCGCTGGCCAAGGGCGAGATCGTGGTCTCGTTCTTCCTGCCCCAGCGGCCCGCGCATGCGAGCGATGCCTATCAACGCTTCACGCCGCGCACCGAGATGGACATCGCGGTGGTCGGCGTCGGCGTCAGCCTCACCTTGGACAATGGCGGAACCTGCACGGCGGCGCGGGTCGCGCTCGGAGCCGTGGCGCCGACCGTGCTCTTGGCAAAGGACGCGGCCGACGCGCTGATCGGCACGCGCCTCGACGACGCCGCGCTCGATCGCCTGGCCAAGGCCGCAAGCGCGGCCTGCCGGCCGATCGACGATAAGCGCGGAACCAGGGAATACCGGATCAAGATAGCGGGCGTGTTGGCGAAGCGAACGGCTCAACAGGCGCTCGAACGGGCGAGGAAACGCTGATGAGCAAGAAATATCACGTCACTACGACGATCAATGGCGACGAATACGAGTTCCTGTGCGAGGCGCAGCAGACCTTGCTCGATATTCTGCGCGACGAATTGATGCTCAGCGGTACCAAGGAAGGTTGCGGCACGGGCGATTGCGGTGCGTGCACCGTGATGGTCGATAGCACTATGGTGTGCTCCTGCCTGGTTCTGGCGGTCGAGACCGAAGGCAGCAAGATCGAGACTATCGAGGGCATGGCGAAAGGCGAAGAATTGCATCCGCTGCAGCAAAAATTTCTGGAGCTCAACGGTCTGCAATGCGGCATCTGCACGCCCGGCATCCTGATCGCCGCCAAAGCGCTGCTTGAACGAAATCCCGATCCGACCGAGACTGAGATACGCTACTGGCTCGCCGGCAATCTGTGCCGGTGCACCGGCTACGACAAGATCATCCGTTCGGTACAGGCGGCGGCCAAGGAAATGAGAGGAGCGTGATCATGACCGCGACGATTTTGGAGAAGAGCGGATACAATCGCGACAAGAAGCTCAAGATCGTCGGCACCTCGCCGGTCAAGCACGATGGCATCGACAAGGTGACGGGCCGCGCCAAATTCGGCGCCGACCTGTTCCTGCCCGGAATGTTGGTCGGCAAGATTTTGCGCAGCCCGCACCCGCATGCAATCATTCGGTCGATCGACACCTCGGCGGCCGAGCGGCTTCCCGGCGTCAAGGCCGTGGTGACGCGCGACGACTTTCCCGAGATCAAGGCCGGGACGCCCGGCGGCGACATGAGCCGCAATGCGATGGCCCGCGAGAAGGCGCTCTACGACGGCCATCCGATTGCGGCCGTCGCAGCGACAAGCGAGTCGATCGCCAGGCAGGCGCTCAAGCTGATCAAGGTTGATTACGAGTTGCTGCCTCACGTGATCGACGCCATCGAAGCCATGAAGCCCGGCGCGCCGATCCTGCACGAACATGTGCGCACCAAGGGGATCAAGGGCGCTGATCGGCCTTCGAACGTGATCGAGCGGCTCGATCTCGCCATGGGTGATGTCGAGAAGGGATTCGCCGAGGCCGACGTGATCGTCGAGCGTGAATACGACACCAAGCCTATGCACCAAGGCTATATCGAACCGCAGGGGTGTGTCGCGACCGCAACCGAGGACGGCCAGATCGAGCTGTGGTGCTGCACCCAGGCGCCATGGGTCTATCGCGACCGGCTGATGGAAATTCTCAAGATCGAACAGGCCAAGATCCGAGTCACCCAGTCGGAAATGGGCGGCGGCTTTGGCGGCAAGACCGGGTTCTATGCCGAGCCGGTGGCAATACTGCTCGCCCGCAAGGCAAAACGGCCGGTGAAGATCACGCTCAAGCGCAGCGAAGTCTTCCGCGGCACTGGGCCGGTGTCCGGGACCAGGTCCCGCATCAAGATGGGCGTGAAGAAGGACGGCACCTTCACCGCCGCCGAAGCCGAGCTTATTTTCCAGACCGGCGCCTTTACCGGCTCGATGTTCGTCAATGCGCCGCAGGCCATGTTCACGCGCTACGCTCTCAAGAACGTCAAGACGGTATCCTATGAGGTGGTGTCGAACCGCCCGAAAGTGAATTCGTTTCGTGCGCCCTGCGTGCCGCAGGTCGTGTTCGGGGTCGAGGGCGTGGTCGACGAGCTCGCCCGTAAGATCGGCATGGATCCGATCGATCTGCGCCTCAAGAACGCGGCGACCGAAGGCTACAAGACGATCTACGGCGAGACTTTTGGGCCGATCGGTTTCGTCGAAACGCTGCAGGCGGCAAAGAAGTGCGACCACTACAATTCGCCGGTGCCGAAAGGGCAAGGCCGCGGCGTCGCCGCCGGTTTCTGGTTCAATCGCGGCGGCGAGACGACCGGCACGTTGAATATCGCCACGGATGGCTCGGTTACGCTCATTCTCGGCACTTCCGACGTCGCGGGTTCGCGCATCTCGATCAGCATGATGGCCGCCGAGGAGCTGGGCATTCCGGTCGACAAGGTGCGTGCCGTCATGGCTGACACCCACTCACTCGGCTACAACCGCGTCACGGCAGGCAGTCGCACGACCTTCGCGACCGGCATGGTGATCGTCGATTCCGCCCGCAAGGCGATCTCCGAACTGTGCAAACGCGCCGCCCAAATCTGGGGCGTGCCGGAAGAAGGGGTGACGTTCGAAGACGGCTATTGCCGGCCTGCGAGCTCGAACGTCGGCACCTTCGAACCGCTGTCGATCGCGCAAATCGCAACGAAGACGATGGCGACCCACGGCGCGATCGCGGGCCATTCTGAGATGAACGTCACCGGCGCCGGTCCGGGCTTCGGCTTGCATATCGTCGACGTCGAGGTCGACAAGGAAACCGGACGGGTCGACGTCAAGCGCTACACTGTGGTCGAAGACGCCGGAAAGGCGATCCATCCGCTCCAGGTCGAAGGGCAATACCAGGGCGGCGCCGTCCAGGGCATCGGCTGGGCGCTCAACGAGGAATATTGTTACGGCGAAGACGGGCGGTTGGAGAATGCGAGCTTCCTCGATTATCGCATGCCGGTCGCCTCTGACGTGCCGATGATCGGTACCGAGATCGTCGAGGTCCCCAATCCGCGGCATCCTTATGGCTTGCGCGGGGTAGGGGAGGTACCCGTGGTGCCGACCATGGCGGCCATCGCCAACGCGATCGGCGCTGCCATCGGCATCCGGCCGCAGTCTCTGCCGATGTCGCCGCCCAAGCTCTTGAAGCTGATGGACGACGCGCGCGTGAAATCGGCGGGCGAACATTCGGGAGCAAGCGCTGGGTGAACAAAGCGAAGCGTGCCCGCCGTTTTCGTGGCGTGCCGCTCACTTCACGTCGCCGACCTGCGCCGTTCAGGTCGTGGGCACGGCGCGTTCCGCGGCTTTGCCCACCCTACGCGTGCTAGCCTCAGTCTGGTTCGGAAAAAGTCAACGGCCCCTGCAGTCCGTCTCTCCGGGCCGCACCTGCGAACGAAAGGATTCCGGTCAGGAATCCGACCTGCAGGAAAGCCGTGATCCCGGCGGCCGACAAGGCGATCGACCAAATTTCGTCAGCGCGCGCAAGGCCAGCCGCGATGACGGCGAGGACCGCGACGGCTGTCGCCGGAAGCAGAACCAGAACCGTAAATCGCTGGCTCAATCCTATTCCCGCGAGCAGACCGCAGATAAACAGCAGCGTCATGACGGATCGCCCTCCCGATACGTACATAGATGTCCGCCCGGCAGGAACTATTCCGTCTCGCGTGCCAATTTTTTTGTTAAATTTTGTTGCGCTGCAACATGCTGATGCGCTTTCGACCAGCGCATGGGGCCGTCCGAACGGTGGTCGGGGGGCTGATCTGGCCATTTTCTCCGGCATTTGGGCGAACACCCCCTCGATTGCTTGTGAACGCATGACCATCGGGCGTCTCACGCTGGCGCCGGTGGGGCAAAGCGCCGCCTTGAGCTGCGCCGGCGCGGGCCGAAACCGCGGACTTAGGCGGATGCAAACGACGACGAGAAATTGAATGCACGGTCACCATAATTCTCGCCGCGATGCCGCGCCGTGCACGCCGGCACGAGGTCCGACGCGCACGGCAGTCTGCGGTGGTCGATGCCGTCGCGGTCGGCCCGGCGGTCATAACCGCGACACTTCCATCGGCTCATCGGTTCATCGGAAAAGCGACATTAGCCAACCGGGGTATCCGACGATAACATGACGGTCCGCAATGCCGAACCAACGCGGGAGGCAGCCATGCCGACGAGAGCACTGCTTGCGCTATCGCTGTGCGCCGGATGGGCGCTGCACGGCATCGCCCTCGGTGACGCCCAAGCCCAGGCCTATCCGAACTGGCCGATCAGGGTCATCGTGCCGTACCCGCCCGGCGGACCGACCGACGGCATCACGCGCATCATATCGGACCGGCTCGGCGCCGTTCTCGGCCAGAGCATCGTGGTGGAGAACAAAAGCGGCGCCGGCGGAAGCATCGGCGCCAAGGTGGTGGCGAGCGCCGATCCCGACGGCTACACCCTCTTGATCACGCCGGGCGGGCCGCTGACGACCGGGCCGGCGGTGCAGAAGGACATCGGCTACGATCCCGCCAAGGTGTTCGTGCCGGTCGCGGAGCTCATTGAGACGCCGCTGATCGTGGCAGTTCACGCCGACCTGCCGGCGAAAACGCTGGCCGAGGTCGTGACCTATGCCAAGGCCAATCCAGGCAAGATCAGCTGGGGCTCGCAGGGCTACGGCACCGCGCCGCATCTGCTCGCCGAATTGTTCAAGCTCGAAGCCGGGATCGATATCGTGCACGTGCCCTATCGCGGGACCGCGCCCCTGCTTGCCGCCATCGTGGCGGGGGAGGTCCAGATCGTCGCCGACCCGATGACCACCATCCTGCCGCACATCGAATCCGGCAAGCTGCGCGCGCTGGCGATCGCGGGCGCCGAACGCAGCGCGAAATTGCCCGGCGTGCCGACCACGCCGGAAGCCGGCTTTCCCAAGCTGCAATCGCCATTCTGGCTCGGCGTCCTGGCGCCGGCCGGAACGCCGCCCGCTATCATCGACAAGCTCAACGCCGCGTTCCGCGACAGCCTCGCCCAGCCGGAGACGCGGGCGCGGCTCGCCGTGCTCGGGGCCGACATCAAGATCGGCACCCCGCAGGCGTTCGGCAAGATGCTGGCCGAGGAGCTGGCGCTGTGGAAGGGGGTCGTGACGGCCGCCCACCTCAAAGCGGAATGACGCTCGCATTTTCATGGCCATGTTCCGTCATGACACGCCCGCCGAAGCCGAGTTCCGCGCCGACGTGCGCGCCTGGCTGGAGGCCAGCCTTCCGGCCGCGCTGCGCGGACGCACGACGCGCCCGCCGCCCGCGGAATTGATGCCCTGGTATCACGCGCTCTCGCGCAAAGGCTGGATCGCGCCGCATTGGCCCAAGCCATACGGCGGCATGGGCGCCACGCTCAACGAGCAGATCATCATGACGGAGGAGATGGCGCGCGTCGGCGCACCGCATCTGCCGGCGCAAGGCCTCAATCACATCGGCCCCATCCTCATGGAGTTCGGCACCGACGCACAGAAGGCCCGACACCTGCCGCCCATCGTCGCCGGCACGGTGATCTGGGCGCAGGGCTATTCGGAGCCGGGGGCGGGTTCCGACCTGGCCAGCCTTGCGACCCGTGCGACGCCGGACGGCGACCATTTCGTGGTGCGGGGCCAGAAGATATGGACGACCTGGGCGCATCATTCGGACTGGATGTTCGCGCTGGTGCGCACCGATCCGCAGGCCGCGCCGCGGCAAGCCGGCATCAGCTTCCTGCTGATCGATCTGCACAGCCCGGGCATCAGGATCAGACCGATCAGAACGATCGCGGGCGACGACGAGTTCAGCGAGGTGTTCTTCGACGATGTCGTCGTGCCGAGCGAGAACCTGGTCGGAAAGCTTCATGATGGCTGGCGCATCGCAAACGCGCTGCTGGGACACGAGCGCCTCGCCACCTCGAATCCGCAATTCGCATTGATGGCGATCGAGCGCATCAGGACGATGGCGCGCGCGTCCGGAATCATGATGGACCCGGCCTTCCAGGATCGTTTCGCGGCGGCCAGCATCAATGTCACGGCGCTGGCGGCGCTGTTCAGCCATGCGGTGGCGCTCACCAACCAGAAGCAGAGCCCGGGGCCGGAATCATCCGTGATCAAGATTTTCGGCTCCGAGCTTCTGCAGGCGCTCAACGAGCTCCTGATCGAGGCGGCCGGCGCCCACGCGGCGGCCGACAGGCCGATCGCGACGGATTTCGGCGAGGTGGATGTCGCGACCCCGTTCCTTCAGGCGCGGCGCGTGACGATCTATGGCGGCTCGTCGGAGATCCAGCGCAACGTCCTGGCCCGCCGTGTCCTGAACCTTCCAGGCTGACGCAAGGCGCGACAAGCGGTCATGGAGCTGAAGTCTTGGATCTGGACCTGACATCGGAGCAGACCTTGTTGCGCGACAGCGCCGCCAAATTCATCGCGGCGGCGGGCGCGAAGGTGGCGCGCGGATTTCGCGAGCAGGATCCGAGCTTCGCGCCGGCGCGGCTGCGGCAGGCCGGCGAGCTCGGCTGGCTCGGGATCCTCGTCCCGGAGTCCGCAAACGGCCAAGGTCTCGGCCTCACTGAGCTCGCTTTGGTGATCGAGCAGGCGGGACGCGGGCTCGTCTGCGAGCCGATCGGGCTTGCGGCGATCTCGGCCGCCGCCCTGGCGCAGGGGCGCACGCCGCATCTGATGCTGGAACGGGTGCTGACCGGTGCCGCACTGGTGGTTCCGGCGCTGCAGGAAAGCGCGCAGGGCGACGACCCCCTCCGGCCGCGCACGCGCGCCGCGCAGGCGCGCGGAGCGCTCCGTTTGACCGGAACAAAGGTGTTCGTCTGCGCCGACGGCGCCGACGGCTTTCTGGTCAGCGTCGGCGGGCGGGATGGACCCGCGCTGTGCTTCGTGGCCCGCGACGCGCCCGGCTGCACGCTATCGACGACGCAGACGGTGGACGGTCGCAAGCTTTCGACGCTCAGCCTCGAGGATGCGCCGGCCGACCTCATCGCATCGCGCCAGCCGTCCGGGAACGCGGTGGATGCGCTCTACAATCTGGCGCTGATGGCGCTGTCCGCCGAATTGCTCGGCGTGATGGAAAAAGCGCAAGAGATCACCTTCGACTACCTGCGTGTCCGAAAACAGTTCGGCAAGCCGATCGGCAGCTTCCAGGCCCTGCAGCACCAGGCGGTCAACATCTATATCCGGACCGAGGCGACGCGCTCGCTGGTCTACCAGATCGCGGCCAACAACGACCCCTTTGGCATCGATCCCGCGCTGGCCGTCGCCGCGAAGGCCAAGGCGTCGGAAGATGCCTTGGCGGTCACCCAGGCCTGCATCCAGCTTCACGGCGCGATCGGGTTCACCGACGAGCACGAGATCGGCCTCTATCTCAAGCGGGCGATGCTGCTGTCGTCGCTGCTCGGCAACGCCGCGGCGCAGCGGCGTCGTTATGTGGCGATTGCCGGTCAGACGGCGTAGCGCGGCTGCTCCAGCTTGCTACCCGCGGCCGATGAACGAGCGCATGTGGTTGGGGAGTATCGTGGCTTCGTATAGGTTCACTTCCGGCGGCAGCGCGGACATCAGCACCGCGACCTTCGCCACGTCTTCGCCCGCCATGATGTAATCGTCGGGTGTGGGCCCCGGACCCGGTTTGGTCCGGCCGCGGCGCGTCGAGAATGCGCTGAACGTGGCGCCCGGGTGGATGATCGACGCAACGATTCCGTGCTTGCGGCCATCCATGGTCAGCTGATGCGTCATGCCCTGGATGGCGAACTTGGTCGCCGTGTAGGGCAGCGAATCCGGACGCGGCGTCTTGGCCGAGACGCTGCCCATGTTGATGATCCGCCCGCCCTGCGGGGTCTGATCCTTCATGATCCTGACGGCTTCGCGGCAGCAAAGGAACACGGCCGTGAGGTTGATATCGAGGACCTGCCGCCAGTATTCGAGCGAGATGTCCTCGGTATTGACGTGCGTCGCCACGCCGGCATTGTTCACCAGGACGTCCAGGCGGCCATAGGTCTTCATGACCTTGGCGAACAGCGCGGTGATCTGATCTTCCTGCGTCAAGTCGGTCGGCGCGGGCAGCGCTTCGCCCCCGCGCGAGCGGATTCCGGATGCGACCTCGTTCAGCAATGCGGCGCGCCGGGCGACCAGAACCGTTTTCGCGCCTTCACCCGCGAATGTCTCGGCAATCGCGCGGCCGATCCCATTGCTCGCGCCGGTGACGATCGCCACGCGGTCCTGCAGCTGCCCGGTCATCGCTTTCATCCCCTTGTTTTGGCGCCATCCTGCACCCTCTGGCGCCATTGCGAGCCCTCGGGTCTTGCCTACGGCAAGCCCGAGGACAGGCTCCGCGAAGCAATCCCGCTTCACTTGCTCATGCGCGCCTGGCCGAGATTGCTTCCGCCTTCGCCCTTCGGGCTTCGGCGGACATGTCGTCGCCTGCGGCTCCTCGCAATGACGATTTAGGAGCATCGCGTGCCGCCCTTGATAGCCAAAGGCGCGAGACGCCACAACGGCTCATCATCTAAGAGTGGCCTTGAAATGCCTGAACCCTGTGCGCAGACTGTCTCGAATACCCCCGCGACCATGGAACCACTCCCGCGCCCCATGAGCGGCTTGAAGCCCCAACACATAGCCGGCATGTCGGATGCCGAACGCGATCTGCTACGCAAATCGGTGCGGGACTTTCTCGCGAAAAATTGGCCGGCCGAGCAAGCGGTGGCGAATTCCGGCAACGCACAGGCATTGGCGAAATTGTTTCACGGCCTGGCCCGGCAGGGTCTTGCGTCGCTCGGCCACCACGCCGCCGACGTCGGATTGCGCGACATCATCCTCGTGTTCGAAGAGCTGGGACGCGCCTCCTGCCCGGCGCCGCTGCTCGGAGCGGTGGGAGCCAATCTCGCGCTCGGAAAGCAGTCCTCGAACGCCGCGCGCGCATTGCTGGAAGATCTCCACCAGGGAAATGCAATGATCGCGCTGGCGCTCGGCGCCTTCGATGGCGACCCGGGCGCGGGTCGCGTCACCGTGCGCGGCGACACGGTGTCGGGAAAAGCGTCGTTCGTCGAAGGCGCTCAGGCGGCGACGCATTTCCTCGTGTTCACCGAGTCGCCCGCCGGCGCCGCCGCGGTCGCGCGCGACGCGCCCGGCCTGACCATACAGGCGACGCCCGGCCTCGCCGAGCCGCCGTTCGCCGAGCTTGTGTTGGAGAGCACGCCCGCGGTCCGCTTCGACTTGCCGTCCGAAACGCTTGCCGACATCGCGCTGGTGGCAAGGCTCGCTTGCGCCGGCCGGGCGCTCGGCGCGGCCCAGCGGGCGTTCGACCTCGCGGTGGATCACGCCAAGGTCAGGAAACAATTCGGCCAGCTCATCGGTCAATTCCAGGCGGTCCAGCACAAGCTGGCCAACTGCCTGATCGGCCTGGACGGCGCGCGGCTGACGCTCGAGGCCGCGGCCGACGCGCGGGACAACGACAATCCGGACTGGAGGGTCTTCGCCGCATCGGCGCTCGCTTTCGCGGGTCCGGCGTTGCGCGCGGTGTCGATCGAGACGCACCGGGCGCTGGGCGCCATCGGCTATGCGGAAGAACACGAAGCGCCGCGGCATTTCCGGCGCGTGCATGCCGATCTTGCCCGCTTCGGCGGCGCGCCCCGCGCACGCGCCGAACTCGCCGATTTTCTGCTGGGACCGGTTCGATAGACCTCATGTCCTCTCTTCCCGCCCATGACATGGGAACTGCCGTCAACGCCTTCCGCAAGGACGTGCGCGACTGGCTCGCCGAGCATTGGACGCCGCCGAGGCGCGCGGCGCATTTGCGCAAGCCGTTCAAGGAACGCGGCTGGGATGTCGAATTCTCCAAACTGATGGGCCGCGACGGCTGGATCGGCGTCGGCTGGCCGCGGAAGTTCGGCGGCCAGGGCCGGAGCGCAACCGAGCAGATCACGTTCATCACCGAGATGGCGAACGCCGGCGCGCCCTGCCAGGCGCATGGCGCCGGCGAGTCGATCGTCGCGCAAGCTCTCTTTGCGCACGGCACCAAGGAGCAGCAGGACGAATGGCTGCCCGCCATCCGCCGCGGCGAACGCAGCTTCGCGTTGGGCTACAGCGAGCCGGAAGCCGGTTCCGATCTCGCGGCGCTCCGCACCCGTGCGGTCCGCGACGGCGACGATTGGGTCGTCAACGGCCATAAGCTGTGGTCGACCGGCGGCGACAAGGCGGAATACATGTGGCTTGCCGTGCGGACCGATCCGGATGCGAAGAAGCATGCCGGCATCAGCGTGCTGATGGTCGATCTTCGCTCGCCGGGCGTCACCATCCGACCGAGCCTTGCCCTGTACGGCAAGACCTTCAGCGCGCAGTTCTACGACAATGTGCGGGTGCCGGCGAAACACATGGTCGGCGCGGTGAACGACGGCTGGAAGGTCATCACCGACGCGCTTGCCGCCGAGCGGGTCATGATCGGCGGCACGCGCATGGCGGGCATCGAACGAGCGTTTGACCATCTCACCGAATACCTGAAGACTGCGGTGGTCGGAGGCAAGGTTCTGAAAAACGATTCCGTCATCCGCGACCGTATCGGGGCGCTGGCCGCCGACATCGAGGTCGCACGCCAGTTTCAGATGCGGAACGCGCGGCTGGTCGAGCGGGGCAGGGTGCCGATCCACGAGGCAGCCATCGGCAAGGTGTTCGCCAGCGAGTTGCAGGAGCGGCTCGGCCAGGCCGCCCTCGACATCCTCGGCACCGGTGGGTTGCTGTCGGAAGATTCGGAGAGCGCCCCGGTCGGAGAGATGGAACAGGTGCTGCGCCACGCCATCATGGGCATGATCGGCGGCGGCACGAACGAGATCCAGCGAAACGTCATCGCGTTGCGGGGACTGGATTTGCCCCGTTGAACCAGGAGCAGTTCATGAGCGAAGAACAAGTGGTCACTTACGAGCTGGAGGGCGAGATCGCTCTGGTCGGATTCAATCGTCCGGACAAGCGCAACTGCTTCAACCCCGAGGTTTCGAAGGCGTTGCGCGCGGCCGTCGAGCGTGCCGGCGAGGAGGCGAAATGCGGAATCATCTTCGGCCACGGCGACAATTTCTGCGCCGGGCTGGATCTGCGCTGGGCCGCGGAGAATTGGAAGACCGGGCGCTCGGAGCGGCTGCCGTTCCCGTTCAATCGCAACGGCTTTTTCGAGGTGATGGCGCGCGGAAACATCCCGTTCATTGCGGCGCTGCACGGCGCGACGCTGGGCGGAGGCCTCGAGACGGCGGCGGCCGCGCATATCCGCGTCGCGGACGAAACGACGTACTTCGCCCTGCCCGAGGGAACGCGCGGCATTTTCATCGGCGGCGGTGGCTCGGTTCGCGTGGCGCGGCTGCTCGGGTTTGCCCGCATGCAGGACATGATGCTTACCGGCCGCGTGCTCAAGCCGGACGAAGCCGAGCGCTACGGCATCGTGCAATATGTGGTGCCGAAAGGGGAAATCGCTGGCCAAGGCGAAAGAGCTCGCCAGGAAGATCTGCAAGAACGCGCCGCTGTCCAATTTCGCGATCACCAACAGCCTGCCGCGCCTGCAGGACATGTCCTACGACGACGGCCTGTTCTTCGAGCGCATGGTGGGCGAATACACCCGCAGCCCCGAATCGATCGAGCGGCTGCATCAGTTTCTCGACAAGACCGCGCCGCGGGTGCGGCCCGAATAAGCCGCACGCCCCGCAAGACGACAGCGTATCCGGGCTTAAGGGAGAGAGACATGAGTCTACGCGACAGCGCCATCGTGGGCTACGCCGAAACCAAGGTGATGGAGAAGAGCGACCGGGACGTCTGGGTGCTGGCCGGCGAGATTCTGGAATCGCTGCTCGACAAGACCGGCTTTGAGAAAAAGGAGATCGACGGGTTGGTGATGTCCGGGCTGACCGGCACCGGCGCGGCCAGCATGTTCTGGGCGCAGACCACAGCCGACATGCTGGGCCTCGAAGTCGGCTTCTGCGAGCAGGTCCATACCGGCGGCTGCTCGGCGGCGGGCTCGGTCGCGCGGGCGGCGGCGGCGATCGACGCCGGCATGTGCGAGGTGGCGCTATGCCTGTTCGCCGACACGCATGTCCTCGAGCACAACGGCCGCAACGATCGCTCCTATCGCCGCGAATGGACCGACCCCTACGGCCTGATGGGCCCGCCCGGCGCCTTCGGCCTGCTGCAACGCAGCTACGAGGCGAAATATGGTCTCGACCTTCGGGTGCTGGGCAAGCTCGCGGTCACGCAGCGCAACCACGCCATCCTGAACGAAAACGCCTGCGAGAAGCTGCGCGTGCCGATCACCATAGAGGACTATCTGAACTCGCGCATGATCGCCGACCCGATCCGGCTGCTGGACTGCGTGATGCTGGCCGACGGCGCGGCAGGCCTGATCCTGACGAGCAAGAAGCGCGCGAAGGAGAAAGGTCTCCACAAGAGCGTCATTCCGATCGGCTACGCCGAACGCACCAACTTCCTGGGCGGCGAGAACCTGGTCGATGTGACGCGCAGCGGCCACGAGATCGCCGGCAAGAAGGCGCTGGCGAACGCCGGGCTGAACATCAAGGATGTCCGCTCGTTCCATCCCTACGACGACTTCCTCATCGCCCTCGTGATCCAGTTCGAGGCGTTCGGCTTCTGCAAGCCGGGGGAGGGAATCCCGTTCGTCCGCGACACCGATCTCTCCTACAGCGGTACGCTGCCGATGAACACTGGCGGAGGCCAGATCTCGGCCGGCCAGGCGGCATGCTCGTCGCACAACTTGATCGAGGCTGTCCGCCAGCTCATGGGAGAAGGCGGCAAACGGCAGGTCAAGGACACCACCAACGCACTCGTAACCGGCATCGGCTGGATCAACTACGGGCGCAACTGGGGCTCGAGCGCGGCGCTTGCGCTGGTTCCGAACCAATAGAGCATGATCCCGAAAAGTGGGTAACGGTTTTCGGAAAAGATCATGCACCAACTCGTCACGAGGCAGCCATGAGCACCGCATTGAACGATACGCTCGGCGTGAAACGCAACATCAAGCACTACGATTTTTCCATGCCGTTCTGGGAAGCGACACGGCAGAAAAAACTCGTGATTCAATATTGCAAGACCACCGGCAAGTATCAGCACTTCCCCCGGCCGGTCAGCATCTTCACGGGCCGGCGCCGCGACATCGAATGGCGCGAGGTGTCGGGCAAAGCCACGGTGTGCTCCTACACCATCGCCCATCGCGGCCCGCCGGCATTCAACGGCAGCGAGCCCTATGCGGTGGTGAATGCGACGCTCGACGTGGGCGTCAACCTGATCGCCGACATCGTGAAATGCACGGCTGAAGATTTGAAAATCGGCATGAAGGTCAAGCCATACTGGCATCCGCTCGACAACGGCGAGCACCTGCTGATGTGGCAACCGGACAAAGACGCGAAATGACCGGACCGCAATCCGCACGCGGCCCCAAGGCCGTCGCCAAATTCCTGCGCCCGCGATCGGTGGCGATCGTCGGAATATCGTCGCGCCCCGGCAGCGCCGGCCAGGTCATCCTGCAAGCGCTCAAGCTCAACAAGTTCAAGGGCGATATCCATCTGGTGGGCCGCAGTGCGGAGCCGATCGACGGCCGCCCCGTGCTCAAGAGCGCGGCGGAGCTGCCGGAGGGCGTCGACCTTGCGGTCTTCACGCTGCCGGCGGCAGGCGTGCGCGACGCCGTCGCGGCGTGCACGAAGCGCCAGGTCGGCTCGGCGATGGTGTTCGCGGCCGGCTTCGCCGAGGTCGGCGAGCGGGAGATGCAGGACGAGATCGCGAAGATGGCACGTGACGGCGGGCTTGCGATCGTCGGCCCGAATTGTCTGGGCGTCACCAACAACGTCGATGGCATGATGCTGCACATGCTGTTCGCGCGCGAGGCGCGTCGCTTCGACGAGGGCTCGAAGCCCGGCCTCGCCGTCGTCGGGCAAAGCGGCGGCATGCTCGGCCACTTCCAGCGCGCCGCCGACGGACGCGGGACGCCGCTGTCCTATGTCATCTCGACCGGCAACGAGATCGGTCTGGAGTTCGACCGATTTCATCGAATTTCTCGCCGACGATGTCGCGACCAGCGTGCTGCTGGTCTACACCGAGCAGGTACGGCGTCCGCGCGAATTCCTCGACGCCATCCGGCGCTGCCGAGCCTCCGGCAAGCCGGTCATCCTGATGTTTCCGGGGCGCAACGCAAAGTCGCGGGAGGCCGCGCAATCGCACACCGGCGCGCTGGTCGGCGACTATGCGACAATGCGCGTGCTGGCCGAAGATGCCGGCGCGATCGTCGTGACCACGATGGACGAGATGATCGATCTTGCCGAAATCCTGGTGCGCTTTCCAAAAGCCCCGGCGCAGGGCCCGGCGGTCCTCACCGCGTCGGGCGCCTTCGTGGCGCTCAGCAACGACTTCGGCGAGGAGCTGGGCCTCGATTTCCCGGCGCTCGAGCCTTCGACCGAGAAGCTGCTCAACGACGTGCTGCCGGCTTACGGCAGCTACGGCAACCCGCTCGACGTCACGGCGGGATTCACGCCGGACTCGTTGCCCGTGGCGGTAAAGGCGCTGCTCGACGATCCGAACGTCGGAATGCTGTTCATCTCCTTCCCGATCAACACCGGCGTCGTCGTCGAGAACTTCAACAAGGGCATGGCCGGCTCGGTCAAGCCCAAGGTCATGGTCGCGCTCGGCGACACCTGGCAACTCGGCGCCGACGTCATGGAAGCCGTGAAGCGGAGTCCGGCGGTATTCGGGCGATCGTCGGATCGCATGATGCGGGCCGTCGCGCACTATACGCGGTATGGGCGGTTGCTCGCGCGGCCACGTGCAAGCCGCCTTCCCGAGCCGTTCAAAGGACTGCCCAAGCTCGGCAAGGGTACGCAGCCCGAATGGCTGGGCAAGAAGGTGCTGGCCGCCATCGGGGTCCGCGTGCCCGACGGCGACCTCGCCCGCACGGTCGACGAGGCCGCCACGGTGGCCAAACGCGTCGGTTATCCGGTGGCCTTGAAAGCGCAGGCTGCGGCGCTGTCGCATAAGACCGAGGCGGGCGGCGTCATGCTGAACCTCGCCGACGAAGCCGGGCTGCGCGCGGCTTGGGATTCGATGATGCGCAACGTCAAGCGTGCGGCGCCAAATGTCGCTCTCGATGGCGCGCTCGTCGAGAAAATGTCGCCGAAAGGCATCGAGCTGATGGTCGGCGCGAAGCGCGATCCCGGCTGGGGCACGGTGCTGCTGCTCGGCCTCGGCGGCATTTGGGTCGAGGTGCTGGGCGACGTGCAATTGCTGCCCGGCGGCGCCGATAGGGAGCAGATCGTCGAGGCGCTTCACAAGTTGCGCTCCGCCAAGCTGCTGGCTGGCGTCCGCGGCGCGGCGCCGGCGGACGTCGAAGCGGTCGTGCATGTCGTCATGGCCATCGGGCGGTTGATGCAGACCGTGCCGGAGCTGACCGAGATCGACGTCAATCCGCTCATGGTGCATGCCAAGGGGCAAGGAGCGACCGCGCTGGATGCACTGATCGTCGCGGGCTGATTGCCGACCCAAAATAAAGTGCGTAACGTGGTCGAGCCCGAAAAACGCGAGGAGGGACGCCATTAGGAAAAATATCACCGGATGGATTGCGGCGGCTCTCCTTGGATTCTGCGTCTCTGTGCAAGCGCAGAATTATCCAACAAGGGAAATGCGGGTGGTGGTCGGCTTGCCGGCGGGCAGCGGCGGTGACGTGATCGCGCGCTTCTTTGCGGACCAGCTGTCGAAGATTTCGGGCAAGCCGGTGATCGTCGAGAACAAGCCGGGCATGATCCTGTCCGCCGGCGCCGACGTGGTGGCGAAGTCGCAGCCCGACGGCTACACCATACTTATTACCTCGGTTACGTCTTCGCACGCGGCGAACCTGTTCAATTTCAAGAAGCTGCCTTATGACCCGATCAAAGACTTCACACCGGTCGCCACGCTTCAAAAGAGCTATTTCATCCTGATGGTGCGCACCGAGGCGCCTTGGAAAAATGTCGCGGAGCTCACCGCGGCGATGAAGCAGAAGGGAAACAAGGCGAGCTATGGGTACGGCAGTCCGCCGGCGCTCGCCGCGGCTGAGCTCTACAAGGCCCGCGCGGGCCTCGAAGCGGTGGGCATCCCCTACAGGACCTCCATGGCGTCGCTGCCGGAGATGTTCGGCGGCGAGCTTGATTTTCAGTTCATCGACGCCACGCAGGGCACGCCGCTGCTCGATGGCGGCAAGCTGCGCGGATTGGCGGTCACCTCTGCCCAGCGCGTGCCGGGTGTCGATATCCCGACGATGGCCGAGGCCGCCAATATCCCTGAATTCGATATCGCGCCCGTGTGGGGCGTCCTCCTGCCGGCGGGAGCGCCCGCACCGATCGTGGCGCGATTGGAATCCTGGTTTGCCGAGATCATGAAAATGGATGCCACCCGGCAGTTTCTTGCCAACACCCATGGGGCGCCGTTTCCGGGCGGCGCCAAGGATCTCGCCGACTTCATTCCGAAGGAAATCAAGAAATGGGAGGAACTGGCCAAGCTGGCGAAAATAGAACCGCAATGAAGCGGAGGACGACTTACGCCTCCGGCTAGTCGCTGTTCTTCATGGAGATGCCTGCATCAGGCCGCACAACAGCGTACGTGTCATGTGTGCCTCCCGTCGGTCGGGTGAGCGGATGGGGTGGCAACATCGCGAGCTGGCTTCGGCTCATTCAAGCCGAATGCTATTCTTCGTGCTGATCTCAGATCGCCGGCAAATGTCGGCCAAGACGAAGAACGCAAAAGGGAGAAACATCGATGAAATCCGCCTGGCTGCTGGTGGGACTGACCTCGGCCGCTCTTGCCACGAGCGCATGGGCCCAGGACATGGACTTCAACAAGGTCGAAATCATCACGGAGCAGCTCGGACCGAACGTCTACATGCTGACCGGCTCGGGCGGCCTGGATCCGTCCCACGACGACGCGGCCGGCGGCAGGATCGGCGTGCTCGCGGGATCGGACGGCGTCCTGATGATCGATTCGCAGTACATGCAGCTCAACGACAAGGTTCTGGCGGCGATACGGCGCATCAGCAAGGAACCCATTCGCTACCTGGTCAACACCCACATTCATCGCGACCACACGGCGGGCAATGCGTTTTTTGCAAAACAGGGCGCGGTGATCTTTGCGCGCGAAGAGCTGCGCGACGGGATGGTCCGCCTGTCGAAGGCGCCCAATGCCGCCACGAACCCCGTGGCCAATCCCGCCGGCTTCCCGGTCGTCACCTATGGCATGGGCGAGCCGGTGAAAATTCACATGAACAACGAAGTCGTCCACTTCATCCCGATCAGGGCGGCCCATACCGGCGGCGACACGAACATCAAGTTCGAGAAGGCGAACGTGCTCTTTATCGGCGATTTCTACCGCAATTACGGTTATCCCTTCATCGACATCAACAACGGCGGCTCGCTGAAGGGCATGCTGGAGGGGCTGGACGTCACCATGAAGTCGGCCGACGCGAATACCACGCTCGTGCCGGGCCACGGCACCCTCATCAAGCGCGACGACATCATTCCCTATCGCGACATGATTCTCGCGGTGCAGGACAAGGTGCAGCAGATGATCGCGCAGGGAAAGACCCTGCAGGACGTGCTGGCCGCGAACGTCACGGCTCCGTATGACGCGAAAACAGCGGGTGGCACGACGACGAGCGCCACCCGGTTCGTCACGGCGGTGTATCATGAGCTGAAGGAGCACGGGAAATAGGGCCGGTTGAACGGACACTCGCGGCGTGCGGCGCGCGGCGGGTTGCTGCGGGCCATCATGTCCGTCTTCTTCCATTGCTTCAGATCAAATAGATCCGGTCCGGCAGTTCATCGCGGCTGGTCTCGGTGCGCGGGAAGTGCGTCTCGAGCACCTTTCCGCAGACGTCGATCGCCGTAATAAAACCGTCGGCGATGCGGCCGTCGCGCATGTGCGCGACCAGCGCATCGACGGCTCCCTGCCATTCGGATTGCGGCACGCGAGCCGCAATGCCCTCGTCGGCGATGATGCGCGCATAGCGCTCCGCGAGGGAGACGAAGATCAAAACGCCGGTGCGATCCTTTTTACGCGCGATGCCGCGGATGTTGAACTGCTCCATGGCGACGCGATGCGCGACGGCGCGACGCGCCGTGCGCGGCACCAGCGCGACGCGCACGCGCGGCAGACAGAGCAGCACGACAAGCGCGAAAAATACGACGATCTGCAGCGACAGAATCCGGTGGACCGTCATCGCCGTGAAGGCCACGAGCAGCCAGGGCAGCGCGAGCGCGACCACCGCGGCGACGCAGGATCGGCAACGCCGTGGCGTCGGAGGACGTCTGTGCCAGCACGCAGACGATTTCGCCCGAGGTCTTTGCCTCGGCGGCACGGATGGCGGTCGAGATGCGTTCGCGGTCCTGTGCGGAAATGCTCATCACCAGCTCCCCGAAGCCCCGCCGCCACCCGACGAGCCTCCGCCGCCGGAAAAGCCGCCGCCACTCGAAAATCCGCCGCCGCCGCCGCGCGAACCGCCGGAATTGAGGAGGATGTTCAGCGCCACGTTCAGGAAGAACCAGCGGAAACCGGGCGAAACAATGAGCAGCGTGACCAGGGCGATCAGCCCGCAATCAGGAGCCAGTTCGCCGGATCGGGGGTCTGCTGGTTGTCGAGCCGCAGCGACGGGCGCTGCTGCCATTCCGAAGCGTCGGTCGTCAGCACCGTGATGATGTCATCGACGCCGCGCGAGATTCCGCCACCGAAATCGCCGGTCTTGAAGCGCGGCGCGATGGCGTTGGTGATGATGACCTTCGACAGCGCGTCGGTGAGCGTGCCCTCGAGCCCGTAGCCGACCTCGATGCGCACCCGCCGCTCGTTCGGCGCGACGAGCAGCAGCACGCCGTTGTTCTTCGTCTTCTCGCCGAGCTTCCAGGTGCGGAAGAGTTCGTTGGCGTAGGGCTCGATCTCCTGGCCTTCGAGCGAGGCGACGGTGGCGACGACGAGCTGGATGCCGGACTTGGTTTCGAGATCGGCGAGCTTCGGCTCGATGGCGTTGCGGGTTTCGGCCGGGATGATATTCGCCTGATCGACGATGCGGCCGGTGAGCGCCGGAAAATTGGCGGCGGAGGCGGCAAGGCACGCACACAGCAGCGCGACCAGAGCAAAGACAGGCGCGCACCTCCTCCCGCAAAGAAGGAAGAAGGGCGGCCTGCGGTCATTTCAGCGCCATGGAATTGCGGCAGCGCGTCAGAACTTCACTTGCGGCGGCGTCTGCGCACTCTCGCTCGCCGCGAACTCCGCCATCGGCTTGTTGGAGCGGAAGAAGGTCGAGGCCCACAACAGGCCGGGGAAGGTCTTGAGCTCGGTGTTGTAAACCCGCACCGCTTCGATGTAGTCGCGCCGCGCCACCGCGATGCGGTTCTCGGTGCCCTCGAGCTGCGACTGCAGCGCCAGGAAGTTCTGGTTCGACTTGAGGTCGGGATAGTTCTCGCTGACGGCCAGCAGCCGGCCGAGCGCGCCGGACAGCTGGTTCTGCGCGTCCTGGAACTGCTTCAGCTTGTCGGGATCGGTGAGCTGCGAGACGTCGATTTTCACCTGCGTGGCCTTGGCGCGCGCCTCGACGACGGCGGTCAGCACGTCCTTTTCCTGTTTGGCGTAGCCCTGCACGGTGGCGACGAGATTGGGGATAAGATCGGCGCGGCGCTGGTAGTTGTTCTGCACGTCCGCCCATTTCGCCTTGGCCTGTTCCTCGTAGGTCGGAATGTTGTTGTAGCCGCAGGCCGAGACGGTGAGGCCAAGAAGAACGGCGACGAAAACGGCGCGAATGCGCGATATCGATACGGTCATGAAGGCCTCTTGCAAAAGCCGCAAGCCGCGGCGATCGCGTTGTCGTCGACCACGCCTCGGCCTCTCATGCCTTCGTCAAAGATGTGACCGACCGGCGGATTCGCCACCAAGTATAGAGTGGAAGCGCAAACGCGCGCTAGCCTTCCGCCTCTTTCCTTTCGGCAGTGCCGGAGCCCTCTCCGCCCTCGGGCTGTGGGGTGGGCGTCTCAGGTCTGATTGTTCGCACCGCTTCGAACTCGGTGACGACCACGACACCGGGGACCGGCTCCTCGATTATATCGACGATCAGGGTTTCATTGGGGATTTCGACCGCTTTTCTCGGCGGCTCAGCCGGTCGCGGAGCGGCTTTTTTGGGGGCTATGCGTCTTGCACGCGCTTTGATTGCCGGCTTCGCGGCCCTTGTCTTCACGGCCGCGCGCTTTGCTGCTTTCTTGGCCCTCGTCTTGCGGCCGGCGTGCCTCGCTGTTTTCTTGGCCTTCGTCTTAGCGCTGGCGCGCTTGGCCGGCTTTCTGGGTGTAGGCTTGGCTCTCGTGCGGGCCTTTTGGCGCTTCGATGCCGTCTTCTTCCGTGCCGATGCATGCCGCTTTCGCTTGGCCATGGGCATCTCCCGCTAGGATCGAGCGTCGAAGAACCACTTGCGCGCAGGCTTGTCCGAAGCTCTGAGTTCTCGGCTCGCCATGTAGGCGGCTCCCCTCGTGCAACTGGGCTTCCGCTTGTCCAAGCCACCGCTACCCGTCAATCTTTCAAGCGTCGTTGATATGGATCAATGCGATGGCGTGGGGCGCCGGCGCCGTGCGGCTTGTAGCCCTTGGTCTTGATGAAGCGCGGTGGCACGCAGTTAGCGTTACGCTCTGCTTGCCAACGTGGCCCATTCAGCGATTGCCTGCAAGTCGCGCTCGAACATGACGAGCGTGTGTTCAAAACTCGCCAACAGGTCCTCCGCGGCGCTCGTGTCGAGGCCATGCGCCTTCCGGTTGGCGATGATTTCATGCTGCCGCTCGACAATGCGGCAGCCTTCCTGCACATGACGTTCGGCCGTCGCGAGGCGATGATCCGGCATTGGAAGCCCTTTTAAGAGTGTCGCCGGCCACCTGGACCGGGGGCAGTTGCATGTTCGGCCATGGCTTCCTGTACAGGGACGACGCGGCCCCGGCATTGATCACGATCAAACCCGCGATTGAGGGTGGCCGACTGCCGCTACATCGGGGCCATGCCCAAAGCCTCATTCTCGAGCATAGGGTGGGCGAAGCGAAGCGTGCCCACCATTTTCGCGACATGCCGCTGACTTCACGTCGCCGACCCGCGCCGCTCAGGTCGCGCGGGCACGGTGCGTTCCGCGCCTCTGCCAACCCTACGCTCGCTCGAACTTCGGACGGTCGCGGTTGATCTATTTTTTTGGAGGCGCGTCGTAGAGCGGCGTCCCCTTATCCACGACATGCGCCGTCACGAGCTTCAGAGACGTGTCGCCCACGACCTTGAATCCGGCGTGCGGAACGTCGCGGAGATTTATCGACCCTGCCCCGGTCGCAAGCTTGAGCTGCTTACCATCGGGTGTTTCGATCGTCGCGCCTTGGATGACGTAGAATGCTTCTTCACCGTGATGGATATGAAGCGGAATGAATTCGCCGGGTTGATATTCGGCGGTCGAAAGGACGACCTCCATGTTCGTTCCGGTCAGAACGGTTCGCTTCAATTCCTGACGGCTCTTCGGATCCAGGCTTTGTGCATGCGCCGAACTGACGAATGCAACTGCCGCAAAGGCAGTGACGACCCATTTTGCAGTAGTGATCATTGACTCCTCCCGGTTGCCCCTGGGCGTGAGCGGCCAAACGCATGACTATGCGAGTGCCGCATTGCCCCCGAGGATCGTATCTGGTCAGGCCGGCCCGCGGAAGTGTCCGAAGTCTATTGTCCGACGCGCGCTCAGGGGCATGGCTGCCCCGACGGCTCGGCATAACTCCGCGTTCGGTTCGAAGACTTTCTCCTCCAACATTGCGTCGCATTGTGTCCTTAAGGCCCGGGATCTACGGCGGCGCGCTCGCACGTTTGACCAAGATCAACGCACGCGAGCCGTCATCGGCATTAAGTCTTTCGCACGCCTCGGGTCGAGGTGGTCTCAGGCCGTGGAGGGAAAGGGTTCGCGCCGCCATCGTCGAAATTCGCAGGCAGATCGGGGGGGGCGAGACCAATGCGAGATCGGTGGGTAGGGAATATCGGCGACTTCTGCAAGCTCGCTTTGCTCCGGCACCTGATGGCAGGGCGACGGCTTGCCATTTGCTGGTACGTGACCGGTCGGCAGAACGAGAGCGCGCATCAAGGAAAATATTTCGGTTATTTGCACCGTCCCGGCGAATTCCGCCACCTGGCGCCGGAGATTTTCGACGCGCTCAAGGAGCTCGTGGACGATTCGCGGACCGGGCTTCGTCGCATACATGCATTGCAAGCCAGCGGACTGCTGGACGAAACGGTATTCCACGGCCGAGAGGTTCCCAGGCGGGCATCGTTGCGCAAGATTTGGGCGAACGAGCTGGTCGAATCGATCGGCGAGGCCAACCTCGTCTTCCTCGATCCGGACAATGGCATTCAAGGGAAGCGATTGACGCCCAAGCACGTGGCGCTGGCCGAGATCGCGGCACTGCGGCGGCAGGACAGGGCGCTCGTGCTCGTCCAGCGGCAATCGGGACGACAATCCGAAGCAAGGTTTCTCGCCGAACGCATGCAGTCGCTCGGCTGTCACCGGATCGAGCTCATTCGCTTTCGACTCGTTTCTTCCCGCTTCTACGTCGTTGCGGATCACGACGACGGCATGAGCGAACGCATTGCGTCGTTTGCGCGACGATGGGGCGATTGGGTCAAGACTTACGGATTTTAGGCCGGCAGGGCGCGCACACGCGCATGAACGGAGCCTCCATCGCAATTTTGCCGTCGGCTATTTCAGCAATTGGACGATGGTCGCATGCCCCGACGCCGTCGCGATGTCGCGCGCCGTCTCGCGTTTCTTGTTGCGGAGATGGCGGTCGGCGCCGGCATCGACGAGCATCTTGACGATGTCGGCGCGCGCCGGTTCGCGCCGCGATCATGAGCGCCGTATATCCCTGATCGTTCCTGACGTCGCGGCTGGCGCCCCGCTGCAGCAGGCCGCGGACGATGTCGGTCAGGCCGCGCCTGCGCAGCGAGAATCAACGGCGTGTTGCCGACCGCCGTGCGGCGCTCGAGTCGGCCCCCGCGTCCAAGCAGAGCGCGCGCCGCCTCGGCGCGACCGTTCGCCAGCGCGATCAGCAGCGGCGTCATGCCCTCCTTGTCGGCGATGGCCTGGTCGGCTGCGCTCGCAAGCAGCGCCGGACGATCGCCGGCTTCGCCGCGGCTGGCCGCGAACCAGAGCGCGGTGCGCCCCTTGCGATCGGATGGCGTCGAGCGCGGTCCCCTCGGCCGACAGCAGCAGCACCATCTGCTCGTCGCAGTCGTGGCGGCGATCATGAGCACGGTCGCATACCGCCCTCGAAAACGCCATTCGTATCGGCGCCGTGATCGAGCAGAGCCTTTACGACCTGCTCGTGGCATCCGCGCACCGCCAGCCCCAAAGCGGTGTCGCCGCGCCGCGTTCTCGCGGTGAGATCTGCATTTTTTTCGAGCAGCCGGTCGACCACGCCGGCATGGCCTTTCGCGGCTGCCAGCATGAGCGGCCGCTCTCCGGCGTTGTTTCGGGCATTGACATCGGCGCTTGCGGCCAGCAGCACATCCACGACCGCAAGCTGCCCGGCGGCAGCAGCCAATGCGAGCGGCGTGTTGCCGTCATCATCCTTGGCGCTGACGTCGGCGGCGTTCGCGATCAATTGCCTGACGGCGTCGGTCTGGCCGCGCAGGGCCGCATCCAGGATCAGCGGCCGGCCGTCCGACGCGGTGGCGGCGCCGGCAATGCGAGGGCCCGCTTGGCGCCTTGCGGGCGGGTCTCGGAGTTGTGCGGGCCGCCGCGGACCGGAATCGCCGCTCCTTTCGGCTCTGCGGCCTGCCGGCGGCGGAAGATTGCGCAGAATGCGGGCCGGCCTCCTCGATATCCGCCGGCGGCGGCCTTCTCCAGCCAGGCGCGCCCCTTCGCGACGTCGCGCGTCACGCCCCGTCCGGTCAGATACATCGAGCCGAGATTGAATTGCGCCCGCATGTGCGCCGTGCTCGGCGGCGGCTTGCATCCATTTGAACGCCAGCGCGTCGTCCTGCGGCACGCCGCGGCCAGATCGATAGAGCGAGGCCAACTGATATTGCGCCTCGGCGTTGCCGGACTTCGCCATCCGCTCGAGGACCGCACCGCCGCCTCGCCGAAGTCGCCGGTGCGCAAGCGCGGTGGCGATCGCGCCGTCGACCGCGCGTCGCGCGCCTCTTGCGCGCGATCGCGGAACGCGCGTCCGCCACGGTCGCCGACCAGCGCACACCAGCGGCGATCAAGCAAGGTGCGCGCGATCTAGGCGGTGCCATATTTGGTCTCCACCTCGATGCCGATGCTCTTGAGGAACGACGTCGGCAGAATTCCGCCGGCGCAGACGATGACCGCGTCGTTGCTGATGCGTCATCCGGCGCGCCGGCCTGGGTCAGCTCGACATCGTCCGCGCCGATCCGGTTGACCGTCGGATTGCATCAGCACGGTGAGGCGCCCGGACTCTGCTGCGCGGCTTCCACGCGCTCGCGGTTCTTCATCTTGGCGCGCGAGAACGCTTCGCTGCGGTGCGACAGGGTGACCGTGGTGCCGGCTTCCTCGGCGATGGAGGCGGCCGCTTCGAGCGCGCTGTCGCCGCCGCCGACCACCAGCACGTGCTGCCCGCGATACTGCTCCGGATCGATCAGGCGGTAGACGACCTTGGGCTGCTCTTCGCCCGGGACGTCGAGCTTGCGCGGCGTGCCGCGGCGACCGATGGCCAGCAGCACCGAGCGGGTCGGATAGACGCCGCGCGTCGTCTTGACCTCGAAACCGGCGCCGACCCGCGCGATGCCTTCGACGCGTTCGCCGTAGTGGATCTTCAGGACCGGTCTTGCGCGCGACGCCCTGCCAGAATTCGAGCAGCTTCTCCTTGCTGATCTCCCTGAATTTGATCTTGCCGATCAGCGGCAGCGTGGCGGGCGCGGTCATCACGAGCTTGCCGCGCGGAAAGTGCGCGACGGTGCCGCCGAAGCTGTCCTGCTCGATCGTGACGAAGCGCAGCCTGTGCTGCATGGCCGCGAGGCTCGCGGAAAAGCCCGCCGGCCCTCCGCCGACGATCACGACGTCGTAGCGATCGGCCCGCCCGAGATCGTCGAGCGCGCGCACCGAATTCGATCGCCTGGCGTCCCTGCTCGATGGCATTGCGGATGAGACCCATGCCGCCGAGCTCGCCGGCGATGAAGATGCCCGGCACGTTGGTCTGAAAGTCGGCGCCGACATGGGGGATGTCGACGCCGCGTTTTTCCGTGCCGAACACCAGGCTGATGGCGTCGCTCGGGCATGCCGCCCGGCAGGCGCCGTGGCCGATGCATTCCGACGGCTCGACGAGCACCGCCTTGCCGTTGATCAGACCGAGAATGTCGCCCTTCCGGACACGCGCGAACGCAGGCGCCGCAGCCGATGCATTGGATCGGGTCGATCTCCGGATGCAGCGAGGCGGGCTCCAGCAGTCCGGCTTCGGCCGCGGCTCGCCGCTTCGCGACGCTGCGCGTTCGGCGCTCCTGCGCAGGCCGAAATAGACCACCCAGACGACCAGCCAGAGGCAGCGCATAGAACGCCATCAGCGGATCGAAGCGCATGTTGCGAGGCTTCTTCGTTGCGATGACATGATGGTGAGCTTGCCGCACTCCGAAGCGGTTACCAGTCACGATCATGCATGCGACCATGCATGCGCATGCGCGCAGGAAGAACTGTCCTTTCGGAATACCATCGCAGGCGACACCTATCTTTCGCGCGAGGCATCTGGGCGCGCATGCAACACCGGAAATTGGGACGAATGTCGGGCGAGATACGCGCGTGACGGTACCGATTGCGCCGCGCCTCAAAATCACCCGCAATTGTTCACAAAAAACACCAAGCGGCCCGCTCTCGTCTTTCGTCGGTCGAGTTCGCACACGCGCGTTCGCGGACGATTCCGCAATGGGGTGCGCGGAGCGGTATCATTGGGGGGCGAATGGCGGATTTTGCGCTGGCACCATTGAGGGCCGACGATCGCGCGCCGCCGCGAAAAGCCGATCGTCGCCCGAAAAACGTTTGCGATGCGCCAGCCGCTCCGTCTGGAACTGCCCGCTGCGCGCATTATGCGAAGCGCCCGCTGTCGACCGCCGCGTCGTGGGCATTCGTCACGATCCTTGTCGCCCTCTTGTGTGCCGGCTGGCTGACGCGCGGCGAGGAGTATGTGGTTCCCGACAGCGGCGCCGGATACTGGCTCGGTGTCGCGGGCGCCACGCTGATGCTGCTTCTGCTGCTCTATCCGTTCCGCAAGCGCGTGCGCTTCGGCAAGTTCATGGGATCGGTGGTGTTCTGGTTCCGCCTGCACATGGTTCTCGGCGTGGTCGGGCCGGTGCTGATCCTGTTCCACGCGAATTTCAGCTTCGGATCGCTCAACAGCAATGTTGCGATGGTCGCGATGCTGGTCGTGGCGACGAGCGGAATTGTCGGACGTTATCTGTACGGCAAGATTCATCTCGGTCTCTACGGCCGCAAGGCGGTGGTGCAGGAGGTGCTCGCGGACGCCGAGGCTTTGGAGCGTTCGCTCGGCGATGAGCTCCCTGGCTGCAATCAGATCGTCGAGCAGATGCATGCCTTTGCGAAGCGCGCCGCGCAAATGCAGAGGGGTGTTCTTGCGGCTGCCTGGACACTGCCGGCGCTCGGCGTGCGCGCGCGATTCATGCGCAGGCGACTGCAACGCGAGTCCTGATCGGCTGGTGAAGGCGGAAGGGCGGCGGCGCGGATGGTCGCGGCGATTGCGGGCGCAGCACCATGCCGCCATCGCCGATCTCGTGACGCTCCATCTCGCGGCGGTGAGAAAGGCGGCCGCATTCGAGTTCTACGATCGTCTCTTCGGCCTCTGGCATGTGCTGCACCTGCCCCTTTTCATCATCCTCTTGGTCGCCGCTACCATTCACGTTTTCGCGGCGCATTTCTATTGACCGGAGGGTCGGCGTTGAGGCGCGTCATTGCGTTCACGCTCGCGATCGGAGCGAGCCTGGCAATGACGGCGCATTGGGCGGCCAGGTCGCAGAACGTGTTCGAGAAGCTCGTCATGCCGGGACCGCTTGTCGAAGGGCATCTCAAGCTCGAGAAGGACTGCTTTCAGTGCCATGTGCCGTTTGCGCGGGAGTCGCAGAGCAAGCTGTGCTTCGCATGCCATAAGGAGATCCTGGCGGATCGGCTGACGCGCAGGGGATTTCACGGACGCCAAACCGAAGTGGCGAAGCAGGAATGCCGGTTTTGCCATACCGATCACAAGGGGCGAGACGCCGACATCGTTCAGTTCGATCGAGAGACCTTCAATCACACCTTCACGAATTTCGAGCTCAAGGGCGGCCACAAGTCGGCCCGCTGCGACCAATGCCACGTGCAAGCCGCCAAGTTTCGCAAGGCGCCCGGGCTCTGCATCGACTGTCACAAGGCCCAGGATCCGCACAAGGGCGCGCTCGGCCAAAAATGCGACGGTTGTCACGACGAGGTCGCCTGGCGGCGCGTCAAGACGTTCGACCACAAGGCCACCAAGTTTCCGCTCGAAGGCGCACACAAGAATGTCGCCTGCTCGATCTGTCACGCCGGCGAGCGGTATACCGGTGTCGCCACGGCGTGCCTCGGATGTCATCAGATACAAGATGTCCACGCCGGCCGCTACGGCGCCAAGTGCGAGACGTGCCACGATCAGAACAAATGGAAGCCCGCGCGCTTCAACCACGACAAGACGAAATATCCGCTGAGGGGCGGGCACGTGAAGGTCAAATGCGACGCGTGTCACACCGGCTCGCTGCTCGACGACAAGACCCCGACGGATTGCGCGTCCTGCCACAAGAAGGACGATGTGCATAAAGGCCAGCTGGGCAGTCGCTGCGAGCGATGCCATCAGGATACCGCGTGGCGCAGGACAGCGGCGTTCGATCACGAATTGACGCGATTACCGTTGATCGGCCGCCATGCGGTGGTCCCTTGCGAGGAGTGCCATCGATCGGCGTCGTACAAGGGTTCGCCGATCGCCTGCGCAAGCTGCCACAAGGATCAGCACCACGAGGGCCGCCTGGGGAAAGATTGTGCGCTCTGCCACAATCCGAATGGCTGGGCGCGCTGGCAGTTCGACCACGACACCCAGTCGAAGTACCGGCTGACCGGAGCGCATCGCGGGCTCGACTGCCATGCCTGCCACAGCACCAAGAATGTCGAGAAGATCGTTCTGCCGGCGAACTGTTACGGCTGCCACCGGTCGGACGACATTCCATCAGGGCTCGTTCGGCCGCTCGTGCGAACGATGTCACTCGACGGAGTCGTTCAGAGGAGGAACGCGTGTGAGATGAGGAGGCCCGGATACCTTTGTTCAATCGAATCGGACTTTAGATCGGGATGACTTTTCTTCGAATCGTCATCCCGCTCTAGAGCAGAATCCGATCAGGTTGGAGCATATCCGGATTTTCTGAAGTAGTTGCGACATTCGTTTGGCTGGAAGGAGCCGATCAGGTTTCCGATCCGGTCGTACAACGCGGGCACGGTGCGTTCTTTTGCTTTGCGCAGGTGAGCCTTGAGCTTCGCGAAGGCCTGTTCGATCGGATTGAGATCGGGGCTGTAGGGCGGCAGGTAACGCAACTCGGCGCCGGCCGCTTCGATGATCTGGCGCACCTCATCGCGCTTGTGAGCCGACAGATTATCGATGATGACGATGTCGCCTGGCCTAAGCGTGGGAACCAGGCATTGCCGCAAATACTCGATAAAGATCGTCCCGTTCATCGCGCAATCGATGACGAACGGGGCGTTGAGACCATCCAGCCGGAGAGCGGCCACGAAGGTTACCGTCTTCCAGTGCCCCCAAGGAATGCGCCCGATGACTCTGCGACCACGCTTGGCCCGTCCGTAAAGACGCGCCATCTTAGTCGAAGCGCCGGTCTCATCGATGAAGATGAGCTTGGCCGGATCGAGCCTGATCTGGTCGTTCTTCCACCGCGCCCGTGCCTCGGCCACGTCAGGCCGCTCTTGCTCGGCCGCGTGCACGCTTTTTTTTGAAGGTAATGTTCTCGTGCGCGAAGAAGCGCCACACGGTCCCGTAACCGACCGTCATCCCACGCTCCCTGAGCTCGTCGCGAAGCTCTTCCAGCGTTACATCGGGTTGCGCCTCGACACGCTCCAGCAGCCACGCCCGCTCCCGCGTCAAGCGTGACCGGTGGTCACCGCCCATGGGCTTTGCCGCAAGCCTGCCTGTCTCCCGCCAGCGCCGGACCCAATTGATGACCGTACTGATCCCTACGCCGAATAACGAGGCGGCCTTCCGACGCGACAGGCCACCCTCAACCGCCGCAACAACACGTTCGCGCAGATCCTCCGAATAGGGCTTCGCCATCCATGCTGGCCTCCTTCCCAGTGGCCAGTTTGAATCACAATTTGATCAGTTTGGGAATCGAAAATCCGATTCAATCAGATCGGACAATGCTCTAGCTTATTATTGTAGCATGATCTTTTCCGAAAACCGGTGACCACTTTTCGGGATCATGCTCTAGGGGCAGACACGCGGGCGGAAATAGCCATAGGCGCCCCCGTCGGTGACGGCCACGACGAATAGCTTCTGGCCGCGACGGCAGGTCAGGGATCCCTGGAACGACACGTTCACCGCCGTGGCGGCGTCGGATATTCCGACCGCATGCACGACGTCCGCGCGCGCGCCTCTCGTCTGCGTGGTGAGCCTGCTCGCGCCATCGACAAAGACGACGACGCCGAGCGGCGCGCCCCCATTGCCAATCTCGGCCGCCCAGCCCTTGACCAACACCCGGTCGCCGCCGAGCTTCTCGATCTCGTCGATCGCGCCCTTCACGTTTGGCGAACCCTTGAGGCCGGCTGCCTTGACGGCGGCCATCATCGTGCGGCTGTTCGACACGAAGGAGCTCGCCAAAGCCGCAACCGCGGGGCTTGGCGGGTCGGCGGGTTTGGTCAGCTGCAGGGTGATGACAAAACTCAGCACCAGAGAAAGTCCGCCCGCGATCCAGATCAGCCAGGACGGTGTCCGCCTCGGCGATCGCACGACTTCTTCGCTCCCGCGAATCATCGTCTTGCGGTCTGTTCGGCCGCGACGTTCCGAATCGGAATATGCGATCCGGGCGCTCATGCGGGTGATCGAAGCTGCTGGTATCGGAGAGGTGCGGTGTTGCTACCTCTCAGGTGCGCGCGATCGAATCGGACTGCCGGCGAGCGCGCGCGACGCGTCACTGGTGCTTCGATACGGGAGACGGGTGGACGGTATTCCACTGGTGACCCGAGCATCGCGAAAACCCCCGAATGACGCGCGTGACAAAATCATCATGCACATATGAGGCGGTGAAGTCTCCCATGAATTTGATGATGTTCTGACATGCGTTATCGACATGGAATAATTGGTGAAGCCGTACCAGCCGGCGGCGTGAAATTGCATGCGCCACAAAATGGCCTCACACAGGCGGGTCGTCGTCGTTATATCGTCGATTAACCAAGACGGAATATGTCGCGCAGGGACCGCGATGATCGAAGCGGACGAGGCTGGATCATCCGGCGACATTCCGAACGAAAAAGGTGGGGCATGGGCACATCTGAATCGGACTACTCGAGTTCGCGGTTGATCGTGTCGGCACGATCCGGCAGGAGAGCGTGCTTCGCTCTCGACTCGCCGCGAGCGCGAATCATCCGGATCGACGCGTGCGCGCCGCGCGCGGCGTAAGGCGAACGAAGCAGATCACCATTGGATGAACAGACAGTCGAGGAGCCGCGGCGCTCCGCGAGCGGGGGAGCATTGGGGTTCGTGGCGAGCGACACGGGAGAACGATCCGGGCGAAACACGCGGCGTCACTTTAAGCCGACGCCGTGGAACAGGCTATCGATCCGCAGGTGTGATCATCGGGGGGCGGCGGATTAGATGAGGGTGGTTGCAGCACGTATTCTGACATTTGTCGTCGTTCTGGCGGCGGGCGCAGTTTTTTCCGCGCCAGCGTGTGCGCAATCGGCTTTGAGCTCGGGATTCGATCATCTCCCGACCGGGTTTCCGCTTACCGGCGCCCATGTCCGAGTCGATTGCGGATCCTGCCATGTCAACGGCCGCTTCAAGGGAACGCCCCGTCAATGCGCCACCTGCCATAACGGCACGACCGCGCAAGGCAAGAACAACCAGCATCCGAAAACCACCAATCTGTGCGAACAGTGCCATGTACCGAACGACTGGCGCCAGGTCCACGTAGACCATGCGGCCATCGTGACCGGCTGCGCCTCATGCCACAACGGCACGGTCGCGGTTGGCAAGCCGGTCAACCATCCGGTCACCGGCGCGTCCTGCGAAACCTGCCACAAGAGCACGGTCAGCTACGCGGGCGCGATTTTCGATCACACCGGTCTCACCGCGGGCTGCGCGAGCTGCCACAACGGCACGAGCGCGACTGGCTTGACGACGCCGCCGCACATCCCGACCGCGACGCTCGAGTGCAGCAACTGCCACGCCAATACCGCGAACTTCACCAGCTACACGATGAACCACACCGCGGTGAGCGGGATCGCGTGCAGTTCCTGCCACAACGGCTCCTTCGCGAGCGAGGGCACGTCTGGCGCGCAGGGCAGGGGCGGCCACGTCGCCACCACGGCGGACTGCTCGACCTGCCACAAGAGCACGACGAGCTGGGCCGGCGCGGCCTTCACGCACGCGGCGGGGGATACCAATTGCTCGAGCTGCCATAACGGCACGACCGCGACCGGCCTGACCACGCCGCCGCACATCCCGACCGGCACGCTCCAGTGCAGCAACTGCCACACCAATACGGCGGCGAGCTTCATCAGCTACACGATGAACCACACCGCGGTGACCGGCATCGCGTGCAGCGCCTGTCACAGCGGCGCTTGTCAGCGAGGGCACGTCGGGCGCGCAGGCCAAGAGCACGGCTCACGTCGCGACCACGGCGGACTGCTCGACCTGCCACAAGAGCACGACGAGCTGGGCCGGTGCGACCTTCACCCACGCGGCGACCGACACCAATTGCTCGAGCTGCCACAACGGCACGACCGCGACCGGCATGACGACGCCGCCGCACATCCCGACCGCGACGCTCCAGTGCAGCAATTGCCACACCAATACGGCGGCGAGCTTTACGTCCTATACGATGAGCCATTACGGCTGCGCGACCGCACGGTCGTTCGCCCATCGCGAGCCAGGGCGGCCACGTCCCACAGACGGCTGCGACTTCACAACAGCAGCCAGGGCACACGGTCAGCGAAGCGGCGCACAACGGCACTGGCATGACCACGCCGCCGCACATCCCGACCGGCACGCTCCAGTGCAGCAACTGCCACACCAATACGGCGGCGAGCTTCACGACCTATACGATGAACCACGCGGCGGTCACCGGCATCGCCTGCAGCGACCTGCCACAACGGCTCGTTCACCAGCCAGGGCACGTCCGGCGCGCAAGCCAAGGGCACGGGCCACGTCGCCACCACGGCGGACTGCTCGACCTGCCACAAGAGCACGACCAGCTGGGCCGGCGCCACCTACACGCACGCCGCGACCGATACCAATTGCTCGAGCTGCCACAACGGCACGACCGCGACCGGCATGACGACGCCGCCGCACATTCCGACCGGCACGCTCCAGTGCAGCAACTGCCACGCCAATACGGCGGCGAGCTTCACCACCTATACGATGAACCACACGGCGGTGAGCGGCATGCCGTGCAGCTCCTGTCACAACGGCGTCCTATACCAGCCAGGGCACATCCGGCGCGCAGGCCAAGGCGCGCGGGCCACGTCGCCACCACGGCGGACTGCTCGACCTGCCACAAGAGCACGACCAGCTTCGCCGGCGCCTCCTTCGCGCACGCGGCGACCGATACCAACTGCTCGAGCTGCCACAACGGCACGACCGCGACCGGCATGACGACGCCGCCGCACATTCCGACCGGCGACGCTCCAGTGCAGCAACTGCCACGCCAATACGGCGGCGAGCTTCACCAGCTACACGATGAACCATACGGCGGTGACCGGCATCGCCGTGCAGCTCCTGCCACAGCGGCTCCTACACCAGCCAGGGCACCTCGGGCGCGCAGGCCAAGGGCGCCGGGCCACGTCGCCACCACGGCGGAGTGCTCGACCTGCCACAAGAGCACGACGACCTGGGCCGGCGCGACGTTCGCCCATGCGGCGACCGACACCAATTGCTCGAGCTGCCACAACGGCACGACCGCGACCGGCATGACGACGCCGCCGCACATTCCGACCGGCGACGCTCCAGTGCAGCAACTGCCACGCCAATACGGCGGCGAGCTTCACCACCTACACGATGAACCACACGGCGGTGACCGGCATCGCCTGCAACTCCTGCCACAACGGCGCCTATACCAGCCAGGGCACCTCGGGCGCGCAGGGCATGACAACGCCGCCGCATATCCCGACGACGACCATCGCCTGCAGCAACTGCCACACCAGCACGACGAGCTTCACGACTGCCACGATGAACCACTCGGTCGGTGACCGGCAGCCGCTGCGACTCCTGCCACGGCGGCGCCTATACCAGCCAGGGCGCGCAGGCAAAGTCCGGCGATCATCCCAAGACCACGGCGGACTGCGGAACCTGCCACAACACGACGAGCTTCGACGGCGGCGGCCCCGCGACCGCGGCGAAAACAGCCGCCGCAACCACCAGCCGCGACGACGGCTCCACGACGACCGCCACGACGACGACCGCCACCGACGACGGCCACGTGCGACGAAGACTGCGCCGACGACGACCACGCCGACGCCACGACCACATGCCGACGAAGACCGCGCCGCGACGACGACAGCACGTCGACAACGACCGCTCCGACGACGGCCGCACCGACGACGACGGCACCGACGACGACCGCTGCCGACAACGACCGCCACCACGACGGCCGCCGCCGACGACGGCCGCACCGACGACGACCGCCACGACGACGACCCCGCCGCAGCCGGCACCAACGCGAACACCAATCCGGCTGACGAATTTCGCGAAGCCGATCGCCCCGACGTGAACGCGGCGCCGATGCCGCTCCGCCGACCTCGGCCAACACCGGCGGCGCGGTTCAACCACGCCGGCGTCACAAGCGGCTGCGCAACCTGCCACAACGGCGACGGCGCCGGAAATCGGCGCGACACGTCGCCACCAGCGCGCCGTGCGAGAACTGTCACAAGAGCACGGTCTGCTTCGCCGGCGCGCGGATCAACCACGCCGGCATCACGACCGGCTGCGCGTCTTGCCACAACGGCGGCACCGCGCCCGGCAAGCCGGCGAGGCACATCGTCACCAGCGCGCCGTGCGAGACCTGTCACAAGAGCACGGTCAGCTTCGCGGGCGCGCGGATGAATCACGCCGGCATCGTCAGCGGCTGCGCCGCCTGCCACAACGGCGCTGACCGCCGATCGGCAAGCCGCCGAAACACATCGCGACCACCGCGCCGTGCGAGACCTGCCACAAGAGCACCGTGACGTTCGCGGGCGCGCGCATGGACCACGCCAGCGTCACCGCGCCTTGCGCGAGCTGCCACAACGGCGTGACCGCGACCGCGCAAGTCGCCCAAGCACTTCGTCACGACGCAACCCTGCGAGCTCTGCCATCGGACCGGCGTCCTGGACGCCGGTGACCTACCGGCACACCTCGCCGCGCTATCCGGATCACGGCCGGGCGCTCGAATGCGACGACCTGCCACGCCGCGAATGCACAGACGGTCCCGTGGAAATTCGCGGCCTATCAGCCGGATTGCGCCGCCTGCCATGCCGCGGATTTCCGGCCGACCTCGCATCCGAAGTTCCAGCGCCCGATGACCGGTCTATTACACGGTCGGCGAGCTGCGCGACTGCACCGGCGCCTGCCACCTCTATGCCGACAGCACGCTGCGAACCGTCGTCACGCGACGCTCCGGCGAGCATCGGGCCAATCGGGGAGGGTGGTGATGGCGGCGCGGGCGCCGTCGGCATCTGCGGATGTTGGCGTCGCGCTGTCGTGCGTCGGTGCTGCTCGGCGCGAGCACTGCCTTTGCGCAGCCGGTGCTCGATCTCGGCGCTGTCCGATGCGCAGATCGTGACCAGGAAGGGCTGCGCGATCCTGAAGGTCAATTTCAACATCCGCATCCGTTATGCCCACCATTTCCCGCTCGACCACGGCGACGAGCTGCAGATCACGGTCAATCCCATCGATCGAGACCAGGCCATCGCGCTGCAGTTGGTGAAGCGCGAGGCGGTCCGCGTTCCCGAACAGCAAGGGCGCGGCGATCAAGGCCATCGACTTCGAGACACGTCAGGCGATCGGGCTCCGTGCTCAGGATCCAGTTCGATCGTCCGGTGTCCTACCGGGTGGCCCAGAGCGCGGACATCCAGAGCATCGTCGTCGCGATTTCGGGAAACAAGCCTTCGGCCGCCTGCAAGCCCGAATTTCCCGCCGGCGTGGCGGAATTCCGCTCGCCGGCCGTGCTCGGCCGCGATCGCGCGGTCGGCCCGGCGCCGGCTCCTGCACCGGCTCGCGCGCCGGCTTCGGCTTCGGCTCCTGCGCCTGCATCCGACCGGCCCACCGACAGGCCGCCGGGCAGGATATCGGAAGCGGATTTGCGGACGGCCGCCGCCACGATGGACGAGGCGAGGGCGGCGCTGAAGAAGAACAATCTCAACGGCGCGATCCTGCTCCTGGCGAAGGCTCTGAAATATCCCGAGAACGAGTACAGCGCGGAGGCGCAGGAGCTTCTCGGCCTCGCGCGGCAACGCAACGGCCAGATCGCCGCCGCGAAGGCCGAGTACGAAGACTATCTCCGCCGCTATCCGAGCGGCGAGGGAAACGAGCGCGTCAGGCAGCGCCTGGCCGGAATCGTCACGGCCGGGGGCGAGCCGGACGAGAAGCTTCGTACGCCCGCAAACCACTTCGGGACGCGGCCGCTCGGCAGTCAATTCCAACCGAAGGGCGAGACCCTGTGGACGTTCTCGGGCAGCGTATCGGAGTTCTACATTCGCGATGACAGCTTCCAGGTCGCCAGGGACGCCAGCGTGGCGCCCGATCCGACCGACGATGCGGATGCCCACCGGGTGCACCAGAACGAGATGCTGTCGAGCGTCGACCTGCTCGCGACCTGGAACAACGATCAGACCAAGGGAAAAATACGCTTCTCCGGCACCGAAGAGCACCACTTCGACCCCGACGGGTTCGACCGGTTCGGGGTTGCGGCTCTCTTCTCCGAAATCGAGATCAAGGATTGGGATGTGCTTTACGCGTCTCGGCCGTCAGATTCGCAATACCGACGGCGTGCTCGGCCGCTTCGACGGCGGGCTCGTGAGCTGGCAGGCTTTCCCCTATGCCAAATTCAATGTGGTGGCGGGCTCGCCGGTGCTCAGCCGGTTCGACACGCCGTTCAGGGACGATAAATTCTTCTATGGGGTGAGTGTCGATTTCGGCCCGTTCCTCGGCGGGTTGGAAGCCAGCCTCTATGCCATCGAGCAGCGCGACCGGTGGCTGGTCGACCGCCAGGCGGTCGGAACCGAATTCCGCTATTTCGACCAGACCAAGTCGGCCTTCGCGACGGTCGATTATGACGTCCACTTTCAGCAGCTCAACGCGGCGATCTTCTCCGGATCGTGGATCCTGCCGGACAAATCGACCCTCTATGGCGGCGCCGACTATCGCAGGACGCCTTATCTGTCGACCTGGAACGCGCTGCTGAATCAGCCCTTCGTCACGCTCTACGACATGATGCGTTTCCAGACCCTGGAACAAGTGCAGCAGCTCGCCGTCAACCAGACGCCGACATACAGGTCGGCCATGATCGGCTATTCGCGGCCGCTGAACGATCACTTCCAGATCAGCGCCGATGCGACCGTCGTCAACCTGTCGCAGCCGCTGGTGCCGGCCGCCGCCGATCTCGGTCTTCCGAGCCTGCCGGCCGGCAACGAGTACTACTATTCGACGCAGTTCATGGGCAGCAATCTCTTCAAGGACGGCGACATGTATGTCACGGGGCTGCGCTACTCGCAGCTGCTGAATTCGAACATGTACGTCGTCGACTTCAACACGCGGTACCCGCTGTCCAAGGAACTCTTTCTCAGTCCGCGCCTGCGGGTCGGCTACCGCGCAGGGCCGGGGCATCGATCTGAAGGAGTACACGACGCTGCCATCGCTGCTCATCGACTATTATTGGACCAAGGAGCTCAGCTTCGAGTTCGAGGTCGGCGTGCAACGGACCTGGAGCGAGCAGGCCGGCATCAAGGACAACAACGCCGAGCTCTTTCTGACGTTCGGCGTCCGCTACGATTTCTACGTCGACTCCGCGACCAAGGACACCGACAAGCGCAATTGCGCGACGCCGGTCGCGGCCGCGCTGTGCCGGTACAGCAAGGGCGCCGGCGAGGGCAACTGCGCGTCGCCGCAGACGCAGACAACCTGCCGCTGAGTTTTGCCGGCGCATGCGCGGGCGGAGGCGTCGTCATGCGCGTTCGATCGACGGCCCGGGGCAGGCCCGGCGCCACGGTGAAAGTCGCTTGCGACGGAGGGACGATCGGACGCCCTTTTTGAATCGAAGGAGAACGGCATGACGTTGTGGGTGACCCTGACTATCCTGACCATCCTGACTTCGGCGGCGACCGTCCTGCTGCTGGCGCCATTGTGGAGCCGGCTGGTCAGGGAGGCGGGCGCGGCGTCGGCGGGCGATATCGCGAGCGATCTCGATCGATTGTCCGATATCGAAAAAAGGCTCGCCGCCGGCCTGCTCGATGCCGGCCAGGCGGAGGCGGAGCGCGCGACGATCAGGCGCCGGATCCTGGGCGCCGATCGCGCGGCGGCACCGGTCCTGGCGCGATTTGCGCCGGGCGCACGCAAGCTTGCGGTCGTCGCGGTTGCGGGCATCGCGCTCGCCTCTTTGGGACTCTACGCGTTCGACGACGTGTTGAACGACGGTCCGACGCCGCCTGCTGCGCCGGCCCAGTCCGAAAAGCCACAGGGGACGGCCGCCGTCGAGGCGCTCGCCGCCGCCATGGCGTCCGGGGCGGCCTTCCCGCCCCCTGTGGTCCGGCCGCAGGATCAAGCGCAGCCCGGCCTGGGCAGCGCCGACGAGATGATCGATCGCCTGGCGGAGCGGTTGGGGCGGAACCCGAAGGATGTCGAAGGCTGGCGGTTGCTCGGCTGGTCCTATTTCAATACCGGGCGGTTCGCCCAGTCGGCCACGGCTTACGCCAAGGCGGTCGCGCTGAGCCCGGGCGGCGCGGAGCTCAGAAGCGCCTACGGCGAAGCGCTGGTCAAAGCAGCGGACGGTCGGGTCACCGCGGACGCAAGAGCGGAATTCGCGCAGGCGCTGCGGCTCGACCGCAAGGATGCGCGCGCCCGGTTCTTTGCGGGTCTCGTCAAGGCGCAGGACGGGGACAAGATGTCGGCGCTCGATGATTGGATCGCGATCTTGAACGAGGCGGATTCACACGAGCCGTGGTTTGCCGACCTTGTGCAGCGCGTGACCGAGCTCGGCCGGGAAACCGGAATCGACGTGTCGGCCCGCATGCGCCGCAACGAGTCGGTGGCGACCGGGGGCGTGCCGATCCTCGCGCCGGCACGCTAGCCGCGCGCGGCGGCGCGGGCGGCGCACGACGCAGTTTTGTGTTTCGACACGCCTTCGAATTCTCCGCGTAATGCCTTCAGCGCCTGGCGCTCCTCATCGATCTCGGGCGCTGCGCGCTCCCGGCCTTGCGGGCGCGTCGCCCGTCGGTTCGCGTCTTACCGCGACAGGCGGGAGAACAGCGAATTGCGAAGGTCGCCCGAGGTCCCGTCATGCAAGACGGCGTCCACGAAGGCTTCCCGGAATTGAAACGCATGGGATTCGCCGCAGTGCGGGCACTTCTGTGAGATCACTTTCGACCAGTTCTCGCGCACGACTTTGAACGTGGTCGGCATCTCGGTGACGATGGGAAGGTTCGTCCTGGGACACAGAAAGTGACGGTCCATGCGACTCTCCTGGGTCTGGGCGCAGCCAACGAACCTCAACGCGCGAGCATGGAACTTGTTCCCTGGATTGAACCGCCAAGCGTGGGGAGGACGGAACTTGTTCCCGAAGGATTGGACCAGCGAGATAAGGGAATGCACGGAACTTCATCCCCTCGGTGCTGTTTCAAAACGGGGGAAAAACCCTAAAAAACCCCAGGTGGAGAAACCATGAAGCGTATTCTTTTAGCCGGAGCCGCGGCTCTTGCCGTGTTGACGGGCGGCCAGGCCGTCGCTCAGAGCGTGAGCATCGATCTCGCGCCCGAGCACCGCACGAGGATCAAGGAATATGTCGTGAAGCAGAGAGTCAGTCCGGTCGTGGTCAAGGAACGCGTCCGGGTCGGCGCGACGCTTCCTGCGGACGTGGAGCTGCGCGAAGTGCCGGCTGATTGGGGCCCGGCGGTGAGCAAGTATCGCTACATCTACTCCGACGACCACGTGCACTTCGTCGATCCCGCCAGCCGCCGCGTGATCTACGATCTCGATTGAGTCGGACGCACGCTCCTCGATCCCGGCGCTTCACAAAGGAGCGCCGGGATTTCGCTTATGACATATGCACAGTGTTTTTTCCGGCGGATTCCCTCCAGGGCTAGTTCGGCCGGGTCTCCGGCTCGCCGCAGAAAATGCGACCACATGGTGGCGGGAGCGCGGCCAATTCAAGAAACGTGGGTGCGCCTGGTTTTACCACGGTTCGTTTTTCGCGCCGCATTGCCTCCCCGCAATACCTCGCGCGGGCCGCGTTGCTCCGACTGGGGTAAGATGATGCTCGCCGCCGGCAGCGCCATACCGCGCGGCGGTAACTGCCTGGGGCAGGACGAATACACGGATCGCCATAATGAAGAATGGCTTTCGATTACTTTCAGGCTTGAAGGAAAATCGGCGAATTAGGTTCCAATGAAAAATACAACGTATACGAAAACCTTTTAAAAAACGATGTGGCTTTTCAACACTAGTCATGTGGCGTGAATGGTCATTAGGGTTCGGAGGTGGTGGTTAAAAAGGGGGACAACCCATGAAGAAAGTTCTTGTTGCACTCACCGCAACTCTGGCCCTTCTGAGCCTTGCCGCCTGTGCGGGCAAGTCGCCGAAGGCGCCGCCGCCGATCGTCACCAAGGGCTGATTCGACGAACCGGAACGCAGGGAAGGGGCGGGGCCTGTCGCTCTCTTCCTTGCGTCCGTCGGAACTTTGCGTACCGGGGGGCCGGGGGCGCGTTGGTTTGCCGGTGGTGCCGGCAGACCGCGCGGCGCACTCTGGAGGGTGAATGCATGTCGGCATGTCAAAGACGCACGACTTCAAGGACGCACGACTCGAAGACGCAGCAGCGGAATTTGTTTCCTCCTGCTGCCTTGCGCCGCTGTGTTGGTTGCCGGGCTGCAGGTCCCGACCGCGCGCGCGCAAAGTGCGGGGACGATCGGGCTCGGCACCAAGGTTCAGGCGGCGCCGGCGGCGGAGCGATATTTCGTGGAGTTCCGGTCGCGCTACGCCCAAAGCTACGGCCACAGCTTCGTGGTGTTCGGGCGAGGCGCGGCTCCGCCCAAAAAGATCACCGCCGATCAAGTCGCCGGCCTGCACCCGGCGACCGACAGTCCGATTCCCTGGTTTGTCGGCCACGTCGTTCCCGTCAAATCCGAAACGGGCGCGAGCGAGGGCGATACGGATGAAATCTACGTCTCCGCGCGCTACCGCGTCGTGCTGACCAGGGCCCAATACCTCCCGGTTGCGGCATATATCAAGAAGCTGCAGGCGACGTCGCCGGTCTGGCAGGCCGAAATCTACAACTGCAATGACTTCGTGAGGGACATTGCGAAGTTCATGGGGTTGAAGACGCCTTCAACCATGATCTTTCCGAAGGAGTTCGTCACCCAATTGCGCGCGCTCAATACGCCGGAGCGCCACGCCGCTGTGGCGCCGGCGGTTTCCCGACAGTAGGCGCGTTTGGTATTGCGGCGGGAGCGCCGCGCGCCTTCCCGATCCCGGCCGACCGGGGCGGCGGCCGGCGCGCGCTCATCTCGCTTCATGCTGTGGGGGCGCGCAGGCTCTTTTCTGGCCGGGACGCGCGCAGCCTGGCGAGCGCACGGTTCAGCCCCGCAAGCTCGTAGGGCTTGCGCAGCACGGTGAACTCGGCGGCGGCCTCTTCGGCCGCCTTGCTGTAACCCGTCGCCAAAATGACCGGGACCTCGGGATGTCGCTCCTGGATCGCGCGCGCCAGCTCGAGTCCATTCATCGAACCCGCCATGACGATGTCGCTGAGCACCAGATCGAATTTGGCCGCGTCGATCGCCTGCAGGGCGGCCTCCGGCCCCGCCACGGCATCCACGCGATAGCCGAGCTGTTCGAGGAGCGTCTTGCTGACCCGCAGGACCTCGGGATTGTCGTCGACCAGCAAGGCCGTGCCTTCGGTCACGAGCTCGAGCGGCTCGTCTTCGCGCGCGGCCTTCGCGGGTTCCGCGTGCACGCGCGGAAGATACAGGGTCACTTGCGTGCCCTTGCGCACCTCGCTCGCGATGTCGATGAAGCCCCCGGACCGCTGCGCGAAACCATAGGCCTGGGAAAGCCCCAGGCCGGTGCCTTTGCCGGTCTGCTTGGTGGTGAAGAACGGATCGAACACCTTCGGCAGGATGTCGGCGGGAATGCCGCAGCCCGTGTCGGCGACCGTGAGCGCCACGAACTCGCCCTCGCGCTGCTGCGGCAAGTCGCTGCGGCGCAGCTGCCGGTTCTCGGCCCGGAGCGTAATGACGCCGCCCTGGGGCATGGCGTCGCGCGCATTGAGCACGAGATTGACGACGGAGAGCTCGAGCTCGTTCGGGTCCACTTCGACGGCCCAGACATCGGGCGGGATGCGGGCCTCCAGCCTGGCCAAGGCGCCGATGGAGCTCGCCAGCAAGGTGCGGATGGCCGCGATCGCGTCATGCAGGCGCACCACGACGGGGTTGAGGCTCTGGCGCCGCGAAAAGGTGAGCAGCTGGCGGGTCAGCGCTTCGCCGCGCTTGCCGGCGAGCTCGATGGCTTGCACGGCGCGCTGGACTTTCGGATGCTCGGCGGCCGCCTTCTTGATCGTCGCGATGTTGCCGCTCACCACCATCAGCAGGTTGTTGAAGTCGTGCGCCACGCCGCCGGTCAATTGGCCGAGCGCTTCCATCTTTTGCGATTGCGCGAGCTGGGCCTGCGTGGCTTGCAGGATCGCCTGCGCTTCGCGCCGTTCGGTGATGTCCCGGGTGATCTTGGCGAAGCCGACGAGCCGGCCCTGCTCGTCGCGTATCGCATCGATGACGACGTTGGCCCAGAAGCGGGTCCCGTCCTTGCGCACGCGCCAGCCTTCGGCTTCGAACCGGCCCTGCTCGGCGGCGATCTGCAGCGAGCGCGCGGGGGTTCCGGCCGCCTGTGCGCTTTCGGTGAAGAATCGCGAGAAGTGCCGGCCGATCATCTCGCCGGCACTGTAGCCCTTGATCCGCTGCGCGCCCGCGTTCCAGTTCGTGACGATGCCGTCGGGGCTCAGCATGTAGAGCGCGTAGTCGGTCACGCCGTTCACCAGCAGCCGGAACTGGCGCTCGCTGGCGCGCAGGGCTTCTGCGGCCTCCTTCTCGGCCGTCACATGCCGGCCCGCGACGTAGATCAGGCCGTCCTCCGCGGTCAGGGTCCACGCGATCCAGCGCCACGAGCCGTTCTTGTGGCGGAAGCGATTTTCCGCGCGGACCGGATGGACGCCGCGCGCCAGCAGGGCGCGGGCCTCGGTAGCGGCCGCCGCATCGTCCGGATGACGCAGCTCGCTGACGTGCATGGACTTGATCTCGTCCTCGGTCCAGCCGAGGTGGGTCGTCCATGCGGGATTGACGCTGACGAAATAGCCGTCGAAGTCGGATACCCCGAGCAGATCTTCGGAAACGTTCCAGATGCGGTCGCGTTCGCGCGTGCGCAGCTCGATCTCGAGCGCGAGATGGTGGCTGAGATTGCGCAGACGCTGGTCCTTGTGCACGCGCGCGGTCGTCTCGAAGGCGGTGATCAGAATTCCTCCGATCCCGTCGGGCGCCGAGGAATCCGGAATGGGGCTGTAGCTGATCGTGAAATGGGCCAGGACGAGCACGCCGTTGCGGCGAATTCGCCACGGATGATCCTCGGCGAAAAAAGCCTCGCGCCGTCCGTGAAGGATGGCCTCGTTGAGCGGCCCCAGGTCGTCGTAGATTTCGGGCCAGACCTCCCGCAAGGGGCGGCCGAGCGCCGCCGGATGCTTGTCGCCGAGGATGTCCCGATAGGCGTCGTTGTAGATCGTGACGAGTTCGGGACCCCAGCGAACCGCCATGGGAAATCCGGACGACAGGATGAGCGCCACGCTCAGTTGCAGGCCGCTGGGCCATGCGTCGCGCGGCCCCAGCGGCGTGTCGGCCCAATTTTTCTCGTGGACGAGCGTGCGCATCTCGGCCGTGCGGGACGCAGGACCTTCAGGGTGGGGGGGCACGCTGGTGATCCGCCCTGGGAAGACGATACTCATTTAGCCCCGCGTCACTCCACGACAGAAGGAAACGTCCATGAGGGGGTTTGGTTCCATTTGGGCTGCGCGGCCAATAGCCCACCTTTACGCCACCCTGCGCTTCGTAGCGTGCACAGGAACGTAGCGGCGCACGGCGGCGCTCGTGCGACGACGGCGGGACTCATGCGGCGGCCGTCAGCCGCCGGGCACGTTTGATCCGCTCGCGTTCGCGGGGCGAGTGCATTGCTTCCCAAAGGTCGCTGCGGCGCTGCACGTTCAGCCAGAAATCCGGGCTGTTGCCGAACACGCGGGCGAGAATGAGGGCTGTCGCGGCGGTCACCGTGCGACGCTCGTTGCACAGCTCGTTGACGTGCTTGCGCTGCACGCCCATCGCTTCGGCCAGCGCGGCTTGCGTCAGGCCCATCGGTTCCATGAACTCCAGGGTCAGAATTTCGCCGACGCTCGCCGGCTTGCGCTTCGTCATCAACATGGCTCACCTCACCGATAACTATGGTCGTCCAGATAGACGCCCGTCGCCACACCCCGGCCGCCATCCCATTGGAAGACGAGCCGCCATTGCTTGTTGACGCGGATCGAATGGAAACCTGCCAGATTGCCGTGCAGCTTTTCGAAATGATTGCTGGGCGGCACCCGCAAGTCCCGATCCGTCGTCGCGTCGTCGATCATCTGGATTTTACGGAATAAGCGGCCTTCGAGATCGGATGGGACTTTCTTCGGTCGAACGTCGTCGACGAAGAAATCGCGCAACCAGTCATCCCGAAAGCTCGCGATCATTCCGCAGCTCCGTTGTGTTTCAATGTACCACCCCTAGGTACAAAACGCAAGCCCGGCACCCCAGCGCGCGAGCGGCTGGGCATAAATTTGAGCGTTCCGATTTCAGCGCAGCCGCACAGGCTCGCGCCCACCGCCGGCCGCTTCAAATTAACAATTCCGCCGCCGGCCCGCTGGCCTCGCTCTTGCTGCGTGTCGGCAGGAGTCGCGATCGCACGCTCCGACACGGCGGAACCGTCCCATCCCGGTACATCACCGCCACACTATCGGACAGCGGATCGCGCTCGCCAGGAGCGCCGCATGTGGAGATTGGTCGTCGTCCTTTGCGTGCTGCACGCGTCGGACGTTTTCGCCGGCGAGCGGCGGAGCGTGTTGCAGGTCGGAATCATCATCACGGGAAACGCCAATTCGTCGACGCTTAACCCTAAGCCTGCGGCTGGCCGTCTGGCCGGACCGCAAATGGCGGTCCCTCTGCCGCCCGAGCGGCCCGTGGCTGTCGGCGCGCGCGACAGCGTTTCATCAAGCCGGTGATGGACTTAAGTCCGGGCACGACGCTTGCCGTCGTGTCGCGGGCGGATCGCACCGCCCGTCACGGTGAACGAAGCGTGACAAAACTGGCTGAACGATGCGTGACGAAGGCAAGTGAACGGCAGGCAAAAAATCGACGTAAACGGAATCACAACGGCCACCATGAATGAAACGTAGCAATCGTGCCTAAACGCCAAGTAAAAAATGACCGTAAACGAGATTTAAGCTTCATTTCTGCACTTTTAGATAAATCCAATATTCAATATAGGCAAATACACCGCTTATTTATTGTAATATTTAAGTTCAGCCAGATAATGTGACTGTATTCAACGTCCCATGGCGCGAGAAGGCTCGCGCCCGGTCATGCAGGGGACGTGTCATGTCGAACATTCGGAATTACCTCACGCTCAAGGCCGCGGTTGCGACCTTCTGCCTTCTGGTCTCGGTGAGCAGCCCGCTCGCATTGCCCATGCGGTCGACGTTCGCCGCGCCGGCGCCGATTGCGGCGGGTCGCTCGACGGCGTCGCGACGCTGAAAGTCGACAGCGCCGCCCCGGCGGCGGGCGCCGACACCGATACGGCGGGCGCGATGGCCGCGGATTAGCCGGCTCTCGAAGGCGTCCGGTCGCGAGACCCCGCCGTGCTCTGTCCTCGCGCATTGCTGAGGTGCGATCGGCTGTTCGCCGTTCTCGCGCTCGTGCTCGTCCTCGGCTGGACGGCCGGGCGCGCGCGCGCCGACGATACCGGCCGGCAGATGCAGCTCGAGGTCATCCTCAACGGCAATCCGACCAAGCTCATCGGCGCCTTCGTGATGTTCGACGACGGACGCATCGGGGCGCGCCGGCAGGAGCTGGAAGAGGTCGGATTGAATCCCCGCGGTTACGATTCGCCGGACAAGCTCGTCGTGCTCGACGACGTGTTCGGCCTTTCGTATCGCTACGAGGAGTCGACCCAGCGCATTGCCATCACGGCGCCCGACGAGCTGCTCCTCACCAAGGAATATAATATATCCAACAGGCCGACAGCGCCTGAGCTGGCGAAAACCGATTACGGCGCGGTGCTCAACTACACGCTGTTCGCATCCGGCACCAGCAGCCTCGATGCCCGAACGGTCGCGTTCAGCGGCGCCTCCGCATCCCTCGACGGCCGCGTATTCACGCCCTACGGCACGCTCAGCCAGTCGGCCCTCATGCGCTCCACGCTGGACGAGCGCTTCTCGGCGCTGAGGCTCAATACCACCTTCGCGTATTCCGATTTCGAGACGATGACGACGTATCGGGCCGGCGACACGATCAGCGGCGGTCTCGCCTGGACCCGTCCCGTCCGCATCGGCGGCCTGCAGGTTCAGCGCAATTTCGGCCTGCGCCCCGACCTGGTGACATTGCCGCTTCCCTCCGCCAGCGGCAGCGCGGCGGTTCCGTCGACCGCCGACATCTACATCAACAACGTCAAGACCTATTCGCAGGACATCGGCGCCGGCCCGTATCTGCTGACCAATCTGCCGGCGATCACCGGCAGCGGGACGGCGCGCGTCGTTCTGCGCGACGCCTCCGGCCATACCACCGAAGCGAACCTGCCGTTCTACGTGTCGTCCATCCTGCTGGCGCCGGGCATGTTCGACTTTTCGGCCGAAGCCGGCCTGCCGCGCCTCTCGTTCGGAACGCCGGCCGACACCTATGTGGCGAAGCCGGTCGGCTCCGCCAGCGCGCGCTACGGCATGTTCGACTGGCTGACGCTGGCGGGCCATGCCGAGGGCGGCGCCGGTCTGCGTGAACGCCAGCGCCGCCGTCATGGCACGCACCGGCTCGTTCGGCGTCGCCTCGTTCGCCGCGGCCGCAAGCCACTACGGAAGCGACACCGGTTTTCAGAGCTACTTGTCCTATGAAACGAGACTCATGGGCGTCAGCTTGAGCGCCAGCTCGCAGATGACGTTCGGCCCCTACAATGATCTGGCATCGGTGACGGCGCGATTGCTGCAGACAGGCATCGACCGATCCCTTCGACGTCAGCTCGTATCTCGGTATTTCGGCGTCGTCATCAAGGCGATCTCCACGCCGCTGTTCACGACCGCGCAGCCCGCCAAGGCGCTCAACCGCATCTCGGTCGGCGTTCCGCTGCCGTTCAGGAAAGCCAATCTGAGCGCCAGCTTCATTCAGACCATCGACGCCGAGGGTACCCGCTCGAATATCGTCACCGCCACGTTGTCGGTCGGCTTCGACTGGGCCTCGGTTTTCGCCACCGCCTTCACGACGGTCGCGCGGGCAGAAGAATACCGGTTTCCTGGTCGGACTGTCGATGCCGATCGGCGACAAGGTGATGGCATCGACCTCGGCATCGGGCGGAACCGGCGGCAGCAGCGTCAACGTCGAAGCCGTCAAGCCGCTCGGCACGAAGCCGGGCAGCGTCGGGTGGCGCGTCCGCGACAGCGAGGGCGTCGGCGCCCAGCGGTCCGCGGCGGTTTCCTATCGCTCGTCCTTTGCGCGAACCGAGGCCGGCGTCAGCCAGGACCGCAATGGCGTGCAGGGGACCGCCGAAGTCGAGGGCGCCGTCGCCACGCTGGGGGGCGGCGTGTTCTTCGCCAACCGCATCGACGACGCTTTCGCGGTGGTGGAGACCGGCGTGCCGGGCATCGAGGTCTTCCACCAAAATCGGCCCGTCGGCGTCACGAATTCGCAGCGGGCGGGTGCTGCATCCCGGGATTGCAATCCTACCAGAACAACAAGATCGCCATCGATACGACCAATCTGCCGGTCGACGCCGATGTCGCGACGACCGAAAGCTCGGTCGCTCCGGCGGATCGCTCGGGCGTGCGCATGAACTTCGCGGTGCAGACGAACATCCGTCCGGCGGTGGTGGTGTTCAAGACGCCGAACGGAGAGCCGCTGGCGGCCGGCGCCCAGGGGCAGGTCGAGGGCGGCGAGAGCTTCACGGTCGGCTACGACGGCCGCGCCTACATCAAGAACCTGGCCGCCGCGAACACCGTGACGATCGCCCTGGTCGACGGCGAATGCCACGCGTCGTTCCCCTACGAAGCCCGTCCGGACGAGCAGGTGATCATTTCCCGGTGATCTGCCAATAAGCCGCATCGGAAAAATTCCAGCGCGGCTCGCATCAATAGGCGACCGTGACGACGACCGAGTCGGTATAGGCGTCCGGGCTTAGGCGTTGTCTGCGGCGCGATGCGGCCATAGACCGTCTCGGTCTGCGTCAGGCCGGTTCCGGTGCCGGACGCCGTGTTGACCCCGACCGTACTGCCCCAGGGCAGCGATCGCGCGCATCCCGGTAAAGCCCATAGATCACATTGGCGCCCGCTGAAGGTCATCTTTCGCTGGGTCGGATCGCGTCGCGCCGGACGTCCCCCGTTCAGGCTCACCGTGTAGGGCAGGGTCGAGTTGCATTGGATCGACAGGGTGCCCTTGCGCGTCGTTGTTGGCGGTCAGCAGCGCCGAGCGATCCGAAACTTACAGTGGTCGCGCCGACGTTGCAGCTGCTGATGACCGTGGCGGTCGCTGACGTCGACGTGCTGGCCGTCTTCGTGCCGGTCGGACAGGCATTCGCGCCCTTGTTGTCGTACCGGATGAAGGGATTGGCCGTGAAGGTCGACGTATAGGCCCCGGCGACGATCGTCTGCTGGGAGGCGAGGAACCGCGCATAGACCGTCACATTGGTCGTGCTGTTCCTCGCAACGTCGATCTGCACGCCGGCGGTGTCGTAGCCGGTCTGCCAGGATCCCCATAGGGTGGTGCGCGCCGAGTTCGAATAGAGGTCGAACCGGGCCTTGTTGGCGCCTGCCGGTCATCTGCCGGCTGGTTGCATCGTTCGCCGAGCCCGCGCCGATGCTGATGCATATTCGCCGCGTGGTGCCTCCTCCGCCCGAGCAGGTCACCGTGATCGTCGCCGTCGTATCGACGGCGGTGCCGGGAAGGACGTTGACGCTGCCGAACGCCATGGCGGGCATGCTGACGGTGCAGGTTTGCGCATGCGCGCCGGCCGGGATGGCCAACAAGATGATGAGCAGCCAACCGGACGCGTATATCCGCCGTGAAGAAAGCGACGCATGAGCGGAACTAGAATTCGGAAACGCGGAAAGCAGATGCGAGCCGATTACGTAAGGATTTGGTTAATTAATAATTAATAATTCGGGCGTATTTTATTGGAGTAGTAGTTGGGGAAATTTCATGTATGTTCAACCAAAGATTGTCCGCGATTTTGCGTTGTTGGCGTGCTGTCGGCGCCTGTCTTCTGCAATCCGTAAGTCCTTCACGGGCCGCGACCTCGACGTCGACCTTCACGGTGCAGGTCACGATCGCGGCGACCTGCACGATCAACAGCGCCTCGACGCTGAATTTCGGCACCCAGGGCGTTCTCACCGCGAACGTCGACCAGACCTCGACGATCCAGGTGCAGTGCACCAACACCACGCCGTACAATATCGGCCTCGATGCCGGGACCGGAACGGGCGCGACAGTCGCCGTCCGCAAGATGACCAGCGGCGGCGCCACCGTGAATTACACGCTCTACAGCAACAGCGGCCGGACCACCGTCTGGGGCAACACCATCGGCACCAATACGGTTGCGGCGACCGGCAACGGCGCGGCCCAAAGCTACACCGTCTTCGGCCGCATTCCCGCGCAGACCACCCCGGCTCCGGGCACTTACACCGATACGGTGACGGTCACCGTGACCTATTGAGCGTTCGAAAGATCGGCGGGGGACGTCATGCGATTGCGTGTCGCCAAAGACGCCGATCGCGATGAGGCTGACAAATGACTGAAGGTATTGGGTTAATCGATATTTAACAATTCCGCTCTAATTGAAGAGAACCATAGTGGAGAAAGTCCATGCCAGCCACGTCAAAGCTTCCCCTTCGCATCGGCCTCACGGGCGCTCTGACGGCGGCCTGTCTTCTGCAATTCGCGAGCCCGTCTTTTGCCGCAACGACGACGTCGACTTTCACGGCGACGATCACGCTTGCGGCGACCTGCGTGATCAACAGCACCCAGACGCTGGATTTCGGCACCCAAGGCGTTCTCACCGCGAATGTTCCTGCGACCTCGGTTATTGCGGTACAGTGCACCAACACCACGCCGTTCAACATCGGCCTCGATGTGGGGACCGGGGCGGGTGCGACAGTCGCGGTGCGCAAGATGACCAGCGGCGGCGCCACCGTCAATTATTCGCTCTACAGCGACGCCGGTCATACCACCGTCTGGGGCAACACGATCGCGACCGACACGGTTGCGTCGACCGGTACCGGTGCGGCCCAAAACTTCACCGTCTTCGGCCTCGTGCCGCCGCAGACCACGCCGGCTCCGGGCACCTACACCGACACGGTGACCGTTACCGTAACCTATTGAGCTTCTCGAAAGATTGGTGGAGGACGCCATGAGATCAACTGTCACCCAAGCGGTTCTGACCGCGACCCTTGCGCTGGCCGCCTGCTATCCGGCCCGGGCCGCGTCCCTTCAGGTGGCGCCCGTGCTGGTCGACGTGACCGGCGGTGCGGCATCGACCGTGACGCTGCGCAACGAGGGCACGACGCCGATCAATGCGCAGATCCGGGTCTTCCGCTGGTCGCTGGTCGACGGTCAGGAGAAGCTCGAGCCCACCGAAGACGTCGTGGCGAGCCCGCCGTCCGTCACCTTGGCGCCCAACGGCCAATACATTGCCCGCGTCGTGCGCGTGTCGAAGCAGCCGGTGGCGGGCGAGGAGAGCTATCGTCTGCTGGTCGACCAGCTGCCCGATCTGTCGCAGCGCAAAAGCGGCGCCGTCAATCTCCTGATGCGATACTCGATCCCGGTCTTCTTCGGCGCGCCCACCAAGAAAAATCCGACAGTGGCGTGGTCGCTCGCCGTCAAGGGCGACAAGGTGACGTTGACGGCGCACAACAGCGGCGATCGCCGGCTGCGCATCTCCGCGCTCGCGCTGCACGACGCGAAGGGAAAAAGCGTTTCCTTCGGCGCCGGACTCAACGGCTACGCGCTCGGCCAGTCGACGAAAACCTGGACCATACCGGCCCATGGCTTTGCGACCAGCGGATCGGCCACGATCTCCGGCCAAAGCGATGGCGGACCGATCCAGGCCACCGCCACGATCGCCAGCCGCTGAAGCGGGCTTTCCGGCACGGCGCCATATCGTCATTGCGAGCGGAGCGAAGCAATCTCGCTTCGCTTGTGCCTGCCTGACCGGGATTGCGTCGTCGCGCTTGCGCGCTCCTCGCAATGACGATGGACATTCGTCGCCTACGGCTCCTCGCAATGACGCCGGACATTCGTCATTGCGAGCCCCCGGGTCTTGCCTTCGGCAAGCCCAAGGACAGGCTCCACGAAACAATCTCGTTTCGCTTGTGCCTGTCTGACCGGGATTGCCTCGTCGCCTACGGCTCCTCGCAATGACGAGGGACATTCGTCATTGCGAGCGGAGCGAAGCAATCTCGCTTCGCTTGTGCCTGCCTGACCGGGATTGCGTCGTCGCGCTTGCGCGCTCCTCGCAATGACGATGGACATTCGTCGCCTACGGCTCCTCGCAATGACGAGGGACATTCGTCATTGCGAGCGAAGCGAAGCAAACTCGTATCGCTTGTGCCTGTCTGACCGGGATTGCCTCGTCGCCTACGGCCCCTCGCAATGACGCCGGACATTCGTCATTGCGAGCGAAGCGAAGCAATCTCGTTTCGCTTGCGCCCGGCTGACCGGGATTGCTTCGTCGCCTACGGCTCCTCGCAATCACGCCGGACATTCGTCATTGCGAGCGGAGCAAAGCAATCTCGTTTCGCTTGCGCCTGGCTGACCGGGATTGCTTCGTCGCCTACGGCTCCTCGCAATGACGCCGGACATTCGTCATTGCGAGCCCCCGGGTCTTGCCTTCGGCAAGCCCAAGGACAGGCTCCACGAAACAATCTCGTTTCGCTTGTGCCTGGCTGACCGCGATTGCTTCGTCGCCTACGGCTCCTCGCAATGACGACGGACATTCGTCATTGCGAGCCCCCGGGTCTTGCCTCCAGCATGCCGGCGAAGAGGACGCAGGCCGCCCGCCTGGCCAAGCCGGCCGCGTCCTGCGCCTTTGGCCAGCCCATGACCTCCGCCGCGCGATGATGCCAAAGGACGCCATCCAGCATGCGGGCGCTCCTGCGTGGGTCGCGACCGCGAGGACGCACCAGTTTGCCGGCTCCCGACACGGTGGCCAAAAAATCCGGGTCGTGGCGCGGCGAAAGGGGTACTTTCGGGGCCGGGCTTCGACGGCCGTTCATGGATCAGGTCAGCCCGATCATGTTTTAGGCCAGCCTCGATGCCCCGAGCTTCTTCTCCCCATGTCGCCGTCATCGGCGCCGGCCCGGCCGGGCTGATGGCGGCCGAGGTGCTCGCCGCCGGGGGCGCCGCCGTCACGGTCTACGATCGGATGCCGTCGGCCGGTCGGAAATTCCTGCTCGCGGGCCGCGGCGGCCTCAACCTGACGCACAGCGAAGACCTCGAACGCCTGCTCGGCCGCTACGGCGCCGCCACGCCACGCCTGCGCGCCGCCATCGAGGCGTTTCCACCGGCCGCGCTGCGCGCGTGGTGCGAGGCGCTCGGCCAGCCGACCTTCGTGGGATCGAGCGGACGCGTGTTTCCAAAGGCCTTCAAGGCTTCGCCCTTGTTGCGGGCCTGGCTCCGGCGGCTCGGCGCGGCGGGCGTCGGCCTCGCGCTGCGGCATCATTGGGTCGGATGGGACGAACGCGGCGCCCTGCTGTTCGACGCCCCGCGCGGGAGCGTGACGGTCGACGCCGCCGCGACCGTGCTCGCCCTGGGGGGTGCGAGCTGGCCGCGCCTGGGCTCCGACGGCGGCTGGGTGGCGGCGCTCGCCGGTGTCGCGGTCGCGCCGCTGCGGCCGGCCAATTGCGGTTTTGTCGCCGAATGGTCGGACGTCTTTCGCGCACGTTTTCACGGCCAGCCGTTGAAACGCATCGCGCTCTCGTTCGCCGGTCAGACGGTGCGGGGCGAGGCGGTCGTCACGCAGGCCGGCCTCGAGGGCGGCGCCGTCTACGCGCTGTCGGCGGCGTTGCGCGACGCGATCGCGGCGTCCGGCGAGGCGGTGGTCCACGTCGCGCTGCGTCCCGACCTCACGGGTGCGGCGCTGACGGAGCGGCTCGCCGCGCCGCGCCACAAGCAGTCGCTGTCGACCTTCCTGCGCAAGGCCGTGCGGCTCTCGCCCGCCGCCATCGGATTGCTGCACGAGGCGACGCGTTCGTCACAACAGCGTTTGGCCGACATGAACGCAGCGGCGCTCGCCGGGCTCATCAACGCGGTTCCGCTTCGCCTGACCGGTACGGCGCCGCTCGCGACCGCCATTTCGACCGCCGGCGGGATTGCGTTCGAGGAGCTCGACGCGCACTTCATGCTGCGCCGCCGGCCCGGCGTCTTCGTGGCCGGCGAGATGTTGGACTGGGAGGCGCCGACCGGCGGCTACCTGTTGCAGGCGTCGTTTGCGACCGGCGCGGCTGCGGGCCGCGGAGCGCTGCAATGGCTTGATCGACCGCGAAGGTGACCGGGTACGCGACAGCGACGGAGACCTGCGCCCAATGCCTGTACACATGTCTGTGCACGTCTGTATACAGGCGCGCGGGCGGCTCATGCTGAGGCTCGCCGCGCCTGTGATTTTCAACACACACCAGGATGACCCATGGCTGCCGACGTCGACGCCAAGACCCTGAAAGCCTGGCTTTCGGACGGCTCCGAGATCGCCGTTCTCGACACGCGCGAGCATGGCCAATACGGCATGGGACATCTGTTTTTCGCGGTCCCGCTGCCCTACAGCCGCTTCGAGCTCGACCTGCCCGCCTTGGTGCCGAACCCGGCCGTGCGGCTCGTTCTCTACGATGGCGGCGACGGCGTCGCGGCGCGCGCGGCGGCGCGGGCCGAGGAGCTGGGCTATGGCCATGTGTATGTGCTGACAGGCGGCGCCGACGCGTGGCGGCAGGCCGGCTACACGCTCTATGCCGGCGTCAACGTGCCGAGCAAGACGTTCGGTGAGCTGGTCGAGCACCAGCGCGGCACCCCGCGCGTGTCGGCGCAGGCGCTCCAGGCCATGCGGGAGGCGGGGGAGAATTTTGTCATCGTCGACGGCCGGCCGTTTGCCGAATATCACAAGATGAACATCCCGGGCGGGATCTGCTGTCCGAACGGCGAGCTGGCGCTGCGCATCAGGGATCTCGTTCCCGACCCCGCCACCACGATCGTGGTCAACTGCGCGGGCCGCACGCGCTCGATCATCGGCGCGCAGCTCCTGATCGATTTCGGGGTCCCCAATCCGGTCTACGCGCTCGAGAACGGCACGCAGGGCTGGACACTGGCGGGATTGAGTCTCGAAAACGGTGCGAGCCGGCGCTATTCCGACCAGATACATTTGCGCGACGCCGCCGGCCTGGCGGCACGCGCCCGCGCGTTCGCGGACAGCCGGGGCGTTCCCTATGTGGCGCCGGGCGTGGCCCATGGCTGGCTGTCCGACACGTCGCGCACGACCTACCTGCTCGACGTGCGCACGCCCGAGGAGGTTACCGCCAATGGGCTGCCGGGTTTTGCGCCCGCGCCGGGCGGCCAGCTCATCCAGGCCACGGATCAGTGGGTCGGCGTCAAAGGCGCCCGCCTTGTCGTCGTCGACGAGGAGCTCGTGCGCGCGCCGGTCGTCGCCAGCTGGCTGCGCCAGCTCGGCCACGAGGCATGCGTGCTCGCCGGCGGCATCGCGGCCGCGGGAGCGCATTCGTGGCGCAGGCGCGGCCCGCCCGGTCTCGACGAGCTGCAGCCGATCGCCCCGAAGGAAGTGGCGGAGGCCCTCAAGCGCGGCACCGCGCAGGTGATCGACCTGCGCTCCAGCACGGCGTTTCGCAAGGGCCATATGGCGCAGGCCACGTGGTCGATACGCCCGCGCGTCGTCGCGGCGGCGCGACCCAACACGCCGATCGTGCTGGTCGCCGAGGAGCCGCCGGTGGCGGCGCTCGCGGCGCTCGACCTTGCGGAGGCCGGTCACGACGACATTCGGCTGCTCGCGGGCGGGCAGGGCGCATGGTGCGCGGCCGGCCTGCCGGTGGTCGCCACGCCGGACCTGCCGGCCGACCCGGACTGCATCGACTTTCTGTTCTTCACCCACGGCCGCCATGACGGCAACCAGGAAGCGGCGCGGCAATATCTCGCCTGGGAAACCGGCCTGCTGGCCCAGCTCGACGCGCAGGAGCGGGAGGTGTTCCGGGTCGCGGGCGGGTGAGCTATCCCCCGGCGTCATTGCGAGGCGCGCTCCAGCGCGACGAAGCAATCTCCGCCGCGGGTGCATGCGCGAGTGCAGCGCGATTGCTTCGCTTCGCTCGCAATGACGGCGTCGTGCGGGATTACTTCGCCTTGATGTGCGAGCGGCGGACGTGGTCGAGATTCTTGCCCTCGATGCGGATCAGCTTGCAGCCCGCCGCGCGCCGCGGCGAATGCACGGCGCCCACGTCGTAGAAATGCGCGTCGCCGGGCTTCATCTCGTAGGTCCGCACCGGCTCGACCAGCGCCGGCTTTCCGGCCTCGCCGCGCTCGACGATCTTCCAGTCGGTCATTTCGGTGAGGCCGGTGGCCTGGCCGTAGATCGCCCAGCTCTCGCCGTGGTCGTGGGGCGCCCCGTTGGCCGGCCCGTCATAGACGTGCCCGCAGATGCAGAAGCCGAGCTCGGGATCCTCATAAAGAATCTCGCGCGGGTTGGCGCCGGCCGCGCGGTCCTTGAGATGGGTCGCCACGAATGCCGGATCGGTCAGGGCGCGCGACACATGGCGGCCGACCGTCGCCTTGGCGGCCGGGCCCGGATCGGCCTTGAGGGCGGCGCGGATATCGGCGGCAAACTGGTTCAGCGTGTAGCTCATGGTCTGCGCGTCGCTCATGGATCGAATCCTCCGTTTGGCGTCGCCAGTGTAGCGCAGTCGGGCTCGCGGTTCGACCGGCATGGCGGCGAAGCGGGTCGACGGTGCGTCCGGCCGAACTCGCCGATCTCATCTTCCAGCGGAAGATGAAGGGCGGTCGTCGCTCTCATCTTCCAGCAGAAGATGAATATAGCGCGGGGCGGCGACAGGCGACATGACGATCCGCATGATTCGGCATTGTGGTCGCGTCCACGACGGGGCAGAATTGATCGGCATGGTGCCGAAGGTTCGCGCGGCCGCGTGCATCGATCTTACCTTCACGCATAAGATGCAGTGCCTGCGCTAAGCCATTGCTATCCATGATGATTTGGACGCAACGGCGTCGTTGTGGCCCCCGCAAGGGGGCAGAATAATGACCCGCCGAAACGTCATCGCCAAAACGGCGCCGGAAATTCAGGGAGGTTCAAACCATGCTGTCACGTCGCGGCTTCGTCACCGGCACGATCGGCGCGGGCGTCGCGCTCGCAGCGCAGAGCGCGCAGCAAGCGGTTGCGCAGACAAACGCGGGGCGCAAACGGACGATCGTCGACGCGCAGGTCCATTTGTGGACCGCCGAGACGCCGGAGTGGCGATGGGTGCCGGGGCGGGCGCCGCAACTGCCGGAGCCGTTCACCATCGAAAAGCTGGTGCCGTTGATGGACGAGGCCGGCGTCGATCGCGTCGTGGTCGTGCCGCCGTCCTGGCCGGGCGACCGCAACGACTATGCGTTGGAGGCGGCGCGGCGCTATCCGCAGCGCTTCCACGTGATGGGCCGGATTCCGCTGGAGAAGCCGGAATCGGCCGCGCTGCTGGCGAAATGGAAGGAGCAGCCCGGCATGCTCGGCGTCCGGCTCACCTTTCTCGGGCCGCAGGCCGCATGGGCCACCGACGGCACCGCGGACTGGTTCTGGCCGGCGGCCGAGAAGGCCGGGTTGCCCGTGATGTTTCTCGCGCCCGGCAACGGCGCGGCCTTCGCCCGCGTCGCGGAACGCCACCCCGCGCTCACCCTGATCATCGACCACATGAATCTTTCTGCCGACATCAAGAAGAACAACCAGATCGACAGCGCGCTCGCGCAGACGGTCGCGCTCGCCAAATACCCGAACGTGTCCTGCAAGGTGTCGGCCGCGCCTGGCCTTTCGTCCGAGCCCTATCCGTTTCGCGACGTGACGCCCGTCTTGCGGCGCGTGTTCGATGCGTTCGGCCCGCAACGCTGCTATTGGGGGACTGACATGACGAACTCCTTCGCCAAGGCGACCTACCGCCAGCGCGTCACCCATTTCACCGAAACGCTGGACTTCCTCACCGAGGAGGACAAGGACTGGGTCATGGGCCGCGGCATCCTGACCCGCCTGGGATGGGCCTAGGGCATGATCTCGAAAAAGCCTGCCCCGGACTTGATCCGGGGTGGGCACCGGTTTTCGGAAAAGATCATGCTCCAAGAATAAGCTAGAGCGGGATGACGATTCGAAGAAAAGTCATTCCGCTCTAGGCGCGTACTCATCAATCGAGGCGCACACACCAGGGCGCGCCCGATGTCCACTGTGCCCCCGAAAGCGGCGGAACGGCGGACATGGCCGGAGGCCCGAGTCGGGCCAACAACCGACATCAGCACATGGGGGCTGCACTCAGGCGGTGCCCCAACAATTGGCTTCATTCAGCAGGCAAGCGATCTCGGAAAGTTTGCCGGCAGTGACGCTGGGGCTCTGGGTCCAGTAGCCGAACGCGTTCGCCTCGCCGACGTCAGAACTTGTAGGCGGCGCCGACGCGCCCGATGTCGCTGGTCACCTTGGTCGAGAAGTTGAAGGTCGCGGTGTTCGGGCTCCCGGTCGTGTCCAAGCCGGCGGCAGTGACCGACCCGAGGTCGACGTGCAGGTACTCGGCGCTCAACACCCAGCGCGGTGTGACCGCGAAGTCGATGCCGGCGCCCGCCGCCCAGCCGACCCTGGTCTGGCTGGCCGAGGCGGTTTCGAATTCGAAGCCCGATCCGTGCGGCGAGAAGCCACGATATGTGTCGGAATACTTTACGTTCGCGAACGCGGCGCCGCCGGTCGCGTAGAACAGCCAGTGATCGACCGCGTAGCCGGCGCGGCCGCGAATCGTCGCGAGCCAGGAGGTTTCGACATTGGTCGATATTTGCGCGTTGCCCGCGCCGGGGAACGTGATGAACGGGTTGCCGGTGTTGGCCACCGTCGGGTTGAAATGGAACGAGGAAACGTCGGCTTCCACACCAAGCACCCACGCGCCCCATTGCTGATTGTATCCGCCTTTCAGGCCGAAGATCGCGTTGGTTTGCGACAGGCTCGGCGAGCCGAACGCGTTCAAGGTGGAAATGTCGATCGGATCGATGAGGGGGGATGCCCCGTTCACGGTGGTCATGCTCACGTCGGCGTGCGTCCTGGCCACGCCGACGGTGCCGCCGACATAAAAGCCGGTCCAGCTGAATGCCGGGGGTAGCGGTGGCGCCTTGGTGTAGACGGGGCGGGAGAGATCGGCCGCCGAGGCGCCGACCGTCATTGCGGCCAATGCTCCAAGCGCTGCCAAGCCCGCAATATTTACGAGATGTCTGGCCATGAATGCTCTCCCCGCAAAGCAACTTAAAATCCAGCCAGCAAAGGCGGTCAGGATCGAGTTCGGGTTGTTTGTCTGCCCATGCGGTCCGGGCCGCCGCGACGTCAGGCCGATCCTGCTCGGCTGCGCGAACGCTTTTTTTTGAAGCTGATGCCGTGGCGGTCGAAGAACCGCCAAACCGACCCGAGCCCCGCCTTCTGCTGACGCTCTTCGAGCAGCCGGTCCTGGATCTCTTCCAGCGTCAGGTCTGGCTCCTGCCGTATCAATCCGAGTAGCCAGTCTTCGTGCTGCTTCAACGGAGACCGGCTCTGTCCCTTGTTGGACTTGGCTTCGTAGCTCCCCGTCTCCCGCCACCGCTTCGCCCACCGGATCGCCGTAGAATCTCCAATCACAAACTGTCGCGCCGCCGCCCGCGCCGCCACCCCACTATCGACCACCTGGATCACTCGAACTCGCAGATCGTTCGAATACCCCATCGCAGCCTCCCTTCGTTCGGAGAAGGCCAGGGAATCTTATTCGCGGCTCAAAGGGAATCCCCTCAATTCACAAAATGTGGAAACCGCTCTAGCTGATGTCTCCTCCGGTAGGTGTCACCACTGGGCCACACTATCCACAAAATCGTTCCGAGGACGCGTGGTCTTATGATCATGGAACGCGGCGCTGGCTGTCATAGCAACTAGTTGCAACCTCGGCTTCCGCGGTGGGTCATGACCGGTAATGCTCTGTGCGAGCAGAAGATTTCCGCTTCGCCCCCTTAGCAGACGAACAGCGGACCTCGCCGGAGGTCCAAATCGGGCCAGAACCGGGCATCAATACGCCAAGGCACATGTCATGTGTTGGCGCGCGCGCATGTCGCGCCGCTCACCGGGGGGAGGCGAGTCGGCCCATCCGCGCTACGGCTTGCTGCCGGCGGCAGGCGCGGCCGCGAAGCCGGGCGGCGGCTCGTGGCCGATGGTGATCTTCTTGATGGCGCTGTTGCGGATCGCGAGGACCACGTCCTTGTCGTCGACCACGAGGGCAAATTCGCTGAACGCCTTCACGCCCTTGGCCACGATGCGATCCCCGGTCTCGATGTAGAAATAGGGGCCCTTGCTGTCCCGCGCATTCGGAATCCACGCGAACCCGAGCCCGAGCGCCGCCATCACGGCGAAGAGGGTCGCGAGCACGGCGTGCTCGAACCTGAGGTGGGCAAAGTATTTGGCGATCAGGATACCGGCGATCAGGAAGAAGATGAACGCGACGTCCTGGCCGGCGATCAGGCGCGGGGTGACCCCGTGCACCCGCAGCTGATCCATGCCGAAGAACAGGAGGAGGATGATCGCGGCGACCGGGCGCGCTCCGATGCCGACCTTCAGCCGATCGATGCGCAGCCACCGCGCCACGCGCGCGACGATCGGCGCGACGATCCAGCCGAGGCCATAGACGATGAACAACGCGACCAGGAAGAACCCGGTCGACATGACGGCCGAGTTGATGTGATCGAGATAGGTCAGCAGGTAGAGAAGGTCGAGCTGGCCGGCGCCCCACATGACGCCGATGTTGTAGACCCCGCCGATCACGAGCGAGATCAGCGCGACCGCAGGGCCGTATTTGGCGAACAGCTCGATCTGCTTCAGCATCCGGCACCCCTGTTGCGATCGACGTGCGGCTGGCTCGGCGCCGCGCCTGCGCGCAGGGCCGATCCTAACCGGCGAGCCGGTGGCGCGCGAGTGGGCGCAGTGCGCTCGCCCGGCCGACGGGAGGACTCCCGGATCTCGCTGCCGCTCGATCCGGGCTACGACGGCTGGTCTCGGCTGGCGTTCCTCTCTCGTCTTCCCCGGCAAGCGGCCCGCGGCCGCGAGCTCGCGCACGACATCGGCCGTGCTCTTGTGAATTGATCGGCTCTGAACGATGATATCGCGATTGCAACATTGGGGAAAACGCATGAGCCTCCGTTATCCGGCCTTTCTGTCCGGCCGCAGGGCATTTGTGGGAGGCGTGCTTGCGTGGCTCCTGTCCGCACAGCGCCCGGTGTCTGCACAGCGCCCATCGGCGCAAGGTTCGGAGAAGCTCGACTCCGCCGTGCTTGATCGCTTGATCAAGCGAGCGCTGGCCGAGCCGGATATCACGCCGCTCTCGTCGCCAGCCATTTTGGGTCTTGGGGGGGAGAGCAAGCTCTCCACCCGCTCAATCGAACGCAAAACGCCCGACGAAAAGTATGGCTTCATGGTCATCATCCCACGCCGGGAGAACGGCCTGGTGTTCTTCCGGGGGACCGACAAGCCACTTTTTTTTGCAGTCCACGTCACCGGAACACATATGAACCGCGTCTCAAGCGCGCTCAATCGCGACGGCAAGCTGGTGAAATGGTCGGGAGCGGATGCGGATGCGGATTTCGCCAGGCAAACAGCCTATTGGGCCAAAGAGCAGTGATGCAGCCGTTTCCAGGCGTGGCGGCTCGCGACGTGAGAGTTTCCCCATCGCGCTTGTCGTCTAGCTGACACGATGGTGACATCGGTCCTGCGCCAGACCGGTGAGCGTCACAGCATTTCTGCGATCGGGCGATCGGCCTGACAAGCGTGCCAAAAGACGTCGGGTCCGGGTCGGTACCGGAAGAACTCAGAGTGAGCCTATCGAATCCGCTTCGCCCCGGTTAGCGGACGAACAGCGGACATCGTCCATGGTCCGAGTCGGGCCAGGACCCGACTCATGCACTGCAGCAAACAACGCACCTCACCTTGAGGCGGCCGCCATGATCATGTGACGTCGGGAATGCGCCTTGACGGTCTGGTAACACTCGCAAGCGGCGTCCCGCACCACACGCAGGCGCCAATGGCCTCTGTGCGGACAACCGCCGTGCATTGATGGATGTGGCGCACCGATCTCGGGCAAGCCCGAGATCGGCAATGTTTTGCCGGGATCAGTGAGTTTGGCCGGCAAGGCACCCAGCCATGAACTGCCGGTAGGGCGACTGTCCGTCCGTCGAACGCCGTTCGAACTCGGCGACGCCCCGCTGACCCGCGAGTTCATCGCATGCATCCCATTTGCTGGCGATCCGCGTGGCGGCCGTCGTCATGGGATGAGCGGCAGCCCCGGTCGTTGTGCCCGAGAGTCCGGCGAGGCACCCAACCATGAACTGCCGGTAGGGCGACTGTCCGTCCGTCGAACGTCGTTCGAACTCGGCGACGCCCCGCTGACCCGCGAGGGCATCGCAACTGGCGTAGGTTGGGTTCGTCTGAGCTATGCCGGCGGTGGGCGCGGCGAGACAGGCCGCAAGGACGCTGCCGATGGCAATCGTTGTGATGCGCATGGGATTGGTTGTCCTTTATCAATCTCCCCGACTATTGAAATTCTACACGCTTCGCGACTTGCGGCACTGATCTATGTCAATAAGGCGCAACCATCGGGCTGACAGACAACCGCTTGGCGGCCTCGCAGCCATCCGGTCGCGCTGCTCCAATGCGTGCGGATCGATCAATCGTTCGCCGCGCGGGTCGAGCGGTCATGGGGCTCGATCGCGTTATTTCAGCGTCCGGTCCTTCGCCTCTTCCTCGGCGAGGAGCTTCAAAATCTGCTGTCGCTGGGGGTGATCCGGCGATTCAGCCAGAAGCTTACGGAGGCGCTCAAGGTTCTGCTGGTGCACGAAGCCGTCCATCTTGCAACCCTCGGGGCACTCTTGGGCAGCGTGGGCTCATTGCGGAGGGAAGTCGAGCTAAAGTCGCGTGCCGGTTTCGTCACGTCGGACAGCACTACTGTCCCAAATGGTGCTTTCCCTTAAGCAGGCCTTGGCGTGAAACGCCGGCATGTCGGAGTTGGGTCGCGCCCGGAAATGCTCACGGCGAGCACGTCAAGTCTGCTTCGCATGCGATATCCGACATATCGCGGCACCGCAGCGAGTGACCGGGTTGGGCTAGCTGATTGCGGTCATCGGATCGGCACAAGGCCGGATCGCCGATCGCGAGTTGACAAAGCGCGTGCGCCGCAGCCGCGTTGCTCGCGGTCGATCTCGGGCATGAAACGCGTGGACCAGGCTTCTTCGGTGGAGCGGGTCCTTCTCGGCGATGGTGCCCGAATTTTGGACGACCTCTACTCTTGCGTTTCCGGGGTTTGAGCTTGCTGGATTGCCCGCTGGAGCCTGTCCTCGGGCCGACCGAAGGTCGGACCCGGGGACCGCAATGACGCAGTCATGTTAGAATGCCGTCATGCTGGAATAACGTTCACCCGGCGGGAGGTGCCGATGCCGGCCGAGCGCTTCGATTTCCCCAATTCGCGCGGGCAGAGCCTGGCGGCCGTGCTCGAGCTCCCCGACCAGGAGCCCGTCGCCTTCGCGCTGTTCGCCCATTGCTTCACCTGCGGCAAGGACAATCTCGCGGCCAGGCGCATCGCCGAGACGCTCTCCCGTCGCGGCATCGCGGTGCTGCGGTTCGACTTCACCGGGCTCGGCGCGAGCGAGGGCGAGTTCGCGGCGACGGATTTTTCCTCCAACGTCGCCGACCTCGTGGCGGCGGCGGACCACCTGCGCAAGACACGGCGCGCGCCCGCGCTCCTCATCGGCCACAGCCTCGGCGGCGCCGCCATTCTGGCCGCCGCCGCCCGCGTGCCCGAGGCGCTGGCGGTCGCCGCGATCGCGGCGCCGTCCGACCCGGCGCACGTGGTCGGCCTGTTCAAGCACAAACTCGCGGACATCCGCGAGCGGGGCGAGGTGGAGGTCGCGCTGGCGGGCCGCCCGTTTCGCATCCGGCGCGAGTTTCTCGACGACGTGGCCGAGCAAAAATTGACCGATGCCGTGGTCGGGCTGCGCAAGGCGCTGCTCGTGCTGCATTCGCCGACCGACGCGACCGTCGGCATCGACAATGCCAGCAGGATCTTTCTCGCCGCCCGGCATCCCAAGAGCTTCGTCTCGCTCGCCGACGCCGACCACCTGCTGAGCCGCCGCAGCGACGCGATCTATGTGGCGCACGTGATCGCGGCGTGGGCCGAGCGCTATCTCGAGGCCGCCGCGCGGCCGGAGCCGGCGACCGATGCCGATCCCCGCGCCGTCGTGGTGGCGGAGACGCGCGAAGGCCTCTTCCAGCAGGCCGTCGCGATCGGGCCTCACAGGCTCTTGGCCGACGAGCCGGTGTCGGCCGGCGGGCTCGACAGCGGACCGGGCCCCTACGAGCTCCTGCTCGCCGGCCTCGGCGCCTGCACCGCCATGACGCTGCGGCTCTATGCCGAGCGCAAGAAGCTGGCGCTGCGGCGGGTGTCGGTCACGCTGCGGCACGCCAAGATCCATGCCGGCGATTGCGTCGACTGCGAGACCAAGGAGGGCATGCTCGACCGCATCGACCGCACCATCGCGCTCGATGGCGATCTCGACGAAGCCGAACGAGGGAAGCTCCTGGAAATCGCCGACAAGTGTCCGGTCCACCGCACCCTCACGTCGGAGGTCGAGATCCGGACCGCGCTCGCTCCCGCTCTGCGGTGAGCCATGTAGGGTGGGCACGGGGGCGGCACGCGCCCGTGCCCACGCGCGGCGTCGTGGTGGGCACGCTTCGCTTTGCCCACCCTACGACGCCGCGCGGGTCAGTGCCGCAGGGTCGCCGGACGGTTCAGCATGGTGCGCGCGAATTTGTGCGCCGGCATCGGCTTGGCGAACAGAAAGCCCTGGACCATATCGAACCCCATCTCGCGCACGCAGTCGAAGTCGGCCCTGGTCTCGACGCCGACCGCGACCGTGCGTGCGCCCACCGTGTCGGCGAGCTTGAGGATTTGTCGGCACATCGTCTGCTTTGCGCCGTCCTCCGCGCAGCCGGCGACGAATTTCCGATCGACCTTGATCTCGACGAACGGGAACACCCCGATGTCGGCGAACGAAAGCCATTCCGCCCCGAGATCGTCGATGGAAATACCGATATTGTGAAACCGGACCCGGCTGGCGACCTCTTTCATCAGCGCCAGGTTGCGAAGAGCCTCGGCGCCGTTGAGTTCGACGATCAGCCCTTGGAAAGCCGGGTGTCTCGGCACCTGCCCGCAAAGGGTCCGGACCGATTCCGGATCCTGCAGGAAATCGACCGGGAGATTGATGGCGATCTCGACGGGCCCGTGCTGGCCGGCGAAGCCGTGCCAATCACGGACGGACTGGCGGATGACGAATTCCGACAGCTCCCGCGCGTGCGGACCACCGTCATCCGGCATGAAATACGCGGGCGACACGACGCCGCTGATCGGATGACGCATGCGGATGAGCGCCTCCGCGCCGGCGACGCCGAGCGTGCGCGCGTCGAGCTTCGGCTGATACCACAGCTCGATGCGGCCCGCGCCGACCGCCTGCGTGACGTCGCCCGGCGAGACCGACGGCTCCTCGATGAACCCGAGAGACGCCACGCTGTCGCGCAGATTGCCGACCGCGAACGGCGTCGCGAGCAACGGGAGCATCGCCAGCCCGAGCTCCTCGCCGCGCTCCCGGACCTCCGCGACCATGGGCCACTCGCGCGGACCCAGCAGCAGGACCTTGCCGTCGAACGCACTGGCCGCAAGGATGTTCAGCATGGTGGCGCCCTCGACGCCGCACGCCGTCAGCCCGAGCACGAAGAGGTCGGGAGGCTGCCGCTCCAGGATCGCAGGCAGCTCGTCGACATGCGCGCATTCGCATGTGGTGAATCCGAGCTCTTCCAGCGCCTCGGCGAGGAAGGTTCGAATGTGCGGCTTGCAGTCGGCCAGGCAGGCGCGAGGCCGAACTTTTCGCCGTGCGAGCACCGCTGGCTCGACGGCTTCCACGATACGCCGGTTTCCCATGTTACCACCCACCATTGTGACGACGATCTTGTTCTAGTAATAGAACGGTCCGGAACTGTGGTTTCAGGGTGCGCACGGAGATGAAATGCGCGCTTAGCATTAACCCGGACAATCGTCTTGAAATGAGAGTCTCACTCAATTCGCAAACGATGCTGATTTGATTTAATTAGACGTGCGACGCCGGCGTATCATGGCGTTGCGGCGCCGCCCCGGCGCGGCGCCTGCACCGGCGTCGGCGCCCCATGAACGGACTGGCATGAAAATCAGGCTTGCCGAAAATTTCCGCGCGGTGTTCTACGCGCCGTTCTATGCCACGCAGGCGCTCGGCTTCTATGAACGCGAAGGCGTCGAGGTCGCGTTCATCGGCTCGTCGGTCCCCGGCGACGCAATTGCGGGATTGCGCGACGGCTCCATCGACCTGACCTGGGGCGGCCCGATGCGGGTGATGCAGGCGCACGACCGGGCGCCGGAGTCGCGGCTCGTCTGTTTCTGCGAGGTCGTGGGGCGCGATCCGTTCTATCTGGTGGGCCGAGCCGGCGGCGCGGCCTTCCGGCTCGCGGATCTGCCGGGCCTGCGGCTGGCCACGGTGTCCGAGGTGCCGACGCCCTGGATGTGCCTGCAGCACGATCTGCGCCTCGCTGGCATCGATCCGGGCCGGCTCGATCGCGTGGCCGATCGCACGATGGCGGAGAATCTTTCGGCGCTGCGCGCGGGCCGGCTCGACGTCGTGCAGCTGTTCGAGCCGTTCGTCTCGATGGCGCTGCGCGACGGGGCAGGGGACATCCTCTACGCGGCGAGCGCGCGCGGCCCGACCGTCTATACGAGCTTCATCGCGTCGCGCGACCGGATCGCGCGCGACCGCGGAGGCTTTCGCCGCGATGACGCGCGCCATCCGGGCCATGCAGGGCTGGCTCGCCGCCCACGGCACCGGCGAGCTGGCGGCGATCACCGCGCCGTACTATCCGGATGTCCCGCCCGACGTGCTGGCGAGCGCACTGCGCCGCTATGGCGAGGCTGGGATCTGGGCGAAGACGCCCGAGATGTCGCGCGAGGGGTTTGGGCGGCTGGCGGAGAGCCTGGTGTCGGGCGGGTTTCTGGCGCGCATGCCGAGTTACGAGGATTGCGTGGTCGAGGTCTAGCGCGTGATCTGGTCAGATCGAACCACGCGCTCCGTCATGCCCGCGCTTCCGTCGCGGCGTCGGCATCCGAGCGTCTTTATCCATCAGCCACGCCATTGCTCTTGCTGATGCGCAAAACCCTACCGCGCCTTGGCATTGAATGCGATCGGCGACATGTGCCGCGCCACGCGCTTCGCGATCATGGGCGCGGCCGTCGCGGCGTATTTCTTGAAATGCGCCGTTGCGCGATGGGCCTCGAGGGCGGCCGCGTCGTCGTAGACTTCGTACAGGAACACGTGGTGCGGATTGCTCTCTTCGACCAGCACGTCGAATTGCCGGCAGCCGGGCTCCTTCACGCTCGCCGCCGCGTTCTCCAGGATCGCGGCTTTGAATGTGTCGAATTCGGCGGGCACGATGTCGAGCTCGACCGCATTGATGTAGGGGGTGGAAGCAGGCATGGGGTCCTCGGGTCTCGCGGCGGCGGGGACGCCACGCCACTAAAATTCATACAGCCGCGCCGGATTGTCGACGAGGATTTTCTTGCGCACCGCGGCGTCCGGCGCCCAGGTGGGCAGGAGATTGAACACAAGCCCGTCGTCGACTTGCCACAGCGGCGTCACCTTCGCGGTGCTGCCGCCCGCCGAATTCGGGTGTGGCCAGTTGGTGCCCCACAGGATGCGGTCGACGTTGGCGCTGATCAGCATCTGGGCGAGCGGCGTGAAATAGCCGTAGTTCTCGCGCGGGCCCGCGGTGACCGAAATCTTGACATAGGCCTTGCCGGATTTCACGAGGCTCACCAGATCGGAGAAGCCGGGCTGCCCCGGCCCGAGCGCCTCGTTGGCATTGCCGAAGTGATCGAACACCAGTGTCACCGGCGAGGCGGCGAGCGCGTCTTTCATCGCGGCGATCACCGGCAGTGTCGTGTTGAGCTGGATATGCCAGTTGCGGCTCTTCACGCGCGCAGCGGCGCCGAGGAAGCGCTCGGTCGCGACCTTCGGATCGTTGATGCCGGCAGTCGAGAGATTTAGGCGTATGCCCTTGAATCCGAGCGACACGAGCCGATCCAGCTCGGCGTCGGTGGTCGTGGCGTCGATGACCGCCACGCCGCGCGCGTCCTTGCCGCGCGCCGCCATGCCATAGAGTGTCGCGGAATTGTCGGGGCCGTACACGCTCGGCGTTACGATCACCACGCGCTGGACTTTGAGCATCTTGTGCAGCGCGGTCATTTCCTCCGGCAGCGCCGCCTCGGGCGTATAGGTGCGCCCCGCAAACCACGGAAACTTGGCCGGATCGCCATGGATATGCGTGTGGCAATCGCACGCGCCCGCTGGGACGTCGAAATTGACGTTGGTGGCCGGCTGCGATGCCTTGGCGTAGCCCAAGCGCGGTTGCATCAGCACGCCGGCGGCAGCTGCGCGGAGCACGAATTCGCGACGCCCGATCATGACAGCCTCCCCTGTTGAAAGCGTATTATTGCCGGATGGGCCGCCGGACGCTGAGCGAAATCCGGCATGCTCCGATGGTTCGACGACGAGGCTATCTCAAACGCGCGTCCATGCGAATGGGGATGATGCCCGGACCGGGCGGGAAATGTCCGACCCAAACCCAATGATAGCCGCAGCTGCATCACGCCGGGGAAAGCAGCCGATCTCCGGCACGATCCCGCTGTCCATCGAATACCCCGGAGGGTCCGGGTTGGGTCAAGATCCGGAAATGCTCGTCGCGCGCACGCCCCGCTTGGGCGGCGGCGCCTTCGGATCGAAGCCCGCGAGATCGCGCGCCGAAAGATGCGCCGCGTCGGCCGGCTTCGCGTAAGCTGCTATTTTGCCAGCATGTGATCCAGGGAGAGCCGGCCGCCACCGGTGACGAAGATCGCCACGGCGCCGCCCATGATCGAGATATTCTTCAGAAAATTATTGTACTGGCCGATTTGCTGCGGGCCGGCAGGGAATTCCCAATAACGATGTGCGATCGCAGTGGCGACCACCACGAACGCGAATGTCAGAATTGCGCCGTAGCGCGTGCCAACGCCCAGAATCAAACTGGCCGATATTACAAGTTCGAGCAAGAGAGCCACCCACGTGAACAGCTCGGGCGAGAAGAGTTTCTGTGACGTGAAATAGGCGAGCGAGCCGGCGAAGTTGGTGATTGCTCCGTACGCGACCCCGACGAACACCCACGCCAGCAGAATGCGCCCGACCAGAATCAACAAGTCAGCGCTCTTGGTGGCGAACCCGTCGGCCCACGACAGCAGCGAGTGAGAACTGGATTGCATCGTCATCCCCCTTTGGCGACTTTGTTTTTCCCGGCGCACTTCGTGCCGACGCTTGAATGCATTAGGCGATAAGATAGCACCGTCCGAGGCTGTTTGGTATAAGGTCTGCCCGCTGCCTATGGCCGACTGGCGCTTGCGGATAAACAAACCCTGGCAAGCATGCACTCCAGTCGCACACCTACGCGCGGAACGGCGGGCGGGAGTAGCCACGCAGCGACCGTTCACCATGCGCCTACCCGCACCGCAGGCTTCGCGGATCGTGATGACCACGTCTCCTGGATAAAACAGAATCCAGGACGGTAACCAAGTGTTCCATGTACAAGGACGAACAGAATGAGGTCATTAGAAGCAGCATTAGGTAATTGGGTGTAGTAATTCCACACGCATTCACGCGTTTTGCAGCCGAGTGTATCTTGCACGACACGGTTGTCGTGAGCGACCGGTGATAGAATTCCCGGCTTCAGGGTCGAACATCCGTTTGATTCGGTGGATGGAGGGAACACACGATGAGATCAAGTTTGTTGATCGGCATTTGTGCTGCGGCCTTCGCCGTGGCTCCGGCTGTGGCGGCTGATCTTCCGGTGAAGGCGCCGCCGCCGGCGCCGGTTCCGGTCTTCAGCTGGACCGGCCTGTACATCGGCGCGAACATTGGTGGTGCCTGGTCGCAAGGAAGCATCACCGACGTGGTCACGGGCGCGAACCTGACCTCGGACAGCAACGGGTTCATCGGCGGCGGACAGATCGGCTACAATTGGCAGATCAACCGCTGGGTGCTCGGCGTCGAATGGGACATCGACGGAACGACGATCAGCAAGACGAGCAACCTCGTCGTCACTCCGATTGGAACCCTGCAGGCGTCTGCCAATACCGACTGGATTTCGACGTTGACCGGGCGCATCGGTTACGGTTGGGACAACTGGCTGTTCTACTTCAAGGGCGGCGGCGCCTGGGTGCAAAACAGCGCCACGCTGACATTCACCAATCTGGCGGGCGCTACAGCATCAGTCGGCGCCACCAACAACAACAGCGGCTGGACGGTCGGACTTGGCGGCGAATGGGCGTTCGCGCCCCAGTGGTCGGCGAAGCTCGAGTACGACTGGGTGGGTCTGAACAACTGGTCGCCGTCGACCAGCAGTGTCATCGTCAACGACAGGCTGAACATCAGCCGCAACATCCAGATGTTCAAGGCCGGTATCAATTACCGGTTCAATTGGGGCGGCGGCGTCTACTAGACTAGAGCACATTTCGGCGCGAGCCCACCCCGGACTTGATCCGGGGTGGGTGCCGGCGGGCCATCGCGGTCGAACAAATTTGGGTCGATGCGCGCTTGGATCCTCGAACGTCCTCCGATGCGCACCGATAGAGCGGAAAGGCTGTGCCAATGCGTTGGTTTCTCGTCGTGAGTTTGATCGGACTGCTCGTCTCGGGCTGTACCCAAGCGACGCTCGAAGCGGCATCCGATGCCAATCAGACGCCGCGAGACAAGGCGTTGCTCGCGCATGCGCCTTATGCCCAGGCAACGATTCCCCAGACCTATCAGCGACACATCGTCGACTACAGCGGCCGGGAGAAGCCGGGCACGATCGTGGTCGATACGAGTGCGCGCTTTCTCTATTACGTCGTGCCGAAGGGCAAGGCGATCCGCTACGGCGTCACCGTGGGCGAGCAGGGCCAGGCCTGGTCGGGCGTGGCTCAGGTCGGCCGCATGGCGGAGTGGCCCGACTGGATACCGACGGCCGAGATCCAGGCGCGGCTCGGCCCATACCCGGCGCACGTCGCGGGTGGCCCGCGCAACCCGCTGGGCGCGCGGGGCATCTATCTCTATGAGGGCGGCAAGGACACGCTCTACCGTATTCACGGCACCAACCAGCCGGAATACATTGGCCAAGCCATATCGTCCGGCTGCATCCGCATGACCAACGAGGACGTGATCGATCTCTACAGCCGGGTGAGAATGGGAGCCACTGTCGTGGTTCTTCCTCCCGGACGTTCGGTCTAGAACGGTCCTCCAAGAGGTCCGTTTAGGGCCGATTTTGTTGAAAAAGTCCCGAGTTGAGATGCGGCGTAAATCAGCTCAAATCGCATCGACATCTGAAATCGACGATTGATAGCCTCGCAATTCCTTTTAGAACGATCCACGTCGCTTCGGCGCCGTCCGATGAGGCCCACCGCGTCCTTGTTTAGAAATCGCACAAGCGACGCGGAAAAAATTGGGTCGACTCCGTTGGGGCACTTTTTCAACAGAATCGGTCATAAACCGACCTCCCGGCCACGTCCGTCGAGAGTCCGGTCTGCCCCCGACTCCGGACCCATCGGCCCGCTTTGGCATTCATTCTGAAGAAAATAAACTGGACCTCTTCGACAAATTCGGCGGATTGATCAAGCAGCCTTAGCGAAGTCGTCCTGCACCGATTTCTCGAATGCCAGGAGCTTTTGTACGCTGGATCGCTTTTGCATGCGCTCGAAGTGCGCGACGCAGTTCTTGAACCCCGAGAGATCGATCTCGAATTGCCGCGCTCGCCGCTGGCACCAGAAGAAATGCGCATCCGGCGCCGTGAAGTGATCGAAGAAGAAATCACGGCCAGCCAGAAGATCATCAGCGATCTTGAACAACTCCATCAGATTTGCGGCTGCGAGCTTCTTCACGCTCTCTTCGGTCCCTGGAACGTCGCAGACTTTCGACGGAGAATTAATGCGTGCCAGGAACGGATGGATGCCGCCTGAGCACCACGACATCAATGAGATCGCCTGCAACTCTTGCCACGGGTCGGCCGGCAGCAACTTGGCCTGTGGGAAGGTGCGCGCAATCCAGGTTTGGATCGCCACGCTCTCGCTCAGGACCCTTCCGTCGACGATCAGCAGCGGCACCTTGTGCTTGGGATTGATCTTCAGGTACTCGGGCGACGTGTGCTGGCCCTTCCTGAAATTGAGCGGGCGTACCTCGAACTTCGCACCGGCTTCCGTGAGCGTAATGTAGGGCGCGAGTGCACAGGTGATGGGGGCGTAGTAAAGGGCGATTTCCATAAAGCTCTCCGACTGCCACTTTCGACTCTTGGGCGGGCTTTGGCCTCTGTAACTGTCGTCCATCATATTCGGCTTCGCTACTGCAACAAGAGGGGCAGGCCGAGGTCCGAGTCGTGCCAGGAGCAGAAGTCTGGCCGACCTGCTCGATAAACAACGGTCACCACCACTTCGTCGGCCAAGTATCACCCCTATTGGGTCCGCGCGCGACCAGGTTGTGCCAGGTGAAGGCGAACAGTGAGAGCAGCAACGCGCCGATGCCGACCGGCGCGAGCAGGAAGCTCCATGACATGTCGTTGACGACCACAACCAGCGGATCGATCCCGGCCGGCGGGTGGAACGTGCCGGTCAGCTGCATTGCGATCATCGCGAGGCCGACCGCCACTGCCGCAGCCCACGGCGCCGGTCCGCACACCTTGACGATGAGGACGCCGACAAGTGTGGAGACGAGGTGGCCACCGATGAGCGCGCGCGGCTGCGCCGGCTCTGCTTGGGGCGAGCCGAGAACCGTGACGATTGACGTCGCGAACGGAATTGCCATCAGCGGAAATGCGGTGGTGACAGAGAATGCCTCCATGCTCGCGATCGCGATGGCGCCGCCGGCCGCGCCCGCAAGCGTGGCAAGGAATTGCTTGCGGTCGATAAAGAATCGCTTGCGATCGAACATGTAGGCCAGACTATCCGACAGCCCGGGCGGCGCAACGAGCGTTTGGTGAGCGTTTGGTGATCCTGTTGTCCGCGCAGCCGTGCGGGTTCCCGCACCTCAAGCGTTGGTTCGAGAGGATCCAGGCGCGGCCTGCCACTGTGCGGGCCTATCAAAAGGCCAGCCAGATCAACACCCAGCCGACCGTGTCCGCAGCGTCGAAATCGATCCCGTTCGGGCAAACCGCGGATACCGTAACGAGGCAGCGCACGCGTGTGCCGGGGACGGCCCGCGCTGGGTCACAGGGCGGCGCACCGTAACGACGCGCCAATGTCGCTCATGGGTCAGTAACGTCGGATTTCGCAGGCGCCCCACGTCCAATGATGTCCGCAATGCCCTGGAAGCGACCGAATTGCTGCGCCGCCGCGATCCGCCGCTATGCGTCAGATGGGCATGCAACCGGCTTTCGCGCGAACGGTATGATGTTGTATACTTTAAAAGTCGGGGCGGCGAAGCCCCAAGTGTGGATTTTCAGCCTGGGGAGGTTCGCATGAAGAAGGTACTGCTCGCGAGCGTCATCGTACTGACCGCAGCGGGGACGTCACACGCCCAACAAACGACAACCAAGGACCAGCTTATTGGGAGCTGGAAGGTCTTTAGTCTCAAAGCCACAACCGGCGATAAGGTTGTCTATCCCCTCGGGGAGCAAGTGGCGGGTTACGTCACGATTACCCCCACGCGGTTCTGGCTATTGTTCGTGGATGCGACCCGGAAGGCACCAGCCACGCCGACGCTGACCGATGCTGAAGCTATCGCAATGATGAAGACGCAGGTGGCTTGGACAGGCAAATACACGACCGCTGAGCAGACCGCAGAAGGCATCAAGCTGACGGCTCACGTCGACGCCGCGTCTAGTCAGGCGATCTTCGACACTGATCGGGTATACCCCATCCAGGTCAACGGCAACAAAATGATGGTGAAGGGACCGTCATCGTTCCCATGACTGGCCAAAAGAGCATCGTCGAGTTTGGGCTTGTGAAGTCGGACTGAGGGGGGCCGCTATTGGACGCGGCCAGGATGCAGGCTTACGGAAGAAAGGACCGCTTGGGGTCAAACGCGGAAATGCTCATCGCGAGCACATTGAGTCCGCTCTTACACCCAAGAACCGGAAATTCGCGATCGTCTCAGCAACTTCTGGGTTGGGCCAACACCAGACAAGGAGCTTGCGAGGCATCAGTTCGGATCGCCCGCAGGCGCTACCGTCGCTCCGGGCGGGCCGGCGCGATCAATGGCCCGCTGCACGAGCCCGGATGCCTTTGCCTCCTCGACAAATTCGTTGATGTAGGCGAGCCGTCCGGCATTGCCCTTCGCAATGGCGATCCGATTGATGTTTGCTCCGTAGTGGTCTTCCAGCACGCGTGAGCCGGGTAGCTGAGCGGAATAGCCGAGAAGCGTGCCGCGGACTGATGCCATGACGTCCGCTTGCCCGTCGCGCAGCAGGCTGAACGTGGGGTCGGGGGTGTCGGCATACACCAGTTGGGCCTGCTTCAGGAGAGGAATCAGAGCATTTGTCGAAGCATGGTTGCGCACGGCCGCGATCCGCACCCCGGCGCGGTCAGCGTCGGCAAAGCGGCGTGATCGAGGACCCGGCGGGCACCAGCAACGTGTACTCGAACTGCATGTAAGGCGCCGAGAAGTCGGCTACAGCCGGCGGCGCGATCGTCACGGGGCAGGAAGATCGCATCGCACGCCCCGGCCTTGAGGCACTCGATAGCCTTGGGAGGAGTCGGATGCTCAAGCAGAACCAATTCGAACTCCGATTCGCCCCGCGAGTGCGCGCGCGACCTCGACCCATGCGCTCTTCAGATCACCGGTCGCCGGATCCTTCACGTATTGCGGCGGAAACAGCCCAAAGCGCAGCTTGCCGGCCTTGACGATGTCGGCGACGCGTGCGTCCGGCGTTTGTTGTGCGCGAGCGGTGGCAGCGCTCGCAAGCAGAGCCAACAGAACAAGAGAAATCTTCGAAGTTCGGGTCATGAAGTGCTCCGTCGCCCCAGTATCGGCCGCGCCACTGGATCGCCGCAGTCTAGGATGGGGCCGAAAACACGCCAAGTCGGCTCTGGGTCAGGATCGACAAAACTCACAGTGAGCACAACGAGTCCGCTGTCGGGCCGATCGCGACCAAACAGCGGCGCAAGAGCGGACATGCCGGGAGGTCCGGGTCGGGCCATATCCAGACATTTGACAAACAAAAACCCCGGCACATGGCCGGGGCTCTGTTTGCATCGTGCGTGGCGATTAAGCCGCCGCTTCAGCCTTCTGTTTTCGCCGCCACCACCCGAGAAGGCCACCGCTCGCTAACAGCAGACCCGGGTAGGCCAGCACCGACGATCGGACCCGGGACGGGTGCGGTTGTCGTGAACGAGAGGTCGAGGATAAGTGATCGTTCAAGCGCGGAAGATCGCCCGTGACATCAACTCGAATTTCGTTGTTGCTGATCAGTTGCAGACCCAGGTGCGTGTTGCCTTGGAAGTGGCGGAGACGGCAGGAAGGCAGGGGCCGAGGCGGGATCGACAGACACGCCGAGGATGTTTTCACCGGTGAACTTAAAGTCGAATCCGTTGATCTCGTCGGTGCAGGCGCTCCCTGACGCGCCTGAGACACAAAACGCACCCGCACTTGGTTCGTGAGCACGATCTGGGTGGCACTTACACCGATGTCCGTTTGGCTGACGTTGTTCGTGAAGGTTACCCCTGCCGCCGTCACCGCAATTGGATCTGAGGTGGCTGCGCCGTCAGGAAGTAGTCCCGCCGGACCGACAAGCGTGCCATTGTAATAGAACGCCTGCACCGTACCCCCGATCAGATCGGCACGCGCCTGGTTCGGAACCAAGCCCAGAAAACCGAGCGCCATCGTCGTCGCAAGTAATCTGACGCGAAATTCCATGGCATTTGCCCCTTCACTTCAGCGCCGCCGCATGCGAAGCGCTGCACTGAACTTTCAGCAGGTACGGTTTTCGTCGCGACCTTCCCGAGGTGGGTCGTCTCCAGTGGGAGGGAGGGCGATCCGAACATTTGTCGCATCGGCGGTCAAGCGGCAATATTTTGGACGAAACTCGCCATCTAGCCCTCAGACCAGCATGTCCGCCTCGGGTCACACCCGGAAATGCTCTGATAGAGAAAATGTTTTCCGGTTTTCCCCCGGAAGCTGACGTAACGGCGGACATGCCTGGAGGTCCAAAGTCGGGCCACATCCAGACATTCGTCAAACAAAAACCCCGGCACGTCGGCCGGGGCTCTGTTGCATCGGAGGCTTCGCGCTCAGGCTGCCGCTTCAGCCTTCCGCTTCCGTCGCCACCAGCCGAGCAGGCCACCGCCCGCCAGGATCAGGCCGGGCAGGCTGGCATCGACGACGGGGCAGGGGACAGCAGCGAAGCGAAAGGCAGCCGCCGAAGCGGGGCCGCGACAGCGGAGAGCTGTCACCGTGCCTGCGGCGATCTGCTCCTCCGGCCGTTGCTATGGAACGTCGACCAGATATCCGCTGACACCGTAGAAAACGAAGGCGTTGGGACCTGCTGAAGTGCTCAATGAGACGCCCGCGACCAGTGCTTTTCCGGCATCGACGTACATTCGGATCGGCTGGCTCGCCACCCAGAGTTCACTTCCTGCGACGCAGGGGCCGCACGGCGCGTGGTACGCCGGCGGTACGAAATGGGCAAACGAGCTGCTGCCGGGCTGTGCCGGATCGTCGGCGACGGCGAGTAAGTATCTATCGACGGCGGTTCCAGTAGCGGTCCCCAGTTCCGACGAAAAGTGCTCCACGACCAATCGCTTTCCCGGCGGGACCGTGTAGACAACAAAGGGCAGCCCGGTGAACTGCCCAAGACCTTGGCCTGCCTGCAC